>CAWABA010000006.1:0-945403 GCA_963780185.1 Candidatus Bathyarchaeota archaeon | reverse complement strand
AAAGAAACCGCTGAATTGCGAACGAATCTCGGAAAATCCCCGCTCTTTCCTTTTGTGTTAAACCAAGAGGTCAAACTTGATTGAAAAAATAGTTGCCTAATCGGGCAACTCTAATTCAACTGCTTTTTGAGTGTTTTGTAACGATTGCGTACGGTGACTTCTGTTACGCCAGCTGCTTCAGCGATGTCTTTTTGGGTCTTTTTCTCGCTGTTTTGTAAGCAAGCAATGTACAGGGCGGCGGCAGCTAAACCCATTGGATCTTTTCCCGCCACAGCACGCTTTCGTTTGGCGTCCATGAGAATCTGGATGGCTTTACCCTGAGTCTTCCCTGAAATCCCAGTTTTTTCGCGATTTTAGAAACATATGTGCGTGCATCAGCGATAGGTACGTGCAAGTCCAACTGTGTCAATAATAGCCTATAGCATCTTGAAACATCTTTCTTGTCACGAGGCTGGCTTCAGCAATTTCATTTAATGCACGTGGTGTTCCGCTTGCACGACAGGCAGCGTAAAGCGAAGCAGCAGCGATAGCGGCAATTGATCTTCCTCGAACAAGGCCTTTATCTAAGGCTTTTCTGTAAACGACGGCGGCTTTTTCTTTTACTGATGGTGGAATGTAGGGTTTGTCTGAGAGTCTATCTAGTTCTGCCATGGCTTGAGCAAGGTTTCTGTCGACTGATGAATGTACTCGGCTGCGTATTTGCCATTTCCTAAGGCGCCACATTTGCAGCCTTGTCGCCAAGGGAAGTTTTCGTCCAAATGCATCTCGGTCCACTTGGCTGATGGCTGTGGATAATCCTTTGTCATGAACCGAATAGGATGTGGGAACTCCAACGCGACTTCTGGAAGCTTTCTCCTCTTGGGTAAACGCGCGCCACTCTGGCCCTTTATCCATCATTTGCTCGTAGATGACTAGTCCGCAGTCACCGCACACTGTTTCTCCAGTGTCGTAATCGTGAACTAAGTTGTCGCCACCGCATTCTGGGCATTTGTCTGTAGCGTGTTTGTGTTTTAGTTCTTCTTTTTTGCTCATTTTTTTGCGTCCTCTTCAATATGCATAGCGTTGTCTATGGAGTTGTCTATGCAATAATTTTGCTAATAAAACAGTATATTCGCACTAAACAGTTTAAACGAATTTACTGTTTTGCTGCTATCATGTTAATGCTTTGGAGATTAATATGCATAGTGTACCCAATATTATCAAATTATCAAATGCATATGGCTGCAATATATTGTAATTGCTGTAAGCCGCAGACGTGCGATAGAAGAAATGAACAGCTACATTTCTTATCCTGAAGACCTAAAACGCATGGAACCCTCCAAGATTACTCAAAATATCGATAAACTCAAAAACGTCAGAGACCGACTAACAACACTTATCGACATTACATAATTGTCACAAAAAGCACCTTCTGAAGGTGCGCCTATCTTTTTGACTGCAGCCTTATTTTCTGCCAATTTGCTCTGATTTATCGAACAATCAGTTGTTCTTACCTGATTTCCACTTTATTATTCCGGGAATGGTTCCCAAATTCCGAAACCAACGATGAACCGATATCCTTCAGGACATTGTGCAGATCTTTTCTTTCATGCGCCGGTCCATTTCGCATACCGGTAATGACAGGTACCTCTTTAACATCAAATTCCAGCATCTCAAACATGTGTTTCGTATAATCAATATACACCTGGAACATGCTGGAATCAGGATTACCCTGATTAAAGGTAAGAATCAGCTTTTTTTTCGCGGCATTTTCTTCTTTGAAATACGGAGAGAATCGCGGAGAGATTACCGCAAACAGCCTGTCGATGAATATCTTCGCCTGGGCACTCATCTGCCCCATGTAAATCGGCGAGCCGAAAACAATGGCATCGGCATGATCAATCGCAACATTAAGTTTCTGCATGTCGTCGTTGATAACACAACCTCGATCGCCCTTGTGGCAGCCAAGACAACCCTGGCACGGTTTGATATCAAGATCGCTGAAATACCAGGATTGAGTTTCGGCGCCCTGTTCTTTCGCACCTTCGAGTATTTTGTTTACTATCCAGGCGGTATTGCCTTCTTTATGTGGACTTGCGATAAATCCGATGATTTTCATCTTATTTCTCCTCACGCTTTAGAGTTCGGTTTCTTTATATCGCAGAGTATCCACCGTATCTTTAATGAAGGTTTTACCTTTACTCGTTAGCGAGTAAGCTCCGTTTGTTTCGACGAGGTATGCCTCAGCGATTAAGGGTTGGATAAGGTCAGAAAAGTCGTTTTCGAAATCAACGCCCGTTCCAACTCTGAATTCATTGAATGATGTGGGCATGTAGCTGGGTCGGAAAGTTTTTTCCAGCGAAGCCACGAGCTCCTGTTTAGTGCTTGATTTGTCTTTGTAAATGGAGTATAATATCCAGTTTCGGAAGTTGTCCAAACGGCTCTGCTCAAATCGTCTTTCGATTGGCAACTTGAACTTTGAAAACTCGGGCAGTTGCCCCCTCATCGATTTGGCAGACTTCTCGGGTTAAACTTACTCCATCAATGCTGATTCTTACAGCTATGAAGGCTCCAACTATCGCATCTACCCAGTATATGCCAAATATAGAGAAGATTACGCCCACAATAACAGCAGCCGAGGAATATACGCTGTTTTTGGCGTCGATAGATTGGGATATTAGCGCTAAGCTCTGGTTTCTGTTTCCCACAACCCGCTGGTAAAGCGAAAGAACAATCATTGATAGCATAGCTATGAGTTCAATTATTATTACCACTATTGGCATAGATATGGGCAAGAAAATCCCATGTACCCGCTGAATTAAGGAACTTGCTGAGTCATAAAATAGAATAGCGGCTGTTAGAAACATCAACCCAAGTATGATTATCGTGCCAAGGTTTCTTTTCTTAAGTTTTATGCCTAGCCCAAACAATTCGCCGAAGACGCTGTATCGACTGTTGTGTCTGCGCCATCAGCGATCAAACCGACGCTACCACTAAAAAACCCAGCCAACATCTTCAGTATAGCTAACACAAAGTAACTGGCGGTCGCGTTCCTCGCAGCAGCAGAGGGGCTTAAGATCTGGGTTTCAATCCTGTGGACGACACTTTCCATGTTATTGGCGATCTCCTCCGCTTGCACCTTGCCTTCAGCCGTTAACTCGTACGTAGCATTATCGGTAAGTTTTATCCATTTTTTGCGCTACCATGTCATCGCATGTTGATATCGACACTCAACGTTTCGGAACGTGCATGCCGTTCTCCACTCTGGTTGTGTAAACCTGAGGTTTGCAGGGCAGTTTTTTCTTGGAGTTGCGGCAGGGTTTGGGCGCCTTCTTTGCGAAGAATCAGCAGTATGCATTGAGCTAAATCGCCGCTTATCATTTCGTGTTCCTGTTTTGTGCCATGCAAATCACAGTCAATGTCTATGGGGCTTGGGTTTCTTTAGCGTTGCGTTTAACAAATGATTATGTTCAGAATCGCTTATTGCCCTCAATAAGCTCAACTATTGTTCATTTAACATTTCAGCGAGTAAGCGACGTTCCGCTCTTCTTAAATGAACAGCTAAAGTAGAACTCGCAAGACCAAGCTTTGCTGCAAGTTCGTCGGCGCTTATTTTTCGGGGCGTATCAAAGTAGCCGAGCCTAAACGCTAGGGAAATGGCTTCTTGTTGTTTTTCGGTTAAGCGGCTAATCGGCGAATTAGGCGAGAATTTAGCGTCCGTTAGCGACAGCACCTTATAGTTAACCCCTCTATTTTCAAGGAACTCCTTAACCTGCTCGTTATCTCCGACAAGGGTAACTCTAACTTTTCCATCCCTGACAGCAAAAGGCAACAGGGGGTACATTCCGCTTCTGTTGGGTGTTCCTGAACTTGGCTGAACCGTTTTTCCCTTGATAAAATAGATGCAAGCGCCTCTATCCTGTTCTAAAAGCTGATATTCGACGTTGAGGTTTTGAAGGATTGATTTTAAGAGTTCTTCAACTTCCAAAGAGTTATCCTTGGGCTCTAATCTGAATATTGCTGCCGTTTCAGAGGAATCAAATCTTAAAATGTGAAGCACCTCAAATGATTTGATTTTTTTAATTGTCTCAAGCCTGTTTAATTCATTCAATTCAGCTTTTTTGACTAGTTCTGAATCGTCCTGCTCTCCGGACTTTTTGAGTTTCTCGATTTCTCTCTCCTTAATTTGTTTAATTGCTTCGTTGATTGACCACTCTACAACTAGTCTGCGCATGTGATTTACATTGCAGCTATTCAATAATAAATGTTGCAACGAATATGCTCGCTACAAGCTTAATCCGAAACAGCCACTATGTATCAGGAAATTACATGAAGTGAAAAATAAATGGAACCATCGGATATTATTTCGGTCGAAAACCTCGTAGAGGTCTATGCTGACGGCACAAGAGCACTTGAAGGGATCTCTTTTAATGTGAAAGAAGGCGAGTTTTTCGGGTTTCTGGGGCCGAATGGCGCAGGAAAAAGCACCACAATCAAAATCCTCACCACGCTCCTCAGAAAGACTTCAGGGCACGTGCAAGTAGCTGGTTACGATTTAGAAAAATCGCCAAAGGAAATCCGAAAAGTCATCGGAGTCCTCACACAAGAAACCATAATAGACGTTGACCTAACAGGCAAAGAAAACCTCCGTCTTCAAGGTCGTCTCCAACAAATGCATGGTAGCGCCTTAGAGAAACGAGTAGACGAGCTACTGAAAACTGTGCAGCTTGAAGAATTCGCAAACAAACCTGCTGGCCGATATTCAGGCGGCATGAAAAAAAGGCTTGACCTCGCCTCTGCCCTAATTCATAAGCCTAAATTACTTTTCCTTGATGAGCCGACGACTGGGCTTGATCCTCAAGCCCGTGCGTCAATATGGGACTACCTGGATGAGCTAAACAGGGAAGAAGGCATTACAATATTTTTGACGACTCAGTACTTGGAGGAGGCAGACAAGCTCTGCCGGCGACTCTCAATAATTGACCACGGGAAGATTGTTGCTGGTGGTTCGCCAACAGAACTCAAGCAAGCAATCGGACATGACACCATAACTCTTTCACTTAAGAACCCAAAAGATTCCTTGTTGAGATCCGAAACGAAAAGGACTTTGCAAGAAATTCCGGGAGTAGTGGATGTTACTGATTCAGACGGCGGCATTACTGCTCATGCGAAGAACGCAAACGAAATAATAGCTGACGTAGTTACAGCGTTGGACCGCAACAACATTCGCCCGACTTCTTTGAACATGTCCTCTCCAACACTTGATGATGTTTTCCTGCACCATACGGGCAGAAGAATAAGACCCGAAGAACTCGGCAGAAAACCCACCGAACAAATCTTAATGTGAGGTAAACTAAAAATGACACTATTTTATGACATTCAATCCTTGTTCCAAAGAGCTTTAACAAAACTCTGGAGAAACCCTACTCTACTGTTTGTCCACCTCTTCACGCCATTGCTGTTTCTGATCCTTTTCTCGCAGTTACTTCAAAAACTCGGCATTTTTCTAGGACCCACTGGGAGTTACCTTGCTTACCTTACGCCTGGGATATTGGTGTTGAATTTAGTAATTGGTATGCCGTCGGGCCAGTCGATTGTGAATGATCTTAACTCGGGGTTTCTTCAGAAAGTGCTTTTAACTCCTGCTAGCAGATCGGCAATTTTGCTTGGTCGCTTGATGAGCGACATACTCGTGCTCATGGCACAGTCAGCCATAATACTTGGAGTGGCAATGCTGCTGGGTCTTAGAATCGCAACCGGGGTCGGTGGACTCTTACTCATTTTCGTGACTTTTGCCTTCTTCGGACTTGCTTGGTCAGGGATCTCACTTGCCTTGGGCTTGAAGACAAAGAACGCAGAAACTCTATCAGCAATGTCCAATATTATAGCCTTACCACTTATCTTTATTAGCAGCGGTCTCTTTCCCACATCAATCATGCCTCTTTGGGCACGAACCATTTCTGACTACAACCCATTGAGTTATGTTTCTAACGTAACAAGGGGCTTAATCGAGGGCGGGTTGACTTGGAGTACGTTTGCTTCTGCTTACGCTGTAATCGGAGTGATTGCGATTGTGACTTTCGGCGCTACTCTGTACCTATTCAGAAAAGTGGTCAGCTAAGAGGATCGAAAAAGGGAAAATGCGGGTAACTTGGAGTGAGTAAAAAATGCTGGAACTCGAAAAACTGCGGTATATTTGATGGGAACAAATTTCAGTTCTTTTTTTTGTATCGTTGTTGTAGAACTTGCTCTGTATCTGAAACGGGTAACGTTTTTAGGACATATTCTAGTTTTCCTACCGTCAGCTTTAACGGCAAGAAGCAAAATGGGAATCTGAGGCAAAAATCGTGAGAACCGCGGCAAAGAAGACGGTTGGTTTGATCGGGTGCGGGGCAATCGGTACCGTCTTAGCTGAAGCCATAGAACGCAAACTCGTAGACTGCGATGAACTGGTCGTTTTTGACATCGACGCCTCCAAATCGCAGAAACTCAAAGCAGCTCTCAAATTCCCCGTCACGGTAGCCGCAAGCGTGGATGAACTGCTTGCCCAGAAACCCAACGTCGTGGTGGAAGCGGCGTCGCAGCAGGCAGCCAAAGAAGTTGTACCCAAAATCGTCGCGTCAGGAGCCGAAGCTATTGTAATGAGCACGGGAGCGCTTCTCGACATGAATGTGGATTTGGGCGGGTTCATGTTCCTTCGGGCGCCATTGGCGGCTTAGATGCCCTGTCCAGCGCGGCGTTGGCAGGCATCGACGAGGTCACTTTGACCAGCCGCAAAAACCCAAAGGCTTTTGGCGCAAGCAACAAAGAAGGAAGAGTCATGTACGAGGGCTCTGCTGAGGAGGCAGCTAAAAAATTTCCGCGGGAAATGAATGTTGCGGCAACGCTTGGCGCTTACCGTTAAGCCCGTAAAGGTTAAGGTCAAGTAGTCTCTGACCCAAAGTTAACACGGAACACCCATGAAATTTAAGCTAAATGGCGGTTCGGCGAGATGCAGCTGCGCTTCGCAAACGACCCGCACCCGGATAACCCGCATACGAGCGCGTTGGCGGCGTGGTCAGCCATTAAGCTCCTGCAGACCCTGCTGGAAACCTAAGCAGCCTCTTTTTCTGCCCACTAAAGGGCGCTTCTTTGTGACTTTCCTTGACTAATTTTGACTTCTACAGACTATCCTTGACTATTACAGACTACCCTTGACTCAACCCACCAACACCACCAACCCCAAACCAAAAAAGCAACCCAAAACACCAACAACAAAAACCAGCCAACCCCCCAGCCAATCAATCTTATAAGCTGATTCTGCCTAACATAGTGAGCGGTGACATGGATGCATGTTTCGCTTGGTTTACTCATCGGGGTTCTAGTAGCCGTCGGAGCCTTCCTCCTATACGTAGCCGTCGTCGGAGTTAGCTTCATCGGGTTAGCCGCCGTAGATGAAGCAGCCCTCGCCGCAACCCTCTTCGCCGTCGCAGCAATCATCATAGTCATATTCGCCGAAGGATTCAAAGCCCAATTCAAACACGTCAAAACAGGCAAAGAAGCCTTAATCGGCGCCACAGGCACAGCCACAACCCCCCTCACGCCCAGAGGCGAAGTCCGCGTTATGAGCGAGTTCTGGGAAGCCACCGCACAAGAAGCAACCATCGCCGCAGGACAAACCGTGCAGGTCATCGCCATGGATGGCTTAACGCTTGTGGTTAAAGCAGCCGAGCAAAAAGCTTAATTCTGTAAAGCGCTGAATAGCTTAGTTGAGGTTTGAAAAAGATGGATCCACTTTTAATCGGCCTAATAGGCTTCATTGTTTTCATCGTGATAATCTTCCTGCTAAGCGGGATACGTGTGCTGAAGGAATGGGAAAGAATGCCTGTGCTGCGTCTAGGACGCTACATCGGCTTAAAAGGACCAGGAATAATCTACCTTGTCCCCATAATCGACCGCGCTCCCCTCAAAATCTCAACCCGACTCGACACCATACAGTTCCGAACCGAATCAACCCTAACTAAAGACAACGTCCCAGTAAACGTCGACTCCGTACTCTACATGAAACCCGTTGACCTGGAAAAAGCAGTCCTTCAAGTAGAAAACTACTACCAAGCAACACAACTCGCCTCACAAACCACACTGCGAGAAGTCATCGGCAAACAAAGCCTAAACGAACTACTCGCAGAACGCGAAAAAGTCGGAGCTAAACTACGCGAAATCATAGACGAAAAAACAGAATCATGGGGTATCAAAGTTACCGCAGTCGAAGTCAGAGACGTTATAATCCCAGGTAACCTGCAAGACGCAATGAGTCGTCAAGCACAAGCAGAACGGGAACGCCTGGCAAGAGTAACCTTAGCGACAGCCGAGTTTGAAGCGTCACAAAAAATGATTGAAGCAGCAAAAGCCTATGAGGCAAGCCCAGACGGACTAAGACTTAGGTGGATGAACATCCTCTACGAATTAGGACAACAATCGCAAACAAACACCATAATGCTGATACCAGCATCTATGCCAGAGGCAGGTTGGCCGCCCATCGGAACATACGGCTTCAAAGACCTAACCACAGCACAACAGGAACACGCAAAGACAAGACCACCTACAACAAGAACCCAACAGCGGTCTTCCGAACAGCCGCCGACAACGCAAGAATAATTATTGAGCGGCTCTAACTGCCTTAACCGTGCGTTTAAGCAACAGCGCGGCTGCCTCTTGGCTGGGCCAGCCTCCTAAACCGCAGTCAGGACCCGTAAACGTCATCCGCTCCCCATACTTTTCTTTAGCAACCCTGAACCTTTTCTTTATTGTTTCCTCCGGCTCAACCATCTGCCCGGCTGAAGGCTTCGCGACGCCTTTCTCGTAAAGCTCAGCCAAAATGCCGTCGATGTCTGTTCGGGCGATGCCTACCCGAATTTGCTTATCAAACCGTTTCAAGCATGCTTTTAGGAACTGCATCGATGTTTTTCGGCGAAGCCGCATATTCAAACGAGAGCACGTCGAGGTTTTTTACGCAAAGCAAGTCATGGATTCCCGCCGCCGAATGAAGATGGATTTGTCGAACCGCCCCCCCGAAGTCGAAGGCTTTTTCCAGCAATCCACAAACAACATCTGATGGGGCTTGGATGTTGTTGAAGCCGAAGCTTGGCTCATCAATCGAAACCACCGTCGTCTCGATGTACTTGCTGTTTAAAACGCTATTTTTCGCGAACCGCTGAATCGTCCCAGCTAAACCCTCCAACACATCTTGATAAGCCGTGTTTCCGACTTCATGCAGATACTGTTCAAGGGGACCAAAAATAGAGACTCTTAACTGGATCTTTCTGCCGAATTCCTCGCTGAGCGCCTTGGCTTCCTGATTGATCAGGTACACTTCAGGCAATACCGCCTCTTTCTCATCTACAAGAAAAGAACCCTTCTCCATTGCCTCATGCAAAACGTCTCCAATCTGCCGCAAACCATCGTACTGCTGAGGAAAATTAGCAACGTCTAATCCCGACGCAAGCTTTAACCTGAAAGAGTCAAGCACTACCGTGCAAAATTCTGCTCCGAAAAAGCGTCGGCTCTGGGGTTTCTGCCGTTGATTGCCGCGACTCTTGCCAGCCGATAAGCTTCGCTAAAAGCCTCCTTACTCACGTTCTGAGCCAGGGGAAAGCTTCCGACATCATCAACTAAAGTATCCATAAAGAAATACGCCACAGAAATTCTATTAAAGCTAACCCTACTTTTAAACCGCTGAAAGGTATGAATATGTCTCAATCCAGCTGTGTGTTCTGCCAAATAATCCAAAGAAAGGCACCTGCAAGCGTTGTCTATGAGGATGAGCGGGTGGCTGCTTTTCTAAGCAACCGCCCAGTGAACGAGGGGCACGCTCTTGTCGTACCCAAAAAACACTATGTTAACATCTACGAAATCCCAGAGGAGGAAGCTGCTTACCTGTTTAAGATAGCTAAGAGGGTGGCTCAAGCGGTAAACGAGGCAATGGGCAATGACGCCATCAGGATAGTGCAGAACAACGGGAAAGACGCTGGTCAAGTCGTATTTCACCTGCACGTCCATGTTATTCCTATGACGCCGCAAAACCAGTTCAGACGCGAAATCGACCTGCAGGCTCCTGAGCAGCTGGAGAAGGACGCTAAAAAATCAGAGCCCGATTAATTGAGTTAGAAACATAGCCTTTTGGTGTGGCATAAATTTAAAAGAGGGAAAAACAACATTTCTCATCATTAAAGCTGAATTACATGACTGAAGAACCAAACGAACCAAACCAGCAACCAACCCCAAACAGAGAAACTTTTAATCGACGACCCCTCCAGCTTCCAGTTCCACGCCGCATACCTTGTTTACTCCGAAACCTTTGACCAAGCAGGCGACGATGCCAGAAAAGAATTAAACCAAAACCTTGAAGACTTAAAATCAAATAAAATAGACCTTGAAACATTCTACGTAAACATTTCACGTTACCGCAAAGTAGAGCAGATGCCACGGCAAGGCGGAAAATTCACCGTTACAACCCAGCGAAAGAAAGATTGGCGCAAGAAGACTCAGCGACAAGAAAGAATCAAAAGACACAAAAAATAACCACAATTTTAAACATTTTAGGCTAATTTTTTTGAAACATACAAGCCCTGGACCCTAACGCAAGGATTGACTTTTATGCCTGAGAAAAAAATAAAGCTCACTGCAAACGTAAGCAGCGCCAACCCAGCAGCTATAAAACCTGTTTTAGAACGACTGGTTGGCAGAGACGGGAGCTTGAAACCAACCGGCGACGGGTTCGATGTGACCGCTGAATTCAAAGGCGAATGCGCCAAAGACCTCAACCGCATGATGCTTTCGGAGTTGCGTAGGGCTGAGAAGAAGACGCGGCTTCGCGCTGAATGGGTCTCTGAAGGGACAATTGAAAAGTATTTTGATTACGTGCTCAAGCAAACAAGGAAGGCCTAGTTTGCTGGCTTTTTCTGCGGGTTTTTTGCCGAATGACTGTAGAATACTGCGCCGCCTGCGTGAATCACAAGACCCACAATGACATATTCTGGTTTATGCCTTTTTTGTGTTTGCGCAAGGGTACCCGATAGGTGGGTGAAGCATATACGGAAAGACGATACACTTTGACGGTACTTGCGCGAGTGCAGCCTAATTTGAATCATTTAGCCTAGCCTTTGGACATACAAAAACCCCTTCTCGTCAATTTTCCATCAAATTTGCGGATAATTCTTGCGAATTTGGACTTAAGGAAACTTCGTGTTCTTGCTCAGGTAAAAGAAAATCTTGATGTGACGGGTTTTTTCTGTTCTTATTTCAGAAAAGTTATTACCTTCAAAACTTACATATTTGCGATTAAGAAAAAGGGTGGTTACAGCTTCGAGCGCTTCTCAGCCGCAGGATGCCAGAAAAATCGTTAAAGTTGGGCTAGTTCAAACCTCCGTTTCAGACGACGTAGCCGACAACATGAGGAAGACCGTTGAAAGAATCGAGCAGGCATCAAGGAAAGGCGCTCAAATAATCTGTCTGCAAGAACTTTACAGAACAAGATATTTTCCGCAAACAGAAAAAGGGGACGTAAACGACTTGGCTGAGACTGTCCCCGGAGAAACCACAAAAACCTTTTCGGCGTTGGCGAAGAAGAACCGCGTAGTCATAATAGCGCCGATTTTTGAAAAGGCTTCAAACGGGAAATACTACAATTCAGCCGTCGTCATCGATGCAGACGGCAAAAACTTGGGTCTCTACCGCAAGATGCATGTGCCCTATGACCCTCTGTTTTACGAAAAAAACTTTTTTGAACCAGGCGACACGGGCTACCTTGTCTTCAGAACCCGTTACGCCCGTGTAGGCGTGCTAATCTGCTATGACCAATGGTTTCCTGAACCTGCAAGAATCGACGCTTTGAAGGGTGCAGAAATCCTCTTTTACCCGACAGCGATCGGCACAATTCAAGGTGAGGTCTCATCTGACGGAGACTGGCATGATGCTTGGAAAACAGTGCAGCGTGCACACGCCATAGCCAACGGAATCCACGTTGCCGCCGTGAATCGTGTAGGTGCGGAAGGGCAACTCAAGTTTTGGGGCGGCTCATTCGTATGCGACTCTTTTGGCACGGTGCTTAAGGAAGGAAGCAGCGTGGAAGAGGAAACTTTGGTTGTTAAGGTGGATCTTGCAAAAAACAAGCAGATTCAGGAGGGTTGGGGTTTCCTTCGAAATCGGCGACCTGACACTTACCGAGCGCTCGTGGAGGACACATAAGTCAATGGATTCAATGAAAACTGCCAAGGAAGAGACCCCGCGTGAACTTGGGTACTGCATGCCTGCTGAATGGTCTAAGCATGAGGCAATCTGGCTTGCTTGGCCACATGACCCAACAACCTTCACATCCGGCGTTGAGAAAGTTGAAGAAACATTTGTTCAAATCATCAGCTTATTGCATAAGGATGAGTACGTGAATCTTTTTGTCAGAAACGCGGGCATGAAGAAAAAAGTAACATCGCTACTTCAAAGCCGCAACGTTGATTTGAAGCGGATAAGATTTTTTGAGTTTGGCTACGCTGACGTGTGGTTTCGCGACTACGGTCCCATCTTCGTTAAGCAACATGCAGATTTGGCGATGGTGCATTGGGCTTTCAATTCTTGGGGAGAAAAATACGAGGAACTCATGAAAGACGCGCAGATTCCGCATGAAATGAACAAAGTGATGCGGCTGCGGTGTTTTGAACCCGGCATCGTTCTGGAAGGCGGCTCCATCGACGTTAACGGGAAAGGAACTCTTCTCACCACTGAGCAATGCCTTTTAAACAAGAACAGGAACGCTTGCCTCAAAAAGGAAGAAATCGAGAAGTTCCTAAAAGACTATTTGGGCGTTATCCATATCATCTGGTTGAAGAACGGCATCGCCGGAGACGACACCGACGGGCACGTCGACGACTTAGCGCGGTTCGTGAACCCAACCACAGTCGTGTGCGGCTACGACGACAGAGACGACGAAAACAGCGAAGCTCTAAGAAAAAACTACGAGTTACTGTGCCAATCAACCGACCAGGACGGCAGAAAACTTGAAGTCATAAAGTTGCCGATGCCGGGAAACATCGCCTACGAAGGGAAAAGGCTGCCCGCAAGCTACACCAACTTTTACATAGGCAACCGCACGGTTTTGGTCCCGACTTTTGAAAGTGAAAATGATAAAGCTGCAACATCTATTCTTCAGAATCTTTTTCCGAAAAGAAACGTTGTTGGGGTAAACTGTGTTGACCTGATATGCGGGTTCGGAGCAATTCACTGTATTTCGCAACAGCAGCCCGTTTAGGCGAAAACTTAGCCATTTCCGTTTGATTTTGGCAACTATTGACTTGCAATCGAGTTGTAACTCGCGGGTAACTCGGGAGCCATACCTTATTTTCTGAGCTTAGGCATCTTCCGCCGGATCCGTTTTTCGTTTAAAGCGAAATGTTTTGGGTGTTAAGTGTGTAAATGCTCAAAGTCGGTTCCACGCAAATCTTAAATACTCAGCCGTGGCAAAAGAGAGCTGATTGTACAACAGCTTAAAAGCTTGTTGTTCAATCAAAAAACTAAAACAAAATTAAGGAAGAAAAGAGAAAAATGAATCACACAAAAAATAAAATTGCAGCTATAGCCATTTCGATTGTAATGATAATGATCATCAGCGGCTCATCTATGCTTATCCCAAACGCACGTGCACAAACAACAGGCAGTGTCATCGTCCCTACAATTGCTTACTGCAACATTGCACCTAACCCATGCGGAGTCGGACAACAAGTCACAGTAGGCTTCTGGCTCGCAGACCCCATGTTTGACAGCGAACACCCAGTAGGCCTACAAGTCTATGTCACAACCCCAGCGGGCGTGACGTCCTCTTTAGGTAACTTCACAGCAGACACCACTGGTGGAACATGGACAACATACACACCTGCAGCAGACGGCAACTACACATTCTGGATGGTTTATGGTGGGCAACAATATACAGGAACCAACAAAGTATACTACAACCAAGGCAGCACAAGTGAAAAGACCACACTCATCGTGACAAACACACCAAGAGGCGGATTACCAGATACTCCGTTTCCAACAACCTACTGGCAGACACCAGTAAACGCTCAAAACGTCCAACTCTGGTCCCAACTAACGGGATCATGGCTAGGCTACTCAGCAAACACATTCGCAGCAACAGGCGGCTACAACTTCACAGGCAACTATAACCCATACACCGCTACGCCAAAGAGCGCCCACATCCTCTGGACAAAGGAGTGGTGTGTCGGAGGAGTAGCAGGCGGAGAACTTGGCGGCAGTGAACAATTCAGCAGCTACTGGACAACATCACAGTATAACCCCAAATATGCACCAATCATCATCGATGGAAGAGAATACTCAACTTGGTACACAACCGGGACAAGCAGCTTGCAAGGAATCATGTGCATCGACCTGTACACAGGAGCAACAGACTGGGTAATGAACACCACCACCATTCTTAGATGCGGAATGGTCACTGATTTCGAAAACATCAACCAATACGGCGTCTGCGGTCCATACATCCTCACCACCGGCAACATGCCTGCTTCACAAACAGGCGGATTATTCCCAACCTGGCACAACAGTGGAACCTCAATCAACATCTTTGATGCCCTAACAGGACAATACCTCGCCAGCATCGTCAACGGCACTGTACCAACATTCTTTGGTGAAGATGCACGCGGAAACATCATCGGCTACGGCACAAACACCACCACAGGATCAATGTACGTTGGAAGCACCCTTTACACCGTGAACTCGACTAACCCAAGCATGTACTTTTGGAACTTAACAAAATGCATCAGCTCAAGCCTCGGCATGGACTGGGGCATCGGCCTGAATACCGTATACGTCTGGAAGAACGGACTCATGTGGGAAAACCCGATGAATGCAACCATTAACGGCGCATACGTGTCTGTAACATTAGGCAGCTACGGATATTCTGCATGGGGTCAAAACACCATCGTCATCACAACTGGAACCGTCTCAGTCGCTGAGCAAAAAGGCTACCAAGTAGAAGCAGGCTTCAGCACAGCAAACGGAGGCTGTCAATGGATCGTTAACCGTACAAGCGCTGACGCACCTATGCTTAACCCGTCGTACACCAGACTGAGCAACACACCATCATTATCCCATGGAATTTACGTGGAAATCAACCAGAACTCATATGTTGCTGAAGGCTTTAATGTCGACACAGGAAAATCCGTTTGGACAAGCAACCTCAACGTTCCAATGGCTGATGGCAACCTGCCGAACCCATATGACTCGTTTGACTTCGAAACCGTACCAGATGCAACCACAGGCGTTCTCTACGTCTGGGCTTTAGGAGGCGACGTATGGGCACTAAACATAACCAACGGCAACATTATGTGGTCTTGGAGTACCTATCAGCTTCACGGTCCAGCAGGCACTGAATCTCCATACGGTATCTATCCAATCTGGGTCTTCTCTGACGAAGCATTAGCAGGACAAGGCTCTAACACAGTTCTGTACCTCTCTGAAGGACACGAATACGACCCACCGCTGTTCCACGGAGCACACGAATTAGCCTTCGACGGTAACACTGGAGAGCTACTCTGGAGCAACTTAGGCTTTGATGACACAGGCACAGCAGTCGCGTACGGCGTTATGACGACCTTCAACGCATACGACGGACAAATCTACGCATACGCACAAGGACCAAGCAAAACCACAATAAACGTACCTTCACTCGGCATAACCACAAAGACACCCATAACCATCAGTGGCACAGTCACAGACATATGCGCAGGCGCATCACAACCAGCAGTCGCAGCAAACTTCCCGAATGGTCTGCCATGCGTTTCAGACGCTAGCATGTCCGGATTGATGGAAGCCGCTTACGAGCAGCAGCCAATGCCAAGCAACCTCACAGGTGTACCAGTCAGCATCTATGTCTTGGACAGCAACAATAACTACCGCGCAATCGCATCAACAACATCAGACGCAAGCGGAACATACGGCGTAACATGGTGTCCAGACATCTCAGGCAACTACACAGTCTACGCAGTCTTCGCAGGAACAAACGGCTACTACGGATCATCAGCCACAGCACACATGTACGTAGGCGAACCAACAGCAACAATTGCGCCAACAGCAACCCCAATAAGCAACGTAGCAACACAAGCCACACTTGAATACCTAGGCATCGCAATCATCATCGTCATCGTCATAATCGGCGCAGTCCTCGCATTACTCGTCACAAGAAAACACCCATAAGCTGAAAAGACAAAAACAAAACCATTTCCTTTTTTTATTTTTTTTAATTTTAAACAAACATTAAGCGAGACAACGCTCTGTTTCTTCAAGTTCTTATTTCGCCCTGGTGACATCAGGAGTCGATGCACAACCATTTCTTCGTTTTTTCCTCCAACCAAATCCTTGCCGAACCATGTTGGATGCAAACCACGCAAAACAACCAGTTTCTGGAAGATTTATTGCAGGAAAATGTGCTAAAACTCCATGTAAACGTGAAGCATTTGTGTGTCTTATGGAACAAATGTGCAGTGAAACTGGGGAAAAGCTTCAAAAAACAGACCTTTAGTGGAGGTTTCGCGTAAGTTTTAAATACCTACCTCAACAATTGAGAACTCGTTGAGCAAACGTATTATCTGTTGCTTGACAAAAACAAAATAAGGGGAAAAAGAAAATGAAATTATTGAAAAATAAATTAGCAGCTCTAGTAATGTCAGTGCTAATGATAACAGTGATCGGCGGCACAATCGTAATGACACATGGGCAAACAGCAGGCAGCATCTTAGTTCCAACAATCGCTTTCTGCAACGTTGCACCTAATCCATGCGGTGTCGGACAAACCGTGACAGTTAACTTCTGGCTAGCCGTACCATTATTCGCTGAACAAGACCCTGTGAACATGACCGTTTACGTGACCCCTCCAGGTGGAACACAAACGTCGCTAGGAACATTCGTAGGCGACACAACTGGCGGCACATATACTACTTACACACCGACGGCAATAGGCAACTACACGTTCCAACTGAAATACGGCGGACAGCAATTCGCAGCTCCAAATCAGCAATACTACAACGAACCCAGCGTAAGTCAACCAGCAATCCTTGTTGTGACCCAAACACCGAGAGGCGGATTACCAGACACACCACTCCCAACAAACTACTGGGAAGCACCAGTTAACTCTGAAAACGTCCAACTCTGGGCGTCCATATCAGGACCATGGATGGGATATGTACCAAACACATTTGCCGCAACTGGCGGATACAATGCGACTGGCAACTATAACCCATACACACAAGCACCTGCCTCAGCACACATCCTCTGGACAAAACCCTGGTGTGTCGGCGGAGTAGCAGGAGGACCCTACGGCAACAACGAACAATCCAGCAGCTACTGGACAACCTCACAGTACGACCCCAAGTACGCACCAGTTATCATGGACGGAATAGAATACTCAAACTGGTACACAACCCAAACAGGTAGCACGCAAGGAATCATGGCTTTCAATCTATACACTGGACAAACCCTGTGGTTAATCAACACTACACTTACATTGAAATGCGGCATGATAATCAACTTCCCGACAATTGACCAATACGGATGTGTCGGCCCATACCTCGTCGCACAAAACGGAGGCGGCTTATTCTCCAGCCCAAACGCGTGGACTATATACGACGCTTTGACAGGTCAACAGGTCGCAACTGTTACAAACGTTCCTGCGTTCAGTCTGTTCGGTGCGGATTCCAACGGAAACCTAATCGGATACGCTTTGGCCCAGAACGTGAGCCAACCTTTTGGACCATTCGGACCATCCACCGTCAATCCTACACTGACCGTGAACATTCCAGTTTGGACTGACAGCGGCTTCGTCCAATACAACCCAGTAACCTTCAACACTGCAGCCAACGGACCAGAAGTAATAGAAATGTACAATTTCACACAAGCAATCATTGCATCAGGCTCTGCAGGATCTGGCCCAATGTCAGCTTTAGGCGGCTTATTCGACTGGACGGTTCCACTAGGCTCCACATTCGACTTTAACCGCGGACTACAATGGGCTGTTCTTGAAAATGCAATGCTTAACGGCCAACTCGTGCAAGGACTCGGCTCAGGACTCGTCGCAGGAATCGACTGGTTTGGCAACACCATAATCTTACAATCAGGCTTCACTTCAGTCGGAGAGCAAGAAGGCTTTCTAGTAGAAGCAGGATATAATGCAAACACAGGCGCGTTGATGTGGATAACGAACAGAACTGGTGGCATCTTTAACCCAGCCTACACAAGAATCAGCAACACACCCGCAGGCTGCGACGGAATCTACTGCGAAGCTAACTATGCTTCATACGAGCTCGCTGGATACTCGCTGGACACAGGCAAACAAATCTGGACAACCAACCTCAACGTGAAAATGTCTGACGGCCAAATGCCGAACCAATACGACTCTTACGGCCTCACAACTAACCCTGACTCAACAACTGGAGTCCTCTACATCTGGGGTTTAGGCGGGGATGTATGGGCTGTCAACATGACCAACGGCAACATAATCTGGGACTGGAGCACATACCAGATTAACGGGCCCGCAGGCACAGAATCTCCATACGGAACCTACCCCCTCTGGGTCTTCTCAGATGAAGCCCTAGCAGGCCAAGGCGCAGACACAATCCTTTACCTCTCTGAAGGACACGAATACAACCCACCGCTGCTACACGGAGCCTTAGAAGTAGCATTGAACGCCAATACAGGGCAACTAGTCTGGAGCAACTTGGGCTTTGACGATACATCAACAGCAGTCGCATACGGCGTCATGACAACATTCAACAGCTACGACGGCCAGGTCTACGCATACGCACAAGGACCAAGCAAGATAACCATCAGCGCACCTCAAATCGGCGTAACAACAAAGACACCAATAACCATAACAGGAACCATCACAGACGTCTCTCCAGGAGCTTCGCAATCAGCGGTCGCAAAGAACTTCCCGAACGGTTTGCCATGCGTTTCAGACGCTAGCATGTCCGGATTGATGGAAGCAGCTTATGAGCAGCAGCCACTGCCAAGCAACCTGACAGGCGTACCAATCAACGTCTACGTCTTAGACAGCAACAACAACTACCGATCAATCGGCACAACAACATCCAACGCATTAGGCGACTGGGGTCTAACATGGACACCAGACATTTCCGGCAACTACACCGTCTACGCAGTCTTCGCAGGCACACACGGATACTATCCAACATCGACCTCAACAATGTTCTACGCAGGATTGCCACCAACATCAGCAACACCAGCACCAACAGCAGCCACCAACTTAGCATCAAACAGCACAGTCGAATACGGAATCGTCGCCATCATCATCGTCATCGTCATAATCGGCGCAGTGCTCGCATTGCTCGTCACAAGAAAACACGCATAAGCTGAAAACAAAAATCCAAACAAAATCTCTTTTCTTTTTTTGTTTTTTTTAATCAATCTCAGAAAACATGAGAGTACTCCTTAGCCAACCTTTGGTGCACATTTCACAATTGGCGGAAGTTTTTTTTCCGTTAGTCTTTCAAAAAGGTTTCACCCTCAAGAAAGGGGTGGACTTCTCAGATTTCTTGAAGCTTACTGCATTTGCTTCGTGTTTTTCTGTTGCTGCGGCATCGTCACTGGGATGAAGGTTGCTTTTGCAAGGTTTTCTTGTTCATTTAGAATCAGCGATATTGCTTTGCCTTCGGGAACAATAATCTTTGTGTTGTTCTGAAGCGAAGCGACGATGGTTTCCAGTTGCTTGAAGACGACGGCGTTGTCCTTGAAGTAAGTTGTTAATGCTTCGTTGCGCAGTTTGGTCGCTTGGGCGTCTCCTTCAGCTATCGTCACCGTCGCCGTCTTTTGACCTTCAGACTGAAGAATAGCCGCCTGCTTCTGTCCCTCTGCCACTTGAATTGCAGCGTTTTTTTCTCCGCTGGCTAAGGTAGCTTGGGCTATTGCAGTTTTCTCAGCCGCTTGCCGCTCGTTATCTGCTTTAAGAACGGATTCCATGGATACGATAAGTTCCCTTGGCGGCTCTAAATCCTTGATTTCAGCCCGAACAATCTCGATACCCCACATTTCCGTTTGCTGATCCAACGCCATTTTGAGGCTGGTGTTAATTATGGGTCTGGAAGTGTTTGCGATCGCCATATCCATGCCGCCGATGATGTCTCTTAGAACGGTGCGGGCGAGTGTGTCTATTTGTGCGGCGAAGTTGGCCACGTTGTACTGTGAAGCCTTCACGGAGGTTTCGTCGGGCTTGATTCTGTAGAAGACAACTGCATCTACACCCATGAAAACCTTGTCTTTTGTAATGACATCCTGGCGCTGAACAGGCGACATACGTTCAGTAATGTTCACTTTTATGATGCGGTCTATGAACGGAAAAAGAAAGGTGATTCCTCCCTCGACAAAACGGTGGTACTTGCCGAAACGCTCCACCAAACCCTTGTCTATGGGTCTGACAATACGGATCGACAAAACAAGCGCATAAATAACTATGAAAATAACAACTATTGGTAATACTATGGCTAATATTTCAAGTGCACTCAACCGAAACACCCCTCTGCTGAAAACGTTAACAGGTCAGGAAGGATTTAAGATTTGCGAAGAAACAGCCTAAAAGCACGGAAAACCGCTGGGATTCTTCTTTAAGTTTATGTTTCAAGTGCTTTTTGGGAAGCGTTGACGTATGTTGACCCGAATTTGTTGATGAGGTCTTTTTGCGTGTAAATTGAGGTATGCAGGTGGAAGAAGTTACCCATTCTGTTTGTTTCCACGCCGATTCCGAATCACAATAACTCCTTTTCTCGTCATCTCATCCACAACTTCCTTGAGCGCCATCGGCATGTTAGCGTATCCATATGGCCAGCCGTCTGAAATAATTATGAGGCAACGTTGTTCTTCAAACCTTTTAGCAAGCATTTTTCCCGCAACCTGAACCGCGTCGGCAATATACGTGAGCCCTTCAAATTTTAGTCCCCCTATTCTCGCTCTAACCCGCTTCGAATAAGACTCCGTGCTGTCCTTTAAGATGTGGAGTTTGTCGTTGAAAGCGAAAAATGTCCATGACGTCGGGTCAGTCATTAACTCTTTTGCGGCTTCAGCCACAGCAATCGCTAACGCGCGGCCGTATTCGCCTTTCACTTGCATGCTGTTGCTTACGTCGAAGATTAGTGACCAAGCGAAATTTGGCTTAAGGTACTCGTCCAAAACAAACACGTCTGTCGCCGGCTTGTTACTTGCCAAAGATTGAATAACCGCAGCTAAATCCAGTTGACCCATTTCTTGCCTTGGATCCTCATCAAGATAATTGAAAGCTGACCTAAGAATGTCGAGAAGCCGCCGACTTGCCCCCTGAATCAAATTTCTTGCTCTTAGATATTGAGTGTAATCTTCTGGTGGAATAGATACGCCCTTGAGTCTGGTTAACGCCACGTAAGGCGCCATTTTTGCAAGGATTTTTTCTTCACGTAACTTTTGAAAATTGTCAGAGTTAAATGCCTGCAGGGATTCTACTTCCTGCTCGGGTCTCCAACATTGATCGATATTATCTACGGTAGGTACAGTGCCGCCCAAACTCATCAGGGACTGAACAAATAGGCTTTCAAAATCTTCATTACAAGTTTCAACTTCGCTGTAGATGCTGCAGAGACCGTTACTTTCAGTGTGTCTAAATGACGGCGACTCCAAGAAGGGGCCAAAAGGCTCAAGCAAACCCTTTATACTTTTTACTTTTTCGTCAAATAACTCTTCTAGATTGATTTGTTCACCAGCCATCGAACCCAAAAAAGTTTCTTTAAGAGACTGTCAGGTCGCTGAATAATTGATTTGCCGTTTGCTCTTCTTCTATGCCCGGAGAATTTTTAATCAATCCTATGTTAAGTTTCGTCAGCAGAGCCGTCATAAGTCTTGTCGAAGATGTGAAAATTCGCTCTGAAGATTTTATTTTTTGGTAAGCCAACGCATTTGCATAAGAAATATCGAATAGCCTGTCAGGATACCAAGCCTGAATGTAGGCGTTGACGTAGGTGTCATTAATCAGCGATTTGGCGAACGCTTCAACTATCGAGTCTGATTCGTTGGGCGCGATTTTTTCTTTTTGAAAAGGTACCAATGTATGGGTTGTCAAATGCAGAACGGCTGCTCGAAATAATCGTCCGACTTTTGATTTGCCTTCATTGTTACCTGCAAATTTGTGTCCAAGAAACGAAACATCTCCATCATCCAAAATGCGAAAAGTCGGAAGCTTAATGGTGAACCCGAAATTGTCAATTTGCAAAGTAGGCTGATCTAACTCGGTGTCTTGAAGTATTTTCACTTTGGTGTTATCCTTTTGCACGGAAACTGACCAAGCATAATCAATAAAACCCAATTCAACGGCTCCAAAATATGTTGAAAAACGAACTATTTTGCGTCATGCAATTTGAAGCGGGAAAGCTAAAGTTTGAAAGGAAATCATGTTTTTGTGAGACGCATTTCTTGTCCCTTAGCTCTTGATACGTGTAACTCAACTTTAGCCGCCTCTGCAATTTTATCGGAAAACGGTATGCCTCTAAAAAAAGAGGCGTTTAGGTTGTTGCTTGCGCTTTCTGCGGATTCTCTGTTTGAACTTGGAAGCCTTTATGGTTAGGTTCCAGGTTTTCGATGTCCTTTTTCGCAACGACTTTCATCAAGTCGAGAAGGATTATCAGGTCTTTGTCGTGTTTAGCCACACCTAGTACTGCTTCCGATCTGTTCGTACTCAAATTGTCAAGGTTTGATTCAATGTCTTTTTTTGGTAGCGTCAGAACTTCCATGACTGAATCAACCATCACTCCTATTGGATGCAGGTCTTGAACTATCACCATAATTCCAGCGTCATCAACGCACGTTTTGGTTTCGAATCCAAAACGCTTTCTCAAGTCTATTACGGGAATGATTTCTCCTCGGAGGTTGGTCACACCCTTGACGTAAGATGGTGCATATGGTACGGGTGTAACACCCTCGAAGTTTTTGACTTCACGTACTTGATGAACATTAACGCCGTAAGATACGTTGTCAAGCATAAATGTCAGCATCTGTACCTCTTCTCGCGAGCTTTTCTGGTTGTCAATACTTGTCATTTTTCACACCTTGTCTTTATGTTTCCATTTGAAGTCTTTTGGCTATGGTCAAGGGAAAAAGACAGAGAATTACTCTGCCTCCACTTTGTTTTTCCTTTCCCGTTTGCTTTTGATTTCTTCAATCGTGCGGGTCCTTTTTTCGATTAGTTTCTGTAAATCGCTCTTTATCTGTCCAGCTGTTTTTGAAATTTCTATTGCGTCTGAGGTGACTTGCTTAGCAACTTTAGCAACACTTTCAGCATCTGTTTTTACTTCTATGGCCGTTTTCTCAGCGTTTTTTGACACTATTATTGCATCTGCAGCTGCCGTAGCCAATCCTTCTGCTGCTATACCAACTTCGCCTGCCACTTTTCCAACTTCTATGACTTCAGACGTCACTTGCTGGGCTACTTTTGCCACGTCTGTTGCATCGCCTACTGCGATGGTAGCTGCTTTTGCCACGTTTTCAGCCTCAGAAATCACTTCTTTAGCAGATTTTTCTACATTGGTCGCGTCGACGATAACGCCCTCGGCAGCTTTAGCTATTCCAGTGCTTTCTGCAATTACGTTCTGAACAACCTCAGCGAACGTTTTGACACCTTCAGAAATGTTTTTAGCTATTTCTGTAATCTGCACTGAAGTGGCTGCTTGTTCCTCGACTGCTGACGAAGATTCTTCCGCTGATGATGAGCTTTCCTGAGCTATTGCGGAAACGTCTTGAATCACTTTCATTACGGTATCTATGACTTCAAGTCCTTTTTCGACTCCATTTGTAAGTGTACTGACTTTGCCGGACATTTCTTGCATTATTTTCGAGATATTTTCGGTTTCTTGTATTGCTCCTTGAACTACTTGGGCACCTTCATTTGCGCCTTTCTGCGATTGCCTGGCAATTTCGCTTGTTTTGGAACCTGAATCCTTTATTTCTTTTACAAGGCTTATGGCTGAACCTGCAGCGCCTTTTGATTGACCTGCTAATCCTTTTACTGCGTCAGCAACGACTGCAAAGCCTCTTCCTGCCTCGCCTGCTCTGGCGGCTTCAATTGCCGCATTCAATGCAAGCATGTTTGTTTGGCTTGCAATGTCAGAAACTGAACTTGCCATGCCGCCAACCTGCTCGATTGAACCAACCATCGAAACTACTGCATCGGCCACGCTGGTTATGTCGTTTTTCATTGTTGCTATTGCGGCTATTCCTGCTCGGCCCTTAGTTTTAGCTTCATTTGCGCTTTTTAATGCTTCATTAGTTACATTCGAAGCATCCCGCGCAATTTGTCCTGCCTCATCCATGACTTTCTTTAGTGACTCCGTGCTTTTGGCAGCGTTCTGAGACAAATCAGCAAGCTTTTGTGAGCCAATAGATACCTGTTGTGCTGCGGTACTGACTTGTTGCATGCCTTGTGACATTTGTGAGGAAACATCAGCCGCTTGTTTACCCATTTCTGCAACATTAGTGGCCGATTGAACTGCCCCTTGTGCAGTAGAGGCAACGTTGGATGCGACATTTTTAGCATTCATTGCGCTTGCTCCCACTTTTGCGGCTATCTCTACTGCTCCAGTAGCCAAGCTCACCATTTTTGTCGCTGCTCCCTTTGCGCCTTCAGCCATGTTAGCTACTTTTGATGCTGCTTCTGCTGCGCCTTCTGCTTTGTTTGCGACTTTGTTAGCTGATTCAGCGACATTTTTTGCTGCACCTAAAATCTGGTTGGCTGCGTTTACGGCCCCACCGGCAAGGCCAGCGACTTTGGCTGACCCTTGTGCTGCGCTTTCAGCATTGTTGGCAACCTTGAGGGCTGTTTTTTCAACCTTACTTGCGCTACTGACTGCACTGTTAGCATGGATTAATGTTTCGTCTATTGTGGTCGAAAAATTTTTTGCAGTATTAATCTCCTCTTGGATTGTTGTGCAAAGTTCGTTTCTTAGATTTTCGTTTTCTTCTAAGAGATTTTTTCTCTCTTTTTCAAGAGATTGAATTTTCTTTTCTAAGTCCTTATTCTTTTTATCTCGTGTTTCCTCTGCCATTTTTTAATTACCTTACCCATTTTGTCGCTTTTTTTGTTCGTTTTTATTATAATCATTTATGAATTCAGAATCCACGTCCGAATAGACTTAAAATCAAAATCGAATTCCGAATATTAAAAGACAAAATTTGCAGCTAAAAGTTGAAAAATAATAAGATTAAATAAAGTTTATCCGAAATTCTTTAACATCGGCCCACTTGGAAGTCTCTTTCATATGTAAATTTTTTGGTGTAACGGCTTACTGCAGAAAACCTTCAACAGACACTACTGCCAAAATAAGAGTAGTTGGCTGGTTGCTCTTGTCAATGAGCTGTGCGATGAGGCGAAGAGAAATCGTGTTATGAATTTTGATTTTTCTTCCCGCGAATTTACCTTATTATCAATTTACGGCATTTCCCTTATCTGTGAAAGCGCAAAAGACAAATTTTACAAGTTTCAAGAATTAATAGTTATTCCGACATGTTTCCAGCGATTAAGGCGGTTTTTTTGTTGTTGCCTAATATTGTGTATTGATATGTTGTTTTACTACACAACGCTTATAATTGTTTTCGTAAATCTTAAGATAAAAAAAGAGATGGACTGTGATGGGCACAATTATGATAGTTGACGATGCCTCATTCATGAGAGCCGTACTTAAAAAAATAGTTCTGCAAGCAGGGTTTGAGGTAATAGCCGAAGCGTCAAGCGGCGACGACGCAATAGCAAAATTTGAACAGACAAAACCTGACCTTGTACTAATGGACATAATCATGCCTCCTGGACCCAAAGCGAAAGACGGCATAGAAGCCCTCAAACAGATAGTTGCAAGCCAGCCATCAGCAAAAGTGATTATGTGCAGTTCAATGGGGCAGCAGTCGCTAATTGTTGAAGCGATTAAGTCAGGCGCGAAAGACTTTGTTGTAAAACCGTTTCAACCGCAAAAAGTAATCGAAGCAATCACAAAATACTGTTGAGGAAAGCAAGTTGGCTCTTCTTCCCTCGTGGCATCAACCCAAAATCGGGCGGGAAAAAACACGGTACAAACTAGAATACAAGTCATTATTTGCTTTGCAGCAAGAGATAACGCCAATTACAATTTCAGTTCAAGAAAACCCTAAGGTTGAGGAAGTTCGAGTAGACATGGCAGATATGAAAATAGAATACAAACCAGCTGAACTATTGACAAGCGTAGGATCATGCGTAGCGATATGCCTCCACGATCCAGTGCACAGAATTGGCGGATTAGCCCACGTAATGCTTCCAAACTCCGTTAACGGCCAAAACGAACCTCTTCCATCAAAATTTGCCAACACTGCAGTTCCAGCCCTTATGAATGGAATAAGCAAATTCAGCGGAAGACAAAGTCGTCTTTCAGCTAAGATCGCTGGCGGCGCAAACATGTTTTCCAACTTAGGTGCAAACCACCTAGAGATTGGCGCCAAAAACATCAAGGCGGTTAAGAAAGCGTTAGATGATCATAGGATACGGTTGACAGGCGAAGATGTAGGCGGTTCGCATGGAAGACAAATATCTTTCAACGTGGCTTCAGGCGTGACGCTCGTCCGAACTTTCAACGGAGAGGTAAAAGAAATATGAAAAATCAAACAGTCGATAGCGCAATGAAGAAATTAACAAACAAAGATTCCCTTAGGTCTAAAGAGGAGCAGGAAATCGATATGGGGATTCTTCTGGAGCTTGGAAGCATAGGCGCTGGGCATGCAGCTACAGCTTTGTCCGATATGCTTCAGCAACCGATATCAATTGATGTACCTAAAATCTATACTATACAATTACACTTAATCCCCAAGTTTTACAACAAACACGAAGAGCCAACAATGGGCATTTACCTTCAACTCACAGAAACCTATGGTTGCGATATCTTATTAACGATAGAATTAGCAGAAGCCAAAAAACTTGCGGTAATGATGACATGTGCTGCTTCAATTGAGGAACTCGATCCAACGATGGAAACATCGGCAATAAACGAGCTCGCAAACATCGTGATCGGATCATTCTTAACTGCAATCTCAGACTTCATCGAAATAACCCTTCTCCCCACTGCGCCTCAAAGCGTCGTTGACACTTTTAACGCTATTCTCGACGGTTTCCTCATAAAACAATCGATGCTTTCAGAAAACGCTATGCTTTTTGAAACCCGATTTAAACGACAAGGCGACGACGCAAAATGTATGCTAATGATTTTCCCAAGCGGAGAACTCAAAGACCTGCTTACCCAAAAATCGAAAACTCTGATTGATGCGTGAATAACCCGAAATGAACGGGTAATTTGAGGTTTAGAAATAATTGGTAGAACAGAAAAAACAAGATGCACTCCAAGACTTCTTAGAAAAAGATGTCTTTTCAAAAAATAAAAAGGCTGCTGCTTGAAAAAGCCGGCGTAAATTGTTCGGGCTACCGTGAGCAATATCTGAAAAGGCGCTTCGAAGTTAGATTAAGGGCGACGGGGTCGAACACTTATGGCAAGTACGTTGTCTACCTAAGAAATAATCCAGAAGAATTCAAAAATTTGCTAAATGACCTGGCAATTAACTACACGATGATTTACTTCTCTAAAGAAAGCCAACAACAGATCCATATGAGCTTTTTCGGGGCCCTAAAAGAAGGGGGATACTTGATTACTGGAAAATCAGAAATCCTAAGCGGTGAACCAGCGGCAAAATTTTTGGCGGTTGACCATAAAGTTAGAGTTTACCAAAAACCTAGCAAGTCAAGTGAGCCTTTGAATTTTTCGACTGTCAACATGCTTTCTAAGCCTTTGAGTGTCTAAACAGAGACGCACTCTGACAAATTACAGCTTCATAACAGATTGTTGTGTCAGACCGTAATTTCGCTCATGCATAGATAGGTCAAGGAATAAAGGGCATGTCATTTGGCAATGATCAATATCGGCAGTTATTCATAGAAGAGGCCAAGGAACATATTGATTCAATAACTAAGTCTATGTTGATTTTGGAAAAAGAACCTGAAAACCAAGAGGTTATCAACATGCTTTTCAGGTCTGCCCACACGCTGAAGGGTTCATCCGGCATGATGGGCTTCAAGGATTTTCAAGAACTTACCCATAGCATGGAAGACGTATTCGACGAAATGCGAAAAGGCAATCACCCCTCAAGCAACCTTATTAGCGTGCTTCTTGAGTGCGTAGATGCCCTATCATTACGGCTCAATAACATTCAGAGTAACATTGAGGGTGAAATTGAAGTTGGGCCTTTAAAAAACAAACTGCACTCAACAAAAACTCTACTGCAAAGTGCTCAGCTTAAGGAACCTAAAGATGTTGATGGGTCGTCAACTGGAAACAAAATCATCGAGCTTAACCAAACTGAAAGGGACGTTGTTAAACAAGCTGAAATTGCAGGCGAACGTTGCTTCATTGTTGATCTGACATTCTGCGATGACTGTAACTTTAAAAGCATCCGGGCAAGCATGGTTTCGGAAAAAATCGCGGAAATAGCAAAAATAATCAAGACAGTCCCTGAAAGTCAAGACTTTGATGATCAAAACCTCTGTCAAGGCTTCAAAATGGCTGTAATAAGTAAATCTGATGAAAAAGCAATTGAACAAAGTGCTAAACAAGTTCTCGAAGTGAAACAGGTAAATGTGACTTCTTTCAACAATTCAGTTTCCTCTATAAAAGAGGGACCTGTTTCCATACCCCCAAAGAGCAATTATCTGATCACTGTTGAAAACAAAAAAATAGTCAATGTCGCTGTAGACGCGCAATCGACACAAACCGTACGGGTCAAATTCGACCAACTGGATAAGTTGATGAATTGGGTGGGTGAACTTGTCATCAACAAGATTGCTCTGCTCCAAGTCACATCTGAGAGCCGAAACGACTCTTTGAAACGTATCGCAGAGAACATCGATAGATTAACGGATGACTTGCAGGACCTCGTAATGGAAGTTAGAATGGTGCCGGTAAGTCAAGTTTTTGACAGGTTTCCACGGTTAATTAGAGATTTATCGCTGAAAAAGGAGAAGAAAATTGATTTGGTCATGGAAGGAAAAGACATCGAGGTTGACAGAACGGTTCTGGACGAAATTGGCGAGCCACTAATTCACTTGCTCCGAAACAGCGTTGACCACGGAGTAGAAACCCCCGAAGAAAGAGTGAACTCAGGCAAGAACGAAACAGGAACAATCAAGCTGGCAGCCCAGAGAAACGGCAACCAAGTAATAATAGAAGTTGAAGATGACGGTGCTGGAATTGACACTGAAAAGATAAAAGAGAAAGCTCTGGAAAAGGGTTTGGCAAGCAAAGCAGAACTGGACAAAATGAGCAAGGAACAATTGATTAACCTGATTTTTCTTCCTGGTTTTTCAACTGCAAAAATTGTTACTGAAACAAGCGGCAGAGGCGTCGGCATGGATGTTGTCAAGACAAAAATCTCCGCTTTAGCAGGCACTGTGCACGTTGAAAGCCAACTTGGCAAAGGAACAAAAACCACCATAAAACTGCCGATTACGCTGGCAATTATTCAGGCAATTCTTGTCCAGGACGCTACTCAAACCTTCGCTATACCTGCAAGCCAAGTTTCGGAAATCGTCCGAGTTAAAAAATCCGATGTTAAGTCGCTAGGTAAAACAAACGCCATACTTGTACGGGACCGTGTAATCCCGATGGTTCATCTTCATCAGCTCTTGAGCCTTCCAGGCTCCAACGAAGATGAGCTTGAACTTCTCATCACTTTCCTAGGAGACGAAAACACAAAAATGGGCCTGGTCGTCGATTCCGTTCTTCGGCAACAAGACATCCTTGTTAAATCGCTAACTGAAACTATCGCAGGAATCAAAGGATTAACCGGAGCCACAATCCTCGGGGATGGCCAGGTAGTGCTGGTTTTAGATATTGCGCAATTCGTAAATAAGACAATGAAAATGAACTAGCGCATAACAGATGGGTTGCTTCATTTTGACCCTTTTTTGTAGTGCTCATACATGCATGATCTGTGAACTTGTGTCCTTAGTCTATCTTGTTTTTCCGGAGGCTAATTTGCCAGATCTACACTCGCAATATTCCGACACAGGAAGTACCGTTTTATTACTGTCTCAACAGTCAATAAATGAGAGGCTCGAGAATGGAACATACAGAAGTAAAATCGGGAAACGCCCGAAATGTCATCCTAAGCTACAACAACAAAATATACTACGTCAACGGAATCAACGTCAAAATCAACGAGACAGCCGACAAAATCAAAGCCATATTCCACGCCAAACAAGCCTCAGACGACACACCGCAAGATTTAGACATTGACATAAACCAAAAAACCTACGATATCCTTTTGGAATACGCCAAGCTGGACAAGGTTGACTTGATTATGGTACTGCAAATTGAGGGAGCCGACTCGAAATGGTGCCTCATGAGCGAAGACTGGTTGAAGACCCAACTTTCAATTGCAGGAAGCACAAGCTACATAGTCTAATTTTCTAAAATTTTCGCTTGCGCTTTACGCTTAGACTTCAGAATACATACTTGATTTTCATGATCGACTTATAGGCACTTGCCGATTCATTTGTAACAGACAAAACCGTGAAGATCACTGTTTTCAAACGCTAAATCTTCAGACCCCTGTTCAAATTGTGGTAACTATGCATCCAATCAAGCTACTTGTAGTTGACGATTCACTTTTCACGCAGAAGATCCTCCAAGATACCCTGCAATCAGATCCAGTTATCCGTCATAGGAACAGCCAGAGACGGCGAAGAAGCCCCTTCAAAAATCGCCACTTTGCATCCAGACGTCGTAATAATGGACATAGAAATGCTTATAAGCTATACTAAAATATGCTACAGAAACTAAATCGCGTTTGCATCAATTCCTACAGGCTGTTTCCAACAATATTCTTTTTAGGATAGTAAAACCGTGACTTACCTTCAACTTCTTCTCGCCTAACCGTGCTCTGTAGCGAATCGGTATTTCCTGAGTCTTGAAGCCAAGCAGTTCCACCCGATGGTTCAACTCAACCTCGATGTCGAAGCCCTTGGACTTCATAAGCCTTCCTCGCAAGATTTCGGCGCGTATTACTCGTAGTCCAGTTAACGGATCTTGAAGGGGCACGCCGTTAAGCATGTTATGTGCCAAAGCCAGCAGCATGTTGCCAATATGGAAAACATCATGCAAAGCTTTCTTGTCAACTTGACCGTCGAGTCTGTTGCCGCAAACCATGCCTACAAGCGGGTTTTCATCGAGTATTTTTATCATAGCTGGAACATGCTCAGCTGGGTAAGTGTAGTCTGCGTCAGTAAGAATTATGTAATCCACGTTCAGGTCGGCATGTTCAAAAGCTTTAATCAATGCGTCGCCTTTGCCGTTGCCATCTTGATAAACAACCTTTGCACCCAAGTTCCTAGCTATCTCGACTGTTCGGTCGCTGCTTTTGCCATCTACAACTAGGACTGGAATCTCACCTAAAGTATCTTTCATCTCGGCTATTGTAAGTCCGATTCCTGGGGCTTCGTTTAATGCTGCAATTATTAGCTGCGCTGAACAACTCGTTTCCATTTGTTGAACTAGAATCGTCAAATCTTTCATGTCTCCTTTCGTTGTCAGCTAATCGTAAGTATTGGTATACACCATATAAGCCAAATTGCCAAGAGAAGAACATGTCGAAAGTCGAAATACTTGAAGGCTTCGGTAACTAAGCTGAGCCCTTCCCATAGCTTCCAACCACTTGCCGTCTTCCATAACTATTAAACCATCAACTCAAACGACGCCGCAGAGCAGTGAGGGTAAACTGAAAGTGAATGGTTCCTCGATTTTTATGAACAAACAGTAACAGGCTGACTCTTCCAATAAAAATATGGTAACCGCCAGCCGATACAACTCAGAACAATAAAGACTGAAAATACGAAGTGGTCCTCGGTAATTACACTTGCAAGCCGAAAAAGTAAGGCGAAAAAAATGAACTTGCAAAGCCACACGACCTCATGTGAAAACAGCAAATGGATGACCAGAAAATACTCATTGCCTTTTACAATAAGGAGGGATTAAACGAAAAAAAAAGGATTATTTAATAGTAATATAGGCCGACGTATGTGTCGTCCCCAGTTACCACTAGATTTCCATCGCCATCTAGACTACTTGAGAATATCGCCACAAAGGGGACGTACGTATTCCAATTGTTGTCCCAGCCAAGATAGTCCTCAGAGAAGCTATAGAAGCCAAGAGGCAAATTCAACGATAGATACCCTGTATATAGATCAGTTGTTCCAGCGTAGACACTATTTATGTAAACATTAGTTTGGACAGGGTTACTCCCAGGATCATTAGCAGAAATTACTATGTTAAATGTTGGTATGTAGTTGTAGTAAGCAGTTACCGTTGCGTCTGGAGAGATTATTATATCTGCTGAGTTACCAAAATAATTGGTACCGTTGTAAAAGCAATTGAAAGCCCCTACAGAGTCTGAGTCAGCCGCAGAAAATATGTGATCGCTTGCTGGTGCTAAAAAGGTGTTCCCACTAGGCACCCAACTACCATCTATGCAAACTGGAATATTGCTAAGGTAACTTGCGCTGGAATCATCGTAAACTTGTAGAGTCACGTAAACAACTGCTGGTGGGTCGTAAGGCCATATACTGGCGTGCGCCTCATACAAGCTAACTTCGAGGGACGCATAATGAGGGGTGCAGTACTGGAGGACTGGATAATATGCCCAGCCACTCTGAGGAACGCCATCGATTTCATTAGTGTAATACCCTGATTCATAGCAATCTGCCAATGGGATTGACAGCCAGCCAATGCCGTAATATTCGTAAACGAAGGTAACATACGTCCAGTAGTAATTGGTGTATGTGCCAGTCATCAAAGCCTCGTAATGGCCTCCCTGCCACTGCATATACGCTACCCATGCGCCCGTTATAACCATTATATATGGAAAGAGTGGGAGTGCTGCAGCACCGCCAATTTGGGCTATTAGTACCGTTACAAAGTAAGCAACGAACCAGCCGTCATTCCAATAGGTTGCGGTGCACCAAACCCATAAACACCACACATCATGGTTTCCATTGGATGCAGTATGTGCTGAATTTCCATGATCATCGTATTGGCTATCCATAGGTGAAATCCTGTTCTGCTCAGACTGCACATTTGAAGCTTGGTCAGGCGGGATCTGACCGGAAGACACTGTTATTTGACTTCCGTCAGGCATTGTAACAACTCCACTGGTAGAATTATTTTGTGACGTGGTGTTTACCTGGTAAGTCCCGATTGGATTGGTCGCATTTTGGTCAATTGTCGCACGGTTTGTCAAAATTGCTTTTGTTTCTAATGAGCTTGAAATGTGAGAGTTAATGTCAAAAAATTCAGTTGAACCATTAGTGATTTGCATGTTTAATGTTCTATGGGTCATAACGCAATTGTTTGATGTTACATTTACCTCTTTATAGTCATAAGTAGAATTTATAAAGCCTCTTATGGTCGTCTTTTCGCATGTTATTACCGAATTTTGCCCGTTGGCGCCTACTTGAGATCGTTGAACTAGATAGTTTGACTGAACAAAATATTGGCTACTCCCTGAAGAAAAGCGGCCGGCGTAAGTGAAACCCCCAGACTTGGTGTTTTCAGACAAATTGACTGAGCTTGTGATGGCTGTAATGTTTGAAGAGAGCCCCAGTTCTTTAACGAACATTTTGTCCAATGTTTTCTGCAAATTGTTATCGGATTGCGATTGTGTATTTGTTGTTTGTCCTTTCACTATACCTAAAGAAGTTGCGAACGACATTAACAAAATTGTCATAAGTACTAGAGCTTTTATTTCTTTTTTCATATTTTCATTTCCTTATTTGGGTATTTCTTGTCATTGCGTCCCACACTCGACGCTCAAAGGTTACGTTGATTTGCTATCGCTAATAAGTTTTGGCAAGAATTCGAATTTCGAAATATCAATAGTCTTAAATCTATTTTGGCAGTTGTAATCATACATGAACAAAATTGGAAAAGAGTTAAATTTTGACGTTGCTCGCATCAATTTAGGGATTTACTTCTTATTTATCGGAATGTGGATGATAGCTATCAACGATTCTTATTATTTTGCCACATTCAAAAATTCTGTGTTTACCCTATTAGGACTTATTGCCAGTTTTGTCATAATTGCGATGATAATAATTCCTGGATTCAAGAGATTAAGATGCAACAAAAGGTACTTAAAAACAAGCGAAAAAGTGCCCAGAGTTATCTATGTAGCGTTGATTCCAAATATACTCGGGTATGCCTTTATGGGTATAGCCACATTCTTAATCTCACTCTACTTATCGCGACCGATTATTCAACAGACAGGGATAAATCAAGTTTCATTCTGGCATCAATATTCCTTCCAAGCAGGAATTCTATTCTTTGCTGGCACAGGAATTTTATTCATATCGCTATTACTGTACTATTTAATAGTCTCAAAAGTAGTTAAAGAATGAAAACATCTGATGGGATTAAGTTACACATCGTCTTTAAAAATAGGAAGGAGATTGAAGGGCTAAGCCGTTTTTTAATCGAACTTTCGCAAGGTGGAATAAATGAGTAAGACAAGGGGGGGCTATTTTGTCGTTAATCCCTCATCTTCTACGTTTCATCGATTTTTTCTTAATAAAAGCGTTTCGAAGTACTTCAGGGTATTCTTAACAAAACGATAAAAAAGAATTGAGGTAGTTAAAAATGAGTATACTCACATCAGCTTAGATATATTCAAATAAGATATCAAAGGCCAATAAGATTCTAGCAATTTCTTGAGACATTAAGCCGTTGCCTTTATTGGTCAGTACATACATTTTCTTTCTTCTGTTTGGTAATCTCTTAATGTATTCTTCTATTTCAAGCTTGTAAAAGACAGGATAAACTGTGCCTGGGCTTATCTGAAAATTATAACGTTTTCTTATAAGAAGGATAATATCTGCAGCGTTTGTAATGGTGGCTTGAGACAACCTTACAACAATTATTATGGGAAGAGAACTGATCAATATCTTTTTTCGCGTTTGGTATAAAAAGTAATCAGCGTATGTATTAGTTATCTGGGTCTGCAATGGTATTTTATTGAAGCTCTCAAGGAGAACCCGCGAAAACGATGAAACTATGACCAAGCCACCAATGTCCTGCAGAATTTTGCGTCAAGCAAAAGAACCGACAAAGATAGAAACAAAAAACAAAATACACGCAACTACAATAGATGACCAAGTTTTCATTTTGATTCTTGCACTCTGCGAAATAGACCGTATTAATAGTTATGTATTTAATATTGCATATAAGGCTTGGTGAACAAAAAAATAATGGAACTTTTTCTATTAATTCAATTTTTTACTTTTCAAAAGCAAACTTTCATAAAAAACCATGATTAATCCTAAGGATGAGATGGAGACTGAGCAGAAATGACCTAAATCCAACATTCGTTAGATTATTAAAACAAGGTGAGCACTACCAGTTGGGGTTGGTTTGGTTAAATAAATTTTTGACCTAAGGATAACGAACGTAAACATAAGGAGCATAATGTTTAACGGAATGAACATGAACTCAACAAGAAGCCCACATAATAATTAGATGACCAAAATTGAAAAGAAGTAAAGCTCGATTATAGTCTTTTGGTCATGACGTAGGCGTCTTCGCCGTCTGAGTAGTACCCGTTTAGGGTTCGGGTGTTTTCGAACCCAAGCTTCTTGTACAGCGAAATTGCCGCGTCGTTGGTGACTCTGACTTCGAGGAAGCATTGTTTAGCCTTGTAGTACTCCATGCCTTCCAACGCCTTAGTGATTACTGCCTTGGCGACTCCTTTTCGCCTGATGATTGCGGCATAACCGCGATGGATACCACATGCCCCTTCCGAATCAAGCCGCCGAAACCATAATTTGACAAGCCGACTTCTATGCGGCACATGATGTAACCCGCCATTTCCCCGTTTTCCTCCGCTACAATGAAGGTTTCTGGAAAACGCTGGTGCAAGTCGATAAAGAAGAAGTCGGTGTAGTTTTCTGGTAAACAGACACGGTTTACCTGCATTACATTTTGTAAGTCGCCAGGAACGAATTTGCGAAGAGTGAAAGTCTGCTGCATCATTCCGCCTTTCTTAAAGGAGATTTCACCATGTAAACTTAAAGGTTACGCTTAATCATCCATCAACCGCATTTTTGGCTGCAGGCAGATGGCTTAAGCCTTTATTTCTTCAGGAGCCTTAAACACTGGCAACGTGTAGCTGCCTTGAGGAACCGCCCAAACCCTCGAAGCCGAACCAGCTATCTTTAACGCTTCAGCCAACGCATCGTTTACGGCGCGGGCGGTCTTCAGCTTGAAGATGCTTGTTGCGTAATAGTCGGGCAGCGAAGAAACCAAGATTATTTGGTGGTTTTGCAGGGCTTTTAGGAGGTAGTATGCTTTGTGTCCGCCCAAGACAAAGTTATGTTTGATTTCGCGCTCCACGTTTTTGAGGTCGCCCAGACGGCTCATCCAATCGTAAAACACTTGGTTCCCGTGCCCTTCAGGGCACTCAGCCACCAAAATTATGACGCCGCCCCGTTTCACCGCGTCCAAAACGTTATCCAACGCTTTGTAAGCTTGATACAGGTTTATGTCCGCTGGGTTCCCGCCTGCGCTTACCACTAAAATGTCGGCTCTGCGGTCGATTGTTACACGGTACATTTCATCCACCAGTTTGACGGCTTCCAGAAAAGCCTGCTCCAAGTCTCCAGCGAAGGCTTTTACGATTTCACCCTTCTTGTTTTCAACAACGTTCACGATGAAGTCAACTTTGGCTAGCCGAGCGGCCTCAGTCATGTCCCGATGCACAGGGTTATCTTCCAAGTTTCCCGTCCGCGAGTTGGCGTGCAGCAGCAAGGCGTGGTTCTGCTTGATGGTTTCTTCGCCGCAGACCGCGGGCAAAACGCTTTTTCTTCCGCCGCCGTAACCCGCATAATAGTGAAAGCCAACGTCGCCTAAAAGCACTCGTACGTCTGCTTCGGCGAAAACTCGGTTAACCATGCATTTTGTTGCCGTGCGTTTTTGTTGTGCCGATGTTCACCAAATCTGTGGCTTGGCAGTCATGGCTGACAGCTTTTACCCGTTTTGAGGCTTCGGCGCCAAGCAGCACGGCGGCTTCTTCAGGCTTAACCGCGCGGTGGGTCCCGCAGCCGAAAATAACCGTGATGTTCTCGTCTTTGACGCCTGCCATATTCAATTCGGCGAGAACGGGCAGCAGCATCGTTTCGGTTGGAGTTTTGCGGGTTCCGTCGTCAACCACGATGGCGACTTTGCTCTCGGGCTTGGCGATTTCGCTTAGGCGCTTTGAACCGACTGGGAATGGGTCTTTTAATGCCCGTTCAACTTCTGCTTTGGCGTCTGCTGCGCCTTGGCGGTCGGCGGGCTCGATTGTGCCGAGCAGGTTTCGGGCTGGAACTCGGACGCAAACGTCGGTTTTTCCGTAGGGAAGCCAAACATCAACCATGACGGGTCACGTATTGGAATGTACTCGACCTAGGAGCTTTTAAGCCTTATCAAAACATGGTTCTGACAACTTTGAAGTATGGTCTCCGGCGAAGATTCACGGAATATCAGTCTAAGAAAAGCTGTTGATCTGATCTCGCTTGTTCAAGCAACGTATTCTTGATTCAGATTTGCCTTTCATAACCTTTTATACCAACAATATTGAAACCAATAAGAGGAATAACAAACTAGGCAAATCTGAGTAACTTCCGAAGCAGTAATCAGGTTGTTATTCGTTGCGTGTTGCAGGCTATTAAGATTCTAAATTCAATTGGGCTATTAAACGTAACCTAGAAATCGATGATATAACAAAAGGTCAAGCGAGTGCGAAAACCAAGCGCATGAACAAGCATTCAACTGCCTAGTCCAAATAACCCGCTAAACGACTGCTTGTGAGAAACTATAAATAACTTTCCCGAAATATAGCAATGGATTCTGAATTACCAAAGTAATTATGTTTCGTCAGAATTTTTACTCACAAGACACCTATATCTTCTTATCGCAAAGAAATTGAAGGATTGCTAAATTGCAATAAGGTTCTGACAGAGCTATCATTTTCTGCTTACAGATTTGGGCAGTAATCAAGCTGTTCATAGACCCATCTTCCATTGGCAAAAGTTCTTCTGCAGTCTTTAACGGTATAATACCGTATTGAGCGTTCTCTAAGGTTAGATGCCCTATGTGGATAGAAGCTTAAACCTGACAGACATTAGATCCTGCTTTCTGCATTACGCTTATCCTGTTGTATATGTGAGACATGCTAAAACAACACAAAGTAAAAATTGCCCTTTTCACAATTTGAGTTTTACTAAAGCAACCACGTTTTAGCGTTGGTCAATATGGTGAATGCGTTGGGTGTTACTTTGAAACGAGAAGCTGTCTTACTGCTTGAAAATTGATAAATACACATTTTGACGGGTTTCTTCTAAAGCACGCGATTTCTATAGGCGACGGCTTAAATCGGATTCAACAAGGAGGGTCTTTGCTAAATGGATTTATTAGGGTTTTACTGCAACTGTAGGTGTTAAATCGGATTTGGGAATCTTTCGGCTGAGGAATCGGGTTTGCGGATGCATAGAAGTGTGTTTAAGGATGAGTCGAGGCTTGACATAAATTACGTGCCGCAGAAGCTTCCTCACCGCGAATCGGAGCTTCGGTTGCTGATGGAGTTTTTCAGCTTCGTGACCCGTTGCCCAGAGCGGATGGCTCAACGCGTCATCTTAACAGGCGACGTGGGAACGGGGAAAACGGTTCTTGCCCAGCACTTCGGCGCAGCCCTCACCTCGGAAGCCAACAGGCGAGCCGTAAAGTTCCGTTACATACACGTTAACTGCCGAGAGTTCCGCGGCAGCCTGCTCCCAATCATCCATCATGCACTCGCCGCTTTCCGCCCCACCTACCCGTCCCGAGGATACTCAGAAGAGGAAATCCTCTCGGCGCTCATGCAGGTTCTGGACGAAGAGGAGGTTTCGGTGGTGCTTACGCTGGACGAGTTTGACAGCGTCATCGAAAACGAAGGCTCAGACGCCGTCTACAAACTCACGCGGCTACAGGAGATGCGGCAAGGCAAACCGCAGCGGCTCTCCTTCATCTTCATCATGCGCGACCTAAAAGCGATAGAGCAGCTGGATGCAAGCTCAAAAAGCACCCTGCAACGCAGCATCATCCGCCTTCAAAGCTACGGCAAAGAACAGCTAATCGACATCTTGGGCGACCGCGTAGCCATGGCGTTTGAACCCGGCGCAATAGAGGAAGACGTCGTCGCCTTGATCGCGGAGTTAGCGTTTAAGGAAACGGGGAACGCCCGCTTCGGAATCGAGCTGCTGTGGCGAGCAGGCAAATACGCTGACTCCAACGACGCCGACATGGTTGAGCCTGAATGCGTCCGACTCGCAGTCTCCAGCATCATCCCAACCATGCGACGCAGCGACCTAACCTCCCTGGGGCTGCATCAAAAACTTTTCCTGCTAGCTGTAGCACGCTTCTTCAAAGAAAACGAGCAAGCCTACGCCTCCCTATCTGAGGTTGAGAAGGCTTACGAGGTTGTCTGCGAAGAATTCAACGAAAAAACCGTCAGCCACACCCAAATTTGGAATTACGCCCAGTACCTCTCATCCATAGGCATCATCAAAATCGAAGTTGCCTCCTCAACCGCGCGGGGAAGATCAACCCAAGTTTCCCTGCCCGCTATCCCAGCGTTGGAACTTGAAAAAGAGTTAAGCGCCTCGCTTGCCGCCGAAAAAGGAAGGACGTGACCAAGAATTGGAGCTTGAAGAGGTTTTTTCATCGAAACTACGCATGAAAATCCTAAAACTACTCTACGAATTGGGTTCCCTTAACGTTTCGGATATTGCGCGTCGACTTGGAAGCAACTTCGCGGCGACCGCTGAGCACCTCAAAGTTTTGGAGAAGGAAGGAATTCTGCAGGAGCTTGCTTACGGTCGGGTTCGCATGTACAGGTTCAACGAAGCCTCCGACAAAGCGAAGGCAGTCAAAAACCTGATAGAAGCGTGGGAACAAAGCAAATAGGCAGCCTGTCCATTCTCAAAAACAAAAAGACATACAAGAAAGGAAAACAGAATTATCACGAGAACAAAACGCTAACGGGGAAAAGCACTTGGCAATGGTTGATGTTTCAGATAAAGCAGAAATCTTCCGGGAAGCAACAGCGTCGGGAACGATAAAGCTGAAGCCGGAGACAATCGGCTTGATTTTGGCTGGAAAAATCGCTAAAGGCGACCCGCTTTACACGGCGAAGATCGCTGGGGTTCTGGCTGCGAAGAAGACGAGCAGTTTGATTCCTCTTTGCCACCCGCTGCCTTTAACCAACGTGCAGGTAGACGTCAAAGTGTGCGGCGAAGGGTCGGTTGAGGTTTCGGCGACGGTGAAAGCCAAGGCGCAAACGGGCGTGGAGATGGAGGCGCTCGCCGCGGTTTCAATGGGTTTGCTCACTGTTTGGGACATGACAAAGCAGTATGAGAAAGACTCCGCGGGGCAGTACCCGTCCACCGCGATTGAAAATATTCACGTCGTGCGCAAATTCAAGCAGCAGGTGCAGCAGCATGAGTGAAACTTCAAAAACTCATAAAGCTAAAGCGCAGAAAACCCTCAACTTCGGAATCTACATCTGCAGCACTTCTCGTTATCGCTCAAATTCAAAACGGGCGAAAAAAACGTTGACGACGTAGGCGGCGACACGTTGGTTGAACTGCTCAAAAAGGCGCAGCAGAATGTGCTTTTCAAACGAATAATCGCTGATGACAAAGAGTTGATTTCCGGCGCCGTCAAAGAAGCCTTAGACACGCCCAGTTTAGACGCCGTCATCTTTTCAGGCGGAACAGGCATCACGCACACCGACGTCACCATCGAAACGGTTACCCCCTTCTTCGAGAAAACCTTGCCTGGCTTCGGCGAGTTCTTCAGAGCCATAAGCTTTGGCAAAGTCGGCTCAGCCGCAGTTCTATCCCGCGCCGCCGCAGGCGTAGCCAAAGGTAAAGCTCTGTTTTGTATTCCAGGCTCCCCAGATGCCGTGCGGGTTGCGGCAGAAATGCTTATTTTGCCCGAGTCGCCTCACATCGTTAAGCACGCGCGTGAATAACGAATGAGTTTAACCGACAACTGCGGCAGACCCCTCCTTAACCTGACGGATTTCGATTACCCAGCGATGCAACAACCGCTGCGCCTACTGCCATCGGGAAGGGGAAGTTCAACGCGCCAACCGCTCAGCTGAGAAAATGACCGCAGAAGAAATTGTGCGCATAGCTCGAATCGCCGTTAGCCTCGGCATCGCACGCGTGAAACTGACGGGAGGCGAACCGCTTATGCGCAGAGACCTCCCAGAAATTGTTTCAGGCATAGCTGCAATCCAGGGTTTGAAAGACCTGTCATTGACGACGAATGGTTTGTTGCTGAGCCGAATGGCTAAGGACCTTTGTACTCGCGGGTTGAAGCGTGTGAACGTGAGTTTGCCTTCTGCTGAACGCGGAAACTTACCGTAGATTAACGGGCGGAAAACTTGAGGATGCGTTGGCTGGGGTTAAATCTGCTATTGAGGCTGGTTTCTGCCCTGTGAAGCTTAACATGGTTATTTTGAAGGATGTGAATGTGGGCGATGTTCCCGATTTGATTGAGTATGCTCGGCAAAACAGCGTTGTTCTGCAGCTCATTGAACTTGACCCTGTCAACGTCAGCAGCGACTACTACTTGACGCATCACCGCAGCCTAGACGAGCAAGAACAGCTCCTCAAAGAGAAAGCCGTGACAGTTGAGAGCCGCCCCTTCATGCATAACCGCCTCATCTACCATCTGCCAAACGTAACCGTCGAAGTCGTGCACCCCATCGAAAACACGGATTTTTGCATGCACTGCACCCGAATGCGCGTCACCAGCGATGGCAAACTGAAGCCCTGCCTGATGAGAAACGACAACCTAACCGACATCCTAAAGCCTTTGCGGTCAGGAGCAGACGATGAAGAGTTGAAACAGCTGTTTTTGAGAGCCAACACTCTGCGGGAACCCTTCAACAAAGGTAGTTAACTCAAGCCTTGGTAATGACTAGTTTAGTCGCTACAATTTTTTTCTTGATCCAATTAAATCTGAATTATTTTTGCTTCATTTTTGGCAGTATCCAGTATGGCAAGGGTAGATTTTCCTGTGAGGTATCCGCAGAGTTCGCCTGGGTTGACGGCGAGGGTTTTTCCTCTCTTCTCGATGCGGCTGTAATGGGAGTGCCCGTGGATTACGGCGTCAAAGATTCCGCCTTCGACAATGGCGTTTAGCAACTCGGTTTCTTCTCCATGCAGAAGCGCTATTCTGTAGCCTTCGACTTCTACGTGGGTGAATCGTTCGTGGATCGTGCAGTTGCTGGTTTCGCTGAATCGTTTCTTGAGGAGTTCGTGGTCGCCGTCGTTGTTGCCGAAGACGCCGATGAGTTTGCAGTTTAACTGTTTGAATTTGGGGATAACAAAGCCAGCAACGTAGTCGCCGGCATGAAGCACCAAACCTACCTTTTGCTCGTTGAAGTACTTTACTGCCTTCTCAACCTGAGGCAGATTGTCATGGGTATCTGATATTGCGCCTACAAGCATGATTTTTCACATGTGTTCTTCTCGTTTGGACAAAAAAGGCTTTCTGTTTCACAAAAAAGGCGATTACACTTCTTTCTTCTACCGCGCTTATGAGTCATACATAGAAAAGCCGCTCTCCCGACTTTTGGGTGAAGGGGGCGAAAACCGAAACTGGAGCTAGCGCTCCCCGCCAAATATCGAGCGCAGAAGATATAGCATCTCTCTTAAAAAATTATCGCTAACGCTCGCATCGCTCGCTTCCAATAGTTCTGTTAAGTAAACAAATGAGACTGTGTGAAAACTCAAATTTAGTTTTAGAAATTGCTGCTCTAAAAACACGTCCTGAAGCTTTTCCAAATTGAAATAAACTTAGCAATTTTCTGAAATTAAAAATAGTTTTCACACAGTTCTCAAACCTTGACTAACGTCAGTCAAGAGAACTTTATGAGAAGCCTTATAACAAAAGGCAGTTCCAGATGTAAGTATGGGTTGCAAAATCACAATTTACGCTTTAGTTTTTCTTGTCTTATTCTTTATCTTTACTTCTACTGTGACATTGTCCTCCGCAACCGTGAAAGCTTCTTATTCAGCTAACGACTGGCCAATGTTTCGAGCGAATCCATCTCATAGCGGTGTAGCAATAGGAAATTCCGTGCTATCTCCCACTCTACTCTGGAAATATACTCCTGACGGCGAGATTCAGTCCTCTCCTGCTGTTGTTGGCGGTTCAGTCTATGTAGGCTCATTTAACAAAACTGATTATAACGGCAATGTTTATGCTTTGAAAACTTCCGACGGAAAAAAACTTTGGAATTATACTATTCTTCACAACCCAGTTCAGTCTTCTCCGACCATTATAGATGGTATAGTCTACTTCGGTTCTGATAACGGTGTCGTTTATGCTTTGAACGCTGCTAATGGCGACCAAGTCTGGAGTTCCAACATCGGCGGTTTTATTTTTTCGTCTCCTACAGTTGTCAACGGTGTCGTTTACGTCGGCTCATATAATAATAAAGGTGATGTATATGCTTTGAAAGCTGGAGACGGCAGCAAACTCTGGAATTACACAACCAATGGTCCAATTTATTCGTCTCCCGCTGTAACAAACGGCGTAGTTTACATAGGCTCTAAAGACGACAAGATTTATGCCTTAAACTCTGCCAACGGCTCAGCAATATGGACTTACACCACTGGTGATGAAGTTATTTCTTCTCCAGCAGTAATCGAAGGCGCAGTTTACATAGGCTCCTATGATGGTAACGTTTATGCTTTGGATGCTGTGAGTGGTGCAAAACTTTGGAATTATTCTGTTGGCTCACCTATTGGTTCGTCCCCTGCTGTTGTAAGTGGAGTAGTCTACATAGGTTCACAGAATGGTGAGGTTTATGCTCTAGATGCTAGTAACGGCACAAAACTATGGAGCTATGATACCTCCGGCGAAGTTTGGTCTTCTCCTGCTGTTGCGGATGGTGTAGTCTACATCGGCTCAAATGACAACAACATTTATGCTTTAAACGCCGCTAACGGCATGAACCTCTGGAATTACACAACCAGCGGCGTTGTTTATTCTTCTCCAGCAATTGCCAATGGAGTAGTCTACGTATGCTCACAAAACAATGGCAACGTTTATGCTCTGGGTTCACCTGCGTCTTCCCTTTCACCAACTTCTTCCGTTCCAGAGTTGCAAGTTTGGACAATTCCAGTGCTTCTTACACTAATGGTATTAGCTGGCGTACTGGTTTACTTTAAGAAATACAAGTACAAAAGTTGAATGAAATTTGGGTTCCAAAGTAACATCGCAAACTTAGAATGAATGTGGGGCACTCAAAAAAAATTCTGTATGATTAGCGAAAGACCAAGCGTAGTTGGAAAGGAAAGTTTGGTGGAAGTTGCGTTTCTCTTTGTGTTTCTACGCTTCTTTTTGGTGTTTTGAACAGGTTTTTCACTTGTTTCCACATCGGAATGCGCACTCCAAGAAGTATCCAACATTAACACATGGCAAAATTAACGGCGGGTAATCAGGACCAACCAGTGACAGGAAAGTGACTTGTGAAAAGCATGGACTTTTCCCATGCCCTAAGCATTTTGACTTTGAAGGCGAAATATTTTGACTTCTATCGTTAGCTTTTTTACGCAGTGCCGAAAATGCAGGGAAAAGACACTTCATCGCCCAACCCCAAAGTTGCACCATGGAAAAACCTTCAAGCGCCCAAAATCGGAAAACCAAACCCAAGCAAAACCGACCTGCCGCCCTGAAAGTCGCAGCGCCCATACGCGACAATAACTTCAACATAGAGTCAACATACAAAGTCGCATCCCGCCCATCCCAAAGTCGCAACGACAAACAGAAACCAAGTCTAAACCAAAAAAGCAACCCAAAACACAAACCCCGAAAGCGGAAAGTCGCAACTTTCACCAAAACAAAAGTCGCAACTTAAAAAATCTAGAAAGAAACACCCAAAAAAAGCCAAACCAGCAAAAAACCCGTTAAAGACCAAAATAGTCGGTTTTATAAAAATTTAAAAGCGTGAATAGAGCAAGAGGGCTGGGTAGAAGTGACTAATATTAAAGGTGTGAAGCAGAGACGAAATAAATTGGACATAATTGCCAGTATGTTGGAAACTGTTAAGGAAGGCAGTTTGAAGACTCAAATTATGTATAAGGCAAACCTCAGTTTCGCACAGCTAAACGATTATCTGGATTTTTTGCTTGACAACGGATTCGTAACCCTAACATTAAGCGAACAAAAAGAAGTTTACTTTATCACGGAAAAAGGCGTAGATTTCCTTCAAAAACGCAGCGAGCTACTTCGCCTCTTGAAAAGCTAAACCGCACCAAACCGCTTCCGTCAACGAATTTTGCAGAAGAACATTTCGCGTCAGATATTTCTGACGCATTTCTTTTTTGTGGACTCAATAGCGGAAAAAGCTTTCATCAGCCTCCAGCTTAATTTCCCCGCCTTCAGCTTCACCGTACCTCGATTTTCTCATTGTCCAAAGCTTTACGGTGCCTAACAGCCTTATTTACATTTTCTAACCCAAGAAGCATTCAACACGATTAAATCGAAAGCAAGCCAAGAATAGCGATAAATGCATCCTTAAAAGGATAAAATTATATTATGAAGAGTCTTCATTACAGTGCCCGAAATGGGGGTCCGTGGCGCAGTACGGATAGCGCGTCAGCCTTCTAAGCTGAAAGTCATGGGTTCAAATCCCATCGGACCCGCCAAGCCTCAACTTCACCATCAACAAGCAAAAATAGTCTGCCTACATAATTTTGACAAAAAAGAAAGAAAAAGAGTTGTTTAAACTGTTTTGCGCCTGCACCGTACTTTAACGACGACAAATCCTGCAAGGCACGCACCAAACGCCGCAAGCCCGCCTAAAGCGTACTCAGGCAAAACGAAAAGTCCATCGCCGTTCCCCGTAGTTTGCACGCTTGTTGGCAGATACACGTTGCCGTCGCCTGCATAGCTTGCTTGAACTACATAGAATCCATTAGCCAAGCTTGAAGGCACCGTCCAAGAGTACGAGTAGGAGCCGTCTGGCAGCGTTGTTGCCGTACCTATGCTTTCCCATGTTCCAGCGTTGTTGTATGTCAAAGTGACTGTTTGACCAGCGATTGGTGTACCGTCGATTGTTGATAGGGAACCTTGAACCACGGTGGTTGCCGGTTTGTCAACCGTATCAGGCGCACAGTACAATGTCAGATGCGATGAAAATTGTGTGATGGCAAAACTTGCGGTGATCGTGTGCTGGGCATCGACGCTTGTGAATTTGTATGAGGATACGGCGCCAACTGAGTTGCCATCCACCGATACGTCAACTATGTGGTAGCCCGCATCGGGCGTTACGCTGAATGTTTGGCTGTCACCGTAGTTAACTGTGGTTGTCCCCGGGCTTATGGTGCCGTAGGGGGTTTGTGTCACCGTGATTTGGTAGGTGTTGATTGCGAAGCTTGCTGCGATGGTGTGGTCAGCTGTAACTGTTGGGAAAGTGTATGTGCTTATTGGGCCCGCGGAGCTGCCGTCTATCAATACGTCTGCTATGTGGTATCCTATGTTCGGAGTGATTGTGAATTGTTGATTGTTATTGTATGGCACGTCTACGCTGCCTGAGGGGTTGATGTTGCCGTTTGAATCCGCTGACGCAGTGATTGTGTAGGATGATTTGACCGTGCAGCAGATGTTATAGCCATAGTCCAGGGCATGATAGAGAACTGCAGATGTTGGAGAGCTAAAGGTTCCGCCTTGACTTCCTGCCCAAGCATCCTTGGCTGTTCCAGTATAGAAGAAATTTACGCCAGAATCAGATGACCAAAGGCAAAGGATGTAGTCGGTTCCAGCGGTAAGAAGTGGTTTATTGATAAAGTTTAATGTTACCCAACCTTGAGGAGTGTAAGATAGTGTTTTTTGCGCGGTTATGCCGACTTGCACAGTGGAAATTCCCGAGGAATTAGGAGTATATATGGCGCATTGGATGTTGGCTGTTTTTTGGTAGTTGACGCAGATAGCATATGTTCGGCTAACGGAACTAAAAGTCACCGATGTAGGCCAATTCCCATAGGTTTGTGCTGAGTTTCTGCCGCTGCTGCTGCTAGAGGTATAAATTAGGTTGCAGTTGCCGTTTGCTGTTTGAGCCCAAACTACTGCGATGTAAGTCTTCGAAGCAGATAGCGTGGGGTTTGATGTAAGCGTGAAGGTTTGGTCTGCACCAGACGTCGTTCCAACTGATTGAGCATTGCTTGAAGCTACTAGATTGCCGCTTGAGTCGTATATGGCTGCTTGCACGTTATGTGCCGTGCTTGTGCAGGATATATGTGCGGTTATGCTTGTTGCTACGATTGCGGTTGTTGGTGTAATCGCTTGGCCTCTCATCGTGTTTATGATGCCGTCAGAATTCCTGTTAGATGTGGTTTTGACTCCAATATATGCCGTGCCTGGGGCATAGCTTATGTAGACACTCATGCTGTCGGCGTGGCCAGTTAATGTATTGGTGTATGTTGACCCGTATATGACATCTAAGCCGTAGTAAGTTGAGCCCGACTGAGCTGCGTTACCAAACACGCTTGTATCAGCAGACACCTTTGGAATAGTTATGAATAAAAGCGCCGAAAACGCGAATAGCGTCACCAGTATTATTGCCAAAATTTTAGTTTTCATTTTCTTCGCCCTTCCTGAATATTTATTGATCAACATCGATAACATGCTATTAAGCCAAGCGGTCTATTTCAGAAATATACAAAAAAACGATTGCTGCGAAATATAACGACTTCAGATGCCCTGGCCTACGCAGCCGCTACTGCCATAAGGCTCTAAACCAGGGATTTGGCTGAAGTACTGGATCATGTTGCACCGCTGTTCGCCGTCCACAACAAAGTCTACGCCGAAGCGGAGCTGCAGCTCAACCACGGGTTTGAGCCTTGGAAAAGTGTCGATAACTGTTTTTTTCTATGCGCATAGGAGGCTAAACGGCTCTACGCATTTAAAAAGTCCAGTGCAGCCAAGCTGCGCCTCAATTTCTTTGCGGGCGGGAAGAAAAAGCTTAAAACTGCAGAGGGGATTTCGTTGATGCACAAAGTGGGTCCGTGGCGCAGTACGGATAGCGCGTCAGCCTTCTAAGCTGAAAGTCGTGGGTTCAAATCCCACCGGACCCGTTGCTTTTTACGATATTTAACTAAAAGTGGAAAATCGGCCTTCTGAAAGGTGCAGGTGCTTTCAAAAATTTTTTCGAACTTTGCCCTTTTGTTGCGTCTTTCGTTCTTTACGTTCAGTTACGTCTCTGATTAGTGCTAAGGAGTACAAACGATTGTTCTGTTCGAAGACCGATGCATTCATCTCAATAATTCTCTCTTCGCCTGTGTTATGCCTAAGAGAAAGCTCAATCATTTTGCCTGCCATTTTTTGCTTGTTTTCAGTAGCGAATTTCTTGATTCCTTCAAGCACAATTTGCTTCGAGGCTCCTGAAAACTGTCGGCCAAATAGTTCGAAGAAACCTTGACCAACCACTTCCCTTGTGCACCTGAACATTTCCAAAGCGGCTTCATTCAAATTTGCAATTGTTCCTTCGTCATCTATCACAATGATTGCGTCGCTTGTCGCCTCAAAAATTGCGCGGAATCGTTCTTCACCTTGGTTGATGGCGTTTTGCGCTTTCGCTTGATCCGCAGCTTGCTGGATACAGGACGCGAGCTCAGTATAAACCACTTCGGGATCGCCCTGCTTGTTCAAGTACCTGAACGCGCCAAGGTTCAGCGCTTCTAATGCCACCTGTTCTCTTCCTTTGCCCGTGAAAAGGATAAAAGGAATGCTGCTTGCACTTTTCCTCAGTTCCTCAAGAAATTGCAACCCGTTTTTTCCAGGCATATCGTAATCTGAAACAACAACGTCGAAATGAAATTGCCCCAGTTTCTTGAAAGCCTCGTCGACTGAAGCTGCCGTTTCAACCTTAAATTTTCTCTCACTTTCCAAAATTTGCTTTGAAAGCTCTAATAAACTGACATCATCATCAACATACAAAACATGAGTAAAATTTTCATTGTTAGTTTTCTCAACCATTTAAGTTGCTCCGTAGCGTGTTTCCAAGATTGAAGCTGTATGAGTGGGGTGAATTCTTATATTTGCTAGTTTGACGTCGAAGTTACGGACTGCCACAGTAGGAACAAACTGCGAATGTTTTTCAAAGATGCGTTTGCGTTTTTCTTTGCCATTATTTCTACAATCTTGAAGACAGTCTCTGGAGCCAAAACAATGCGCGCAGAAGAGCTCGTTATCGACTGCACTGCTACGTTGATGCCGAAAGCGGAGACGCACTTTTCCAAATGCTCATAAGCGTATCCTTTGCGCTTTCCACAAATTCTAAATCATTAGTGTAAAAAGTGTCTTCAAAATAAGATAAAGCGTCCAGCTTTTCTCGAGTAGACGAAGGCGTCTTGAATATGAAGAGGTGCTTTCCATCAACTACTGTAATCCCCAAATAATCTGTTGGGATGTCCCGAACCTCGACGTACTTCGGCAGTTGCTGCGCTAATTCCAAGTTTTCATTTGTTATTGTCGTCATTATTTTGATAATGAGGTTTTTTTTAGTCGGCTTCTTCATGGGCGGTGCATTTTTCCAGAATTTGATGATGCCGTTTGAAGAGGTAATGCTAACAATCTCTTTTTTTGCTGAATCTATGGTCTCAACGTACTTCTTGTAGGCCCCTTCTGCACCCCTAATGACGTAGGTTTCTGGGGTTGGTTGGCCTGTCTTGATCTCAAATAGCTTTTTCTGAATGTCTGATGAATTTCGCCATAATTCTTCGAAAAGAGCTTTGAAAGCATGAACAAGAGCCTTGCTGTTGGTCCATATTCCTGTATCTTCTTGTTCTGCTGTTGATGCGTTCACTGCGGATGATATGAAAAAGACAAGTTCTTCTTCATCTTTTATAACTAATCTGGGAATAAGCCTTCAGACTAGAACCTACGTCGCGGGCTTGAAAATTAAGTTTGGCATTTGTCTTCATCTTAAGGAAACCCTTCATCGATTCAACGTTTTCTTGAGACAATTCAGTGAGAAATCTGAATTGAACTTGAGATTTTAAAGGATGTTTACAGGCGGCGTCAAAAAAGCCTAACTGGTGAACATAGCCCAGTCCTTGAACTGTTGATATACAGACAATTGACTTTTGGTCTCATTTATTATCTGTAAGATTTTGGATTGAATGTAGTTGCTGCCTTGGATGATCATGAACCTTGCAGATGTATCAACAGTTTCTCTCAATTCGATTGATTGCCAATTGGAAAGAATTTCAGTCTTATTTTGCTGCATCTGCCGTGCTTCCTCTATTTTGGATTGGATGAACATGTCGAGTATTTTCTCAAAAGAAACAGCTTGAAAACGAGCGGGATGTTCAAACGTGGAGCTTACGATTCCTTTGTTTTGCAGGCTTTTCAAGTTCCGATAGACCTGTTGCCTGTTCATTTTCAGTGCGTTGACAACGTTTTTTCCTTTTTCAGTCCCTTTTTTTGCCAAGAAAAGATAGACTTTGGCCTCCATGCTCGTAAGTCCGAGGTCAATAAGTGTTTTAACAAAAGGTTCTTGACTCAACTCATGGACTCTCCGCTATTTGGCAATGATGCTGCAAGTCGTCACTTTCGTGACTGAGCGAAAAAAGGAAATGCTTGTAGAACTTTTCCTAAACTCTTTTAAGAATTGTAATCCCTTTTTTTCTAGTATTTCAAAACCAAGTGCTGCAACATCATTGGTAACATTTCGAATTCTGTGCGCATCTTCTTTTGCGGTTGTGACTATTTTAGCCTCAAAGCGTTTTTGCCTCTCCAAGCAAGGCTTTATCATGTTTAATAAGAATTTATTGACAGCTGTGACTTTGACCTTAAGCTTGTCGTTTACAGCGTACCTCGAACCAACGTGCACAGTGTACTGGTTTGTTTTAGGAATTGATAACATCCGTCAAATGCCGTGCTAAACACTATAAAAACGATATTCCACAGGTGGGAATATACATTAATAAGGTAATTCTGCCGCCTTAAACTGCGTTTGGCTATTATCAGGCGGTTGGGTGTTAACATGGAATTTCCCGTTTTGAAAAAATTGGCAACTTAATTATTCATAGCTGAAAAGTCCTATTGCCCTTTTGCCAGCAAACAAGTTGAAAAACGATCTTTGCATACGTTGGCGTTCGCCTCGTGTTTCCCGCATAATAGGCATACTTATCTTGACTTTTTTCAAGCTGAAAGTCGTGGGTTCAAATCTCATCGGACCCGCCACCATTCTTAATTTAGGGTTTGATTCTGCCTTTTGTAGGTCACCATTAAGTTCTTCCCAAGTTTGGACCCCTGAGTGGTCAACTTTGGATATAAAGACCCTTAAGAACTAACTTTGAAGCGTAAAATCATGGAAGTTATTAAATTCTGAACAAACGATACATCCTTGATGTGACTGCTATGCTGAAAGGGAAGTCAAAGCTTTTCTGGTGTGCAGTTGGATTGTCATTGCCATTGGAATCTATATCCTTTTAGGAACAGCTATCGGTAGTTTTGTAAATCTTTCAAACTATGAAAACAGTGTAAACCTTTAGCCCAGCATCCTTCAAGGTTTCCAGACTATAGTTCTGCCCTGTCAACGAGCTGTTGAGTATTCAATTTTCGCATTTGCCTTTGGGTGTTTCATAGGCGGACTTTCAACAGCAATTGGATTCTACCTAATGAGAGTTAGCTCCAAATTCATTTTAGTCAAGAAACTTTGACTAAATCCAGTCAAGAATCTTTTACGAATAGCCTTTTCATCGCTTTTTAGTTCATATAGCTAAATATGGGTAGTAATACAAGACTTTGGGTTTACTGCTTGTTTTGGTACTTTTAATCTCCACAGTTAGTTTTTATCCCGGAATAGTTAAGGCGAAAACCAAAACCCTGAATTGTTCTGATCAATATCCAACTATTTACGCCGCCATCGGAAATGCTAGCGCAAGGAGAACCGTATTTGTAAAGAGAGGAAATTATCTTGCACTTGGTTTGGAAATAAATAAACCCTTGAACTAGTTGGACGGACGAACAAAGCACTGTTTTAGTTGGGAATAAACATTAACCAAGGTGGAGAGAGTATTGTTATTTTTTCTCAAACGTCCTCGTTCAGGGTTCACTATCTGAAATTGCCATGAGGCGATTGTAACTCGAAGCCCAAATCAAGTTGCTGGAATTCGATTAACCGAAATTACATAGCGAACAATTCTTTTGGACTTGAATTGGATTGAACTCCGCCGGTTTTCATTGCCGGAAATACCATCACAAATAATGGAGACGGCATCTACCTTGAGAGAAACTATTAATAGCGCCATTTCAAATAACGTAATATCAATGAACTATAGAGGCATCGATGCACTCCAAACGAAGAATTTGAATGATAGCGGGCAACAATATCTTGACAATTCATACGGTATTTCCCTTGCAGGTGTCTCAGGTGTTACATCTACCGCAATAACATAACCGGAGCCGTGGATATGATGAGACTGAAGACAGATACAAGGTTGGATTAGACTTTGAAACTGCAACAACACAATCGTTCGCGAGAACAACGTGCAGGACAACAGCTATGGAATTAATCTTAGGAACTTCCTCATAGTCAGTGTGACGTCAAATATTGGACCAACACAAGGTTCGAATAACATAGTTTACAACAACAATTTTGTTAACAACACGAAGCAAAATGTCAAGATTGAAAATAGCTATCCATACAATTCCACGGGAATAGCAAACGGCACAGTAGTAGTTTCATGGGATAACGGCAAAGTTGGCAACTACTGGAGTGATTACAATGGTGGTGGAAGCTACGTTATTAACCAGAATAATGTTGACCATCATCCAATAGCTCAACCTGTTGATATTCCCACAGTAGTCTAAACGCCAAATCCAATATTGACGATAGGTTCTTGGTTTCAACTGTTAATAATTGCTATCGTGATATTAGCGATAGTTGTCATTTCTATCATGTTTTTTAGAAGGCATCGAAAAAACGCTAACCCAAGTCAGTGAACCCTTTCCCAAAACATACTAAAGTTTCCAGAGTAATTAAGCGGTTAGGGCTCTTAACGGGTACTCTCGAAGGTTTATGTTCTCTTTTCTTTTATGGTCTAAATTAATATTAATACTGACAAATTCTTACTTTACAGTGTCCTATACCCGATAAGCTCTCAAGTAGTTAGTTAATTTTATTCTGGAAACATTCACTTTCAGTTTACCCTCCACTGCGTTGCCATGTCGTTTGAGTTGATGGTTTAATAGTTATGTCGGCTTTTTTGCTGCCCTTCAAAGATGGGAGCAGAAAGAGCATGAACAAAAATAAACAGCATCATTGGAGGCGGCTGCCTTATGGGTAAAACCGTGGAGTCCTACCGCATGGCGATAGAGGATGAAATCCGCCGCTGGAACGGCTTTGCCAAAGCTCTGCGGATCGAAGATAGAGAAGCCTTTGACGCTTTGATGGATGCTTGCCGAAACTACGCTTCAGCTGGAAGCAACGCAACGCAGCCTATACTGTTTGAGCCGATGGTTCTTTCGATTTTGGTGTCGCAGCAGAAGCAGATTACGCGTTTAGAGAAGGCTTTAGATGCAGCAGATGAGCGTGCCAAAGGCAATTAGGGGTTGGCTGCTTGATGTTTACCCCAGCGACTTCGGCAAAGTTGCTGTGTGGGTAATAACGGAGAGTGGTGAACGCGTCAAGCTGACTGACAAGTTTCAGCCCTGCATCTATGTTTCAGGCAGACAAGACGAACTCCAAACCCTAATCAGCCGACTATACGATAACGAGAAAATCGCTTCGGTGCGGTTCGTGCAGAAATACGCGCAAGCCACGGACGCCGAAAAATCCCCGGTGCTAGAAGTAACGGTTAAGGATTGCCGATCGATTCGTGGGTTAACGCTTGAAATCCTGCGGATGGGCGATTATTTGCGTTATGAACTTTATAACTGCGACATCCAAGATGACCGCTCGTACCTTTTCAGCCGCGGCTTGTTCCCACTTGCCTTTATGGAAGTCAAATACGGGAAATCAGGCTTGGATTACAAGCTTTTGGATTCGGTGGAAAGCATAGACTACGCCGTTCCGCAGATGCGTATCCTGAGGCTCGAGGTGGATGTTGCCAAAAGCGGCGTTGTCGCAGGTTTCGAGGATGAAATCCGCAGCATCACCTTAAAGCTGGATGACCAAGACGAGATTGCGATTGATTATGGCGACGAAGCGACTAAGCTGTTGCAGTTTGTCTATGCGGTAAACAAGTTAGACCCCGACATAATTTTAACCCAGTCAGGCGACTCGTACCTTTTCCCATACCTCATTCACAGAGCAACAGAAAACGGCGTCATAGACCAGTTTGTTTTAAGCAGGGACAACAAGCCTTTCAGCAGGAAAACTGCGTCGGGGCAAACTTTCTTTTCGTATGGACACACGTTTTATCGGGCAAGCACCATTCGACTCTATGGCAGAATCCACGTTGACGAACATAACACCTTCATCATCGGCGAATCAGGTTTAGACGGCTTTATCGAAATAGCGCGAACCTGCAGAGTCCCCCTGCATACGGCGGCGCGTTTCTCAATCGGCTCCAGCATGTCTTCTATCCAGTACTATCAAGCCCTGCAAGACGACATTTTGCTGCCGAGAAACAAGAAAAACACTGAAGCCTTCAAATCAGCCCTTGACCTGCTTGTCGGCGACCGCGGAGGACTCGTTTTTGAGCCACGGCTGGGACTGCATGATTCAATCGGGGACTAGATTTCTCTTCCATGTACCCAAGCCTGATGGCGAAATACAATATTTCAGCGGAAACAGTGCTTTGCAAATGCTGCCCCGATTCCCCGATTAGGATTCCCGACTTAAACTACCACATCTGCACAAAACGCGTCGGCATGGTTCCGAAAACCGTCAAGCTGGCATTAACCAAACGGCTCAGCTACAAACGGTTACGGGATGAAACTTCTGATAAAACGCTTAAGCAGGTGTACGATAAACGTCAGACAGCGCTAAAATGGATCTTGGTCACATGCTTCGGCTACTTGGGTTTTAGCAACTCAAAATTCGGTTCAGTTGATGGGCACATCGGCGTCTGCGCTTTTGCCCGAGAAGCCTTTCTTAAAGCAACACACCTCGCGGAAGACGAAGGCTTCGAGGTTATCCACGGCATAGTGGATTCGTTCTGGCTAAAAAAAGAAAACGCAACCATGGAAGAGTACCGTCACCTCTGCAAGGTGATTACTGACGAGATTGGGGTTCCCATAAATTTTGAGGGACGCTACAAATGGATTGTTTTTTTGCCTTCCACCATGCATCCCCGCGTCAGCGTCTTAAACCGTTACTACGGCGCCATGGACAACGGCAAAATCAAGGTCAGAGGTTTAGAGGTGCGCCGAAGAGATACGCCGCGGTTCATCTACAACCTCCAGATGGAAATGATCAACGTGTTGGCTTCCGCAAACAATTCAGCGGAGTTTACGCAGAAAATCCCTGACGCCCTGCAGGTGGTTAAGGCTTATCGGCAAAAACTAATCAACGGCGAAGTTCCCGTTTGGGATTTAATCATAACTAAGCACCTGTCTAAGGACCCTAAAAGTTACAGGCAGCATGTAAGCCAAGTGATTGTGGCGGAGCAGTTGGTTAAGAGCGGCGTGGAAGTTAATGCGGGCACAAACTTGGCTTTTGTTTTTACAGATTCAGAAAACAAACGGCATCATAGACGGGTTGTGGCGGAGCAGCTTATCGATAGGGGCGTGCATGCCGACACAAAAAAGTATCTGCTTCTGCTTTACGCTTCAGCCGCCAACCTGCTAAGCTTTAAGGGTTATACGGCGAAAACAATCCGCGACGCAGTCAACGGAGCATCCACCAGCACCTTAACAAAATATTTGGGTGCATAACGGATTCTGAAATGCGTGCTTTAAGACAGAAGCGGCTTGGATTTGGGCTGGGTCATTGTTCGCTTCAACGCTAAGGGAACGATCAAACACACCGTGCCAACCACGGCCAACAACCCAAACCGTATCCCCGTCGTCAACGCGGCGGTTTCAACGAACACTTGGAAGTTTTGGGCTCCAGCCAAAAGATTCATCATGCCCATGACAACCGTAACCATCGATAACAACATTGCAGCGTACAACGCGATTTTTTCCTTGAACCTGTAAAGCAAAACATACGAGAAAACCACTGCTGGACCGTAGAATGCGAATCCGCCTAAAATTCCAAGCGGCCAACCAAGCGGGTTCAACTCGTACGCTAAACGCGTCACGTTGATGGCGTAGAACGTCGTTATGATGTCGAAGCCCCAGAAGGCTAAAGCGACTCCTTGAACGGAAAACATCATTTCCCGCCATTTATTGGCACCTTCAAAATGGGCTTCAGATTTCTTTTTTCTCAGCCTAAAGAGCAATAGAGTGGAAACTGGGATGGCTAGAATCATCAGGTAAAGCAGAGCTAGCCATGCGTCGCCACTTTTGAAAAGGGACGCTATGCTGAAACTCCAAATTATTCCTGTCGCTACTAGAAAGCCTTCTCCTAAACCTTTCAATGACCCCATCAAAGGGCCCTCCCTAATAGGACAAGCGAATGGTTACCTACATAACCTTTATTCCCAAAAAACAAACCCGCCCAACCTGTTGAACAAACGAACAATTATTAATAAACTTCAGATTGCCAGCCGTTTGGGCGCGAGAAGAAGAAGGACAGGGAAAATCTGCTTGGTCACTTTTCGGCATGGCGGCAGATGGAGCGCTGGCTGATGCGTATGTTGAGCAAACGCAACTTCTTTAACAAGCTAACGACATAATTCTTTTCGAGGAATCAAGTTATGTCGATACAGAAAATACCTGAAAAAAACGCCATCCTCTTCGTTTGGTTCAACCAATACGCTGGAATCCTTCTGAAAACCCCCACTAAAACCCTCGCCATAGACCCAGTGGACATCAAATCCAAAAGCCTCCAAAACGTCGACGCCGTCCTGATAACGCATGAGCACTACGACCACCTTGACCCACGGCTAATAGCGGAAATCCAGAAAGAAACCGACTGCACCATCATCGCCGACTCAGCATCCACCAAAAAACTCCAGTACGTCGTACCTATGGGCAAACTGCAGGAAGCCAAGCCGGGCGTAGAAATCAAAATCGGCGAAGTCACAGTTAAAGCGGAGAAATGCAACCACAACGCCAAAGCACCCGTAACTTACATAATTACCAGTGAAGACGGCGTAAAAGTTTACCATACCGCCGACAGCTTGCCTTTTCCGGAGATGGCTCTTATGGGTCAAAAAGAAAAATTTGACGTGGTTTTCTGCACGGTCGGCATCGCTCCAGGCTCCACGCCGCAGACAGGCTTTGAAATTGCACAGTTGATTAAGCCTCAAGTCGCCGTACCATACCACACAGCGTCCGCCGAAAGCCAACGGGAATTTGCCCAGATAATGAAGAAGGAGATGCCGAGGACAACATGCTTGGTTCCTGAACAGAACAAGATTTATCAGGTGTCAAAAAGGAAGTGAAAAAATGAAAGTTGACCAGTCGATTCAAGTAAAGAAAGAAAAAATGGCAAACATACTTTCCAAAGTCGACGCGGTAAAGTTTGGGGTTTTCAAGCTTTCAAGCGGAAAAGCAAGCCCATACTACGTGGATCTGCGCGTTATCCCCAGTTTCCCCGATGCATTCCGAGAAATCTGCGACTTCTACGCCCAATACATCCAAAGCCAAATCGAAGCAAAAAGCTTTAACAGAATTGCAGGGGTACCGTTGACCGGCATCATTTTTGCGTCCCAAGTTGCCTATAACCTTGAAAAACCGTTCCTATACGTGCGCAAGGGAGTTCGGCTTCGCGGCAGAGAGCGGCGGGTTGAAGGAATCTTGGTTTCAGGAGACCAAGTGCTTCTAATCGACGACTTAGTCACCACGGGATTAACGCTCAAGAAAGCCGCTGAAACCGTCAGAGCCGAAGGCGGCGTAGTAACCGACGCAATCGTTTTCCTTGACAGGGAAGAAGGCGGAGCAGCGCAACTTGAAAAAAGCGGAATAAAACTTCACTCCATGCTGAAAATCAGCGAAATCGCAAACGTACTCTACGACACTGGCTTGATAGACAAAGAAAGCCTAAAAACAATCCTCAAACAAGTAAAGAAAAAATAACCGTGTCTTAATCGTAGAATATGAGGTTGGTTTCTTCAAGTAGCGTATGCAATTTTTCCACTGCTACGTAAACGTCTGGTTCCTGTTTGGCTCCTGTGCAGACAAGTTTTCCGCTTGCAAAAAGCAAAATCACGACTTTGGGCTCCTGCATGCGGTAGATTAAGCCTGGGAACTGCTCAGGTTCATACATGGCGTGCCCCAAAGTGTAAGCCGCCTTCTCCAAATCAATCATGCCGCCTAAACTGCCTGAAGCCACAATGTTCTGGATTTTAAGTTCGGGTTTGCTGATTATTATGATGCCGCCTTTCTTAAGCTCCTTAATCACTTTCATGACGGCTCGGCGGGCTTCTTTCTCCGACTTGGCGCCTGTGCAAACCATCTTTCCTGAACTGAAAATTAAAGTGGCTGTTTTGGGGCGTTTCAAACGGAAAACTAAGCCTGGAAACTGTTCAGGGCGATACTCAACGCCTGGGTAACCTTTAACGACAGCGTTCAAATCAACTTTCTGGTTAAGAGTTGCAGAAGCGACCACGTTTTCAACGCTTATTGTAGCTTTAACTTTCGGCACACAATCTCCCCCTTTGCATTAACCGCCCTTAAATATCCTCACTATCAAAAACTTACTTTATAAAGACATCTGTGCCCCGCGCTAAGTCTGTTTCTGTTGTTCAGGTCTTTTCTTCCGCAGCTCAGGAACGACAAATTCGACGATTACAAGCAACATTATGATGGTGATGACAACTGGCAAACCCCACGAGTCATTCTTCATAAAAAGCGGCACCCAACCCAACCATGGAATACGCATAACCACCTTGCCGACCACGGCGCTTGCTGGCACTCCCGGCGGGTTATTGCTGTCCCATGCATCCCAGCCGCCCGTTGGGGTCTGCGGCCAATGGTTTCCGTTACCGTCGCCTTTGGTGATGAAGTAAAGGGTGCCGTTGACTGTTTCCGTGCGGACGATGCGGTGAACTATCAAAGTTTTATAGTCGCCGGGTTCATGGAACACGATGATGTCGCTGTTAGGGTAATTGGTGTTTAAGTCGCTTGTGTTTACGCCTTCCACAATTATAATGTCCCCGATATTTAGGGTTCTATCAAATGGGTGCTGTAACGTTATTAAGACATAACTCAAAGGATAAGGCGGGCCTGGTTGAAAATCATAGGGAATGCTCATGCTGCTGCTTTCAACAGTCAACGCGGGAGAAGAAGTGTGAAGGACCTGCTGGATGCCGACCAGCAACCCGAAGGCAACCCCGACAATTAACGCGATGGCGACTGCGGTTTTGAAGTACTCGTTTTTCCACATTCGCCTAAGGAACCTCAAGCTTTAGCCTCAGCAATAATTTCGATTGAATACGGCTTCTAAGCCTTAAAGTTTCTTCCAAAAAAGAAAAAAGATAAAGATACGGGAAATGCAACTGTTTTTCGGTTGCAAATTTAGATTTTCTGTTTGCTTAAAACTTCGCGGAAGACGTTACCGCATTTCGGGCACTCGTAAAGTCCGATTTCGAGTTGCATGCGTTTTCCAGCTTTGTCTGGACGCCCTGCCATTTTCCAAGTCTTTTTTGCTTTTGAAACTTCGGTTGAACATTTTGGACATTTTGCCATTCTTTTTTCCTCCGTATTACCGCTTCCATGCTTTATCATTATAGAATAAAAAACTTTCCATAGTTTTCGAATGGATAATACATGTTTGAATGTCACGCTTAAACATATTTTTGTCTAAAGCCCTGCAACATGCCGCGCCAAACCCAAAGGTCTTTAAGTAGAAGCGAACTGCCGCAGCTCCTCTATTTTATGAATCTCAATCGAGTTGCTCGCATGCTTCATCATTGTCCTCACACCAGAAGTAAACAGAACAGTTTCTTTTTCGTTCACCAAACCCATCGCGCAAAGCTGGTTAGCAACATGCGTAACCCTGTCTTTCTCCTCAAGATAATTAATCAGAACGGGTTCAACGCCGAAAATCAGCTCCAGCTGCCTTTTAACTTTCAAGTCGGGCGTCACAGCAATCACAGGTTGGCTTATCTTGAAGCGCGCAATCATTCGCGCTGTGTATCCTGAGCGGGTTAAGGTTACGACTTTGTGGACGGGCATGCTTTTGCATATGTTCTGGATTGCCTTGCTTACGGTGTCGGAGATGTTGATGAAGGCGGTGTCCTCAACGTTGCTTTTCGCGACTTTTTCGATTTCGTTAGCTATCCGCGTCATCATCTTAACAGCTTCCACAGGATACGAGCCCACCGCGGTTTCCCCTGAAAGCATAACGGCGTCTGAGCCGTCCAGTATCGCGTTGGCGACATCGCTTACCTCGGCTCTTGTGGGGCACGGCTGATGAATCATAGATTCGAGCATTTCTGTAGCCGTCACAACCACTTTGCCCTTCTGGTTACATTCCTTAATAAGCGACTTCTGAACAAGAGGAACCTTTTCAGGCTCAATTTCGATACCCAAGTCGCCTCTCGCAACCATTATCCCGCTGGCAACCGCCAAAATCTCCTCCATGTTTTGGACGCCTTCGGAATTCTCTATTTTCGCAATGACGCCGCCTTCGAACCTGTGCGCTTGAAGCAGGTTTTCGACATCTTTGGCGTTTCTTGTGAACGAAAGCGCGACGTATTCAACGTCGAGTTTTTTGCAGATCTTAAGGATTTCTCGGTCCCATTCGCACAGGGTGGGTACGGAAAGGCGTTTGTTTGGGATGTTGACTCCTTTGCCGTCTTCTATTGTGCCGCAGCTCGCAAATTTCAGGCACAGCTTATGGTTTGATTTTTCCGTGACGTGAGTTCTGATTTTGCCGTTGTCAATTAAGATTAAGTCGTTGACGGCGATTTCGTCGTATAAGTCGTGGTTGAAGCAGACGTCTTCGCCGTTGAAGCCGACCTCCAAGATGTCTCCCTTGCCGAGTGTTTTGGGTTGGGTTGTTCGGATTCTGATTTCAGGTCCCTTGATGTCAACCATCACGGGCAGGTTGGTAACTTGGCGAACCGTCTCAATCGTCGATTCGTACTGGTCAAGGTTCCCGTAAGCCGTGTTTATTCTCACGCAGTTCATGCCCGCATGGAACATTTTTTCAATGACATGTTTGGAGAAGCTTGCGGGTCCAACTGTGCAGACAATCTTGGTTTTCTTCACCGAAACGACACCTTTCTATTTGTCTTAACTTGAGCGTCGTTATAAGTTAAAGTTGACGGTAACCTCGTCGGTAATGGGTTTTTAGTCTCCAAAAATGTTTGTTTGCGCTTGTATTTAGGTAGGATTTAATAGCTTGAAGCATCGCCAATAGAATTAGGCTGGCAAGATTTGATGTCAAAGAGCCAAAACCCTGTAAGAGTCGAAATGCCCGATTTAGACGAGGAGAAGGAGAGCCTCGCCAACTTTCTGCAAAAACACTTCAAATTAACCTCAACCATAATCTCCGACGGATTAACCTTGAAAGGCGAAGAGGTTTCCACCTTTGAATTGCAGAGGATGGTAACCAAATTCGTCAACAGCAAAAGGCTAAACAGCACCCACTGGACCGCCGTAGAAGGCAACGCAGTCAAAATCAAAAGGTTCAACCACAAAAAAGACGAAAAGAAAAACAAGCATCCGCAAACAGCATCAACAATTAAACACGGCTGGTAAAAAAGATACTGCTGAAGACAATTTTTTTAATTTAAGGGCACTAAAGGCTGAGGACATCAATCCTCAATCTTTTACGCATGCCCATCTTTGTCACCTGTTTTTAATTTCCTTTTTAGCGCCAGAACAAGCACTAATGCAACAACAATGAATGCAAAAACCACTACGCCGATCATAATTTGCACAGAGAGGTGCGTCTTAACCGAAGAACTCATGGCAGGTGAAACTCTTAAAGCATAAATGTTGTTGCCTCCGCCCACGTAGAGCACCCCGTTGATTACAGCTGGAGAATCAACTGCGCCGCTGGTGGGGTAGCTCCACAGTTCGACACCGTTTGTGGCGTTCAAAGCGTAAATATTGTCATCAGATGAACCAACGTGCAAAACTCCATCGGCGACATTGGGAGTCGACAGAGCTCCCTTGCCAATCGTGTAATTCCAGAGTATAGTGCCGCTGGCGGCGTTGAAAGCGTAAACGTTGCCTTCATCTGAGCCCAAGTACACGATGCCGTCGACAACGGCAGGATACGAATCAACGTTGACATTGTAAGGATTGCCTTGAGAGGGGTTGCCCATGGGCGCGCTGTAATTCCAGATTTCTGCGCCGCTCGTAGCGTTTAATGCGAATAAGTTATTTTCTTCTGGGACGTAGTAGACGACTCCGCCGACAACAACTGGAGACGCCCCACCGGAGTAACCTATGTTGTACTTCCAGAGTTGCGCTCCGCTCGTAGCATTCAAAGCATAAACGCCATAGCAAATCTGGCTTATTGACGTACCTGGACGAATATCCCAGCCAAACGCGCCCTCAGCACCTATGTAGACTACCCCGTCGGCGACCGTGGGCGATGAAGGAACGGTGGCGAAGCCAGCGAAGGGCGGAGTGGTCCAAACTGTTTTGCCGTTGGTTGCGTTTATGGCGTAAACGTTGCCTTCACGATTGTCCAAATGGTGTCTAAAGTGGTTGTGCCAGCATAGACGACTCCGTCGGCAACAGTCGGAGAAGAGAAACCAACGGGCACATCATGTTGAGGCTCGTTACTCCAAATCTGCGAGCCGTCAGTAGCATTCAAAGCGTCAATGGAAAAGTCCGTATTAACGTAAACGACACCATCGGCAACTGCAGGTTTAGAAACAACTCCGCCGCCTGTGAAGTAATCCCAGAGCTGGGTGCCGTCGGTTGCGTTTAGAGCGTAAACGTAGTTGTTCTCGCTTGTGTAAACTACGCCGTTGACCACCACTGGAGAAGAAGCTCCGTAGCCTTCAGTAGCATTAATGTTGTGTTTCCAGAGTAACGTGGGAGTTGCTGAAACAGGCACATTAACTAAGGGCACAATTGGAGCGGACGGCATTAAGCTTGATGAAAATACGAAAAATGACACGGATAAAATAAGGGTAGCCGTAACCACAGCCGCAATAGGCATCGAGTAACGCTTCAATTTTGTAGGCAGACGGTCTGGGGGCTGCGGGCACCAATTTCTAAAGTCTTTAAGTCTCTTCCTTAACTGCATGCATATTCACCTTTGTTTTTTAAACTATACTTTCGCTGCCTCGGTGAGCGCTTGCTTACTTTCAACTGCGGCAGCTTTAGTTTTTTGTTGCCGATAGGTCATGAAGGCTAGGACCGCTAAGAGTGCAATGGTAACTCCGGCTACTGCGTAAATTAGCACTATGTATAGCGAAGGGGTCGCCAACTTATGCTGAGAAGTCTGCGTGGTCACTGCCACTGTCAGAGAGCGGAACCTGGGCGGAAAGTGGGTAGTTGTCAACGATGCCGGAGTTTGCGTCTACCACGTAAGGCTGACTCCACACGCCCGAGCTGTCTGTTGCTGCATTGGGGTATTTTGCTTGGTAGTCAGCCCAGTAGTTGCCGACGCCATGGTAATCCCAGTTTGGCATCGCACTGAAGTGTTGCTCATCGTACAGGGCATCGTAGGCTGTGACAACTGGGGTTGTGTTGTTTGAGAAGTTGTTGTCGTAGACGACAAAGCCGCCGTAGTCAGTTGAGATTGCTGTGGGGTTGTTGGATATGTCGTTTCGGTAAATTGTGTTTCCGCTGCTTGATGTGATGTAGAAGCCTTCGGTGTTGCCGACTATTTGGTTGTTTGAAACGGTGTTGTCGTTTCCTTGGATGCGAACAGCCCACTGGTTATTCGCCAAATAATTGTTTATCACCGAGTAATCGTCAGCGTAGATTGCGATGCCCCTGTTGTTGCCCGTTATGTTGCAGTTGCTGACTGCGTTGCCAAGTAGACGCCGAGGACTCCGACAGCCCAGTTGGAAATGCTAAAGCCCGTAACTGATACGCCAGTGCACGTTAAGTTTAAAGCTACCCCGCTGCCGATGCCTTGTGAAGCGTAGCCTGACCCAAGAACGTCTATGTTGTTTCTTAGCACCGTTATGGGGCTGTTGTATATGCTTGAGGTTAACATGTAGATGTCTTCGTCTCGTTGGATGGGGGCGTTTGCTGGCTGAACGCTTCCATCTGCCTCAATGGTGATTGGTCCCGCCGACGTCAACGTGGGAAGGTTTACCGCTGGAGCAGGCGGCAACAGGTGCTGAGAAGCGAAGGTTTACAGAAAAAAACGGAAAACGACATAGCTAACACGATTGATGCCACAAGCGCCACAGCAATCGGGATTGAGTAGCGTTTGAGTTTTGTTGGGGAACGGTCAGGGGGTTGTGGACACCAACTCAATAACTCTTTTAGGCGTTTGAGTAAACCCATTGTTATTCACCTGTTATTTTTGAGATTAAGGCTTCTGCTAATTGGGAGGGCAAAATCTTGCTGGTGTCATCCAAGATTAGGAAGTTGCGGTCTTTAGCCTCGGCGAGTAGGGCGTCTCGGCAGGTTTGGAGTTGGCTGCATTTTTGGCAGTCGCCTTCGTGTTTGTACCAGACTTGGACGCCGTTTTTGGCGCTGAAGGTGATGAAGGCTGCTGTTTTGAAGTGGCTGCTGTAGCCGAGGAGGTAGCCTTTGTCGGGGTCGATTTTTTGGGTTTCGATTTTGTTGATTTTGGCGGTTTCCGCTAGGGCTTCGCCGATTTTGAGGTTGGCGGTGTCGAGGGCTTTGTGGATGGTTTGTCTGGTGACGCCGAGTTTTTTGGCGATGTGGGCTTCTTGGATTCCTCTGGTTTTGAGGTCCCATATTGTTTTTTGTTTGGGGGTTAGGTAGGCGAGGCTGAGGGTCATTTTGTTTTGCTCCTACAGTAAGCACCATGTGGCTTACATAGTAAGCGCACGCTGATTAAGCATTTAAGCCTTACCCCAAAACGATACTGTTAGGTTAAGTTACCTAACATCAATAATTTCTGCAAACCGTTTGTTTTAAATATTTTAAGGCAGTTTATCTGACTACGAGGGGTTAATCTTGAAAAGCGAAATGGAAGACGAGTTTTGGAAAGAATGCCCTGAATTGGAAGTAAAACTAAAATGTCAAAAAGGGCACAATTTCATAGCACGATTTGCTATGGTGGCGTTGTTTCGGTAGATGAGCGAGCGATGAGTGAAGAATACATGCATGTCTGGAATAATGAAGTTCGATGTCCTATCTGCAATGATAACAAAGAATTGACAGTCGAATTAGCATTTTGGGAATATCCATTCGGTTGCCCAAATCACGCTAACTTTGACAATAGTGACTGCGAAGTTTTGAACAAGAAGGAGATAAGCGACAAAATCGGATTAGTGATTGAATAGTAAACGCATTTTTGATACTTGCTTGACTTTTACCTTTCCTTTAACTCGATTTCGTATTCCTCTTCCGTTGTGATGCACTTCTCAATAACTAAGTCACCTAGGGCTGAGTCAATGCTTGTACTAGAGGTCTATTCCTCTAAAGGTTCTCTTTCAACTTGATTTGTTCATGTTTTCCCCTTTTGCCAAATATCCCTGTTCGCTCAACCAATTCATGATAATTTGCCTTAGTGTATCGCTGTATCCTTCTCCAAGTTTGCCGACTAATTCTTTGTCCAAGATTTCGACCACACCATCAGGTAAAGACACTAAGATTTTCTTCATTTACTTACAACCTTCATTCCTAGTTTTTCTTCTGTTTAATTACTGAGAACATTCACTAAAGTTATTGCTTCAAGCTTGGTTGCTTCATCAATCAAGCCTTTCCAGTTGTTGGGCGCCTTCATCCTTGCTGCTTGAGCTGGAGTCTTACCGCCAAAACTTTGGTGCGGTCTGAAACAGTTATTAATGAACGCTCCAGCATCCCATAAGATTGTCCTAGCTATTTGTGGCTTGTGGTATATCCACAGGATACCATAAAACAAAATATAGAATAAAATGCCTTATACAGAACAGATTCTTAGCTCCACAAAACAAATATACGTGAAGGTATCTTACAGTATATACATGGCGACTCGAAGGGGATTTGAACCCCCGACGATCCGCTTAGCAGGCGGGTTCTACTGTCCGAACTAAGCTATCCAGTCACTTTATCGTTAGGATAACCCCATCCGCGCAGGCAATCGGAAATGGCGTTATCCTAACTGTGACCATTCTTCAAGATGACTAGGATTTAATCACTTTTTTCAATAGTTACTTTTAGGCCAAGTTTTTGGGCTATAATCTGTAATGCAAGCTCTGATGTTTGGGTATCGTTTCTGTCGATTTCAAAGTAGTTACTTCCTATTTGCACTTTTATTAGGTCTTTTTTCTCGTTTCCTGTTTGCGTGTCAAATCGCCTCTCTACCTCACTCGGAACCGAGGTTTCTTGTTTAGTTTCTATTTTTTCCTCTGGTCTTTCGAGTTTATCGGCAGATATGATGTAGTTTGCCACATTTTTGTATATTTTGTCAACGTTTTCAGCGAGACTTTGTGCTTTTTCAACTGGCACATTGCCTTTTTGCCTGAGAAACGCTTTGATCTGGTCTATTGTTACATCTATGCCGTATTGTGTAAACAGCTCGTTGAATAGTTCCACGCTTAGAACAGCTTCGCTTCTGCTTTTCCGTTTCTCGTCTTCATCGCCATAGATCGCAAGCTTTTCCTAGGGCAGTTATTACTATCTTGCCACCGCCAGTTTTGACTAGCCCGATATTTTTCCATCGAAGATACTATGTAAGCAAACCCGCCACCAGTTGTTGACATGCTAAGACTATTGCCCTCATTCTCTATCCATTTCGTCTGCCCTTATGTCATCGTGAGCTTTCTTGAGCTTCTCTATTGTTGCGTCCAAGTCAAAGAAGGGATATTCATATTTTCCAGCTTTTGGCATTTTTCTATTTTCAACCTCTATTACTATAGTGCTAACTCTGCTATTTAGGTTTTATGCTACAACAAAAAAGCAGATTACTTCTAAAGGCAGTATTCATGGGCTTTTTGCGCCAAATCAACTTAGATTTATACTATGTACGTGTGGAATTTGAGCATGTGGATGACAGAATCTGTTCTCTAGAACAAAATCTGTCATATGTATAACGGGGCTTGATTTGGGGTTATTTCTGACCATTTGATTACGAAAACTCGGAGTTCTTTGAATCCTCTAAATGTACTAAATCGGTTTTTGCTAAGTTAAATTAAATCTTTACTAATGGCCAAACATCTGAAATTGCTGATCTTCTGAAAACTTCATGGGTAACTTAGCAGTATCCCCCAAAACACCCACAAAAACAAAAAAGAAACCAGCCACCAAACCCGCCTTGCCGCAAGAAGAGCCCCTCCAGAAACAGGTGTCAACGGGTTTCTGCTGCCTTCGAACATTTCAGTTTTGTAATATTACAAAACTTCACTCCAAAAAACCACTTTTCCCTAGCTCACCTCGCCCGAACCAACAAAAAGAATACAAGCCCAAACCAAAAAATCAACCCAAACCAAGCCCCAAGCAGAACCAGCCGACGTGGGGAGGGTACCCCATTTTTACCTCAAAAAGTCAAGGTAAAGATGGGTTGGAGACGGGGGGAGGGGGTCTAGTATTTGTGACAAAAAACCACCACAAATATGGGTTCAAAAAAGCGGTCATTTCAGGGGCAAAGCGACCTGCAATACAATGTTTTTTAAATACTTGGCTCTTAGCTTATCTTACCAGTTCGGGGTTCACAGTTATTGCAGGAAACTTCTGAAAACGCTTTTGATTTGCTTGTAAAGCCAGTTCGAAGGCTCGTTGAACAGAGAGGATTCCTTAAACCAACCGAACCCCAAGAAAAAACCATCCCGAAAATCCTCGAAGGCAAAAACGTCCTGCTGATTTCGCCGACAGCCACAGGGAAAACGGAAGCTGCCTTCTTGCCCGTTCTGAGCAGTCTTTTGCGGGAACCCAAAACTCCAGGCATAAAAGTCCTCTATATCACGCCTCTTAGGTCTCTTAACAGGGACATTTTGGATAGGCTTCAATGGTGGTGCAACAGCCTAGACATCAAGCTGGCGGTTCGGCACGGGGACACCGAAACCAAAGAACGCATGCGTCAATCCCGCAGCCCACCAGACATCCTGATAACCACCCCCGAAACCCTGCAGGCCATTCTTTCAGGCTGGGTTCTGCGACAGCACCTGCAAAGCCTGCGGTGGGTAATCATCGACGAAGTCCACGAGTTAGCTGACAGCAAACGGGGAAGCCAACTGTCACTGGCGCTGGAGCGGGTAAGGAGCCTTGTTGGAAAAGATTTTCAAATGATCGGCTTATCCGCCACCATCGGCAGCCCAGAAGTCGTCGCCCAATTTCTCGTAGGCACAAAGCGTCCCGTCGAAATCATCCGTGTACCCGTCGCCAAAATGGTCAAGCTGGAAGTAATTTACCCAAAACCAACCGAAGAAGACGTGAGGTTCGCCAACAAAATTTACACACATCCAGAAGTAGCCGCCCGACTGCGAATTATCCGCGACTACATGAGCAAACGAAAATCCGTGCTCCTCTTCACCAACACCCGTTCAATATCTGAAGTTTTAGCTTCCCGCTTCAAAGTTTGGGACATCGATTTTCCAATTTCAATCCACCACGGATCCTTAGCCAAGCTGTCAAGGATAACTGCTGAACAAGGCTTGAAGCGTGGGGACTTAAAAGGCTTAATTGCGACCAGCAGCCTCGAACTCGGCATCGACGTTGGACGCATCGACCTTGTCATCCAGTACATGAGTCCGCGGCAAGTTACCCGGTTGATTCAGCGGGTCGGTCGGGCAGGACACACCTACGGTCAAGTCGCCGAGGGCTTAATCATAGGCATGGATTCTGACGATACCCTTGAAGCGTTGGTTATCGCCCGCAGAGCCCTCGTCGAATCGCTAGAGCCCGTTCAAATGCCCGACAAACCCTACGACGTTTTAGTGCATCAGATAGCTGGGTTAATGCTCAAAACCCGACGCCTCGAATTTACCGAAGTCTTAGAACTGGCGCGAAACGCTGCACCCTTCCAGAACCTAACTATGGAAGACGTCAGCAAAGCTTTCAAGTACATGCATGAGCGTTTTCCGCGTTTGGCTTGGGTGAGTTTTGAAGACCAAGTTGCGCTTAAGCCTCAGCGGTCCAAAGCTCTGTTCGAATACTATTTTGATAACCTGTCAATGATTCCTGTTGAGAAGCAGTTTTTGGTTATTGACGAATCAACGGACACTTCAATCGGCGTGCTCAGACGAAGCATTCATGGCGGAATATGGCAAGCCTGGAACAAAATTCATTATACGCGGCAGCCCATGGCAAATAATGCATGCCACAGAAGACAAGGTATACGTGCGCCCAGTTAACGACCCCTCAGGCTCCATTCCCAGCTGGATAGGCGAAGAAATCCCTGTTCCATACGAGGTAGCGCAGGAGCTTGCGGAAATCCGCGGAATCCTCGAAGAAAAAATGCATGCGGGCGTCTCGGTTGAAGAGGTAAGTGCTTTGCTTTCGGAACGTTACCCCGCCACTCAAGAGACAATTCTGCGGGCGCTGGAGGAGACGGTGGAGCAGGTGCACTCTGGTTTGGCTGTTCCCACACCTAAGCGCGTCGTGGTGGAGGATTGGGGCGAATTTGTCATAATTCACTCTAACTTTGGCTCCCTAATCAACCGTGCGCTGGCTCAGTTTCTTGGCGAAGTGCTGTCTGACAAGCTTGGACGAGGCATCGTTGTTCAACATGACCCTTACCGCATCTTTGTCCAAACCATGGGCACCATGAGCGCCGAGCGGATAGTTGAAATCTTCACCGAATTGAAAGGCATGAGCGACCCAGTTGTTAAAGCCACGCTTACACGGTCAACTGTGAAGACGGGTTTGTTTAAGCGGCGGGTAATTCAGGTGGCAAGGCGTTTTGGCGCGCTGAAGAAGTGGGCTGACTTTAGCAACGTGAGCATTCAGAAGTTGATCTCAAGCTTTGAAGGTACGCCCATTTACGAGGAAGGCCTCAAAGAAGTCTTCAGCAAGGACCTCGACGCAGACGGCTTAGTGTTCGTACTTAATCGAATTCGAAGCGGCGACGTAGGCTTCCAAGTTGTCGAAACAGGCGGCAACGCAACTCCCGTCGCAAGAGTCGGAATCGAACGTGTCAGCATGAAAACCGACCTTATCCCGCCTGAAAAGATGCGTGCCGTCCTAATTGCGGCAGCCAAAGCCCGATTGCTAAATGAAACAGGCAACTTCATCTGCACAAGCTGCTGGGACTACATGGAGACATTCCGCATAAAAGACCTGCCTGACAAACCGAAGTGTCCAAGATGCGGCTCATACGCGTTGGGGCTGCTCAAAGTTGACGAGGAGAAGGCTTTGCCGCTGATTGAGAAGAGGGCGCATTTAGCCAAAGAAGAGGAAAAACTGCAACTCCACGCCAAACAAACCGCGGCACTGATAGAAACATATGGCAAGGCGGCGGCAGTTGCTCTGAGCGCAAGGCGAGTTTACATGACCGACATAACGGATGTTCTGTCAAAGGAGCCTTCGCTTTCGGACAAATTCTACGAGTTGGTAATGGACGCTGAACGCAAGTCGCTGAGCAAACGATTTTGAATGGGTCAACCCGCTTGGAATGAAGCGGCAGAGGGCTAGCTTGTTTCAATCATTTTAAAAGTTGCACCTTGACTTGTAATCGGCATCAAGCGTCAAAATAGAGGCTGAACCTTTAAATTCTGCCAACCAAACCAGTTTTACGCCAAAAGCTTTTTGCAACATTAACTTTTTAAGCGTAGAACCCGTTAATTTTGCTTATCAGCTTACTATACCCGTAGGAGAAAAAGACGCGTGGAAATAAGCCGTAAGAATTTGCGTAGCGAAGTTTTGGAACGCATTAAATACGTGAAAACCTGTGTCATGGCAAGAGAACTTTGCCTGCTTGTCCGAACCAACAGAGCCGTTTTAGAACCTCAAGATGTACGCGAAGTTTGCCACTACATTTCAACCCTGTGCAAAGAAGAAGGCTGCAGCGAACCAAGCGAACTATGCCTCAAAGCAGCCAACGCCGTCGAATCCGCAGACGAAGAAAAATACCTTGACTTATGCGCTCAAAGCTGCGTGAAATGCGGCGAAGCAAGAAGACCCCTCCCGAAAAAGGACGGCTACGTGGCATAGCAGCAACTTGTTAACAGGTGAAAATGAATGTTCATAGCACCCTTTGTTCCAAGCCCAAACACCGTTGTAGAGTACATGCTTAAGCTGGCAGGTTTGAGGGCTGGCGAAGTAGTCTTTGATTTGGGTTCTGGAGACGGCAGAACCGTAATTATGGCTGCAAAAACCTTCGGCGCACGCGGCGTCGGTGTTGAACTTCGCGAGGATTTAGCTAAGAAAGCCATGGGGTCAATCCATGAAAACGGACTTGAAGACAGGGTAACCATCGTGAACAGCGACATGTTCAACGTTAACTTAACCGAAGCCGACGTAGTCTACCTGTACCTGACGACGAGCGCAAACGAGAAAATCAGGCCAAAACTTGACAGTGACCTCAAAAAAGGCGCACGCGTCGTTTCGCATGACTACGAAATCATCGGTTGGCACCCAGAGAAAGTTGAGAACTTCTGCGAAAACCCGCAACTCGGCTACCCGTCACACACAATCTATCTCTACCGAAAACCCTAGTTTTTTGGGAAAATACCGTTTTTCTGTTGGAAAAACATTTTTAGCTTCGCCCTGCTTGACCCTTGAGCGAGCTACCTTCAGATGCAGTTTGTTCCATGGCAAAACATAGCTGATTGGCATTGCAAAGCATGCGGCTACTGCTGCAAACTCTACAGCGTAGTCCTAAACTTTCCAGAGTGGCTGCGGCTCACGCAAACCTTCGGCTCGGAAACGACCATTGCTGGTTTGGACCGCTTCTACATTAAGCGGGTAGGCGACGGTTCATGTGCTTTTCTCTGCAACCACGCAAACAACTATTATTGCGGACTGCAAAGCATGAAGCCTGAAGCATGCAAAATCTGGCCCTTCAAAGTGGCTACTGAGCCGAAGTACGGTGAAGAAAAACAGGCAGCCTACGACTACCGTGGGCATCGATTCTACGTTTACGGCGACACAATGTGCAGCGGCATCCGCCTCGGCGCCCCAACATGGGACTTCCAACATGTAACCGTCAAGGAATTCGCGGAATTAGCCCTCGGCGTTAGAGATGTGCAGTGCAAAACCACCCGCGCATCCGACTTCGACGTGAGCCAGCAGTGGGGAAGACGACTTTTCCCATAAGAGCGAATGAAACTGAATTGTCCCTGTTCAACATCAATAGGTGCCTGAAAATGGGATTAGATTATTAAGCGGTTTCAGCGAGTTAACCCTTAGCATTTCATGTTAACAGCGAGGTAATTAATGTCATGTCTAAGGCTAAGGTTGGGGTTTCGATGCTTTTCTGTCTGGGCGACCCTTTCGACCGGGTGGTTAAACGTTTAGGCACCATGCAGACCCGCTACATCGAAATCGTAGATGACGGCGTGCAAGAACTCAGCAAAAAACGAGTCGCCACCCTAAAAGAAGCCGCAAAAAGCCACAGCTTAGAGTACACCCTGCATGCACCCTTCGCTGACATCAACATCGCCTCCCCATCAAAAAGCATCCTAAACGCCTCATTAAACCGCCTAAAACAATCCATGGCTTACGCAAACGAGTTGGACGCCAAAGTATGGGTTTTTCATCCCGGCGCCAAAACAGGCATCAGCCAATTTTACCCAGGCGCAGAATGGAAACAGAACGTTAAGAGCATCCAAGAACTCTACAAAGCAGCTGAAGAATACGGGTTAAACATTGCGTTGGAGAATTTGCCTGGGAAATACTGGTTTCTGATGCATAAACCTGAAGAATTCGCGCGGTTTTACCGTGAAACCAACCTGCCCCTCGGCATCACTCTGGACCTTGGGCACGCGCACCTCGAAGCTCAGATAGAACCCTTCTTCAATTTGCTCGCAGACAAAATCGTCCACATCCACGCAAGCGACAACGACGGCTCAGACGACCAGCACCTAGGCATCGGCAAAGGCAAAATCGACTACGAATCGTTCAAAGAAACCATGAACAAAACAGGCTACGACAAAACAGTAATCATCGAATCCGTAACAGATGTCCCTGAAAGCATCAAAAAACTAAAACAGCTTTTGTCTTAGCTCGGTTTAAGCGGCATTTCAATCTTCATAAAATCCTCAGCCACCACGGTGTTGGCAAAGACTTTTTTCGCCTGCTCAAGCAGCAACGTGGCGTCGGGGTATCTTGCACTGATATGGATCAAAACCAACTGCTTAGCTCCAGCAGCCTTCGCCTCTGCCGCAGCTTGGCTAGGGGTTGAATGCCCATCTAAAGCGGCTTTCTCAACTAACGCGTCGTCAAATGTGCTCTCGTGAATCACCAAGTCAGCGTCTGCCGCAAACTTGGCGAAGCCATCGAAGGGTCTTGTGTCGCCCGTGTAAACGATTTTTCTTCCTGCCCGAGGAGGACCCATCACTTCGCATGGCTTAACCACCCTGTCATCAGCCAACGTTACTTCATGTCCACTCTGAAGCTTAGACCACAGCTCCCCCACTGGAATTCCGAGTGCTTTCGCTTTTTTCGGGTAGAATTTTCCTGCCCTCGGCTTCTCAATAAACGCGTAGGCGAAGCTTTGGATTGCATGGTTTGATTTTGCAGCTACAAGAGTGTACTCTTCCTCATCCAGAATCATGCCTTCGCTTAGGATTTCGTTGATTTCCACTGGGAAAGTTAAGCCGAAATTAAGGGTTTCTTTGGTGCAGACCAGAAAATCCTTGATCCCCGGCGGACCAAAAATCTGGACGGGTTCTTTGCGGTCCATCAGCGCCATCGTCTGCAAAACCCCCGGCAACCCGAGCACGTGGTCTCCGTGAAGGTGGGTTAAGAAAACTTTGAGTTTCTTGTGGAAGCTTACTTTTGCCTGCATCATTTGGCGCTGAGTGTTTTCGCCGCAGTCAAACATCCACATCTGCCGCGGACAATCCACCACGACAGACGGTAAGCTCCGCTTGAGGGTTGGCACGCTGCCGCTTGTTCCCAGAAAAACAACGCGGATACTCATTTGTTTTGCACCTTCTCAAACACCGCAATTTCCCTCGTTAATGTTCTGTGTACGTAAGCGAAGTGGGATTCCACATGCTTGTACCCCAACGAGACGCCTACTGCCTTGATGCCTAATGTTTTGGGAGAAGCAATACAAATCCGTTGCCCCACCCCTAGCAGGTCATAAGAAGCAGCTAAAACTTCCTGCACCAACTGCTTAGTCGTTGACTTCAAAGTGCTCGATGAACGACCGTACGGCGGGTTGGTAATTACGCAGTCTACCTTGAAAAGAGGCAGATGGCGTGCGTCCCCCCAGATTAAGCCTTCAGGCGAGATGTTGAAGTACCGCAAGTTTCTTTTGCAACCCAAAATCATCCGCCGCTGCGCGTCAACGCCGACTGCTCTGCAGCCGATGTATGTGGCTTCGATAAGGGAGGTTCCTGTGCCGCAAAACGGATCCAGCAGCAGATCGTCGGCTTTTCCATGCGCCAAATTTACCATGCAGCGGGCAAGTTTAGACGGCATGGCGGAGGGGTGGAAGAAGGGTTTTTTTCGTGGTCTGCGTTCGCTGAAAGTTTTGGATTGGATTTCGGTGAGTTTTAAGCCGAAGACCACTTTTTCGCCTGTAACTATGCCGATGAAGGTTTTGTCTGGGCACTTCAGGTTGACTTTGGCTTGCGGCACACGTTGAAGAATCACTTTGCCAAGTCTGCTTTCAAGACGCATCGTGTTGATGTCTTCGTCAGCGTAGTTTTTTATGCGGTTTATCCGCACCGAAAAGCTTTCCCCAGGCTTGAGGACGGCTTCAAAATCGGCTTCACCTGCGGCTTCGCATGCGGCGGCTTCTGTGGCGTCCGAAGTAAAAAGCTCCAATGCGCAAAGCCTCGTAAAAGCCGCCCGCACCTGCACCGCCTTGACACAGCCCACCTCAGCTTCCAAAAGCAGGATCTGATCCAAAACCTGCGGGTTTGCGTAGCCGTAGCCTTCAGCCTCCAAAATCGCCTTGACTTCGGCGGCAGGCAGCGATTCGCTTTCGCCTGAGAGGAGAAAAAAAAGTTTTGCCACTAGTTTTGCGCCTTAAGTTCCTGGCTGAGTAGCGGCGCTAACGAAACCTTGCTGACGCTTCCGGGTACGCTGTCGGTTCCCACGATTTCCTCCACGCCGGCGTCAAGGATGCGTTTTTCCGCGTCGCCGATGAGTAAGCCGTGTACGCATGCGCAGAAAACGTGTTTGGCGCCTTGTTCCCGGAGGATTTTTGCTGCCCCCACGATGGTTCCGCCTGTGCTGATGATGTCGTCGAAAATTATGACCGTTTTATCTTTGACGTTTAAGCCCTGAGCCGTCTGCACCGTTTGCCCAGTGTAGCGGTCTCGCTGCTTGTCGAGGTGTCCCGCGTCGCCGCCTAAAACCTTCTGAGCCTGCTCCGCAATGTACATCGCGCCCTTGTCGGGAGACAGAGCGAACGCGCCCCTGTAGCCCTTCTGCACGAAGTAGTCTGCCAGCAGCGGGATAGCGCTCGACGTTTTGGCTGGAAACGGAAACTTCGCCAGCGCAGGTTCCGAATGAATGTTAACTGTGATTAACTCGTCGATTCCTGAGGCTTTGAGCATTCGCGCGATGGTTTCAACGCTGATGCCTTCTCCTGACAGAAACATTTTGTCCTGACGCGCATACGCCAAATAGGGAACGACAGCCGTGACTTTTTGGGCGCCGCCGCGTTTTGCCGCGTCAGCCATGAACCCCAGCTGGAAAAGTTTGCCATCCTGCATGGGCGGGCAGGTAGTTTGCACGATTGCGACGTTTTCGCCCTGTACGTTGCCTTCCAAGCGGACGTAGGATTCGCCGTCGGGAAAAACCTTCGACGCGACCGAGACACAGCCCAAACCTGTTAGAGCTGAAACCCCTTCCGCAAGCGCTTTCGACGCTGGACCACAAATAACCTTCATGCTTGTTTCCTCTTGCCTTCTAAAATGCAAGTTCAGGTTTTAAGGCTTTATCTGTTGACTCCCTCATAAGCTCAACTATATCGTCTAGGCTTGTAGTTTTTGGAAATTAGGAAAAATACTCCATCATCATCTTCATCCATCATCAACAACAAAACCGAACATTGACGTCGGCTGTTTCTTCAAGGATGATGTCACCACGCTTTTAGTTTTTTTGTCTCTTTTTGCTCAAGCCTTTTCTCTTGCAAAACAGTTTTAAGTAACACCTATTTTTCATTGGAAAGGATTGAATCGATATGGATACTTGGCGCTTACTTCCACTTCAAACCAACAATGCATTCATGAATATGGCGATTGACGAGGCAATCTTAACCGCGCGGATTGCCGACAAAGTGCCGAACACCTTGCGGTTTTACCGTTGGCAGCCCTCCGCCGTCAGCATTGGAAAGAACCAGAATCCCGAAACCGAAGTTTACCTTGAAGCCTGCAAGCGGCTGGGCGTCGATGTTGTCCGTCGCATGAGCGGCGGCGGCACAGTCTACCACGACTATGAGGGCGAAGTCACCTACAGCCTGATTGCCAAAACCGCGGATTTAGGCACAGCCGACATAACCTCCGTCTACGCCAAAATCTACGAGGCAATCCAAGCAGCGCTGGCGCTTTTAGGCATTACAGCCGACTTCAGCAGCGGCGACGCAAAAAACTGCCCGAACATGACGGTGGGCGGCAAAAAAATCTCGGGAAGCAGCCAAGCCATCACCCGCGGCGTCGTACTCCAACACGGCACGGTGCTGAGAAGTGTCGATTTGCCAAAAATGTTCACACTCCTGAAACTCAAAAACGCCAGCTGCAGCCAAGCCGCAGACATCGGCAGCCGCAAAATCACCAGCGTAGAAAACGAGGTAGGGCACACTGTTGTGCCTGAAGCTGTTGCCGATGCGTTGGCTAAGGGATTTGAGTCGGCTTTGAAGGTCCAGCTTGAGATAGGCAAGTTAACGGCTCATGAAGTTGAACTTGCAGAGCGGCTGTGCAAAGAAAAATATGCGGCTCAAGCGTGGATTTTTGAGGGCAAAATTGGTTAGGCTTCCTCTTTGTGTTGGATGTAAAAGTTTGCAAACTGCGGCTTTTCCTATGCCATTGTTCATCGGGTAGATTTTGTCACTTTTGTCAAATCGCAAGTTTAATAAACAGTTTTCATCAAAGAGAAATTGGAGGCGGAAAAATCAACCGCAAAGAAAGGCAAGAAATAATCGCGAAATCGCCAATTTCTTTTCAATACCTCAAACGATTCAACATCGGCGCAGGCATTCTACAGCTGATAAATGGGCTGGCAATTTTATCGTTGACTTTTCTGTTGAAATGGCCCAAAGGCACAGACATCTACACTTTCTACCTCAAATTCCAACATGTATCCCCGACATCTCCAGCGTTCTTCGGCTCCCCAAACCCTCAAGTCCTCTTCACGCTAAGCCATTTGGGAATGCTTCTGGCTGCTTTTCCATTGATATCTTCATTTGCCCACTTCATGATTGCGTTTCCCAAAAACAAAAGCTACAACGAGAACCTCAAGAAAGGCATGAATCCTTATCGATGGTTCGAATACGCGTTTTCCAGCTCCATTATGATTTGGGTCATCGCGACTTTCGTTGGAATCTGGGATTTCTGGTCGCTTGCAATGATTTTCCTGCTCAACGCGTTGATGATAATGTTCGGCTACTTGATGGAGCTGATAAACCAAAACACCGAAAAAACAAACTGGTCAGCCTTCATTTTAGGCAGCATCTCAGGCGGATTCCCATGGGTCGTGCTCTTCGCTTACTTTACTGGAGACATAATTGCCAGCCAAAATTCTGTCCCGCGTTTCGTGTACGCCATATTTATCGTGTACTTGACTCTTTTCATGTCCTTCGCAGTCAACATGGTTCTTCAATACCGCGGAGTTGGCCGATGGAAAGACTACCTGTACGGCGAAAGAGCATACATAATCCTCAGCTTCGTAGCCAAAACACTGCTCGTCTGGCTCGTGTTCGCAGGGCTGTTCAAACCATTCTAGCCCCATCTTTTTTCCTCGAGCTAGCAGGTCGCCAAATTTGGCAGTTACTTGCAGGTCAACCTGTTGTGTCAATTAGTAGGCTTATCCTATTTTGCAGAAGGGCAGCTAGTTTCTTTGTGTCTTCGATATAGGCAACTGTCAGTTTGAAGGTTTTTTCGTCGGTTTTGCACGTTGTGAAGTTGAATTTGGCGGTTGCAGAGATTATTGCGATTTCATCATGAATTCCTTCAAACATGCGTTCGATTTCTCTTTCTTTGAACTCTGTTCTTTTTCCAGAGGGCTGATTGTCGGTTTCCATTTTTGCACCCGAATGTAGTAATACGATTCAACAAAAAAGTAACACTTATATTTAAGAGTAACACTTTTTTTAATAAAAGTATTACTGAATTGGGAGAACAAGGAGAGAAAATTGAAATATGCACATACCTGACGGGTATCTAACCCCATATGTCTTCATACCAGCCTTCATAATAACCATTATTTGGTGGGCAATTTGCATTAAGAAAGTCAAACTCACCGAGAAACAAGTCCCAATACTGGGACTTCTATGTGCGCTTTTCTTTGCCGCAATGATGATGAATTGGCCTGTTGTAGGCGGAACCACAGCTCACCTGCTCGGCGGCGCCTCCATGGGTCTAATACTTGGACCCTTTGCAGGCGGCATCGGCATAACAGTAATCCTGGTCCTGCAAGCACTGCTTTTCGGTGATGGAGGACTCACCACTCTTGGAGCAAACGTCCTAAACATGGGCATAATCGGCGTACTAGTACCATGTGCAATATTCTTGTTGCTATACAAGTTGATCGGAGTAAAAGGCAACAAGTTATACGCCATAATTTTTGTGTCGGCATTCACAGGCGACGTACTAGCAGCTATCGCAGCAGGCACAGAACTAGGCCTTTCACAGCCAGTCTTCCAGTATGGACTCAACGTAGCAGTTCCAGCAATGGCAATGAATCACTCAATAATAGGCGTCGGCGAAGGCATAATCACGGCGATACTAGTAGGAACCCTACTAAAACTACGGCCAGATCTATTGATGCAAAGCCCCATCCTCAAACGAATCCCACAACTCCAAAACAAGCAGGATTTAGATGATGAAAACAAGCAAGCCCCCGAACAAAAAAAGCAGGCTAAGGAGTGAGGTGAAAGAACTTTGCCATTAACAACCAAACGAACCATAATACTCATACTCGCAATAGCGATGATATTCGTCTTAGTCGGCACCTTCGTATTATCTTACTCATTCGAAACGTTGGATAAGCAGGCGGGAAAAATGAATGACAATGAGACATCGATTTACAAGGCACCGTTCGACGGCTACAACATTCCAGGCTTAGAGAACACATGGGGTCTTCTCATAGTTGGCGTATTTGGAACATTGGGACTCTTCTGTCTGGGGCTGGCAGTCGCTAAAATCGTACATAGAAAAAAGAGCCAGTCAACATGAAAGTTCCCCAGTCACTACGTGACATAGTCGATGGTTCGGAGTCACTGGTATACGTTGAAGACTTAAGCAATAAGCGCGGCCTGATGCAAAGCATCAACCCTCTTATCAACCTCATAGTGGTTGTCTTCATGATAGTTGCTTCCCTCTTTATTTTTTCTCTTCCATATTTAGCGTTGATCTGCATAATCCCCTTCATTTTGGCGTTGGCCTCCAGAGTTCCCCTAAAATATCTTCTTTCCAGAACTATTTGGATTCCAGCATTTGCAGCATTAATCTCCATACCCATTCTTTTCATAACGCCTGGGCAAGCGATTGCCGCTGCGAACTTTAGATTTTTTGCTTTAGCAGTTACCTCTGCGGGAGTCACGAAGTTTTTGGTGTTTACTGTCCGTGTATGGTTCTGCGTCGCATCATTGAGTCTTCTGGTTGTCTCCTTGGGCTTTGACAAATTGCTGAAGCTTTTGGCTTCATTGAGAGTTCCCCCGGTTATTGTTCAATTGTTCAGCTTGACTTACCGGTACTTCTTTGTGTCTGTGCATGAAGTGCAGAGTTTCCTAATAGCAAAAGAAGCCCGAACATACATACACAGACGTACCATGAATTATCAAGCCCTCAAAGACTTCGGCGCCATCCTCGCTGCCCTGTTCATCCGCACTTACGAACGTTCTGAAAGAGTTTACTTGCGATGAAGTCACGTGGCTTCAATATAGAAAATGACCATAAATTGGCGTTACCTTCTTTTAGGTGGCTTGATGCAGTCTTTGCATCGTCGATAATAATTGCGTTTGGTTTAATCTTACTGCTATTATAGAGGGTCAACTAATGTCAGAGCCAATTATTTCAGTAAAAAACGTAAATTTCAGCTACCCTGCCGGAGTAAAAGCAATAACCGATGTGTCGCTTGAAATCCAAAAAGGCGAACGAGTAGCTTTGCTGGGTCCAAACGGTTCAGGTAAATCAACGCTTATTTTGCTTATTGCTGGACTTTTGTCTCCGCTGAAAGGAGAAATCAGGGTTTTTGGTGAAGATACTGCTTCAAAATCTTTTCAAAAGTTACGGCAAAAAGTCGGCATTGTTTTCCAAGACCCTGATGATCAACTGTTTAATCAAAGCGTTATTGAAGATGTCGCGTACGGCCCAAAGAACCTGAGGCTTCCTGAAGAAGTTATTCAGCAAAGATGCGAACATATCCTTGAAGACATTGGTATAAGCCATTTGAAAAATCGTCCTCCACACCGATTCAGTTTTGGGGAAAAGAAAAAAGTCTCTTTGGCAACTGCCTGAGTTTTACAGGCCTGAATTGCTTATCCTTGACGAACCTACTGCGAATTTGGATTTGTATCCGAGGAGAGGGCTTATCGATTTGCTGAATGAACTAAACGCCGAGGGAACTACTATCGTGGTTTCCACCCATGATGTGGAGGCGCTTGCCGGAGCTTGCCGACCGCGTAATAGTTGTGAGTCATGGGTCGTTGTTGGGTGGGGGAGAAATGCATGACGTTCTGCAAAATGTGAAGCTTCTTGAATCATCAGGACTTAGAGCCGCCCACCTATTGTCGAACTCTTTATGAACTTAAGGATCTTAGGTTTAGTCAATATGTTCCTAGTGACCTACAAAGCAGCTCTTAGCCTGCTAAAAAAGAACTCAGTTAAGAAATTATTTTTTTAACCCGCAGTACACACCCATGTCTAGTAGACTCTTGATCTTGCCACAAAAATGTAAATTCATTGTTATTTTGCTCAATCCCTTCAGAGATCGTTCCTTTGAGGTAGGTTCCAGCGGCGGCTTCAACTTTTACTTTGACTGTTTTGCCAAGCAAATTCTCCGTGCTTTTTACTGCGACTGGTTTGTAAGCAAAGTTGCGTCCCACCCATGACCCATCAACCTTGCCCTTTTCATCAACCAGCACTTCCCCAACCCAGCCGACCCAACGCTTATTCCGCTCCAAAGAAATCCGCCTAGCCAACTCCGCCGCCACTGCGCTTCTGCGCTTAATCTCTTCTTTTTCAACCAAGTCCATCTTGGATTTGGGCAGCCGCGGTTTTTGGTCTGGCGAAAAACTTGGAAACATTGGTCACGTCAGGCTTAACTTCCTCCAGCAGGCTGAGGGTGTTCTCAAAAGCCTCCTCTGTTTCCCCTGGGAACCCTACGATGACGTCGGTGGCAAGCGTTAAATCGGGAAACTGTCGCTCTAAACGCGTCGACAATTGCCTTGAATTCTGCTGCTGTGTAAAACCTGCGCATCCGCTTCAACGTCTCGTCGTCGCCGCTTTGCACAGGCAAATGCAGAAACTTGAAGACCTTGTCGCTTTTGAAAGCGCTCAATTAGCTCGATCCTGCATGTCGGTTACCATGTTCGGAGTCATCATGCCGACCCGCACCCGAAAATCACCCGCCAACCCATCCAACGCCTCAAGCAGCTCCGCAAGGTTACTGTGCAAATCTCTCCCGTAACAGGCGGTATCCTGCGAAGTAACCCAAAACTCCTTGGCGCCGTCTGCAAGGTCGCTTCTTACTCGGTCAACAACTTCTTTGACGCTGTAGCTTCGCAGATGCCCTCTCGCATGGACAACGCAGCAGTAAGCGCAGGAGCCAAGGCAACCATAATTTATCGGAACCACGCTTACAACAGGGTTAGACCTGACTTTGGGAAGGTCCAGTTTCGGCTTCCCGTTCAAATTGCCTAAATCGATAACTCTTTCCCCTGCGGCAACCCGGAAACAACATCCACAATTCCTTCCCCGACCGAGGGACCGACTGCGCCGTCAAAGCGCACTTCCCGAAGCAGCCGCTCAAAACTAATCATGGGCAGGCAGCCTGCGACGATGAGTTTTTTGCCTTTTGGCGCTTGTTTCATGGCGTTTATGATGCGGTTTTCTGTTGGTCCCTTCACTGCGCAGGTGTTGTAGATTAGCACGTTTGCTTCGGTTTCTGAAGTGGTGAGTTGGTAGCCAGCTTGTGATAAGCATCCTGCCAAGACTTCGCCGTCAGCTGTGTTTGCTGAGCAGCCGAAGTTTTTAAGGAAAACCCGCAATAACCATGTACACCAGCATGTTAGATATTTCAGCAAGGGATAAAAACTTAAAGGTTGCTGAATGGAAATTGACAGAAAGCTGCACCAATGCCTGTTTAACGCTTATATGCTGTGGCATCAACATGTTATAGGCATATTTCAGGCATATTATATACATGTATAGGTTGCGACCCTCCCTCTGTTGTTTAATCACAAATTGGAAGAGATAAACTAATGAAACTAATTACTCTGTATCTGCCTGAAACCTATATAAAAGCTTTGGACCAGCTGGTTGACGAGCGGTTCTATCCTAACCGCGCCGAAGCCATCAGGGTCGCAATTCGAGACTTAATCAGCGCTGAAGTTTGGAGGCGAAAGGGCGTTGACTAAACACCCCTTACACGACGAAGCCCTCAAGAACCCGCTGAACATTGAAGACGTTAAAGTTGAGGTTGTCCCAAAAATGATCGACAACTCCATGGTCATAAGCGGTCCACACATGGGTCCCAAACACAAGAGCAAAATGAAGGTTGGGATGGCTAAGTCGAAGATGGCTCCGAAAAGAACCAGCAGGCTGGACAAAGCTACACGAGTGCCTCTATGATTTGGAAGGAGCGCACGAAGCCGAAAAAACCCTCAACATCGACTTGGGTCTCTATCAAATGGAAGATTACTAACTCTTCCTCTCCACTTTTTGCTTTGAAGTTTAATTTGTTTTTTTCAGGAAAAGCTATTATTCACCAAAAAACGCTTTATCACACATGAGCATTATCCTTGCCCAACTAAGAAAAGACTTGGCAGCCAACGCCGACCCGCAGACGCAGAAAACCTTCCAACGCTTCTTCAAGGAACAAGTAAAATACTACGGCGTTAAAACCCCGACTGTCGGCAAAATAGCCATGAATTACTGGAAACAAGTGAAAACCCTCGACAAGCAAGCCATTTTTGGGCTGTGCGAAGAGCTTTACCGTTCGGATTACACGGAAGAAGCATTCGTGGTTTCTAATTGGTTGCCCAACTACGTGGACAATCTTGAGCCAGGCGACTTGGCAACTTTCAAAACATGGATTGAATGCTACATCAACAATTGGGCTAAATGCGACGGCTTCTGCAACCACACCATCGGCGACCTAATCCAAAAGTACCCCCAGATCCTTGGCGAAGTGAAAACTTGGGCTAAAAGCAAGAACCGCTGGCTCAGGCGTGCTTCGGCGGTTTCACTCATCGTTCCAGCGAAGAAGGGCGATTTTCTGCAGGACGCCCTCGAAATCTGTGACGTGCTTTTAACGGACGGGGATGAGATGGTTCAGAAGGGTTACGGGTGGTTGCTTAAAGAGGAGAGCAGAACGCATCAGAGGGAAGTTTTCGATTACGTTGTTAAGAACAAGTCTGTGATGCCGCGCACCGCTTTACGTTATGCCATCGAGCTTATGCCTAAAGAACTCAAAGTAAAAGCAATGGAAAAACAATGACAGAAAAGAGGGGCTTTCGACGGAAAACTCGATATCGACTGAGAAACTGAGCAAAAAATATGGAACTTTGGAAGCCGTCAAAGACCTCTATTTGCAGGTGCAGCCTAAGGAGATTTTCGGTTTTTTGGGACCCAACGGAGCAGGGAAAACCACAACCATCCGTGTCCTCACAACTTTGACCCGTCCCACTTCTGGTTCCGCTTGGGTTGGAGGCTTTGATGTCGCGAAAGAGCCTGATAAGGTGAAGCGTCTCATCGGCGTTGTGCAGCAGCATTTAACGTTGGACCGCGATTTGACGGTGCGGGAAAATATGGAGTTTCACGGGCGGCTTCATCGGCTTGGCTCCGCAGAGCGGAAGCAGCGGATAGCCGAGTTGCTTGACTACGTCGAACTCCGAGAATACGCTGACAAAATGGTTGACACGCTCTCTGGCGGTATGAAGAAGCGGGCAGCCATTGTGTGCAGCCTTCTGCATGAACCTAAAGTGCTGTTTCTAGATGAACCGACGGAGGGGTTGGATGCTCAGGCTCGGCGTCGCCTGTGGGACCTTGTGCGTCGGCTCAACGCGGAGGGCGCCACGATTTTTTTGACTACCCACTACATTGAGGAAGCTGAAGCGCTGTGCGGACGCGTCGGCATCATGCATCACGGCAAATTAATTGCCTTAGGCACGCCGCCTGAACTGCGCAGGAAGCTGGGACCAGTCGCCGTCGAGCTAATGGTTGACAACAAGCAGACGCGTTACCAGTTTTTCAATGACCACACTGAAGCGGCAAGGTACGTTGAGAAGCAGCCAGCCAACGTCAGAACCGTTATCCGCGACTCCAACCTGGAGGATGTTTTTGTGGAGCAAACAGGCGAGAAGGTTGACAACACAGATGTTTGAGCCGCTGAAAGATATTTACTCCATTCTCTGGGTTGACCTGCGAAACCTGAGCCATCACTGGCGGTCAACAGTAGCTACAAGCCTCATCCAACCCGTCCTCTACCTGCTGGCTTTCGGCTACGGATTAGGCAGAGGCGTCACCGTCGACGGCGTCAGCTACCTTGCATTCGTCATCCCAGGCATCGTGTCGCTTACGGCTTTTTCATCCAGCTTCAACGGCGCCGGTTCAAAACTTCAAATCGACCGCCTCTTTTACCGAAGCTTCGACGAATTCTTGATTTCGCCGATCAACTTGTACTCCATTGTCGTGGGCAAAGCGCTTATCGGCATTGTTCGAGGCTTAATCAGCTCTGTGGCTATACTCATCTTGGGGCTTGTTCTTTCGCCGACTTTAGTGGTCAACCCAGTTTTTGTTTTTACGCTGCTTTTGTCCTGCTTCGTTTTCTCCCTCTTCGGCGTGATGGTTGCCTCAATGTTTAACAACCATGTACACATGAGCACATTCAATAACTTGGTGAATCTACCGATGACATTTCTTTGCGGCACCTTCTTTTCCCTGACACAGGTTCCTGAAGGCGTCAAAATCGCGCTTTACTTCCTGCCGCTAACCCATTCAAGCCAGTGCCTGCGTGCAGCAGCTTTGAACCAAGCGTTTCCATGGTTTTCACTTGCGGCTCTCGTTCGGCTTCGGCGTAGCATTCTTCTTCGGTTCCTATGCAGTGCTAAAGAAGGCAAACGCATGACGGCGACTCTAAGGAGGCTTTGAATTGGACCAACAAATCGTTGTTTTGCCCGATGGTCGCCGACTTGGCTACTGCACTGTGGGCGAAGGCAAACCGATCGTTTACTTTCACGGAACCGCAAGCAGCCGCCTAGAAGTTCTGCTTTTAAGGGAGCTCGCAAACTCCGCTGGGCTGCAAATAATCGGCATAGACAGACCAGGCTACGGATTGTCAACCTTCAATCCAAGAAAAAATCTTCAAGATTTCAATTCAGATGTCAATTCCTTAATTGACCGTTTAGGCGTCGAGCGGTTTGGGGTTTTAGGATGGTCTGGCGGAGGCGCTTTTGCCCTTGCATACTTAGCCTGCTGCCCAGAGCGTGTAACCCGAGCGGTGATTGCGGGAGCGCCAGCGTTGCCTTTCGACGTTTCCACCGCGCACAACATGCCTTTTGCCCGTTACGTCATGAAAATTCCTTTTCTCGGACTCTTCGCGATGAAAAGAATGAGCAACCAAGTGCTCAAAGCCAACGGCGACATCCCCGCTTTCTTGAGGTCAAGACAGGGAAAACAGATGCTTCACGCCTGCTCCAAAAGCGACCTAAAGTTTTTTTCCAACCCCTCATGGATGACGCTGATGTACCAATCCATGGCTGAAGCGTTCCGTCAAGGCGACGGCGCCAAAGCAGTGCTTATGGAGCATCAGGCTTTCATGAAGCCTTGGCCTGTTTCGTTTTCACGCATTCCCGCGGGCAAACTGGTTATTTGGCACGGTTCTGAAGACATGACTTGCCGAGTTGCCAATGCAGGTTTGATTGCGAAAAGCGTTTTGGGGTCGCAACTGGAGATTTTTGAGGGGGCAGGTCACTGCGTCATGTTTGATAACTTTGAAAAGCTGGGTAAACTTCTCGGCTCCTAAAATCGGCTATGTTATCGACGGGACTTTATGTTTTCCAGCCTGGTCCAGATTTTTTGCGTAGGGCAATCACTTGGAAGAAGCCGATAACCTGTATCGCTATGTAAAGGTTTGAGTAGAAAAAGTAGTATGCGAACAGTTCATGCAGCTTCATTTCTTTGAACCCGATTTTCCTGGACAAACCGTAGAATGTGGCGGCTGTCAAAGCGAAACCCGACAACATAATAATCAGTATTTTCAGCACGTTTGCTGTCGCGAGGGAAACAAGGAAAACCGGCAGCATGATGTTAAACTTCATTGATAGAAACAGCGAAAAAAACAGCATGGAATTGTACATCCAGCCGCTCGGCGTTAACGCGCTAACTAAGAAAATGACGATAGTCGGGTACAAGAAGAAGAGGCTGGGCAGAAAAACCTGGGGTTTTTTGACGAATTTTTTTGTTAGGTCGCGGTACCAGTCCACTGTCCATAGACCTTGACCTATTGCCCATCTTCGACGTTGCTTAAACCATCTGGTCCAGTCGCTGTAAACGACGTTTTTGACTTCTACGTCGGTGGTGTAAGCGAAGCGGCCGTCTTGCAGGAAAACTCGGGTTGCAAGGTCGATGTCTTCAGCGACAACTTTGTGGAAGCCGCCGACTTTCTCGAATGTTTCCCGTTTAATGGCGAAGGCGGCGCCGTTTACGCATGGGCATTTGTTCATGTATTTTGAGGATAGCCATGCGCTGACGTTGAAGGTGAAGTATTCGTAGTAAGCCATTCGGGAGAGGAACGATTTGCCTTTTGACACTTCTTTTTTGATGTCAAGCACATCGGTCATTTGCATTTCCATGATGATTTTCTTCAAAAAGTCAGGGTCACTGGTTACTTGGACGTCGGCGTCTAAGAAAAGAAGCACTTTACCCGAAGCCAACTTTGCAGCTTCATTTAACGCGTTTGCTTTTCCAATTCGCTCCTTGTTGATGAAGAATTTGATTTGCTCGTTCTGGAACTGCTTTATTTCTTCTGAGAACTCGTCAGTGGGCTCATCAACGGTTACAAAGATTTCTTTGCTGACGTTTTGAGAAACAAGCTCTTTCAGCATGCCCCCTATTTGATTCGATTCTCTGTAAACAGGAATGAAGATACTGACGTCCAAGATAGTCCACACGGTCGCTCGGCATAAACCCAAATGTTTTATCTTCTTTTAGGTTTTTAAATTATTCTGAAAAAAATGGCTACTAAGCGGCAGGTAGAAGGAAAAAGGTCTTTTTGGCTGGGTTTTCCTGTCTAACGCATCGCTAAATTATTATCTAAGCCAAAGAATCTATTGGCAAATGACTCCGCGCGTTAAGGCTTTAGGTTTACTTTCAGGTGGATTAGACAGCATTCTTGCCACAGAAATGATTCAGAAACAAGGCATCGAAGTCACCGCCTTCAACGTCAGAAGCCCCTTCTGCCTCTGCAAAAAAGACGGGTGCGCCGCAGTAGACGCAGCTAAACAGCTAAACGTGCCTCTGAAAGTTGTTGCCGCTGGAAACGATTACTTACGGATGCTTCGCAACCCCAAGCACGGCTACGGCAGAAACATGAATCCCTGCATTGACTGCAGAATTTTCCTCATGAAAAAAGCCAAGAAGTACGCGAAGGAGATGGGTGCAGCTTTCATTTTTACAGGCGAAGTTTTGGATGAGCGGCCTATGTCTCAGCATTACCCAGCAATGATGCTTATTGAAAAGGAAGGCGGTTTGAAAGGTAAAGTTCTAAGGCCCCTGTCCGCCAGGTTGCTGCCTGAAACGGAAGCTGAACGGAAAGGTTTGGTTGACCGCTCTAAACTGATGGATATTCAGGGAAGGTCAAGAAAGCCCCAGTTCAAGCTGGCAAAGGAATACAGCATTAAGGATTATCCTTGTCCCGCGGGCGGTTGTCTTCTGACCTGCGAGGAATACGCCAAAAAAATCCGCGACCTCTTCAACCACAAAAAACACGTTTCGATGTCTGACATCGCTTTGCTACGTGTTGGCAGGCATTTCAGGGCAGGCAAAAACAAAATCGTTGTCGGAAGAAACGAAGCTGAAAACAAACTCTTAGTCGCCAGAAAAACACCAAGCGAATACCGCTTTGAATTGCCCGAAATCGTGGGTCCAACAACGATTCTGCAGGGACCAAAAACCAAAAAAGCCGTAGAAACCGCCGCCAAACTAACCGCTTACTACTCCGACGCCAAAACAGGCGAGGTCAAAGTTACCTTCGGCAGAGAAATCCTCGACAAATCCGTGACCGTTGCGGTGCCTAGCGAAGTTGAAGTTGAAAAAATGCGTGTCGGCAACGTAAAGTAACGGGTTCGCGTTTTCAAGGCTGTTTTTGTGCTGGTTTTCAACCGCAAATATCATTCCCCTCCCTCTGTCTTCGCTACCCATATTTACGTTGAAATTTTGATGTAAAAATGGGGTACCCTCCCTCGGTCGCTCTCTTTCTTTCTCTCTCAGCCTACCCCCTCGGTTTACTAGATGATCCAAATAGCCGCATCTAGAAGAACCAAATAGACGTGTCTAAGAATTTTTGGGAAGTGTGCTTCTTTTTTCCCGATTAAGTTCCCAGCACGATGTGACTTGAGGTCTTTGGGATAAAAAACTTTTTAAACACATGCTGTTATCATTCTTTCCGAATCCAAATGATACCCAAGGCATTCTTTTTCACAAAGGGAGTCGGCAAACACAAAGAGCAACTCCAATCATTCGAATTAGCCCTCAGAGACGCAGGCATACAAATGTGCAACCTCGTCAGCGTATCCAGCATCGTCCCGCCCGGATGTGAACAGCTACCCCGCGAAAAAGGCTTAAAAATGCTAAGCCCAGGCGAAATCACTTTTGTCGTCATCGCACGCAACTCCACCAACGAACCCCACCGCCTCGTCGCATCATCCATCGGCGTCGCCATCCCCTCAGGCAAAAACCAGTACGGCTACCTCTCAGAGCACCACACGTTTGGGCAAACCGACGAAATCGCCGGCGACTACGCAGAAGACCTCGCAGCCACGATGCTTGCAACAACCATGGGCATCCAATTCGACCCTGAAACAGCATGGGACGAACGCAAACAACTCTTCAAAACCACCGGGCTCATCATCAAAACCGCAAACATAACCCAGAGCGCAGCAGGCGACAAGAATGGCTTGTGGACAACCACCGTCGCAGCAGCCGTCTTCATCCCGCCAGAAAACAACAAACCCCAAGAATAAACCAAGAAGAAACCAACCTTCTTCATCTTTGTACTGTTCATTTTTCTTGTTTTGAGGTCAAGGAATTTTGACTTGGGTTAGTCAAGAAACTTTGACGGAAACGCTATTAAGAGAAACAAATCAACAAGCGTTTAGAAGGTAAGTGAAATGAACAGTCGCCGACTAAGTGAAACCCTTTTTTTGGCATTTTTGATTTTGTCGTCACTCATCTATGTGGGTTCTTTGCATCTTGGCAAAGCGCAGGGCGGAACCAACGTAAGCTACATAATCAGCCAGAACACAACGTGGACGCAGGCAGGCAGCCCCTACGACTTCACGGGAAACGTATTGGTTAATCCAGGAGTCACTTTGACAATCGGCACAGACGCAACCGTTAACCTCGGCAGCTTCTACCTATTGGTCAACGGCACGGTAATAATTCAGCCGGGCGCCGCCATAAACATGGGCATAATAGGCGACGCAATCGATGTCAACGGGGTTCTGTCTGCGGTAGGCACAAGCGACAACCCGATTCACTTTAATGGCGCAGCACAATGGCATGAATTTCCAACTCCTTTCGCATCGACCTCAACCGTGAGGTTCGATTCAAGCAGTCAAGGATGGAATCAAAACACAAATTCAGGGTCAATCGTGGAAGATGCAATTGTTAACCAAACAGATTTTGAGGTGGCAAACGGAGCCATGATTAGAGACTGCGATTTTCTGCAGGTTGGTAGCTTCACCCTTCTGGGCGGTTCACCAATAGTCTTTGATAACAATATTGCTTGCGGGCTGAACCTAATCGACGGAATAGATTTGGTCCGGGGTCTTGTCGGCGGCGGTGAAACTCCTCTGGCGTCAAGCCAACTGTCACCTGCAGTTTCCAACAACATCATTACGGGCGGCCTCTACGTTGAAGCGGGAAGCGGCACCGTAACAGACAACACGATCTCAGGAGGCTTAACGGTGGCTGACACCTATAGTTGCCCAGTGTCAACTTTGATCGAACGCAATTTAGTAAGCAACAACTCTACGGGAATCACCGTTAACTTTCAAAACGCCAACAACAATCAAGCTGTCATAGAAAACAACACGGTTACCAATAATTCCGTTGGAATCCAGATAGGAACCCCCTATGCCTCAACAATACAGAACAACAACATATACGGCAACACGCTGAGTGTCAAACTCGTCAACAAGGCATCAGCTCAAGTTAACTTGCCTAATAATTGGTGGGGAACAACAGACCAAAACGCAATCAGCCAAACAATGTACGATTACAAAGAAGACTTCACATTGGGAACCATCAACTTCAACCCATTCTTAACAACTCCAAATCCAGAAGCACTGCCCAACCAAAACGCATCCCCACCCACCTTGTCGGCTACAACCTCACCCTCGCCTGCGCAGAATTCAACTGGAACGCCAACCGCAACCCCAACCCAGCAGGAAACAACGCAGCCAAGCCAACCAACAACATCAGCAACACCAGCCGCATCCAACGCCCAACGCCAAAAAACCACAGTCGCGCTGGATCAAACGATGCTTTTGGCGATAATTGCTGTGCTAATGGCGGTTATTGCAGGCTTTGTCGTTGTCTTTGTGTTTCTGATGCGAAGAATGAAAAGCGGCGGAAGAAACCAAAAACCTATCTAACCTACCTTTCTTTTGAGAAAAAACTTGGAAAACTAGATTAAGCTTTTCCAGTCTTCGACTCTGTCCAGAAATTCCTGCACGGGTTGGCCGCCGTATGTCCTCAGCTTTTCTATTAGTTGGGTTTGTGCGACTGCTTCTTTTTGGAAGTTTCGGATTTGGCTGGCGCCTTCCGTCAAGTACAGCAAGCCATCTGCGCCTGAACGTGCACAGCGGACGCTTGTCACAAGCAACTCCTGTGTGGTTGGCACGTCTTTTGGGTTGTCGCCTGGACCATAAACATAGAGGGCAACGTAGAAGGGTTTTTTGAGCAGCTTCTTGAATGCGCGGGTTAGCATTTCGAAGTACCAGGGTGTGGCGTAGTTTTTGCTGAACATGACGACGCAGAATTTGTCAGCGTATTTGGCGAAGTCATCGAAGTCTACTCCATAACGCTCTAGAGAATTTACAGGGTCTGGCTGAACGCAGAAAACCAACTCGCCCTTTACTCGGTCGCGGATTTGGGAGACGTATTCGGTGACTTCGCGGCGCCGCCAATCTAGCCAGCTTAAACCGCTTTTTTTCCACAGTTCTTGGCATCTGGGGCACGTGCAGTATCCTTGGTTGGCAAAATATTGGTTTGTTAGCCATATACCGTGTGATTGCCTATCTACTTGGGCGATGTAGTCCAGTGTCTCTGCTCTGTGTTGCGGCTGAGTAGCACATACTATGTTCCACCAAATGTTGAGGGTGTTGTTTCCCATCTTTGCTGGTCCCGTGGGTGATTGAGAAAGCCAATCAGGGTGTTTTTCCACGGCGCTGTTATCGGCGAAGACGGCGACGTTGCTGGACATATTCCTAAGCGGAGGTTGTTTGGCTCCAGTCTCAATTTTCACGCGCAATACGTGAAAGTCAAAGCCCTCTGCTTTTTCAGGTTTGAAAGTGTATGAGCCAAGCTTCATTTGATGCGCCTTTTCAAGCAAAGAAGCGGTTGAAAAACTAAATAAGTGTTTTGTGCAAGGCTGAAAACCGTTGCTTTTTTATTTTGAAGCTGACTTGATTGTTTTTAATTGAACCTGTATATTGTGTAAGAGTAGCTGAATCGGCGGGGTTTTCCATGCTTGTCAAACTTACAATTTTGGCGTTTATTTTGGACGTTTTTTTAGGCTAAGCCGTTGTATCCTTGAAAAATTGGATGAACACTATGGAAACCACGGGATTAATCAACGATTGCACAATTAACGGCAAAAACATGTTTCATATGCACAGCTTTTAAATATAACTGTGTGTAGCTGTAAAGGTAAAAATTAACTAAGCAAACAAATGTCGAAAAGGATTGGATGAATATGTCAGTTGTTGGAGTCTCAGACCCAGGAAGCATCGCATGGGTAATAACCGCAACAGCATTAGTCATGCTGATGACCCCCGCCTTAGGATTCTTCTACGGCGGCCTAGTACGAAAAAAGAACCTCGTATCAACCATCGCCCAATGCTTCATAATATTCGCGGTCATAAGCATCGTCTGGGCGCTCTGGGGCTACATGCTTGTTTTCGGGACCTCAAGCACCGGCATAATCGGTTTCAGCCCAAGCCTTCTTGGCATGAACGGACTCGGCATAAATGCAATCAACACCAAACTCGCCCCAAACATCCCTGAACTGCTGTACTTCGCGTTCCAACTAAAGTTCGCAGCCATCACGCCGGCACTCATAGTTGGCGCATGCGCTGAGAGAATACGTTTCAAGTCACTGCTTATCTTCATAGTTCTCTGGTCTACCTTCATCTACGCTCCCATTGCCTGCTGGGTTTGGAACCCGAACGGTTGGCTCCATAACCTCGGCGCCATCGACTTTGCAGGCGGCATAGTTGTACACATTTCCTCAGGCATCTCAGCTTTAGCGGCGGCGCTTGTGGTTGGAAGACGAAAAGGCTGTGCCGTCCCATGGCAAAGCCACATGAAAGCCTTAGACCAAAAGGATCATGCAACAGAGTTTAAGCCGACAAACATCCCCTACGTGTTGTTAGGTGCAGCGTTGCTGTGGTTCGGCTGGTTTGGTTTCAACGCAGGTAGCGCTTTGGCTGCAAACGGGCTTGCTGTCTCGGCGTTGGTGACGACGAACTTGGCGGCAGCCGCAGCAGCGGTAAGCTGGATGTTGGCAGATTGGTTCAGGAAGGGGAAGCCTTCGGCAATAGGCATGGCGACAGGTGCGGTTGTTGGACTCGTCGTAATCACGCCGGCAGCTGGCTATGTCAGCGTAGGCGCGGCTATAGTCATTGGCTTAATCGGCGGCATCATCTCAAACTCAGTGGCTAACTGGAGAGCAGGCAGATCCCGAATCGACGACGCATTAGACGTCTTCGCATGCCACGGCATCGGAGGAATCTGGGGTTCAATCGCAACAGGAATCTTTGCGTCGGCTGCAATAAATGGTGCAAGCGGCTTGATCTTTGGAAACGTACATCAATTCCTGGTTCAGTTGGTGGCGATTGGTATAGTGGTGCCGTTTGCGTTCTTCGGTTCGTACGCGTTGCTTAAGGTGGTGAACGTGTTTTCGCCGCTGAGAGTAAGTGAGGAAGCGGAAGACGCAGGCTTAGACATGAGTGAGCATGGCGAAGAAGCCTACCAGCTAGACTAAGCGAAAGCTTAGCCGCTTTTTCTTTTTTTGTTCTAAACAGTTTTTCCAGTTTTGAGGTTGTTTGACAATTTTCGATTTTACATGGTTTATTTTGGACAATTTCATGTTTATTCGGCTTTTTTTGTTTGACTGTTTTATGAATATCGTGTTTGTGAGCGCTTGATTGGACATTTATCTATATTTAAGCTGATAATCGATGCGAATGTATAGTTTAAATATTTGTTTGCTGAAATGGATGAACAAATAACCTGTAGCGGTGCTGTCGAGGGGACAAATGTGGGAGCAGCAGACATAGCATGGGTGTTAATGTCAACAGCTCTTGTAATGCTGATGACTCCAGCCTTGGCTTTCTTCTACGGCGGCTTAGTCCGAAGAAAAAACCTTGTCTCCACCCTCGTGCAATGCATGATAATCTTTGCCGTAGTAAGCCTCGTCTGGTTCTTCTGGGGCTACAGCCTCGTCTACGGGCCAAGCGTCGGCGGAGTCATAGGCAACCTATCCAAACTCGGATTAAACAACATAACCCTATCCAGCGTTTACCCTTCCGCGCCAGCCATCCCAGAAATCCTGTTCTTCGCGTTCCAACTTAAATTCGCAGCAATCACACCTGCCCTGATTCTAGGCGCCTGCGCGGAAAGAATCCGTTTCAAATCCCTCCTCATCTTTGTCGTTCTGTGGTCAACCCTGATTTATTCGCCGATTGCCAGCTGGATCTGGAACCCGGGCGGGTGGCTGCATGTTCTTGGCGCCGTGGATTTCGCGGGAGGCATAGTTGTGCACATAGCCGCGGGGGTTTCAGCGTTGGCTGCGGCGGTCGTCCTCGGCAGACGGCAAGGCTGCGTTTACTGGAAAGACCAACTAAAAGCCCTCGACCAAAAAAGCACAAACAAAACGGTGCCGATGGGTTCGGAGTTTAAGCCGACAAACATCCCCTATGTGATTTTGGGCGCGGGTCTGCTGTGGTTCGGCTGGTTCGGATTCAACGGAGGCAGCGCATTAGCAGCCAACAACATCGCCGTCTCAGCGGTCATTACAACCAACTTGGCAGCGGCTGCGGCGGCGGTAAGCTGGATGCTTATGGATTGGACGATTAAGGGGAAGCCTTCGGCAATCGGCATCGCGGTCGGCGCAGTATGTGGCTTGGCCGCGGTTACAGCAGCTTCAGGCTACGTTACCTTCTGGGGTGCAGTAGTCATCGGGTTAGCTGCAGGAGTAATTTCGAACTTGGTGGCTAACTGGCGGGCTGGTCGGTCAAGGATCGATGATTCACTGGATGTTTTCGCTTGCCATGGAATCGGCGGCATAATCGGTGCTGTTTCAATAGGCTTGTTTGCAAGTGCCACACTTGACCCAAACGTTACAGGCTTAATTTACGGCAACGTACACCAGTTGTTAGTGCAGTTGCTTGCCGTCGGAGTAGTATCCGCCTTTGCTTTCGCAGGCACCTACGTTCTGCTGAAAATCGTTGACCGCTTCTCGCCTCTGCGCGTTAGCCAGAAAGAGGAAGAAGACGGCTTAGACATGAGCCAGCACGGCGAAGAAGCATACCACCTGGACTAGCGTTTTCCTAAACGGCGCCTGCTTGACCTGCAAGCGGTAAATTGAAAAGGTATATCAACATATACCTCATATGCGGAGAGAAGGGTGAGGTGGCATCAAACAGCGTGCTGTTCTCTGCGTAACTATCGCGGTTATAATCGCTGTTTATCTAGTTAGCGTATACTACGTTCAGCCAGCCAACGCCTGTTATGGTCCATGCGTAACCGCCGACATAAACACCACCCAAATCAACATCAACCAAACCGTCACGGTTACTGGGCAAATCTGTCCCCCAGGACCAGACAAGACTGTAAGGGTGGTTTTCACGAGACCCGACTTCTCATACATCGAGGTAAAACCCGTGACGGATCCTAAAACGGGAAATTTCTCGGTTACGCAAAAACTTGACGTGGCTGGATACTGGAACATATTTGCCATCAACGGCGTCTTATGCGACAGGCTCTTCGCCACGGTGACGGATCCAGCAAACCCGAACCCAACCGCACCGCCCTCAGTCATACCTCTAAAGTATCACCCCAACTACACGGTGTTGGGTTCAGCAGCGGCGCTGTCGATCCTAGGCGTCGTCGGATTCGTCTATAGCCTGAAAAAAATGACTATAAAAATCAGTTCACTTCGGCTGCTTATCCAGATCGGGTTGTTGTTTCTTATTTTCTTCGGCGTTTTCTGGGATCATCAGTACTTGTCTTTGCCTGTGGAAATGCTTTCGACGCATGAATCTCTCGTCGCCACAAACGCTTTGGGCGTTTCTATGCCTGATGGGCTTCCAGCGCCTTTCTTCGGATGCTACTACCCCTGCGGAAGAACCGTAACCTGCGCCCTGTGGCAAATCCAAACGTACCTTTACCCGTTCTTCAACGTCGGCAACGGCTGGGGCGTACACTACACCTCCACGGGGCTTGAACGGCTGGGCATAGTTTTCGGCGTGGTCATCGTGGCAGCCGTCGTTCTTGGAAGGGCCTTCTGTGGGTGGGTGTGCCCCTTCGGGTTATACTTGGATTTGATGACTCGGCTAAGAAAACTTTTCAGGGTTAAAAGACGGAACTTTTCAGACAAATTCAACCAGCAACTTCACCAGTTAAGCTACGTCATCTTGGCAGCCATCATCGTAATCAGCATTCTTTTCGGTTCACAAGCCATAGCAGGAGCCCAGCTTGTTCCAGGAACCCAAAAAGGCGGCTTTGTCTGGAACTACTATTCCGCTCCGTTTTGCCAGGTTTGCCCGATGAAGCCGTTTTGCATGCTGGCTGACGTCGCGTTGGGGCTGCAGCTGCCAGGTTGGCTTACCCAAACCACAGGCGGCCAATTTTGGCAACTTGGATTCTACTTGACATCGATAAACCTAATCATTTTGGGGGTGGTTACCGCCGCCGCATTCTACTTCAGGCGGTCATGGTGCAGAATTTGCCCGCTTGGCGGCTTGATAGCGTTGTTTAATCGGTTTCCACCTTTCAAGTGGGTTTCAGGGGTTAAGCTGAACAAGAATGAGGAGAAATGCAAGAAATGCGGTGTCTGCAAACGAGTGTGTCCAACCCAGGTTAAGGAGGTTTATGAGCGAAAAAGCGGCGACGTCGCCCCAGCTGGGTGCATTTGGTGTCTGCGCTGCGTCGAAATGTGCCCATACGAAGGCTGCTTAGAGTTCAAGTTTGCAGGAAAAACCGTTTGCAAATCCAGAAATTGGTTAGCCGACGGAAATGAAGTTAAGGCGGAGTCTGAATGACTAAGGTTTACATGAAAAAATTAATCGTTTTGGCGGTTATTTTCCTAATGTTTACTTCGACGGTTTTGCTGGCTAAGCCAGCGGCTTCGCAGACGCCAACAACTCTGCCGACGATTACTATTCAGCCAGACGGAACCATCTCCCCAAGCACAGCAGCGATTCAACGAAGCGGCGACACCTACACCTTTACACGCGACATCTACGGAGCAATCAACGTTCTGCGAAGCAACGTAGTTCTGGACGGCGCAGGCTACACGCTTAGGGGTTCGTTTAACGGTAATTCAACGGATATCTGGGTTGTCGGAACTGGACCCGACCCAACGATGGCTTACTACACGATAGGTGTTGACTTAGGCGGCAAAAGCGTCGGGGGCGTCACGGTTGAGAACTTAAACGTGGAAAACTTTAGCATCGGCATGTACATCTGGACAAAAAACAACACAATAGTTGGGAACGCATTTTCAGGCTGCATCGTCGGCTTGCTTATGTCAGGCTCAAACTCCACCATAACACGGAACTACGTTTCAGACAACATCGAAGGGCTCTTCTTCGGGTTCAACTCACCTTCGGGACAGTTCCCCCCCGATATGGTGGTTTATCAGAACGCGTTTTTGAAAAACAACATCCAAATCAGCGGTTGCCAATGCAAATCATACAACCTGTCAGAAACGCCGCATGACTGGGACAAAGGCAGAGAAGGGAACTACTGGAGCGACTACAACGGGACCGACGCTAACCACGACGGCGTAGGAGACACACCCTACGTCATCGACGTTTTAGACTATGACCGCTACCCGCTTACTCAGAGCCCCGTTAAGCCGCCTTCTCCACCCTCGAAGGTTTCCGTGACCCCTGAGTGGGTTGCCTTAGGCGTCGCCTTGGCGATTGTCGTGGTGGCTGCTGCTGTTCTTGCAATCAGGCGTAGGCGGGGCGGGAAGGTCGAAAATGCAAAATTCTTAAATGCTTCGGTGGGGGCATTTGTTTTGACGTACCTCGAACTTACCAATCAAGCATATCGAGGGAAACAATGAATCAAAAACTTGGAAAGAGAGGAAAAATATGAACTGGAAATTTGTGGCTTTAACAATCGTAGTCGTTGTGGCTTGTGCTGGGGCAGGCGCTTTTCTGCTGTCTATCGGACCCGCAAAGGCTCAGCATCAGCCTCAAGCACTTGACTTCACCGTCAAAGGAACAAACAGTTGCCTAAGATACTTGGAGAGCAACATTTCGCTTTGCTATGTGCCCTTCACGGTTGGTACACATCAAGATTGGCAGCTCACAATAAATTGCACTCAGATGCCCGGCGGCTCGCAAGGCTGGACGGAGCTGTACATCTACAAAGGCTACTGGGACAACGGAACAAACTACAAATGCCAAGCAGGCGACACCTACGGAATCCTAAGCAACATACAGGACGCCCACAAAATCATACAGGGAAACACAGCCTTCACCGAAACATTCACCGGAGCAGCAGACGCGCAAAGCTACACGATTTTCTTTATTTTCCCCAACGGTGGACAAGGAACATTCCACGTAACCTACAAGCAAGCCTAGAAACCTAAGCGTCGGGGAAAACCCGCTCGGGGACTCCTCAGCCGCTACTTTTTTATTTTAACTTTCAATGATAAACTTTGAGGTTTCAAAAAAATGAATGTTGTTGCTTTCAATGGTAGCGCGCGGAAAGACGGAAACACCGCGATTCTTCTGAAACGGGTTCTCGGCGTCCTCGAAGCGGAAGGCATCCAGACCGAGCTGGTTCAGCTTGCGGGAGAGCAAATCCAGGGCTGCACCGCCTGCCGGGCATGTTTCGAAACTAAGAATCAACGCTGCTCAATCACCACAGACAACGTGAACGCGTACATTCAGAAGATGCTGCAAGCTGACGGCGTGATTTTGGGTTCGCCCACGTATTTTGGGATGATGTCGCCTGAAATGAAGGCGCTTATCGACCGTGCAGGATTCGTCTGCAGGGCGACGCCTGACGTGTTGAAGTTCAAGGTTGGTGCCGCCGTTGCCGTTGCCCGACGTGCAGGCGCCATGACGACTTTCGACGCCATAAATCACTTCTTCCTCATCAACCAAATGATTGTCCCAGGTTCCTCATACTGGAACATCGGAGTGGCAAACAAGAAAGGCGACGCAGACAAAGATGAAGAAGCCCTGAAAACCATGGATAACCTCGGCAAAAACATGGCTTGGCTAATCAAAAAAATAAAAGCTTAAGCCAAAACCCTCCAACACGCTTGCCCTGCTTTTTTCAGCGTTGAAGCCGAGAATTCATCGGGAAACCAATGCAATTGCAATTACAATGAAGAAAGCGCCTATCGTGGAGAAGACGGTTATTGGTTCTTTTAACACCAGAATGGAAACGGCAACCGCAACTACTATTTCGGACAGAAGCAGAACGGTTGAGGTGGACGCCGACAGATGCTTTAGTCCTTCAAGCCAAAGATAGTACGGTATGACCCAGCATACGATAGCTGTGTAGAAAACGGCGAGCCATGCAGACCCGCTTAAAGCAAAGAACCGTGACCCAGCCAAAAAAGAAAACGGCAGAATCGAAAGCATCGTGAACACAAGCACCCACGTCATCGACTGGAACGTTGCCGAAGTGGAGGTATTAAGTAGCCGTTTATTGTAAACCATGAAAACCGCCCACGCAAAGCCTGAAACGACCAGCATCACGTCGCCCACTATTTGTCCGCCCATCAAACTTTGAAAATCCAAGTTTGTGCTTACAAAAACTATCCCAACCAAACCGAAAAGGACACCGAAGATTTTTTTCCTCGAGAAACGTTCACCCAGCAGTTTCGGGCTAAGCAGCGCAACCCACATTGCGCTTAAGTTTATGAAAAGAGCCGCCTTCGCCGCTGTGGTGTAATTCATGCCGACGTACTGCAGAAGGTAACCAGCGGCGTTTGCAGCGCCGAGAAAAACAAGAAGCTTCCAGTCTGCTTTCTTGAACTCAAGTTTCCTCATAAACAGCATGGCGATTACGAGCACAACAGAGGCGACTAAAAACCGCCAGAAGAGAAAGGCAAACGGGTCAGTATATGCTAAGCCGATTTTGATGATTGGGAAAGAGGTGCCCCACAGGGCGCCAGCCAAAATGGTGTAAAATACCGCTTTGCCTTTTTGGCTTAACAATTGTTTTGGCAAATTCTTTCCCTTTGGCTTCCTTCTACGTTTGCTTTGTTTATAAAACATTTTTTGCCCAAGGGCGCTTCTTTACATAGACAAAGACCACACCCAAAATTAACACGACGGCAACAACGGCTGAAACGATAATTATTAGGGCAAACGAAATCGGGGTGGATGCCTTGGGAACTCCGACTAAAATTGGGGTTCCAGTCAAGGCAGATGCGGGAAATTTGCCTGACACTGTGTGTGGCGCGGTAAAGGTGGTGGCGACTGCGACCCAGGTGTTCCCGTTCCAGTATTTTATGACGCTGGCGCTAGTGAAATCTGGGTTCGTGAGACTTACTGTCACGGAGACGCTTGAGCTTAAGGCTCCGCTGCTTGATGTGACTCTGACGTCGTAGAAGACTGCTCCGTTGACCGACACGGCGCCAGTTCCTTGAGGCGCATTGTCACCGTAATAGATCGAAGTTACATTCAGGCGTGCGCCTTCTTGCAACGAAGAACCACTGACGGTAACATTAACGCCTGTTGCAGAGGTCTGGTCAACTGTCGCTGAGTTTTGGGTCACTGTTGCTGTTGAGGTGGCGGTCGATATGACGGCTGGGTTTGGGGTTGGTGTTGGCGTGGGTGTTGGTGATTGGGTGGGCGATGTGGAAGGTGTGGATTGGATTGTTGGGGTTGGAGTGGGGTTGGCGGTTGGCGTGGGCGCGTTGACAGTCACTGTGGTTACGGTGGAATTCACTTGTGTCCCTGCGCCGTCGGTGATTTGAAGGATGAAGCGCCATGTTCCCGTGGCAGTGGAAGCTGAGGTTGCAAAGTTGTAGTTTGATGCAGTCGCGTCGTTGATGGGCGTGTAAGATGAAGTGCCAGGCGACTCGCTGAGCCACAGGTACGTGTAAGGCAATGTTCCTGTCGTTATTGTGCTAGATGACAAAGTTGATGCTTGACCCTGATTCACCGTGTCAAGAGTCGAAGTCACGGTCAGAGCTTCCAACGCAAAATTTAAGGTCACTGACACAGGGTTAGATGTCACCGATGCTCCCGTGGCGTCTGCTACCTGGACTTCAAATGACCATCCCCCCGTCTCGTTCGAGCTTGAAGTCATGAACGCGTAGCTCGGCAACGTTGCGCCATTAATCAAAAGGTAAGAGTTGGAACTGGGAGCCTTCTGCAGCCACTGGTAGCTGTATGGTGTTGTGCCGCCCGTGAGATCCGTTACTGAAAGGGTTGAAGATTGACCCTGATTTATCGTGCTTGCAGAAGAAAAAACGGCAGGCGTATTCAAAGCTGGGTTTACGGTGACCGAAGGAGTGTTCGATTGAACTGTAACTGGGTGCGAGGCGCTGTCAGTTACGTTACAGTAAATCTGGGGGAAACCCGAAAATGAAGCCGTGTACGTGTAGGTTGAGCCTGTTTCGCCGGGAACAGCAGAACCTGCAAGGTACCATTGATAGTTTAGCGGAGTTGAGCCGCCTGTGGCGTGAGCGGTGAATTGTTGGGGTTGGCCGACATCTATGGTGCCGAGGGTTGGCGAAACATTCACAGAGGGAGCCGAATTCACCGTGACTGATGGGGCGGTGGATTGCGTGGAGGTCAAACCTAACGCGTCCGTGACGGTTACGGTAATCGTTGGTGAACCCGCGGATGTGGCTTGATAATTAAACGTCTGCGAAGTCGCGCCGTTCTGGGAGGCGCCGTTGAGGTACCATTGATAAGAAGAGTAGCTTCCTGAGCCGCCTGAAGGATTAGCCGTGAAGAGTTCAGATTGTCCGACATCCATCGTCCAAGAACCGGGCATGACAGTTGCAGTGGGGACCGAACCTATTTGAAGCTGATTCATCTGCCAGCCGCTGGAGGACAGAAGATTGCCGAAGCCGGGTTGACCCATCCATACCTGCCAGTTCACGTCGTAGCTGCCCTGAGCCAAAGAGGCGGTTGTTGAGAACTGTCTGGTTTGGTTGCTTAAGCCGCCTTGAACGTTGAGGTATATGTCGTTGGAGGCGTCGTTTATTGATGCGTTTGCTCCGTGGAGACGAATGCTTGCGCCTAACCCGATTTGCGTCATAGACACTGCGCTGTTGGGATTGTTTATTGTGTAATTCAAAGAGAAACTTTGCCCTGGCATCAAAACCGAGGGGGTCAACGATTGCGCCGCAAGGGATACGCCCGAGGATTGGCCAGAGATGGCTACAAAGTTTTGAAAGTTAATTGTTCCTAATCCGGTGACTGCATCCCAACCCTGCTGGACTGGGTAACCGTTGTTTCCACTCAGGTAAATGTCGTGGAATGCAACACCGTAGCTGCTTGAACTGTACATGCTGTACAAGGCGGTGTTGTTGAGGTTGTAGCCTTCGTTTAAGGCAACCGCGGCGATGGCGGCCATCAAAGGCGATGCTAAGCTTGTTCCATAAACGCCAGTCTCGCTCCCGCCTTCAAAGATGTTTACAGGGGAGGCGCTTCCAGCGTCTAAAGACACATCGGGGATTTCTCTTTTCCCAGTTGGGTTGGGGATTCCAGCGCTTTTCTGGTAATTCGGCTCTGAGAATAGGGCTGAATATCCGCCGCCGCTTCCGCTCCACCCGTTCTCGTAAGTTTGATTTACTCCCTGCACCGTGTTGTAGTAGACTTCAGTTCCTCCAACTGCAACTACATTTGGGTTGGAGGCTGGGTAATTCACGGAAAAACCGATTTGTTGTTTGTTGTTGTGCGCTCCATAATCGCCCGTTGAGGCATAAACCTCGATTCCTTTAGCTGCTGCCGCGGCGAAAATATTCGAATAAGCATTATTCAAACTAAGAGACTCAGATATACCCCAGCTTAGCGAGATTACGTTCGGAGGATTCTGGCTGGCAACGAGGTTTTGCAATGCCGCAAACATGTTTGGGTCGGATTCGTCTTGGGAAAGTTGAAGCTTGATTGTAGCTCCAGGTGCCATCGCATGTGCCCACTCAACATCTAACGCCGTTTCCAAAGCCCATTGGTTGTCACTCCCAGACGTTCCTACTACAGTCAAATTTATGTCGGGCAGGTTGTATTCTGCATCAAAAAGGTTTACGTCGCTGACGATTGTTGGGTCACCGTAGGCGTCTACTATCGCGATTGTTGTTCCAGTGCCGTTCCACCCGTTTTGGATTGCTTGAGTTGTGCCGTAGAGGGTTCTAAAGTCACTTGGGCTCCCGAAAAGCAGGGCGTTCGACGTGGCGGCAGGGGCTATGTGCCCTTTTTCAACGTTAACGTACGAAGTGACGGGAAAACTGTCAACGCTGATTTCAGTGATCCCGCACCCGGTTAAAGCCGAGGGAACCGTGATTGGGTTCACGCTCTTGTAGAAAGTTTGGTTCATGTACGAAAATAAGCCGATTTCGGTGTCAAACGCCCTTTCAACGTCGGAAACGGAACCTTCCGCGTCGATGAGGAGCCTGTTAGTCCATGTCTGTGTAACAGTCAAATTCTGGCTCACAAGGTAAGCTAACGCCCTGTCATAGTCTGCTTGAGCAGGCGAGAAATCGGCTTCAAACTGCGCTTCAGAAAGAGCTTGGGACACGCCGTTTTGTTGCGTCTTATTCGAAGAAGTGAAACTGTCCAGTTGAGCGGCGTTTCTGGCAGCTAAACTTATTGAAACCTTCACGGTTCCCGTCTGCATCGGGCCTAAGCTTGAGGTTTCACTCTCGGCGGAAGTGTTCGGGCTTAGACTTGACGCGGGTTGGAGGTTGGCGCTTGCCACGGACGCATTCAACGCGGGGGCTAGAACCTCAATGAGAAAGATGCATATGAGAAGCAAAGCCGCAGCTGTGGCTCTCTGCCTAACCAAGCTCCGATGCCCCACTCTCATGCGAACAAAAAAGAACAGGTGCCCTCTTAAATTTTTGCGTAAACCCACAGCGTCGACAGAGGCGTTGAAAGACTAAAAACGCGTTTTCTGGATATTATTCTTGGCTGTGTTGACTTTGAATTTTTTTGGGTGTCAAGGCTTTTTCGGAAGTTTCTCGTCTTTTTTTGGCTTCATCTGGATTTTTGCGGGTTTTTATTAAACCGAACGCGCGGCCTTCCTCTTTAAAATTAACTGCGATCAACACAGACAACGTAACTAGCGGGATTAACGAGTAGTAGAAGAGCGGAGTTGCTACGGCGTTGGAGAAAACCATGGTTACGAAGCTTGTGCGGATGCCTGAAATCAGCAGCATTCCATTTGACACAACGAGAGAGACGGCGGCGCTTGCCCCGAAAAGTTTGAGGTTTTTTCGGTTGTACGCAACGATAAGCGGTATCGCCAGCAGCCCGAACCTTGGGTCAAAGAACCCGAATGCATAGACGATTCCTGAGAGGATTGGTTTGTTGCGCCAGCCAAGGTAGAAGCTGAGCAGAAGCAGGAAGGTGATGAAGACTTTAGCTTGTCCTTCGCCCCACTGCCAATAGTAACTCGGCGAGAAGCCCCACTGCGGGAACGGGAGAGGCAGAAGAAGGGCAACAAGGATAACTATGAAGGTCACTGCAAGAGGTTTACCGCTTAAGATTTTGTAAATGAAAAACGCCATGAACGGAAGCATCAGGAACTGAACGATGTCAAACGCCGTGAGCGCAGGCTGATAGTTCAACGCGAGGAAAGGTGAGACGAGAAGCAGAAAGGATGGCAGGTACTTGTAGGTTTCAGGGTGAGGCAGGATTGTTGGTTCTCCGTCGTTTAGGAGTCCGGAGGTGTAGATGTGTGATGGGTTGTTCCAGAGGCGCCAGGCGCCCATGTAATAGGCTGAGAAGTCTTTTGCCAGTATCGGCGCCGTCGAAGTAATCCCGTGTGAAGGGGTATGGGTTTCGGGGTATGCCAAAACGAGGGTGTATAGGTTTATGGCGAGGATGACGGCGACCGCTATGACGAAAACGGTTTTGGTTGATGGATGTTTGAAAGTCATCGTTGACCCGGGTTTGACGATTTTTATTTAATACTATTGTTGGAACTTTTATACTTTAGCTGTGAATTATTTTATATTTTGCGCATTTTTCTGCGGAGAAATCAGGTTCACCCACACGTATTACACACGTAATACGCGGGAAAACCCTTTTATTCAATTTCCTCCTTCCAACCGTCAAACCCAACATAGGACGAATAATATGCTGCCGCAAAGACAAAACAAAGCAAAACAAGTTTCAATAATGGCTATGGTAGCGGCGCTTTACGCTGTATTATTTTATGGTTCAGCCATAGGCATGCTGCCGGGATTTACGCTTCTTTATCTTCCCGTCATTCTGCTCGGTGTCCTCCCCGTCTGGTTCGGTTGGCCGGGGCTTGTCGGCAGCATGGTTGGCGCTTTCATCGGCGGATTGTACGTTGAGGGAGTGCCTCCTTACGCGGCATGGGTAGAATCGGTTACTGCACTAATTATCTTCAGTTTAAACTGGGCTCTTATCCCCCGGAATGCGTCGGAAGGCAGATCAAAAAGAAACTTACTTATGCTCATGATTGTGTACGCGGTTACCCTTTTCGTAGGCACCACCTACATACTATGGCAATACCTATACCTCTTCAACATCGGGATTCTGCCATTCAATTTCATCGGCAACTTCTCCTTCGCAATCGTCCTTGCCTCCACCTACAGCCTAAATCTGGTTATCCAACTTGCAGTCTGCCCCGCTCTACTCAGAGCGGTTACGCCGAAGCTGAAAAGCTGGGGGCTTTATTCTGGCAACTTTGCCGAGTGGAGAGCCACCAGAGCTAAAGCCCAGCGAACCACGGTTGAGCGGCAGATTCTCAAAAAATGAGAAAAAGCTTTGCTGTGTACCTGTGGATAACGCTTTTAAGTTATCGATGACCTAAAGGCACTGAGTGCTCAAAATGAAGATCCGAGTTATCAAATTAACCCCCGAACAGCTCGTCAAGTTGCTGCAGGGTGAGGCATCGGCTTTTGCTTCAAATTTGCCTGCTGACGCCGAACTGTTAGACCTAAAGTTCGATCTATTTTTTAGGCAGGTGCTTGCTGTAGTGAGAAGCGAAACTTTTGAGGACGTAGCTGAAGGCTGCCCAACTCCAGAGATGAAGCTTACCAAAGGCGCGGAGCCAAAAGCTGCCCCTAAACCCGCCGTAGCCCTCAAAGTTGAACCCAAACTTGAGCCTAAGCCTGCAACCGCGAAGGCACCGCAGGTCTCGCAGCCCCCTAAATCCACCGCGAAATGGGAAAACGAGTTCAGCCCAGACCAACGTAAACTGCTTAGTTTCCATGCCAAGGAGGATTGTGTTGTGGTTAAGCCTATTCAGTTTTTGAAGGCTGAATGGGAAGACATTAACGAGGTTGTTCGCAGCTTAGGCGGCAAATGGGTCAAAGGCGACATCATCAGCTACTGGGAAATCCCCACAAATCTGGATTCGCAGCACGTTTCGAGTTAAAAACGAAAATCCTTTAAACAAGCTAGCTATAATCAGAGTAGGGCTGTATCAAGATGGCTAAAACCGATAAACCTCTAACTAAAAACGCACTTGTCTCTATGCAAGTAATAGATTCTCAAGGTCACTTGGTTGGAAAAGTCAAAGATGTTGCCTTCGTCGTTGGGCAACTTGGAATTTCACTCTCAGTGGAAAACACTGCTGGCGAACTCCAATGCATCCAATGGCAAGATATTCAGGCAGCGTCAGATTTCATTGTGCTGAAACCCGAATTTTTGACTGGCAGCCACGCGGAATGCAAAAAGGAAGAAACCGAAAGCTCTCAAGCTGAAGAGGCGAAACCGACGGTGCAAGCCGAACCTAAAAAATCTGCCCAGCCGCTTTGCCCAACATGCAATCAGCCGCTTACTTGGATTCCGCAGTATAAGCGGTGGTACTGCTACAACGACAAGAAATACGTTAATCCAGAGGAATCTGCGAAAAAGGAAGATTGGGAAGAAGTATTCAAAGATGAAAAGACAAAAACGTCCCCGAAACAATCCACTGCGCCGCTGTGCCCAACCTGCAATAAGCCTCTAACGTGGATTCCCCAGTATAGCCGATGGTACTGCTACAACGACAAAAAATACGTTTAGCATCCATCTCGCACTATTTTTGTTAAATCCTTCTTGTCCAATTAGATACGGGTTTTCTACTTCAAGTCTCAAGTCGCTTAGTTAGCGACTCAACACCGACCGATTATTACGAAGGCACTTAGGAATCCATAGTGAAATTTTGGAGTTTAGGCCCGTAATTTAGAAGCTTTTAATGAAACCTCTTATGACTTCCCTTGCTGATTGCCGAAGAGGATGCTTAATTCTTGAGGGGTCCTCTATGCCGCGAAGTCTGGCAATTCTAAAATAAATCGGCGGATGTGGATCCCAATTCAGCCATTCTTGGAAACGGAAAGATGGGACACGCTCGTAAAGCAGTCTTTGGAAGCCTATTTTTTCAAGCGAATCAGCCAAAACCTTCGGTTTCCCTATTACAATCGCTGAAATTAAGTCCGCTCGTGCCTCAAAGAACTTGGAGACGAAGTAAGTCAACGTCAGAAGCGCCCACAAGTAGATTATTAGCAGAAAAGTTGAGCTGGTTTTTACCAACGTGAAAATTATGTAGAACCAGAAGAGGTACTGAATCGCTGATAAACCGTAAAGCCAAAGCGGGTCATGACCTTTCAGGTGCCCGAACTCGTGACCCAAAACAGACTCGATTTCTTCATCATTAAGCTGCAGAAACGTTCCAGTTGTAACCAAGACTATGCCTCTGCTGGGCGTGGGACCTGAAGCTGCGGCGTTTGGCAGCAAAGTGTTAGACACTATGATTTCTGGAACTTTGTAACCGAATTTGTCAGCAGTTCTCTTAACAATGTCGTAAACGTTAACTTTCTTGGCAATCAAATCTTGGGTTTTGCAGTCAATCCCGTACTTGGCGAAAACGTCGTGTGCCGTTTGGCAGTCAAGTTCGCCGTTCTCAGCTATCGTTAACTTATAAATTTCTTGTTTAAGCTGAGCCAAATCTTTTTTCGACAGCTTCTTGTTTGACGCATCCAACTCTGCGGACAGGGGATACTGCAGGATGTGAAGGTAAGGATCTTTCTCCGTGATGTGCCAATCTGCCGACCTAGCAACTATCTTGTTTGAGTAAAAAACAAAGACGAATTGGATAGCAAGTAAAACGATGGGAACCAGTGGTCCAATGATGAGGAACAGCAATATTCCCACAGTCATGAACGCGGCGATAAGCAAAATCTGAGTTTCCAAAAAAATGCGGCGCAGAGACTTGTTTTCTTTACTTGAAACCTTTTCAGGCACAATTGATTCGCCTTCTCTCCAAGCGAAGAAAAGACTGTTCTTTCTAATTTGTTCTTCAAATGCATCCACGGCTATCCTAATGTCTTCTTTGGACCTGGAAACCTCCTCTTCTGGAACTGGTTGGTTAAGAGGCTCGATAACCGCGTTGATAGCTTCGTTGCCGGAGGCGCGCACATTTAGAATTTTCTTGCCGTTGGAATCTAAAATTGAATAGCTGACCGAGAAATCGCCTGTTGAAATATCAGCGAACCTGTTTTTTTGAGGGGCGAGGAAGAACCGATTCATGTATTCGTAGAACTTGCTAAAGTAATCCGCCGGAATTTCAGGAACGATCGTAAACGATAGTGAATTCGCCTGCAAACTACGCACCTTTAGCAATCAAAACAACAAATCCCTTCAAACTAAAATAAGGTTAAGTAATCAGGCATTATTATCTTTTCGGAAAAACGACAATTTCAGAACACAGTCTGCTATTATTTTTGTTCAGTTGGCGTCTACTTAGTGCTTTTCAAATGGGCTTTGGCTTTTCGGGGAAATCAAGCAAACCCTGTTTCTCAGCGGTTATACCCTTGGTTTCTGCCCTCAAAAAAGGGACAGCGCGGTCAAACACCATAACTTGGAAAACAACGAAGGCGATAATGACCCTGAACCAGAAAGTCGGAAAACTAGCCAACAGACTTGACGCTACACTCACAAGCGACGCCGTGCCCAGCATACGGTAAAGCAAGCTTGAGATAAGCGGCAAAAACCCGGCGGCGGCGAACCCTTGAGTTTGAAAATTAGCTGTTATTGAGTTTGTTATTATGATTTTGTCAGGGCTTATTATGTATCCTATTGACGCAAAAATCAGAAACAGAGTTAATATGCTGAAAATCCATGAGATTGCTTGGAATATCAGTGGCTGAAACATTTTTTTGGGGTTTGTTTTGAGCATCATGATTCCGTTGTGAAATTCGCCGAGGGATTTTCTAAGCTTGTTTTCAAATTCGGGGGTATCAGAATTTTTCCCTCTTATCAAAGTGGAGAATCGGCGCATAAACTTGAAAACCATCTGGCTCGTCCTCGCGCTAACACTAAGATAAAGAATCAACACTAAGGGCAAAGAAATCAATGCCATCATTGCGCCTATGACAATGACTAATTCATTGTCCAACGAGTAATTGGCGACCAAGAGGACTAAGCCAAAAAGCAACGCTGCCAGAGTCATTACTAGCTCAAAAACCTTCTTCACCACAATGGAGGCTGCAGTTTTTGAGCCGTCAGCTCCGTCTTTGGACAACAAGTAAGCCTTGAACACGTCTCCTGACCAGCCGCTGGGAACGATGGCGTCAACGAAAATTCCTACCCAACTTAACGTGAAAACGCGGCGGAAAGTTGTTTTCACGGAGAGTTTACCGAGTATCTGGTGCCACGTGAGGGCGTCGAAGATTACTCCGCATAAAACGCAAATGAACGCTAAGGCGTAAACGGTTATGCTTGTTTTTCCCATGACATCTATGATTGAGCCGACGTTGGAGAAGGATAGAAGATAGATGGACAAAGGCGGAGAAGCCGATGAAGAACGAAACGGAAACGTATTTTTTCAGGTTTTCCCGCATTTCTTTTCCGCCATTTTTGTTTATCGATTAACCTGAGGGCGCATTCAGGTTGACTCAAAATGATGCATGTTAATCTTTGTGACTACAACATTTAAGTCGATGTGATTGTAGATTGCGACAACAGGTCTAAGTTGCCAAATCTTCGCAGGGGTCAGAGATGCGTTACCCGAAATTCTGAGTTTAATAAAATTTCGCAGAGACAAACCTGGAATTCTGGCTCTACCCTTCAAGAACCAAAAAATAAGAAAGAATCAGGTTTTTTGCAGAAAGATGAATAAGCCGAAAAATCTACAGCGAACAAATAAAATAAAAAAATGGTTTTCTAAATCTTAATCCAGAGCAGAATACCCATGATTAAGCCATAGATTGCCAGTGCTTCAGCCAACGCAACGATCAAGAAACTTCTGAAGAATGTGTCAGGTTTCTCTGCTAATGCGCTGATTGCTGCGCTGCCTGCGGCTGAAATTCCAATTCCCGCGCCCAACGCTGCTAAGCCGATTGAGAGTCCTGCGCCGATCGCTAAGCCGAACGTGTCGTATTGTCCTGTTGTTGTGGATGTAGTTGATTGTAAGGTGGTAACGGTTATGGCTGCTGCGAACCCGATGGGTATGAGGAGCGCTAGTGGAAGCACAAATAAAGCAATTACTTTTCCTTTCATACCTATGTCTCTCCGTTAGAAACGGACAAGTTGCCGCTAGCTATTAACCTTTTTCCTTCCTATTTTGCCTTCGTTTCCTTGATTGAGACTTCAACCTTTGCGCCGACTTTGGCAGCTTCCGCCTGCACCGCATCCGCCTTTTCCTTGATGTCTTTTATTTCTTCCTCTGCTAACTTTTCAATTTGCAGGTTAAACTCTTGGAAGTCTTTTTCTAACTTTGCTTTTGACATGCGTTTTCCACCTTATCTGAATGTTTATTTGACGACTAAGACGGGGCAAGAAGCGTATTCAATCACTCGTTCCGCGACGCTGCCGATGAGAATCCTTTCGGCGCCCCTTCGCCCGTACGTGCCCATCACGATCAAATCAACGTTTAACTCTTTCGCTAAATGCACAATTCGTTCAAACGGCCTTCCTTCCGCGACCATGGAAGAAGCGTTTACGCCTGCTTTTTCTGCTAAGCCAAGGACATAGTTGACGTAGCCTAACCCGTCATCCTTCAGTTCCCGTTCAGTAGCTTCCCGCTCGGTTACTTTCGCCAACTGGTCAAGAACAACCTCGTCAACGACGAAAACCACAAGGATTTGTGCCCCAACCATTTTGGCTATGCCTATGCCGTATTCGGCGGCGCGCAAACTATGTTCAGACCCGTCGGTTGGGATTAAGATCTTCTTAATAGATTTAAAGTCAAAACTCAACTTTTCCACGCTTCCTTATCATCTGTTTAATTCTTTTAGTGCGAACAAACTCCTCGCGGTCTTTTTCTTCCAAAACCAGCGCGATCTGCTTGGTGATGTTACGGTACATAGGGATAAGAACGTAATTCAAAGCGTTAACCCGCCGCTGAGTCCGCTTCACGTCGTCAGCAATCTGAAACGTTGCACCTTCAGTTCTGGCTAAATCAGCGATTAACCCGAGCAAACTGTAAAAATTCTTGAACGCTTTATCCAGTTCGGAGCTGGTGTTAGCGAAACCGTAGTCAGGCTTAACTTCGTCGGCTCCTTGGAATTCAACTGCGGGAACGACGACCCCCATTATACTTTTGAAATCCATCAGGAAATCCGCTTCGAAACGTGAACCGCCTGCGACGTTGGCTATGGTCTCTGAGCCTTTTGCCATGTTTGCTTCTTTTATCGCTTCATACGCTTTTGCTAGGGCTTCCAGCAGGTCCATGCGTGCCCGCTCTGCCTCGTAGATGCTGCTTCGAAGTTCCCGTAGCAGGATGTCACGTTTGCGTTCAAGGACGTCTCGTCCCGATTGGGCGAGGTTTAAGGTTTTTTTTGTTTGTATCAGGTTTATTCTTGTGGGGCTTATGTTTTCGGCTGACAACTACTTACTTACCCCTTTGTCCACTTTCGCGTAGTACTTCTCTATGTATTCGGGGTGCACATGGATCAATTCTTCGTTAGACAAAACCGACAAGGTTTCCCATGCGATGTTAAGGGTGTCTTCAATCGTTCTGTTCTCGTTTTTTCCTTGGTTAATCAGCATCTTCTCGAAGCGTTCGCCGAAACGCAGGTACTCTTTGTCCCTTACACCTAGCCCCTCTTCGCCGATGATAGTAGCGAGCGATTTTACCGAGTTGTATTGTGCATAAGCCGCATACAACTGGCTTGCGACGTCGGCATGGTCCGCCCTCGTTCGCCCTTTACCGATGCCGTCTTTCATTATTCTAGACAAGCTTGTGGTGATGTAGATTGGCGGGTAAATGCCTTGTTTTTCTAAGTTGCGGGACAGCACAATCTGTCCTTCAGTTATGTAGCCGGTGAGGTCAGGGATAGGATGTGTTATGTCGTCGTTAGGCATAGTTAATATAGGCATCTGGGTGATTGAGCCTTTCTTGCCCGCTACTCTTCCTGCCCGTTCGTACAGGCTTGCAAGGTCGCTGTACATGTAGCCTGGATATCCTTTTCTGCTTGGCACTTCCTCCATTGAAGCGCTGACTTCCCGCAGAGCCTCGCAGTAATTCGTCATGTCCGTCATAATAACCAGAACATGCGAACCCTGATCGAACGCCAAATACTCCGCTAAAGTCAAACCAGCCCTCGGCGTAATTATACGCTCCACAGGGGGGTCTTCAGCCAAGTTAAGGAACATTGCAACGTTCTTTATTGCGCCTGTTTCCTCAAAGCTTCTTCTGAAAAACGCTGCGTCATCATGCTCCAACCCCATCGCGATGAAAACAACGAAGAATTCTTCACTCGCACCCCGAATAGTTGCTTGCCTAACAATTTGTGCAGCAAGCTCGTTATGCGATAAGCCTGGTCCGCTGAAAATCGGAAGCTTTTGACCACGCACAAGGCTGTCCAATCCGTCAATTGCCGATATGCCTGTCTGAATGAAATCGCTCGGGTACTCTCTGGCAGTAGGATTCAGCGGAAACCCGTTTGCGTCCCGCCGCTCTTCATTGAAAAACCTTGGGTGACCATCAATAGGCTCGCCGAAACTGTTCATAACGCGTCCAAGCATCTCAGTCGACACAGGCACCTCCAGCGGTTTTCCCAGAAATCGGGTGCGTGTTTCGGAAGGCGACAGACCCGTGGTTCCTTCGAAGACTTGGACGGTTACGGCTTTCTGAGTTACCTGAATAACTTTGCCCAGCCGTATCTCTCCAGTTTGGGCTCTGACCGCGACTAGTTCATCGTAACCGACGTTCTGCACGTTTTCCACAATGATAATTGGCCCTGAAATCGAAGCGACTCCTTTATATTCTAAGCCTATACCTGCCATATTCTTTACCTCAGACTTGCCTCTAACTCTTCGAAACGTTTCTGCATTCTGGTTTCCAAATCGTTCAAATCGTCTACTTTCTCATTTGGAACCGAAGTTTTCATACGCATAATCTCCTCATTGATCGGCATCTGGGTTACCTTGAAAATCGGCGCACCCTTGCTTACGACCCTGTCAGCGTAGTGATGGAAATCCACGATAATCTTAAGCATCCTGAACTGTTTTTTCGGAGAACAGTACGTGTCCACGGGGTCTAGGGCGTTTTGCTGCAGAAGAGCAATTCGGATAACCCGCGCCGTCTCCAAAATCAAACGTTGCTTGTCTGGTAAAGCCTCTGGACCCACCAGTTTAACGATGTTTTTGAGGTCGTCTTCCGATTGCAGAATACGCATCGCTTCAACCCTGTAGGTGTTCCAGTCCTTATCCACCTGCGTATGCCACCAGCCTTCAAGCTCAGCGATGTAGCCGCTGTAACTCTGCATCCAATTGATCGCTGGGTAATGTCTGGCATCAGCCAGTTCGGAGTCAAGCGCCCAGAAAACCCTTGTGAAACGTTTAGTGTGCTGTGTGACAGGCTCTGAGAAGTCGCCTCCTGGAGGAGAAACCGCTCCGATCGCGCAGATTGAGCCCTGGCGTTTATCCGCGCCTAAGGTTTCAACAACGCCTGTTCGCTCGTAAAACTCAGCCAGCCTAGAGGGCAAATAGCTTGGGAAGCCTTCTTCGGCAGGCATTTCTTCGAGCCTTCCTGAAACTTCACGTAGCGCCTCAGCCCATCTGCTGGTGGAGTCAGCCATCAAAGCCACTGCGTAGCCCATGTCACGGTAGTATTCAGCCAAGGTGATGCCTGTGTAGATGCTTGCTTCACGTGCGGAAACTGGCATGTTGCTTGTGTTAGCCACCAGAATGGTTCGCTCCATAAGCGGGTGCCCAGTGGTGGGGTCAACCAGCTTGGGAAAACTCTCCAGCACGTCAACCATTTCGTTGCCGCGTTCTCCACAGCCCACGTAGATTATGACCTTCGCGTCTGACCATTTGGCAAGCTGCTGCTGAGTGACGGTTTTGCCTGTGCCGAATCCGCCTGGGATCGAGGCGCTGCCGCCTTTAGCGATGGGGAAGAAAGTGTCAATTATCCGCTGCCCAGTAATCAAGGGAACAGAGGGCGGAAGCCTTCGACCGTACGGACGCGACTTCCTAACAGGCCACTTCTGCAGCATTGCGACGTCGGTTTTCACACCGTTCGCCTCAAGGGTTGCAATCGGCTCAGTAATCGTAAAATCGCCTTCAGACACAATACTGACCAAGGTGCCACGCATCAGCGGCGGAATCATTATGCGGTGCTCAACCAAATCGGTCTCAGCGACTGTGCCGATGATGTCGCCGCCGACGAGTTTCGCGCCAACTTCAGCTTTAGGCTTGAAACGCCATTTCTTGTCTTTTGCAAGCGGCGTCACACCCTGCACTGGCTTAATAAACGCCCCTGTAAGCTTCCTCAAAACCTCTAAGGGGCGCTGGATACCGTCAAAAACGTTTCCGACCAGCCCAGGCGCCAACTCGACTGAAAGCAAACTTCCGGTTCCTGAAACGGGTTCGCCGACTTTAAGTCCGGTGGTGTTCTGGTAGACTTGGATGGTGGCATGTTCGCCTTCTAACCGAATGATTTCGCCGACCAAGTTTTCGTTGCCTACTTCAACCAATTCATACATGATTGCTCCAGCCATATCTTTGGCTTCAACGACTGGTCCTGCAACTCGAATTACGCTTCCTTTAGGGGGCATGTTTCTTACTTTTCCTCCTTAAACATAATTTTTGCTAACTCAACACGTAACTGGGGCTTCAACTCATTCAACTTGTTGTCGATGGTGCTGTCAAAAGTTATTTTGCCATCCACCGTATGCGTTTTAAAGCCTCCGATGAAATCTTCCGTTTCGTCTAACAATTTTAATTCGCAATTTAGCCTTTTAGACACATGGTTCAACTCTTCTTGAGTGAGCCATACTTTGTCTCTGGCGTTAACTTGTATAACGAGGCTTTTTTGACCCAGTCCTGCAGCAACCTCTTTTATGAGCTTTAACAGATAACGTTGGTAGTCCTTTGTCGCCGCGAATTCCTTAAGTCTCACAAGAGCTTTCTCGAAAGCAGCGTCAACCAGCTCCTCTTTTGCCTCAAGCAGATAATTCCTCATCTCCACCTCAGTTACAGAGGCAATCCTTCGTTTTTCGGCTTCCGCACGAGCGACGGCTTGGCTTAGAATTGCCTGGTAGTTTTTGTCTGCTTGCTGCTTAGCTGTCCTTAAAGCTTCACACGCGTGGTTTTTAGCTTCTAAAACGATGGCTACAGCTTCTTTTTGCACGTCTGCTAAGACCTCGTTCGCAATCGCCGATAGCCCATCTTTAATGCTCAATTCTGTTTCCCTTCTGTTAGATTCTTACACCTAAAGTTTTACTGATGAGGTCCGACATCCGGGTTTCACTTGGTTTTCCTTTGCTTCCGGGGACCTCAACAATCAAAGGTTCTCTACGTTCACGACGGATCTTCTCAATCCTCTCATGCAGGTGCGGCTGAGTGGAAAATTCCTCGCTTATGACTACAATTGCTATGTCAGTGCGTGCTAGCGCTTTGTCTAAAGCTTGTCCTGCCTCATCAGCGGAGGTCGCTTCAACGCCTTCAACGCCGACAAGCCTGAAACCCGTAACCATGTCGTTGTCGCCGATAACGAAACCAAGCATTAGGTTCGCCTAATGAACCTTAAAATTCAGTACCTAATAAAGTACCATGTCACAATCGCTCGCTTTAGGAAGGTAAAAAACTTCAAAACAAGGCAGGTTTTCGAAAAGCAACATAGCGCCGTAAGGGCGGTGGCTCCTCAAGATGAATGTCTAAGAATTTGTTTGATCATTTTTCCACTTTGTAGCAGCCTTAGCTTGAAATGGTCACGTTCGCTTCTTTCTTCAAGGCGGCAAGCTTCTTATCGCCAATTATAACCCTGAGACCTTCCTAAATTTGGGTTCCGCAGAATTAACTTTAAATGCCTAAGGTAACCCACCCTTTGCATGTACTATGCTCCGACCAGAAAGAATGGCTTTAATGTCGATAATTTGCGTCAAAAAAGACGCTGAGTCACTACTGGAAGCGTTAAGCAACTTCGGAGAATTTCACATCGAAGAAACTAACGAAAACGTTAGCCTCCTCGAGTATAACCAAGAAATCCAAAAAGCTGAAGAGTCACTATCCAACGTTAACGAATTAACAAAACAGCTCAGCCAAGAAAAACCAGGCCCATTTGACCTTTTCAAAACGTTTCAACCGACAAGAACACAGGTTACGGCTGAAAACTGGCAAACCCTCGCGGAATCCACTGGACAAAAAGTTTCGCAGTTAAAGAAGGAAGTTGACGAATTCAACAATTCCTTAACGAGCCTCCAAGAAAAAACTGTCCAGCTTAACAACATCAAAAAAATGCTTACAATAATTGATGAAAACCACGCGGACCTAGAAGCCATACAGAACCTCCAATTAATCCATGTCACAGCGGCATCCGTCCCCCACAAAAACTTTGAAACGTTAAAAACGGAGCTTGCCAAGTTCCCGCTTATCCTAAGCCACTCTATTCTGACAAAAGAAACCAACTTTGTAAACATAGCCGTTCCAAGCAAACAAGGCACAGAAGTAGAAAAAATCGTCAAAGCCCACCATGCGGAGATTTTTTCAATCCCCAAAGATCTGCCGCGCAACACTAAGAATGCAATTAAAGAAGTTAATAATCGCCTAAAAGAAAACTCTGAAAAAGAAAAAGCGATCTCAGAATCACTGCATAAATTGGGCGTGGAAAACAAGAACAACCTTCCCGCATGGAAAGAAACAGTTGAAAACACTTTAGCGCAGTTGAACGCCAAGAAAAAAATGGTTCAGTCAGGAAGACTCGCAAACATCGTAGGGTTCGTTCCCAAGAAAAACTTGGCTGCACTCAACGAAAAAGTCCATTCTATCCTAGACGACAAAGCAATAATCATGCAGGACGAAGCACCCGAAGCTAAACCGTCGCCTACAAAAATCAGCAACAACAGGTTTGTAAAGCCCTTCGAAGAAATCACCAGGCTCTACGGTTTGCCTCGATATAGCGAACTGGATCCCACCCCGTTTATGGCAATCTCGTTCCCGATTCTTTTCGGTTTGATGTTTGGCGACGTCGGTCACGGATTAATCCTTTTCGCAGGCGGATTGGGCGTTTACCTGTCACTTAAAAAAGCATCATCAATCAAGAACATGGCATTCATCATAACAGTGTGCGGTCTCGCAGCCATTATCGCTGGACTGCTGTATGGCGAATTGTTTGGCCAACCAATAGCGCAGGTGCTTGGTTTCGGTAGACCATTATGGTTTGACCCGTTTTCAGGAACATCTAGCGTGCTTCACTTTTTGATATTCGCGCTTTGCGTGGGTGTAGCACAGATCACGTTAGGAGTAGTTTTGGAAATGGCAAACTTTGTGCTTGAGCATAAACCTAGCGATGCAATCTTAGTGTCACTGCCTAAACTTGCCTTCTACGGCGGAGGAGTCTACATAGTGGTTACGTACGGGCTAAACATCGGTGCATGGTTCCCTGGTCCTGTGATGCTACTTGTAATTCCGTTCATTTTCATGGTTATCTCAAAGCCAGCCTACTTGGCTGTCGCAAAACCTACTCCTGCGCACGCCGGTGTCGCTCACTCCGCAGAAACTCATGGCGAAGCTGGAGCCGCGGAGCAAGAGGGATCGTTGGGGCAAAGCATTTTTGAAAGCGGAGATTTGATTTCACGTTTTCTCAGCAATACTGTCTCTTACAGCCGTATTCTTGCCCTTCTAATGGCTCACTGGGCACTATGCCAAGCAACTTATGCAGTCGCAGGCCAACTCAACGGCTTTGGAACTGCCAGCTTAATCATCGGCGGCATAATCATCGTCGGAGGAAACATATTCGTCATTGCGCTTGAAGGATTAATCGTGTTTATCCACACTTTAAGATTGCATTTCTACGAGTGGTTCACTAAATTCTACAAAGGTACAGGAACCGAATTCCAGCCCTACAAACAGAACTTCATTCACACCGACGTACACATCGCTGAAAAAGGAAAATAAGCCAAAAAACTATAGTAACATTTGACCCTGAATATTCTCTGTGCTGACTTCGCCTTCGATGCCTGCGCTTGCAGCGATTAGGTTGTGCACTTCGGCTTCTTTGAGCATCATGAAGGCAAGTGGCGCTCCGACATTGAAGATTTCGCCGATAGTGTACGCCTTAGCATGCAAAAACACTGCTTTCTTGAAGGCTTTTTCAGCCGCTGCCAAAGTCTCATCTGGGCTTGCGGCTTTAACAAAGAATTTTCCGTAGGAGGTTTCAGAAGCAGCTTTTGCGGCTGACTCAAAATCAGGCGCCATCAGCATCGCCTCAAACGTTTCAGATGTGACCCTAAAGTTTTTAGGAGGCACCGCTGCTCTGAGCCAACTGGCGTCGTAATTCAGGGTTTTTCCTCTGAGAACCGACAGAAGCGTGAAGCTGTCGTTTTCGATGGCAGCGTAAAAATAAACATGCGGCTTCTCTTTCCGCGGCAACTCTTCATACCTATCATGAAGACTATCGTAGAAGACCTTATCCAGCAGAATATCAAAACCTGAAGTTGACCCCTTATCTTCATAACCCTGCATCCCCTTGCTGAGGGCTGACGCATACAACGAACTTTTGATGGCATTCTGCATCTGCTTCAAAGTGGAAGCTTTAGCCGCGTCCTCAAACATAACCCGCCTTTTAAGAAAATCTTCAGCGGAAAAATAAATTCTGCCCAGCTTTTCCTCAGAGCTAAGTTCCGCGTTAATTGACTTTATCAGAGTCTTGAGGTTTTCCACTTCAAACCGTAAAACGTAAACTGAAAGAAAATTCGCAGCCTTAGCTGGCGAGTTCTTAATCATCTTCGCATACGTTTCAATCAAGTTTTCGTTGAAAGCCCGCTCCAGTTTTCGACTTGTCAGCGGCAACGGTAATCTGGCAATTTGCGTCTGATAGTTGGTGTCCCGCAGCTGAGCCGTAAACGCAGCAAGGTTTTTGCTTTCTGCTAAAGGCTTCATTTTTGCTTCGCTTAAAAGCTTACTTTTTTCAGCCCCGATTTTAGCTAGAACAGAAGCATAGAGTATTATCTGACTCAAGGTTTAGCTTCCCTTAATGATTGCTTTAACCACCGTATTGACCGCGAGCTCCATTCGTTTTCCCGCTTCCACCTTCAACTTCTCGTTGGCTGCTAGGCTAGCTTTCAGCTGTTCGTCCCGTTTACGGTTGGCTTCTGCAACCGTGCCCGCATAAAACTGCTGCCCCTCTTCTTGGGCGTAAGTTTGACTGTTAGCAACAAGTTTTTCACTATTCTGCTGAGCAAGGGCTGTTATGCTTTGGGCTTTCTGCTGAGCACCGCTTCGAATTTTTTCCGCTTCAGCCTCGATTTTCTTGAGTTCTTCCCAAACGTTTTCCATTTTTCCACAAGCTACCAAGTGCCGGGTCTCTTGAAAAACCTTTTGTCTTGAAAAACACGATTTAGAGAAACATCCTTGTGGCAATAATCTTTTATCTTTTCAAGTAACCAGTAACGTGCATGAATAAAGAAGAGAATTTGGTAGTTATCGAAAAGGTCAATTCAGAAAACTTCGATGATTTCTTGGGTTTAATTTCTAAGCTAGCTGAGTATGAAAAGTTGGCTCCGCCCGAGGAAGAAGCGAAGATGAGGTTGCGAAAGGACTGTTTGTCTTGCAACCCTAAATATCAAGCATTTATCGGGAAAATGGGTGACAAATATGTATCCTACGTTATTTTTTTCTTTACTTACTCGAGTTTTCTTGCTTTACCAACCCTTTTTCTTGAAGATATTTTTGTTCTGGAGCAGTACAGAAGAAAAGGGGTTGGCAAACAAATGTTCGATTTCCTTAAAGAAACCGCTGAACGTGAGGACTGCGGCAGAATAGAGTTTACCGTTTTGAAATGGAATACGTCAGCGCAAGAATTCTATGAAAAGAACGGCGCCAAACGTTTGGAGTGGTTTTTTTATCGTTTGGTCAAAGAAGACTTTTAGGCTGATTTAGCCTTCACAACGGTTTTATCAAATAATAAGATATGCCTGTCTCTTTGTTTCAGATTATCGTTTTTAATCTTTGTTGTAGTCTACGCACAGTCACATTCTCTTTTAAAGCTTTAGCGCCAACTCGGTAGTACACCAAACGGTAACTAGAAAGGAAAGGCGTATAAAGGAATGAACAAAAAAACAATAGTTATAGCGGCAATTCTGATTTTCGTTTTAGCCACAAGTACTCTAACATTTGCTTCTGCACTTCCCACAGTAACTTACGTCAATGGTTGGGGAACCATAGCCACAGCAAACAGTTTCCAATATAGCTATCCAACCGCCATTGCAATCACAGGCGCCGACGACGTCTACGCGGTTGACACGGTTTATGGGCTTTACCCGAGCGTTTCAGTTGATGAATTTGCTTGCGTACCAGGCGACAACAGCGGAGCCAACAATTACCTAAACATGTTCGGTAGTTACGGCTATATCTACAGCGGCGGATCAGGTACCTTCCAGCAGGGTCCAGACTCCATGGCAATCGACCCAAGCGGCAACGTCTACATTGTAGATCAGGGGCACTTTCTGGTTCAGAAATTTGACAGCGCAGGCAACTTCCTGTTGCAATGGGGATCACAGGATTACACCGCCACAGGCATGGGCGCATTCTCGTTTCCCAGTGGCATAGCAGTCGACCCCATAACGGGAAACATTTTCGTCTCAGACGAATACAACAGCTTCGTGCAGGTGTTTGACAGCAGCGGCAACTTCCTATTCCAGTTCGGAGGCAACCCTGACCTGGCCAATACATCGCCGTTTTATCCCGCTGGCATCGCCATCGACTCAAACGGAAACGTCTTCGTCGTAGACCAAGGCAACATTGTCGTCCAAGAGTTCACTGACACAGGCACTTTCGTTACGCAATGGGGCTCAGGGACATTCTCTTATCCCACAAACATTGCGGTTGACGGCAACGGGAACCTATTCGTGCTCGATGCAGGCTTAGGACAGGTGCTGGAATTCGATAACTCAGGCAACCTCGTAACTCAATGGGCTACAACCTACTACGGCTCCAACATCGCCGTCGACTCAAGCGGATACATCTTCGTGACCGAAACCTACTATACAGGCTTCAGCTACAGCGGCGTCATCGAGGAATTCGACAACAGCGGCAACCTGATAGCAATGTTCACTGGCGCAACTTCCCTTCCGGGTCCAAGCCAATTCTTTGCCCCGGTAGACGCAGCCGTCAGCACAAGCGGAGACGTCTACATCACGGATTCAGCTAACTACCGCATCCAAGAATTCTCGGCTTCAGGCGCATTCATCAGGTCCTGGGGCAACCCGACTCCAACCCCCGACTACACTGGCTACGGGCAATTCAATTACCCCACAGGCATCGCGTACAACACCCAGAACGGGTACCTTTACGTCTCAGACACATACAACAACGCCATACAGGTATTCGACTCCGTCGGCAACTTCCAGTTTCAATTCGGCAGCTCCAACGCCAGTCCAGGCTCAGGCAACGGAGAACTTAACCAGCCCGTCGGAATCGCATGCGACAGCAGCGGCAATGTCTACGTGGTTGATCAAGGCAACAGCAGGGTTGAAGTCTTCGACGCAAACGGAAACTACCTTAACCAGTGGAGCGGCAGCGGAGGCGGCTTTAGCAGCCCATACGGCATCGCGGTCAGCGCAGCAGGCAACGTCTACGTCGTTGACGGGTTCAATAATCGTATCCAAGAATTCACTACAGCTGGCGCTTTCGTGACGATGTGGGGCAGCTACGGCACAGGCGACACCAACTTTGCCTATCCGAAGATGATCAGCGTTGACAACAGCGGAAACGTCTACGTCGTGGATGAACTTAACAGTCGCATATCAGTGTTCGACAGCAACGGAAACTTCCTGTTAAGCTTCGGAACATCAGGCGCAGGAGCACTGAGTTATCCGTACGGCATCGGAGTCAGCGCAGCGACGGGAAACATCTACGTTGTAGACGGAAGTACCACCAACGTCATCAAAGAGTACAGTCAAAACGGATTGTTCTTCGCATTGCCTGAATCACAGTGGGGCAGCATCGCAGCCATCGTAGCGGGATTCTCGGCGATAGTTGCTATCACCGCAGTCAAACGCATCAGACGAAAATAAAAGAATAACGACACACCCCTTTTTCTTTTTTTAGTGCCCTTTTTCGACGTCAATCTAAAATTCTGCCTAACTCTCGCCTAAATTGGGTTTTTAGACATACTCTGTGGGAGCTTCGGTGGTTTGACAGTGAATTCAGTGGAGCCGATTTCAAAGCCTGACCTTTATGTGTTGGCAAATGTTGGAAAAGTTAGATTCCCAAAATTCACCTAATTTCTCACTCACTCTTTACTGTTTTCTTGGTCTTTTCTCTGGATCGTTTATGTGGCCACCAGTTTAGTTTCTGCGTGAGCCCCATTAGCGCGGGCACAAAGAATAAGATACCAACCGTAATTGCTAGCAAGACCGCTGTCGCAATGGCAATGCTTAGTTCGTCGAAGATTCCAATTCCAGATATAAGCAAACAAGCGAACACCGCTGCCAAAACAAGCCCAAGGCCAAGGATGGTTACCCAGACTTTGTCAACAGCCGCGGCTACTGCTTCGTTGTCTGCCTTGCCGTTTACCGTTTCCTCACGTATTCGGTTAACGAAGAATACTCCGTAGTCTACTCCGACACCTATCGTGGTTACTACTACAAACAAGGGAACGTAGACAACAATAGGTAAGTTAAGACCGCTGTGGAATACGAGTGAAATTACCGCTAAGGATAAAATGACGCTGCAAAGTATCGTAGCTATCAGATAAAGAGGCATTAACACTGATCTTAACTGGAAAAACAGGATGATGCATATCGTGACGGCTAAAATCGCGGTGATTTCTGGAACAAGAGTATTCACGAATGACACGCTATCACTTGTTGACTGCGCTTGACCTCCAAAATGAATTAGAGTGCCGCTAATAATCGGCAAGTCGTTAACGTTCTTTTCCATGTGAGACAAAGAGTTGATGGCATCCTGGCTAAAGATTGATTCTGAAAGCCCAACTGTAATTAAAACGGTTTTATTGTCTTTTCCAATGGCAGCAAACATTTGGTTTTCATATTGCAAACGTAGGGCATCAGACATGTTTTCGATGTTTGAGTAATTGAATGAATTCCCATATGGTCTAGTTGGGCTGACAACAGTTGTGATGCCTTTTGAATTTGCGGCTGCAGCGGTGATTTGCTCGATTTGGTTAAGTAAAGTTTGGTTGAACTGGTTATCTCCATACGTTACCTGCGTTGGCATTGTGACTGTAATGTATGTTGGATATACTGTTCCGCTTCCAAAGTTGTCCGATATGACATTTAACCCTTGATTACTTGAAAAGTTCGGAATCAACTTCATAACGTCATTGTTAAACGGCGTGTTAAAAGTCACGAATATGGCGCCTACAGCAAGTAAGCCAATTATAACCACCACAAAGACTTTCCTTTTTTGCGTTCCTTCGACCACTCGTTTCAAAATTCCCTTACGGTTGGAATTTCTCATCAACCGTTTGTTTAGACCCGGCCAGAAAAGTCTATCACCTAAAGCAATTTCAAGGGCTGGTAGCAGCGTAATTGACGCAACAAGTAGAACAGAAACCCCAATCGCTATAGCGAGCCCAACAGTACTAAAAAGTGGAACGTTGGCTAATGCCATAACAACATATGCAACTATGACGGTGGTTCCAGCAGTTAACACAGCTTGTCCCGCCCATTTAATTGAGATGCCTACACTTTCTTCAACTGATTTGCCCTGAAGGCGCTCTTCTTTTGTGCGTTTAATTTGCAAAACCGAATAATCTACAGCAAGCCCCAACAACAAGAGCAGCGTTAACGCTGGCGTAAGAAACGTTAAGCTGGCGTGCCCTACCTTGACAATGCCGAGGTATATGGCTGCCAGAGACACTACAATGGAGCAACCGCCCATCATAACTGGAATCAAAGCCGCTGTTACCGAAAAAAGCAATAGTCCAACGATTATAATGGAAAGGATAATTCCTGGCAAAAGGGTAATGTCTAAGACGGGTAGAAGGGTGTTTCGTAGATCCAAAGACACCGCGGGACCGCCTGTCACGTAGACTTTGCCGAAGTTTTGCAGCCCTGCAGCTTCAACATCGGTTCTTATGTGGGCAACTGTGTCAGCTGCCGGAGTTGACGCGAAGTTGAGGATGATCAGCATTGTGTCATTGTTTGAGTTTACAAAATTCTTGGTTAGTGCGCTTAGAGGTGCAAAGGGGTAGTTTGCGTATGATTGAGTTGATATGTCGTTGTCAACGGCACTACTTATTTCGGTATTTGATGCGTTCTGGGGCAGGCTGTAGAGGAGACGGCTTAGCGATGTGCTGTTTACTGTGAACAGAGGCGAGTCTGAAAAAGCGTTTTGGGTGGCGTTTGAAATGAAGTCGCAGGATAGATTCCATGTTTGACTGTTGCTAGGAGATTTGCCGAGGTTGTAAGCGGATTGTATTAGGTTGGAAACAGAAAACCCCACATCGGGAATTGTCTGGTTCGAGTAGTTTGTTTCTATGAGGGCTATGGCGTAGTTTGCGATACTTTGGCTGGAGGGAGACGGCCCGAAGTAATACAATTCGTTGACGAGGCTTGTTGCCGAGACCCCGAGCGAAGATGAAAGGTTTGAAGGAATACTTGACACTATGGTTGAAGCAGTCAAGTTTTCAATCGCTGAAAGCTGGGTCCAATTTGAAACCGTTAAGCCCGACGCGACCAGCCCTATCATTTGGCTTGTCTGCGAGTCAAGCTGGGGGCTGCTAATAAGAGAGGAAACGGCTTGGCCTACCGCGAAGGCTTCCCGTTCAGAAATTGATGTGCTGACTGGCAGAGTTGTGTAACTGCTGTTCCAAGCGTTGAAGAAAGCAGTGTAGTAGCCGATAGATTGGGCGTTGTTTCCAAAATTCGAAGTAACTGTGAACACTGTTGAATTTGCTTGAGCGTTAACCATGTATGGGTCTGGGTTTGCTATGCCTTGAGCGTTGAACCCTTGAACCACACCTTGCCATACCCCGACGAACGCCGCTGGGACTCCAAATACCAGTTGGGCTGTCTGGTTGATGCCGTACTGCAGCTGGAATATACTTGTGCTCAGCGTTGTCAGGTTATCTTGCAGAACGTATAATCCCGAGTTAATGGTGGTTATGTTTGATTGGAGGCTTGCAGTCTGACTGACAATCTCTGGTAGGGACTCATCAAGCAAGCTTGCCTCAATTGAATAAAGGCTTGTTTCCCCAGTAAAGTTACTAACATCCTTATCTTTTGAAATTGTGCCATTCAACTTGAGAATAGAATCTTTCAATGAATCCGAGTAAACGGAAGCACCTTGAACAACAACACTTAAAATATTTTGGCTAGTGTTAATCAATTCTGGAAACTGGGCATCTAGAATTTTTAACGTCTTATCTGACTCACTGTTTGCAGGCGGTTGAACACTTCCCACGATATCATAGGAGACTGATGAAAAGAAGCTTGGGATAAGAACTAGCGAAAGCAGCACCACGACAATCCACGCTATAATAACCGACCGATACCGCCTTCTGATGAAGACGTTTAGTGAGTCGAAAATTGATCTACGCAATTAAACCTAACTCCATCTAACTCATGTAACGTTAAGCATTTGCTTGCTATCGGATTAACATTTTACCGCATAGATGCGGCTCAACAAAAAGAATAAATCAAAAGACAACAAAGTATCTTTTATGCGACGATTAATTTTAGAAATCTCAGAAAAAGAACTCTCCAAATTTGGATTAGAAACGATGCCCTTTCAAAAAATAAAATCCTTAGATTTCCTGCATTTCCTAAGGCAAGACCATGAAGAATTCGCAGTAATTTCCAGGATAGAATTCAAGGACGACTCATCCAAAATCGAAGACCTACTTGCTGGAGGTTTAATAGTTGAAGCGCAGCTGCTTGAAAAAGAAAAAAACAGAACCTACACCGTCTTCTTGAAAGGCGGACCAAGTTTATCCTCAATTCTAGATTATTTAGGATTAAGCGGATATTTGTTCCCCCCGCTTAAAATTCGCGGAGGAAAACTAACAATTTCCTTTCTTGGAAGCGAACAGCAAGTAGGCGAATTTATCAAGAAGACAACTGCCTTGGGGATTCGACATAAAGTAGTTTTGCTGACTGAAGCAAACTTCTCACCAGACTCCCCCCTCAGCATGCTAACTGAAAAGCAACGGGAGGTCTTGATTGCAGCTTACAAGCTTGGTTACTATGACATTCCGCGGAGAATAAATTCAGAGAAACTTGCTAAAAAGCTTAACATTGGGAGCGCAACGTTAGGGGAGCACTTGAGGAAGGCAGAACAACGTCTACTCATTCACATACTAGCAGACGCATAGACTTACACTTTTTCAGGTGCCTTTTCAACGATGAGTTATGTAGACCGCTATTGCATGCCAACTAAAACGCCTTTGATTGCCTGATAAGTTCGGGGACTTAAAATCTCTCGCGCAGGCCTTCGCGGCTAAAGTCCCACCCCACAGCACCAAGAAATTTAAGTTTTCACAAAAACCACGTTGTCCAAGCGGCGGAAATGTTCGTCTCCGGTAACAACTTTCCCTTTCAGACTTCTCGCGGTGCACAGAACTATTGAGTCTGCCAAACCCCAGCCCTTTGTCTCAACCTTCAAATCCTCATTGATTCCGCCTGCTTCAACGGCGATTTCAAAATCCAAATCCACTATCCTGCTTGTTGCCCTTATGAATTCTAGACGTCGTATTCGCCCTTCTCGAGTTTCATTTCCCAACTCAATATCTTTTCTCAGTTTCCGACTGATTTCCGAAACTACAATTGTCGGAGTGACCGAATACTCACTTTCTATGAATTCCTTTGCGGCTTTGCCCATTTCGGATGCTTTAAAATATTCGATCCAAGCGTACGTGTCTATGATGTAGTTACAACTCATGAAACTCAGCTCGGTCTTTTTCAGTGAATGATGTGAGCTTGGGGTTTGAGCCGAACATAGAGCAGGGGATCTTTTCTCGTTCGACAAGTAACTTCTTTATTACTTCGTCGTGGCTTTTCGCCTTCATTTCCTTTTTTGCTTTGTTGAGCATTTGAAGAGTTTTTTCGTTTACCTGAACCGTTGTAGGCATAATGGCTACCCGCTTAAACTATAGTTATAGTTATGGATTTAAGAGTTTCGAGTGAATCTTAGGTTTCCAAGTCCATCCAAGCCCCTATCCGTGACTGGGTTTGGGTGTTCCTTAGTCAACATATACTATTTTGCCATATACTCTTGCGGTGAAAAAACAAAATGAGTCAAATATCTAACCCGTTAGAGGTTCTCAAATCACTCTCAGAAGCAACAAGTATGCTGATAGGCAAAGTTTCAAAGTCAGTAGTCAGCGTAAAAGCAGAGATGGCGCATGGCACAGGCGTCGTTTTAACAGCAGACGGCTACATCGTTACATGCAACCATGTCGTCGGCGGATGCAGCGCAGTCAAAATCGGGCAAGGCGAAAAAACCTTCAACGCCAAAATCGTCGGCACAGACCCATACAGCGACCTAGCCCTACTTAAAGCAGAAAAAGGCGGATTCACACCCATAGAAACTGGAGATTCAGAAAAACTAAACGTAGGTCAATATGTCTTGGCACTGGCTAACCCATTCAACAGGAACCAGCCGACCGCAACCAGCGGCATGGTCACCAGCGTAAACAGTACCATCAGAGGATGGCGTGGAGCCACCCAAATGGAAAACATCATCGCAACCGACGCCCAACTTAACCCTGGATTTAGCGGAGGACCACTCGTAGACGCCGAAGGCAAAATCATCGGCATAAACACAGCTTACGTTTGGCAGAGAGGCATAGCGATCCCAATCAACAAAGTCAAAGTCGTCACAGACCGCCTTATGACTGGACGCGTTTCGCAGAGGGGCTACCTTGGAATAATCGCAAACACCGTTGCCATCCCTGAAGAAATCGCGGAGCAAGCAGGACTGGAGCAGGAGACTGGTGTGATGATTTTCAGTGTTGAGGCAGGTTCCCCAGCGCGTAAAGCAGGGTTAGCCATGGGCGATGTGCTTGTGAAGTTCAACGGCAAAGCAGTCACCGACTTCTACGACCTGCCCCGACTGCTTGCAGAAGACGTTATAGGCAAAGAAACCAAGCTCACCGTCATCCGAAGAGAAACCCTGCTCGAAGCCACCGTGGTGCCCTCTGTTCATGGAGGCGAAGAAGACTGATAGAACACATCCCGCTGGAAATAGAACCCCCATCCCCAATGCCGTCACCGCCCCTACGAAGACGACCCTTCCCCGCGCCGCAGTTCACCGCAGCAAACCCAAACGCGCCAAACTCCTCCTTCATACCCCTCTTCGATTAGGCACCAAAAAAACCCAACCTTTTCTTTTTTTTCCACGATTTTTTTCTAAAGTTCCCAAGAGACCGAACCCTGTTTTTTGCAACTGCACATCCGATTCGCTTACGAAGCAGGTAGCTTGCTCGGCAAAAGCCAGATTTGATACTGTTGACTATCCTTGACTATCCTTGACTTTCCCTGACTATTAACGACTATTTACGACTACTATTGACTATAGTTGACTCAACCTGCAAACACCTCAAGCCCCAAACAAACCGAGCAACCCAAAACACAACCAACAAAAACTGAAAGGGAAAGCTTAGGCCGATTTATTCGGCTCTTGGCTGCTTGTACATTTTGAAAACTGCGTAGTTCTCCGCCATATCCGCCGTGAAGAGGAAACTAAACGCTAAAACCTCATCTAACGGCACATTCATGTAAACTTTGCCTCTTGAAACTTTAACCGCCCTGTCCTTCGAAGTTAAAATCACCGTCAAAAGGTCTCCAACCGCCAATTCGTCCCCGATTTTGTCCCCATCCTCAGACTCCTCATCCAACGCCAACGCCGTTTTATAGGAGCCGCCCGCCCCGAAGTCAACGATAACGTACGGGTGCCCGTTTTGAACCATAGCCGAAACGGAGATGGACGGCATGCAGGTTTTGCATTGAGCCATAAGCTCATTCATTTCCCCGTCGCTTAACGGAACAACGAGGACTTTATGTTTAATGTTCGATTCGTCTGTCACAGTAAAGAACTGCATAAAATCACAGACTAATAATCTCCACTAAAGCTATAACTTTTTCTGTTCCAAACCAGCCACCGAAGTGCCTGAGCAAAAGCATTTTAGAGTTTGATGTTTATCGACTTAGAGACGTATCCCAAAGGCGTTTTGACTCTTTCACCATACACTTGCTTAAGCAACTTCACAAAGTCACCGTTCTGATCCATAACAAACTCGTATTTTCCAGCAGCCGAATGAATCTGCACCTCAAACTCGTAAACCCCCTGATCCTCCCGCCTTAACCGCTCCCTAAGCCTGATTTCACTAATCGCGGCGTTGCCTACCTCAAAGTTGCCCAGCGTCTCCGCAAGAATCGCCGACGGCGCCATCGCCAAATATCTCCGCGAATAACCGTACGTCGCCTTAAGCTGATCCGACCATTGACCAAAGAAGCCTTTCCCCTCCGCCTTCGCCTGCTCCCTTGCCTGCTGCGCAGCTGCCTTCATCATTTCGCTGGTCATCTGAGCAAAAATCAAACGTTGACCCGTCACCACACCATTAAACGTGTCCCATCGCCCGAACGATTTTTCCTTCCTAAAAAGAATAACTCCGAAGATCGGCTCGGATCCCACCCCCGCTGATTCTTGAACCATCGAAGCTTGGACAGGCGAGACTTGAGGCGGTGACAGGAGGCGCAGGTGATGGAGAAAAACTCTGCGTAGGCGACGGGATTGGGCTGGGCATTAACCGTTGGCTTGTTTAAGGTGGCTCCGCAGTTGCGGCAGAATTTTGCATCGGGGTTAACTTGTGACCCACAGTTTTCGCAGAAGGGCATAAAGTTCTCCGCTTGTCTGATTGTTTCTTAATGAATTTAAAGCTATCCTGATTCTGATTTCGCACAAAGAAGATGCAGAAAAGTTTCAAGAAATGAAATCTCACCCCTAGAAAAAATCTACTGACTCATAACGCCAAACTATGGCGGGTCCGACGGGAATTGAACCCGCGACCCCCGGATTAAAAGTCCGGTGCTCTAGCCTGACTGAGCTACGGACCCGCTCGAAGTTTGTTGCGGCTATAGGAAAATGTGCGGGGGGTTTTTTAGCGTTTCTATTAAAACTTCACTAAAAAGAAATAGTTGAGGGGTTGTTTAAGCTTTTAGGACGGTTGCCATGAAGCTTTTGATTTTGTCATGTGAGTTGAGGATTGTCTGGATTGTTCTTGCGCCTTTTTCGGTGAGTTTGTATACTCTTTTGCGTTCGATCCATGCGCCTTCAACCAGCTGGTTTCTCTCCAGGGAGTAGAGAAGTGAGTATACTGTGCCTGAGCTGACGAGGAAGCCGAATTTGTTGTGTATGAATGAAATGACGTCGTAGCCGCTTATTGGGCCGTTTTGGAGTTCGCTCATTATTATTGTGTCCATGAAGGTTTTGATTACTCTTTCATGCATTTTTTTGATTATTCGGGCTTCGCTTCTTTCGCCGTTTACGGTTATTGTTAATGCCACCATGTTTTTGCACGCTCGCCATTGTTTATTCTTGTTTAGATATATAAGTTTTATTCGGATTTGGAATAGTTTGTTATAACAAGTTTAAACAAGTTTAAACAAGCCTCAACATGGGTGAAATCGATTATTCAACATCCACTGCCCCAGCTTCGATTCTGGATCATATATCGTGCATAACGCGGTGTGGCAGTTGTCACAATTAACATGTAAATGTCAATTTCTTGGAAAGGTGCCAGAAAATATTTTGCTTTTCCAATGCATAACCATGTATGGGCAGTGCGGAATTTTACTGCAAAGTTTCTATTTCGCTGGCTGAAGTGCTGATTTTAATAGTTACCGATATATGTGCATGTTAAGAAACGTTATTTGTTGTTTTGCGTTAAAAGTGTTCGGTGCCTTAGAATTGATTTCATGGAAATATACATTTAAAAGGTTAAATGAAGAATACGAAATTGCTAAGAAAAAGCAGCAAGCATTAGACAATCTTTATTCAAGCGGCAGAATTTCACAGTCGACCAGAGACTCTTTTAACATAGAGATCAGCGCGGCCATCGTTGCCATTGAGAAGCAGCAAAAAGAACTCGTTGCAGGAATGCAGTCGAAAACTCAGGATTTGGAGAATCAGCTTAAAACTTTGGAAACTCTTCTCGCCAGCTATGAGATTCAGCATGTAGCCGGAGAAATTGACGAAGACATCTACCAAAGAGAAATAAGCCTTCTGTCAACCGGATTAGAAACAACCAAGAACGAGTTAACCACGATAAAACAGGTTACAAATCAGCTTTCATCTCCAACGATGCCCGCAGCCCCAGAGCCAGTTGCCCCCGCAATTGTGGAAGTTGCTCCGCCCGCAATCGAAGAACCAGCCCCCGCCCCCATCATTGTTGAAGCTCCAACAATTGAAGCCGTTGCAGAGCCAGCGCCCATTGAAGCTACCATCGTTGAGTCTGCTCCAGTTGAGATTGCAGTTGAAGCGGCAAAAGCCGAAGCAGCCCCAGTTGAAGCCGCCCCGATAGAAGCAGCGCCCGCTGAAACCGTTGCCCCGATCGAAGCCGCCCCCATTGAAACTCCCGTGGAAACCGCTCCCGTTGTCGAAGTTGCCCCCGTTGAAGCTGCAGTAGAAGCTGCGCCGGTTGAGACCCCTGTTGTTGAGGTTGCTATCGCAGAAGCCGCTCCGATTACCATTGTTGAGCCTGAAGTTGCCCCTGAAGAGCCAGCGATAACCGTTCTTGCCCCCGAAGAGCCAGTCATTAACTTGGAAGCAGCAGCCCCGATTGAAGCAGCGCCAGTTGTTGAGGAAGCAGCCGTTGAGGTTGCAGCATCTGAAGTTGCTGTTGAGGTTGAGGCGGCCAAGGAGCCTGAGGTTGAAGCGGCGATTGACGCGTTTGAGGTTGCGTCGGAAGTTGCCCCAATTGAAACAACGCTTGATAAAGTGATGGAGCCCGAAATGCAAGCCGTCATCGAGCCGGTTATACTGGAGGAGGTACAAGTTCCAGCCCACCCTTTAGAAGCGCCCCAAGCGGCGCAACCGGAGACGACACAAGAAACAGACGCAAACGAAGCCGCAGCAGAAACAGAAGACTCCAATAACCACGAATAAACGCATTCTTCAACAATCTTTTTCTTTTTATTTTTTTGTCATCTTTTTTGGGCTAGTATTTGTGTTTGTTTTTTGATGTAAATACTAGACCCCCTCCCCCGGTCTCCAACCCATCTTTACCTTGGCTTTTGGATGTAAAAATGAGGGTACCCTTCTTGGGTTGGCGGATTTTAGGGGGCTTGTTTTGGGTTGCTTTTTTGGTTTGGGCTTGGATTCTTTTACGGGTTTGAGTTGAAAGTTGCGTGGAAAGGGCGGCTTCTGCTTGAGGTTTTGTAATATTACAAAAGTGGCATGGACCCAACCGCTCAGCAACACAGCACCAGAGAAGGCGGCGAAAAAAACTTTTTAGTTATCATAACCTTCTATCCAGCAAGGCGAGAGCGCTATGACCTACAAAATTTTCCTGGAGATTCTAAGAGCCAGCAAAATAGTTCCCCTAATGGGTTGAAGGCATAGCAAAAAAAGAAGTAACCGTCGCCTAAACTTTTCTGTTCTTTCCATGCGGAACAGGCTTTTTTGAGAGTTTTTGCGCTGGATGGGTTAGTTTTGTGTTTCTGCCCAGTCTTTGCAGAGCAGTTTAGCTTGGTCCAATACCGTTTGCGTGGCTTTTTCCTGTTTGTCAGGCGGGTACTTGTATTTCTTAAGTAGCTTTTTAACCATGACTCGCAGATGTGCCTGGACATTGTCGCGGATGGTCCAATCAATGGTAACATTGTTTCGTATCATATCGACGAGTTCCCGCGCCATCTGCATTAGAACTTTGTCGCCAAGCAACTGCTTAGCGCTCTCGTTATCCGCTAATGCATCGTAGAAGGCGACTTCTTCCTCTGAGAGCCCAAGCGGGATTCCTCTGCCGTTCACCGCTTTCACTGTTTTGGCTAAATCGGCTAGTTGCTGGACAACCTGCGCCGTGTCAATGGAGCGGTTCATGTAAGCCCTGATTGACTTATCTAGTAGCTCCTCAAAGCTGCGTGCCTGCACCAGGTTCTTTTTGCGTTGGAAACGTATCTGGTCGCTTAACAGTTTCCTGAGGGTTTCAAACGCCAAGTTCTTCTGAGGCATCGTTCGCAGATTCTCCAAGAACTCGTCTGAGAACAATTCCAAATTGGGCTTTTTGAAACCTGCCGCTGCAAAAACATCAATCACCCGATCAGAAACCAACGCTTCAGATAAGAATCTGCTTTATTGCCGTATCCATGTTTTCCTCTTGCACGGTTCTGGTGTCGGTGTTCTTTACGATGGCTGCTTTGACTGCTTGGAAAAAGCCTACGTCGTCGCGGATTGCGACTGCTTTTTCATGGGGCATGGCTACGGTGAATGCGTAGAGTAGGTTGGTGACTTCTTTGAGGTAGCGGTTTTTGCCGTCCTGCTGAGCTAGGATGTGCTCCATTGCCTGCATCATTATGCCCATGCGCTGCTGGAGGTGGCTGTGAAGAATTGGCGGACGTCGAAGCCGTGGAACATGTCGCAGACTGCTTCGTAGTGCGCCATCATGCGTTCAACGGCGACGTCTATGCGGGATTTTCGCGAGTTCTCGGTTGCCCTCGGTGTACTCTGCCAACGCCTTCTCCAATTCAGTCGCTAAACCGATGTAGTCAACAATTAACCCGGATTTCTTGTCTTTGAAAACCCTGTTAACGCGGGCAATTGCCTGCATAAGCGTGTGCCCATTCATCGGCTTATCAATGTACATCGTGTGCAAACTGGGCACATCAACCCCAGTCAGCCACATATCCCTAACAATAACCACTTTGAATGGGTCTGAAGGGTCCTTCATGCGGTCTAGTAGTTCATGGCGGCGCTGCTTATTGCGGATATGCTCCTGCCATTGGGGTCCGTCGGCGGCTGAGCCGGTCATGACAACTTTTAGGCCTCCTTTTTTGTCGTCGGCGTCATACCATTGCGGGCGCAGCTTGACGATTTCGTGGTGCAGTTCCACGCAGATGCGGCGGCTCATGCATACAATCATGGCTTTCCCATCTAGCACGCTAAGCCGCTTCTCCCAGTGATCCACAATATCTGAGGCTAACCGTTTAATTCGGTCGGGGCTGCCCACTACCTTTTCAAGCCGCGACCACTTGCTTTTGAGGTATTCCTTGCCTTCAACTTCTTCGCCTTCGGTGACTTCTTCAAAATTTTCGTCGATGTAGGGTCGTGCTTCTGGTTTGAGCTCGATTTTAGCTAGGCGGCTTTCATAGATGATGCCGACTGTTGAGCCGTCCTCAACTGATTGTTTGATGTCATAGACGTCGATGTAGTCGCCGAACACTTTTCTGGTGTTATGGTCTGCTTTCTCAATCGGCGTGCCCGTGAAGCCGACAAACGTTGCGTTTGGCAGGGCATCGCGCATGTACTTGGCGTAGCCGTATTTGAGGTCATCTTTGGCGAGGTTTTTTGGCACCTTCAACCCAAACCCGTACTGGCTCCGATGGGCTTCATCGGCGATGACGATGATGTTTCTGCGGTCAGATAGCTGTGGGTAATCGTCGCCTTCGGGGTAAAACTTCTGTATCGTGGTGAAGATGATGCCGCCTGAAGCCACCTTAAGCAGCCGCTGCAAATCCTGCCTTGTCATCGCCTGCACTGGGTCTTGGCGCAGCAAATCGTGGTTGCGGGCAAACGTGTCAAAAAGCTGGTCGCCTAAATCATTGCGGTCAGTTAGCATAATTATTGTGGGATTTTCCAGCTTTGGCTCAAGCACCATCTTGCCCACATAAAAAACCATCGTAAGGCTTTTTCCCGACCCCTGAGTATGCCAAACCACACCGCCGCGTCTATCTTCCTTACTGGCCGCCACAGTTTTTGCAATCGCTTTTCGCACTGCACGATACTGTTGGTATTGAGCGATTTTTTTAGAAATATTGATGCTGCCGTCTTTTTGTTTTTCTGGTTCAAAAGCCACGTAGCTGTGCACCAGATCAAGCAGTATGTTGGGCTTTAGCATTCCGTTGATGAGTAGCTCGATTTCGGAAGAAGGGATATTGGGTTTTTTGCCCTCGCTTTCTTTCCACACGGTGAATCGCTCTTGGGGAGAAGTGATGGTTCCTGCTTTTGCGTATGTTCCGTCGCTGGCGACGAGGATTTCGTTGAAGCGGAAAATCGACGGAATCTCTTTCATGTAAGTCTGCAGCTGCTTGTACGCCGAGGAAACGCTTGCATTCTCGTCTGCAGGATTCTTAAGCTCGATTAGAACAAGCGGCAACCCATTAACGAATAGAACTATATCTGCACGACGATTAATTCGCTCCTCAATAACCGTAAACTGGTTGACCGCCAAAAAATCATTGTTTCTAATATCGTTAAAATCAATAAGCCACAGCGAATCGTCTTTGACGCTGCCGTCTGCACGCTTATACTGAACAGGCACACCGTTAACCAACAGCTTATGGAACGCCTGATTATTCTGAACTAAATCCTGACTGTCCGTTCGCACAACCCGTTTTATGGCTTCCTCAATAGCCGAGTCAGGAACACCCTTATTGATTCGCTTGAGCGCATCTTGGAGTCGTCCGATAAGCACAACCTCCCCATACCCGCGCTCAGCAGCTAAACCGCCCTCAGAGATGTCAGGACCAGAAGCAACAGCATAGTTTAAGTCGCCAAGCAAACAAAGACAAACATACTCAACCTCAGACTCAGTCATCACTTTAGACATCCAAGCGCCTCCCAGCTGGGCTTCATTTTATTTTCAGTATCTCCTTTGACCTTGCAAGCAGCTTTTCTGCGCCATCAATTGCGTCTAGTGCTTCGTTCTCTGAGAAGTTTAAGCCATAATCCGCTTCTTGCCGAAGACTCATGCATTCCTCGAATTGACGTATCAGTGAATCTTCAACCTCATTTTGAAAGAGCGCTCTTAGAGCGAGAAATAATGCAAAGTGGCTTTTCTCCCTCAAACCCTTGCTATACAGCAATGCTCTGGCGCTGTGAAACATCGAGTAGTAACCTTGTATTGTTGCCCACTTGAACTTGCTGTTTTGAAGAGAATCTTGGGCATCTGACAAATCAGCCTCAGCAGCCGCTATTTCCTTTGAAATCATGTCGCTGCCTATTTGCGCCTTGATGAGCTTTCTTTCGTTTACAAGCCGCTGGATTTCTGGGTTTACTCTGCTTCCCAAAGGGTTATTCCTCGCTCGATGTTTTCGTAGAGAGGCTTGTCTTCTCTTTTCAGGCTGATGTACTCGTTCATGTTTACTGTTATTGGGGCTACCCTTCGCTGGCTTTTTTTGTTGAATTCGCTGATTGTTTTTACAGCAGCCTCTTTTTCTTCTGTTACAACCAGCAGGTCAATGTCGCTTTCTTTTGTGTCTGTACCTTGGGCGCAACTGCCAAAGAGCACGATTCTTTTAGAGTTCTCTTTCAGTTTATCTGTCAGCAGTTTTAGGGCAAATACGTTGAGGAGTACCTTGAACTGCTTTACTGCGGCTTCATTTTGTTTAAGGCGGTAAATTGCCAGCCTGCCCTTTTCTTCCCTTGTCAAAAAGCCAAGGCTGGTTAGCAATTTTAGAATTTTACTTGCCAACCCCTTACTTACGCCTGTTCTTCTAACAATCTCCCTTTCGTGATACTCGTTTATGCCGTCTTCCAGAAAGAATTCGAGTACCTGCATCACGGTCGGCGTGATAAAGCCAAGTTTTGCGCCCATTTTATTATCCCTTATGCCCAATATTTTGAGCCATTACTATTTAAGATATTCGCGATTTTTAGGTTCGCAAGCTACAAACCTGCCCAGGAATCGCTTTAGACATCAAGTAGCCTCCACATTTTCTTTGTTAATGGGTACTCTAATTTTTCCAGACATAAGCTTAGGGAGTAATGAATCTCGAAGCTGCGTCAAAACTCTAATTTGTTGACTGTTGACAACTAATCGTTCAAAAAAAGGCTTGATTAACTTCGAAAATGAAGTTAACGTCTCATCATTTGGGATTGTGACACGCCAGCGGTCTATGTCACTCTTTGCTAAGTGTATGACAGTAGTCCCTACTTTCGCTCGTTCTTCCCTCTTTAGCAATGGCTTTACGATTTGATAAATAAGGAATTCGTGCACATTTTTTTCTGAGCTTGGTTTGAACATACAAAGCCGCTGATTCAAATACGCTGATTCACCTAACCAAATCCAAGGGGTAAACTCGGCATCCATACCAGCAATAATATCGCCTGGTTTAATCAAGGTCATTCTCGGGTCTTCTTCTGTTGTGAAAAAATCAGGATTCAACGTCTTGAGGTCTCTTATTCTAATCAGTGGTTTGCCTTCTTGTTTAGAATTGAAGTATTTTGAACTGAACGGGAAACCGTAGACAATGGCGCATAAATCATAGATCGTACCCGATTTGAAGGTATCAGGTATTTCGAGTCCGAGCTCATCGTCGTATTTCATTTTTCCGCCTGTTGACTTGTAGGGTTTGCCTTCTTGGTTGGGAAACTCAAAATCAACAAACCAACGCTTAAACAAAGCCTCCCCAACAGCTTCAAAAGAGCAATTCATATTCTCATTGACCTCAATTTTTCCGTCAATAACATTTAGAATATTGCCGATTGCAATCTGTTCAGCCAAAGAAGGAAGGGGAACATGTGCGTTCTTTAGGTCACTTCCTCTAATACCCGCGGCAGCTACCTGCTCAGCATATGCCTCGATTACCTTTCTACCTACACTTGATTTGAAAAAGTAATAGTAAAACGCTGGGTTTGCTTTTCTTTTGTTTAATCTAGCCCTAATAAGATGCCCCTCAAAAGTTACGTCTTCTTTATCCTCGATGAAAATTGAACACTTACCAACTCCAGAAAGCTGAAGAGACTGACGGGCAAACAGGAGATCACCGGTCTCTAAGAGATATGTTTTTCTCTCTGATTCCGACAAGGGCACTCTTTCCATTTCGGCATGCTTGATTCGGTCATGCCTAAACAGTTCGCCCATGTTGACCATTTTAATTCCATTGCCCCTAATAGAAGAAGGTTTAGTTAGACCATTTCTTAGCTCATCCTGTAAAGTGTCTGAGAATTTAACAACCTTCCAATCAGCTGGAATTACCCCTAATTCTGTTTGTTTAACGGTATATTCCTTACTGATCATTCAACAATTCTCCAACCAACGGTTGAAGAAGGAAATTTCCCCATTTAATGACAAATAGGTCCCGTTCAACATCTAAACCCTTGTCTCCATGAAACAGGTTGTTCCTGGCTCGTATGATAAATTCGATTATTCCACCGAAATCATTAATGCTCTCCAGTTGACCTGACCATCGGTGGTCACCGTTAGGATTCATGTTTAGAAGAGGGCTGTATTCTAGCACATTCTTTAGTTCGCTTATTTTTTCAGTTGGTGTTAATTTAAAAAAACGCTCTCTGAGTCGCTCATCATGTTTTAGGCTTCTTAAATTGTTTTGTTGTTCCTTAGCGAGAACTTCAAAGGATATGTAAAGTAGAATAAACTTGACAAAACTATCATCTTCACTTATCGCTCTGCTAAACCATGCCTTTGCTCTTGCCTTATAATTGGTAGCCAATTTTCCCTAACTCCCTTTTTAATTCTGCATCAAGCGTCTTTCCTTCTTGCATTTGCCTGCTGAGCTCACTCGTGAGCCGTTTCATCTTTTTTCCGAATTCTTCTCCGTCGTCTTCTTCTTCTTCTGAACCAACATATCTTCCAGGCGTTAGTATGTGTCCTTGTTTTCTTATTTCTTCAAGTTTTACCGCTTTGCATAACCCAGCAATATCTTGGTAAGCTACTTTTTGTCCGTCTATGGGTTCGCCTCTCCATGCGTGGTATGTGTCAGAGATTTTTTTGATGTCTTCTTCGGTTAGTTGGCGATGTCTTCGGTCTGTCATGGTGCCGAGTTTTCGGGCATCGATGAAGAGGGTTTCTCCTCTGCGGTCTCTGAATTTGTGGTTTATTTTGTCTTTGGCTATGAACCATAGGCAGGCTGGTATCATTGTGTTGTAAAATAGTTGGCTGGGTAGGGCTACCATGCAGTCTACGAGGTCGGCTTCGATTATGTTTTTGCGGATTTCTCCTTCGCCTGATGTGTTGCTGCTCATGGAGCCATTTGCAAGGACAAATCCTGCGATGCCGTAAGGTGCCAAGTGATAGATGAAATGCTGCACCCATGCAAAGTTAGCGTTACCAACAGGTGGAACCCCAAATTTCCAGCGTTTGTCATCACGGAGCAAGTCGCCTTTCCAGTCGCTGTCGTTGAAGGGTGGGTTGGCAAGTATAAAATCGGCTTTTAGGTCAGGGTGGGCGTCGTTTAGGAAGCTGCCTTCGCTGTTCCATACTACGTTTTGGCTGTCGATGTGGCGTATGGCTAGGTTCATTTTGCAGAGGCGCCAGGTGGTTTGGTTGGATTCTTGCCCGTAGATGCTGAGGTTGTCGCTTCTTAGCTGTTCAGATGGTTTTTGGGAGATGGGTAGCAGTGAGGTTGAGTTTTCGATGAATTTTTCGCTTTGAATGAACATGCCGCCGCTGCCGCAGCAGGGGTCAAAGACTCTGCCCCGATACGGTTCAATCATAGCCACAAGCAGCCGCACGATGCTTTGGGGCGTGTAGAATTGGCCGCCTTTTTTGCCCTCTGCATCCGCGAATTGTCCGAGGAAGTATTCGTAGACTCTGCCCAAGACGTCTTTGCTTCGGCTTTCTTTGTCGCCGAGGGGTATGGAGGCGATTAAGTCGATGAGTTCTCCTAAGCGGGCTTTGTCGAGGTTTTCGCGGGCATAATTCTTTGGCAAAACCCCTTTCAAGGACGCATTGTCCCTTTCGACGGCGTACATGGCGTCATCAACTATTTTTCCCACGGTCGGTTGCTTGGCGTTTTTTTGCAGGTAGCTCCAGCGGGCGTCTGGTGGTACCCAAAACGTGTTTTTGGCTTTGTATTCGTCGATGTCTTCTGGGTCACTGTAGTTTTTCTGGTCAGCTTTCAGTTCTTCATAGACCTCTTGGAAGCTGTCCGAAATGTACTTAAGAAAAATCAATCCCAAGACGACGTGTTTGTATTCGGCGGCGTCCATGTTGTTGCGTAGCTTATCCGCTGCTGCCCATAATTTTTGTTCAAAACCCAAATTTGCCCCGTTTGAACCATTGCCATTTTTGCCTGATGATTTCGCCGTAGCTACCCGCTCCACTGAAGATTAGGGATTATTCTGTTGGATGAGCTAATAAGTTATCCCTAAGTGATTAGTAAGAATAAATCGTTAGCACTTTCCAATTTTTCTTGCCAGCGACAAATTCTGTCCCAATGCTGGGAGTTGATGAACATTTTTTATTTCTTCAGCTAGGTGTTTTGTGTACCATTGTGTTGAGTGTTTGGCGACTTGTTCTAGTGTGCCTGGTTCTTCGAAGAGGTGTGTTGCGCCTGGGATGATTGTGAGTTTCTTTTGGGCGGTCATTTGTGCGAGGGCTTGCTTGTTTAGTTCGATGACTTGGGTGTCTAAGCCGCCGACGAGCAAGAGGGTTGGAGCCTTCACTTTCGGCAGATACTCCGCCGCCAGGTCAGGTCGGCCTCCGCGCGAAACCACGGCAGCGACGTTCGCTGGGAGTTTTGCGGCGGCTATGAGGGCGGCTGCGGCGCCTGTGCTGGCTCCGAAATAGCCGAAGGGGTAGTCTTTTGTTTGCTTGCCTTTCTTTAGGTGTTGGGTTGCTCCGATGAGGCGCTCCGCCAGCAAGCCTATGTTGAAGCGGTACTCGGCGGTGAAGGTGTCTTGCTCTTCCTCGTCGCGGGTTAGCAAATCGAAGAGTAGGGTGCCGATTTTTGCCTTGTTGAATTCTCTTGCGACGGTCTGGTTTCTTGTGCTGAAACGGCTGCTCCCGCTTCCATGCGCAAAAAGCACGATGCCTATGGCGCCCGTGGGTATGTCTAAGTTGCCTTCGACAACGACGTTGCCGACGGGAATTTTCATATCCGCTTCCTGATACATCATGCTCTCACCATCCCCGGTTGGTTCTCGCGGTTTCTCTGCCTGTTCTGCTTGAGGAGTTCGATTACTTCGTCGTCGCTGGTTTGCCTAAAATCGCGGTAGAATTGTCCGATGGCGGCGAAGTATTCGGGCGTGTAGGGGCATACGACTCGGTCTGCTTGCCGCTCCAGCTCCTCTATGGTTGAAGGGGGACCAACGGGTACGGCGATGGTCACGGTTTTTGCCCCCCTGTTTCGCACGGAAGCCAAGGCAGCTTTCATGGTGGAGCCCGTGGCTATGCCGTCGTCGACAATGATGACGTCTTTGCCTTTGAGGCTGGGGTAGGGTTCATTTTGACGGTACATTTTGAGTCTGCGTTCAATCTCAAGTTTTTGCCGTTCACTTTCCTCTTTGATGTATGATTCTGAAACCCCGATGTAGGCAGCCAATTTTTTGTCAAGTATGATGGTTCCGTCCTCGGTTACGGCTCCAATTGCCAACTCAAGATTGTCAGGCGCCCTTATCTTGCGGGGAATAATGAGGTCCAGCGGCAGATTGAGCGCTCGGGCGATTTCGTAGCCTACCACCACGCCGCCTCGCGGGATGGCTAGGACAATTGCGTTTTTGCCCACAAAATCGGTTAACGATGCGGCAAGACGTTTTCCAGCGTCTACTCGGTTTGAAAAGTAAGCCATTTTGATTCCTCAGAACTTTCTCATTTGAGTATTAGGCAGGTTGGGATATAAAAATTGTTGATGCCGCCGTAAATAAGGGGCGGTTTTTGGGGCTTGCTGACTAGTCTTTTTTGGTTAGTTGCATGTTGTCTTTGTCGAAGGCGAAATCGCTGAATCGTTGGCTGTAGTAGAGTCTTAGGTATTCTCCTGCGAATTTAGGGTTGAAAGGCAGGTCTTTGGGCGTGAGGCGGTTCTTTGTTTTCAGTTGTTCTTCTATGGCTGCTTCTGCTGTGGGGTAGTTGAGCAGGAACTCGCGGCGTTCCCAGTAGAGCGACAGCGTCTGCACGGTTTCGTCTACGTAGGCTAAGCTTTTGGGCAGGTTTTCCATTATTTGGTTGATTTTGTAGTTTGATGTGTTTGCCAATGCGTCGGTGGCTTTTTTTAGGCGTTCGCGTAGGGTGCTGTTTGATTCCCAGAGGTACTCTTTTGTCGGTAGCAGGCGGTCTATTGTGTCTTCTTCGCTGACGAGTTCTGTGTAGAGCATGGATAGGACGTCTTGTGCCATTGCGAGGAATGTTCGGAGGTCGTCTTTGAGGGAGATTACGTCGACAATGCTTAGTTTTTCCTTCTCGGCTTTTTTGCCTACGATGAGTTTCATGCCTTCTGCTTTTTTGGCGTAGTCAAGCACTTTGGGCAGGTTGTCGCCGAAAACAGGAGGCAGCATCTCGCTTTCACTGCTTAGGTTTGCTATTGGCGAGAGTGATTCTTTGAGGTATTTCATTGAGGCTTTGATGTCGTCGCCGTATTGACGGCTCATGTTGTTCAAACTGTTGTACAGTGCCTCTATGCCGATCCACGGCGATTCTTTCTGCTCGATTTTTTGGTTAGCGAACTCTATTGCTCTGCTGGTTTCGGGCAGGCTCGGGTCGTAGAGGGACCTGACAACGAAGTATATTGGCTCGGTGGTTTGCATGGCGTCTTTTGCGAGGGTTCTTCCCGCTTCCATGGTTTGTTTGATGGCTTCAATTCGTTCATCAAGAGTCATCGCTTTTAGGTAATCAGCGTTTGGCGTCGATTTTACGTCTAAGCCGATGTCTCGAAGTTTGCCTACCCAATTTGCGTATTCGCAGTTAACGAAAATCTGGTACTCCGCCAAAATAGCGTTGAGTTCCGAGTCAACCAGGTCGATTTCTCCGCCGACAGTGTCGAGTTCGGCGAATTTTTTGTCCATTTCGATGGGGTCGTAGAGTTGGCTTTCCGATTTGCGCAAGATGTCTTCGAGGTTATCTTTGATGATTAAGATTTTTCCTTCAGGCACACTTACGGCAACGGGGATGTTGGCTTTCACATTTTTTATTTGGTCAACCAGCGTCTGCGCCTTTTGGATGAGCCCGTTAAGTTTGTCTAATATCATCTGGGGCGTCGTCGTCTGCTTTGGTGTGGTGTTTACGAAAGCCATTGGAAGCGTAAAGACCAGGGTGGCTAAGGTTCCCAGAATCAGGGTTCCAGGCGAAGCGTCTGCGGAAAAAGCCAGAGGCGTTGAAAGCGAACCCATAAGGATGAAGAATAATGCAGTGCCGATTGTGGCTGTGAAAATCGGCATAAGTTTGTCGCCTAACCCGCCTGAGCCTAGTCTGATTAGTTGTCTCATGAAGAAGATTCCTCCCAGGGCGAGACCGACCACGATAATCACGAACATTATCAAGCCAGGCGCTGAGTCAAGGTACTGGGTCATGGCGTTTCCAAGATTGTGCCCGTATGCGTCGTTTGCGTTCGGAATCCAAGTCAGTTGCCCCGCGATTTGGTTAAAAACTGAGGATATGTCAAACAATCGAAATTGAGAAATGGACGAGCCAAGGCTGGAGAAAATCGGATGCAGCGAAACAAAAAAAGGAGGACTCGAGCCAGCGACGTTCCACCAGTCGTGTTGAGGAATGGTGCTGACTGTAAACTGATAATACTGGAGCACTTGAAGGGGTATAGTGATTAGGGCGTAGTAGACGATGGATAGAGCAACGTGTCTTTTGAAATAGACTGCTGAAGCAAAAAGCAGTGGGATAGCTAAGAAGTACGTGGATGAAGAAGAAAGACAAGCAACCGCAAGTATCCCGAAATCAATGGCAAGGACGCTTTTGTAGCGGTTAAAAGCTATAGGTAAACCAATAAACAAAGCCATAATCGCGACAACAAATCCCACTCGCGTCTGCTCACTTCCCAAATACGAAATGAAATAATAAATGGGCTGGGTAGTAGTGAAAGGCGGAGGCGGGGGACTTATGTTAAACAGCAAACCTAACCCGAGGATGGCTCCTCCTATAGGCATCCCTATAATTGGGTACTGATAAACCAGGAATGCAACCAAAACTGCGAGGAAAATCGGCAGCGGCGACGGGAAAAGCGGCAGAATAGACATCCCGACTATCATGGCGACAAGTGTTACTAAGAAGGTAAGCATCTTCAGCGTTGAAGACTCATTCTTTTTTCGCTCGATCTCTTTTTCTTTTCTTATCTGCTGCTTTTCTTTATACCACGTTTTCATACCAGAGATTTTTAGCGAGGGTCTCTTCAAGCTGATAACCTAAAACCTTATTTTAGGTGAAGGCTTCTTAAAGGTTATGTAGGTACCTCGGATGACGGAGTCTAAGAAGCCATTTAACGTTTTAGATAGTGTTAGGAAGCATATTGAGACTTTGAAGCCGCTGCTTCCCAGGCAAGCTACGGTTTACATCGGTGAATACCCGATTAAGGTGCTGCTAAAGCAGCCCTACGTTGACAAATCTGGGTTAACTCTGCAGGTTCTGTTGGCTAAGTCAAGCGATGAGGTTTACACGTGGCTTCCAGAGGGGTTTAATCCGCATTTGGTTTTAGGTTTTGAAGACGCAAACATTGAGACTCACTTCTGGTACAACGTTTTGCCGTATGTTTCACAGGATGAAACGTTGATGAATGGCTTAAAGAAGAAGCCTACTGAAAAAATGCGTAACGCAATTATGGTGGCTTCGGTGTGGGATGGCATCGGCAGCGCTTCACTTCCCACTTTGATTTCGCAATTCAAAGCTTCCAACATTAACTCGCTTTCTATCGCGATTGTTGCCCTCGAAAATTCAGCCTTCAGACGCCTTCTTCAACGCGCTTGCTTCACTGGGCATCTGCGCGGACGAAGATGGCGCGACGCTTCTGCTTTTTGAGCGAGACATGCTGGAAAAATATGAAGGCGTCGACCGGGTTGGCTCACTCATAAAAGGCAACTTGGTCGCCAACTACTTGGTCAACCTGTTCCTCTCAAAAGACACGCTTGTTGAAGAGTTATCGGAGCAATCAAGAACCTTCGGCGCTAAAATGTACACTGTGCTGCTGGCTCCGGGGGCAAGCTTCAAAATCTACGGCACAGTCGAAAACATCTTAGACGCAACCCTGCTTAAGCCGCTTTTGAACTTTGACTTATCCACTGTTTCATTGCTCTATGTTCTTGTCCGTATGCCTTCAAGCATGAGAGAGAAGCTTCCGAGAGCAAAAATCGAGTTGGCAGCAGCAACGTGGTTTAAGGGAAAAGCCAACCTTAAATCAATCTACGTAGCTGAACCCATCTACGTTGACGACGCAAGCGACCGCATCGATGTAATCTTGTTTGTCGGCGGCTTCGAAACCACAGAAATGTTCCTTGAATACGAAAAAAAATCTAAAAGCCTGAAAAGCCGCGCCTTGCAGAAGGGTTTTGTGGACAAAAAAGAATGGTTGGGTATGATGAAAAATTTGGGTATAAAGAAGGATGAGGAAGCTTCTTCTGAAGTTCCTGCCTGATTTTACTTTTTGTTGCTGTTGTTAGCTGGTTGGGCTATGCCGTTTTCTGCGTTGACTTTTTTGATGATGTTTGCTGCTGAGACGCCGTGTTCGAGTAGGTAGCTTCGGGATAGGTGTCTTTCGAAGTCGTTTGATTTGTTGTAGAGTAGCTGCATTTCGTCGTATGCTTCCATGTCTTCGGGTTTTCCTCTTCCGCCGATTACTAGCACTCTTGTGGTCCATGCGTCTCGGGATTCGATGACTCGGACGGTGATGGTTCTTGATACTTCGCTTGTGACGTATCCTGCGAGTGCCGTGTAGACTTCCTGTGAGAGGTCTTCGGTCCACATGTTAGGCGGCGAAACTATGGTGACCCAGATGTAGTCGGTTTTGTAGGTTGGTCTTGTAGCCCATGATGGTCGGTGTCTTGAAGGCTCTGATTATGCTTCGTATGTAGTCTTTGAAGTGCTCCAAATCCAAGATGTCTTTGTTGATGACTTCTCTGGTGAGGCCTTCTTCCTGTTCAGTAAGTATCTTGAAGATTATTCTAAGCTGCTCCGTCTCTGTTAGGTCCGCTGATTTTTCGAAGAACTTCTTTGGTGCAACGATTTGGTCAACCATTTCCTGGTATTCTTGGTTTATGTCAACGATCTTGCCGAGTCTCTTGCGGTATTCTGAGGTTAACTCAAAGCGTTTGCCCAGAGTTTCGTAAAGGTTGATTATGCCGTCGACTTTGCCTAGGTTGTCAAGCGCAAAGGCTTCTTCTTCCTCTATCCGCTTCAGGTCCCTGTCAAGTTCCATAAGCTGTTCTCTTGCGTAGCGTTTTCCGCCGAAGAGTTTTCTTGATTGCCTCTCTAGCTTTTCTTTGTCGAATTCTTTGCGTTTCTTTGTTTCTTGTACTCTCATGACTTCGTTGTCGAAGTTGCCTCGGTTCTGCATGCGTCTTGCCAATATTTCGTTGATGAAGGTTACGTGTTCGTCGATCATTTTTGCTTCGTCGGCGGGTGTTCTGAGCATGAGTTGAATTATTAGGTAAACTGTTGAGAGTTCTGCTTGGATGTCTCTTAGGTCGTTGAGTTCGTTTTGGCTTTCAGGAAGAACTTCATAGTACCTGATTAATGCGTCAGTTAAGTATCGGGTTTCATCGTAGAACTGCTGTAAATCCAGCGCTCTCTCAGCAATCTCCGCCAAGTTGACTAAGTCTTCAAGAATCTTCTTTTGCCTAACAGTGAACACTTGTGAGCTTGGGATAAGCTGGTTGAGTCGTTCGACGATGAGCGCTTTTTTCTCGCGGAATTCCAAATGCGTCTTCGTCAGGTTGGTTAGCAAGGTTTCTAAGTTGTCGATTTTTCTTGAGCCTTCTTTCTTCAGTGTGAGGTTTATGATGGAGTCTTCGATTGGGCCTGTTTTTCCCATCAGTTTTATGGTTGACAGAAGCTTCATGATTTCGGCAAGCCAGTTTTTGACCTGTATTTCGACGCCTTTGACGTGGAGTTCTTGGTCGTCTTCAAGTCGTGGGTTGCTGGTGATTTCGGTTTTCAGTTTGTCTTCGAATTGTTCTTCGTTGAATGTGCCTGCTTTTATGAGGTAGTTGCGGAAGAGTTCCCTTGTTACGTCGTGGTCGACGGCGATGATGTTGCCGATTTCGTCGAGGATATCAAGTTTTTCTCTTCTGAGGTCTTGGAGCAGCTGGATGCCTTCGAAGTTGAGTTTGTAGGCTGAAATGTATTCTTCAACTGGGTAATTCGACTTTTACCATGCCCAACGTGTGCGCTGAGTTGTAGGTTAAGCCGACTTCGGTGCCGATTCCGCCCATTAAGTCTGCTAAGTCAAAGTCCATCAAGACGTATAGCATGTCGACAACCATGTCGTCCATTTCTCTTCGGGCGCTAACGATGTTGCCGACTTTGCAGTAGGCAGGCAGCAGTGGCAGGTAGATGAGGGCGTTGAGTGGGTTTCGGTAGCATTCACCGTACTCTTTAACGACGTATTCGTTGTAATCTTTATTGAGGAACAGGGATAGCTCGTTCATTGACAGTGAAAGCTGAGCATCCTTTAGCTGGGGGATCGTCTCCGCCGCACGGGGTGACTACGAAGGCTATGATTGCGACGCCTGAACCTAAGACTTTTCGTAGGTGCCTTGCGAAATCGAAGAATACTCCGCTTCCTGTGCCTCCGCCAAGACCATAGCAAATAATCACTGTTGGCGTGATGATTCCTGAGAGGGCTTGTTCTTTGAAGCTGTTTATGCAGTTTTTGATGATTCCGAGTTGATAGTAGTTTAATGCGTAGATTGCTTTGGCTAAGGCTCGTCGTCTGCCTGCGCCTCCGGCCATTGGTGGAATAGCCATTGTGGTTTCCAGCCAAGGGTGAAAGACAAGTTTGGCTCCTTCGCCGATGAGGTATTCGCCGTATTTCTGGTTGATGAAGTCAAACATTGCTTCTGCTGTTGGGAACTTTACTGACTGGGCGATTAGGCGCATTCTTTCTGCGGGTATGCCTGCTTTCACCATGGATTTTTCGATGCCTTCGTAGGTTTCCTGCAGGCTTCTGATTTCGGGGTCAGCGATGTCTATGGCTAAGAGCGAAAGTCTTGTGAGGTCGTTTTGTATTAGCTCTCTGGTTTTTTTGTTTGTCAGGAAGGTTTCTACAATGTTGGTTCCTGCTGAACCGAGTCCGATCACTTGTACACTGTTTTGGTAAATTCTCGTTTCTTATCACGCTCCGACTAATCTTTTGAGTCTGTCTTTGACTGATTCCAGGTTTGAGGAAGCTGCTCTGTCGATTCTTGAGATTCTCATGCTCAAGCCTTCTAAGTCCTTGATTTGGTCTTCAACGACAAGTTGGAAGTAGCTGACTTTGCCTCTTATCCGCATGAACAGGAACGCAAAAACAACCGCTACAGCTGCCATAACACCTGCAACCGGGATAAGGATTCCCGCTGTACTTGCTGATGGAGGTGAAGCGACGTTTAATCCGTTAAGCATCTGGGTAGCGGCAGTTGCGAAGCCTTGGCCTTCCATAACTTTGGATGCGTCAATGACGTTTTGGTAAATCTGTGTGAATCCTGAGTCAACGCCTGAGCTCTTGTAGCCTTTGAGTGTGTTTTCTCTTTGGCTGAGAACGTTGAGGTAATTGTTGATTGCGGAGTCTGTTATGTTTACGGTGACTGAGTCAAGGGTTGCGCCGCTTGGGTCTTCAAGGACAATCAGGTTGAGTGGGGTTGGAATGTCTAAGGTTATGCCGTTGGGACCGCTCTGGGTTACTGACCCTGATGGAACAAGTCCGAAACAGGTAATCTGGAGGGTGCCTGAGTTCTCCGCGAACGTTATGGTCCGTGAGTTGGGGTTAAAGTCTCCGAGGTTATAGTTTGTTGAGTCAAGCTCCCAGTACATGTTTTGCTGTAAATCTGAGTGCTGGAGGCTTGTTGTTAACGATAGACTTGTGGAGGGGCTGCTTTGGCTGATGCTGATTGTTGCGGTGACCGCTAACTCGTCGCCTTCTAATATGTAGCCGTTTTGGTGTGAGGATGTGTCTATGATTGTTGCTTGGTTGTTGGCGTTTTTCACGGTGTACGAGGTAATCCATCCACCGGTTGTTTGCTGGCTGGTTGTTTGAGCTTTAGATGTAGATATTGAAACTGAAGTTACGTACACTACTGTTAACACTAAAATGAGACTTAAAGCTAGAATTTTCTTATTCAATATTATCCCCCATGTTTTTTACCTCCTGTTTTCTATTGAATTAGGCATATAACTCTTGTGCTAGTCTCTCGTTTGCCATTCTCCCAAGTGGTAAATCTGTTTTAGCGGCTTTTCCCTTGAAGAAATGGCTGGAAAACGCCTGATTATCCATGCTTGGCGGTGTTTTCAGGAAAATAAAAAAGTTGCGACTTCCCGTAGGAATAAGTTGCGACTTTCCGCCCCGGTTTCTTTGCGTTTTGGGTTGCTTTCTTGGTTCTAAGCTTGAATCTGCTTTAGGCGTATTGTCGGATGCGACTTTGCTATGGGCGGAATGCGACTTTGTATGTTGAAGCGATGTTGACGGCATTGTCAGGTATTGTCGGCTATGGGCGGGTTCCCAATGAGGCGTTTGGGCAGCTTGGATCCGCTTTGCGGATCAATTGACAAAGCCATTAAAGCCCAGAGCTACTGCCTCCGCCAAGTTTCCCCGCGGAGAAAAGCCGTTGCCCGAATAAGCGTCTGTTTCAGGTACAAATAACAAAAAAGACTATCGCTTAGCTTTAACGTCTTTTCGATGCTTAACAATCACAGCAACAGCGAACACGGAAAGAAGCAAAGGCACAAGCACCAACCAAGACAACTCTGGAACGGTTGGAGTTGAGCTTGGGCTTGGCGCCATTGTGGGGGCAAATGAGGACACAGGAGTTGAGGTTGGGCTTGATAACGGCTTTTGAGGAGGAAACGAAGGTAATTGTAGTGGGGTTGGATTGTTGATATCTCCCCAAATTGGTAACTGAGTATTGATGGTTGAAATGTCAAAGGGACTGATCAGAGGATAATTGTCCTGTTCACCGTTTGTAATGTTGTAGGGCGTGTCCCAAATTCCCGATGAGTCTATTTGGGAAGCATTAGGATACTTGGATGAGTAGTCGCTCCAATAGTTGCCTTGATTTTCATTCCAATGATCGATTGAACCTGGGAAAAGATATTGGACTTGCTTACTGTTATTAATGAAGTCGTTGTCGTAAAGAGTGGTATTACCAATTTGATTTGAGCCGATTTGTACGCCAAATCCATTGTTGGCGACGTAGTTTGCATAGAACAAATTGGCTAGACCTTCCTTCTTGATTAATCCTGCCCCGGCATTATTTGCGACTGTATTTCCTATAACCAAATTGTTGTAGCCATTTACTATGCTAATGCCATGATCGCAGTTTTCTACAGTGTTATTGGCGACAAAATCTCCGGTCGCAGCAGACATGCCCATCCCGCCGTCTACCACGTTATTGTAGTAAAGGTTGGAATAACTAGTTCCAAAGCCTCCGATTTCACCAGTTATTGTGTTAGCAAAAACGTTATTGTAAGACCCAGAACCAACCGCAATTAAGCCTGTTCCAGTGTTTTGACAAATTTTGCTGTAAGAGCCGCCTATTCCTATTCCCAATATCGGGTTTACTGAAAGATTCAATGTGTTATTTGTTACAGTTTCATAGTTTCCGCTTAGTGCAATGTTGACAGCTAAATCGTTGTTTGCTAGCCATGCGTTATTTCCGTTAATTGCAAGATTTCCGCCTGTGCTGGTTATAGTAAAGCCTGATATGACTACGTTGTTAGCGTTTATTTGGATAGGAGAGGCATATCCCGATAGTGTGACGTCCCCAATAGTCGTATTAACAATAGGTGGATGCAAGCTAATTGTGGTCGTACTTGCTCCTTGACCTATCAATGACAGAGAAACGTTTGAATCTAATTGGATTTCGCTGTAAAAACCTGATCTTACAAGTATCACATCTCCGTTTGTAGCATTACCGATTGCATCGGTTATGGTTCTGTAATTATCTGGCACAACTATGGTTTTGGCGTTAGCTTCAACTTTGGTAAATGGAAAGAGCGCTGAGAACATCAAGAGAATTAAGGCAATCGTTACTAACTTTCTTTCCATACGCTTTCTCTAAATGAGGTTTGGATTGTTAACCAATAAAAGTTTTCTTGTTCAGGTTTCTTGACTAAGGCTTAGTCAAAGTTTCTTGACTGAACTCTTTTTCAATTGTTTCTCTGATTTCCATTAGTAGACTGCGGAGGTTTTTTTAACTACGCCCGAACAGAGATAGTTAAAGATTTTTAGTTGTTGTTTCTTACGAATTCGGCATGTAATCGTTTCTCTGGTCAAATAATGCTTGTGGGAAAGGATAAGAGGCTTCCCAGAGTAAGCATTTGTTTAGCGAGTGTTTGAATATGGAAATTGTGAACGTCCGCCTCCCCGACAAGATTGCCTCAGACATCGATAAACTAGCCGACAAGCATGGCCTGACCCGGTCAGAGGTGATGCGTCAAGCCTTAACCGTCTACCTGCATCTTGTAGACAACGTCGGCACGATGCTGCGTCCCATTGCTTTTCAGGTTAAGCCAGCCCAGTTAACTTACACGCGAAGAGGAGACGTTTCCATCGTTAGAATCCCCACGGGGCACGCGATTGTAGTTGGGTCAACTTCGTCAGGTGCGGTTGGACCTAAAATTATGGATAAAGTCAAAGTTGACGGGCGTGTGCTGGGAAAGTTTCTGGCAAGAGTCAGCCTGATGGATGTAATCGCAACTGGCGCGTTCCCCACGCTTTTATCCGTTACTTTGGGTGTTGAGAAGGACCCGACAGGCAACGACATACTGGAGGGCATTCGTTGGGAAGCAAGAACCCTCGGGTTGGACCCAGACCAGGTTCTGATGGAGAACACGGAAGACAACTTTGAAACAGTCCAGACAGGTGCAGGCTTAACCGTAATCGGCTTCGCAAACGAGGATGACCTGCGGCTGGGAAAGACGGTTCCCGGCGACTTGATTGTTGCAGTCGGCAAGCCAAAAGTCGGCGACGAAGTCCTCATAGCCGAAGCCAAAGGCGAAATCGCAGACCTCAAAAACATAATCCAACTCTCAACCAAAAAATACGTCCACGACATCGCAGCCGTCGGCGGTCTAGGCATCGCTGACCAAGCCCGAATGATAGCCTACGCCGTTGGAAGACAACTTAAGCTCGGCGAGGTGAAGGGTTTGGATTTGAATAAGTCAGCGGGTCCAGCCACCGTAATTTTGGCTTCCGTCGATAAAGAGCGACTGGAAGATTTAACCTCACTTATCCGCAAACCCATAAGCGTAGTAGGAGAAATCTTGTAGACTCCCAATTGGCTGAGCAAAATGCTGTTTTAACAGGCGTTTTTGCGTTCTTTGAGCAAGTGCCCGTTTCGGTCTATTTCCCCGCTTCTGATTCGCGTCGTGGAAATGGAGCCGCAGTTTTCCGCGGGAACCATGCTTACAGCAACAATTTTGAGTGGCGGAAGCTTGGCTTTGGCGCGTATTTCATTTATTTTGCCAACCTTTGACTCCGTTTCTTTGCTAACAACCAGAGCTTCTAAGCCTTTGCCTGACACCGTTAACCCAAAAGGGTCCTTTAGCGGGAACAATTTCCGCCCTGTCAGCCAAGCCTTTTTTCTCTAAAAAAGCCTGCAACCTCACTGAATCTTTCTGCGTACGAGGCAGTCAGGTGGGGTTTGCCCATTTTTGAAACAAACTCGTCAGAAGACAAGCCGATTACAACTTTTTCTCCGACTTCAAAAGCTGTGCTCAACAGCGATTCGTGACCCTTATGTAGTTTGTCGAATGTTCCGCCAACCGCGACTTTCTTGAATCTTTTCATTCTATCAGCCTGGCACCCTGGAAATCGATTTTGCTCACAAACGTGTTTTCACAGGGTAAAACCCGCTTAAAAGCTTCTACTACCGCCTCAACTTTTTCCTCAAGCACCAACGCATGCACAGCTTCACCAAGCATGTTTTGCGACGCACCGACTGCACCCGCCTTTTTAGCCAACCCGACAAGTTGCCGAACATTGGCGGTGGCAAACCCCGCGTCTTGGGAAAACTCCCAGCATCTGTCAAGAAAATTGCCCAACGTGGGTTTGGCGAGGATTGCCTTCAGAGTTTTTTTGCCGTAGCGGTTGATTACTTGTTTTCTCTGCGGGTTCTCCAGCAACGATTTAGGAATGTGCGAATTGAAAAACCCAGCTACCACCATGTAGTCTGGGGGATTGGGATGCGGTCAAGCTGGCAGATGCCCGGCGCTCCCGGCTCAACAACCAGCACGCAGCCACCCGTAAACGTTAATGAACTCACTGTGCCTAAGCCTGTTCCGCATTGAATCTCCACAATGTGTGCTGCCTTGCCGATTTGGTTGTAGGTTAGCGGCAAATCCAGCGCCTGCTTGAGTGCTAAACCCGCGGTTAATGCGCCGCCAGCGCTGGTGCCGAAGCCCGCCCCGATGGGAACATCAATTTGGTGCTCAACGATTACCTCATATTTTTCAGACATCCCGCGTAGAAGCTCCTGAACCATTTTTTTTGTTGTTTTTGCTTCTTCCACACTCTGGGAGTTTATGAAAACGTCGATTGTTGATTTCTCGGCTTCTTTGGCGGTGACCTTTGTTGTCACGCCTTTTTCAAGCCCGAAGCCGCCGCCTCTCGCACCTACTTTCGCCAATTCCGTGATGGGTTTGCCATTTTCGGTGTCGTGGATTTCAAAGAAGCTGGATATTGCGCCGGGAGCGAAGGCTCTGGCTGTTTTTGTCTTCGTCATCGGTTCCCCTGTTCTTGACGTTCAAGTTTTTGCCTCAGAAACGGGAAGGCACGGCTGACTGCTTTGACGATTGGGGGAACCAGCAGCAGGACGAACGGCGCTTCTGTCACGAAGGTCCACACGAACACCGCGGATGCAAATGGACCCGTGAATTGTGCTGAGTAGAACTGGTTTGGTCCGAAGAAAATTTGGCTCCAAGCCCAGACGCCGAATGCGATTATTAGAGCGCCGATTGACATGCCAATGACTGAGCCTCACGGCGAAGCTTCTGAACTCTCTCGAGAACTTGGCTATTCCTATGAAAAGAGCAAAAGACACAATCATAAGCACCGCAAAGAGTATTTCGACGGTAGTCGTTGAAAAAGCGAAGCCGATTAAGTTGGTAGGGTAAATCATTATTGGCAACAGGAGACCCGCCAAGATAACGACGAAACCGACGATCAAGCTGATTATGGTTTTTTTGTTGTCAAATTTTTTGTGGGCAAGGTACCCGATTAAGAAGAACGCTACGAAGTTTGCGGGGACACCTACCGCGAGGCTCAGGAGAGGTTGCCCATTAATTATGGTGTCGTGGATGAATATTCCTATGGCTGCGCCGAAGCCGCCTTCATATGGACCGAACAAAACGGCGAAGATTGCTGGGATGAAAGCGGCAGGCCAGAAGGCTACTCCGCCGAAGGTTAAGCCGAAACTTGTGAGGATCCCTATGACCGCGTACAATGCGGCGCAAACCGCCATTATGGCAATGTTGAAGGCTTTCAACTGCATTTTGTTTTTTGCTCCGTTTTTTGGGTTTACCCTTCTGCAAAGAAGATTTTGTAGATAAAACTTTCCTATGAATTGTTTAAACAAGTTTAAACTTTCCAACTTCTGTAATAAATATCTTGCATCAAATACTAAAATTCGGCTTCGGTAAATTGGCTGCCTCTTCTCCGTCCGCGCCAAAATCTATCTCTTCCCCTATTCTGCAGGATGTTTGGTTAACTATTTCCACTGAGACGCTTTTCTTGAGTTAAGGGAATTGATGTCTTGATGCAACAACGATAATTACGCCCGCCATCGACTGGCCTTCAAGCGCTGGGAAACTTTAAATTACCGCTTGCTAACCCAACTTTAGGAGAAAACTCATTTTGCAGCAACCTAACATGAACCAAACCGTGCCAAAACGTGCGGTCATTGGCTTCGCATTATCCCTGATTGGCGCCATCATGATTCTTCTAAGAGGCATAGTTAGAATTATCGTCGGTCACGACATCCTTAACTTCGCAGGTTCAGACTTTGTAAAGCACAGACTTTTTGCTGGAACCGCGATAACCTTGCTCGGAGGAGTCGCTGTCGCCTTCGCCATCATAATCATGGCTGGAGCTTATTTCATGTATGCGGGGATGACGGAGGTCGGCGGCACAATCGTCGTTATCTTTTCGGTGCTCAGCCTCTTTGTGGGCAGCGGCTGGCTCCTCGGTTTAATCTTCGGCTTAATCGGCGGCATACTGGGTCTGCTCAAAAAATAGCTTGGTCATCCATTCTCTGCCAATTTGATTCAACTTTAAATATGAAAATGCAACTCCATATCCATCAAACAACTTACAACAGGCGCAGCTTGGATGGAACGGAAAGATTACCTGCAAAACCCAGTCGAGCACATAAAAGTAGATGGCGCCCAAACCGTTGACCAGCTGATGCAGCAATTCAAGAAGTCAGGCTCACTTGGCGCAGGCAGACTGTCAACGGCATGCGACATCTACGAAAAAATGCTCAGAGACAAAGACTGCACAATATTTTTGGCTCTTTCAGGCGCCGTGGTTCCAGCGGGAATGCGCACGATTGTGACGGATTTGATTCGGAAACGGCTTGTCGACGTGATTGTCAGCACGGGTGCCTGCATGGTTCATGACGCCATAGAAGCCGTCGGCGGACACCACTACAAAGCCAGTTTGTCAATTAACGACGCTGAACTCTACAAGTACCATCTTTTCCGCATCTACGACATTTTGGTTCCTGAAGAAGACTACGTTCGACTGGACGTTAAAATGTCAGAAATGTACGATGACATCGCCCGCCAACGCAAAGGCGAAAGCTTAGCTTCAAACGAGTTCACATGGGAAATCGGCAAACGCTTAACGGACGAAAACTCCATCCTGCGAGCAGCATACGAAGAAAACGTACCAATCTTCCTGCCCTCGGTGCGGGACTCAGAATTCGGGTTCATCCATTGGCTACACGCCGCACAGGACAAACCGAAACCCGTTTTGCTCCTAGACGCCTTCAAAGATGTGCCGACCATCTGCGGAATCTGCAGCAAATCGCCCAAAAACGGAATGATAGTTATCGGCGGCGGAGTGCCACGCAACACCATCCAATCATCCGCAGTAGCCTCCAAAAAAGGCTTAGACTACGGCATCGTCATAACGCTGGACAGACCGGAAACAGGCGGCTTATCGGGTTCCACGTTGGAGGAAACGGTGAGCTGGGGAAAAATGAAGGGCGAAGCAGCCCACGTTATGGTCATCGGTGAAGCCTTGATGATTTTCCCGTTCCTTGTCGCCTCCGCCACTGAACGCCTCGGCGAAAACTTCAAGCGTAAGCCGCTTTTCCAGTTTGCGAAACCAGCAGAGAAAGGAAGCTGAAGTTATGGTTCAAAACTCAGATGCAGAAAAATACTGCGGCAACTGTGACAGCCACAACAGCTACGATTACCCCGCCAAAGTTTTCTGTTCAACCCGTTACGCCCAAAACAAAAACGCCATAGTTGACACGCTTTGGCACTGCGAAAGCTACAACAGGGTCAGCCAAGAATGCTACTGCGTCCGCGAAGCGGAGAAGAACAAAAGAAAATAGTGGCTGCCAAGATACTTTACCATTGTTTAGGGAACTTTTTTTTGAGCTAAATCAGCCTTTTTAACCGAAAAATGGTGACAAGAACATGTCGTCTATAGGCTTTTGGAAAAAAGTTAAATAATACTTGCCTTTGAGACTGCTACTGAAAGGGGAGAAGGTTTTGCACAAAATTGGGCAGAGATTGCTTGTTAGGCGTGCCTCAAAAGTCTTCAGCAAATGGTCGGTTGCCGTTGCGTTAACGGTTTTATTGCTTCTAGGATTATTCGCGTTTGTTTCTAAACTTCCGCCTGCAAATGCAGCAACTTTGACTGTAGGTCAAACTCTTCCTCCTGTCACCGAATGGAGCCAAACATACGGGACATCTACCGATGAGCGACTATACTCCATGGTACAAACTAGCGATGGCGGCTACGCAATGGCTGGATACACCACGGCGTTCAGCGGAACAATGGATTTTTGGCTTGTAAAAACAGATTCGTCGGGCAATGTTGAATGGAGTAAGGCTTATGGTGGCTCAGGATGGGATGAGGCAATGTCGGTTGTGCAGACAAAAGACGGTGGCTACGCTCTTGCAGGTTACAGCGACTCATATGGCTACGTCATTTTCAGCTTTTTGCTTGTAAAAACCGATTCCTCAGGCAACTTAGAGTGGAGCCGAACGTACGGAGGAATCCACAACGGCTACGCATATGACGACCGCGCCTCATCTGTGATACAAACGAGTGACGGTGGCTATGCAATTGCTGGTCGAGCATTTTCTGCAAGTGCCGGTCTAAGTGATTTTTGGCTTATCAAAACCAACTCTTTAGGTTACGCGGTCTGGAACCACACCTATGGCGGAAGCGATGTTGATGAAGCTAATTCAGTTGTGCAAACCAGCGATGGTGGGTACGCTTTAGCAGGATACACCGCATCCTATGGGGCTGGCGGCTACGATTATTGGCTTGTCAGGACAGATTCTTTTGGCAACGAACAGTGGAACCAAACTTACGGAGGACCGAACGCGGATTTAGCTCGGACTGTGGTTCAGACAAGTGACGGCGGATTCGTCGTTTGCGGCTCTTCAACCTCCTTCGGCGCGGGTCAATATGATGCTTGGGTAGTTAAGACTGATTCGTCTGGGAATATGGAATGGAACCAGACTTATGGAGGCACAAACTATGATTTCGGGTCGTCAATCGTTCAGACCAGTGAAGGCGGATACGCTATTGGCGGGTGCACTTATTCCGATTCAAACAACTATGATTTTTGGTTCATAAAGACTAATTCGTTTGGAGAAGAGCAATGCAGCAAAACATACGGAGGAACCAGCGAGGATGAAATGAATGCTCTTGTGCAGACCAAAGACGGAGGATACGCGCTCGCGGGGTACACCCTTTCATACGGCGCGGGTCATGCAGATTTTTGGCTCATCAAAACCGCAGCAATTTCCGTCAATGACTATTTGACCATTCAAGCAGCCATAAATCACGCAAGCCCCGGCGACTTGATAAAGGTGGCTGCAGGCACTTACGACGAAAACATTCTGGTAGACAAATCAGTTTCTTTGATAGGTGAAAACAACCAGAACACTCTCATAAATGGAGATGGAACCGGAAATACAGTGTCCGTTACAGCTGACGGCGTCTTAATCTCGGGTTTTGGCATAACTGGAAGTGGAAGCACCGACCAAGCATCGGCAGTTTTCTTGGATAACGTTGAAAACGCTAAGGTAACCAACAACGTCATTTCAGATAACGAAGGCTACGGCGTGTTCATTATGTTGGGCACAAATAATCTGGTGTCACATAACACCTTGGATTATAACGGGTGGGTAACTGACGCGGCTGGAATTAGAGTTGATGGTGAAGCATCGTCAGCTGTTATCGCGAACAACACAATTAATGATAACTTCATGGGCATTTTCCTAAATGACGCAAACAACGTTGTTGTCGGCAACAACTCCTTAGCTGGCGACTATCAATATGGGATTTCAGTGCAGGGAAACTGCAATAATGCCTTGTTAAACAATAACACAATTTCGGGCGGTTCTTTTGGAGTATTTTTCGACGATTCATTCGGTTCAACCATAGAGAAAAACTCCATTACAGCCACTGGGAGCGCCGGAGTATCCGTCCAAGGCGGAAGTTCATTTTTAGAAATACGTGACAATGACATTTCAAACAATTGGAATGATGGAGTGGACATTGGTGCCAGTTCTTCACACAACAACATAATCGACAATGTTTTAAACAACAATGGGCAAGTTGTTTCCCCTTCAATTTCCGTAGATAACGTTGAAAACTTCATAGGTATTGCTCAGTTTGGAATTGGAGTCAAACTTGAATCAGCCTCTAACAACGTCATCTCCGGTAACAGTTTACAAAACAACCATTGGGTTGGCATTGGCCTTTGGTCCTCTTATGGCAATACCATTTTGGGGAACAACGTTTCAAACAATGAATTTGGCCTTTACTTCGTTTCGTCTGACGGCAACACGGTGTACCATAACCAGTTCGTGAACAATCAGGTTCAGGCATATGTGAATGGCGACGGAAACGTGTGGGACAACGGATATCCCTCTGGGGGGAACTATTGGAGCGACTACACTGGGAAAGACGCTAACCACGATGGCATAGGTGACACACCCTACAACATCGACGCACTAAACGTGGACAACTACCCACTTTTCCCATCAAACATCGTTGCGCAAGCCTTCGGGACGCAAACGGTAAGCGACGGCAGCGTCACAGTAGACCAGTCAGCGGAAACTGGGGTCAGCGTTGGTGTAGATGATCCTTCGATTCCAGATGGTGCATCCTTAACTGTCAAAACCATAGACTACGGTGCTAACCTGCCGCCAGGGACAACAGCGTCAATATCTGTAGGGGGAAACTACTATGACGTGCAAGTAATCCCCAGTTCTGGTTTACCTATGGACACCGTTGTATCCGTCAACATAACTAACCCCGCTTTTAACGAGAACAGCCAAATCATGTTTTGGAACGGCGAAAGCTGGATACCTGTAGATACTCAATTCTATGCACCATCTACTTTGTGCGCAACCTTCACACTATCCCAACTGCAAGGTACACCACTCTTTGTAACCCCCGAATACTCACTAGGTGCACTCTTAGCTACAATCGCCTGCTTCGCAGCAGTCGGCATCTTTCGAAACCGCAAAAAAATCAACCTCCACTTGCCGTTGACATGATAGAGTCCTGAACCCCAAATTAGCGCCAAGTAGGTAAATACAGGCTTGAAAAAACTGCGGCGTTACAAACGGGTTTAGGTCGTGGGGTTAACGTTAAGGTTATTACTTAGTTTTCCTGTTTTAGTGGCACATCTCTGATTGGAGCCCGGTGGTGTAGCGGTCAAGCATAGGGGCCTCTGGAGCCCTTGACGAGAGTTCGAGTCTCTCCCGGGCTACCACCCAAACAAACTTCTCAACACCTTTTTCGCTAGTCAAGAAACGTTGACTAAGCCCAGTCAAGAAACCTTTACGAGAACCCTTTTATCACAACATGAATCCAAGAGTAAGCATGAAACCCCTCGGTAAAACCCTTAGCTTTGATTCTTGTCGCCCTGTTTCTAGCTTCTCTAATTTTTATACCATCCCTCACTGTCAAAGCATCAAATGACGCGACGCAACAGCAAAACCCCACAGTTATCTGGAGCAAAACATACACGGGGGACGGGGCGTATGATGCCATCCAAACTTCAGACGGAGGCTTTGCGGCGGTAAGTCCTCTAGGAGGTTACACGTTAACTAAGCTTGGTTCAACTGGCGGCGAGCAGTGGAGCCAAACCTACAGTCTTCCTTCTTACGCTGTGTACCCCAAGTCTGTTGTTCAGACATCGGACGGTGGCTACGCCATAGTTGGCACGGGGCAGTCAGAGGGAGGCTATGCGGGACACGTTTGGCTTGTCAAGACAGACTCAAACGGCACCATGCAATGGAACAGAATTTTAGGAGACAATCAAGGAGTTTACGAAGCCAATTCTCTGGTTCAAACAAGCGACGGCGGCTACGCTATAGCTGGTGACTTCGGCGGTTACACTGGTTACACTGGGCTCGGCGGCTGGAATTTTCTATTCATGAAAACCGATTCGTCAGGGAACCTGCAGTGGACAAAACTGTATGGGGGTCTAGATGATGACAGAGCCGAAGTCATCGTCCAAACAACAGATGGAGGGTACGCCATGGCTGGCTGCACGGGAGTCCCAGGCAATGACCCCGAATTCTGGCTGGTTAAAACTGATTCAGCTGGGAACATGCAGTGGAACCAAAGCTTCTCAGAATCCCTTTGGGATTGGCCCTACGGTATGACTCCGACCAAAGATGGCGGATACGCACTTGTCGGCGTAGCAAGCAGCTCACTCGGCGGCACCGGTCCAATTTTGCTTCTTAAGACCGATTCAGCCGGCAACATAGCGTGGACAAAAAACATCGGAACCAACATGCAATGGGCTACCTCGGTGATTCAAACACGCGACGGTGGATACGCAGTCACAGGCGGAAGAAATTTTGTGCTGGCTAAAACCGACTCTGCAGGCAATGTTCAATGGTCATTTAACGGGACCAGCACAGGAACTTTGGCTAACTCTGTTATTCAAACCGCGGATGGAAATTATGTTATCGTGGGTGAAGACGGGTCGTGGATAACTAAAATCGTTGGAGGCTCTGAAGCAACCAATTATACTTCGCCTGCGCCTGAGCCTTCAGCAACGCCTACGCCGCCCACTTCGCCAAGCGGCGAGGCTTCAATTTGGCTTAGCTGCCAAAGCTCAACATCCACCAACATTAGAGCAAACATCGTGGGCACCTTAACGGCTAACGGAACAGGAATAGCCGACGCATCAATCTTGCTGTCTTACAGCGTTGACAACGGTTTACATTGGAATGAGCTTACTTCCGTAAACACAGATGCCAGCGGCGGCTTCAATGTCCTCTGGACTCCTTCAGCCACAGGCAACTACCTTCTAAACGCAACATGGACAGGCAACTCCAGTTACCCGCAGACAAGCTCAATATTTAACGTCGCCATAACCCCCTGCAACTCGCAAGGCTTCTTCTCAATCACAACAAACTCGACAATGTCACAACTCAACTTCGACTCAGCAGCCAAACAGCTAAGCTTCACCGTCAGCGGACCCTCAGGAACCACAGGCTACCTTGACATTTACATTCCAAAATCTCTAATCAGCAGCATCGACGGCTTAACAGTGAACCTTGACGGAAACAAAATACCCTACACAGTCAAATCAGCGGACGATTGTTGGCTTGTGTCCTTCACCTATCACCATAGCACTCACCGAATCACCCTTGAATTGGGCTCTTCACATGCATCAAATGGTTCTATAGTCACTCAGCCATGGTTTGCTTACTTTCTGGTTGCTTTGGTTGCAGTGGCGGTGATTGCAGCTGCGTTAGTTGCGTGGCAAAAGAAACACGGGGTAACCGCAAAACCTAATACCGATAAATAGGTGCCATAGAATAGAGTTTGAAATTGCTTAGCCACTGTGTAGGCTGAGGCATTAGAGGTGAAGGTATGGCTGATTTGAAGGGTTGCCCGTTTGGTCAAGACATAAAAGACGACTGCAAGAACTGCGATTACAGCAAAACAAACCATTTCGATGCCGTTACAGAGCAATGCGTCAAACGATAGTATGCTCCTTGGTTGCCAGATTTTTCGAGGTTGCTTTTCCGTTTCTCGCGGAGATGCCTTCAGTTATGTTTTTTTGAGAAGACTCGTTGCGGCGCTGCCAACCTCGTTTTGTCATTTGGGGAATTGCTTAAATTAAGACTCAACCTAATCCCTTCCATTTAGGGCTGTTCTCAATGGCTGTTAACGTCCGCCAACTAAAATATCTGCTCGGGTGGTTAATTGCAGGTTCAAGAGGCGGCCCGATGCGTGCCAAAGTAATTGAGATTCTGAAGGAGACCCCTCAAAACGCGAACCAGCTTGCAGCTACGTTAGACGTCGATTACAAGACGATTAGGCATCATGTTCAGCTGCTTGAGAAGAACAATATGATAACTTCGGCGGGAAGATCCGGTGGATATGGGGTCACTTACTTCCTATCACCCGCTTTGGAAGACAATTACGCAGTATTTGAGGACATTAGGAAAAGAATGTGGCAAAAGTAGAAAAAGGAGAAACGAGAAAATGGAGAAACATATGTACAAGAACCCGAAAATCGTCCTGCTTCTGGCTATTTTGATAATTGTAGCCTTGGGTACAGCCATTTGGGCTTCATACGCCTACTTCAAGCCACTCAGTCCATTCAGCCCTCAGCCGCCCCTGTCTTCCCACGGTAATCCACCTCCTTCACAAGGCATTCCCGGCGACTTGGAGGTTTTCTACGTCGCGGAGACTGTAGTTTCGTCTCTTAACATTGCGCTACTGGTTTTTCTATTAGTCAGCAACGCCGACATGTTTCATAGGACACGTTCCAAGTTCACCTTTGGACTGCTGATTTTTTCGGCTGCATTCCTTGTCAAAGACTTAACTTCAAGTCCACTGGTGATTTGGGTTTTCGGGTACCATCAACAGGGTCTCGGTCCATTCGCGTTTGTGCCAGACTTGTTCGAGTTTGTAGTGCTCTGCGCGTTACTGTACATCAGTTTTGAATGATTGGAATCCGGCCCGCGGCGTTTTCTTGCTTCAGGCTTGATTTCTCTTATTCCCTGCTCTGCTCGGTTTGAAAGGTGGTCAGATTTGGAACTGATTTGGAATTGATTTAGAGCAGATTGGGTTTGGATGTTGAAAAATCGTTTAATAAAACATTGCTTTCTTGGATGTTTGATTCGGAGGTGAAAACAAATCAACAAAAAAACCGTTGCCATTAGTCTAATCCTGCTGTCTGTTCTTTCGGTGACAATAGGTGCGCTCTTCATCATGTCATCGGCATCGGCAAGTAACACATCGTCAACCGCGGACACAAGCATAAATGCCACCACTTCAGTGATTTCCTACGTTAACCAGACATCAGGCATGCAACCCTTCGGAAACTTCGCAGACAGCCAAGCATTCGGCAATCAACCGCTCGGCGGAGGCCACAACGGTCCCGGCGGTCTAGGAGGAATGGGCAACATGCAAGGAATGCAAAACCTTGAATTAAGCTCAGCCTACAACGCGACGATAAACAGCATCCTCGCCAACGACACCGACGTACAAAACCTCATCGCCCAAGGCTACAACGTGACAGCCATCAACCCAATAATTCACAGCGTAATCGGGGCAGACGGAACAATAACCACTCAAGCCACAACAGCCATAATAACACTGCAGAACGGCAACTCAGGCTTCGCAACTGTCAAAGTCGACATAACCAACTCCAAAGTAACCCAAATCGTCATCATCACGCGGACCGTAATCAACAAATAACCCGACAGCAACGAAATCCCCAAAAGGCATTCGGCCATTCCCCATTTCCCAACATTTTTTATTGCGGCAAACCAAAATGTGGGTAACGCATTTACAAAAAACTGGCTTGCGTCCATTAAGCGAGAGGATTGTGATAGTTTCGGACGTAGCTGCAATAAACAAGCTCGTAGGCACGTTTTTGCCCACATTGCAATCAACCCCAAGAACCTTCGCGTGCAAACAGCTCGGAAGAAGACCTGTGAGAAAAATACTCCAAAAGCTCTACTGACTTGCCTGCAAAACCGTTAAGCTGCATAAATATAATAGTTAGCGCTTGGAATAGGTAGGAAAGGGCGTATGCGCTGTGCAGTCAGAAAAGAACCCTTACGTGGCTTTCAGGTTTCTTGTTGAGATTCAAGGTTTCATCGTAGGCGGCTTTTCTGAGGTTTCGGGGTTGCAGGCGGAAACCGAAGTTGAAACGGTTGAGGAAGGCGGCGTCAACGATTATGTGCATAAGCTTCCCAAGAAAACCCGGTACCCAAATCTGGTTCTTAAAAGGGGACTCGGCGACTCGACGGCTCTGTGGGGTTGGCACCAAGACGTAATCAACGGAATAGTAAAACGGGCTTCAGGCGCCGTGATACTTATCGACCTTGAAGGAAACGAGAAGTGGCGTTGGCACTTCAAAAACGCTTACCCCGTCAAATGGGTTGGACCCGACCTTAAAGCTGACAGCAGCACAGTTGCGATTGAAACGTTGGAGCTGGTTCATGAAGGGCTGGAAAAGGGGTAAAGATGCCGCTCGGAACCCGACCAAAATTGGCGCTGATGGACTTTAGCGTTTTTGACTGCAAAATAAGTAGGCATTTGGCTTTCGCCCGGCGACGGCTTCTGAAGCCCGCGGCAGGTCCCGCGATGGCTTTCCCATCACGAATCGCTTTCATCCACAGGCTGCCCTTCATGCTTGTCAACCGTTACACAACCCTTTTTCAGAAAAGCGACGCCACAACCCAAAAACGCATCCACCAGACCATAAACAATCAGCCAGTAACGCTTAACTATCAAACGCAGATTTTTTCCTCCGAGCCTGCGGCGCCACGCCAGTCATTATCGACGACGTACGAAAGCTCAGTTGTCAAAACAAGTGCTCTTACGGCTCTGAACTTCTTTCCCAAAACGACATTTTTGACTGAACGTTTGCTTTTGGCTTCGCCAGTGGGTTTGGTTCTGTCCAATGGAACGTCGTTTCAGCTTCCGCAAAAATCTCCAATGACCAAAGAAGTTGAACTTGCAGCTAAAACACCCAGCCCTCCATATGCCCAAACCGAGGTTGCCTTGCAAACCCAAAAAGCCAGGCTTTTTCAAGAATCACGCAGGACCCTTTTTGCGCAATCGATACTTGTCCATTCTAAAAGGCTTCATTCTTTTTCTGAAAGAACCGTAGTTAGTCGTGTAAGGGTTGGGGAAGGTGGCAATGTTGAGGCGCCTCTTGCTCTTAGGCTGCTTGAAACGGCTCATGAAAAGGGAAATCCGCGAGGCGTTGGAGGCGACGGGTTGGGGGCTGAAGAACATTTTATAAGTAATCAGTCACAAATAGCAAGAAATAGGATGAAGCAGGCAGACGATGAATCGGCAGCCGCCAGAACCCAGCAGAAGACGGCTGCTTCGGATTTGAATGTGCTTGCGGATAAAGTTTACCAGCTAATTGAGAGAAAAGCCCGTATCGAGCGGGAACGGAGGGGATAAGCATGCTTGAAAAGGCGTACCTGATAAGTGAACGTGACATGAAGGGGAACGGTGAGGGACAGAGCAAAGTCACTTTCCTATTCAACCCCAACGAGTTCACCATAGAAAAAACCAACCAATACGCTGAAAAACAGTTTCCCGGCATGCCCTCATCAAAATTCCAGTTTGTCAAAGGCGGCGCGCGAACCCTAACAATGAACCTTTTCTTCGACACCTACGAATCCGGCACCGACGTTCGAACCATAACTGACAAAATCACCGGGTGGGATTCCGCAAGCTCAGGAGGACTACTCGCACCGAAGGGCTTAATGGACATCGACTCAGACCTTCACACCCCGCCAATCTGCTACTTTGTCTGGGGCTCATTCATCTTTCGGTGCATAATCGAAAATGCGACCAAAAAATTCACAATGTTCCTTCCCAGCGGCGTACCCGTCAGAGCCACCTTAAGCATCAGACTCAAAGAATACAAAGATGACCAAACCCAGCTTCAGGAAGCCGCCTTCGAATCAGCCGACCGAACCAAAGTCTGGCATGTCAAACAAGGCGACACACTTTGGAGCATAGCTGCCGAAGAATACGGCGACGCAAACCTATGGCGACCCATCGCAGAAAAAAACAAAATCAACAACCCACGCGCCATAAAACCTGGCACAGACCTTACGATTCCGCCTTTGGAGTAACCCACGATGAGCTACGTTTCTTTCGCCGGCAAATACAACGATTTTCAAATTCCCAGTTTCAGAGTGCTTGTCGACGGCGTAGACGTAGTTAAGAAAAACCTGGTGGATATTTTGAGTGTAAGTTTTGAAGATGCGCTGGATGTTTCCCACAGGTTCTCCGTGACATTCAATGACGAAAGGTTGCCTTCCTCACAATACAAGGTTTTGGACAGCGGATTGTTTGACCCGGGAAAACTCGTTGAAATCCAAATGGGTTACCTTGACAAACGTACCTCCATGATTTTGGGTGAGATTACCAGCTTGAAGCCGACTTTCCCTTCGGATGTGACTTTGCAGACGGAAGCCAGCGGCTACGATCTTTTCTTTCAACTTACGCGAGCACGCAACAGCAAGACATGGATTAGCAAACGCGACAGCGAAGTCGTTGAAGACATAATCAAAAACGGCAACCTCAAACAAAAACTCACACCGCACATACAAAGCACCAATGTTGTAATTGATGCAGTCACGCAGAACGGCGAAACAGACTACGCGTTCATCAAGAAGCTTGCGGAACGCAACTTTTTCGAGTTTTCAATTAACCAAAGAGACGTCTATTTTGGTCCGCCCCAAAGAAACACCTCATCTGTCATCACCTTGGAATACGGCAAATCTCTTCTAAGCTTCTCCCCTGAACTAAACACCGCCAACCAGGTAAGCGAAGTCACCGTGAAAGGATGGGACCCCGACACAAAACAGGAAATAACAGGAAAAGCCAGCCTGCAAACAAGCGGAGGCTTAAGCGGGGGACAAACAATGGCGAATCTCTACGGCACCGTGGAGCAAACAATCACTGACCAACCCGTATGCAGCCAGCAGCAAGCCGACATTTTAGCCCAAGCCCTATTCAACAAATTGTCCGTGGGGCTTGTTCAGGGAACCGCCGAATGCATAGGCTTGCCCGAAATCAGGGCGGGAACCTGCGTTTTGCTTCAGGGTTTAGGAAAAAAATTCAGCCAAAAATACTTCGTGGAGAAATCAACGCACACGGTTGACCAATCAGGCTACAAAACCACAATCAACGTGAGAGGAGACGTAATATGAGCATTATTGGACAAGACAAAACTTCAAGCCAAAACGCAATCAGCGGAGTCGTCGTCGGCATAGTAACTGACAACAACGACCCAAACGGGCTGGGAAGAGTCAAACTTCAGTTTCCATGGAGAAACGGCTCAGACAAAACCTCATGGGTCCGCATCGCCGTGCCTATGGCGGGAAAAAACAGAGGAACCTATTTCCTTCCTGAAGTCGGCGACGAAGTGCTGGTAGCCTTCGACCACGGCATGATAGATCTACCCTTTGTCGTGGGCTCCCTGTGGAATGGAAAAGACCAACCTCCCGAAACAAACAAATCAGGAAATGATGATAGGCGTCTAATCGTGTCCAAGTCGGGGCACAAAATAATCTTAGACGACTCAAAGGGAAGTGAAAAAGTGGAAATTCACAGTCAAGCTGGACACCAAATCATTCTTGACGATTCCTCAGGCAGCGAGAAGATACAAATCATCGATAAAAACAGCAACTCGATAATCATAGATTCCGCCCAAAACTCCATCACCGTCAAGGCTCAAACCAAACTGAGTATTCAAGCGCAAATGATAGAATTAAAAGCTGATTCAACCATAGATATTGAAGCGACAGGAAGCTTGAACCTTAAGGGAGCAATAGTTAAGATAAACTAGGAGTTGATGGATGGTATGCCGCCGGCAGCAAGAGTTGGAGATTTGACAAGTCATGGAAGCCCCCTGTCTCCTGGGCTAGGCAGCTCAAACGTTCTGATAGGCGGGCAGCCTGCTTGGAGAGCAACATCTGACGTTCATTCCTGTCCCCTGTCAACCCCTAACCCCCACGTAGGCGGCGTCGTCATGATGGGAAGCACCACTGTTTTAATCAACAATTTGCCTGCAGCACGGGTTGGCGACATCATCAGCGAAGCAGGTCCCCCCAACACGATAGTTAACGGGTGTTTAACGGTGATAATAGGGTAGGAGCGATGGCTGTGTCGAAGGATTTTTTGGGTGTCGGGTGGAAGCTTCCTGTAGGCGTTGATGCGTCGTCTGGAAAAATTGCTCTTTCAAAATATGAAGACGACATCAAAGAGTCAATAATCATTATTTTGAGCACCGCGCAGGGCGAGCGGCTGATGCATCCAGATTTCGGATGCGGCATCCACGAAATGGTTTTCCAAACAATAAACATGTCCACGCTAAGCCTCATCGAAATGACGGTGCGCGAAGCCCTCACCAAATACGAACCCCGCATCGCCCTGGTTAACGTGAATGTTTCAACGGAGCAAGCGCAGAATGGTCAATTGCTCATCAGCATCGACTACACTGTGCGGTCAACAAACAACCAGTTCAACATAGTTTACCCATTCTACCTAAACGAGGGAACCTAACCTTGTCGGCACCCAACATCGATCCGCGAGACCGCGCAGCAATCCTGGCAATGCTTGAAGACTTAGCCTCCAAACAGGTGCCTGACCTCACGGGAACGGATGTGGCGGCGTGGCGTAACCGAAAAGACGTAGCGTACGCCCTACTGCAAATCCTAAGCTACATGGCTGACCATACAATCACCCAGCTAAACCAGGTTCCAGACAAACAAACCGTGGCCTACCTAAACGTTTTAGGAACGAAATTGCTGCCGCCCCAATCTGCAAGAACGCCCATTAACTTCATCCTAAGCAAAGGCGCCCAAGAAAACGTCGATGTTCCAGCGGGAACCCAAGTTTCCACTGAAACCAAAATAATGTTCGAAACGGAAAGACCCTTCACCGCCACGGTTTCCCAGCTAAAAGCTTTAGTGAGCGTTGATCGGAGCACGGATCAAGTTTATGACCACTTAACCGAGTTAAACTCGGATACGAAGCAGACAACGTTTTTCGTCAGCCCCGCCATGCAGGAACATGCCTTGTACTTAGGTGACGATTCGCTTTTTAACCTCAAAAAAGGAGCAAGTAGACGACTAAAGCATGGGGCAAGACGAAGGAACCCTCCTGAAACGCAGTCTGCCCAAATTCAGTTGCTGGTTGAGTACGCGGACCCAAACCCAAAAGCAAGCCTTGCCAACAATGTCAAATGGTCCTACAGCTTCCAAGACACCCAAGACGCTGAAACAGACTGGATAGACTTCACAACTGCGACTCCCGCCCCCGCAGGAAACGGAAAAGAAACAATAACACTAACAAAAGGGAACTCGACGGCGTCAGCGAAAAAACGCGTCGGCGAAACCGAAACTTTCTGGATAAGAGCCAAAGTCGACCCCGCCTTGCCCTCGGCGCTTCCCACATTAAAATCTCTGGAAGCCAAAGTTATCAACGTGACCCGTCCAGACCTCGCCTTTTACAATGATGTTCCAATCTATTTAGCCCAGGATTTTTACCCCTTCGGCATGCAACCGAACGCATCCGATGTATTCTACATTGGAAGCCAAGAAGCTTTTTCAAAGATAAACACGCGGGTGGAAATCTGCTTCTCCGTTGAGACCGCTGGCGTTCCAGGCGTAATTACTGACGCGGCAGGCGCAAAGGGTGATTCGCCGCTTTTGGTTTCGTGGGAGTACTGGGACGGAAAAACGTGGAGCAACCTGAAAGGCGTCAAATGCCTCTTCGATGAGAAGATAAATCCTAACACAAACTATCCTCAAGTCATATTCACCTGTCCCAGCGACATGACCTCGACAAAAGTCAACAACAAAGAGAACTTTTGGATTAGAGCACGCATAGCCTCTGGCAACTATCGGTCAATAACCTTGGGAAGTAAACCCGAAATAAAAGATGCCCCACCCCAAATCTACGACATTATAATAAAAAATCAAATGAGCGCACAAACAGTCACCTGTTCAGCAAAAAACAACCTGCAACTCCAAAACTGGACAGACACAGCCGCTCCGTTCCAACCGTTTTTGCCTGTCCAAGAGGCCAACCAAACGCTTTATCTGGGCTTCGACACGCCGCTTGGGGAAGGCACAATCAGCGTTTTCTTCGCTCTGCGCAAACAGGAGTATTTGGATGACAAAAAGCCGAGGATAGTGTGGAGTTACCTGAGGAAGACGCCTGCGGAAGAATGGGTTCCCATCGAAGTTGAAGATTCAACGGATAATTTGACGCAGAGCGGCGCCATCGAGTTCTTGGCTCCCAGCGACATAGGTGCTGAAGAAAAATTTGGGCAAACAATGTATTGGATCCGCGGTGAAGTCGTCGAAAACAAGTTTCAATCCTTGGGGCAAACATTAGCCGACGTAGTTAATGCGTTAGTAAACGCCGAGGGCGACACCAACAAAATGCGGCTTCTTCCATTAGGAACCAAAGGCTTCCGTTTGAACACGCAGCTTCTCCGAATTATGCAGAATTACATTCCAGATGCCCAACTTGCAAAATATGTAGATTCGACGGCTACAGGTGGGCAACCATGCAACAAGGTGGATATTTACAACGCAAAATTCTCAGTTCCCAACGCCATAAAAGAGATACCTGCAGCCCCAATACCCTACGCGGTTTCACTTAATTCGACTTTGGCTATGCAGGCTGAAACCGTCACGGACGAACTCTTGGGAACAAGCGACGGACTAATGGCTACACCTCTGAAATTGAGCAGAACCCCAGTGGCTTCGGCAAACTTATGGGTTCAGGAGTCAGCCGTCCCAACAGAAGGAGACTACATAGTTGATCAATCTGACCCGGCAAAAATCTGGGTGCAATGGGTGGTAGTTGATGACTTTTTTGATTCAGACGAAAACAGCAGAAGCTACATGCTTGACAGAATCTCAGGCGAAATAACCTTCGGCGACGGCGAAAACGGCATGATTCCCACGGTTGGCGCTTCAATCAAAGCAACTTACCAGACTGGCGGCGGAGTCATAGGCGACGTGGCTTTAGGCGAGGTTAAGAAGCTGGTTACGGCGCTTGCGGGCATTGACAGAGCCGTCAACATCGACGACGCAGAAGGCGGAGCCGACGCTGAAACCGTGGACCGCGCTAAGAAAAGAGGACCTAAAACGGTTCAGAACAGGGACCGCGCGGTGGCTCAGGAAGACTATGAATGGCTCTCGATTGAAGCCTCAGGCGACGTCGCAAGGGTTAAGTGCATTCCTAACCTGAACAGTGAAGGACAAATTCAAAGTGGCTGCGTAGCCGTCATAATAATCCCTGAAAGCCCAGTGGACCAGCCTACGCCTTCTTCACGGATGCTTCAAACCGTAGAAGACTACCTCAAAAGCCACAACCCCATATCCGTATCAACCCTCACAGTAACGGGACCAACATATCTAGCGGTGTCAGTAACCGCAGACATTTACGTCGCAGACATCAATTCTGCATCTGCAGTTAACTTCGCCGCGTTGAATTCGCTTAAAACTTTCCTGCATCCGCTCCACGGCGGCTCAGACGGCAAAGGCTGGGATTTCGGCAAGGTTCCCTGCGACTCAGATATTCTGGGGCTTCTTCAAAGCATCCCGCAAGTCGACTATATTCAAAACCTGAAAGTAACAATCTGCGATGCACAAACGGGAGACACTTTGCCTTCAGACAACAACATCGTCTTGCCTGGTTACGCACTTATCTGCAGCGGCACACATCAAGTCAACGTGAAGCTTTCGGGAGGTACCTGACTTGGATGTTCCTGTCCTTGACGACGTAACTTTTGCGCAGCTAGTTGAGGAAGCCAAAAAACGCATTCCCCAGTACGGCACAGGCTGGACAGATTACAACCTTCATGACCCCGGCATCACGTTAATCGAGGCTGCTGGCGTGGTTAACTGAAGCGCAAGTGTTCTTCCTCGACCAAATAACTGACCGTGACATCCGCAAATTCCTCAAACTGCTCGGCACCAAAACACGGAGAGGCGACAACCTAAACAATGCCATATTCGCAGTCCAAAAAGACTTCAAAAAACCATACCGCGCCGTCACGCTATCAGATTACGAGTTTTTAGCCAAAGAAACCCCTAAAGCAAACATTGAACGCGCTCAAGCCTTCTGGAACAGCGACAAGGTGGAAGTCATCGTCTGCGTTAAGCCGCCGACCGTGAACACGTTGACCGCAGCCAGTGACGCAGCCAAACGGCTTGTCTGCGAGCATTTGAATGAGGGCAGGCTTCTGACAACCCTGATTGAAGTCATAGATCCCGAGTTCGTGCCAATCAGCGTTCAAACTGACATACGCACAAAGCCTTTGTCGTCGGAAGACGCTGTGAAAAGCTCGGTCGTTGAAAAGCTGGAGGTTTTTCTTAATCCCCTCATCGGCGGCTGGGACCACGACGGATGGCCTTTCGGACGAAGCGTCTACAAATCTGAAATCGTCGCATTCATCGAAGGCATCGAAGGTGTTGACTGCGTACAGAACCTAACCCTTTCATGTACAGGCGACTGCACACTGGTCAACGGCAACATAATCGTCGGCGCCCACGCGCTGGTGGATTCTGGCACGCATCAAATCAACATCGTCGGCTCTCAAGCAACCTGCAGGAGGTACACCCTTTAGAATGAGCAGCGAAACCTCCTCACCCCAAATCGTGCAGATCCCTAACAACTGGACAGTAAAGTCCGCGACCAAAAAAGAGCAGATAGTAAACGTCGACAGCCAAATAACCGATTGCATATGGCACAAAATCATGATCCACGCGGTTCTGCCGAAGAAAACTCAGATAACTGTCTCGTATTTTGTCACTTCGCAAAAAAGCCACGACATCACCACACTGCAGCCTTTGTGGTCGCAGCCCGCAGTTAACCAGCGTCAAGTCATAATTGACGCTGGGAAGGGACAGAATCTTTGGCTTAAAATCACCATAGTAGGCAACAAAAAAGGGCAGTTCCCCACCGTTAAAAACGTGAAAGCTTTCTTTGCGAACGTAAACTACATGCAGTATTTGCCCGAGTTTTACCAGCAGGACCCCGCAGGCAACGACTTTTTGCAGAGGTACCTCACAATTTTCGAGCTTACCCTTCAAAAAATCGAGAACGAAATAGAAGACACGCCTGAGCTTGTCGACGCCAAATTGACTCCGAGCGAATTTCTCCCGTGGCTTTCAACATGGGTCGGCACAGTTAAGGATGAAAACTGGCCTGAGGCGAAGTGGCGGGAATTCCTCAGCAAAGCCGCTCTGCTTTACCGTTACCGCGGAACCAAAAAAGAGCTTGAAGAAATCATAAACATTTACACGGGAAGATACCCCGTTGCCGTTGTTGAGCGTGTGCTGCTCAAGACTGGGAGCCCGCAGTTTCAGGCGATGCTGGATGCATTGTTCGGTGACAAATATTCTTTCTGCGTGTTGCTTTGGCCTAACCAGGTGCGAACCGACGTTGACCGAAAAGTCATAAAACGAGTCATCGAAAACGAAAAGCCAGCCCACACCGTCGGGGGCTTCGTGGTTTTGGAAAACAAAATCCAGCTGGATTGGCACAGTTACCTTGGGGTTAACTCGTTTTTGACGGAGTATAAGGCTGAAATGTACGTGGGCACAGCCACGGTTCCGGTGGATACAGTCATCACTCAACCCATTGAGATTAAGCCTGTCGAGGAGCCAATCATCCTTAAGCCGATTGAGAAGCCCGCCGAGTTAAAGCCTGTAGTTCTTAATGAAAGTTTTAAATAAACATACTTACGATACAATTGAACCGAGAGTGCGCTGAGATGTCAGATACAAACACAACCGATATAGCCGACGTGCAATGTGAATCGTTCCCCACGTTTAGGCGAAATAACTACTTTTACGGCAAACTACTAACCGTAAACGACTTCCGCATGGAACAGCAATACTTCATCAACAAACAACGCCTCGCAAACAGACTCATCCACGGCGTCGGAGTCGTCTGCGGCTTACAAGTCACCCAAGACGGCACAACAACAAACATCATCGTCTCGCCAGGAGTCGCGTTGGACCCCTGTGGACGAGAAATAGTTGTCGCCCAACCTTACAGTTACAGTTTTGCACCGAATCTTTCGCCAACAGCAACCAGCCCCGCAAAAGTTTACATAAAATATGATTTCTGCGGGTTAGACCCAGCCACCAACGTTTTGAAAGCATCCAACTGCAAGGACAACTGCTGCTACAGCACCCTGCAAGAGGGCTTCAAAATCGTTCTGCAGAACCTGTTAGTCCTGAGTCCCCTCCATACCGAGGACATCTGCGCTGAATGGAATGATTACCGCAGCGACACAAGCAAGGACGGCTTCTGCAAAACTACTTGTTCTCCCTCGAATGAAGGCGCGGTTCTTCTCGCCGAAGTGTACTTCACACGGAACGCAGACGGCACCATAACCATCAATCAGATAGGCAATAGCCGAAACCTCGTATTTGGGAACGGAACCCTTTACAATCTGCTGCAGTGCCTCAAAAACGAAGTTGAGAAGGACCTGCCGAAAGTCCAAGAAATGAACTGGAAACACGGCAATACTTTTACTGACTCGCAGTTGTGGCGTGATAGACTCTTTAGCAATGAAGGTTTCCTCGTGGTTTTCGATCGACTGATGGATACGGCGACGATTAACGAAGACACTGTATCTTTAACGCTTGAATGCTACAGTAACAATCGAAGGCGCAATCCATTTATCGAGAAGAAAGACCTCGCCATTACGCCTGCCTGCAGCGCTGTCGGTTTGTTACCCGCAAAGAAAACTATTGCCCGAGTGCACCTTGACTTGAATGTCTTCGGAGAAAACGCACCCCAATACTTCGGGCCTGAAATCAGCAAAAACTACTCGAAACTTAGATTGGTTATTCGAATAAAAGGCGACTGTGTGCTTGACAACGACGGGAAATCCTTAGACGGCGACCTTTTGGGCGGGAAACTGCCGACAGGCGACAGTTCCGAAGGCGGTCTTTTTGAAAGCTGGATTATCCTTAACGTTCCAGTTGAAACTTCAATGACCTTCGACACAACCCCCGCAACCATAACCGCTGGGCAATCGCTTTCGATTAACGGCTCAATAACTCCTGCTCCACCAACATCCGCTGACGCTTTCCACAGCATTAAACTAACACTTATAGACCCTGCTGGAAATGCGATACAGCAAGGAACTTACAACTCGGACGGCAGCGGCAAGTTTTCCATTCCAAACGTAGCTTTTTCGACAGTAGGCACCTACACAATTAAGGTCGATTACTCTGGAGAACTCTTCGCGAGCGCCAACGTGAATTACATGGCTTGCACAGCGTCAAATCCCCTTGTCGTCAAGGCGCCGACAAACACATCCATAATAAAAATTGCTGCAAACCCCCCTAAAGTTACGACGGGCTACCCGGTAACCATCGCAGTCGCCGTTACTGCCCCTCCAAAAGGTACCATCCTTCACGGCATTACTCTTGATGTAACCAACCCTGAAAACAAAAAAATCACTAAAGGGCCCAACAACTCAGATTCCACGGGAAAACTAAGCTTCCAACTAGCGGGCGAAGAGACCGTAGTGGCAGGCAACTATACCCTCCAAGTTAACTATCCCGGAGAAACCTTCACAACCAACGACGTCTACAAAGGCAGCACAAAACAGGCATCTTTGATGATAAACGCCACCATCAACTAGACGGCTCCAGCGGCGGCATCGAGACGATAATTAGGAGCGTACGGTAAATTACATCAGCAACCAGCGACCCAGCAACGCAAGGCATGAATCCCCTACAAGCAAGCAACCTAAAGCATATTCTGGATGAACTCAAAAGAATCGACCTAATCGTTGCCGAAAGCATCCAGCATTGGCGCAAATCAAGCAAGAACCAAACTTTCCCAGGCCTTTTCATTTCTGAAGAAGAAATCGACCAACTTATAGCAAAAGAAACCGAGGCGAATGAATCAAACGCTGAAACTCGGGCAGAACAAGAGACGTTGGCACAGAAAATCGCCGAAGAAAAAATTGCGTGCAAGCTGCAGGGAACGGAGCTACGGCTTGAAGTTCTTGCCGAAATGTTCGGTCTTGACAGCTTCGAAGTTGACGCTTTACTTGTGGCTTTAGTCTCGGAGTTCGACTCAAAATACGAGAAGCTTTTCGCGTACCTTCAAGACGACATCACAAAAAAACACGCCACAGTCGGCTTAATTGTCAACTTGTTTTTTAAAGATAAAGAAGACCAGATTGCGGCAAGGCAACATTTCAGCTACAAAGCGCCATTGATCGGGAACTTGATTTTTCATCTGCAGGAAGGCGACCTCCCGCTTCTGGAGAAAACCCTCAAGCTTGACGACCGCATCATCAGTTTCCTACTCGGCTACGACGAACCCGACGCTCACGTGGCATCATTCGCAACGCTGAAGTATCCCGAAAACGGGTTCGAAACTCTGGCAATACCCGACCCGCTTAAACAACAGTTACAGGCGTTTTCCTCATCGCTTAAAACCCCTGAACCTGTCATTCAGCTGCAGGGCAGTTTTGAACTGCAGGAATTCGCCCAAGCCATCTGCCACCAAGCCAAGAAGCCTATTATATTCGCAGATTTGGATAAGACAAAAGGTGAAAACCTGCCAGCACTTTTGAGGCTTTTCTTCAGGGAAGCCAAGCTGCAGCACGCAGCTGCGTACTTTGACAAGTTAGACTCCGCAGGGGAAGACGTGAAAAGAGCCGTGTTAGAGGAGCTTGAGTTGTTTGACGGGTTAACATTTGTCGCGAGTAAGGCCCCGATGGTTCTGAGCAGACACACAGTTACGGTTTCTGTTCCGCGGGCAAAATATTTGGATCGGCTTAAAATGTGGCAGACGCTGGCAGGTGACGTGGTGGGAATTGGGGATGTCGCGGTCAAATTCAAGTTCGGACGAGACAAAGCCGAGGCGGCAGTTGAGGCAGCTAAAAGCGCCGCTTTGCTGCGTGACCCCAGCCTCGCCCAGAATGACGCTTGAAGACATTTATGCAGGCTGCCGAGCGCAGCTAAACCCCGTTTCTTTCGCAATGAAGCTTTCGCCGCTTTACAAATGGGACGACATTGTTTTGCTGCCTGACAAGAAAGACCAACTCCGTGAAGTCTGCAACTACGTCAAAAACTATCCGACAATCTACGAATCGTGGGGCTTCGACAAGCACAGCAGAAGCAGAGGCTTAAACGTTCTTTTTTCAGGTCCGTCTGGAACAGGGAAAACGATGGCGGCAGAAATTATCGCGGGCGAACTCGGGTTAGACATGTACAAAATTGACCTGTCAATGGTCGTGAGCAAATATATCGGCGAAACCGAGAAGAACCTTAATCGAATCTTCAAAGATGCAGAAGACACCAACGCCGTCTTGTTTTTCGACGAGGCAGATGCCCTGTTTGGGAAACGAAGTGAAGTCAAAGATGCCCACGACCGATACGCAAACATCGAAATCAATTATCTGCTGCAAAAAATGGAGGAGCATGAAGGCATCGTCGTCCTCGCCAGCAACATGCAGAAAAACATGGATGAAGCCTTCATTCGACGCATGAACTTCATAGTTGAATTTCCGTTTCCAAACGATGCTTATCGACTTGAAATCTGGAAAAAAATATTCCCCAAAATGGCGCCGCTGGGCAAGATAGATTTTGAGTCTTTATCAAAACTGCAAATTAGCGGCGGAAACATAAAAAACATAACTTTGACAGCGGCTTTTCTTGCAGCTGAAGACGGCGGGAACGTGGAAATGGCGCATTTGGTTAAGGCTGCGAAAAGGGAATACCAGAAAATAGGGAAAGTGTTTGGGAAAGAAGAATTAGGCAGGAACCTTAGCCTCACGAAATAGCGTGTACCTAGCCTTTTCAAAGAAGACTTTTCCGCAGGGAATTGCGTGCCCTATCTCGCGTAGTTGCTTGGCACCATTTTCTCAACGGGATTTGCTTGACCTAACATTCGCCCGAAGGATGGGTCGTTATCAGTTATAAACTTGAATATTCTTCTTCTTGCGTCAGCTTCAACATTTTGATCTAACATGAGAAGGTCAGCTTGCGTCTTATCCCTCCTCTTCGTGAACGCTGCGCTGTAATCGACATCATACTTTGTTCGGTAAAGAAAATCTTTTTCCATTTTTATTGCAGCTTTCACGTCTTCTTCGGATATAACCGGGAACCAATGCTGTTTGATCCAGTTGAATGCTTTGCAAGAGACGCCTCTGCATTCGCGTTCTTCTTCCGGCTTTGGAATTGAATAATCAGGTTTTATTGCTGGCTGCTCCTTTTTCGGCGAAGTTGATTCTGTTACAGTAGGTTCAGGGGGCTCGGGGCTCTTAAGGTTGATTTTGACTTCTACTCTTCGATTCTTGCTTTGTCCCAACGGGGTCTTGTTATCTGCTACAGGTTTGTTGTATCCGAAGCCTTGGAGATCAATGATCTGAGTGGACGGTAACCCCTGCGAAAGCATGTACTGTGCGACAGCGTTTGCCCGCATTTCCGATAGTCTATCGTTAAGTTCCTCTGGGCCAGTTCGGCTTGCGTGACCATGGATCTCCACGGTTGAACCGGGGGCATTTACTTTCGCGATTTGGACAATTTGGTTCATCGCGGTCTTGAACGCTGAATTTAATTCGGCACTGTTATTCTTGAAGTTCCAAAGGATAAAGAATGTGTCTTTGTTTTGAGCGGTCACCTCGCCTTCCTCAGACACAGGCTGCTCAGTTTCTGCAGGTGTTTCCTTCGGCTCAGACTCCTGACGGAGAATGTCTGGAACACCAGAAATCTGGCTTGGAGACTGCTGCTGAACGACGTGGGTTAACTCATGAATCAAAAGTTTTTTGCCTTGCTGCGAATTCGGAGCGTTCATGCCTGACCGCAAGAAAATGTTTCCTCCGAAAGTTAAGGCGTCAGCGTGAAGTTTTTCAGATAGCTCATTCGCATTGGCGTCGGCGTGAATGCGCACATTGCTGAAGTCCTGCAGGAAGTAAGCTTCCATTTCAGATCGTAACCCAGATTCCATAGGTTGACCGTCGCTCTTGCCAAAAGCTTCTCTAGTAATTCCTTCAGATTCGAGAACATTATTGCTGGCTTCGTCTGAGCTTTTTGTTTGGTGCATTGCAGTTGAAGTTATCGGCTTAGAGCTCTTGGTTTGAATAAGTTCGTTTTGCCGATGCTGAAGGCTAGACGGGGTCATTGTCATCGCCTCGTCTGCAAGTCGGTCAGCTTCCATTTCGCACGGATCATTTGATGAGCTAACATTCAGTTTAGCTTGAATAAGGCTGGATGCAAGCAGTTCCGAAACGGCTCTGTTACCTACCGTTTCTTGAAGTTTCAAGATGTTAGACACAGCGTCGTTTGAACGCGTGATCCCTTCTTTTCTAGTTTGAGAAGAGGTGCCCCCAACTTTTTGAGGGGTGGTCTCCGCCTTGGTTTGCGTGCGGGCAAAACTCATGTTATTTCTATATGGTTCGAAGTGAATATAATTTTTTCTGTTCTCTTACGAGACAGCTTGTAAGCTTGCTCTTCTATTTCCCAAAGTTCTTTAAGCGGTCAACCGCATAATTCTCTGAAAAGGGAAAGCTGACTTGAGTAACCAAAACAACACCAGCACAGTCATCAACGACGCCAGCAAAACGTTAGCCAACCTCCTATTCGTCAATTTGGCAAACGACCCTGACCTCAGCTCAATCTTCAACAGTCAAGCCAGCCAGGAAAGCCAGGTTTCTCTGGCGTCGCCTGAAGAGGTTAAAACCGAAAAATCTGCAAAACTCTCCATCTATCTATACAACGTGGCTGAGTTTTCAGCCATGAAGAATATGCCTTCTCCTCAACCGCGACAGAACCCGCCTGTTTACTTGAGTCTTCACTATCTGGTTACGCCGTTTACTCAAGACGCAAGCAACGACCAAACCATCCTAGGAAAAATAATCCAAACCTTCGTTGACTACCCCGTATTGAGGGGAACGATCCTTCAGGGAAACTTGATTGAAAACGGCGAAGACATCAGACTGACTTTGGATTCCCTTTCAATTGACGATTTAAACAAGCTTTGGACGATGCTTTCGACCCCCCTCAAACTTTGCTGTAGCTGCAGCGTGTCTCCAGTAAGGATTGACCCATCTCGCTTGCCAGGCGGCTCATTGGTAACTCAGAAGGTAACAACTTACAAACAAAAACAGCCAGGGGACATTAGCTAAATGAGCCAGGCGCAAGATGTATTCACTTTAAGTCTTTCACTGGCTGTAAGCCTTACCGACAACTATTCGAAGCAACAGCCGATAGGAAAAGTCACCGTATCCTTGAAAGACGAAGATTACATTGCTGTAAAGAACCCATCTGGTTTCTACCTGTTTTTTAATCTTCCAACCACAAAAACGTACATAGTCCAAGTTAAAAGCGAATGCTATTTCGACGCTGAATCGTTGCCCCTCACCCTTTTGCCTCCTGACAAAGACAACAATGTAGTTCTTAACTCGACGGAAATAGCGCTTGACCCGACTCCCGCATACCCGTTCCCGCACGGAGCAACCCTCATCCGTGGAATGGTCAAAGACGAAACAGGCAACCCCGTACCCAACGCAAACGTCACCCTTGTTGAGCGAGCTTTAAGCACCTCTACAACTGACCGAGGAGAATACGTTTTCTACCTTAACAAGCTGACCAGCAACGACATTTCAGACACCGGGTTCGTGGAAGCAACCACCAACGGCAGCACAACTGTCATGACCATTAAGGCTCAAGTTGGCATCGTTGAGGCGTCCGTGAGCATTGACAAAGTTGCTGAAGGGGCAAGCAAGTCAGCCTTAGCAATAAAATTAAATATAACTTCTTAAGATAAGCTCAATCTGGTTAGAGAATATGCCCACCTATTCAACACCCGGAGTTTATATTGAAGAGATTGAAATTGGCGCTAAACCCATAGAAGGCGTAAGCACCAGTACAGCTGGGTTCCTAGGCCTCGCTGAAAAAGGACCAACCATAGGAAAACCCCAGTTCATATCAAGCTTTTCAGAGTTCCAATCCATCTTTGGAAATTACCTCTCAAGCGACTACGGTCAATACCGCTTTTTAGCTCAAGCAATCAACAATTTCTTCATCAACGGCGGCAGCGGCTGCTACGTAATGCGTGTCGCTCCCTCAGACGCTTCTCAAGCAGGCGACGACGTCGTCTCAATAGTGCCCGTCCTGCAGCTTGCAGATGACCTTAAGGCTGCAGACTCCTCGTTGCAGTTTGAGTCAATTATGTTCTTAGATAGCAAATGCAAACTGGTAATTGAAGACCAAGACCCTACAGACCCTACAAAATGGGTCAAAAACGAAGTTGATTTGATCATCGCCTCCTACGACCCATCAAAATCAACGGTAACACTGGACAAAACTACTCCCCTCGCAGCCGATCACGCATTGGCAACCACACGTGTTACCGTCAAGAATCTGCCGAGCGCAAGCGCCTCCGCAACAGTTACTTTCTCAGCGACAAGCGTCGGTGATTGGGGCAACAAGCTTTTGCTTCGCTCCGTTCCAGTAAGCCAAGCAAAAACCCTGATTTCAAGCGTTGTCGGCGACGCTACAAAAAGCCTCCAGTACCAACTTAAAAGCAAAAATGGCTTTTACGCGGGCGGAATCGTAGTTTTCGACAGCGGATCAACTAAACAGTACGCCCAGGTGAACTCAATCCAAGGCGACGTACTCACCTTGTCAAGCCACCTAACAGGCGACGGCGACGTGGTCGGTTCAGGAGCACATCCCGAGCGGATCCTATCGACTTGCGAATTCAAACTGGAAGTTTACCTGATTGAAGATGCCCTGAAGCAGGGAAAAACCGTGCAGGTAGCAAACTTGAAGGAAACCTTCAGCAACCTTTCATTGAACCCTAACGTAGACAACTATTTTGGCAAAATGGTTAACGACGTCTCCAGCTACGTAACGTTGTCGTGGCCTGAAGCTCAAGCCTCAGCTCTGATGTCCGACGCTTCAGGCGCAACCAACCCCTTCATGATGCCTGAGAACGACACCCTTCAAAATGGAACATGGTACATCAGCCTACAGAACGGCTCAGACGGCAATTACACCAAAGTTACCCCAGCTGATTTCGAAGGAAACGACGGCGGCCCAGGAAAAAGAACAGGGCTACAGGCTTTCCAAGAGGTCACCGACGTAAGCATAATGGCAATCCCCGGTGTCTACGATGCAGACACACTCAAGAATCTAACCGACTTCTGCGACATGTACAAGGACCGCTTTGCAGTTCTTGATGCTCCGCCGAACTACCAGCAAATTTCTGATGTGCTGAGTTTCCGCGATCTTTTCGATACCTCTTACGCAGCGCTGTACCATCCATGGATCAAAGTCTTTGACCCAGTCGATAACGCAGACATCTTTATTCCGCCTTCTGGCTCAATCATGGGCGTTTACGCGCGCACCGACAACGACAAAGGCGTTTTTAAGGCACCTGCAAACGAGACTGTCCAGAACACAACTGAACTCAAATACCTCATCAACAACGCCGACCAAGGCCAACTTAATCCTAAAGGCGTAAACTGCATACGCGCATTCACGGGAAGAGGCATCCGCGTTTGGGGCGCCAGAACCTGTTCATCTGACCCGCTTTGGCAGTACATCAACGTAAGACGCTTATTCATATTCCTTGAACAATCAATCGAGCAGGGAACCCAATGGGTTGTTTTTGAACCCAACAACGAAAAACTGTGGGCAAGAATGATCCAAACGATTTCGCAGTTCCTAACTACGCAGTGGAAGAGCGGCGCATTGATGGGTACCACTCCCAACCAAGCTTTCTTCGTTAAGTGCGATCGAACAACCATGACTCAGGATGACATCGACAACGGCAGATTAGTAGTGGTTGTCGGAGTAGCAGCCACAAAACCCGCGGAGTTCGTGATATTCCGTATAGCTCAATGGCAAGGAGGCTCCGCTGCAACGGAGTAATGAGGTGAAAAGATATGTCGACACAAAGAAAAGACCCCTTCGCAAACTTCCGTTTCCGAATAGAAATAGACAGCATCCAGCAAGCAGGCTTCAGCGAAGCCACAATCCCAGATTCATCAACCGACATAATTGAGTACCGAGAAGGCACCGAAGCAGTCCTGTACGCCAGGAAACTGTCAGGCCTCACCAAACACGGCATTCTAGTGTTAAAGTGGGGAATAACCAACTCGATGGACCTTTACAACTGGCGCAAGATGGTTGAGCAGGGACAGCTAGCTCAAGCCCGACGCAACATCGCTGTGATTCTTATGGATGAAGAAGGCAACGACGCGGCAAGATGGGAATTCGGCAACGCATGGCCAAGCAAATACAAGGCTCCTGACATGAACGCCAAAGGAAACGATGTGGCTATTGAAACGTTGGAAATAGCTTTCGAATCGATGCAACGGGCAAAGTAACCTGCGAGGCGATTAAATGGTTATCCAAGTGGAATACGAGTTCACTTTGCCGAAAGGATACGTCGACGACAGCGGCACTCTCCACAAAAAAGGCGTCATGAGGCTTGCAACCGCCGCCGACGAAATTCTCCCTCTAAAAGACCCCCGAGTACAGCAAAACCCAGCATACCTAACCGTAATAGTGCTGTCGCGAGTCGTAACCAAATTAGGCGACCTCAACGCGGTAAGCACCAAAACAGTCGAGAACCTCTTCGCATCAGACCTATCGTACCTTCAAGCCTTCTACAACAAAATAAACGGCGAAGGCAACACCACAATAAAGGCTACGTGCCCAAACTGCAAAACTGACTTTCAAGTGGAGATAGGCAGCCCGGGGGCATGAAGGGCTACCCCGCTGAACAAATCTACAGTGAAGTAGCCTTCATAGCCTATTATTTTCATTGGAACATTGACGAAATCTTAAGTTTGGACCATAAAGAAAGAAGGAAATGGTGCCAAGAAATTTCCCGAATTAACGCAGAACTAAATGAGAAAGGCAAACAAAACTTGGGCGAGTAAGCTACCCCTAATGAGTTGCCCTTTTTATTTTTCCACAGGAATATGCTTTTGCAAGTAGCCTACTCTCGCCGATAGGTAAGGCAGCAGTTTTGTGACCGCGAAGTAAGCAATTGTTGCGTAGATTATTCCTGCGATGACATCTGTGAAGTAATGTTCTCCGAGGTATACAGCGCTGAACCATGTGCCGACAGGGATCGCAAGCACTGGAAGCGACTTCCATTTCCAGATTTTGAAGGCGAACAGGAAGACAAGCCAAGGAATCGCGGAGTGCATACTTGGGAAAGCTGCGAAGTTGTTGGGGCTTAAGAAGTCAAACAGCGTCTTGTAAACTGGGACGCCTAAGCTGGGGTCAACTGACCCAGTTAAGACACGTATTATTTGGGGACCCGTGTATGAAGCGTTATGGAGGGAGTTGAACTGCCACCAAGGCGGAGCAACAGGGTAAAACAGGAAAGTTATCAGGGCGGAGTAGGTGAGTACGCCGAAGGCTACCGTGTATTTCCAGTAGTTTTTGGGGCTTTTCCTCCAAACAACATAGGCGAATATTGTTGGCACAAAAAAGTATATCGAGTAGAAGAACGCTCCCATATAATCTAAAATTGGCAGCCTGAAGCTTTGTTGAAGAATAATGCTGGGGATCTGACCAAACAGCTGCTTATCCACAAATTCTGGTCCTCCGTGAAGATTGCCCATGGAAACTTTGCCTACGAAACTGTACATGACTTCGTAAGACAGAAAAATCGTGATGAAGGGAAGCCAATCTTTCAGTGCACGGTAAGTCTGTTTATTGTAGGCGGCGATGAAGAGGATGCCTAAAACCAGAAATTCAGGACCAGGAATAATACTATATCTTAAACAGAAAATCGTTATGGCTACGATGTAGATTACTAAGAAAATCAGGGAAAAGAAGCGGGAAGAATGATAATCGAAGCCGACGTCAGCTTTCAATTTATCAAGCTTTGAATTTTTCGCTTCCGTCTCTTCTTTTTCTTGATCCACCATTACGTAACCAGACCCGCACTAACAGCCTTCTTTTCAGTTCATGCTTACGTTTGCTTTTTAAATGCTTTTCCCCAATTTACCCCTTAATCGACACCGAGCAAGCGCCCAATCTAAGGCTTTTCTTGCTTTCGCTTCTTGCAAAAGAAAATATTTCAAAAATCTAAGGGGCAGTTTAGGCTGGCATGTAGAAGTTTGAGCCGCCGAAGTAACCCACGTTTCTTGCCATTGCATGTGAACCTTGACAAAGCTTGCCGATGTTTGCCATAAGCTGGTAAGACGCTTTCAACGCCAAGTTCAAATCGTTGTTTGTCAAAAACTTCGCTTCGATGTTAAGCGTTGTTCCCTGAATGTTTGCGGCTATTTGGATTCCGCCGTCTTCCGTTATCCACTTTAACGTGACGCCGCGGTTGTTCTCTGAGGTGCCTAGCCAACGCAGCATGCCGAACCATTTGCCTCTGAGGGAAAGAATCAGGTGCTGGGTCATGAGGTCTGACGGAAGGAAAGTTTGAATAAGGGTTGTAGACGGCTTTTCAGGGTGTGTTTGGTTGAGTTTAAGTTTGGTTATTTTTGGCGAGACCCTGTAGCCTTCATGTTCTTTCTTTGACTATGCCTTCTTCTTCGAGTCGGCTAAGGATTCGCGACAACGTTTCAGGATGCAGGCATGTTCTTCGTTTTAAGCCATCAAACGTGAATACGGTTAAGTCTTCCGTTTCTATGAGCGCTAATACGTCAGCGTCGCGTTCGCTGAGGTCGTAGTCAGACGGAAGGCTCTGCCAATTAACGTTCAGAATAGGAATCATTATTCTATTGATTGCCAAAACGTCGCTTTTGAACATTATCCCAATTCATGACAAAAAGCCACGGACGGGAGGTTAAGTGGGGACAATTTTTTACGGGGTTCACAGGTGGGTTGAGTATGGATTGACGTTTTTTCGTGGTTTTTGGGGCTTTTTTCCATCTATATATTCTATGGTAATTATGTTGGGAATCGATATAACAACTGAATCTACATTGTCGCTTGTAAAATAGAGGTAAAAAAATGAAAACTACATACATGATAACCATTGCAGTAGTTGTTATCGTTATAATAATAGGCAGCGTATTCGCTTACACATACCTATCTTCAAATTCAAACAAGCCAGGCCCAAGTCCAAGCCCAACGGCAACCCCAACGGGCTCACCTTCAACTTCGCCAACCGCGAAACCAACAAGCTCTCCAACTTCAGGACCTACCGCTACTCCAACTCCAACTCCCACCCCAACTCCCGCTCCAACTCCAACTCCAACGCCAGCACCACTAGCGTCAGCATCACTAACTGGAAACGGAGGTACACTTGTCTACCCACTCATGCAAACATGGGAAAACCAATATAGCACACAAGTCGAACCCCAAATTTCAATTACCTACAATGCCGTTGGAAGCGGTGCAGGAATTACCGCTTTCATAAATAATGGAATAGGCAACTTCGGCGAATCGGACGCACCACTAACAGCAGCCCAGTACGCAGCTGTGCCTTCAGGGCAAACTTGCCTAACCATTCCGTTAACTGCCAGCGCAGTAGTGCCAGCATACAATCTTGGAGAAGGCGCCTCTACTCCAACTCTAAACTTTACAGGACCTATTCTAGCACAAATCTTCATGGGCAACATAACCAATTGGAACGACCCCCAACTTGCACACATCAACCCAGGAACAACATTACCTAATTTGTCGATAACTTGCGTTCACCGAGCTGACTCAAGCGGAACCATGTTCGCCTTCACCGATTACCTGTATGACACAAGCACTGCTTGGGCAACATCCGTTGGAGCGCCAAGTACAAGCGCATCAATCTGGCCATCTCTTCCAGGCGAGCAAGAAGGAACCAAAAACGCAGGTGTAGCAACAGACATTGGCGAAATCACAGGCGCAATCGGCCCACTTGAAATCTCCTACATACTTGAAAATCCAGGCCAAACCACGCTCTTCTACGGAACGGTTGCAAACGCTGCAGGCAATTACATCTTAGCTAACAATGCAAACATAGGTGCCACGCTTGCAGCAGGTGCAACAAGTCTTCCAGCGGGGAGCGCCTCATGGACAGGTGTTTCTATAATTGACAACACATACAAAGATACAACCGACACCAGCATATACCCAATTGTTACATTGACATACGGTTTGGTCTATGAAGTGCAAACCAACCAAGCCCAAGGCGCAGCTTTAGTCGACTTCTTCTCGTGGATCGTGAACTCAGGCCAATCATTGGGGATAAGTGAAGGATACGTTCCATTGCCCGCCAGCATAGTCGCCATTGACAACGCAGCACTCCACTTGGTAACCTACAACGGAACGCCATTTAAGTAGATATAAAAGCAATCTACCCCTATTTTTTTGAAATTAACGAAAAATACTGAGGATAGAAAAGTTGCAGTTAAGACTGCGCGGAGATACAATACTAAAAATCCTTCTCGCAGCTGCAGCCTTATTCATTGTGGCTCTTGTTGTTGCACTTGCAGTTGAGCTGTATCATATCGCGGAGCCCTCAATATTCCAGTTCGGACCAAAATTTCTGGTCGGAACAAAATGGAACTCAGATAAGAACCAGTTTGGTGCTTTACCTTTTATTTACGGAACCTTAGTTACATCGGGGATCGCCATTTTAGTTGGATTCCCCATTAGCTTGGGCGTAGCTATCTTTATAACAGAGAAGCTAAAAGCCCACCAAACCCTTGGTTACTCATTGGGAACAATTGTAGACCTACTAGCAGCTGTTCCCAGTGTTGTTTTCGGTTTATGGGGAGTATTTGTTTTGGTTCCCCTCTTGCGTACATATCTAGAAAGGCCCCTGAATCACTATTTAGGTTTCATCCCATTATTCGCGGGGCGTAATCCTTCGGGTTTCAATTTTTTTAGCGCTGGAATCGTGCTAGCCATAATGATTATTCCGACAATGTCGGCAGTTTCTAGAGATGTTTTAAATGCTGTTCCAAACAGTCAGCGTGAAGCGATGTACTCGCTTGGTGCTACAGACTGGGAAGTCACGTGGAAAAGCGTTTTGCCCTATGCTCGGTCAGGTATATTTGGCGGATTCATTTTGGGGCTCGGACGTGCCTTCGGAGAAACAATGGCTGTGGTCATGGTAATAGGCAACATTCCTAACATTACTCCCAATTTGTTTTCTACAGGATACACCTTGTCGTCGCTAATCGCAAATGAATTTGGCGAGTCTACAGGGCTTTATCGAATCTTCTATAATTGAAATAGCATTAATCCTGTTTGCTGTTGCTTTATTAGTTAACGTTGTTGCTCGAGTTTTGCTTTGGAGGATGACTCGTGGACAACAGGTCAAAGTTTGAGAGGTGCTACGGTAAATGACAAAATCTAGCCTTCCAGCGAATATTTCACTGCGGCGAAAAATTACTAACAAATCAATGACAATCTTAGTGCTGGTGGCTGTAGTTCTTGCCCTAGTACCCCTAATACTCATACTGGGAGACGTAATCATAAAAGGCGCCCCAGCCATAAACATAGACTTCCTGACCAAGAAGCCTACCGCACCAAACCTCCCAGGCGGAGGAATAGCCCCAGCAATAGAAGGATCTGTTATTATGGTGGGGTTAGCCGCCCTTATCTCGGTACCGATAGGTGTTGGAGCAGGCATCTTCTTTTCAGAATGGTCAACATCTAAACTTTCCACGGTTTCAGGTTTCTTGAATGATGTGCTTACTGGTTTTCCCACAATGGTGTTGGGGCTGTTCGTTTACATTATAATAGTTTTGAATACAAATCCACATCAAAATTCGGCTTATGCAGGCGGTTTCGCACTGAGTCTTATAATGACTCCCATTATAGCGCGGACAACAAGCGAATCGCTAAAGCTTGTCCCAAACACGCTAAGAGAAGCCTCGATGGCTCTTGGAATTCCAAGATGGAAAACCGTGCTTAGAATCGTTTTAACCACAGGGAAAAACGGCGTCTTAACTGGCATACTGTTAGCGACGGCGCGGGCGGCGGGAGAAACAGCTCCATTACTATTTACCGCGGCTACAAGCACTCTGTTTGTGAAAAATCTAAATCAGCCAACAGCTTCACTAACGGTTCTTATTTACAATTATGCTCTTTCTTCGGTTCCGAATTGGATAACTCAGGCGTGGGGAGCTGCATTAATGCTGATAATCGTTATGCTTGCACTGAATCTTTTGGTCAAGCTTACTATAGGAAGAAATCTAACAAAAACAAGGATGGAGACGTAGGATGACGACTAAAAATTCAATAGGATGCATAAAGAATCATGTTAGGGGGCCAATTTATAATAAGTAAATATAAAGATCTGGATTCATCGACAGTTAAGCTGTCAACAAAAGATTTGAGAGCTAAATTTGGCAAAGTAGAAGTTCTGAAGGGGATCAATTTGAGCTTCCCGCAAAATAAGGTAACTGCCATTATGGGTCCTTCAGGATGCGGAAAAACTACCTTGATTAGATGCCTCAACCGGATTCATGAGTTAACTCCAAATGCAAAAGTCGAAGGCGAAGTTATTTTGGATGGGGAAAACATTTACGCGCCCCAAGTTGATCCAGTTGCGATTCGCAGACGAATAGGCATGGTTTTCCAAAAAGCCAATCCTTTTCCTACAATGTCTATTTACGATAACGTGGTAGCCGGTCTGAAGCTAAACGGTGTAAGAGATAAACAAAAGCTAAACGAACTGGCGGAAAAGAGTCTTCGAATGGCGTTTCTTTGGGATGAAGTCAAGTGTGACTTAAAGAAGCCTGGAACTGCTCTGTCGGGTGGACAGCAACAGAGGCTGTGCATCGCACGGGCTCTCGCGGTTGAGCCTGAAGTTATCCTTATGGATGAGCCTTGTTCCGCTCTTGACCCGACGGCAACTGCCAAGGTTGAGGAATCAATTGTTCAGTTAAAGAAGGAGTTCACGGTAGTCATTGTTACTCACAACCTGCAGCAAGCTGCGCGCATATCAGACTACACCGCATTCATGTACATTGGAAAACTAGAAGAATTCGGCGAAACATCGGCAGTGTTTGAGAACCCGAAAAGCGAGTTAACCGAAAAATACATAACAGGGAAATTTGGATAAGGTGAACAATATGGAAAGACTAATTGATGCTGGATTAGAAGAATTGACCGTGATGGTTTTTAAGATGGGCGGGGTTGCAGAGAAAGCCCTGTCCGCGTCAATAAACGGCTTTGTCGAAGGCAGAGACTTCACAAAAGACGTCCATGAACTCTCGGAAATTCTTGTAAACAGAGCCGTGGAAGTGGAAGAAAAAGCCTTCAGCCTAATCGCTAAGTATCAGCCTGTTGCCTCCGACCTGCGAATAATAAACTCTTACATGAAAGTAGCCTACGACTTCGAACGCTTCGGCAGATACGCCTGGGACATATCCTTCGTCTCCTCCCGTTTCAACGGAAAAACCGCCAACTGCGACGAATGGATATTTGAATACATCAAAAAAATGGCTGAAAGAGTCCTCGAAATGGTCCGGGTAAGCATCAACTCACTCAAACGTTTAGATCCTGTACTTGTCAAGAGCATGACTGAAGAAGAATCCGCAGTAGACAAAACTTACTTCGAGTTTCTGGATAAACTTGTCGAGCGGGCAGCCGTCACCAACGAATGCACAATCTCCAGCGTCCTCGTTGTAAGGTACCTTGAACGCATCGCCAACCACGCCATGCACATCATGGAAGCCGTCGTCTACATCGCAACAGGCGAAAAAGTAACGCTACGGTAAAAATCGAAAAGAAAATTTGCCAAACAAATCGGCAACCCCACTCCTTTTCAATCCCAAAAAAAGAAGTGGTCACCCTAAAAGGTGAGGGAAAAAGTTTAGAGAATTATCCCAGTACCGATTCGACGTTTAAGTTTAGGACGACTTCTGAAATGTCGCTGGCGTATTCTGCTGTTCTTCGCACGCTTTCAATTGCCAATCTCAGGTTCACGGCGTCTTCAGTTTTGATGTTTTGCATGGAAAGCACGGTTTCCTTCTCCAGTTTATGCACCTGATTTATTCTTTCGATGACGTTTTCAGCCAGGTTAAAGTCGCGTCTGAACAAGGCGTCCATGGAATTCTCAAACATCAATATAGCCAAACCGCTGAGTTCACTTATCTTTTCCGAAACCTCTGCGGGCACCTGCTCTTTTAGGCTCATCGTGTTTTCAGCGATTTTGGTCGCGTGATCCGCGGTCCTCTCAACGGCTTTCGCAATAAGCCTATAACCCAAGCAGTCTCTCTGAGAGTTTAACCCGATTTCTTTTACGATCCGCGGGTTTGAAACAGCCAACTTGAGAAGCCTAACAATGTAGAGCCCAAAACGGTTTACTTCGCGGTCTGTTTCAATTACGGATTTTGCCGCTGAATAATCCAGTTTTTTGAGCGCCGTCAAGGCTTCCTTATGCATGGATGAAGCAATTATTGACATTCGACTCAACGCGTTCTGAACCGTGAGCTCAGGGTAATTAAGTAGCACTTGAAGCGTCAATTCCGTCGGCGTGTCAATAACGATTTCTGTGCCGACTAGATAATGCCTTGCAAAAGTCTTCAGGTGATTTCGAACTTTGGATGAGAGCACTTTTTGGTTAGGCGGCTTAATATGCAAAATGTTGTAGCCGCTTAAATAAGCCGAAATCGCCGTTCTCATGATGGCGTCAGGGTTATCGCTTACCGAGGCTTTGATGTAGGCTTCGTCTTGTTTTTCTTTTTTTGCAAATTTTGAAGGCGCAACGCAAAGGGATCCGTCGTCTTCCTCGCGGACAACCATTGAGCTTCCTCTTTTAAGCTCGTTTCGGATTGCCCACTCTTTGGGAAGAGAAAGAATGAATGTTGATCCACCGGTTACTTGGAGCTTGCGTTGCTCCTCGTTTTGTTTCTGAACTTCCGTAGTCAATGCGGACACGTCAATATGCTTTCTATGACAGCCTAATTATATTAGGTGTCTCTATATAGACTATATATTATATGGAGTTTTACTATATAAAAAACATGGTTGACCAAACAAAACCAAGAAAAAAATCGAAATACCAAAAATAAATACCTGCCAATCCATGATTAGCAGCCTTTCAGGCTTTTTTGGTTATTCGCATTATTGAAACGCTTCAAAGAAGCACACTAAATCTTCACTTTGATTTACGCTGGAGCTGTCAATCAAGTGCGCTGTTCCGTCGGGGCAGTAAACCTTGTCTCCTCTGAGGGCTTTTTTGTAGCGGACGCTGCATTCTCTGAGTTTGGTGCAGCCGTCGCAGTCTCGTGATAGCATTCTTTTTTCACCTCTTCCACATGTTCAACCATGTGAAAGCATGAAGGCTCCTATAGAGATTCACTTGATAAACTATATAGAATCTATAGCCAAAAATTAAATTTGAATTGGCAAGGTGGATGCTTTCAAAAGAGAAAATTTAAGTAACAAACCAGCGCTTCTCAAAGACGGGTTCAAACATGCCATACGAGGTTAACTACTGCGCAGGAGAAAAGGCAGGCTGCTCCTCAAAAATCACAATAGCCGACAGAATCTTCTACGTCAAACTTTTTTCCACTGGGTCCTCAAGGTTTTTTTCAGGCGACCAAAAAGGCGTTATCCAAAAAGAAATTTCGAAAGCCGAGTTTGAACTGTGGATCAACATTTTAGCGGACAGCGAAGCCGATGTCGCTGAGATTGGCAAGAAACTTGCCGATGGAAAAAAATATTAGGTTTACACGTCTTTCCATCTGGTCTTCTTTACCGCGATAAAAAGGATAACTCCGCCTACCGCCAATAGTACAACCCAATCGAAAATGAGCAAATTCAGAGAAATTTTCAGGTAACCCGTTGCAGAATGCATGATTTCCGCTGCATACGTGGTCGGCGACAGGTAAGCGAGGTAGTTGAATGGCGACGGAATGTAAGTTATCGGGTAGTAGACTGGGGGCAACGTCGCAAACAGCAGGGATAGCAGCCTGGAAAACGCGTAGCTTTGAACTACGTCGGCTGAGAAAGTTGATAACATGAAACCTAACGCCACTGAAATCGCGAACATCACTAAGAGGACAATGGATAAGATTGCAATTTGAAGAAGGGAAGGATGCAGGTAGATGCCCGTTAAAGCGACCAAAATGGCTATGCTTGGCAGAGAGTAGACGATTTCTGCAAGAGCCATCCCGCCCATGTAGACTCGTGCAGTCGTAGGGGAACTGACAACCATATCCTGCAGTTTAAAGTCGTTTTTCAAGTGGGATAGGTCAGATTGTAGTGCGATGCCGCTGGAGAAAAAAGTCATGATTAAGCCGCCTTCGATGGCTGTTCCGAAAAGGCTGCCTTTACTCACAAAGGTGACGACTGCTAAAAGGGAAAGCGGGGAGATAACGGTGCTGATTAAGACGATGGGGTAATTTTTCATTTCGTAGACGGCGTTTACAAGTACCCCTGCGAGGATTTGGCTGAGTTTGTTGCGTTTCACTATTCGTCCCTCGCTTTTTCACCCACAAGAGAGAAGAAAATGTCGTCCAAAGTCACGGGGTTGATTGAGAACTTGATTCCCTGTTCAGACAGCAGTTTGGCTATGCGGAAAGCTTCGTTTTCGTTGGTCATTATCTGAGTGCATCCATGCGCTTCTGTGGTTACTTCACCGTCGTTCACCGCTGGAACTGGCGCCTTAAGCGGCAATTTAATGCTGTACTGGTATTTTGAAGTTTTTCTAATCTCCGAAAGAGTTCCGACGGAAATTAGCTGTCCATCTTTTAGAATACCAATTTTGTCCGCAAGCTCCTCTGCCTCTTCCAAGTAATGTGTCGTAAGAAAAATAAAACGTTCTTTACCAAGAGTCCTGAGGATTTCCCAAAGTTCCCTTCTTGAAATCGGATCCAAACCCGTTGTAGGCTCATCAAGAAAAATAACATCTGCCTCAGACGCCATCACTGTTGCCAGAAGAACCTTCCGTTTTGTGCCACCTGAAAGTCGACTGGTCAAAACATCTGCGAATTCTTGCAGGTTAAGCTTAGCAAGTGACTCATCAGCAAGCCTCTTCGCTTCACCATAGCCGTAACCCCGCCAAAGAAGATACGACATAACAATCTGCTTAGCCGTCATCCACCTAATAGTGCGGGCTTCCTGCGGAACAATCGCGATTCTTTCCCGAAGCTTTCCCTCCTGCTTTTGAATGTCCAAACCGTTTATGCTTGCGGTTCCAGCGGTGGGTTGAAGTTCAGTGGCTAAAATTCGGATGAGCGTGGTTTTTCCCGCGCCGTTCCTGCCGATTAAGCCGAAGATGCCGTTTGTGTCCACTGTGAAAGTGACGTTTTCCAACGCTTTGCGTTGGTCCTGGTAAACCTTTGATAAACCGTTACATTCTAGCTTGCCCATAGGGTGCTACAACTTTGAAAATACCGATATGGACTGCCTGCGTATATTCCATTCGGAAAAACAAATCAGCATACAATAAGAAAAAACAAGTTCAATCCCATCCCCAATTTACGCTCCATCCAAAGAGAAACCCATGGCAAGAATCTTGCCGTCTGCCCGAACTAACTAGGCATGGTTTTCAACGTTTCTTCGATATCTCTCCGCAGCTCGGCGCTACCAATTTTCGGCAGCAACTGCAGCAATCGTCCTCTGGTGCTGGTTTCTTCTTTGCCGCCCAGATTAACCCAGTATTTGCCCGCCTTAAGCCAGGTCAACATTACGCGGGCTTCAGCTTCCAAAGCAGCGTTCTTGTCTGATGGGAAGGATAGCCCGTACTTGATTGCGTCGGACATGAATTTTTCAAAAGCGGCTGTCACTGTGTAGCCGTTTTTTGATGCTAACTCTTGGAAGGTGTCGTAGATTTGGGGGTTGAACCTGAAGCCTTTTCTTGCCTTAGGCATACACAAGCCTCTCTGTACCGTCAAAGTGTACCGTCTTTCCGTATATGCTTTGCCTACCTATCGGGTGCCCCTACGAAAAAACACAAAACAACTGTCGATTAGTCACCGACCAGTTTATATCGGGTTCTTTGTCTGGTAGTTGGGCAGGAGACTCTTTACATGGCGGTTCATTTAGTTCCTTGGGACCCATCTCGTAACTTGTTGGAGGAGGCTAACCGCCTCTACGAAGAAGCAGGCACCTTTGACTGCGTACAGAAAGGCGACCTCGTAGCCATCAAGCTGCATGTAGGTGAGCTTGGCAACCCGTATTATGTTCAGCCTTTTTTTGTCAACGACATAGCGCGCAGGGTTAAGGAAGCAGGCGGAAAACCCTTCATCACCGACTCAAGCACTCTCTACGGTGGCCAACGCAGCAACGGCTACGACCACACGATGAATGCGTTGACAAACGGGTTCAACATGGCGCCCTTCTTCCCAGCTGACGGCTTAAAAAGCGAAAATTTCCGAATTGTTCCAACCAAAGGCATCCTACACGAGATCGAGGTGTCAGGTATGATTGCGGAAGCCGACGCCATGATTGTTGTCACGCATGACAAGGGTCATGAACTCAGCGGTTTCGGCGGCGCCATAAAAAACCTCGGCATGGGCTGCACGCCAAGAACTGGAAAACTCAGGCAACATCGGGTAGTGGGGCTAGAAATAGACACTTCCAAATGCATTGGCTGCGGCAAATGCAAAGCCGCTTGCGCGCTCCATTTGCCTGATATTATTGAGGGAAAAGCACACAACACTTCAGCTCTGTGTATGCGTTGCCCAATGTGCAAGCACGCTTGCCCAATGGAAGCCATAAGCTTCGTAGACCAGGCGGATTTCTGCAAGGCGCTCGCCTCAGCTGCCTACGGGGTTCTATCAACCTTTAAGCCGAAGAAAGTGTCGTTCGTCAGCTTTGCCAAAGATATCACTGCAAACTGCGACTGCTTACCGATGCCAGGCGAACCCGTCATGAAAGACGTCGGAATCTTCGCTTCAGATTCAGCAGTTTCAATCGACGGCGCCTTCCTCGAAACGGTGGATTACAAAACATTCAATGACGCTTCAAGTGTCGACTGTATGCTGCAGGTTACGGAAGCAAAAGCCCTCGGGTTAAAAGGCGAAGTGAAACCGAAAATAACAAAACTAATCTAAACGCCCGTTTGCGCTGGCAACAGTTTTTGTTTACGCATATTTCTTCGTCTAACGAGCAAGTATCCGACAACCAAAATCACAACCGCGGCTACTGATGCCTAGAATAAAGTAACGGGATATTCCCGCAACCTCTTTCCAATTCTGACCCAAATACCAGCCCAAGTAAACCAGAATAGCGTTCCACAGGAGACAACCTGCGGTAGTGTAAGCGAGGAATTTTTTTAGTGGCATCTTTGCTGCTCCTGCGGGAAAAGAAAAGGTTGTTCTAAAACCAGGGATTAGTCGGCTTGCAAAAACAACAATGCTGCCATGTTTGTCAAACCATTTCTCCGCCACTTGAAGTTGACCTGTTGACAGAATGACTTTTCCCAATATCTTATGCTTGATGAGGGATTCGACGCCTTTTAGCCCAATGTAGTAGTCAATTAATGCACCAAATATCCCTGCAAATGTCGAAACTGCCACGACCAAATAAACGTTAAATTGCCCAGAGAAACTCAAGTAACCCGCGAAAGGAAGAATGACCTCGCTTGGAATAGGGACCGAACTGGTTTCAAGAAACATCAGCACGAAGATGCCTGGGTACCCGAACGCCTTCACTGTGGAGGTGACGCCGCTCACTATAGAAACGACAAGTCCAATTAGGGGCTCGCTTGTCGCGGGATTGCCTTGGATAACTACGTCATCCAAAATATCGAGAACAAAGTAAAGAACAACTGCAACAACGATGGCTATAGCTATTAATTGTGGTGCCCTTTTACGTAACTGCCCAAGCTTTTGAGATAACCCCAAGACAATCCGCTTAGTTTGATTTCTAGCTTGAATATATTTTAGCCTATTTTAGCCTATTCCCTACTCATTTTCTTTCACCGAACAAGAAATGAAACAAAAAATCAAGGAGCTAAACATATTCCTCCAAAAAAAAGCACGGTGTGACTTATGACAAAATCTGTGGATTAGTTGTCTAAGCTTGCCAAACTAAAGGAATATTTTTCGTAGAAAAAGAGCAATTTGTACCGCAATTTCCATTGGGGTTGCGTGGTTCATGTTTGAACTTTGGGGGTGAATGCTGCTGGGAGTGGTCGCACATGCTTTGCGCCGATATATGGCTGTGTTATGAATTGTTTTATATCAAGTATTGCTAAGTCAGATTCACTAAATCAGAGTCAAGAAATGAGATTAGAGTTGGAGGGCCAAAAAAATGGAAAAAACACTCATGGTTGAAATAGTCTCTGAAGAAAGTGAAGCAAGATTAAAACAGATGTATATGAGGGTAGTCTCTGAGCCAAATCATGACCGCTTCAAAAAAGGGTTCATCAAATGCCCCGAATGCAGCGAAGAGATCCTGATGATCCCGTCACTTAGAGCCATGAACTTGGCAATAGAGAACCATGTCAAAGCCCATAAGGATTCACTTAAAACAACCCCCCTTGTCATGCATAGCAAATCAATAACCATCCGATTGGACCTTGCCCAGCAAGTCCTACTTCAAGCATCAAACAAATTTCAATAATTACCCAAGCTGCAAACGCAAATTTCGCTCTTCAATCAACTGCAAGAAAACCAGTCTTTGCCATCTTGATTTTTTAGTTCGCGCGCTTGATGTTGTTGATGGCGATTTGGTAGGTTACGACTGCGGAGTAGAAGCCGTAGGGCAGCAGAAGAAGGGGGCGACGGAGGGCAAATTTGAGGTCGCTGACCATGAGTTCAACGTGTTTTTTGGCGGTCCAAACTGTGTCTGCCCGAAAATGGATGCAGTGAGGTTCGTAAACGCCTAGAACTTTGTAGCCTTTCTTCTCAATCCACGATTTGATGTATGCGTCCTCGTAAGTGTGCAGCTGAAACGGGATTTTGATGTCTTCAACCGTTTTTCGCCTAATCAGCATATCGTGGGTTCCGCCCCGCCGCTCAAAAATCTTAAGCGTAACCCTCTCAAAAAGAGCCAAAATCTTTTTACCCCTCAGCACCGACCAAATTTCGATACCCCAGATTGCACCCACGTCCTCGCCTACGTGCTTTTCTGCTTCGGCAAACCAGTTCTTTGATAGGACAACATCGCTGTCTACAAACATGAACCAGTCGCCTTTTACCAGTCGGATTGCCGTCTGTCTGGCAGTTGCTCTGGTTCCTTTTTCCTGAATGAACAAAACGTTGCCGTACCGCTTTTGGAAATCGTTCACGATGGCTGGCGTCGCGTCGGTTGAAAAGCCATCCACAACAATCAAGTTTTTGACGGGCACATTCATGTAAACGGAGTTGATGCATTCCCGCAGCTTTACGGCGCTGTTATAGGTGAGGATGGCGACGTCGATGCGCTCCATCATGGATCAACCCCTTTCTAGGGGCATTCTAATACCCCATTAAGCCGCAACATCGGGAGCATATTGGAAAAACGCCGTTGTCGCAGCTTCGCAGAGCGCGCCTGAACTTGCGGTGTTTTTCGCTGTTGTAAATGTCAAGTAGCGGCGACTCCATAATGTTTCCTGTGACGAAGTCTGGGAAATCCCTGCAGGTAACTACGTCGCCGTTCGGCATTACGTCAAGTTGGTACCAGGGGGAGATGCATTTTTTGTAGCCGAAGAAGTTTTCTGGTTCAGTGTAGTAGGTTCGGATGTCTTCGAATTTGAGGTCGGGTACGAAAAGAACATTGTTGAAGTGTTTGTTGCTTTTTATTTCCTTCACTTGCTTAACAATTGCGTCTATGTCCAACGTTGAGGTGTCACGGACATAACCTTTCCAAGCGAAAGGCGTGATCCCCAATTTCTCATTGACTATTTTCGTGTGTTTCTGTCCAATCTCCTCGCGCGTGAACCACGAGTAATAGATAACTATGCCTGTGGGATTCAGCTTTTCTGCTTCCCTCACTGTGTCAACCAACGTGTACTGGTTATTTTGGGAAATCGTGGTCAGGGTGAAGATGGCGGGTTTTCTCTTCTTTTTCTCTTTCTTTATCCTCTGAATTGCCGACAACCCTTTAATCGCTGTGTCCATGGCTCCGGGGACTCCTCGGCATTTGTCATGGATTTCTCTGGGGCCATCAAAAGAGACGCATATCATGTCCCAGCCATTATCCACGATGGTTTCAGCGTTACGTTCTAACCCGACCCCGTTGGTTACGATTTGAACTGTCAGACCCTTCTCTTTGATGTAATTGACAAAAGGAACAAGCGACTCATAGAGGAACGGTTCGCCGCCCGTTATGTAAACATGAACTTTCTTGGGTGCAACCTCGTCTATTATTTTCTTGTAAACTTCAACGGGGACTTCGCCAGTGACTTTAGGCGTGTCATCCCTCGCGTTGTATCCGCTTTGTCCCCACTGCGCGCATATGGCACAGCGGTGGTTGCATCGATGGGTGATTCTTAGGCTCAGCAGCCAAAGTGCAGAGCTGCTTCCATCTTCATTTCGGTAATCAAGTTTGGATTTGACAAATTCTCGATAAGCTCCCCTGCCGAAACTCATGACTAAACTGGGGTTTGTACACACCGAACCGACGAACTGTAATGGAAGTCTTCTCATTAGACCGTGCCTTAGTATGTTTTAGTAGTTAAATTTTACTATCATCCATGACGTTAGGCAACGGCTAACTGTTTGCATTGATTGCTCTGTTTAGGTGAATTCTTTTCTTTCGAACAGTATCAAGCCTATGATTGCGGTAACGACGAAGTAAATCCCCATTATAGCGAGTCCCTCGGGTATTGAAGCGGAGAATGTGGTTGTTGTAGTAATACGTCCCCCAAACCCGGGACCTGTTGTTGTAACTTTATGCCCTGGGTAAGGCGATGACAGAACATTTCCTATTATTCCTGCGCCGTAGTTTATGAGGAACCAAGGCTCAATTTGGACAAAGTTTACGATAAGTTCGTCTATAAGTGTAAAGGCAAATAGGAACAGAATAGCGGTTACTAGTATGGACATTGAGCTGCTTTTGAATACTGAGCTGAAGAAGAATGTGAAACCGAGAACTGCAACGAGGTAGAACCATGCGAAAAGCAAAGACTCACCAAATTGATAGGGTACACCTCCAACATAGAATACGCCGTTGGCTATTGTGATGGCAGTGAATACTCCGAGTATAACTGTTGAAGCTATGAGTGCAGCTACCCATTTTCCAATGTATACTGATGATCGTCGAATCGGGTTAGGAACGCCAAAATAACCTGTTTTGTTTTGGAATTCTCCTGAAATTGCATCGCCTCCAAAGAAAATCGCGGAGAGCACTACCACAAAGGAGACCGAGAGACCCCACCAAGTTGAGTAGAAGCCAAGCAAGGAAGTGTTAAAGAATGTGGGTCGAAAATGCGCCACAATTGTCAGTATTGATCCGATTATGACTGTTATGGCTAGAAGGATGTAGAATCTTCGGGATCGTATGTAGTCAAGTAACGAGTACTTTGTAATTATTCTTGCTTGAGTAAGGCTAGCTGGTGCTGAATTTTTGTAATTTAAATTTGGTTCGGTCATGTTTATCACAACGTAGCTTTTATCAATTTTAGATATGCTTCTTCAAGTTCAGACGACGCAACCTTGTAGCTTACAACGCCGAGGTTCAGCCTAACCATCTCGCTAAGCAGGCGCTCTTGAGCCTCTAAGCCTCCGCCGAAAGTTATCTTAAGGTTGTTGTCATCGACTCTTTCAGCGTTTACGACACCTGGCAAAGAAGGAATAGTCTTTGAAAGTATTCTGCCATCGATCGGACGCGTCAACCCAACTTCCACAACGTTGTTTCCGCCTGCAAATTTTGCGGTTACGTTCGAGATGGTGTTGTAAACGATTAGTTTACCGTGGTCTATCATGGCGACTTCGTCGCATACGTCTGAGACTTCACTTAGAATATGTGAACTCATGAAAATGAGTCGCTTCTTGCTCTTCAACGATTTCACGATGTCCCTAACTTCACTCATGCCTCTGGGGTCAAGCCCGGTGGTGGGTTCATCAAGAAAAAGAATCTGTGGGTCACTTAGAAGCGCTGAGGCAATAACAATTCTCTGCTTCATTCCCTTGGAGAATCTGCCGACCCGTTTATCGATCCATTCATCCATGTGAACTTCAGCGACTGCTTCCTCAATTCTCTTCTTAGTCTCGCTCGCTGGGACTCCTCTGATTTCTGCAATCATCGACAGTCCTTCGCGGGGCGTCAATGAAGGGTAAATTTCTGGGGTTTCAATAAGCGCTGCAACAGAAGCCAAAGCCGCTTTCTTATGAGTGTGTACGTTTATGCCGTTGATCAAGGCTTCTCCTGAAGAGGGACGGATCAGATCGGTGAACATTTTAAGCGTTGTTGTTTTTCCCGCGCCGTTTGGGCCTAGGAAACCGACACATTTTGAGCCTTCAATTTTGATGTTCAAGTCTGAAACGGCTTCAAATGAACCGTATTTTTTTGTAAGCTTTACGGCTTCTATCGTTGGAACATCTGTCAATGGCATAAAGAGTCATCTCCCGAGCAAACAGGATTCCGTAGCTTATAAAGCGAACTCATTCTGAGGGAGGAGAGGTAAAAATTTAGGTGCGGAGTTTTAGTCTGGGGAATTTTAGCTTCCCAACATACTTCATTATCCATTGCACTAATTCATCGTAGGCTTCAGAGCCTTCTTTAGTCAAGCATACAAGGGCATCTTCATTAACCGTTACGAACCCTCGCTCAGACATCCAAGCCAAATATTTCACTAATTTATCATATGCCAAGCCGGTGGAAGTAGCGAGGGCAGTTTTATTCATCTTGTTTTTCTCTTTCAACGCCTTTATTATGCGGGCGATGACGTAGAGATCGGGTTTAGAACTCGGCTCTCCTAAGCTCAACGCTGAACCACCGCAACTCCCAAAGAAGGTTATCTAACGCCCTGATCTGATTATAACGCCTCGCAAAGTCTTCTCTCAATAGCAGGTAAACAACCAAAAGTGAAATTAACCCTAAAACTGGTCCGCCTAACAATGCCCGATGCAGAAAAATGAACGTCACAAGGTTACCTACAAGGCCTAACGTAAACAGAGTAATGATAAAATAAGCAGCCCCTTTCAAGAGACTATACAAGGCATAGTCGACTCTTCCAGACGATATTTCATCAAACGTTTTATCCCAATCGAGTTCAGTCAAAATTTTTAGGGCAGAGGGGAAGCCATGTGAGAGTTCCTCTTGCCATTCTCCGGTTTTGATTGAATTTACTTTTTTCCTAATGAAATATACCCCTATGGAGATTCCGCTAATAGGGATAAGCAATAGTAGAATTGCCAACAGGAAGAATTGAGGCTTATCCAGTGTTGCCACTAGATTTAAGAAACCTATTGAGGCTCCAACTGCGAGGAAAACTAGGATAGAGCCAATGACAATTAAGGCAAATCTCTTCAGAGAACTAGTGAGAGCGTTGTATTTTTTGACTTGATCAAGAGTCTCCATTAACTCAGCGACTTTTGCGACAACGTCTTCCTCGGTCATTGATGAATTATTAATGCTTTTTTCTGACATAAATGCGCCATCGCAGTCGCTAGATGAGTCATTATGCTAAAGAAATAGATTCTCCTTTTTGGACAATATAAATTGAACTCCCTCCGAATGAGCAAGAAATACCTAGAGGTTCAATAGAACAAGCAGTAGTAGGAGAGTTAGTTTTTGGAATCAGGCTACGTGAAGATTGCTGAGAAATCAGAGATACCCTGTTGGAAAAATGAAGAAATTTGTATCCCAAGGCAAAGAAGTTTTGATCGCGAACATAAACGGAAGTTTCTATGCAATAAGCAATGTATGCACCCATGCGGGCGGAGACCTCTCTCAGGGCACATTGGAAGGCAATGTTGTCACTTGTCCAAAACACAAATCAAAATTCGACGTCACAACTGGCAAAGTAATTTCGCCGCCAAAAATGGGTCTCTTTCACCCAAAAATCAAAGACGAAACATCTTATCCAGTAAAAATTGAAAACGAAGACATACTAATGAAATTCTAGAAAGATTGAAAACAAAATACCTGAAAGAAGTGGGCCATAATTATTTTCTCGGAAAAAAATGGGCAGGTCGCTACGACGGTATGGCATGATTCTTAATGGGAATAGTCCAACTTTCATTTTCAGCCATCCCTCCCCTGCTTGAAACTGTCGTTTCTTAGGTGGCTTAAAAAGCTGAAAAGTACATTCTAAAATTTCCCCAAATAGAAAGGAAGACATGTCTTTGACTGCTAAGGAAGAAGTAACGGTTGACGAGCTTATCCACATGGAATGGGAACTGATGACTGAGTTGCGAAAGATGATGGGTGACCCGTCGCTTTCCCGAAGCGAAAAGATCCGTGTGGCTAACTCTCTCGCATACCACTCGATCGCCATCAACAAACTGCTTGCCCAAAAAGGCGAACACTCTGAGGTTGACGAGGAAACATTGGGCGATTTTATTGGGCGGGTAAATGCTGAAGGCAGGATGCGCAGGTTTGTCAGGCCAGACGTTCAGGGCTGGAAAAGACGAATTACCTTGAGAAAGTGAATGGCGAAAAATAATGTGCAGCCTGAAACAGCACAAGAACGAATCTGCCTCAGATTTGTGCTACGGGTACCCGATAGGAGGGCAAAGTCAATACAGAAAGTCAATACAATTCGTCAATACAGGAGAGTGAGAGCTCGCCAAAAATTTTCAAAGCATTCCGACTTGACCCTCAATTATACCTGAATTTCAAGGAATTAGCCTCAAAAAACGGCTACACGGCAACTGGCGCACTTGAAAAGTTCATGGCGGAAGCGGTTAAATTTGGCCTTGTTTTTCCGTCAGCCAAAAGTGAGGCTTGGGAAGTTGAGGCGCGGGTGATGCTGGCTTGGCTCCAAGAAGGCAAATATTGGGTAAACCTCGGAGGCAAAGCCGAAACAAGCACAAGAGGTCGTTTGCTGGAACTCCTGCCGAGAGTTGACGACATTGGTTTGCGAAAAGAAATTGAAGAAACGCTAAAGAAGATGCCTTAGGCTTTCTGCCTTCAATGCTCATTGTAAAGAAAAGCTTCCTTCTAAAATAAGAAGGCATCCAACGAAATTGCGTTCGTCGTTGCCTAACAGGTGAGATTTGAACAAAAAAAATAAGGAAAGAAGAGTTTGCTGTTATCTGCTGAATCTGAGTGGTCCTAGGTGTTTTTCGTTTTTTCGTAGGAACGCGCTTTCTACGCCTGTGATTACTGCCATGACTGAAACGGCGCCTTGTAGTTTTTTGTCAACTCTTGTGCCCAGATGATCTTTGTTTTCGGCGGCAACGAACTCTTCATTATTTCTGCGGCTCGGTTGATTTCGGTAGGTGTTACTGGGTGGTTTTCAAGGCTTGCTTTAGGTCATGCGTTAACGAGTCCAATTGCCCGCTGGATAGGCTGTTTTTTAGTGTCAAATCGAAAATGAATTTTCCGTTGCCCAATGTCTCACTGGCCCATGCGGGAAAGGTTGAGCCTCCCAGAGTCATGTTGGCAACGGGGTACTTGGTCGTCAGCGGCGCGAGAAGGCTGTCAAGGGTTTGGCTTGATGCCAGCTGGATAGAGTTGTCTGCTCCGGTGATGTTGAAGACGTATTGGATATCGTTTGAGTTGGGTATAAGCTGGTCTGGCTGCTGCCTCCAATAAGTCACGGTGAAGCCTTCGGGTTTTGGCTGCATAATTATCAACAAAGAAGCCACAGCAACTATCGCGACAAGAATCAATACGGCCGCTACCGCCAGCTTTTTCTCTCTTGATTTGTGTTTTTTCGTCTGGGGCTTCTCTTCATTGAACTTGTCGAGCAGTTGAACGGCTAGGCGACCCTTCTCTGTTAAGCTGTATTTTCCGTCGGGTTGTTTTTCTATTAGCCCGTTGAGGATTTTCAGGTGATAGTTGAACCTTCCCGTGTTAGTGACCTCGGCTTGCGCCATCAATTCCCCATATGACAAAGAACCGCCTTCGCTGAGGCATTTCAAATGTTTTGCGTGTAGGGTCCTTGAGGATTTTGTGAAGATTTGAAAATTCAACCGTCATGAGTGATTACTCCCCATCTTTTCACATCTCAGCGTTGCCATTAAGGCTGTTTCAAGCACCCTCTCTTGAGCCAGTTAAAGCCTAAACAAACTCTTAAGATTATTTGACTAACAAATTTATCAAATCTTATCATGCCCAGTATACAGGCTTTTTTCCCTTTCTAAACTCTGCAAGCATCTGGATGTGAAGATATTGCCAAGTTATTTGCCATAAAATAATAGGCTGTTTAAGCCCCTTTTCGTTTTTGTGCAAGGGTACCCGATAGGTAGGCAAACCATATACGGAAACCATATACACTTTGCATCTACAAGCTTCAAATAGAAGAGATTTCGTGTGAAAGGAAAGAAGATTTGGGGGGCCGGCCCGATTTGAACCGACGACCTTTACCCAAGAACAGCCAAAAGCCGTTCTCAGCGGGTTTTCTTCTTAACCTCTCTGGAAATTCGCCAACTAATGAAATTCAGTACGAGGAATGAGCGCTATTCATTATGTGTTCAAGGGATTCTTCAAGGACTGCTCCCCTTTTCATTAAGAACGCTCGGTCTTTCTCAGTAAGGCCTCTTGCGCCGCCTATTTTCATTCCCAAACAGCCAATCCTTTGTTCTATTCTAATGAGATGCTTACCAAATGTAGCGCTATTATTATCAGCATCCCAGATTTCAATTCCCCCCTTCACGCTGGCAGCAACATACTTTCCGTCAATTGAAGCTGATAAATTTCTGATTCTGGTTTCCGCAAAAATAAATGTTTTTTTACCGCTAAATATTGGCTCGTTCAAAGATTTATCAAGAAACTCTGCAGAAACTTGTCCAAATGGCTTGAGTGATTCATCAATAGTATATTGCTTAATAAAAAAGCCGTAATAATTAATTCTGTAAGATCGGGTTGACTCTTTTTTATTGACTGATGTTTTGTTAAATCCAAAAAAAGAAACGAGTAATTTCAAGTCATTCTGAAAGATAATTCGTTGTGGATAATGCTCAAGCAAGATGACGTTCGCCGTCCCCGTTTCCAGGTTCCAAATATGAAGATGATTCCACTCTCTTACTGTCACGAATGCCAAGTACTTATTGCTGGGACTAATTGCAATTTGAGTGGGGTTATTACTTTGGAAGCTCTTTATCTTATCGATCACAGAACTTTGACATTCGGTTTTCTTAATGCCTATAACCGTATTGACAGAATCGAGAAAAATGTATTCTGGAAAATTCTGCGCATAGCCTACAGCAGTGCTCAACACTCTTGATTTGCGTCGTAATTTATTTTGCATAGTGTTGACTCAACTTTCCGTTCATTTATTTTGTCGAGATGGAGGGCGTAATCTCGGAGTATCAGTACGTTATCCCGATTCCATTTCAATGGAAATGTCCCAATTTTTCTGGGCAAATAAATTGCACTCGAATGACGATATAGACTGGGGTCAAATTTTTCTTCTTGATTCGGGACGTATTTTCGAGCTTTCAAATAAGCGAAATATTTTAGGCGCGTAATGTTTCTTCCGTTCCCTTGTGTAGGTACATTAATACATAATTTGTCAAGAGTGAAATCTTCCCACAAAGACAGTTGATTAGCTGATTGACCAATAACCATAGGGGGAATAGGTCCCCAACTAAATGAAAGCAAAGGAACATGATTCTCCAATTCTGCCATATACTCCCAAGTTCCTGCTCGCCAGATTTTTATCGAACTATCACCCATGCACGCAACGTATCGTCCATCAGGGCTCCATTCAAGGGCTTGTATATGGTTTGTTTCTCCGAAAGCGGCGCCAGCTAAATTTGCTCTGGAAAAATCAGTATTTCTTAGAGTGGTATTGTTTAAATTTGCGTTAATTAAAAGAGCGCCTCTGAACTTCAACTCAGACAAGTCTTGACCAGAAAAATTCGCATTGTTCAGAATACTATTAGAAAAATCAATCGACTTATCTTTAAACTGTTCACCAAGTGCATTCAAAAGTGAAACTGAATTGCCACCTATATAGGTTACTTCTTGAAATGACTTGCCTTTAGTGTATAAAATCCAATCATAGAGTCGGTTAACGTTGACATTAAAATTTTTGATAAACTGGATTACTTCAAAAGTTACTGGTTTCACTCTAAAGTTAGATTGATTATCCTTTGCAATATCGTCGACAAAGTAGTTAGCAACCAAGAAATCTACAAACGACTTGTGAGAGAATTGATAATTGCCAGAGACATCACGGCTTAAGAACGAGCAGGTGAGAAAGTCGCTCAAATGATATTCAATTTCGGTTGCGGTCTTAAGTTCGAAGTTCTGCTTTAAATTTAGCAAGTCGGGAATATCTTCATAGAAAACTGATAAGTGGTCATTGTTGTACATCCACATTGCCAACAGTTTCATTAATTTTATGCGGTCAGTACGCTGAATAACTGTCTTGCCTATTCTAAGTCTACGATTTAGTTCCTCTTCAATGGTTGTAAGATAAAGCGTGGACGCACTGATACTAACATCCTTTTCAATGAGTTGTGGAAGATACTTGACTATTAGTTCCAACAAAACAGGCCGTTTGGCGAGATCACGCAAATCAAAGATTTGTTGTATTTTCTGGTAGTAGTACAACCAACCTTTTCTTTTTTTCTTTCCTTTTTCAACCATTGGTGCCCTCTTTTTCAGAAATTCCTTAATTTGAGAATCGGTGAAATGTTTGAGGTAAATCATTGAAAAATTAGTTCTTTTGTCTATGTCCACAAGTATTTCTTTTTCCTTAGCATGTGTTCGGAAGAATTCAGTTCTGCATGTCAGAATCACCTTGCTTTTCTGCGGACCTGCAAGTTCGGCAATTTTGGAAAAATTCGAATAGGCATCATCAAACAAAACCTTCTGAGCCATTTCATCGAAGCCATCGAATATTAATAGTAGTAGGCCATCCTCGTTCATTCGCTCAAACAACGGGTAGTCAATTCCACGGAGCCCGTATTCATTAATTAGAAGATCCGTGATCAGTTGACGGACGGTCATTACCTTTGAATAATCTCTTAAATTTATGAGTATTGGAATTCTATTAGTCAACGGGTTTTGCTTATAACGCATTGCTAAATCGTGGGCCAGTTTTCTACAAAGACAAGTTTTTCCTGTCCCATACTCACCGAGAACTGATAGGTGATTTGATTTAGGGTTGGTTAGCCAAGTGTTAAGGTACTTTTCCACAAGAATTGCATTCTCAGATTCGCCCTCTTGGTCGTTTGCAAGTGAATTAACGTAGTATCTACTCAATTCGTCCGAGTCAAAATTCTCGATTAACCGGTCTAGGTACTTATAAAGTTTAAGAATACTGTGCTGCAACTCGGAAAAAGTCAATAACTTAATCTTATTCGCATTCGCTGTCTCCCAAATATTTTTAGCGAAGCCGTTTGTTGTAACAATAATTAAGGACTGCGCGACCCCATTTTTGAGCAAATCAGAGAGTGCTCTAATGCTTTCCATTGCATCATTCTTGCGCAGATTACCTTTCTTAGAGAATTTGGCATTCTACTGCAATTTTGGTTTGAACGCCGCCCGGGAGTTCGTAATCAAGTATGATGTCGATCTCGATGCCCAAGCAAACTGATATTTTGCTTGACTTCATAGCCCATCAATCCATAGAGCCTTGCAACCTTATCTTCAAACAGGTGACCTTTAGCATCAGATGACATCATTTTTCTACGCTCTTTCATTCTTATTGTGCTAAGCAAATATAAGATTAATCAAGTTAGAGATGGGCAACAGACAAATCATCACTGAAAAACAATGAAAATTAGGTGTGGTGGGGTCGGCCGGATTTGAACCGACGACCTTTACCCAAGAACAGCCAAAAGCCGTTCTTTACGGGTTTCTTCAAGACCGCTCCGGAAATTCGTCATTCTCCTCGCGGAGTCAGCAAACCCGTTATATGTTTGCTTTCTGGAGCCCGTCGTCTTAGCCTGGCTGGACTACGACCCCACCTTCCAGCACGAAGCAAATAAGTAAACCTGCAACAATAAAAGTTTATTTGTCTTGGCACCCGACATTTTTAAGAATCCGCGCCTTCGGGAACTAACCGCCTTAGCCTTTGCAGCGACTGGAGTTTTTCTTTCTCACCGATTTTTGCTTCCTCCACGGACTGCTTAAGGATTTGGATTGATTCGTCCATTGCTTTGCGGTCAACTGGGAAGGGGACGCCGTCTTTGCCGCCGAATGCGTAGCTGAATTTTACTGGGTCTTCCCAACTGGGCTTTTCCCCGTAAACTAGCTCGGCTACAAGAGCTAAGCCTCTGATTGTGGCTGGTCCGACGCCTTTGACGCTTAGAAGTTCTTCGTAGTTTTTGGGTTGGAACTCGTAGACGCGGCTCATTGTGTCCCAGTTTATGTTGCGGGGCATGTTGAGGCTGGTGATGGTTTGCTGCCATGGGTCACCGTTTTTGGGCATCCAATCTTGTAGGGAGGCTTGGTTGAGGGGTTTCGCAGCGGATTGAATGAGATTCATGAGTTTGCGGGTGGGTTCTTTTGCCAAATCGACAGATGCTTTTCTGGATGCCTCGCTGTTTTTCGCCACCATGTTCAATGCGGCCTTCCGTTTGACGTCGCCGACTATGGCGTTTTCTGGTTCAACCACAAAGTCAGTTACGTTCTCAGAGAGCCAATGGTACCGTCTTGCCGAGCGGTCCTGCTCGCTCATCCCTTGCTGGATTACCGCCCATTTCTCGTCCCGAGTGACTAGGAAGGCGTGGTGGTACAATTGGTACCCTGCTTGAATAGCGGTGTTGTCAACTTTCGCCGCCATTTTGCTGCTGTAAGTTAACGCTTTGATGGTTTCTTCGGAAAAACCAAACTTTTCGCCCGCCACAGCGATGTCGCTCGGGGTTTTTCTTGATGTTTTACCTTTGCCGCCGCACACCGCGATGCCATGCTCTTCGGGCGTAAGCGCCGTTTTGAGGATGCCTGTGACGACTGTGGTTACTCCGCTGCTGTGCCAATCGTAGGCTAAGACGCAGCCGAACGCTTGAAACCAGTAAGGGTCAGAGAGGCGCTCGATAAAAGTTGCAGTGCCGTACTCGTCAATCATTATGTTGGCTATTTCTTTGGCTAGTTTGCGCATTCGCACTGTAAGCCAACTTGGAGCTTTTCCTCCATGAAGCGGAAGGTTTGCAACGCCCGTTCTATACATCAAGTCACATGTCTCTGATGGATTACCATGGGATATATGGGTTTTTTCCATCAAGCTAGCAAAACGAGCGAAGAAACTTTGCGCGCATTTTCTTCTTAAAGGGCGGTTTAGGCGGTCTCTATAAGCTGCATGAGCTGCTTTTTTGTTAATCCTTCGCCTGGCTCAGCGTCAAGCCGCTTGTCAACCTTGCCTTTCTTGAAAAGCAGCACTGTGGGGTAGTAGTCGATTGAGTATTTGTCGCATAGGTCTGGTTTATCGTCAATCACAACGCTCATGCATTCATCAGGGTGCCGTTTCGCGTATTCTTTGAATATTGGCAGGAACGCCTGTGAAAAATGGCACCATGAAGCGTAAAAGAGCACATACGCCTTCTCTTTAGCCTGTACTGTTCGCTCAAAATTGTCGTCTGCCATTCATTTCACCTCCCTATCCTCTTCTGGATAATGGCTGCTGTCGCAAAACGGTTTGTTAGTAGATTTCCCACATCGGCAAAGCGTCACGCGGTTCCGTGTTTCATAGAGTTTTCCGTTTGCAGAGTAAACGGGGATTCCGCCGCGAACCCAAAACGGCCCACTTGTTCCGATAGCGGGGTCTTCTATGGCGCCGATTGATTTGTCTAAAACTGGCTCAACATTCTTCCCGGTTTTCTTGTCATGTGCCACGAGCCTTCCCGACGGGCAGTCTGAGCAGTTTTCGATGACGTTTTTCTTTGCCTCAGGCATGTCTGTGCGGTGGATTACATCCCAGATGTCTCCGCCTCTGTGGCAAAAACGGGCTGAAGCGCAAAGCAGCACCGCATCGTAAAGCTTCACTTCTGGGCCGTCGATTTCCTGCGCCAACTTTTCGTAAGGTTCATTTTCGCTTGTTTCTGTGCCGTCAAAGTTGACTCTTAAGTGGCTGCCGTCGCAAAACGGCTTCTTGGCTGATTGTCCGCATCGGCAGAGTAGGTAATTTTGGGGGGTGCTTAATTTGTCGTCTATGGCCCACTTAACCGGGGTGCCTTTTCCGTCGCACTCTATTGTCATGGGGGACAGGGGGATGGGTCCTGAAACGAAGTAGGGTCCATTCTTGATTACTTTGACACTGCGTTTGTCTTCCACTTTTACGTCAAAATTGCTTGACAATCCATTGCGCCTCGTGTTGAACTGAATTAGGATGAAATTATTAAAGTTGCAAGGGCGATTTAAAGGAATTTGCCGATATACGATTGCAAGCGTCTTTCTGGAAAAGTAGATTTCCTACGGCAGAGTCGTGGTTTCTACGCGTCTTATTTGACGTTTTATTAATCCTGCGAAAATCTTGTAAGCTTGTTTGATCGGAGCCCGATACCCCTTATCCCTGAATGACATGTCAATCAGGTTGTCTACCCAGCGAAGGCTGTGTTCAGCGCATTTGAACATAAGTTCCTCGTGAAGCTTGTTAACCTGAGTTTCACGGAACCAATCCTTGTTTTTCAATCTGCCCAGCGGAACAAAGAACAGGGGCACGATTAGGCTTCGGCAATCTTTAACGTCGTCCAGCAACTCGAGTGTTTTTGTGATGTCGTCTTCTGTTTCTTCGGGAAGACCAACGATAAGTGTTGCTGCGGGAATCAGCTTGTGGTCATGCATTATGCCGAATCCTTGGCGGGCAACTTGAGGCCACTCCTCGGGTTTAAACGGGAAAGCTTTGGCAGGCATAATTCTTTTTGCAAGTTGGGCTGAACCTGTTTCGAGGCCGATTTCGGCTCCCCACCAAGCTTGCTTCTGAAGTATGATTTCTGAGAGTTTGGCGACGAGCTGCGGTTTTGACGCTACGGCGGCGAGTGAACAGTGGCTCCAACTTACCGTGTTCACTTTGCTCATCACGTTTTCATGAAGTTGGATGAGTTTTTCGTCGTTTGGCACGGCGTTTTGTGAACCGTACAGCATGACGTCTTCAGAATGCAGGCAGATAACCCTCTGTTTGCCTTGCACGTTAACCGCCACCTCCCGAACTATCTTGTCAAGGGGGTACCAGCGTAAGGGTCTTAGCGTAACGTTGCAGAATTCGCATCCTCTGCAGCAGCCCCGTCCAAGCTCAACTAAGCCGTTTACAGACGGATTCACAATGTCAGGTATCTCTTCTAACTTGGGGACGTCTTTAGCTGGGACTTCAAAGAGCGGCGGTAGCTGCTCGCCGTCTAAGGCGGATTTAAAGAGTTTCCCGATTATGTTTTCGGATTCCCCTTCCACAACGCAGTCGATGATTTTTTTCTCGACAAGCTGGGGTCTGTAACGGAATTGCCATGCGCCGGGACCGCCTACAATGATTTTTGCTCCGTTATGTTTTGCTTCCCTGATGATGGGGCTGGTAATCAAGTTGCGGAAGTGTGTTGCTAAGAAGGGTTCTTTTTGGAAAAGTGCGGCAAGAGTAGTTGAAGCTGGACCGAACCCGAATGGGTCCATAGTGTGGATGCCGATTACTTTTGCTCCCTTCAAATAATTCTGAAGGTGCTCTGGGCTAACCGTCAGAACGTTGAAGCCTTCTTTTAGCAGTTGAGCTTCAATTTTTCTTAAGCCGTATGGTGCAGCAGTCGGTAACCCTTGGTTGGTTTTTATCGGCGGAAAAAACAGGTAGCTGTAAAGTGCGTCTGGAATGAAGTTGGAGGGGGCGCAGGTGCCGAATCCTAAGAATTGGTTGTTGTGGTAGTTGCTCATTAGGGTTCTGTCAGAGGTTAAGACTACATCTATGCTGTTGTTTTCCATGCGATTCATCAGGTTTTAACGATTCTAGGGGTTGAATGAGCTACTCTACTTAACGGTAGGATTTATAAGGTTATTCTGTGCGCGCAAACAAATGTTGCAGCATTATAGCCATTGATTGCCTTGCCAACCATCATGCGTTGTCCTATGTTTTCTGGTAGCTTCAGAGCTTGCACATTCGTTAAGTGTCAATACATCGATTGTCTATTTCGACAGTCGGGTTCTCCAACCAATGTTTACATTATTTCAATTTTAATGCGGTGATGTTTATATATTCCTTGATTAACTAAACAAACGTCAAGTAACCGTTTGGGGCGTGAGAAATTTGGGCCTAACAACCAAAAAAAGCCCAAAAAACATGTTAGACTCCGTCGATATGCAAATTATACGCGCACTCGAAGACGATTCCCGTCTAAGTCTACGTAAGCTAGCCCAAAAAGTCGGAGTGACTCCAAACATTCTGCACAAGCACCTTGAAGCCCTCGAGCATGAAGGCGTAATACTCGGGTACATACCCATCGTTGACAGGGCAAAAATGGGGTACGCTCTCACAGCGATAATCATGATCCAGATCGAAGGCGGGCATATCCGGGAAGTGGAAACCGAAATAGCCCAAGAAAACAATGTGGAATCCGTTTATGACATAACTGGTGAGTACGACGCGGTCGTCTTCGCCAAGTTTCAAGACAACCCGAGCCTTAACGCTTTCTTAAAGAAGCTCTTAACCGAACGATTCATCAAAAGAACCACCACGCTGGTTGCCCTCAACGCCGTGAAAGAATACACCAAAGTGATTTAGTCTTATTCTTCGTTTGATTTTCTGATATGAGAATCTTTTTTACTCAACATCGTATTCGCTGAGATTGTAAAGTTTAATATGACTTAGCTTTCATTGTTTTACCGGAGAGGCGTTTCGGTTGAAGAGCATCAAAGGCATCCTGGTTCTTGGAGAAAAAAACATTTTCAGCGAACTGTCGCAAATAGTTGACATCGCCGTCGAATCCAACAAAATCGTTTCAGGCATGTTCAAGGCAGACTACAAGGAAAAAGAATTAATTGAAGCCTTGCATAGCGTGCAGCAGCTTGAAAAAAAATCCGACGAGGTTGCCTTTAAAATAAGCGAAGACGTAACAGGCGGCGCCATCAGCCCCAACGTTATTGACAGCCTCCTAGAATCTATCCAGACGGCTGACGACACCGTGGACACCTACTATTACATCGGCAGAGAACTTGCCCGAATGTCAAAAGCCTACGCCTCAGGTTTTCAAATGCACCATGCAGATTGGGACTCAGTCTATTCGAACATGCTGGCGCTTGCATCGGAATCACACTCAAAGCTTAAACAGCTGCTTTCCTCATCCAGCATCGCAGAGATTTTGGCACTCCGAAAAGAAATCGAGACGCTGGAGGAGAAGGGTGACGACATCAAGGACTTGGGTTTCGACAGGCTTTACAGCATAACGCCGAACCTGCATTATCTGGAGTTTCACCATTACCAGGAGCTTTTGCATAAATGCGACGATATTCTTGATTCATGTGAAGATTTTTCCGACCTCATTGTTGCAGTTGTTACTTCAATACTTAAGTGACCCGTAGATGCTGTGGCTCTCAATAGGACTCTTTGTATTAACATTCATCGCGGTAATGCTGGTTTCAGGCAACAACCTATCCGCTTGCGTTGGCCCCGCGGTCGGCTCCAGAATCATAACTAAGCGGTTCGGGATGATGCTTGGCGCCGTCGGATTTTCTGTCGGGCTTCTGGTTCAAGGCGCAGGAATGACAAAAACCGTTAATGTACTGTTGCCAAGCGGTGCCCTGCAGTTTCGGGCTGAAGCCTTGCTGGTTGCCATCTTGATTTTTGTCATCGCCGACTTGATTAGGGCACCCATGTCAGTAAGCATGTCTCTCGTGGGCATGCTTGCAGGCTTATCTGTTGCCGAAGGTACTTTTACAAACGGGGTCTACGTTGCCGAGGTTGCATTCATGTGGGTTGCGGCACCCCTCATCGCCATAGCACTGTCGTTTTACCTTATCCGCTTCATCAACAGGAGTAAGCCAAAGAATTTTTGGCGCCGATTGCAGATTTACAAGATTTTGCTCATAATTTTGGCCCTTTCAACCTCATACGTGTTGGGCGCAAACACCCTTGGCTTAATAGTTGCCACAGGCGGGTTTGACTGGCCGATGGTTGCTTTTGCGGTCGTCGCAATCTTTGTGGGCGCCTTTTTTTTGAGCGCGGGTGAGATTCGCAGGGTTTCTGAGGAGCTTTTTCTTATGCGTTATCCAAACGCGACGGCGACTCTTTTGACTTCTACGGTTCTCGTGGAGGCGGCTACTTTGTTGAATATTCCGTTGTCTAACACGCAGGCGCTTTCGGCGGCGGTTTTCGGAGCGGGCGTATCGTATAAATCTAAGTTTGTTTCGCTTAAGCCGTTTCTTGTGATTGTTTTGGGTTGGGTTATTGCGCCGTTGCTTAGTTTTGCGATAGGTTTGGTGTTAGGTCGGTTTTAGCCGATTTGTTTCAAACTGCGCTCTGTTTTCTATTTGTTGAGGAGTTTACTGTTTTGCTGTATGTTTCTTCAGTTTTTCATAAGAGTTATGAACAAGTATTAACTACATTTATATTTGATTGAACGGTTTAGTTGCTAAACTTGAATTGGTGTTACATTTGAGAAAAGTTACCAAAGGGACTAAACGCAACATTGAAGAATTGGTTATTCTTGACGCTCAAAGACAACCCCACAGCATCTACCAGAAAAGAATCATGGGGGTAACCTAGTGGCAACTGAAAACAGCGCACCTGAAATGAAAAAGACCCTCAGCCTCATGGGGTTAACCATCAACGCCATGGCGCTCATAGCGCCGGGTGCTTTCCTGTGGCTCACCTTCGAACTGCAGGCAGCCCAAGTTGCACCCGGAGGAGCCTCCACAGCTCCCGACATATGGACAGGCTTGTTCTTAGCTTTGGTACTGTCTTTCTTAACCGCCGCTTCCTACTCATGGCTCTCCCGTCGCTACCCAGACGCTGGCGCAGGCAGCTCATACTACTTTGCCCAACGTGCCCTGCTTGACAGAGGCAGCAGCAACAAAACCGCCCGAAACGCAAAGTTCATCGTAGGCTGGCTTTCCCACCTTTACTACTGGGTTTATCCAGGTGTCATGGTGGGCATGATGGGCTTCTTCATAACGTACATACTATCAACCGTCGGCATCGCAATCTCGCCGCTAACTGAAGTTGCAATCGTCATTGCCTTCGCTGTCCTTGTCGGCTTCATTGCTTTCAGAGGAATCAACGGCTCAACAAAAACAAACCTCATGATCAACATCGCGCAAATCGGCATGCTTATCGGTGTGACAGGTGTCGCGTTGGCTTACCGTTTCATAAACCCTGACCATGTGTCATTTTATTTCAAAAACCCCGCGAGCGTAATAATTCCGAGCAGTGCAAGTCACATGCTGTTTCAAGCTACAATCGCCATACTCGTCCTAGTGGGTTTCGAATCTGTAACAGCATTAACTGCTGAAGCCAAAAACCCCCGAGATGTTCCAAAAGCAATTATACTCTCGCTCGTCATTCAGGGCGCGTTCTGCTACCTACTGGAATACTACGGAATGCAGGCATGGATCAACTCGAAATACACGTTTGGCGCGGCAGCAGCTTCCAACTCTCCAATAGGCGACATGATCATCCAATCGATTAACGGCTTGTTCGGCGGTGGCGGCTTCATCATAATGCTTGTCGTAGCAGCGGTCGTTGCAGTGGCGATACTTGGCACAACGTTGTCATGCATGAACACGGGTGTAAGAGTAACATATGCCATTAGCCGCGATACTGAGGTTCCTGAAGCGCTCGGAAAACTCAACCCAAGATACGGCACACCCGCAATCGGTGTATGGGTGATGACTCTTGTCTCCGCTGGAATCGGTGCCTTCGGTGTCCTTTCACTAAGAAACTTGACCGCTATCACGTTGCTATCCAACTTCGGAACTTTCCTGCTGTACGGAGTAACTTGCGTCATAGCAGTCTACGCGCTATCTAAGGAACGCCGCTCTATCCTGACCAAATACATAATTCCCATCGCAGGCTTCGCAGCAAACGTGGTCATGTTGATTGCAGTGGTATGGCTGGGCTTCATAGGCGGAGGCGACACACAGTGGGCAGCACTCGTTGCAGTGGGTATAGCAGCGATTTGGATGGCGGTTGGAATTGCTTACTTCGCGCTGAACTCAAGAAGCAAAGAATCAGGCATCTTCCCCTTCCCAGGCGGCAAAGGAACATAGACGTTGAAAGAGCAAACAATACCTTCAAAAGGTTCAAATGAATTTGCAAGTTTGACAACTTGCTATAAACTCCTTTTTTCTTAAATTTGCCTAAAGATAGTAACCATTTTTGAATGAAATTTGTCAAAATGGTACTTGTCGAATGGGTTTGTTGAAGATCGCGGTGGCAAGTTGGACAACTGCTGAAATATATGATTGATTTCTGTTAAATACGGCGAATAATTTGTTGCAAAAATATGTTTTTGTTCATCTATTCAGGAGGCTCGGAGTACGGATTTTCAAGACTGTTCATTTTTTTAATGCTTTTTTTCTAACTTTTCCAAAAAATTTTGATAAAATGTTCACTCATTATTAAGAAGTATGAACAAATCACAATTAACCTTATATAACAGCATCCATACCCTATGGTTAAAAGGAGAAAAAGAAGGCCTTTAAATGCAATATCCCAAATCAGAAATCTCGGATAATGTAATAGAAGCCGTTGATTTTTCAGCCTTCTTAATCGAAAACGACCTGAAAGAGGTTCGCTAAGCTCCTCGGATTTAGATAAATATGCTAAACCTTTATTGTGTTTTGGTGTGTTCTGTTGTGTTGATGGAGGCGGCGTAAAATGAGCCGTTTCTTAGCTTCAGTCAACATTTTCGCTGACACATCGCAAATTGACTCCGTAATATTTGCTTTGTCAAAACTTCAAAACATTGAAGAAGTCTACGAAGTTGCAGGCGAATATGACATCGTAACTCTAGTTTGCACTCAAACGATTGAGGAATTTCGAGACATTCTCCAGAAGCAAATTATGAAAATTAAAGGTGTAAAAAGCACCATAGTCACCGTTATCTTGCATCCTTGCAAAGGACCAAGGTGCCAGGAAAAAACCAAAATTGCATCAGCTGCTTAGTTGGAGATAGGGAGCCATAGTGAACAAAAATGCGATTTGGAGTTTCGGATTAATTGATCGATGCAGTTCAAGTGCTGTCAGTCATACTTATACTTGGAGTAACAGTACTTTTAGCTTGGCTCATAGCGCCCTACCTCACAGCAGTCTTTAAGCGAAAACCAAGTCGTCTAGACAAAATTTTCAGTCCCATCGAGAAATTCATTTACAGAATCACTGGTGTAAACACTGAGCAGACGATGGGGTGGAAACAGTACTTCATCGCTGGCTTGCTGCTAAACGTCGTTATGATGGTTGTTGGCTTTCTTGTGCTGGTTTTTCAGGGAAATTTACCGCTTAACCCCATGGGGTTCACAGGCATCAAACCCGACCTTGCTTTCATGCAAGTAGTCTCATTTACAACAAACACGGATCTGCAGCACTATAGCGGTGAAGCGGCTTTCTCGTACCTGAGCCAAATAAGCGTTTTGCAGTGGCTAATGTTCACATCGGCAATAACAGGCCTATGTATGGGTATTGCTTTCATACGAGGGCTGGTTGACGGCGCGAAAGACATGGGCAACTTCTATGTTGACTTCACCCGATCCATAACCCGAATCTTCCTGCCGCTTACCATCATCGCATCCATAATATTTCTCGCTTTAGGCGTGCCCCAAACCCTCAACGGCTACACGGTCGTAAAAACCGTAGAGGGCGCAACTCAAACAATCTTTGTCGGGCCAGTGGCTTCTCTTGACTCCATCATGCAAATAGGAACAAACGGAGGCGGATTTTATGGTGCAAACGCCGCCTACCCATTCATGAATCCATCACCCGTCAGCAACATTCTCATGATTTCCCTGATGCTTCTGCTCCCCACAGCGTTAATCTTCGTTTTTGGCCAGATGATTGGCAAAAAAACAGAGTCCAGACCATTGCTTTGGGGTGCCTACATTCTCTTTGGAGTTAACTTAGCGTTAGCATTTATTCCAGCTCTTCCTTTGGTGGCGCCAGGCATAGAGGTAAGATTCGGCGGATTTATGTCCAGCTTTTACACCGTCACAACAACGGTTGCCACAACAGGCTCGCTGAACTCGGCGCTGCTGGGAAACCATCCTTTGACGATACTTTCTGGGTTCTTGGGCATGTTTATCCAGTCTATCCCCGGCGGTAAAGGCGTAGGCCTGATGTACATGGTTATGTACATTATAATTACGGTGTTCATCGTCGGCTTAATGTCTGGAAGAACTCCTGAATACTTAGGGATGAAAATCACAGGCCGCGACGTTAAGCTTGTGATGGTTGCTTTCCTTATTCACCCCATGATTATACTTATTCCCACCGTAGTCGCCTACGCGTCGGGTGCGGTCTCGGCGATAGGGGTGGGTGGAAACTCTGTAGGGTACACGCAGGTCCTCTGGGAATTCACCAGCGCCGCAGCCAACAACGGCTCAGACTTCTTAGGCGGCTCAGCCAACACGCCGTTCTTCAACATAGCGACCGCCATAGTCATGCTCATCGGACGTTATGCTCCGATATTCATATTGTTGGCTCTTTCAGGTTCAATGATCGGCAGAAAACGCGGCGGCACAACCTCGGGTCTGAAAACTGACACTTTGATATTCACGGTAGTCTTGATTGCCAGCATCATTATACTCGTGGTGCTTACTTTCTTCCCGTTTCTGGCGATTGGACCGATAGCATCCTTCTTTAAAGGGTTGGTGAATGGCTTTTGACTACTGAAAAACCCGCAGAACAAGTGCCAGTCAAGGAATCGGCGCCTACTGGAACTCGAACAGTTTTCTCCAGGAAAGTGCTAGTTGACTCTGTAGTTCGTCTGAGCCCTAAATCTTTACTTAGGAACCCAGTGATGTTGATTGTAGAAATCACCTTCTTCATCGTGGCCGCACTGGCTATAGACCCACGGATATTCGTTCCAGTGGCTCACCCTAGCCTACAAATCTTCTACGTCGAAGTCGCCGCCATCCTTCTGCTTACGGTATGGTTTAGCACGCTGTCTGATTCGCTTGCAGAGCAACAGGCAAAAAGCACGGCTGGAAGCCTGCGGAAACTGGAAACAGAAGTATCCAGCAAAAAAATAGTTACTGAGGGATGGACTCGAAAGATAGTGGTAGTGAAATCGACTGAACTTAGAAAAGGACGACCTTGTCCTCATTGAGGCGGGTGATGTTGTTCCCTTAGACGCAGACGTAATCGAGGGAATCGCAATGGTTGACGAATCACTCGTCACAGGCGAATCAGCCCCCGTTAGGAAGGCGCCTGGAGACTCCCTTATCGGCGGCTCACGTCTTGCAAGCGATACCTTGACAGCTAAGATTACAACTAATCCTGGAGAAACCTTCATCGATCAAATGATCAAGATGGTGGAATCCTCCAAGCGGCCAAAGACTCCAAACGAAGTGGCAATAACCATGGTGCTTATCGGACTAACCGCCATATTCACCATAATCATACTTGCACTGCTGGGAACGTCGATAACGCTTGGTCTGGACGCAGACCTGTCAGTACTGATCGCACTATATGTTTGTCTTCTTCCTACAACCATAGGCGCCTTGCTACCTGCCATCGGACTCTCAGGCATAACCCGACTTTACAAGAACAAAATCGTAGCAAAATCAGGTAGAGCAATAGAAACCGCGGGAGACGCAGACGTGGTGCTTCTAGATAAGACAGGCACCATAACCGTTGGCAACCGGCAAGCCATAGAATTCATCGCTTTCGAAGGATGCGTTGAAGAAGACGTCGGCGAAGCAGCATTCTTGTCTTCTTGGCATGACGATACCCCAGAAGGACGAAGCATACTGCGGCTTGCATACGAAAAAGGGTTCGTTCCAAACGAACTCAACTCACTAGCAACGTCAGAAGTGGAGGCGTTCTCAGCCGTCACCCGAACAAGCGGAGTAAAAATAGCGCACTTGGGTCTCACCTTGCCAAAAGGCGATAAGTCGGGAAGAGAGAGAATGCGCATTAGACGAAAAGCCTCTATAGCAGCGGCAGAAACCCAAGCTGACACGCTTGAATCAGAAATTAACATTGTAAAGGGCGCTCCCGAATCAATCAAAGAATTGGCTACTGATGTTCCTAAGAATTATGACCTAATTGTCGAAGGGATTTCTGCAGCTGGAGAAACTCCTATCGCTGTCATGCGCAACGGTGTGGCTATAGGAATAATCAGACTCAAAGACGTGCTTAAAGTAGGCATTAAGGACAAGATTCAGGCTCTCAAAGTCATGGGAATCCGCCCCGTAATGATTACCGGGGATCAGCCTCTTACTGCAAAAAACATAGCCTCCGAGGTGGGAATCGACGAGTACGTTGCACAGGCTAAACCTGAAGACAAATACAAGATAGCGAAAAGAGAACAGGCTGAAAACAGAATTGTTGCCATGATCGGCGACGGAACCAACGATGCGCCAGCACTTTCTGCCGCAGATGTTGGCTTAGCCATGAACTCGGGCACTGAAGCCGCAAAAGAAGCCGCAAACATGGTGGACTTAGAATCGAACCCAGCAAAAATAATCGACGTAGTCATGTTAGGAAAGCAACTGCTGATGACCAGAGGCGCTGTAACAGCTTTCAGCATCGCCAACGACGTGTCAAAATACTTCGCGATTATGCCAGTTATCTTTGCAACCGCCCTTCCAGAGCTAAGCAGCCTTAACATTCTGCGTTTAGGCAGCATGCAAAGCGCAGTGCTGTCAGCTCTCATCTTTAACGCCATAATTATTCCGCTTCTAATTCCCCTCGCAATGCGCGGCATCAACTTCAAACCTACCAGCACAATGGAGCTCTTTCTGAAAAATACCTTAATTTATGGTGTGGGCGGAGTTATCGTGCCATTCATAGGAATCAAACTAATCGACCTGCTTCTTACCGGAGTTTTTCATATTTAGGAGAAAACCGTCATGACTGAAACAACAAAAGAAAAATGGAACTTCAAACCAATCATCGGATTAGCGCTGGTTTCGCTGCTGATATGCGGGATAGCTTACCCGTTCTTAATCACAGGCATAGGCCAAGCCTTCTTCCCCTACCAAGCAAACGGCAGCCCCGCCAAACTTAACGGGCAAACCGTCGGATCAAACCTAATCGCCCAAACCTTCACCTCACCCATGTTCTTCCACACAAGAAACGAAACCGCAACCGCGAACCCTTCGGCTTCAGGTGTAGATCCAGACATAACGCTCCAAGACGCAGTTTCGCAGATACCCGCAATAAGCAACGCAACAGGCATCTCTGCTGACGCTTTGACGAACATAGTTGATCAGAACAAACAGGGCGTTTTCTGGGTTTTTGGCAACCCGTACGTGGATGTTTTGCAACTTAACTTGCTACTGATAAGAGGCTACCCCTCTGTCTACGGCAATTTCACCGTTAACGGTTAACGCGCATGTTGCGTGGAGGTGGCTTGGCGCTAGAATGTTGGCGGTGGCTTATTTTAACGCATGTCCAGTATTCAACGAAATTGCTGTGCAATTGTCACGTTAACAATGAATATGGTGTCTGCATGGCAAGCGAAACTATAAATATCCGCAACTCATGTTCAATGGGAAAGAGACCCATATGCCAAGACTACTAGCATTCGTAGACATATTTGTGGAATCCCCAGAAATGGACAGCGTCTTAATAGCGCTTGCCCAATTAGAACATCTTGAAGAACTATACGAAGTCACAGGCGAATTCGACATCGTAACCTTGGTGTCCGCCGCCGATATAGAAGAATTCCGAGACGTTCTCAAGAACAGAATCATGAAAATAAAAGGCGTAAAAAGTACTGTAAGCTCAATTGTCCTCAAAGCCCACAAAGGACCAAAATGCCTACTAGAGGAAAACGATCAAACAACGCCATAATCAGCGCAAAACGCTAATTTTTATTTATTTTCATCTCAAAAGCCATTGTTTTTAATATTAAAAAAGAAAAAATTGGGTTTTGCCGGCTTCCATCTCGGTGCTACATGGGTGTGAGCACGATGGATGTCTCTGTTCGAATAACGTTGGGGTCTTTTTCGATTATTTTGTAAACGACCTTGTTGATTTCTTCGAGCGCTGGTGCTTCCAATATGACGATAGCGTCGTATCGGCCAAATATGGCGTCTGCGGTGACTGTTTCTTTCACTCTTTCTCTTAGTTTTTGGACAACTTCCAGAGATGTGCCGGGCTTTGTGCTTAGGAGTATGTAGGCTTTCATTTCTTTTTCCTTCTGTTTTTTTTAGGTTGAAGAGTAATGGTTGTTATTCCATATAAATTTTCTGCTTAGTTTTTAGACGTATGTTTAGGTTTTATGAAATAATTATGAACAAATCATAACCATATTTATATCCTGCTGGGCAAGTAACTAATTATAAAATGGATTGGTGAAAATATGTTTGGAATAATTGAAATAGCCTCAATAGCCGCAATCTTCGCCTCAATCGGGGTAGTAATGTACAACATCAGAATAGAACTCAGGACCAAAACCCTCAATTAAAACCCGCATCTTTTCTTCCCTAATCTTGACCCTTATTTTAGCCAAATTCTTAAGTCACGCTTTTCAAGTATGATCATGGATTTTAAGGGCTTCAGCGCTTGTTTTACTGAATCTTCGGCTGAAGAACTTCCGTATTTCCTCAGCGAAAACAACAATCACAGCCAGCGACACCAAAAACCCCCAGTCGCCAAGAGTCAACGCTGATGTCGTGAAGATATGCTGCATTATTGGCAGGTAAACAAGCAGTGAAAGGATGCTGATTTGCGATATGATGCCGAAGATTATCCATTTGTTGGTTTTGAGACTTGCTTTGAAGGTTGATTGCTTGCTGGTTCTGCATGCGAGAACGTTGCCTGCTTGAGCTACCACGATGCCTGAGAAAGTCAAAGTTACGCCTTTAATGTAGACCGGGTTGTTGGCGGCTAATTGCATTCCTAAGTGCCATCCGCCCTGCGTCCAAGCTGCAATGCATCCGATCATGGCTCCCGCGGCGATGATGACTCCGATGAATACTGAACGCAGAAGAACCCGTCGTGTGAACAATCGTTCTTTTATGCTTCTGGGCGGTTCCTCCATTATTCCTGCTTCAGGTGGCTCTCGGCTTAGCGCCAACGAGGGTATGACGTCTATGGCTAGGTCGATGGCTAAGACTTGCGGCACGAGCAGCGGCAGTGGAATGCCTATGACGGCGTAGAGTATGAATGGGATTAGTTCAGCCCAGTTGTGTGAGAAGACGTAAACGATGAATTTGCGGATGTTCTCGTAGATTGCTCTGCCAGATTCGATGGCTTTCACGATGGAGGCGAAGCTGTCGTCTAGCAGAACGATGTCTGCGGCTTCGCGGGCTACATCGGTGCCTGAAAGGCCCATGGCTACGCCGATGTCAGCTTCCTTAAGTGAGGGGGCGTCGTTTGCTCCGTCGCCTGTGACCGCGACGATTTCTCCGCTGTGCTTGAGAACCGTGACTATTCTCAGTTTTTGCTCCGGTGAAACGCGGGCGAAAATTACGTTTCCTTTCTTCACTTCATCGATGACGGCTTGATCGCTTAAATCGTCAAGATCTACCCCGCGAATAACTTGGCAGCAATCCCGATCGACAATTCCAACCTCTTTGGCGATGGCCTCAGCCGTTGGACCATAGTCGCCTGTGATTATGACTGTTTTGACTCCAGCCTGCTTAGCCTTGGAAACTGCATCTTTGACTTCCATCCTCGGCGGATCACGCATCGCTGCTAAACCAACGAAAATTAAGTCCCTTTCGGCCTCATCCTTGTTGTACTCGGATTTTTTCATTTTTTTGTAAGCTGCCGCGATGACTCGTAAGCCTTGGCTGGCGAACTCAAGAATGCTGGATTCAATGTACATCATGTTTTCATGGTTTAACTCTTCAATTTTGCCGCCGACAAGCACCTTGGTGCAGACATCCAACACGTTCCTCGGCGCACCTTTCGTGTAAACCAGCACGTCGCCGTTCAAAGCAGTGAATGGTGCTCATTCGTTTGCGTTCAAAACTGAAGGGCAAGATGTCAATCGTTGGCTTCTTAGCCGATTCATCCTGGATGTTCACGCTGGATTTAAGAGCTGCCACAAGCAAGGCGCCATCTGTGGGGTCGCCTATGACGCTCCAGTTTCTGTTTCTGTCAGAAGGCGGGTCAACTTTCGCTCCGTTGCATAAGGCAGCGATTTCAATTAGTTTTTCCATGGGTGCCGCTTGCTTTGGCTCCAGCGGCTGACCGTTTACAGTGAAGTCGCCTTCGGGCATGTACCCTGTTCCCGAAACGTCAATTACAAAATCGTAAACCCAAAGTTTGTTAACGGTCATTTCGCCCTTAGTTATCGTGCCTGTTTTGTCTGTGCAGATTACGGTGACGCTGCCCAAAGTCTGAACTGCAGATAGACGTTTTACCAGAACGTTTTGTTTGACCATTTTGAGGACGTTGATGGCTAAGGCGCTTGACACTGTTACCTGGAGCCCTTCGGGGACGCATGCCACCATGACTCCGATCATAAAAAGTATGCTGGTTGCAAGAGAAGCATGGAGGAAAAGAAAACTTGACGCAAAGAAAACTACTCCCACAGCAACGGCAATCGTGAAGTCGTACTTTGCGGTCAAGGCGATTTCTTTCTGCAGCGGGCTTTCTTCTTCATGGATTGTCTGAGTTAAATGTGCGATTTTTCCAAACTGCGTATCCATGCCTGTTGAGTAAACAATGGCTTTTCCTTGACCTTTCGCCACGCTTGTGCTCATGAAAACAAGGTTAGGAGCATACAAGTAAGCGCTCTCAACGACATCTACGGCTTCCGCGACTCGCGGTTGAGGTTCAGATTCACCTGTTAGTGGAACGTTATTTGTCCATAATTCGAAGGCTTCTATCAGTCGTGCGTCTGCTGGTACGCGGTCGCCTTCTTCTAAAATGACGAGGTCGCCTGGAACGATTTCTTTTACAGAAATTTTTTTAACTTCACCGTCTCGGATTACTTTTGCGAACTGCGGCATCCAACTTTTCAGGGTCGCCATGGCTTTTTCAGCGCGGGATTCTTGGAATATGCCGACGAAAATGTTAACGAAAACGACTGCGACGATGATTAAGCCAAGCGTGGGGTTGGTGGGGAATGAGAGGGCTGCTGCGACGAGTAGAAGTATTCCGAATAGGTCTCTTAAGTGGCGAATGAACTTGTAGATGAGTGGGGCTTGCTTTTTTTCCACGAGCTCGTTATAACCATATTTTTTTAGGCGAAGCTTTGCTTCCTCGGAGGTCAAACCGTTCTTTGACGTTTGCAGTGCGTCAAAGACCTCGTTAACGGGCATAGAAGTAGTTTTTTCCAAATAACCTCGCCAAAACCTCAGGATACCTAGTCTGGAACAACCCCGATATTAATAGAGACATTCAACTCTAAGAAAGCATCGTTTGGAAGTTCTATATTTTTTTTAGCGTGCATTCAGATTCTCAGCTTAAACCCACTGTACGGTCAGGTTTCTTGACTCCATTTTCGCCTTTATTATTAAATGCTGCATTTAAAGTAATCGGCTGTTGAAAAAATTTTAGCCCCAGATTATGCAAATTTCAAGCTTGCGACGGCATTCTTATATAATTCATTCTGTCCTTTCGCTGCAAATTGTTATTTTGACAAAAACAAAGTGCAAGTACCTGTTTTCTCGTGTTAGGCGAACTGACTTGTAGTTCTTAAGACTAAAAAACGGTAACTTTGCCTTCATTTTACACCCCGTTGACATCCGAGACAGAATGTTGCGTCGTCTTGAACTGGCGTACTGCAGAATTTGCAGGCATTATTCGGAAAAGAAATCTTCGCTGGTTCAAAGGAGAATAGAAGGGGTTCTGTTTTTCAGGTTACATGCCGTCTTCTTGGAGGATCTGTTTGGTTCTTGTCTCGATGAATGAAACTATTTTGGTTTCGCAGAACTCTTTGTTTTCCTGTTGCAGTAAGAGAAGTTCATGGATTTTCTTGAGCAGTTCTTCAACGTCGACTGGTTTTACCAGGAAAGCGTCGGCACGCTGATTCACTGCTTCTATCGCGTTATTCATTGAAGGGTAACCTGTGAGCATTATTTTCGCCATTTTCGGGGTTGTTTCTTTAAGCTGGGTTATGAGTATTGTTCCGTCGATGTCGGGCAAGCGCCAATCTACGATTGCAAGGTTGTAGAAGCTGGCAAAAGATTTTTCGACGGCTTCTTTTCCGTTCTCAGCCGTGTCAACAAAGTAGCCTTCTTCTTTAAGCACAATTTCTAATGTTTGACGGATGTTTTTGTCATCGTCTATTAGGAGTATTCTTGCGTTTTCAGCCATAGGTAAACCTTCAATTTCAAATAGCAAAATCAATATATATCCTGTATGAAGCGAAGCTATAGATGCTCAATTCATAATGCGAATCAACAAGAAGCCCTTTAAAAAAAAGCGAAATCTTAGTATTATTGTTTTCAAAAAGCAGCTGACCCGAAAGCACCATGCCGATTCCCCTTAGAGGTGAACCGCTTGCTGTGACAGGCTGAGGTAGAAAAGCGACGTCACAAATGCGTAACTGGAAAAAGTGGCGCCGTCGAAAGGATTCGGACCTTTGACCGACTGGTTAACAGCCAGCCGCTCTACCGGGCTGAGCCACGACGGCGCAACATAAAGCCCTTATTCAACTTTTCAGTTCCAATATACTATTTAAGCATAGCCATACGCCTGAAAAAGACTGTTGAACCGTGCAGTCAACATGCAAGCGGCTCAGAGGTTTTTAGTCATTCAGGTTGGGATGCCTTTCGAGCAAAACCACGGGATTAACAAAATATGAAGGCTGAATTCGCAAAACTATAATTACACGACAAAAGAATAGGATTGCAAAATCGAGACGGAGCCTATAGCTAAGAACATTAAGGTGCCAAGATTGAATAAAAGCCTCTTCTTTGTTTTTGTAGCTTTAGACCTTGCCGCCTGCTTCATAGGCATGGGAAGCGGGAATCCGGTTCTCGCTTTCGTGTTGACAGGCTTTGATTTTCTGCTATTTGCTTTTGCATTTGAATTCTTCAATTTCAAGCAAGTGTGGCGTTTGAGTTTCTATGTGCGATGCCTCAGTTTTCCGCTGCTGTTTTTCAGTCAAACCTACCTATTTCTGTACGGGTTTGCAGCAGCCAGCGGATTGCCTTTCTGGGTGTTCCCCGCCTTTATGGTTGCATATTCGATGGGGGTGTACCCGTTTGTGGAACTCGGCGTGGGCAAAGCGTTGAATTGGTTCATGCACAACCGCAAACTACACTTGCTAAAAATTTCTAAAACACGCAATTTGACAAAAAAAGAGAATAAAAACATGCGGAACCAGTATTAATTGCAGCAATAGTTTTGTGTGAAGAACTAGCAAAATGTTGATTTTATACAAAAAATAATCAAATCGCCTGACTAAATACTCTCGAAAAGTATTGAAATAATTAAATGAAAATGGGGCCCATAAACTTTTGCAATGAATTCATACATACTTCAGATTGTGTGAAAGTCTCTTAAGCGCTGAGGAAGTCAGGCCGCCGTTAACCTACGGGGATACCTCCCAGATATCCGAAGGTTAAGGTGTAATGGTCAACATCGCGATTGTTCGTAGCCATGTAGATAGTCAACGACGTGGTTTGACCGTCGTTCAAAAAGACCTGCCAATAAAGAGAAGGGGGACCGCTCGGCGTATACAAGGTAGAATTAATCTGAGCGCCTTTTATATCGTAGAGCTTAGCATACAAAATGAAGTAGGTGACGTTAACCTCAGGTGGATAAGTGTTCGGAGGCGGCTGTTGAAGTGTGTAGTCGCTTCTGACAGTTACGTTTATCATGAATACCGTTGTTCTCTGGTAGGTGCCGTAGTATGGTTTTGCCGATATTAGGTAGATGCTGCTGTTTCCGATGTAGCCAGGTGCTGCAGGCTCAAGAACTGCCGTTGAGGGGGTAACGCTGTTCGCTGGTTTCATAGCTAACTGTTGGAAAACGACGACGCCGATTGTAACGGCTATGGCTGCGATAAGTAACGCTCCAAGACTTCGACTAAATTTCAAGACATACCAATTTACCTGTTGAATATCAGTGCTAATAAATTTATGTAAAAAATTCCCCTTTAAAAATTGTTGGCTACCCTGATTTCGTTTAAGGTTCTTATGTTTAGAGACTGCGAGCGATTGTCTGTCTTCAATATTGCTATTTTTTTGGCCTAGTTGTTTGTTTAGGTTTGGATTATTTGGGGTTCGGCGTGTCTTTTTGGCATGGAAGAGCTATTTCGAGGTTTTTAGCGTAGGCTATTACGAAGGGAAATCCGCCTCCGCAGCGTTCCGTGGGCGCTTACTCGATTTGGCGTACTTTGCGTTTGGCGATTGCTGAGAAGCCTTTGTAGAATTCTTTGGTTATGTGTTGGTACCATTTCCCTGAAAAAGATATGTCGATCAGGGAGTCAACCCAGCGGAAGTCGCGTTCAGCGCATTGAATCAGCAGCTTCTTGTGAAGCTCGTTTAGTTTAGTTCTTGTGAACCAGTCTTCGCTTGTCAAATGCCCCAGCGGGACAAAGAAAAGCGGCACGATGAGGCAGCGCATGTCTTTGAGGTCATCGATTAAATCCATCGTTTTAAGGATGTCTGATTCCTGCTCGTCAGGCAACCCCACGATAATGGTGCAGGCGGGAACCAGCATGTTGTCATGAGCTACCCCCATGCCTTGGACGACAACGTCATGCCAGTTGTCAGCGCTGAAAGGATGAGCTTTCGCAGGCATAATTTTCTTGGCTATTTCAGGCGAACCAGTTTCTATGCCTATTTCGGCACCCCACCAATTCTGATTCTGCAAGATAAGCTCGGACAGCTTTGAGAGAAGCTTAGGATTTGACGCCACAGCGGCGAGGGAGCAGTGGCTCCAGCTAAGGTCGTTGCATCGTTTAGTTACTAGTTCATGGAGCTCGACGAGTTTTTCCGCGTCGGGCGTGGTGTTTTTGGAGCCGTAGAGCATAACGTCTTCCGAGTGGAGGCAGACCCCTTGGTTTCCTGCGTCCATGTTAACGCTTAGTTCACGGTTAATCTTCTCGATGGAGTACCACCGTAGCGGCCTCAGGGTGACGTTGCAGAATTGGCAGCCTCTGCAGCAGCCTCTTCCAATCTCAACTAAACCGTTAATCGATGGATTAACAATGTCGGGAATCTCCTCTAAAGTGGGCGTTTCGTCGACTCCGGTTTCGTAGTGGCTTGGGATTTCTTGCCCTTCGATTGCCGCCTTGAAGATTTTGCCGACGACGTTTTCTCCTTCGCCTTCAAGGATGCAGTCTATGCCGAAGTCTTTGACGGCTTTTTCACGGTAATGGAACTGCCATGCGCCGGGTCCGCCGACAATTATTTTGCAGCCGTTTTGTTTTGCTTTTTGAACGGCTGGGCTTCTCATTAAAGCGGAAAAATGTTTTGCTAGGTACGGTTCCTTCTTGAATAGCGCGGCAAGTGTCGAGGAAGCGGGACCTAACCCGAAGGGATCCATCGTGTGAATTCCAAGAACCTTGGCGTCTTTCAGGTGGCTGCCGAGATTGCTTGGGCTTACTGTTTCCACTTCGAAGCCTTCTTTGAGAAGTTGAGCTTCGGTTTTCCGAAGTCCATAAGGAGCCGCCTTCGGGAGGCCTTTGCTTGATTTTAGCGGTGGAAAGAATAGGTAGCTATAGAGCCATTCTGGAATAAAATTTGGAGGGGCACAAGTACCGAAACCCAAGAATTCGTTGTTATGATAATTGCTCATTAAAGTTCTATCAGCAGTTAAAACTACGTCTGCCATTGCCCCTTCGCCCATCCTTTGCTTGAAATCCCTAAAGGTACCGCCTCTAGAAGAATGGGGCAGATATAACTTTATTGCTAACTCCCCATGAAGCAGATATTGATAACTTGCCAAAAATCGCCCCGGTTTAAACAACGCCGGGTCAACAACTTCAGTTCAAACAGCTTACTAAATGTACGCAATAGAGTAACTTTGTCAACTTAAAAAAACCGATTTTTTACATAAAACACCGCATTTAACCCTTTTATCTAGGAAAATCTATATGAAGGTATTTACTTATTTTACTGAACCACTCTAGGGGAGAGGATTATTTGAAGAAAATGATGGAGTTTAGGTGGCACGGTAGGGGCGGTCAAGGAGCATGGACAGCCAGCGAACTTCTGGCAAGAACAGCCCTTGACGAAGGCAAATACATTCAATCATTTCCCGAATTTGGACCCGAACGAATGGGCGCACCAGTAACAGCTTTTACACGAATAAGCTTTGAACCGATAAGGTTACACTGCGCAATTTACGAGCCCGACGTTGCCGTAGTGTTAGATAACACCCTGCTGAAGTCAGTTCCAGTGGCAGCCGGGTTAAACAGCGACGACGACATATTGATTATTAACTCAGCCGAGGAACCAGCCATCCTAAAAGCCAAACTCAAAGTAACAAAAATCAAAGTTTGGACAGTTCCAGCCACCGAAATTTCCATAAGAATCTTGGGGGCACCGATAACCAACACGGCGCTTCTCGGATGCGTCGCCAAAGCAACCGGCATCGTCACAATGGAGGGCATAAAGAAAACGTTGAACAGACGTTTCAGGACAGATTTGGCTGAAAAAAACTTTGCGGTGGTTAATGAAGCTTACAAGGAGGCTAAGAGTGAATGAGCAAAGAGAGAAGTTGGAAAGAACTCGCCATCGGCGGCGTTTGCTCAAAGTCAAGCGTCGGCTTCTTTACAGGAGACTGGAAAACCTACTACCCAGTCAGAGACGTAGAAAAATGCACTAAATGCTTAACGTGCGTGATGTTTTGTCCAGAAGGCGCAATCAAATGGGCTCCAGAAAAAGGCGACATCTGGTTTGACATGAACTTCTGCAAAGGCTGCGGAATATGCGCAAACGAGTGTCCCACTAAAGCAATAACAATGAAGTTACCGCAACAAGAAGAGGGAAAATCAAAATGACCCAAAAACCGAAACAGGAAACCATTGCACTCAACGGCGATGAAGCAGTCGCTCTGGCAGCGAAACAATGCGACGTCGACGTTGTCGCCGCCTACCCGATCACGCCCCAAACAATCATAGTTGAAAAATTCAGCGAGTACGTAGCCAACGGCGAAGTCCAAACTGAGTTCATCTGCACCGAATCAGAACACAGCGCCATGACCGCTTGCCTCGCCGCAGCCGCGACGGGAGCACGAACCTTCACTGCTAGCGCATCCGCGGGGTTAGCGTTGATGCATGAAATGCTCTTTGTGACTTCAGGTTTCAGGGCGCCAGTTGTGATGGCGGTTGCAAACCGCGCCTTGTCCGCGCCGCTGAACATCCACGGCGACCAATCTGACAGCATGGCAGAGCGCGACAGCGGCTGGATTCAGATTTACGTGGAAAACGCCCAAGAAGCATACGACAGCATCATTCAAGCATTCAAGATAGCTGAGGACGCTGAGGTTTCGCTGCCTGTAATTGTGGGTTTAGATGGATTCACGATTAGCCACACTCTTGAAAACGTAACCGTCCTCGGAGACGACCCGATTAAGCAGTTTGTCGGAGAACGGCAATTGCCAATGGTGTTCACTCATGAGGGGAAAACGGTGCCGTACAAGCTTGACCCTGCGAATCCAATGACCATGGGGCCAAACGTGTCGCCGAACTACTACTTTGAATTTAAGAGGCAACAGGAAGAAGGCATGAGAAACGCCGTCAAGAAGATACAGGAGGTCAACGCTGAATATGCTAAGCTCACTGGCAGAAACTACGGTGATGGGCTCGTCGACACTTACCGGTTTGACGACGCTGAAATCGCGATTGTCGTCGTCGGCTCAACAGCCGGTACATTAAAGGTGATTGTTGACCAACTCAGGCAAGAAGGGATCAAAGCAGGCGTTCTGCGGATACGCACTTTCCGACCGTTCCCCTTCGAACAGCTTCGAAGTGCACTCAAAAACGTCAAAACCGTCGCTGTCATGGACAAAAGCATGAGTTTCGGCGGCTTCGGCGGCGCCGTCTTTAACGAAGTTCGAAACGCACTCTATGATGCAGAAGCCCACCCGACTATTGTGAACTACATTTTCGGGCTCGGCGGAAGAGACACAAACCCACATGAGCTACGAAAAATCTACGAGGACCTGTTGAAGATTAACAAGACAGGAAACATCGGCGAAACGGTGCGTTTCCTAGGACTAATGGAGTAGATGGAGGAGAAAAAAGTTGACAACACAAGAATGGAAGTTCACAGCAAAAGATATTGCGTCTAAACCGGACGTGTTCCTGTCAGGTCACCGAGCGTGCGCAGGCTGCGGACCAGCATCAACCCTGCGGCTCATAATGAAAGCCACGCGGGGACCCACAATTGTGACTCAAGCAACTGGCTGCATGGAAATCGTCGGCTCAATCTACCCGTACACGTCTTGGGCGCTGCCTTGGCTGCACACGGCTTTCGAGAACGCCGCTGCGAACGCTTCAGGTATCGATGCCGCATTGAAAATCATGCGCAAGAAAGGCAAAATCACGCAGGAGCACATTGACATTATTGCATTGGCAGGTGACGGCGGAACCTGCGATATTGGCTTGCAAGCCCTTTCAGGCGCTGTTGAACGTGGACACGATTTCCTCTTCATCCTCTACGACAACGAAGGCTACATGAACACGGGTATACAAAGAAGCAGCGCTACACCGACAGGCGCAGCAACCACAACCACCCCCGCAGGAAAAATAATACCTGGCAAACTTGAAAAGAAAAAACCAATTACGGAAATCATGCTAGCCCACGACATGCCGTACGTAGCAACTGCAACCACTTACTATTGGAAAGACATGATGACCAAAGTCCGCAAAGGCCTCGAAGTTGAAGGACCCGCATTCATGCATGTTTTCGCGCCCTGCCCAAGAGGTTGGCGTACAGAACCAGGCAAAACAATGGAGTACTCAAAACTCTCCGTTGAAACATGCGTTTTCCCAGTTTGGGAAGCAGTAAACGGCAAACGCCAACTCTCAACGCCAAGCAAACTCATCCAACTCGCACCACAAAAGAAGAAACCAGTCAAAGACTACCTTGCGGGACAAGGCAGGTTCAGACACCTCTTCACACCGCAGAACCAACATGTCATAGACGCAATGCAAAAGTTCACCGACGAAAACTGGGCACGGCTCATACAAAAATGCGAGCCAGCCTAACACTTTCACCTTTCTTTTAGAAGTTAAGGCTAGTTTTTTGGGTTTAAATGAACGGGAGTCTTCTGATTCCTTCTATTTTGTCGAAGTCTTCATCGAATGAATATATTTCTTTCAATTTATTCAGTTTCATAACGTCAACGGCTAAGGCGTCGTTAGCATCAAGCCTTAGGTCAACGCCTAATTCGTTAGCTGCGAAGTAGGCGTCACGAGTAACGTCAATTACTCTGACGTTATCAAGCATAAACAACCCTTGGATTATGGCGGTCACTTGATCAAGTCTCATACCATGCTTCAAAATATTAACCACTTCAGACAGGTGAACAACAGTCGTTAGAACGCTTTCTTTGCCTTCCGATATGTTTACAATTATTTGCTTCGCTTGCTCTTTCATGTCCATTTCTTTTTGGCTTAGCGGTTTTTTGGGTTTGTAATATGCGTAAATGAAAATGTTTGCATCTAAAAATTTCATGTTATGCCTCGTAAAACTTCTTTTCGAACTGCTTCCAGCTTCCGATGGCTTCCACGCCTAAGTCAGCTTTGTCAAAGTATTCGGTTAGATCCACTTTGCGCTTGGGAATTAGCTTGAGGTATCCTTTTCTCTTGATGACGTAGACTTCTCTGCTTTCGGTGAGTTCTGCTTCACGCCAATCTGCGGGCAGGATGAATCGACCTTGTTCATCCACTTTTTTTACTTCAACTCCAGATTCCACTTAATATCACCATAAATAGTCACATCTGACCTAATTATTAAGGATATTGCAGAAAGGCCGTTGATCAGGGTTTGTCTAAATTGCTTTTTGGCATTACGCTTGAAGACAGGGCTGAAGAGTCAAACAAGGAGGGTTGGTTAGGCGGTTGTGCCATTGGGCAATATTGCGAGAATGCGTAGGATTTTTTTGAATTCTTCCTCTTTAAGCGATGCGCGTCTGCCGTTGGCGTAGATTTCTTTGACACGTTCAACCACGGTGGCTACTGTTTGGTCATCGGGCTCGGATCCTGCGAGCTCGGTTATCTTATGTTTGATTATGCCTTTTCCCGACTGTTTCCCGATGGTGAGGCGCCGCGTGTTGCCGACCAGTTCTGGCGGGTAAGGCTCATAGGTCCATGGGTCACTTAGGACGCCGTGTGTGTGGATGCCTGACTCATGCGCGAAACCGTAGTCCCCAACGATTGCCTTGTTCGGGGGAACAACGTAGCCTGTTGCTTTGCCGATGTAGTCAGCTGTCGCTTTGAGTTTCTGGGTTTTGCCCTCGTATTTTTTGACTCCGTGATGTAGGTACAGGTTTAGGAGTACTTTTTCGGTTTCAGCGTTGCCTGCTCGTTCGCCTATGCCTAAGTAGGTTGTGCTGACGTAGACTTTGTCCCATACTCCTGAAGCTGCCTTCACCGCTGCCATGGTGTTTTCAACGGCGTTTCCGAAGTCGTCGTGCGCGTGGATTTCTATGGCGGGCATTCGGGTTTCCTTCTTGATGGCGACTACTTTGGCTGGAATACCGTTAGGTAGGGGTGCGGTGGGGTCTGATAATCCTATGCCGACTGTGTCGCATATTCGGTAGCATTCGGCTCCTGCGTCGGCGACGGCGTTGATTAGTTTTCTCTCGAATTCCCAGTCTGCCCTGGTGCTGTCTTCGCCGTGGACGAAAGTGCGTAGACCGCAAGTTTTAGCCGCGTACTCAACGACGCTGACTATGTTGGCTAAGATTTGTTCTCTGGTTTTTTCAGGCCATTTCGCTCTAAAATGCAAATCTGAAACTGGGTGGGAGATGCCTACTTCTTTGAATCCGCATGCAACCGCGCTGTCAATGTCTTCTTTTACGGCTCTGCACCAGCCTGCGACGCGCAGGTCTAGGTTTAGGTCTGCGATGAGTTTGGCTGCTTTTTTGTCGGGTTCTTGATAGTGGAAGACTTCGATGCGTTCGACGCCTACGTCGGCGAGGAATTGGGCTATTTTTGCGGCGTCTTTGGGTGAAGCGGCTAAGCCTGGCATTTGGATTCCGTCTCGGAGCGTAGTGTCATCTATTATGGGCTCCGTTTTTAGGAGCATCTTGAAATAATAGTCTTGTAAGTCCATGTTTTTCACTACTCTGTCTTGTTTACCCTTCTCCCACAAGAGTTGTGTAACGACAAATATACGTTTACATGCGGTTGATAAACATTTCTGGAACTATTTTGCATATTTGTTCAAGGAAATACGTGACATATAAGCGGAGTGTCTTGTCTTAAGTAAAGCAAAACTTTACACAAAAAAATGTCAAAAGCTATTTTACGTTCGAGTATAGCGCTTTTATCGTGCCTGAAACAGCCAAAACATGCACCGACGCTTCCCTGCCCACCAGACTTGTGATGGCTGCCAAAGAAGCCCTCGCCATAGGCAACGTCACCAGCGAAACCCTGACCACAGCAATCTTCCTCTCAACATCGAAGCCAATCAACGCCAACCCCGTCATGCTTGCGCCAACCTCCCCGTACAGCCGCGTAACAGAACCCCAGACAGCGTCGATGAATTCGCGTTCACCTGGCATCACTTCGCAGTCTATTTGCAGGGCTAAGTAGCGCCGTTTAACCCGCTTCAAGCCTTGTCCTCCTTAACCACGGTGATGCCTGGGGCAACGAAGCGGCTGCTGAGTTTTTCACGGTTCCGCTCAACAATCGCCGCTGGATTAGTTGAAACGGCGTCAAGGGCTGCTGCCTCGTCTAACCCGAAAAGAAACGCAAGACTAGCCATGTCTTTGGGCGTCCGCATAAGCCTCGCCTCAGCTGCGCCGCTGGAAACAATGACGGGTATATGGAATTCCCGAGCCACAGCGACTTCACGTCGAAGGCTCATAAGCAGCCTAACCCGTGGCGGACCCTCCAAAACCAGAAGCGGCCTAACATCCACCTCCAAGGCGGCTAAGCAACCGCTTGCCAACTCGGCTTCGGCACGGTCAAAAAACCGTTTACGATAGTCAAGGCTGCTAAAGTTCAATAGGTCAACGCGTCTGTCTTTGGCGGCTTGCCTGGCGACTTCTTTGTTGTCGCATGATATGCAGATAACTTCGAATTGGCGCCTGAACTTGCGCAGAAAACGCGTCAAATCCATTTCGGAGCGCGGGTAAAAATCAGCGCGCAAAACAAAATCAACGTTTGCGTCGTGGCACATGGCTTTGAGGCTGGCAAGTTCATTTCCGTTTGGCTGTGACGTGAACGGGAAAGCCAGTTGTTTGTACCCGAGGCGTGAGGCTTTGCTGATTAGCCGTTGGGTCCCCTGTGTGTCTTTTATGTTGATGCGTAAATGCAGGTCAGCAAAGGGCCGTGTCACGGCAGCATCCCCGAAGACTTCATTAGCTCGGCTATTTGCTCGGACGTTCTGTTCTTGAAGTGGATCTTAACATGGATCGGATCGTTTTGCGTAAATCTAAGCTGCCCCAAAAACGCGGCTTGCTTGTCGAAGCGCAGGTACAGATTGCCTTTTTCCAGATGCATTTTCAGGTTGGTGCATAGCTGTTCCTTGTCGAGGCTGTTTAAGCCGGCGCCGATTTTTTCCAGCATCTTGGGAAGCAACTTTTTGTCTGTTAATTGCGCGGTTACAACTGTGATGGGGTTTCCATGGTGCCCCGTTACATTGGATGATTCAAAAAGGATGGTTTGAGCCAGTTCGTCTGGCATTAGGTTTCGTACGGCAGTTTGGACCTTTTGAGGGTCTTCGGTTGCGTGGGCGAATACTCGAATATCCACGTAGGCTATTGGCAGTTTAGAAGACATTTGACACCGATTGATGTTTTAGTCTTCTAGCTTTTAGCTTTTTTCTTCGGCTTCTTCTCAGCGGGTTCAGCGACGGTGGCTTCTTTTGGTTTGACTTCGGCTTTTGCTTTTTCACTGTGTGCTTTTAGGGTGTCAACGTTTTCGTCGTGTGCTGATTTGCGTTTGAGGTCGAGTGGTATGCCTATTTTTTTTGCGTCTTGTTTTGTTAAGGTGGCTTTTTTGAGTTCGCTGAGGCTGAATCCTCGGCTAGTGGCTTTTTTGCCGTTACGTTTGATTATGGTTGCTTTTATATGGTGCATCTTTTTACCACCTTTGTACGTCTTTATGTCTTGCGCCTCTCTGGTGGCTTGGTCGCGCTTTCTCTGAGCCTATGCCGCGGTGCCTTAAGCCTCTGACGCTTTTGCCTGCGCTTGTTAAGCTTCTGAAGACTCGGCCGTTATGCTGCTTTTCTGCTATCCAGTTGATGTCTTTGTCAGATAGTATGACTGGACTGTGTGGGTCAACTAGGATAACTTCGAACCATTTGTGTTTTCCGTCTTCGCCAACCCAGTAGCTGTTCAAAACTTCTAAGTTGGGAAACTTTTTTGCCGTGCGTTCTTCAGCTATGAGTCTGATGCTTTTGCCTGCTTTGAATTTGGCGACACCCATGCGTTTGGGTCGTCTACCTGAGACTGGACGTAGTTTTCGGAGTCCGCCTCTTCGCACTCTTGTGCGTGCTACAACGAAGCCTTGTTTGGCTTTGTAGCCTAATTTGCGTGCTTTGTCAAGCCTTGTCGGGTGCTCGATGCGTAGGGTTACTGGCTGTTTTCGCCATTGGACCATGCGTTGCCTGTTGAGTTCTTCAACGAAGGTTTCGTCGCGGTTTGCCCATTCTTCAGCTATGTACTTGTATGCCATTTTCTATTTTTTCCTCCATGTAGTATATGCTTACGGTTCAGTCCACAAGGGACCACATCCCAACGGATAATGACTATCCGCCAGCAAGTTCCCAACAATAAAGAATGCAACAAAATAAACCTTTCCAGCAAAATGGCTGGCTTGCAGCCGTTTTTCCTCAAAACGCGGAATTCCAGCCGCTTAGTATCCGCGATGCAAGTTTTCCAAATTTAAATCGGCGAATTCTTCAGTAATCCACTTCTTTATTTCGTCTCTTATCTTCCTGAAAGCGGCGAGTTTTTCCTCTTCGGTTCCCTCGGCTTCAGAGGGGTCATCAAAGCCATGCACCAAGTAATGCTTTGTCTTATGCAGGTTTGCGTTAACCACGTCTGGTCTGCCCATGAACGTAGTGGGGCCGCAGAGTTTACAAAGGGTTTTGGCGCTGCTTTGGCAAACGCTCACGGTTAAATCAATGTCTGTCTCGGTGAACTCATCGATGCTTTTGGAGCGTTGGCGGGAAATGTCTATGCCTATCTCAGCCATAGCCTTGATTGCCAAAGGATTAACTTGGGTTGGATCCGTGCCTGCGCTGAAAACCTCGTATCGCTTGCCGTAGATTTGCCTGAGTAATCCTTCAGCCATCTGTGACCTAGCTGAATTGTGAGTGCATAAAAAGAGAATTTTTGTTTTTGCCATTGGAATCAGTTTCCTTCTCCAGCAATAGGGATTTTCCTGTCTTTAAGGAAGTTCTTAACATGCTCTTGTATCTGGTCTCTAATTGCCCTGAATTCAGCGAGTTTTTGTTCTTCTGTGCCTTCAAAAGCACTTGGGTTTTCAATATTCCAATATAGTCTTGTTGAAGGACCGGGGATGGTCGGGCAGTCTTCTTCCTCTCCTTTTCGGCAAACAGTAATTGCAATTCCAAAGTATTCATTTTTTGCTAATTGCCAAAGGTCCTTAGGCTGCTGTTTGGATAGGTCGTAGCCGATTTCTTGCATCACTTTGACGGCGTACGGGTGCACAGGCTTAGGATCGAACCCAGCACTGTACACGTCGAAGTGGTCTCCACTAAACTTTCTAAGAAAAGCCTCAGCCATCTGACTTCTCGCCGAGTTATGTGTACACAAAAAAATAACCTTTGTTTTAGCCAAATCAATGCACCTTAACCTTAATGTTATTGGAGTCTTCGTCTTTGTAATATTTCTTTCTTAACCATAAAGCCACGTTCACTAGGCTAATTATAACTGGCACCTCGATGAGGGGGCCGATGACGGCTGCGAAGGCTTCTTGGGACGCTAAACCGAAAACCGCTACCGCCACGGCGATGGCTAACTCGAAGTTGTTGCTTGCAGCGGTGAAGGAGAGCGAGGTGGTTCTTTTGTAGCCCAGCTTCGAGAAGTACCCTAACGTGAAAGCTACGGAAAACATCGCAACGAAATACACCAAGAGCGGAATGGCGACCCTGACAACATCTAACGGCAAACTCACGATGAATTGACCCTTAAGCGAAAACATAACAACTATGGTGAACAGCAAAGCAATCAATGAGGTGTGCCCAAGTTTTCGTATCAGGTTTTCGTACCAGTCTTTTCCCTTGGTTTTTAAGAAGTAGAAGCGTGTTATGACACCCGCGAAGAACGGGACCCCCAGGTAAATAGCCACGGATTGAGCAACCTGCAACAGGGAAATGTTCACGACTTGGCCTGTTCCCGAAATCCAAGAACTCGCAATAGTTATGTAAAAGAAGGCGAGAACGGAGTACATAACGATTTGAAAAACCGAGTTTACCGCAACAAGTATGGCTGTCCACTCATTGTCGGCTTCAGCTAGGTTACTCCAAACGATGACCATCGCGATGCAACGTGCCAAGCCGATGAGGATTATGCCGTTTCTAAGTGCAGGGTAATTCCCAAGAAACACCCAAGCTAAAACAAACATTAGCAGAGGACCAATTACCCAGTTCAGTGAAATTGATTCGGCAAACATGGTTTTTGATCCTTTTGCCGTGACTACTTTTTTTAGGTCTTCGTATCGGACTCTTGCCAGCGGCGGGTACATCATCCAGATGAGTCCGACCGCGATTGGAATTGAGGTTGTTCCGATGCTCAGTGAGCCTATGGTTGTGGCGGTTTGCGGGTAAGCGTAGCCGATGAGGACTCCTGCTAGCATTGCAACAAATATCCAAAGTGTCAGGAATTTACTGAGCCATGAAAGGCGGGGTTTGGGTTTATCCATCTTAGGCGCTCACTTGAATAAGGGATATTGAGGTCAGGGAGCGAATATTTAAGTTGATTGGTAAGAAAATTCTTTTTTTGGGTAGAATCAACACAAAGCTGCCGATTCAGATTTTTCTTATTTTTCAGAAAACCTTAAATCCATAAACGCACATTCCATGTTTTGGTGAAAAGATGACTGAATGCGATAGCGACACCTGCAGAATAGATGCAATAGTCACAATGGATTCCAAAGGACAAATCGTCCTCCCCAAAGACCTACGGGAAAAAGCAAACTTCAAACCAAGCGACAAAATCGCCGTCGTAGCCTCAGAAAAAAACGGGGAGGTCTGCTGCATCATGCTTATGAAAGCCGAAAAGCTGGCAGGTGCCGTAACCAAAACGCTTGGTCCAATGCTTAAAGGAGTCACCAAACAGGAGACAGAAAAATGAACGAAGAACAAGTCAAAAAAATAGTTAGAAAACGTTATGCGAAAGCAGCTAAAACCCGTGGTTCAAGTTGCGCATCAAGCGGATGCAGTTGCTCAGCAGCAGCCGACCCGCAAGTAAGCAAAATGATCGGGTACACCGACGCCGACGTGAAGGCGGTTCCAGACGGAGCAAACCTTGGCTTAGGCTGCGGCAACCCCACGGCGTTGGCTTCCCTGAAAATGGGTGAGCGTGTTTTGGATTTGGGTTCAGGCGGCGGCTTTGATTGTTTCTTAGCAGCCAAAAAAGTCGGTGAGAGCGGAAAGGTAATCGGGGTTGATATGACTGCGGAAATGCTTGATAAAGCCCGCTCAAACGCGGCAAAAGGCAAGTACAAAAACGTCGAGTTCCGGCTAGGAGAAATCGAGAACCTGCCTGTGGCAGACAACTCTGTTGACGTGATAATTTCGAACTGCGTCATCAACCTTGCGCCGAACAAGAAACGGGTTTTCGAGGAAGCCTTCAGGGTTCTTGCTTCACAGGGTCGCTTGATGGTTTCAGACATTGTGCTGTTGAAGGCGTTGCCTGAAGCTATCCAGAAAAACGTTGAAGCCTACGCGGCATGCATTTCAGGCGCCGAAATCAAAGACAAATACCTTGAGTTGATTCGCAAGGCTGGGTTCGTGGACGTGAAGGTTCTGCAGGAAAAAGTTTACCCGCTTGACTACATCATAAGCGAACCTGAAACCAAAGAAACGATTAGCCACCTGGGAATGACGCTTGAAGAAGTGAAGCAAGCCGCAAACACCGTTGTAAGCATAAGCGTTTCAGCATCCAAACCGTAATCGGCAAAGGTTTTCCCAGACTTTTCGCCGCTTCTTTTTCTTTCAAAGACGCGGATTTCGTTTTTTTAAGTCAGGGCTATTTCGGTTTTGCCGCTGTTTTTTGTTTCGAAGTTCTGTCGAGCCAGCATGATGTATCCTTTGAAGGTTACTCCTGGAGCAAGCATTTCACGGGAGGATAATTTGAAGGCGGCCCATTTGTATTTGGTTTTGAGTTTTTCAAAGAGTTTTTTCATGATGAGGATTTCTATGTGCCTTGAACCGATTTCGCCGAATATGCCTTCAAGCGCGTTTGAGAATGCACCGATTTTAACGGGGATATCTTCTTTTTTGATTTGGAAGTTGTTTTCCAGATGGTTGTACAAGGCAATTTTTACTGTTTTGCTTAAGATAGATAATGAGTCGTCAACGGCTTCAAGCAGCAGATCGTTGAAGGAGGGCGTGGCGCAGGCTTTGATGTAGAGGCGTTCGGCAGAGAGGGCAGGTTTCTTTTTCGGCATGCTCTTTTTTGTTGTGGTGTGGGGCGCTTTCATTTTGGATGCTAAATCCATGAAAAAATACGGGTACATGTTGAGCCAGTCTTTGTATGATCTTCTGACTGAAACTTCTGAGATGCCTAGTTGCATCGCGATTTGCTTCTGCGTCATTTCCGCGTTGAATCTGTGTCCTAAAAGGTAAAACAAGCCGCCTAGGAGGCTTTTTGATGCTTTCCCGCTGAAGAACCTGATGTTGGCATCTGAGGCTCTGACGAGGATTTGAAATGCGTTTGCGCCGACGACGTCGGCTGTTTCTCGGCTTACCCAAATTGACCTTGCCGCCGACATCGTGTCTTCGCATGAAATACGCATTAAGATAGTTACCATAGTTGTTTACGCCTACAGCTAAATGGTGAGGTACCCATTAGAGAATGTGTATGTAGCCTCTGAGACACCGAAGAGAGGAAACCTTAAAGAATCAAGATTTGCTTTTAAATACAGCTTGTATGTCAAAATCGAGGAAGATGCACTATTAGCCCAAAAAAACGAGCCCCAAGAAACGCAAAAAACCGCGGAAGAGGTTTTGGTTACCCATTTGAAATTGGAGACGAATACGAAGTGGACATTGAACAGATGAGTCCAAACGGAGAAGGCATAGCCAAAATCAAAAACTTTCTAATCTTCATCGGCAACGCAAAACTCAACGAACACCTAAAAGTTAGGATAACGCATCTGGAAAGCGGCTGTGCAGACGCCGAAATAGTCACTGAGCCTACCCAATAGGCGTCTGGCTATTTTTTACGTGCCTTGTTGAAGTCGTTGAAGAGCTTTAATTCTTCATCCGTGACACCTGCCTCTCGCAGCTTTGCGATGCACGCTTGAAACTGTTTTTCAGTTAGCACCGCAGGTTTGACTGCTTCTCCATTTTTAGCTGAACCCGCGGTTTTCCCCACAAAGTAGTAGTTTTCCTTGCAGGTTTTCCCTTTTTTGAGGGCGAGGCGCTGTTTTTTGAATCGGGTGAGCGCTGGGCAGTCTTTGGTTTGCATGCCAAAAGCGGTTTTTGGGTAGAGTCGGCAGCCGCCGGGTCGGATTTCGTAGATGCTGCAGGCGTTGTTTACGAGAAAGGGGCAGGGCGTGTGCATGGTGTATTGGTCGTATTTTGCTTCGTCCGTCTCCCACATCTTGCCGAGCTCGTCGAAGAGGGCTTTTAATTTGGCGTGAACCTGCGGGTGCTCTTTGGGCGTGGCAGTGATTTCTCCCGCCGTCAAGAAATCGTCCAGCGTACAGCAGACGCCGCATCGGGTACACAGAAAAGGCAAGTTAACGGACCAGCCGCCTTCTTTGCCAGCGAATTCTAAATGCAGATAAAACGTGTCAACCATCAGCATCCAACAAAGTTACATCTACCCTGTCGCTTTCAACCTTTCGGCCCAAGAATTCATCGGCACCATGAAACTCTCAGGCGACCTAAGCGCATCTTTCATCACAGGCATACAAGCCGCACTCTACGCCTCCGTAACCATACTCGCAGTAGCCGCGGTGCTCTCGGCAACCAGAGGAAAAGAAAACCGAAGCCAACAAACAAACTGACTTTACGTTACATTATCTTGTTATCCATCAATCCTCATATAATTCAGCTCAAACGGTCCGAGTCATCAATAACAATTCTTTTCTTATTTTGCATGAATTGTATTTGAATCGTTTTTTATTACGTGAACCATGGCTGGGTATTTTGTTAATCCCCAACTGGTTTCAGAGTATAATTGAATTTCTATTTTTCGAATGCCCTCAGATTTCGGTGCTCTGATAATTAAGGGAAACAAAAACCATTCTTGTGGCGGCAGACTTTGGTAATTTTCGTGCGTTGGCGGAAAGGCAGCACCAAAATTGGTCTTTTGAAGACTAAAATACTTGCTAAAATCTAATTGCTTATATCTGTCATCATCGACCGAAATTATTTCAAATCCTTCGCCTAGGTAAATCAAAACAATTGCATTTTTTAATGTACTAAACCCTAAATTGTAAATTCGGGTATAAAGAACATGCTCGCTACCCGGTTCTATCTGTACTTCTGACTTTAAATTGCCTTCAAGTTTATCAACCGCAAAGTCAATGTAAGACGGGCTTTTGTTACCATTGACAAATACGCAACCCAAGCAACATTGATTGATAATCCAAGAACGAATAAACTTGCAAGCTGCTGTTTTACTACATCAAACCCAAAAATACCGAGCGCGACGCCAAATGGAAAGAAAAATAACAAGATTTGCCTAGAAATAACGTAGTAGTGAACTTTTGGTTCGTAATTCAGCCTTTGGAGTTTGGACGGCAGCGGTAGAAGGTATAGGCCTTTCCGAACTGGCGGTAATAGCACGAAAACGAGCACTGCTAAAATCGTGAGATAGGGAATCAGCAAGGCACTTATCCATTCATCCATAAGAGTGCTTATTCCGCGGTTCACCTAATAAAGCCCTTGCTGAAACGCTTTTCAAGAAATTATTCGAATTGAGTTTTTGCATCCGATAATGCAAAGGCATAATACCGAAAAAGAAAGTAGAAATAGAACAGTCTTGAAGATGTCTCAGTAAGTTATCAGAGTGCCTAAGACGGGAATTTGTTAAGAATCTTGATTACGGAGTACTTCTCTTCATAGTTTTGACTATTGCTTTTATTGCGATAACCCGTTTTACCCTCACAGGTTGGTTATCATATTTAATGTTTTTTTATCTCGTGATGATGTTTGTAGGGCAGGCGCTTCTTTTAACGGATTTTAGTTTGGCATATTTTTTCTATGGCATTTCATTCGTGATAGCCATCGCCTTGTCTGTCTTGTTCTGGATGGCTTCAAACTCAAATTTTAGTAACGGTCCTTACCTTGTTATTGTAGGCTTACTTGTTGGAGTTCCGTTTGCTATTCATTGGGAAACCAGAAAAAGAGCGGGGGCGGTCCCTCTCATTCCCATATACTCAATATTTTTCTTAGGGCTTCTTATCATTCTTAGCACCTCAGGGATTGTTTCAACGAGTTTGGTAAAAACCAGTTTAAGCGCTATCTTCAACGTAGCCATAATTATTTTTGTTATTACATCAATTTTTGGTTTGAATATTTCTTGGAGAACATTGGTATTAAACAAGGCTCTGAAAATAAGCAATCGAAAACGCTACCTTGAAATAATAAAAGAAGAACTGAAGAAAAGATATACTAGCAAAGAAGCACTCAAGGATATCGATTTGTTGACATATTATCTAAGCTCTTCCTTGGACGCCTTTGTTAACGGGGATTTTGATAGAAGTTACATTGATGCATTCAAGGTCATCGATGATTATGGAAAAGCGTTTAAAAGAATTTATCCGATTGGTGTTGGCGAAAGTGAGCTAGGAAGATTATCGAATATTCGAAATAATTTGTCTCACGCCAAAATAAAGGGAACAGAAAATATGGAACAAACGCAAGCCCTGAAAGAAGTAAAAAAAGATCTTTTTAAAGATACGTTAGGCCTTCTGAAGTTGATAAAGTTTGAATTCATCGAAAAAGCATTAGAACCAATAAACGATTCAGTTTCCAGAAAAGAAGCAAATCCAGCCAAGGAAAGTTAATCGATCTGCTTATCTTACCATTTTGGCTGGCTTAAATGTGCGTTTTACCTCTTTGAGTTTTGAGCCGAGGATTTCTATGTTGTCGATGTTGCCTAAGCCTTTCTCGGCGGCGGTTCGGATGTGGCTGATTTCATGGGGATCAAGTCCCATAACTCTGGCGCCTGTTGCGTCGGTGGCGACAACGTCTCTTCCCGCGATTATCAAATCCATCTTGACTGGGGTGCCGTCGGTTGGTCCTCTGCCTTCCATCGCGACGAAGCCGTCGATCACGGTTAAGACAGGTTTTATTACGGTGTTGATGTCGACTACGACTTTGCTTATGCCGTTCATGTGGAACTTTCCCTTGAACTTGTCAGGCATCAATCCGAACATGTTTTTCATGCCCAACGTGACTTTGGTTGCCATGTGTGTCTTCAGTTTGGCAGCGCTGATTATGGCTGATTCCGTGACTATGCGGGGCACCGTGATGCTGTTGAGGGTTTCGCAGTCGGGGATGGGGATTTTGACTTTGTCTTTTTCGTAGCGCAGGTTGATGAATTTGACGCCGTTGCGTTCAACCATCTCCTTCATGCCTGTGGCTTCGTAGGCTTTGTCAGCGTTGGTTACGGTTGCGTCTGACTCAACAACGATGGCTTCTTTGCCTAGCTCTTTTAGCCGCAGGATTATGGCTTCAACCACCATTGGGTCGGTTGTAGCACCCGTGTCCCATGTTTGGGTGTTTATGAAGTTGACTTTTATGAGAACCCGACTGCAACCAGCCAAGGCTGATTTGTAATCGATTAAATCTAAGGCTTTCCAAACGGGTTCATGTCCCCGTTCACCCTTAACAAGAGCAACACATGATTTATCCATATAAGACGCCGCTTTCTATAAGCCCAAAGTCAACTTAACCTTTTAACCTTTCACTAAATCCAAAGAGTCGGTTCTTCAAGTTTAAGTTTTCTGAAACTCTGTAAAGACCTAAAGGTTCTAGAAACCACTTTGTGCTTCTTTAGATGTTCAACTATGCATGTGTCGTTGTCGAGTCTTTTCAATCTGAAGTAGATGAGAATTCTAAGTGCCTTGAATCTGCTATAACCAGGATTGCCGCGTCTTTTAAGCTCGGTTGGAACTATTGCTTTATTGACGAAAAAGCTTGACGATCTCACAGGCTTCCATGAATACAAATAAGCGCTAACTAGATTTTAAAATTATGCGCACCTCTAAATATTTTGAATAAGAAAAAGCGATAATGACCCATCAAACGTAAACTTTGACGCTGTAATGGGTCCTGCAAATGTTCATGATGCTGACCTATCAAACTGGGAGAGTGATGCGTTCAGTTCGTATCAACCTAACAGTCAAACTGTTATTAACCTAAGATTAAATGATGATTGAACAAACGTGTTCGTCAGAAAAATATGGAAGATAACCTTCATGCTCAAAGTTCAGCTGCAAGACTAACGCAAATCTCTTAAGCTCAATTAAATTATTGATACTGTGAGTGTTTGGGTTTGTCTGAAGAAACGAACGACGCTTATCTGCTAAAGAAAATTGAAGCAGCTAAAATAAACATTAAAAAAACAGGAAAAATATTGATACTGGGATGGGTATTCCTTTTCGTTTTTGGAGCGCTTACAACATACCTTTCTGTAGCTTTCAGTTTAATCACGATAGGAACTACTGTAATTTATAGAGGCGATGTTTCATATTGGATTGCACTTGTAACCGGATTTTCTTTTTTGATTGCATTATCTGGTCCTTTTTTAATTGTGGGCTCAATTATCGCAGGTATTCATTATAATGGTCAATGTAAGGATTATTATAGAAAATTAACTATTATTCCTAACGAGCAACGAGCATGTTCGGTCTGCCCTTATTGCAAAAAGGTTTTGCCAAAAGACTATGCCGACATTTGTATTTTTTGTGGATACAATCAGTATAAAAATAAAATAACCTACCATTATAAAGGACAACCAATCACAAGTCATCCAACTTAATTCAGCCTTTTCTCACACGCCAGCATAGTGAGTGGGCGTTAAAATTTAGTCTTTCTCTCTCGTAAATCTCTATTCAAATTTGCTTACCTTTCTTTCTCTGTCCCCACGCTGTACAACATTTTAGACATATCTCACCGACAGATGCATATTTGTTACTTAAGAGAATCCGAGTCTAGTGACGGTAGAATATTGCAGCTGTGTCTCCAAATTCTTGTCGTTGTTGATTCAAATGTATTCATCTCCACAAAATTTACCTCGAACTTTACTCTGAATCTAGCATATTGAAAGCAGAAAAGACGTAGCGGCAGCGATAAAGTGCATACTGACTCCGCCTGAAAAACTAAGTATTTCAAACCACATTCTACTTTTGGGGTAACTATGCTTCAAGGAGAAAGTAAACATCTCGATTCGGAAACGCAATATCAAATATCAGATGCTGCCAAAATAAACGATGCTGGCAAAATAGCTCAACAACTTTTCCAATATTTAGATGCGACAAACCAAAAACAAGCCGATCCTCAATCTGACGAAATGCATTGGTTAACAAATTTTGGAGAATCCAGTTACATCGAGTCTGAAGAAGATGACTTTGGTGAAGTTGAAGTTATACCGTGTATAGGCTCCAGAAGCTCTTTTCTGGAGATTTCCTCCTTCCAACCTCGCGAAGGGGATAAGTTAAAGTTATTCAACGTATTCTATTTGTTTCGTTGTTGTCGCTTGCGAATTTTCCGTGGTTGTCGGGTATAGCATGTAGATGCCGTAGTCTTCGCTGAAGCTGCGGTTAAGTTGGTGCGTCTCATTGTATTGGCCACAGTAGTTGCCGTTGGCGTTTGTTTGCATGTTGTAGCCTACGGCTATAGGTGTGCCCAACAATGTGATGGTCAGCGTCGCATATCCATCTGTGTTGGTTGTTGCCGATGAGAAAGGAGATGAAACTAGCATTCCAGATATTGCCTGTTTGTTTTCGTTGACAAGCTGCATGGTTTGTTGGCGCATGATGGCCGAGTAGTTAAGCGGAAAAATGGCGTTGAAGCTCCAGATTTCGCTGTTGTAGGCGTCTATGAACTCTTGGTACGGGCAATATAGCATGTAGCCGTTGACTACTTGCCCATCATTCGAGTATTTATTCATCCTATCATCGGTTACAAACGCGGGATTGAGATTTTTCGCTTGTTGCCGAATTAAATATGAAGCCTGTTTGGTTGTAGCCCGTTATGACTATTGCGTGGTCTGGTCCTCTTGAATCGCAGATTATTCCACCAGTGGTCACGTTTGCTTGCGGGTACGGTTGAGTCTCCACTGTCGCTTCCAGCGGCACCCCCAACGACAAGGCGACTTGGGCGCTGTAGATCATTTGGCTTGCGTTGAAGGCGTTGCATTGTTGCTGGTAATCGCTGTAGCTGGCGTATGATGTTTGAAGTGGATAGTATTCTGCGCTGTAGAAGCCTAAGGCTGCTAACTCAGCGTTCAAGTTGCCGCCTGCGCCAAAGGACATTGTGCCCAAATAGATTTCGCCTTGAGACGGGACAGACGCCAAGTACCCTTGGTTATGCCAGTAATTTAGAATCATCTCTGCAGATGCATCCCAACATGAACCGACCAGGTTGTGCTGTTTATTCACAGATTCGTCTTGGTCGCAGAAGGGAACATTCAGCTGGGCGGATGCGGCTGGAGGGTATTGAATGTTAGAGGATACAGTGTACTGTGTGGGGTTCTGGGCATAGGTCTCCTGTGGCACACTGTACAGTACAAAGAAGCTTGCTGCTAAAATCGTAACCATGATGAAGCCTACGACTAGGCATTGCCGTCGGCTTGGACGTTTATGGTTACGGACTGGCTGCTTTGCATCGTTTATGCTGTTAGATAGCGAATACAGCGTTTGCTTCCCCCCTCTCTTCACCGCAATCGCGGTCTTCCCTCTAAGCGTTTGACGCTATTTTACGCTCTATCATTCATGCATCAATAATTAATCTTTTGCCGATTTACCCTCTTTCCCTGATTGGCAGAGACAACATAGCGGTAAACCTGCTGTATCAATTGTTGCAGAAAAGGTCAAACCCCCCAGATTTGGGTTCCAACATGAAACCTGCCTTTCGCTGAATTAGAAACGGTTGAAAAAAACCCCAAATCAAAAAATCAACCCAAAACAAGCCCCAAGCAGGGCAGTTCACCCAATGAGGGGTACCCCATTTTTACATCTAAAAACCGAGGTAAAAATGGCTTCAAAGACAAGGGGAGGGGGTCTAGTATTTGTGATCAAAAACCAACCACAAAAAGCGCCGATGCAGCCCGAAAGCCTTAGAGAATCGGCAGAATAACCAGTCCCATAATCAAGCCGCCTGCTAAGCCAAGCATGATTGGGAACGGCAAGCCGGGGAAGATGCCTTTGCGTTCAAGCATGAAGAACGTGACGATTGAACCCGCGATGATGCCGACTATCGCAGCTATGCAGGGCAGTACGCTGGTTGGAAAGCTGAAGAACATGACGCCGCTGAGCATCGAGTAAAACACCAAGTCGCCCAGCCCCATCTGGATGTCTCGAAAGTCGTAGCTTAAACCTTGCAGGTCATCAAGTCCGCCTTGGCTCTGAGCGATTTTGCCAACTGGACCCCGATAAACCGCGAACACATCGTAAATCGCCAAGAAAGCCAAAATCAGCACAGCTGTCCAAAGCTGGATTTCAAACCCGAAGAAGACCCCGAGTGCGCCTCCAATCCCGATAACCGCCACGTTTCTTGCCATGCTGCCCAGTCGGAAAACGGCGAAGTCAAACAGCGCCGTGATGATTAAGGACAGAGGAATCCACAGGATGCTGAGGTTGCTTGGTAAGACTGCGGCTAAGTAGACAAGCGAGAGCAGCAATGCGGCGGTGGTCATGGCGACGACGATTAAGCCTTTGATGATTTTTTTGCTTCTACGTTTGAGCAGAAGATAAAACACGGTTGCTGCAACAGCCACCAAAATAACGAAGTAAAACGCGTTGCCAAAAGACCCTGAAGCCGTGTTCTGAGGCAGAGGCGTAACAGGGATCGTTGCGGGCTCCTGAGTACGGAGAAGCGAAGCGCAAAGCAAACCGAAGATGAGGCTTGCCAGTATCGGAATCAAATATACGACGTCGAAGCTGAATCGATCCTGCTGCTTAGACGGCGTCTTAGTCGGCTGCGGCTCACTCATAATGTTTCCCTAACGTTTACTGTTGCTAATAATCCGTGCAAATAGGATTGCACACAGAATAAGGTTTCCTTTTTATCCGTAATAAAGCGGAAAGCAGAATATTAAAAATGCATGGTGCACAACCCTTTGTCAGTGCGCCAGAACAGGCTAAATCTGGTAAGTTTCTCCAGTTTTCGGCGCTACAGCATCCAGTCCCAGCTCGGTTTTCGCCCAGTTCGCAAGCAACTCACAATTGCCTTCTGCACCATGAACCGCGAAGACTTTTGGTTTGCCGCCGAGGCGTCTTAAGCCTTCTTTAAGATGGCTTGCTCCACAATGCGATGAGAAGTCAAAATGCCTGTATTGCGCCTTAACCTTTTGCACTCTGCCGTCAATCGTGGTCACACCCTTATCCAGCAGCTGTTTACCCGGCGTTCCAGGAATCTGGTAGCTAACAAGGAAAATCGCGTTGGCCGCCTTCTTGCCGATTTTGGAAACGTAAAACTGCGATGGACCGCCCTTTAACATGCCTGCAGGCGAAATGATCACGCAGGGATCCTTCGTTGCTCTGCGACGGTCACGCCACCCGTCAACCCAGTCAAGCGAATGCATAGCGTTCGTGAAGAGCTTCGGGTCTCTGAGGAATTCTTTGTGATCCATTATTATTCTGCTGGCTTCCCTGGCCATCCCGTCCAAAACTATCGGGAATTCAAAATGATGGGCTGACAACACGCAGGCGATTTCCTGTGCACGTCCCACGCCGAAAGCGGGCACCAGAACCGTTCCGCCCCGTTCAACTATATCGGTCGCTGCCTCGGCGAAGCTTTTCTCAAGTTCAGGCCGCGCAGTGTGGTCTTCGTTTGCGTAGGTGCTTTCTGTTATGACTGCGTCGAAGTCGCCGTAATCCATGGTTGCGCCTTTAAGCAGCATGGTGTCTTCCATGTTGTAGTCGCCAGTGAAAAGAAGCCTTTTGCCGTCTGCTTCAACCTGCACCTGTGCGCTTCCAGGAGTGTGTCCCGCGTCAAGCAGTTTAATCTTCATGTCGCCGACGGTTTCTTCAACGCCGAAATTCAGATGCTTGTTGCTTCGCATCAACGTTTTAAGTTCAAGATACTCAAACGGCAAATAGTAACTTGACAGATGAATAAAATCCTGAATCAGAACCTCCGTCAACTCAAGGTTAAGCATGTTCGTATACAGAGGCTTTTTGTCGTTTATGTAGAAGATCGGTAGCGCGCCTGAATGATCCAGGTGGCTATGAGTTAGAATTAACCCGTCAACGTCTTTGGGTGGAACATGCATTGGGAACCCAGGCTCATTGCCAAGCATAACGCCGTAATCCAGTATGACCTGTGTTTTCTCTGATTTGACAGATATGCCCATTCTACCGACTTCTCTTGCGCCGCCTAAAAATCCAATCTGCAAATAAAACCAATCCTTTGTAGCTTTGTCTTTGAGTTTCCCCTTAACATTTAGAAATTAAACTCTGCTCTTTTAAAAACATATTTATCCCTTCGTCACCTGAGCAGATATGAAACCCTTCTTAATCGCCTTCAAAACAGCTTCAACGCTCAAGTCGCAGTCAATTTTCGCGTTCACCCGAAACAACTCTGACACTTGATGAGCGTCGCTGCCTGCGGTGCCAGGCAAACCCATGCTTTTCGCAAGCGCCTTCGCCTCGCTGTTCGCCTGAGCCGACGAGTTCCCGTTAAGCACCTCGACCGCGTCGAAGTTGTAGTTTCTCGCTAAATCGCCCATGCCGTACTCGCGGAACGGATGCGCAACAGAAGTCACCGCTCCGACGCTTTTCGCGTAGTCAACCACACATTCGGGGCTCCAAGGTTTCGGCGGCAACTCATCCGTTCCCAAAACCAAAACGTCACCCTGCGGCGTGCTGATTTCAACCCCTGGAATGATGAGAACGTCAGGATAAGCCTTGGCTAATTCAACCGTTGCTTTGATGCCTCTAACGCTATCATGGTCCGTTACAGCTGCAACCTTGATGAAGCCGTGCGCGGAAAGCATGTCAACCAAGGTTTTGGGTTGAATAAGAGAATCACTTGAATAGACAGTGTGAATATGTAAGTCAGCATACGTCGGTTCCATGTTTCCTCACCATTAATGCTTTAAGACTAGAGTCTAAAGTCAATTAGGTTGCGCTAGCTGAAAAAAGATTGGTTCATGATGGTACAGCGAGAAATGGAAATCTATATAGTTTACCGACTCACTCGTAGGAATAATTAAAAGAACAATTATGATTACCATGTTGAGGAATTTAATGTCATCTGACTTTGATCGCTCGCTATTTACTTATTATTGGATGTTGAAAAATCTCCCTGATCCTAAAGCACACGCAATTAAAAAACTGGACAAAGAATCTAATGGTTATTGCCCGTTATGCGGCTACTGGTCCATCAGCTCTGATGTTATTATAGATTCTACAGGTAAAAAGGGGGATAAATGTCAAAACTGCGACGCAACATTCGAGGCTTCGGAACTTACATTCATAGATTCGAAAATGTGCAAATGCGGGCATCCCAGAAATGATCACAACAAAAGTTACTTGTATTGCGAAAAAAGCCAGAAATCGGGTAGTTGTCTTTGCCAAAAATATGAACCGACGCAGGTAACAATTACACCTTTTTCACAAGTAGGAAAATGAGATACCTTCAAAATAATGGGCTGGATCATAAAACGCCTTATTTCTGTACTTAGGCTATTCGCTTAACTGCTTCCGCAAAATGTTTTCTAGGCGAACTATGACCTCTTGGGTCTTCCCTGCATCCGCGTCAACCGAGTCAAACAGCAACCCTTTCACGTCGCAAGCTGCTGCCGTTGCCGATTTAACCTTGTCCTGCCAGAGTTTAGGGTCATTAAGCAAAACCACACCTGCATAAGATGAACGTTTAATGTATTCAGCCGTTTGGTCAGCCACGTAATTCCCGGTTTCCAAGTCAAGCGGCAACGCAGTCTCATGCTGGCTCAGCGGGTAAACCTCGTCAAGCTCCAACGGGATAACCCCGAATGGGGCAGCGTAAACGCAAACGTGAACTTGCCGCGCCAACTCCTCGCCTAAAATTCGGAAAAGCTGCCTAATCTTCTTGAACTCGGGCGCTTTGTGGAAAGGCTTGTTTCTTGTTTGGGGTACGAGGAAGAGAACTTTGGCTTTTTTAGGCGGGTCGTAGCGTTCGGCTATGCGTTTGCGGTAATGGGTGATTTCGGGACGTGCCAGTCCGACGGAGTCGAAATAGAAGAATCCGCTGCTTTTAACTGTGGGGCTGAACGTTTCAAGGAAGTCAGCGTGGCTGCGGAGTTTTTTGAGGGCTGAAAGCAGCGCTGGGTGACCGTGGACCCGCATCTCTGTATGCTCCCACAGTCTGCCGTCCCTGATGGCTTGTTTGATGCTTTTGAGCTCCGCCATACAAACGTAAAGGTTATGTTCAGCTAAGAAAACTTCCCGCTCCTCCTTCGGCTTTTTCAGTAAGCTCTTTGGAGTTTCGGTTGAGCATCGGGGACAGCAGCATGGGAAGTAATCTAGCTCTGCAAGCCGCCATGTGCCGGTGTCAGTCATGTAGCGGTCTTCGCGGGCGTACAGGGCGTAGGCGGCTGAGTCGAAAAGGTCGCATCCTAGAGCCACAGCCAAAGAGAACATGGCTGGGTGCCCTGCGCCGAACAGATGAAGCGGGCGGTCAACAGGTAAGCCTTTTTTAGCGGTTAAAATCATGTCTGCCAAGACGTCGTAACGGTAGCTTTCCATCACTTCCGTGGGGCTTCCCAACGCGTGGATTTGAAAGGGAAGTTTTCCCATTTCAACCGCTGAGTTAGCCACCAAATCCAGATGCCTTCCACCCTGCACTGGACCAACCCACAAGATGTCGTCGCGGGTCTTGATTTTGAAGAAGTCTTTTGCCCTCCGCAGCGTTTCATCCACAGTAACCTGCGCTTGCTCTTTTGTTATTTTCCAGCCTGTCGGTATGTCAAGCATGGTGGCGATGTCGCTGCCTATGCCTTCCTGATAAGCCACAATTTCCTTCTGGCTCACCTCAACTTCGCCGTAGACAAGAATTTGGTACGCTCCGGAATCAGTCATGATGGCGCCGTCGTAACCCAGAAACTTGTGTAAGCCTTCGTCGATGACTTTGTCGCCGAAGCGTTTTCTGATTATATAGGAGTTTGTTATGACAGCTTCAAACCCGAATGTTTCCTTAAGTTTCTTGGGCGTCACAAGTTGGATGCTGGGGTTAATTACGGGGTACAGAAGTGGGGTTTCCACTGTTGCGCTTTTAGTTTTCAGTCTACCTATTCTACCCAGCAGGTCTTTCTGTTTTATTTCGAAACTCAAGGTTGAAGCCTAAACAAGAATCACGGCTCGCCTATAAAAAACAACTAGCCCGCAAACCTACGTGGCTGGTTTGATTGAAAAATGCTTTTGATTCATCTAACTATTATTGAGCGCAAATGCCATTGGTCATTTTGGGAATTGGTCATCAAAGCGTGCAATCAACACCCCGCTTATTATGGAAGCGAGAGTTGACGCGAAAATGAATACCCACGGAACCGCTAAGGAGTAAGCGCCAAGCGCATAAGTCACCATGCTGACGTTAACTGTCAACGGGATGCATGCGGCAAAGATAGCTAATGCCTGATTCTTCCGCCTCAAAGCCATAACGCCGCCTAAAACACCCACGGCGAAGGAGCTTACACCCGTTACTGCCAAAATAAGCCAGCTAAACCCATGTGATGAGGCTTCAATTGCAAGGGCGCCCCAGTAAAGGCTGACAACAGAAGTCGCCAGCAGCAAAACGCCGCCGATTAAGGGAAGCATTGGTCGGTTTGGCGATGAAGAAGGTTGATTGGGCTTTTTATGCATAAAAAAGTACAGCGTTAACGATGCAGCGGCAAGGATAACGATGATTATTATTGCGTAGTTCCAGATTGCTTGGTTTGCTTTCTGGGTGAAGCTGAACGCTGTTTGGGTTGTTGTCCACCCGTTTTGTGAAACTGCTACCAGCAGGTAGGCTGAGGGGAATATTGTGGAGGTCTGTGCTGAGTAGACGCCTGTTGATCCAGTTTCTTGGGCTTTAATCCCATTAATGGTTACGTCAGCGCCACTTGCTATCTTGGGCAGGACTGTCTGGTTTGAATAGGTGTCTTGTGCGGGCAGGGTTAAGCCTTCTTGAGGGAGCAGCAGATAGGTTACGTTCACTGACACGTCGACTGTCTTCGAGCTGCTTGTGTTCGCTTTTGTTGCAGACACATGGAAGGTATCCCACCAAACTGTAACCGCTGCCGATTGCAAACCGTAAGCCTCTGCCCCACTATCTGTCACAAGGGCGGAAGCATATTTTGTTCCATCCTGTGTTTTTAATTGGGTGGGTGTAAAAGTTATTTTGTCGGCGACGGATGAAGAATAGTTGAAGACAAAGTTTCCAGAAGTCGTGTTCAGCTGAAGCGTACCTAACGATCCCTCCGACGCTCCAGAAACCTTCATTGTGACCACCGCGTTGCTGATGAGTTGACCAGAACTGTTACCGTAGCTCCACCGCGCCTCAAACGATAAGGTCCAATTTCTATCAACCGTAGTGTACATTTGAGAGCCACCTGTCGGCTTCACCGTTACCCAGTAATTCTGGTTGGTTTGCGCATCTGATTTAGCGATGAAAACGGGAGAAACAGCGGCAAGCAGCATCAGCGTTAGAAGAACAATGCGGGCGACAGATGTTTTTTGCATATGCATAGCTGGTCTATTACCGTTTCACCCCTAGCTCTTATATGCCTTTCTTACCTCTGGAGCATGTTGCAACTTAAAGAAAACCATGCTGATTTATTTTGCACAAGCTCCGCACTGTGGAAAAGCTATTGCCCTGATGCTTCTTGTTTGCTATTTGGTGTTTCCTCTTCTAAGCAGCCCTGCCATTGTTGTTGATGATGTTGATGATGAAGAGGTTTTTCCTTCTTTTCAAAAAACCTGAAGGGCAACGGGGTTGCAGTTTCGAACGTCTTTATCCGAAATGTCAGCATCCTTATATCGCAAAGTTTGTCTATACTTGACAAAAGAGATGTTAACCATGGTCTGCTCCATCGACATCAGCGAAAAACCGAAACTAAACGACCCAATCCTCATCGAAGGATTGCCTGGTATAGGATTCGTAGCAAACATCGCAGCACTCCACTTGATAAAAGAGCTAAAAGCTACCCGGTTCGTTCAGATTTTTTCGTCGTCCTTTCAGGATTTCGCGGTAACCACTGGAGACGGTAAAGCACTTTCGCCTGGAAACGAACTCTACTACGCCAAACTGGAGGGCGGTCGCGACTTGATTATCTGGTACGGTAACACTCAGGCGCTGACGACTGTGGGGCAGTATGAGCTTGTCGGCAAGGTTCTTGATTTAGCTCAGGAGTTCGGATGTCGCTTTGTAATTTCGATCGGCGGCTTCAAAAAAGACGAGGCTCAACCTGTGCCTGGAATCTACAGCACAGCCACAGACTTGGATACGATGCAGGTGGCGCTTGATTTAGGAACGAAGGTGATGGTTGGGCATGTTTTCGGTATCGCGGGGTTATCCATTGGTTTAGCGAGAGTTAGGGATTTGAAAGGTTTCTCTTTGCTTGTTGACACGCCTGGCATGAATCCCGATGTGAACGCTGCTCGCTACGCGTTGATTACTTTGGGAAAGTACCTTAATCTAAATGTGGATATGTCTCGTCTGGAGGAGACCGGCGATGAAATCAAAAAGGTCCTAGAATCATTCGGCATCATTAGAAGCATTACAGAAGAAAAGAAGAAAGAAGAAGAGCAGTTGCGCTGGTTTATTTAGGGTTTAACTTCGCTCATGAACTGGTCGTAAACCTTTTGTACTCGGTCGGCTGCTGGACCTGAACCTTCAATGACGCCTTTTTCCGTCAGTTTCACTTTGTCCATGACCCAGATGAAGCCCTTGTCCTCGTACAGTTTAACCATAGTCGGAAAGACTTTTTCAAGTCTTGTGGCTAAGGCTTTGAGGTCGAAGGGTTTTTCTGCGCTTGAAATTTGAGAAACCCCGCTTCCGTTCAGGAAAAGCCGGTGAAGTGTTTTTCCAGCTTCGTCCCTTGCGTCAGCTAGAACGAGACTCATGTTGTCTGGGTTGATGCCGAGGAGTGTGCCGATGAATATTTTTCCGTTATTAGTTGCTACAGAAACTGTTTTATCTGCGAGTAATGAGACTTCAGTGAAATACTTTCTTTGCGCTACAGACAAATTTATTTTCTCCTTACGGATACGAGATTGCATTACCAGTATTTATCTTTAATACGCCTTAAACGCTAGAAAACGGTTGCATGCTTGATTTCGTTTCGTGGAAGCGCTGGTTTTTTGGTTTTTTTGTGAAAATAAATAAGTTGCGACTTTTGGTTTGGTGAAAGTTGCGACTTCCCGCGTTGGCTTTTGATGTTTTGGGTTGCTTTTTTGCTTTGGGGCTGGAGCCTGCTTGCGAGTTGCGACTTTGCTATGGGCGGATTGCGACTTTGTATGTTGACGCTATGTTAAAGTTATTGTCGCGTATTGTCGAATATGGGCGGTTTTTTTGTGCAGTATGCCTAACTCTTGAATTCTGACCAAGCTGTCATAGACAGTTTTTTCATCCTTCGGCGTTATCTCGATTTTGGCTTTAACCATTCACTCTCGGAGCTTAAATGTCTCTGGTAAGTATGCGAGAGTTGTTTAAGCCTTATCAGGGAGTTCTTCGGTGTGTGGACAACCATTTATCCCAAAATTTGAGCATCCGAGAAACACCGCTCCGTCTCTTCTTCTGGTTCGCTCTACAAGATGACCGTCTTCACAGTCAGGACATGCTTTTTCCGTGTAAGTGCATTGTTCGTTAGAACAAGTGAAATTTAAGCCATCCTTGTACAAGAAACCGTTCCTGCATTCGGGACACGTCCTCGGTCTGTAATCACAGTAAGAAGCATTACTACATTCTCCCCATCCTTTGTAGACATCATCTGGTCGGATTGTAGACTTCAATCGCCAAAGCGTTAACCCTGTTTTACATTTTGGACACCTAATCGGCTTAGTTCTATGCAGATTATCATTGACTTCATACCCATTATCTTGAATCTCCTTAACGAATTGTGAGACATTGCTTGGGTCGTCAACTACTAAGTAGACGTGTTTTCTTGCTCTGGTTAATGCTACGTAGAAGAGTCTTCTCTCTTCTGCGTGTGGATAATACTCATCACAAGCATGAACCAAGTTTAGCAATGGGTCATCTTCTATTTGGCATGGGAAACCCATTAGTCCACCTCTCAAACCTATGACTATTCCATAATCAACTGTGAGTCCTTTTGCTTTGTGAACCGTTGAGTAATTGATTGAGAGGTTTGGATAGTTCTTAGCAAGAGTTTCCAAGTTAGAGGGTTTTCCGATGTCTCTGTAGCGATTCATTATTAGGACAGTGGTTTTCTTGTTTGGGTTTTGAGATATTTCGTTTAGTATCTTTTCGAGTGCCATCTCAGTCCAGTCAGAGACGATTGTGACTGCTGGTCCTGTCTCCTTCTGTTTACTTGTTATTTCTTTTGGAATTTGGTTAGGATTAGCAAGAATGAACTTCGATGAGAAGATGCATAGTTTGTCACAGAAACGGTGGGTTTCTTGAATAAAGTTTCTTTCGGAGCTTCCAAAGTTCTCTTCGAACTCGGTCATTACTGAGAGGTCTCCACCAGCAAAACGGTTTATGGATTGCCAATCGTCACCTACACAGAAGAGTCGCGCATTATTCTGTTCGAGAAGTGCCTTGAGTAATCGATATTGGCTTTGGGTTGTGTCTTGGAATTCATCAACGAGTATATACTTGAATCTTGAATAGGTTTTATTCTGCTGAACTGAATTGGTTGCTTTGTTTATCATGTCGTTAAAGTCAATGGTGTTATACTTGCGTAGCTGTTCATCATAGTCTTGGTAGATGATTGAGAATATTTCTAAGAATGCGCTTGTTCTCTTAGAGTTGCTTTGTTGCTTTAGGACTTCAACGTCTTTTCCTGTTGATTTGTAGAGGTTGAGGAACTTGGAGAGAAAAGACGCAAAGGAGTTGACTCTTTTCCATTTGTTTAGTTCTTTGAATATGTCTTCGTTGGGGATTCTGTTGAAGACAACTCCATGTGTGATTAGTTCTTTTTTGAGTCTTTCTATTAACTGACCTTCCTGTTTATCATAACTGTATGTTTTGATTAGTTTGTTTGAGTCGTGTTGTTCTATCTTCCATTTCATGTCTGCTAGGTATTGCTCTTGGTTGACCCACGGTGCAGTCTTGTTATTTTTATCGATGCCAAAGTGTTCGATGCATATGTCATATTCTGTTAGGGTGAAGTCGGGTCTGTAAGGCATCCTTTCGTTGCTTTGATTTGGAGTTTTGAAGGGTTTTTCATATTCATACTTCACTCCGTTGATGTAGAGGAAGTTGGCGATTTCACACTCTTCAAGACTTCTTACTCGGTGCCCTTGCAGAGTTCTAATTTCATTGTTCTTTAAGTAGTAAAAGTAGTCGCCTTCCTGTTCGAAATCAAAAACGGTTTTGTATTCTTGGAAGTTGAAGAGGAAGTAGTTGGTGATGAGTTGTGTAAAGCTATTTTCACCTATCCTTGCTTCTATTAGTTCAAGAAGGGTTCTTGAGTTAGCTATTTTATCTTCAGCTACTTTGGAAACGCTCGGAACGTCATCTGCTGATTCTCTGATGAGTTTTAATCCTAAACTGTGGTAGTCTCTTACCTCAAACTTCCTTTTTCTGTTATGATTAATTTTGGTATTATTTTCCTCAGCAACAGCTTTTGAAAAGGATACAATCAATACTTCTTGAGGTGGAGCTAACCCCTTTGCCATTAAGTATTGAGCCTTTCCTAAAAGTGCGGTTGTTTTTCCTGTTCCAGCACCAGCAACAACAAGAGTGTTAGCTTCATCAACGACTATGGCTCTTCTTTGCTCTTCCGTTAAGGTTTGACCTTCAACTGGTGGGAAGAGTTCTTCCTTTCGTATTTCGCTTTCAATGAAGTGCTGGTTTCGTTCTGTGACTAGCCTTTCACCATTTTCAAAAACATCTCTGAGTTGATGGAGAGAGTCTTGAAAGTCTAATCCGACAATTCCTTTGTTCAGTGCGTTTTTAATCGGGTCTCTAAGAGAGGAATTGTTGCTATGCCATTTTTGGGATTCACTTTTTGAGAAGTAAAAGGGTCTTTGGTACAGTTCATCGTATTCTTGTTTTGCCTTTATGATGTCGCTTTTCAACTCACGCAATCTGTTTCTAAGTTGAGCTTTCTCTAAGTTTGAGTTGAAGTTCAGTAAGAACTGTTTTCCGTTGTCTAATTGACTTATAATCTCAGTATCATACAGTTGTTGTTGGTTTGGGAAAGAAAGAAGATAGTTTATATCTGCTTTACTTGACTCTATGGATGCAGACCAGTTGTTCTCTTCTGAGCTTGAGAGAAAGCGACTGGCTTTTTCGATTGTGTTGAGCTGTACTTTGAGGTAAACCGAGTACGCATTCGAGATCGGGTAAGCATTTTTCAGCAGTGAGAGTTTCTTTGTTTGGTTCTCAACGAGTTGATTATCAATGTCCCTGTATAACAAGAAGCCAATGCCAATGAACTTTAAGATGCTGCGGAGTTGTTTCTTACTCTTCAAATTAGAGTGCTCAAGATTGCATTTCTTTAGGTCTTCTACAAGCAAATGAAGTTGATTTTCTTGGAATGATGATGTTCTTGTTGCGGAAACGAGTTATTCCTCTGTCGCTTATTATTTTAGAGGTCGTTTTGCTTTTTAGTCTTGTTGATTTTGACTCCGTTAGAGCTTTCGCTTATTTTTCTGTTTCCTTATCGGTGCGGATGGCTAATGCCATTACAAAGAATTAATCGTACTGGTTCGACTGGGAATTAGCTGAGTCATCGTTATTGGATAATTGATGATAAACAGGTTTACAATTCAATTTAAAATGACTTTAAAAGAGTAGATAGTTTCTTAGAGTGAAAGACAACATCCTCGCAAGCGGCCTTCTAGTTAAGGGCGCAAAGAGGCTCAATTTCAAATCAAAAGCAAAATTGCAAAAGCCTGAAGACATTGTCTTCATATTTTTGAATCATCAGGGCTATCCCTGTTTTCACGTGTCGCCAAAAATGGGCCAAGCTTACTTTGCTTGCCCAAGGAAGCTTTATTGTTGCTTCCAAGTCTTTTTTCCTTTGTTTTTTGTTTGACCTTTTACTTCGCTTTTCGGTTTATTTTTCGCTTTATTCTTTATTTTGATTGCCCTCCTGACCTTCCATCACCACTCAAGTGTCTCGCACCCTTATTCAGTCTTGCCTATGTCTAAGCCGACAAAAAGGAAATCTGCAGAAAACAACACTTGTAAAAATCTTAACCGTTGGATTATCGGGAGTGGGTTCCAGAGTTTTCCGGAAGATGCAAAAGGTGATGGCGAACCATCAAATGCATTTCCCTCTGGACCCAATTCCAAAAACGAGGATTTACTTCTAAAGCTTTATGAACTCAGAATTCATAAAACGGGGTTTCCAAGCTTTTTGAACTCTGCCTATTGCTTATTTTTCTTTTCTTGTATGCTGCAGTTTTGCTTTTGGTAAGCGATTGTGTCGGCAGGTAAGTCTTGTTCCACCATGAAGCCTGGTCCCACCCAGCTGTTCGCACCGACCTTTACGCCTGGCATAAACAGCGATTTAATCCCCGTTTTTACGTTGTCGCCGAAGACTGCGCCGAGTTTTCTTCTTCCCGTGTTGACCATCTGGTCTTTCACCATCATTTTTATGGAGCCTGCGTCCATGCGGTAGTTAGCCGTTACGGTTCCCGCGCCAAGGTTGCAGTGTTCGCCGAGGATGCTGTCTCCGATGTAGGATAGGTGCCCGACATGCGTGCCAGCCATGATGATGCTGTTTTTGATTTCGCAGGCGTTTCCAACGCGGACTTTTCTGCCGAGGCTGGTGCCTGGGCGGATGTAGCAGTTTGGTCCGACATCGCATTCGTCATCAATGAAACATGGTCCTTCAATGTAGGCGCCTGAACGTATGCGCGCAGACTCTGCAACCGTGACTTGCCCGATGAGGTGGGCTCCCTGCTCAACAGTGCCTAAAACTTTGTGGTCCATGCGTTTGAGCGCCCAATTGTTTGCGTCCAGCAAATCCCATGGTCTGCCCACGTCAAACCAGTCGTCCTTCGAAAGCTCCGCAGCCAAAACAGTTTTGCCCTCCTTTGCAAGAAGCGTAAAAGCGTCCGTTAATTCCCATTCGCCACGGACCGAGGCTTCGGTTTGGCGTATCTTGTCAAAAACTTCAGGTGAAAACACGTAGACTCCTGCGTTAGCTAGGTTTGACGGTGCTTTTCCAGCAGCTGGCTTCTCAACTATGCCTTTGACCCTTTTCTTCTCATCCAACGCAATTATTCCGTAGCTTTCAGGGTTATCAACTGGGACGACGCCGACTACCGCCGCCGTTTTGCCATGTTCAAACAGACGCAGAGTATCCTTCACCGCATCTATGCCGAAAAGCAAATCCCCGTAAACCAGAACAAAGTCTCCATCCACGTTAGGCTCGGCAACCGCCGCAGCGTTTCCCGTGCCGAGAACCGCTTTTTGCTCAACATAGCTAATGTTTAAGCCGAGTTTTTCGCCGTTTCCAAAATATTGGCGTATGGCATCTCCCATATAATGCGTAACTATGACTGCCTCGCTTATTCCCGCGTTCTTGACCGCTTCTAGGCAGAATTGTAGGATCGGTTTGCCGCCTACTTTGATGAGGTGTTTGGGGCGCGTGGCAGTTATGGGCTGGAGCCTTACGCCTTCGCCAGCCGCTAACAATACAGCTTTCATGTCACTTCAGCCTCAACTTGCTTACGTATTAATGCAGTAGCCTTTTGGGTTATATCGTTTGCCACTGCCGTGGATTCTCCTTCAACAGTTAAGCGGATAAGCGGCTCCGTTCCAGAAGCCCGAACCAGAAGCCACCCATGCTTAAGCGCCAGCCGAACGCCGTCTACCGTCGAGAAATCCGTGTAATCAGGAAACGTCGCCTTCAGGGCTGACTCCAGTTTTGCAATCGTCTTGTATTTTTGTTCGTTCTTGACTGAAATGTTTTTTCGCTGGGTTATGTACTCGGGCACGGCATCTATGAATTGGCTCAAGGTTTGACCCGTGTCCTCCAGAGCTTTTAGCATAAGTGCTGCCGAGAGGGGTCCGTCGGGGCAAAAGTGAAGTTTGGGGTGTACCCATGCGCCGCAGGGTTCGCCGCCGAAAACCGCGCCTGACTGCTTTATGGCTTCGGAAACGTAGATGTCTCCAACTTTGGTGCGGATGACTTTGCCGCCCTGCTTCTGCGCCATCGTTTCAACACACATAGAAGCCTCAACATTGGTTACAACCGTTCCGCCGCCACCCTGCTTGAGCGCGTAAGCGGCGTACCCAGCTAACGAACGATCAAAATTCGCGAACTCGCCCTTCTCATCGACAAATGCCACTCGGTCACCGTCTCCGTCGAAAGCCACTCCGACATCCGCCCCAAGCGCCTTGACGATGCTGGCTAAATCTTTGAGCGATTCGGCGGTGGGTTCGGATTTTCTGGCTGGGAAATATCCGTCGGCTTGAGCATTAAGCGCGGTGATTTTGCAGCCTAAGGCTTTGAGTAATGTGGGGGCAACGTTGAAGGTGGCGCCGCATCCAGGGTCAACGATGACGCGCCAATGTCGCTTGAGCTTGACGGCTTTGGAAGCCATTTCCAGGTAGATTTGGCTTGCGTTGACGGGGATGGTTTTGCCAAGTTTCTGCCAATCAGCCCGGGCGTAGGTGCCGTCTGATACTTTTTTTTCGACGGCGTCTTGATCCATGTCAGTGTACGATAGGCTGTCAGGTTTGAACACTTTTATCCCATTGTACTGAGGCGGATTATGTGAAGCTGTAAGCATGAATCCCGCGTTTGCCCCCAACGCTCGGGTAACGTAGGCTAAAGCGGGCGTTGGAACGATGTCGGCTAAATAGACGTCTGAACCGCTTGAAAGCAAACCTGAAACCAACGCATCCTGCAGCATGCCGCCGGAAACCCGCGTGTCACAGGCGACCACGGTTTTTTTGGCTTTGGAGTACGTGGCTACGGCTAAGCCGACCTTGCACGCTAACTGGGGCGTCAAATCAACGTTCACCAGACCCCTAACACCTGAACTTCCAAACAGCTTGGTCATTTGCATCACATCAAACGCAATCGCTGACTGAATTGCTAGAAGCATGTTGCTTAAAATTATTGCGTGTCCGCCTAGCACATGCGATGCTAGTGGTTAGGAAAGGCTAAATAATTTGGCGCGGAAACTGAAATGGGTTAGCGCATGAAGTTATTGCTGGATGAGATGTACACAGGTCTCAAAGAATATTTTGAGAGTTTAGGCTACGAGGTGCTGACTGCCCACGAGGCAGGCTTGAAGGCCGCTAAAGACCGTGAAATCGTAGAGTATGCTGGGAAACACAATTTGCTCCTGGTAACGGAGGACCAGAAGCCTGCTGAGCTGGCGCAGTTGCTTGGTGTGAAATGCGTTTTTGTCTCCAATTTGATGATTGCTCAGTTGGTTGACGAAAAAATAAAACAGCTAGGCGTTTAGACGTGGATGTGCCTCAGGTACTTGTTCCACAGGTAAGCGGCGGCGTAACCCGCAACGATACCTGTAGCTGGACCCATAAACAGGACAAGAAAATCAAGCATCGCGCTTCTTTCGATGAATAAACCGAAGAGTCCCTTGGCAAAAGGAACGAACTGTGGAAAAACAGCAAACGCCGAATAGCTTGCTAACCCGATAAGCATCGTGGCAAACGCCATTGCGGCTATCAGCCTGTTACGGTTCACGCCTTCGCTTGAAGCCTGGATTCTGAAGATGAATATGAACCCGTCGACGAAAACGCCGAAAAGAGTTGCGAAAACAAAGGTGAAAGGACCCAACGCTGGATTCCAAAGCGCCGACAGGAGTCCGCCGACTGCTCCGACGTAGGTTGCGCCCAATCTTTTGACGAACAACGCGCTTAGGGCGAGGATGACTGCTTGGACTACTATTAGCACATAGTTTATGGGGGGCGGCAGAAAAGCGTTGACGACGAAGATTATTGAGCCGAAAAGCGCGGTTATGAATAGTCGGTTGAGCCTCTGCGTGAATCTTCCCCTTTGGTATAGCACTTGGCGCGGTGTCTAAAAAGTTTAATGTAAAGGCGCCTAAGTATGCTGTCTTGTGTCTTTCTGCACTTTTTTAGGCATGTGGATTCATGCAGTGCCTCTTATAGACAGAAACCCATAAATTGTATCGCTGCGATAGTAACTAAACGTCGATTAATTAACTTATAAATGTACAAAATAGGGGATAAGGTTTGAGCACTCACGCAGAAGATTTGAAACTACGATTAATGACCATTGAACTGCTTCGAACAGCAAAATACAAACGAAACATCACCTACCGTGAATTAGCCTCAAAAACCGACCTGCCCGTCACTGTTCTAAGTCGCTATGCAAAAGGACACGTACTGCCAAACACCGCAAGAGCCAAACAGCTATGGCGAGTCCTAAACAAAATGGTCGGCTTAGAAGCTGAATTACGCAGCAGAATAAAATTCGACGACGCAGGCTACTTTGACAACACAGAAATCGTCGGCGACTACAACATCCTGCAGCAAGCCGCCAACCACGCCCTCGCAAACTTCGCGGGAAAACGTGTCACCAAAGTCTTAACCGCCGCAGTAGACGGCATCCCGTTAGCCACCATGGTTGCCAACGCGCTTGGCGTAAACCTTATCGTTGCCAAACGCAACAAGGAAGTCGGCGTTAAAGCCTTCCTAGACGAAACCTACATTTTAGGGCGGGATTCAGGCGTAACCGTCACCCTCTACATCCCAAAAGAAGCCATCAAAAAACGCGACAGCGTGCTCATCGTAGACGACATGATTAAAAGCGGCGAAACCCAAGAAGCGCTCGTTACCCTTGTGAAGAAGTCCAAAGCTGAAGTTTCAGGCATCTTCTCGCTAATCGCAGTCGGGGAAGAATGGAAAAAACGGCTAAAGTCAGGCGAAGAATCACCCGTCGAAGTCGTCACAAACCTAAAATCCCCATTCGACAACTCCGCATAAACCCCCGCTTAAGCTTATATGCTTAGGCAAACATTTTCTTTCCATCTTCGAAGATTTCAGGAGCGGATGGCATGAAAATAGGTCACGTTACCTTGTTAGTGAAGGATTTTGATGAAGCAATAGCTTTCTATATTGAAAAGTTGGGGTTCCAAAAAAGACGGGACGATAATTTCGGGGGCGGCATGCGTTGGGTTACTGTTTCGCCCAAAGACCAGTCTGACCTTGAGTTAACTTTTGTTTTAGCCAACACTGAAGTGAAGCGGAAAGCGTTGGGGAAGCAGGCTGGCGACCATGTTTTTTTGACTTTGCAGACGGACGATTGTCGACGAGACTACGAAGCATTGAAGGCGAAAGGTGTCAAATTCTACGGCGTCCCAACTCAGCAAATGTACGGTGTCGACGTGGTTTTCGAAGACCTTTACGGCAACCTCTACGACTTGGTTCAACGGACCCAGAATTAGCTACAGAAAATCTTTAACATTATCCGAACAACTAGGCAAATACTATTCATTTGGAGTCAAGAAACATGCGGATGATAAAGTGGCAAAACGGGACAGTAATCACACCCGACCAAACCAAACTTCCCCTACAAGAAGTCATTTTGGAAATCAAAACCGTCGAGCAGATGGCTGAAGCCATAAAAACACTGCGAGTCAGAGGCGCCCCACTGCTGGGTGCAGCGGCAGGCTTCGGCGTCGCCTTGGCAGCTTACCATTCAAAGGCGCAAAGCCGAGAAAAACTGCTCGTTGAGCTTGAAGATGCAGGCGCAATCATCAAGCGGCAGCGTCCCACCGCCGTAAACCTGTTCTGGGGCGTAGACCGCGTTCTTAGCAAAGCGCGAAGCGAAACTGGCAACGTTGAAGCCGTCAAGCAAGCGGTTATTTTGGAGGCGCAGAAAATTGCCGACGAAGACGCGGCGCAGAACCGTGCCATCGGCAAAAACGGCTCCGTGCTCATAGCGGACGGCGACACGATTTTGACTCATTGCAACGCGGGCGAGTTGGCGACCGTGGAATACGGCACCGCATTGGGGGTCATCCGCGCGGCTTGGGAAGAAGGCAAAAAAATCCGCGTAATCGCTGACGAAACCCGCCCGCTGCTTCAAGGCGCAAGGCTCACAGCTTACGAGCTTATGCGGGACGGGATACCTGTGACTTTGATAACGGACAACATGGCGGGCTACGTCATGAGCAAAGGTCTCGTCGACAAAGTCATCGTGGGCTCAGACCGAATCGTCCAAGACGCCGTTGTCAACAAAATTGGCACTTACAGCGTGGCGGTGCTGGCGCATGAACACGGGATTCCATTTTATGTGGCGGCGCCGAAATCTACTTTCGACCTACCTGCACAAGGCGGCGGACGTGGTTATTGAGGAACGCAAACCCGAAGAAGTTACCCATGTCGGCTCGGTACAAATTGCCCCTGACGGCGTTAAAGTCATGAACCCCGCCTTCGACATAACACCCCTAAAGTACGTGTCAGCGATAATCTGCGAAACCCAAGTCTACTACCCCAAAGACTACGGCAAATTCAAGAAAACAAAGCCAGCCAAGTGAACATGCGTCACCATAGCTGGGTTGTTTGCGGATAACCTGCGGAAAAGGTTTTGGCGGTTTTGCTCAGGTGACTTTTGGTTTGTATCTTAAGAGGGCGGCAAAACCTCCCAAAGCCGCGAGCTTTGCTTTTTCTTCCGATTCTGTAGATATCACTTCAACTGTCGCGTTTGTCTGCGAAGCCAAATCCTCCAAAACATCCACCATGTCTTTTTCCTCCACCACGTATTCAATTCCGCGGCACCTCTCGCAGGGGCTTGACCTTATTTCCTGCATAGCTTGACTGCTCTCTGCTTTACGCGCAATCTTGGCTTTTGAATTTCCGCATTTCTGGCAAACCGCAACAATTTCCATCACATCTGTGCAATCTGTCACCAATGCAACTTCGGCTTCACCCGCCTTAAGCGCCGTCAACACCGAATCCAGTCCGTAAGTGGCTAAACCGCTTTGTTTGTTCATCTCCGCCAAAAGCCGTTGAACAACCATCTTCTCCTCGGGCGCACACATATTCTTCACTGTTTCAGAAGATTTTTCAAGCACCTCTCGCACCCCTTCTTTGCCGACCGATTGCGTGTCGACTACGCTTAGGAGTGCGTTCTTTAGCTCGTAATGAAGGAAATCGCCATTCAAAAAATCCTGTTTCGTTTGTCCCGGTCCTCCCACTGCCAAGGCAGTGACTTTGTTGTTTTCAAGAAACTCCTTTGCTGCGTGCTCTGCAATTCGATGGAAAAAGTATGTGACTTCCATGTCGCGTTCTCTCTCGTAGCGTCTTTGGCTTGACCCGCCCTTCCCCGACTTCCCAGGAATCCCCGACGTAATATCTTCGAGAAATTCGAAGCGTTCACCATTGGCTACGCCGAAGCTAGCCTCCTTGGAACCCATAGCGATAAGCCCCACAACCTTTTGGCTTCTTAACATTTCTCTGAGCGGCTCTAAATGGAAATGGTTGTCAACCTCGTAAAGATAGGTCGCAACTGGCTCGGGCGGGGCAAGTTCCTCAACGTTTAAAACTTCGTTTCCTGACCCACCGGCGACGTAAGTTCCTGCAAAAAATGCGAGCCCGTTCTCAGGAATTTCCTTCTGCAGCCTCAGACGCTGGATTACGTTTTTGAAGGCGTCTTCAAGACGATTCCTAACGTCCCTTGCTCCGTCAGGTTTTGCGGCTGCGGATTCAAGCTCGCACTTGAGGTTTGCCACAACGTTATCCACTGAAGTCTCTGAGGTATGTAGAGCGAGACGAACTCCAATCCCCTTGCCTCTTTAGTTGACATCGATGCGATGAACTTTCTTAGTTTGTGCAGTTTCACGGAATTAGAGGTAGCCATCTGACATCCAAGAAAATGTGTTACTCTTTCAGAAACCAAATTGACACCCAACACTAGTTATTCCAGAACCCATTTATCAGTTTTCTTATAGCAGCCGAAAAAATGGGTTTTGCCCAGCATAACGTTAAAGAGCCAACAACCCTAAAATGGAGTCTATTACGGTTGATTTAACTCATGACCGAGAACAAAAAAACTCCGTCTCCAGAATTCCGAACCAGCGGCATCCTCGCAAAAAAGGCATAGTGGTAGCTGAGCAAAGCAGCATCGACGCGCTTACCCAACGGGGATACGGCACGTCGGAGGATAAGGTTTTCACGCTCACCTTTTTTGAGGCATTGTATCTTGCGGATAAGGGCATGCTGGAAGTGGAAGGCGAAAAAGGCAAAGCCATGAATTTCCAAGACCTCTGCGCTGCTACGAAGCCGTCAACGAGAACGCCTGGGTCAGCTACATCGTTTACCGCGACCTGAGAAGCCGAGGATACGTGGCGCGGGAAGGTTTCGGCGGCGGAATTGACTTTCGAGTTTACGAACGCGGAGCCTACGGAAAAGACACAGCACCCTACCTGGTGCTTAGCATTCAAGAAGGCAAACCCCTCGGCATAAACCAGATGGCAGATGCACTGCGGCAATGCCAAAGCCAAAAGAAAGAGATGGTCCTCGCCGTCATGAACCGCAGAGGCGAAATCGTCTACTACTCCGTCTCGCAGATGGCATTCAAGTAAGCAGGCGCAAAACATGGCAAACCAACCATACAACTGGAACGCCCAAGACTACGCCAAAAACAGCCAAAACCAGTTCCAATGGGCAAAAGAACTCATACCGAAACTGAAACTTCGAGGAAACGAAGCGTTGCTGGACATCGGCTGCGGAGACGGAAAAATCACGGCGGAACTCGCACGGTGCCTATCCCTACGGCAGAGCAGTCGGCGTGGACAGCTCACAAAAAATGATAAACCTGGCAAAAACCAGCTTCCCGCAGAAAGATTTTCCGAACCTGTCTTTTCAAGTGATGGATGCAAGGAAATTGACTTTCCAATCAGAATTTGACGTGGCTTTCTCTAATGCCGCATTGCATTGGATTGTTGACCAAAAAGCTGTCCTTGGCGGGCGTTCAAAGAAGCCTGAAGCCCTGCGGCAGGTTGCTGTTTCAGATGGCTGGCAAAGGCAACGCCAAAGACGTACTAAACATCATAAACGAGCTTGGAGGATGTGGAGCCTTGGAAAGGCTTCTTTGACAACATGGCGTTTCCCTACGGCTTCTACGACCCCGAAGAGTACAGCGCTTTCCTGAAAGAAGCAGGCTTGGTTGCTGAACGGGTCGAGCTTTTCCCCAAAGACATGAAGCACAACGGCGCAGAAGGCTTAGCTGGATGGGTACGCACAACATGGCTCCCCTTCACCGACAGGCTACCCGCTGAACTTCAGAGCGAAATTCGTCCAAGAAATAGTTGACCGCTACCTCAAAAGGCACCCTCCCGACGCCGAAGGCACAGTTCACGTTGGAATGATGCGTATAGAAGCCGAAGCGCACAAGCCATGAGATGTTGATCCAGTTTTTTCATGAAATCCAGCCTTCGACTGTGATTCGAAAACGGCTTGCCAAAAATTCTATAATACAGCATAAAAATCGGCACTTGCACGCAGCAAAAATAAACGTAATAGCCTTATTTTCGCAGCAGTCATCCCATAAAAACGTGAATTTACCATGGCAAGTCGGCTTCTCTCCTCTAGCTGCCATTGTTTTTTTGCGCGATTAATTTTCTTAAACTTCGAAGTACAAAAAAACCATCAAAAACCCCTTTATCCAAAGATTCCGCTACAACTAAAACGGGAAAAACGCCCCTTAGAGGGAAAACGTTTGGCTGGGTCAACATTGGCAAGACACGGAGGCTACTTAGCCCAAACACAAGACCCCTGCGCGTCTGAGCCGAAACGTGCTTTGACCCGCCAAATACACTTTTCCCTATTTTTTTATGTTCCCGATTTCAGGATTCTTTGGTTTTCAGTTAGCGGATCCTTGAATGTTAAACTACTTTTTTTCCATGTGATTTTTCATATTTTTAGAATCTCTTTGTCATGAGTGTACATGAGCGGTATTTTGTTTGCTACGAAGTTGGCTATGATGAGGGCGTCTCTTCCGCCCATCTTATAATGGACAGATAAGTTGAGGGCTATGGTGCAGTTTTTTCTTGTTTGGTTAAAAAATACAGTGTATTCGATGCTTGAGCAGTAATTTTAATTCCTTGGCAGCGTCCTCTGGAAATCCATTTCTGGCTATAAACCAATGTATGGTATGCCTCATGGAGCGTTGTTGGGTTTAGGGCAATCCTATTGTCAGGAGATAAAGTGAAAAACAAGTTACCTCGAGTTTTTCATTTTCAGGGTAATTTTCGTCAAGGGCATAGCAGATGATGTTGGCAGTCTAAGCCAATAATCATTCAGTTTTGCTCCAAATGGACTTCATTTTTTCGGGAGACCAATTTTCAGGCTTGCCTGTTCTACGATGCTTAGAGGTGATTACCTTGCGGAATTCTTCCAGAAAATCCTCGCGTTTGCCTGGAACTAAGAGGTAGCCTTTGGGGGTTTTTTTAATGGTGGCGGTGTCTCCGATTTCTTCTCTTATTTCTGCTGGGATGCAGATTCTGCCTTTTGAGTCCATTTTAACGGTAAATTGTTCTTGCGCTTGCATTTTCCCACCAATACTGAGTGGGATAGACGCTGCATTTAAAACTTCCTAATTGACTTACAGGTGAGCGAGAGTTTAAAAGAATAATTACATCATCTTAAGCAAAGGAGAATACGCTATGCCCTCTTTCCAGACTGTTCGCGGAATGCGCGATTTGCTCGGCGAAGAAGCCCAAGCCTTCACAGGCATCATCAGCAAAGCCAGGGAAACAGCCCTGCTTTACGGTTACAAAGAAGTCATCACACCCGTCGTAGAGTCTTTTGAGCTTCTAAGCGCCAAGTCAGGCGAGGAAATCCGCCAACGCATGTTCATATTCAAAGACCTCGGCGACCGACAAGTGGCGTTGCGACCCGAATTCACCGCATCAATCGCGCGGCTAGCCACCACCGCACTCAGAAGCGAGCCTAAACCGCTCCGCCTCTTTTCAGCGCAGGCAGCGTCTACCGCTACGATGAGCCGCAGAAGGGCAGGTACCGCGAGTTTTACCAGTCGAACTTCGAGTTGATGGGTTCGCAACCGACCTGAAGCCGACGCCGAAATCGTATTGCTAACAGACAACGTCATGAAATCGCTGGGCTGCGGGGTTACGCATTTAAAATCGGCCATATCGGCGTCGTCCGAGGAATCCTGAGCCAAGAGGCCGTCGACGAAAAAACCCAGAACGCCATCCTGCAGCTCATGGACAAAAAAGAGTATGAGGAAGCGTTCAAGTTGGCGCCGACGGAGAAATGCCGCATTATGCTTGAGGGTTTGCTTGATCTGAAGGGCGCCGACTGCTTTGAAACCGTTGAGAAAATTAAGGCTTACGTGGCGGGGTATGAGAAGGCGAAGGCTGCGGCGGAGAACCTCGGCGAAATCGTGAAACTCGTCGTGGAAAGCGGCTGCCCCATCCAGAATTGTTGAACCCGCGTTCGCACGGGGACTCGAATACTACACAGGCATGATTTTTGAGATTTACATTCCCGAATTGGACATTGCGTTAGGCGGCGGAGGCAGATACGACAGGCTAATTGAACTGTTCGGCGGCGAACCAACCCCCGCAGTGGGCTGCGCACATGGAATCGACCGCATTGCACTGGCGCTTGAAACCCAAAAAGCACGTCGCAGGCGCGAGAAAGCAAAACGGGTTCTTGTGCTCGCCGTCAACGACGCCCTCAAAGTTGAGGCGCTGAAAATCGCGCAGCAGCTTAGGCAGCTTAGGTGTTGCCGTGGAGTTTGAGGTTATGGGGCGCAAGATGGGCAAGGCGCTGGAGGATGCTGATAAACGCAAAGTGGACTACGCCGTCATCGTCGGCGAACGCGAACTCAAAGAAGGCGCAGTCACGCTCAAAAACCTCGCGAAACGGGAACAAACCGTTGTGCCCCTCAAAGAGTGGCGGAAAAGATACAGTAACAAGTCAAGAAACCTTGACATAGGCTTTGTCAAGAAACCTATACAAGAACGCTTTTATTCGTAAGAGACAAAAATCGTTCTGAGCGGCTATGGGCAACATAAGCAGAGGGCAGATAAGGCTCGTTATCTTTCTTTCATTTCTTTTGTTATCTTGCTTTAGCTTAAAAGCCAGACCTGTAAACGCCCAAAATTACGTTTGGGGTGACCCGCCAGCAGATGCTAAGCCAATCGTAATCGATGTAACTTCTCCAATTAGCAACCACATCTATAACTTAACCAACGTGACCGTTGCATTCACCGTTAGCTTACCCACTAAGGGAACAATCGTTTACACATTATATGACGTTTCGTTTAAGGCAAGTTGGTTGACAGATGATGTAACTGTTTTTAATCAAAGCCGTTTCCCTATCAGCGTTGAATATGACAATACGTTTTCTGGTGTGCCAGAAGGCAATCAAACAATACAGATAGTTGCTCACGGTTGCGGTTCTTACGCTGATACACCTGAGGAGACTCCTGAAGGAACAGAATATTTCTTTTTTACATCAAGCAGTAGCACAGTGAATTTTACCGTGACGGCTTCTCCCAAGATTTCAGTCGTGTCTCCGTTAAATGATAGCGTCTGTTCTTCTACGGTTCCGTTGAATTTTACGCTTAACAAAGAGGTACGTTGGTTAGGTTACAGCATTGACGGAGAAAACAACGTGGCCATCAACGGAAACACCACACTTGCCAACTTACCCAGTGGTTTACATAACCTTATCATCTATGCGGACGACGCTTATGGAAACGTTGGGAGCCAAACAGTCAGCTTCACCGTTGAAAAGCCAAAAACTGGACTCTTCAGCAACACAAACATGGCGGTAGCTACAGCTGTCATAACTGCGGCGGCGTGCTTAACCGTAGGTTTGCTTTACAGACGGCATCGAAGAAGTCGTTAGCCGGAAGCGGCAGATTTCTCCCCAGATGTTCCTACGCTCACTTCAAATTCTGAACCCTCTACAGCCCCCAAAGTCAAAAAGCAACACGCAACAAGCCCGATGCAACGCCAGCTCAAGAAGGAAGTTGATTTGTAATGTCCTAAATGCGGTACCTCAGTGATCAAAGCCGATGCCAAAGCTGCAGCAAAAAATCCGCAGCTACAAATGCCAAAAATCCGGCGCAGACATACCGAACCCAGAATACATCGCAAGTCGAGGTTAATGTCCGAAGATTGCTGTTGTATCGTGAGAGCTGGATATTCAGATAACCTAAAATACACTTTGCCAACATAATCAATTTGAGCTACATGGCGAAGGCTAAAGTGGTTTCGGCAATTCTACTGATAATGCTAGTTGCCCAGTGCGTAACTCAAGCCCACGGGCGCTTGGCGTGGACCACGTCGATTGTGGACCCAATCGGCATACTGCCCGCTGTCGCCGTAGATTCTGATAATAATCCCCATATTTGCTACGATAATGCAAACGGCTTAAACTACGCCGTGTTAGCAGGCAGCGACTGGGTCACCCAAAGCATAGACTCTTCAGGCAGCAACGGTCAACTGGCGTTAGATTCAAATAACAACCCACATGTGATTTATGCCTATGTAAACGGCAACTCTTGGGGGATTCGGTATGCCTCTTCAAATAGTTCAGGTTGGACCACTCAGACTGTTGCCTCAACAATCAGACCGTACTATTTTGCTATGGCTCTGGATTCAAGTGGGAATCCACATGTCGCTTATAGTTACCAAGAAAGTAACGGCACAGTTCCTGGAAATTTGGATTTGAAATACGCCGTTTGGAATGGGTCTGGCTGGGATGTTCAAACAGTGGATTCGGGTCAAGAAGTATATTGGTACCCTTCAATTTGCCTGGACATCTCAGGAAACGCGCATCTTTGTTATTTCGGAGAGAGCAGCCTCAGCGACAGCAACGGCACAGGTCTCCTGAAGTATGCTACCCTAAGCGGAAATGGTAGTTGGAACATTCAAACAGTAGACTCCATGCAAGTTTCTGCGCCTCAGCCATCTATCGCCGTAAATTCCAACGGTTACCCCCACATAAGTTACGCCAATAACGGTTTGAAGTATGCAAGCTGGAACGGCATCTCTTGGGATATTCAGACGATTGACCCGAACAAGTATGTCGGAGATAGTTACCTTAAATTGGATTCAAGCAACAACCCTCACGTAAGTTACTTTGTTGACGGTTACATCAAGGATAAAGCGTACGACCAAATACGCGCCTTAAACTACGCAGTCCAGGTTGGAAGCAAATGGAGCGTTCAGACCGTGGATACAAGCGTGACAAGGGCTGCTCCCTTAGCCTTAGACGCGCATGGCATTCCCAGTGTCATTTACCAGAAGCATTCTGAAAGCGGCGGAATAGGGGGAGTCGGACGCGACTATGACCTCACATACGCAGTTGCTTCCACAGCAGCAAGTCCCAAGTATAATCTTAGTGCTGTAGTTTTGCTTGCCTCCGTCGGGACGATTATCGTAGTCTCATCCCTCGTGTTATTCTTCATTTTTAAATTGAAACTCAAGCGACATGCATAGAGACTTTTTTGCGGAAACAATAGATTTGTCAAGAAAGTTGCTTTTTTTAGGTGCCGTACAAAAGCTACTACGTGCAATAACGCTAAAGATTCTTCCGTGGTGCTTGCAATCCTTTTTCTGACCTGCTAAAATTCTGAGTCCCCTGCAAACGCTAAACCAATAAAACAGCATGGAACAAGCCCTGCTTGGCGTTGGGTAGGGGGGGGTCTATTTTTTACATCAAAATTTCAAAGTAAAAATGGCGAGGCACAACCCATTTAGCATCCAGCCGCATAGGCAAATAGCGTAGGTTCACACGGAAAATGGCAAACCAACCCGCAAGCAGCCCCCTTTGCAGCATCAAGGTAACGCCTTTGGCAGCGGAAAGCTTCGGCGTCCGCAGCATGTGCACGCAGGTTGAGACGCCTGACGTTGTGATGCTTTTGGACGCGGGGGTTTCGCTTTGCCCCTGGCGCTTCGGTTTGCCGCCGCACCCCACGGAGTTCCAAGCTATCATCAAGATGCGCCAAAAAATCGCTGAGGCAGCCGAACGCGCGCAGGTCGTGACCATTAGCCACTACCACTTTGACCATCACACACCATCCTTCGAAGACTGGGTGGTCAACTGGACAGAGGCAACCGAGACGGCAAAGCAAATCTACCTGGGCAAAGAGGTGCTTGCCAAGAACCCGAAGGAAAAAATCAACGCGAGCCAGAGGCAGCGGGCATGGATTTTCCAGCAGACAGGCGGTAAACACGCCAAAACCTTCGCGGCGGCAGACGGCAAAACCTTCACCTACGGCAAGACAAAGCTCCGTTTCTCGGAACCCGTTGCGCATGGCTCGCAGGATTCGATGTTGGGCTGGGTTATCATGGCGGTTGTTGAGTTCGGGGATGAGCGGTTCATGTTTGCGCCTGACGTGCAAGGACCCATGACGCAGACGACGCTTGAAGCCATTTTGGAGGTTGAGCCGACCGTGGTCATGCTGGGTGGTCCGCCAACGTATCTGGAAGGCTTCAAGGTTGCGGCGTCGCAGTTGGAGCGGGCTCTGCAGAATCTTGAACGCATTGCTGCCTCAGTGCCAGTGACGATTGTTGAGCATCATGCGCTACGGGATGAAGCGTGGAAAAGTAAGCTTAACGGGGTTTTCACGGCGGCTTCGGCGGCGGGGCACAGCGTCGTGACCGCGGCAGAGTACGCAGGCGAAGCGAACCTTTTCTTGGAGTCCAAACGCACCCAGCTTTACCGAGAAGCTCCGCCCACGGACGAGTTCATGCAGTGGACTAAAACTTTGGGCAGTCGAAACATTGCTAAACCACCCGTTTAGTCTGCCAGCGGGTGGAAGGTAAATAAAGAGGCGGGCAAAAAAATAACCCATCAAACAATAGGCGTCGATGGAACACGTGGTTAGCGTTTAGCGTTGCAGCCTTTACGGCTTCTTTTGGTCTCATATTGGTGGCTGAGATGGGCGACAAAACCCAGTTTATAGCTATGTCGCTTGCCGCTAAACACAACCCCTACAAAGTGCTCTTCGGAATCTTTCTGGCGACAATGGCTAACTTTGCAATCATGGTGGTCGTCGGTCAACTCATAACCACCGTCGTGCCTCTTGACGTGATTTCACTTGCCGCATCGCTGTCATTCATCGGCTTCGGATTATGGACCCTGCGACCTGAAAAACCCAAAGACGAAAACCCCAAGCCAAGCCGCTTCGGAGTCGTCGGAGCAGTCGCCGTCGCCTTCTTCATCGCCGAATTCGGAGACAAAACCCAGCTTACAACCATCAGTTTAGCCGCTGAATACCAGAGCGCGGTGGCGGTGTTGCTTGGGGCGGTGCTGGGCATGCTGGTTGCCGACGGATTAGGAATCGCAATCGGAGTCGTCTTAGGCAAGCATATCCCAGAAAAAATCCTCAAGTGGGCTTCAGCCCTGATTTTCATCGTGTTCGGGCTTGTCGGCATTTACGAGGTTCTGGGCGGCAAAATCGGGCTAGCATACACGGGGCTGACGCTGGCGCTGCTGGTTGTTTTCTGCATCTTGGCAGCCATGCTTTTGACGCGGAAACGCAAGCCAAGCACAGGCGCGGTTAATGACGCAGCAAAGAGACCCTGAGAAACTTAATATGGCAAGCCAAAAATAGTTCAGGCTGAGGCGTCCTGTTTGGTTAAGAGTTATTGTGTGATGGCTGAGTTCAGCATTGTGCCCGTCGGCTCTGGCGAAACAAGTGTCAGCCGTTACGTGGCGGAGGCGGTTTTGGCGTTTCGCAGTGTGGCGGGGCTGGATTTTGAAGTTACATCTATGGGTACTATTCTCGCCGCGAACAGCTTGGACACCATATTTGAAGCTGTAGGAAAAGCACACGAAGCCCTCGCAGCCATGGGAGCCAAACGAATATCGTCAAGCTTGCGGATTGATGACCGAAGAGACAAACCCAGAACTATGCAAGACAAAGTAGACGCCGTTAACCGGCGCATAAAGGAATCCGAGGCACACCAAGCTCAACGCTGAAAATGCTAAAAACTGTCGAGGAAAGAGGCAAACCCGCGGTTTTAGGCGCATGTCGCTGTGCCTCGCCAGCCTCAGAAGCCGCTTTAGGTGGTTTCTCGGTAGGTGTAGCCGCATTGTATACATCGGAAAAACTGGGTTGACGACTCATCCAATCCTCGTGTTTGCACTTGCCAGACGTTGGCGGTGTTGTTTCCGCATTGGGGGCAGCTGATTTGCAGCGTTGGTAACGTGTTAAGCTGTTCTTCTTTGCCTATGACGGCGACAAACTGCTTCGGGTCATGCTCAAAGACTTTGCCGTTGCGAGCTGCCGCGGCGGGGTCCTGTTTTTTAAAGTGGCATTTGGTGCAGACAAGCATAAGCATCTCTTGCGTTCCCAAGTTAATTTTTTTCGGGACTAGTCGTGAACCGCATTGGGTACAAAAATCCATAGTTTAAGTCTCCTTTTTTAAAAATTATTTGGCAAATGATGGTTTTGACTATGGCGCAAGCCAAAAAGGTGTTCGGAAGAGAGAGTGGGGAACATTACTTAACAGCTTGCGTCACAGTCAACCATTCACTTGCTAAACGCAAAGAACTTATCGCCTCTGCGCTTAATCACATTTAATGCCTAATGCAAGCATAAAAAACAATGTGACTGTATATGCACTACAACAAGCAGGCAAGCTATTGGTGCCTTCGAGGCTTAGCCATCACCGCGGCTTGCTTCAGATCCAGAGGCGTGGTAACCCGAAAGAAAGTTTTGAAGTCAGGATCCAACTGCTCAATAACCAACGTTGAAATATAGCGTACCCCACGCAGACAGCCAGCGATTGCCTCTGCCCCAGACTCGCCTGCAGCCAACGCTTTTTGCGCCGCCGCCATCGCCAACTCAGAATGATAAACCGACTGCAAAGGCTCACACAAGCAGTCAGGCCAACGGGGCACAACCGCAGACTTGCGTGGTGACAAGTCGAAAAGCAGCGACACAACCTCTCTGGAAATAAACGGCGCATCAAATGGCAAAAGCACTGAATAATCGCCCTGCGCAACCTCCAAACCCGCCAGTGCAGCAGCCAAATCCCCCTTCGGCGCATCATCAATTTCGGCAAACTGAACGTTAGCCGACGAAACCAACTTGCCATACAAGTCCGACTGCTCCTTTGAGGCAGTAACCACCAAGACTTCGCCGACAATGCCCTTAACCGCGTCGACAACGCGATTCAGCAAAGGCTTGCCGTCAACTTTCAAAAACGCCTTGTCCTCACTGAACTCGCCCCGCGAATCCACAGCCAAGATAATAGCAGATCTATCCATGCAAACAAACTCTCCACCCATAAATTGCAAAACCAGTTAAAAAAACATACGGAGCAAACGCAAACAAGAATTAAAAAGATGTGTCTCGCAGCTGAAATCTCCAGATGCATTGGGGGTGAATTTCCTCTCCTACTCTTTGGACCAAATCCTCTGTTGCTATGTTGGGCGATCTAAGACCATTCGGTCTTTATATTTTGCCTTGAAATCGTAAATGTTTGCTTGATAGCTTTTAGTTTTAATTTTTGCAAGTTTTTCCGATAGTCCATCGGTCTTCAGGTCTATCATCTGGTTTAAGACATCAAATCCAAGTCCAGCGAGCAAGCCGCTTGCTGTGCCTATCGGTCCAGCCGCAACGCTTCCAATCGCGGCCATTGAAAGGGGTAGACCGATTTTCAAGCCTTTAATTCTTAGGGGTATCGTTTTGTCGTCCCAAACGTTTCCGAGAATCTCTGATAACTCGATGGCGCTTGAGTTAACAGCTTGAGGATTGTTTTCTACTATGGATTGATTCAAGGATTTTTGCACTTTTCGCAGGTCGTTTTTGTCATATCGATACATTATTTCTTTGCATGCATCCAAACCTTGAGGGGCATATGTCAGTTTTGTTAGCAAGAACTTCCCTATCTCATGTTCAAATTGAATGTTTTTTGGGTGAACATTCACAGGATACAATTCTGCTTCTTTGATTCGATCCATTGGAAAATTAAAACTATTTACAAGCAAATTAAACGCAGGAATTTCAATAAAAATATTAGCAAGCGCCAAGAGCCTTATGGCTTGAACTGGATCATCAACCAAAAGCTTTTCAGCCTCTCTGGCGAGAGAATTTTTGGTTAGTTTAAGGGTCACAAAAGTCATCTGAGCGCCTACATAAGCAGACACGAGATTTCGTAGTGGTACTCCTTCTGCTTTGCGAAAATCCAAAAACTTTGTAAAGTTGATTTCTGCAACCGTCGTAAACTCGTTGATTGCATTTCGTATTTCCTCGTCCGACGCAAATGCTCCCATAGGCGTCAAATGATATGCAGGAGGCTTTAGTTCGAGAAATATCGGGTCCAAGAAATCAAGCCCTTCATAATCTAATATGTAATCTGGAAGGGCAAATTGAAGCCTTCCCGTTTCCTTTATGAAATCTACAATTTTGGGTATATCTCTTGTGTCAAAGAACTGTTCCTCAAAATCAACCTTAGAAAAGGCGGGCAAAGCAATAATTGAGGAGCCGCTGAAAGGAATCTGGGCCCACATAGTCTCCTTGAATTTGTTTTCATTCGATCTGTTCAACTCTGTAACAGGTCTTTGAAGGTTTACGTACCTATTCTTGTAAGGTGATTCATCTTTCCCGATGACGAACTTTCGGTTGCAGATGTCCTCAACAAATCTGGTATAGTATTCATCCTCTCTGTATTTGTAATCTACGAGAAAATCTCTATCCAATTAACCCGCCATTACCAACCAATTGAACGGATTATCTATTTAATCTTTAGAAAAATGGGTTTTGGGAGTGGCGTCTCCATTCGGGCGGGGGTTCAAACTGACCTAATCCACCCGTTTTTGCGCGCAAACTTGGCTTAATTGTATTCAACCAAGCCGATCTGATATTCGCCGCTTTCTTGTTGCTTAACCAAATAAATTCTAAGTTTCAATTGGTGCTTTATCCAATCAGGCAAATTAATAACAAGATTTGCATACTGCCGGTATGCAGGAAGCGCCAACCCGTAAATTTTGTTTGATGAATCCATCTTTTGTAGCAGACTCACCGAGAACCATTAGAAAGTAGTTGACTCGCATTGCATTTCTTGAGCCTTCACCTTTTGCTTCTATGAGCATTACATGGTCTTGTTTGTCTGTCGCGATTATGTCTATGCCGTGTTTCCTGCCCATTGATGTCTTTACTTTCCAGCCTTCAGCTGATAGCGCGGCTTCAAGAGACCTCTTTATGGTATCTTCCCCTAAGAATAGCGCACAATCTTTGCAGGACCTAGACTTTGTTGGCTTCGGACATTTGTAAGTAAACTCTTGAAGTTGATTTTCTTTCAACGAAATAATCTTGGTAGGAATAGGCGGCTGTGGAAGAGGGGGCGGAATTTCAGTTCTCTTGCTCTCATTATTGTATTCACTCACGTACCAATCTATCAGGAAAAGGTATTTCTTAGGGATATCTTCCGTGTTTGGAGTTGTTTTTCCATTTTGACGACTTTCGTGAAAGTCGTCCGTTTCTTTAAAAAGGCGTTTTCTTCCATCGGGCAGTTTGTATAACATGCGGCATTTGTTGGGTTGGGCCGGAGTGTTGGCGACGCAGTGTGTTGAGATGTGTATTTGGATTCCAGGTCTAATTGACCCAAAGATGTTCTCCTGCCTTATGCGGTCTACGATTTGACTGTTTGAGAATCCGAGTTCTTGAGGGTTTTCTTTATGAAGAAATGCACAACCAATCCAAACTTCGTCTGCAACTTTGATATCCAAGACACTCACTCTCTGAGCTTGACGGCTTGCACTCGTCTGCCTGTCATCGGATTAATCGCAGAAACGTACTTGATTAAACCAGCTAAACACAAAATGTCACATACATGCGGGGATGCCTTGTATGGAACAGTGCCAACTGGATACGGTTCTTTCCAAATGGCACCTTCAAGAGAGTCGTTGTCGTACGGCGGAATGATTTTTGCACCAATACGAACTGCCCTAGTTTTGTTTTTCGCCAAGTAGTCCAAAATGCGGTCAAACATTGGGAAAACTAACGGTAAAGCTTCGTATTTATTTCCGCCAAATTTTATGTAGACCCGACCTTGCGTAATACTGCTTATTTCAAAATCTTTGGTATTGCTTCCAAACGCCTCATCTCTAGGCGAGGGAAAGACTTTGCCTTTGTTTTCTAGTAACCAATTCAAGACTCGTTTATCCACAGATTATCCATCCGATTAGGTAATTTTCTTACTGTGAATTACTTTCTATGATTTTCTTCTCTGCGTCAGTTATGCCGTAAATCGCGTAAACATAATCGTCAATTGTCGAATCAGTTTTCTTTATTTCGTTTTCAATTTTTGCGCGTTCATCTGTTAATTTGTCGCCAATCTCAAGTAGCTTTTCATTAAGCTGAAGCATTTTTTCCACTTGCAGGGTTAAACCAATTTCTTGCGCTTCAGTCGGTTTCTTAATTCGAACTTGAGAAACGTAAACGGGCTTCTGCTCAATGAAGCCACCCTGCCTTTCTGCACAGATAGATTTCAGAAAATAGGACATCAGCTTAGAATTTAAGATGCCAAGAACGTATCTAGAATTGGTTGGCAAAATACATGCGGGATTATTGACATAAAATCCGCTTACCTCATCAAGAGAGAATGATGACCTTGTTGTAAGATTTCCCCACAGTATCTTTGGTTCTTCAAATTTCTTATAATAATCAGTGGGGTCTTGCATTTCATACCATTTATAATGACCAGGCTTTCGCCCAATTTCTTGGTCTCTGCTTCTTTTAGGAGTTAATTGATTTTTGAATTGTTCCAGATGTTTTAAAATGGACGGATATTGGGATATATCCACACCTCTTCTTGCAAAAAGTATGTAGTTTTTCTTTGACCTAATTGAATACCGTTTTAGTTCCGCCCCGCTAATGATTGGTTTGATAATTTCCTGATTTTTTGAATCTTCATGTATTAACTCATCTCTCTTTTTCGCATCAATAATAAATGCTTCATTTAGACCTGTCTTGATACCGTAATACACATTGGAGCCAACATACTCTTCAATTAAAATCCCTGTATTCCGTATTTTCCTAAGTAACTCATTCCCCCCTTTATTCTGAATGTTCCATTCTTTTTCGCTCAAGTCGGGTTGGTTAATTGAATAGGAATTGTCTTTTACATAAGCCTCAAGAGAACCAAATTCCAACGTTTGCATTTTACAGATTCTTATTTTCGGATTTTGCTTCTTAATTTTCTTCATTAGAATTATGCAAGGGTATATTGTCGCATCAGGGAATACTGGCAAATCTCCAAAATCAATTAATTCTTCAATCCAGAATTCTGATAAGAATTTTCTAAGATTCCGTCCATAACCTGCTCTAAGCCATTTGTTAGAAACAATCATGCCAAAGTAACCATTTTCTTTAAGTATCTTCAATTCTTTTTCAAAGAAATATACGAACAAGTCCGCCATTCCATGGTAGGTTTCGTAGGTTGCCTCAAGGTATGGCTTTATTTCAGTCAATTCCTCTTGCCGAACATACGGTGGGTTCCCAATTACGACATCAAAGCCACCTTCATCCATAATTGCTTTGAATTCTTGGTTCCAATCAAAGGCAACTGAACCTGCTGTCTTTTCCTCATCAACTATTGAGTTACCTTTTTTGATGTTTTGTTCCAACAATGGGAGACGATGCCCTTTTTCTGCTATTTTTAATAGCAGATTAAGCTGTGCAATTTCAACTGCCTGCTTATCTAAGTCAGCTCCAAAGATGTTATTCTGCAAGATTCTACTTTTTGTTTTAAAGAGGATACCTGATTCCAAATCTAGTCGAGTTTGCTTATAGTTCTCGTCGTGTTCTTTGTAATAATCATTCAGCACATCAAAAGCTTTTATCAGAAAGCTTCCAGACCCACAAGCAGGGTCTAGAACCCTGATTTTCTCAACATCTATTTTTTTACTTTTTAATAATTCTCCTAAGGTTTTATCTACTATGTATTTTACAATGAAAGTTGGGGTATAATAGATGCCCTGTTCCTTCCTATGAGCATGGTTTTCAGTCACTTTTGCTCTTTTTTCCGTCTTTCTTAGAATATGTCCTAAATACTGTTCATAAATTGTCCCAAGAACATCCGCATCAATTATTGCAAAATCATAAGGTTCATTGTCTTTGTTGCGGTATAACCCTTCTATTACCTCATGCAGAACTTCATTGTCTACATCCAAGTCATCACATAAGCGCTTAGCAAATATCTTACTGTTGTATTCATCGTCAAAGTGAGAAAATGTTTCTCTTAGACTATTGATTAGTTGCCCTCTGCCTTTACTTTCCCATTCTCTATAATTCGAGATGAGAATCTTAGGCTCAAGTTCCCGATCTTCACAATTCCTAATAAAAATTAGCCTGTCTAAGATTCTCTGAACCGATTCATCCAATTCTTCTTCGCTCAAATGCTTATTTCCATTGAGCTTTGTAATGTTCCTGGAAAGAATATCTCGGAAATGCGTAAAGTCAGCCAACAGTTGCTTATCGATGGGCATTTTCTTTGCTTTTTTGCCCCATTTCTCTGCCTCTTTATCTAAAAGTTCTTTTTCGAAACTTTCTCTTGACAGAAGCGAAAGTTCATCAAATTTATCCAAAAACTCGTTACAATGGAGTGTTGGTTTAAGTTGACTCATCTAGGGGTGTTCGGTTTTGACTTCGGCATTAAAGATTTTTACGCTTTCAAAATTTGTTAATACTGCCCAAGTGCATCCTTTATGCCAAGAATAACTTATGGCTTGTTCAATGTATTTTCTCTCGTCCAGGTCTTCTTTGAACGATTTAGCTTCTAGGAAGAATTTTGGAATATCGTTAATCCTGAAACCGTAATCAACTCTCTTCTTGGATATTTTCTCTTCGGCTGTTACTTCTCTTGAATCTGTGGTTTTCCAGCCGAGAGCCTCAAACAAGGGAAGAATGAAATCCTTCTTAGTCATTTCCTCATTGTACTTTGCGATCCTTCCCTCTTTCACAGCTTCTTGATATTTTTCGGTGAGGGCTTTGACTTTTTCCAAAGCGAAGTTCTTGTCCATAGCCGTCTCATTCTCTTATTTCTGGAAATAAAGTTTGCTATTGAATCAGGACTAGAACAAAAAGTTTTTTCGGCATTTACTAAACACCCTGTAGCACTACAGACCCTGTAGTAAAAAAAGGTGTGCGGTTCAAAAAATAAGATAGCTTACTTTCAGTTATCCCTCCACTGGTTGGGTATGTCTTTTCTGTAGTCGGCTTATTAGGGAAAACAACCGACTCGACATTTCTGCTATGTAAAACGAGGCGTTTAGTATGTTAAAAAGCATCAATTCAACATGCAAACTCACGCAGTCAACTTCTATGTTGAACCATGTTGAATCATATTTGAAGCATATTAGAAGCATCTAGTAGACCGGGAGGTAGACGTTGCATTCAAACACAAGGCGACCGCCACCTAATCAGGATAGACTAATCAGTCTTGAGTGGGAGATTCTTCGTGAATTGAAGAGGACTCTAAAGAAGAAAGAGCTTTCCATAGAGGAGAAGACGCGGGTTGCAAATGCTATTGCCTATCATGCGAGCCTTTTGAACAAGTTGATAAATCAGAAAGGGCTAGAATCAGAGTTCAGCGATTCGACTCTCGGCGACTTTATCCGAGACGTTACTCCTCAGGCGCGCAGGTTAATCAGAAGGGACTATAAGACTTGGAAGAGACGGCTTTCATATCACAGGTAACAAGCGACCCAACGTTTGCGGCGTCCATTTGCGAGAGGTTGCTGGAAAAGCCAGCTGCCCTAAAAGAGTTGCTTTCCCATAAAGAGGTAGCATCTAAACTTGTCGCTGACCCTGTTTTCTTCGCCATTTTGATGTGCGGCGACAAATGGCTAATCAACGCGCCTGAGCATCAGAAACTCCTTCGGGATAGTAGCCCGAGGCAGGTGGCTGTTTGCGGGAGAGGTTGGGGTAAAAGCCTTGTTTTTAGCAGAAAAAACCTTTGGCTCTTATACACGAAGCCGAAGATAGAGAGCCTTATCATTAGCAGCACTCAGCGGCAATCGATGATTATGTTTGATTACTGCTACTCAACTATCCATGGTAACCCGTTGCTTAGGGAAATGGTTTTGAAGCCTGGAACAACCCGCACTCAAATAAGGCTGAAGCGGCCTTTGGGCGGGAGGATTGTTGCTCTTCCATGCTCTAAAGATAGGCTCAGAGGCTACCACCCCGACTACGTCTTCATTGACGAGGCATCAATCGTTCCAGGCGAAATGATAACCAGCGAGATAATGATGATGCTCACCAAACCCGGCGCAAGCTTGGTTATGAGTGGGACGCCGATGGGTTCTGACCATGTTTTCCGCAAGGCGTTTTTGGACACCAAACGCTACAGCGTACACCACTATGCCAGCTACCAAAGCCCGCTGGTAAGCCCCGCCCAACTTGACGAGTGGAAGGAGGTTATGACTCATGAGGAGTGGCAGCGTGAGGTTGAGGGGTTGTGGGTTGAGGCGACGCATACGTTTTTCCCGATGGACTTGATTGTGGGCTGTGTTGATCCCGAGCTGGGCAACCCAGATTCAGCCAAAGCTTACGTGGAAGACATCGAGAAACTCAAGCCCGAACAGAAGCTCCTCGGACCCTGCTACGCGGGCTTAGACCTTGGCAAACAGATGGATTTTAGCGTGCTTGCCGTGGTTCAGAAAAGCTACAACGGCGACGTAAGGCTTGTCCACAAGCGGCAGTTTCCGCTGGGAACCAGCTACCCCGAGGTCATCGGCTACGTGGCTCGGGCAGAGCAGGTTTTCCATTTTGAGCGGCTAAACGTTGATAAGGGCGGGATAGGTGACGCCATCGTGGATGAACTCAACAACATCAGCATTCCTTCGGTTGAAGGCGTCTTCTTCACGGACGCAGAAAAAGAAAACATGCTAAACCAGCTCAAACTCTTCATGGAGAAGAAGCGCCTCAAAATTGCTGGAGACGACAAGGCGCTGGTTGTGCAGCTTAACGAGCAGGAGTATGCGTATTTGCAGCCGAGGACGGCTCAGGAGCGGATTCACCTAAAGTTTTGGCATCCGATTGGGAAGCATGATGACCAGTTGATGGCGTTGGCGCTGGCGTGTAAGGCTGCTGGGAGCGCGGCGCCGCCGGGTGTAGGAGCCTTCATTCTTTAAGAGGCTTGTTGACGCTTGGATGGCAGAATAGCATAGAAGTTATCCCTGAAGTCAACCAAACGTCTGCCACAAAAGTGGCAAATGGCGCATGCAGAGACAGCCAATTGTTCATCTATGAGTTAACTTTGTCCAGTAAGTACGTCGATTTCTCTTTCAGGCAAAATTTCCATTACGCCCTGTCAAAAAGAATGTTGACGCTTAGGTTCCCGCGTGTGTTTTTTGACTTTTGCTTGTCAGTAATTGTCTTAAGCTGTCGCTGTATACTTTGTGATTTGCGTGTGTGCTTCATGCGTAGGCGCGAGGCTGTTAAGATTTTCAAAGAGATTTGCAAGTGTATGCCAGACGCTTTTGTAAGCAGCATTTCGTTGTCGCCGAATAAGGTTTCTCGGAAGGATTTTGAGCTGAAGATAAATGTTGATTTTCTTGACGGAAGGAACCTTACGGATGTGCAGGCGCTTGTGAGGAAACATGGTTTTGTTTTGGATGAAGACAATGGGTCGTTGTTGATTTCTGGGTCTAAAACGAAGCCGGGTGAAATGCGGGTCTTTGCGTAGGCAGTTAAGGAAAACGTTGGGTGGTCGGCTGGGTACACGTGAAAGGCAGTGGAAGTGTTGGATGCCTAAAGAAAGGTGGGTGTGGGTTGGGTTATTCTAGTTCGTGGGTTTCTATTTTTTTGGCCATTTCCGTGAGGATTTTGGTGAATGGGTGGTTGGGTTTGTCTTCGGCGAATATGAAGTTGCCTTCGGCGCGGAGAACTTCGCAGAAGCAGGGCACTAAGCCGAGCAGGGGCACTTGGTAGGCGTCTTTGATTTTTGCAGCCATCTCCGCTTTCTTGGCGGTGGCAGATGCATCAAGCACTTTGTTCAGAACCAACCCCGTCTTCTTCTCAAACAGGTTATACAGTTCGGCAAGCATGCGTTTGGTTCCGTCCACGTCGGAGCGGTCGCCTGTGGTCGCCACAATCACAAAGTCTGCCGCGACAATCGCGTTTATCGACGAATACTGCAAGCCTGGACTCGTGTCGAAGAACAGGTAATCGAATTTTTGGCTGGCAAGCAACGTTTCCTTCAACGCAAGCAGGCGGCCCAGCGCGCGCATTTCCCATTTCCGATCCTTCGATGACATGTCACGGATCGCCTCCGTCGCCGGATTAGCCAAAGCAGCATAAAATTTGCCTCCGCCCGAGATGCGTCCGCTTAAATCCACCATAACTGAGCCGATGTCAGCAGTGTTGTTGAGGTAATCGTTAAACCAGTGCCCGGCGGATTCAGCGTTAAGGATAGCGAAGAGACTTGGCGCACGAAAGTCAAGGTCAAAAACACAGACTTTTCTACCTGCCTTCGCAAGCGTCGCCGCCAAATTCACCGACAACAACGTCTTACCCGTCCCACCCTTATACGAATGAACAGCAATAACCCTACTCAAACCCATCAACTCCTCCCCTCAACATCAACAAAAAAATAAGCCTTCCGACCCTTACGCTCCTTCTTGAGATACCCCATAAGCACCAACTGATTAAGATACGCACTCTCAACCGCACGCGCACGACAAGTAGACACAGAAATCTCCTCAGCAGTCGCACGACCACAACGACAAATCGTCATCGCAGTCTTACGCAAATGATCCGGCATAGACAAAAGCGTCATAACATCCAAAGACGCATCAGGCAACACAACAGACCCACGCCCACCATCACCACCACTCTTCTGAATCTCAATAATAACCTCCATCTTCTCATTCAACCTCTCAAGACTCTCCTCAATCTTCTCAAGAATGGCTATCGGCCCTTTGGTCGTCATTTGCTCTTTAATACCAAGACCCCCTGACTTGTTTTGCACATCTACAGTTCCCTTAAGTGTTTATTAAGTATTACGAAACAGAAGTACATATTTCAAACAACTAAGTCACAACCGCAAAACAGCAAATAAAAAAAACAATGTTTTCAGTATTAAACAATTGATTGAAAATTAAACGATTCGCTGGAATTGAGGTAAATTGGGTGGTGAGGTTTAGTAGGGGATTGGTGTTTGGTTTCGGGCTTCCTCTACTATTGGTAGGACTTGTTTTAGTTCTTTGAAGTATTTCAGTACTGTTATGCCTCGTTGTGTTACTGCGTAGACGAGTCGGTGTTTGCCTGCGGTGCGTTCTTCTACTAGGCCTTGTTTTATGAGGAAGTCGAGGTATTCTTTGAGGACGCTGCAGTTGACGTTTGCTTTGTACATTACGTGTGTCAGTTTTAGTGGTCCTCTGTGGGCGAGTACTGATAGGATGTCTACATACATTTCGAGTTTTGATCGACGCACTTATACTCCTCTTTTTTTAGTTAGTAATCGGTTTATATATAAATCATTTATGTATTGAGGATCAATATTGGTGTCCATTGTCGGCGTTAGTTTTGGGGTTCTTTGCCTATGCGGTTTAACACTTTTAGTCTATTTTCGAATGCTGTAACCATGTCATCTAGCAATATTTCACGCAATTCTGTTGACAATTGACGAATATTTTCTTGAAAGGCGTTTGCCATTTTGGCTTCTAACTGTTTTCGGTCTTTTTCTTCAAGATTTTTCATTTTTTTTCCTCCATATTACGCTGACTTGTTGGTTGACGGTGTTTAACTAACTTATGAAATCGCCGTCAGTATCCAGAATCAGGACGCCGAAGCTGGAGGAAAAGTTTGTTTTTGCTGGTTTTTGGGTTTTGGGTTTGGCGGGTTTGGGTTTGGTTTTTGAGAAGGCATGCTTTGGTTTCTCTTCGGCGCGTGGTTTGTTGGGCGTTGCTGTGATTTGACAGTCACAAACCGATTTATTTGTCTAAACATATGGTGTTGGCTGGATTTGGCGGTCCCCACACGTGGCAACCCCGTTTTGCTGAGGTGATTTTTTGTGTTGACTTCTTTTAAGGATAAACCATGGAGCGTCAGGCTCCTCCAAGGCTACATAACAAACGATCAAGTCCGCGCCGCACCCTGCGCCAACTGCAAATCCACCACCCAAGCCCTAACCGTCAACCACGGCAACCCCAACCTATTCCTCTACGGCTGCAAAAACACCAAATGCAAACACCGACTCCTACGCTACGACTTCGCCGAAATGGCAACCTCCAAAACCTCGGCAAAAAGCTGAAGAAAAGGGCTGGCTTGTTTTTTCGGGCTGGTTTTTCCACGGGCAGCTTTTTATTTTTTCGTACCCAGCCCCCCGACGGTTTTCTATAGGATCCAAATAGGGACATCTAGATGAACCAAATAGACGCAAAAACCGTGACGCGTCTGTCCAATTTGGCTTGTTACATCTTGCTAAAGAAAAGTTTATTGAAACATTCTCCGCCTGTATCTATCGGCTAACAGAATGGCAAATGAAAAAACCAGCGGCTCAAAAGGCGAAAAGCCGATGCCTGTGCTGTTTGTAGGTCACGGCAGCCCCATGAACGCCATCGAAGAAAACGAGTTTGTAGAGGGCTTCAGGGAGGCTGCGGCGACGATTCCCAAGCCTACCGCAGTGCTGTGTGTGTCGGCTCATTGGGAAACACGCGGCACCGCTGTAACCGCGATGGATCAACCAAAAACCATCCATGACTTCTACGGGTTCCCACAAGAACTCTGCAACGTGCAATACCCCGCACCAGGCAGTCTAGCCATTGCCAAAGAAGTCGCGGACACCGTCAAAAAAGCCGACGTAAAGCTGGATTACGAGTGGGGTCTCGATCACGGCTGCTGGATCGTGCTGAAACATTTTTACCCCGACGCCGATGTCCCAATTGTGCAGCTTAGCCTGGATCACTTCAAAGACGCGGAATTTCATTACTCGCTGGCTAGGCAGCTTTCGTCGCTTCGCAGGCAGGGCGTGTTGATTGTTGGAAGCGGGAACATGGTGCATAATCTGGGACTGGTTGACTGGGAGAACATGGACATGGCAGGGTACGGGTACGATTGGGCTCTTGAAGCCAACGAGAAAATGAAGAAACATATCCTAAACGGCGAGCATGAGCAGCTAATTAATTATCGCTCCCAAGGCACCGCGTTCAACTTGGCTATACCCACGCCCGAACATTATCTGCCCCTGCTCTACGCCTTGGCGCTGAAAGAAAAAAACGAGATAATAACGTTCTTCAACGACAAACCAGTCGCAGGCTCACTAACAATGACATCAATAAAAATCGCTCCATAATTTAAGATTCAAAGCGCCCTCGCGCCCGTTGGCGTTTGAATGCAACAGCTACCCCTCGGTCAACTAGATGCTTCTAATATGCTTCAAATATGATTCAACATGGTTCAACATAGAAGTTGACTGCGTGAGTTTGCATGTTGAATTGATGCTTTTTAACATACTAAACGCCTCGTTTTACATAGCAGAAGAGCAGATTTGGCTACTTTCCCTAATAAGCCAACTGCAGAAAAGACACTTCCAAACAGTGGAGAGGTAACTGAAAGTGAAAACTCGGATTCTTTTCGCAACTTATTAATAGTGTGAAAGTAAACTATTCTTACTGATGCTAAATGTCAGAAGAGCCACAAGTTACAACAATCAGCGAAAAAGGCCAAGTAGTCATCCCACAGTCCATACGAAAAGAGCTTAAAATAAAACCGAAAAACAAGTTCCTCGTCTACGGCAAAGGCGACACCATCATTCTCAAAAAGCTGGAGCTGCCCGACATGAAAAAAGAGTGGGAAAAAATCTTTGAAATGATGGACAAAAAACATCTGAACATTTCAGAGGAAGAAATCCAGGAAATAGTGTCAGAAGTTAGGAAAGAGCATTACCGCAAATAATTAGGATGATCAAATGCTCAGGGTTGTTCTTGACACTAACGTTCTAGTGAGCGCCACAATTTCTAACGGTAGATCAAGAGAGCTTTTACGAAGAGGAATGGCGAACCGATTTTCTATCATTATCTCTGACTTAATTTTGCAAGAACTTGAAAGCGTGCTGAGTCGATCAGAATTCAAGATAGGCAAAGAAGAAATCAACATGATTATACTCACGCTGAAAGGGTCTTCCGAATTTGTAAGAGTAACGTCAAAGCTCGAGGCAGTTAAAGCAGATCCTAAAGACGATATGATTATTGAAACCGCTTATGACGCGAACGCCGACATGATTGTAAGTGGAGATAGCCATCTTTTGGCGCTGCACGATTTCAGAGGAATCAAGATAGTCACCGTTCAAAAAATGCTCGAATTAATTTAAATTGATTTGATTGCCCTTAAACATCCTTGTAAATCAGGGAAATTTATTGGGGTTTCCATGTGCAACGGATTGCTTTGCCGTCGCAAGCCAGCACACATGGGGTTTGGTTGGTTTCGGGTTTGCATGTGCCGCAGGTGTATTTGATTTTTTTTCGTTGCTCCTCGGTGACTGAAACGACTGTTTTGTCTTCGAGGTCTATGAACATGGCTTCCAACTGAAGCGCCCCCATCGGGCACGCCTTAACGCATTTGCCGCAGCCGCTGCATTTGTCGGTGTCGATGGTTACGTAATATTCGCCTGACCCGTCGCTGTAGCCGTAATGCGTGATTATTCCCGTTTGCCTCCTAATTTTTCTGTGCTTTCTCGTAGAGGGCTTTGCCGAAAAGTGCCGCGCCGAAAGCGCCTGCAACCATGGGGTCTAATGCACCTTCTCGCCAGTTGGGCATGGGTAGGCATTTGACGCCGAGGATGACTTCGATGCGGCTGACGATTCCGATGTTTTTGGACTGCCCCCCTGTAATGACGAGTTCTCTCTCTAAGCCTACCCTGTTGATTAAATTCGCCATGCGCACCGCCATTGCCCGTGTGTAGGCGGCTAAGACTTTTTCTTTTGTCCAGCCTTTGCGTAGGAGCCCGATGGCTTCGGTTTTTGCGAAGGCGACGCAGGTGCAGCTTACTGGTGGGGGTTCTTCGGCTACTTGGAGTGAGATGGCGCCGATTTCTTCGATGGGGATTTTCATGAGGTCGGCGAAGACTTCCATGCCTCGGCCTGTTCCTGCGGCGCATTTGTCGTTCATCAAAAACGAAACCACCCGCCCTGTTTCGTCGCTGCGGATGGCTTTAATGTCCTGTCCACCTACGTCGAGCACGGTTCGCACGGTGGGTCCCCAGATGAAGTTGGCGCCTTTTGCGTGGCAGGCGATTTCGGTGATGGCTTTGTTCGCCATGGGAACGTTGACGCGTCCGTACCCGGTGCCGACGATGTATTTGAGGTCACTGTGCTTGAGACCCGTGCCCAGCAGAGCCAAACCTAAAGCTTTGGTTGCGGATTCGGGGCTGTTGGAGCCCGTGCGCGTGATGCCCCATGAGTAGGCTTTGCCGTTGACCATGATGGCTGCTTTGGAGCCGACGGAGCCGACGTCTACGCCTGCGGTGATTGTGTCTTTGCTTTTCCACTCCATGCCTTCGACGATGCGGTTGTATTCCCGCCAACGCCAAAACTCCAATTCCTCTTTCACGCTGCTTGGCTCCTTCATTTCTGTGCCTCCCTCGCTTTATTTGCCGCTGTTAAAGCCGCTCCCAAGGCGCCCGCGTAATCGGGAAACTCGGGAATAAGAATTTCTACGCCCAGCTTTCTTTTCAGCGCTGCAATGAAGCCTACATCTTTAGCTACGCCGCCGATGAGCACGACGTCGGGGTTTACGCCTAGTCGGTGGACCATTGAGCTGATGCGGTCTGCCATGGCGTCGAAGACGGCGCGGGCGATTTCGGGTTTGGATTCTTGGCGGTGGATGAGTGAGACGACGTCGGATTCGCCGAAGATGACGCAGGAGGCGTTTATGGGGCTGGCGCGTTCCGCCTTAAGCGAGAGGGGACCCATGTCTTCAAGTTTGACTTCCAGCGCCCGTGCCATCGCCTCAATGAATGCACCCGCCCCTGCCGCGCAGCGTTCGTTAACGACGAAGTCAACCATCACGGCTTTGTCGTCGCACTTCACCGCTCGGGCTTCTTCGGCGCCTATGTCAATTATCGTGCGGGCTTTCGGAAAAAGATACACACCTGCCTTGGCGTCTGCACCCATCATGCTCACGGTACCGTCCACTTGAGGAGCGTTCTCCATCGATGAACCCGTGGCAACCGCGTAGGCGATGTCTTTGCGTTGAAGGTTCGCGTCTTTCAAAGCCTCCGCAACTGCCTCTTGCGCCGCTGCCGACGCGTCAAAGCCAGAAAAAGCCTGCCTCCTTGCAACAACGGCGCCGTCTTTCAGGATAACTGCTTTTACGCGCTGAGTGCCTAAGTCCATTCCCAGAGTTATCATCGGCTTGCTCCTTACAGGTCTACTCGGGCGGTAAGCATTTCAAGGAAGGCTTCTACGCGGGTTTTCATTTGCCCGACGTCTTCGCGGGTGTATTCGGTGTCAAGGTAGTATGTGGGGACGTTGATTTTGTCCAGCGCCTTTTTGATTCGGGTATACTCCATGGCGTAGAGCATGCAGCCGCGGGTTACGTAGTAAATGACGCCTTGGACTTTGGATTCTTTGACTTTGTTTAGGAGCCAGTTGATTCGGTCTTCGTTGCCGTCGCTGGACGTGAAGCAGGGGCAGGTGGAAGCCATGAGGTAGCGTTCTCCGATGGCGTTTAACATGTCGTCCATGGTCCATTCGTCGACGCCGACAGGGTCGTTTAGGATGCGTTCGCCTGAGCATAGCTCGTCAGCGACTATGATGCCTTTCGGGTCCGATTCCTCCACCAGATTCGGCACTTTCCAGCTGTCAGGCCAAAACATCGGCGTACCCGTCACCAAAACCCGAGGAGTATCAGGCGGACAAACCCAATCCTTCCGCGCAGCACGCGCCTCCAACTCATCGCATAGCGCCGTGGCTTTCTGTGTCCATCGTTCCTTGTCGTCCCACATGTAGGCTTGGTTGACAAGCATGGCGTCTCTGCCCATAATCACGGGGTTGCCTTTGCGCAAATCTTGCAATCGACGGAAAACCCGTGTGGCAGCTTGCGTTTGCTCGATGGCTGCTTTGAGGCTTTTGCGGGTGATTTTGTTGCCTGTGAAGGCTTCAAGCTGTTTTTTCATGTTAACGATTTCGTCATCCCAAAACCGCAGGCTATGCGCGGCGTCTTTGACTCGGGGAATGTTCATTTCCCAGACGGGTTTGAAGTCGCTGAGGATTTCGCCCAGCTTAGTCATGCCGTCGCAGGTCAAAACGCTGATTAAGGCGTCGCTTTGCTCCAGAAACGGCGAGAGCCCGATCATTTTTGCGCCTATGGTTGAGCGGATTACTGGGCAGACTTCGACGGGGACGACGCGGTCGCCGATTTTGGATGTGTCGTACCAGCCGCTGTTGACGCGCACGGGGATTGCGTCTGCCGCCAGGATAAGTTCAGTCGGCGCGAAGAGGCACATGTAACCGATGATTTTTTTGCCCTTCCCCTTCTCAGCCGCAAGCTCCTTTTGGCGTTGCCCAAACAGGTTTGAGATTTCGTCGAAGTACTTCATGGCTTCTGGTCTGTTCGGGTCAGCCTTCTTCATGCGTTGGATGTTTTCAGCCATAATCTTCTCGGAAGAAGTTTGGATGGTTGCTTTAAGTTCCTCGATTTCTTTCGCTGGGATTTCAGGCGTGTATTTCTTTTCTATTTTCTCGTTTTTCATCGTTTCTTCACTCAGCGCTTGATGGTTCAAGCCAGTTTCTTGATTTGAACACTGTTTTGTTTCCGAACTTTACTTTGAGTGCTTCGGCGTAGGGGCACATTTCGGCGCACCGCAGGCAAAGCATGCACATTGAAGTGGCGATTTTCCCGCCTTTCTGCTCATACACCTCATTTACCTGCACCTGGCAAACCCGCTTGCAGACGCCGCATTTAGTGCATTTTTCCTCGTCTTTTTCAATATGCAGTAAAGGTGCCCATTTGAAACCCTTAAACCTATTGACGACGGCTAACGACGCGCCTGTGGGGCAGAAGCGACACCAGAACCGCCTAAAAGTAAACGACGAGACCAAGGTCAAGGCGACGAACGCGATGGCTAAGGCTTCCCCGACGTTGTTTCCCGCCCAGAAGATGATGTCTAAGACGTAAGGGTAAGTGAAATTGACATGGAACACGTTTACTGCGCTGGTTGACCACGGAACGATGAAGGGAACCAATGGGTCTATTGTGGCTGTGTATGGTCGAAACGGCCCTGTTAGAAGACGAGCCATAGCCGCCGCGAAATCCAGGTTCTGCGGGGGCGCCAAATACCATGCAAGGATGGGCAGAGCGAGGAAAACGACAAGTATGACGTATCTTGCTTTGTGCAGAGCCTTGTTGAGTCGGTCGGGAACGATTCGGTAACGTACCCGCAATGCTTTTCGGGCCATAACTTCAAGATCCATTATGAGGCCGAAGGGGCAGAGCCATCCGCAGTAGAAGCGACCTATGAAAAGGGTCATGGCGAAGATGACGATGAAGAAGTACAGGTTCGGAAGCTTCAGCGAGAACAAGTAGAACAGCGTGGCGAAGGCGACTGCTTGAACCACAAAACGCAGGTAAGTTACTTTGGTGGCTAGGTTCTTTTTCCAAAGCAGAACTGTAAGTATCCCTGCTGCCCCAAGCCCTCCAAGCACTATTAGTCTTAGTGCGTCCCCTACTATCTCCCAAGTCATCGTTTTCTCGCCTTTCAGTTACTGTGATGAGACGTCTGCTGCTTCAGACAGGGAAAAAGAAACGGCACGCACAACTAACCCCTATCAAACGGGTAGGTTCCCCACGGCACGGATTTGAGTTTTCAGTTTTTAACGGCATGTGCATGGTCTCGTTGAAGATTTAATTACTGAAAATACGGGAGTGCACCATTTAAATCTTGCACAGTTTTCGCCGCCCAACTACCCGATTCCATGATGAGCAAAAAAGGTGAATTATGGGGGCGGTATGGTGCGTGTGTTGTAGGTTTTGAGGTATGCTAGGTGTGCTGCGTCGTAGGGGTAGGTTTGCGTTGCCGTGTACGGGTAGCCTGGCATGCCGATGTAGGGCAGTGTGTTGACGGTGAAGTCGAATCCGTAGCCCCATTTTCCAGGCTGATCCTTGAACCAGCATGCTACAAAGAGGAAGTAGTCTCTTTCCATGCCTGGCGCAAGCTTTGAGAGGCTGCCGACTGGGAACTGGAGAGTAACTTCGTCGCCTTGTCTCCCAATCACGTACATGTTGTCTGCGCTGGAAAGCAGCGCCGAAACGTCGCCGTACCGTGTGAAGTTTCCAGAAGACGTTGACTGAGTAGGTCCCCAAGCGTCAAGATTGGCGATTGGCAAGATTGTTTGGACCTTTGTGTTCTGCTGGCTGGAGGTGTCTACTGCAACGTAGTCGTATGTCACGTTGAAGAAGTTGTTGATTCGGAGTTGGTAGTCAGTTACGCCCTTGGGGAAATCGCCTGTCAAATCAACCACGAAGGTTCTTGCGTTCCCGTCAGACGGCATCGGAATCTGCTTGTCCGCCGCTACCCTTACCCAGTTGCCGTTTGCATCCTTAACTTCCATGAAGGGACCAGGATAGATCTGTGTGCCATTCGTCAAGTACCCGCTTGAAGCGGCGCCCTTGAACTGGGCTACCCAATTGTTGTAGTCTTGGTAAGCTCCCCAGTCCACGATGCCGTTAACGACAAGTTTGATGTTTTTCGCCCCAGATAAGTTCCCTAAGTCCAATGTTAGCTGGTTGAGGTAGGTTTTGTTCCATGATGGGCTAAGGTCCCCACTGGTGCCCGGTGTAAAGGTTCCGTCTATCTTAGAAATTTGAGATAGCACATTTTGCCCTTTTGCGGTGGTTCCTGCTGGTCCCCAAACGTAGGTTGCGCTGACTGGCGTTATCAGGTTGCTTGGGTTTACTGTGTAGATTTGTCCGTTGAAGGCTTGGTTGACGTAGTTGCTCATTGTCGAGTAAACGTCCGTTCCGATTGGATGGTCAACAACCACCATGTAGGCGGTGTCTAAGTAGAAAAGTTCGTCCCATTGCTGGGCAAGAGTCATGTCGTAGTAGTTGTTTCCCCCGACGTTTTTGAGGGTTAACAGGTTCGGGTTCAGCTTCACGTAGTCCCAAGGCGTCCCGCCGCTGTACGTTATGGCGCCGTTGCTTGACATGGTGCCCATGTAGCCGAGCCACCCTGAATTTGAAACGTCAGTGACGTACGAGTAACCTGTGCCGTTCCACGTGAACAGGGAGGGGCAGGATGCGTAGCCGCTGATGATGACGTAAGTTGCTATCATGAATGTTTGTTGGTTTAGATCGAAGGTTCTGGTTGTGCTGGTGAGGCCGTCTTGCCAAGTTGAGAAGCCCACCACGCCCGTCGCAAGGGTAACAGGGTTAGGCACCTGCAGAGTGTATTGTCCCTCTGGAAGAAGCTGAATAAAGGGTGTATTGTGGCTGACCCCGTTTAGTTGGAAGTTTAACGGTATGGTGCCGCCGCCGCTTCTGCTGACCTCAAGCGTATGATACCCCTCTTTCACGACGGTGTAGTACCCAGTTAAGGTGTTTAGTTTTACTGTATGGCTTCCATATACAGAGGAAGCGTTGACGGGGAACTCTACAGTTCTGGTTGAACTTGCGTTCAACTCAACAACTTGGGTTTCTACCCAGACGCCGTCAACTGTGACTCTGACCGTAAGCTTGTCGGGTTGAGACGTTGGATTCTGGGCGACAGCCGTTACGTTTACAGGCTGGTTTGGCCAAGCCTCGTATGGGTTAGAATTTACGTCGGATAGGACTATTTTGCTGGTTCCCGGGGGCGCTGGGTTAATTATGAATGATCCCGTTAAGTCGCCGACTTCGACGCTGTAATTTCCGTAAGTTGTTTCAATGTCGTTGTACTGTAGGACTTGGGTGGCTGCAGCTTCAAGCGTTACGTTCTGCGTGTTTTTTATTACATTGTTGACTTTGAAGTTTATGGTGGTGTTGCCTGCTAAATCGCCTATGTTTGTCACGTTAACCGCTATTAGCACCGCGTCGCCCTCTGTTGCGTTAGGCGGGTCTATGGTTAGGTTTGTTAGGATGAGCTTTGCGGGTTTGGTGACGCCTCCGATGACGCCTTGATTTGAAAGGTAAAAGTAGGCTCCTGCAGCCCCGCTGATGATAATTAGGTCAATTATGAGGATTGCTTTCAATTTAACCGAGGCTGAACGGGAAAACATCAAACCACGCTCACATTTACAGGCTTTATTATGCATAGTACAACGTTAAAGCCTTTTTGGCTTTCAAGAAAAACCAGCTGGAACATCCGCTGTTGCTGTAAAGTCAATCTTTTCAGTCCAGTCGACTAGAAAAAACAAAAAGTGGCTTTTCTTTTCTTTTTTCTTCGCGTTCTCTATTTCGGCAGATATTTCCCTAGCTGTTCAGTGACGCATTCTGGCTCCATGTGAACGGTAACGACGGCGCCTGCAAAACGTTCCTTGGTTTCTTTTTCAATTTCTGATGCGATTCTGTGGGCTTCTTTTACTTGGATTTGCTTGGTGAAGCAGCAGTCAATGTTGATGTAGCGTTTGCCGTCGGCGGCGTAGGTTACAATGCGTTTTACGCGCAGGTTCTCCGCGATGGCTTTAGCTACTTCGTAAACGGCGTTTCTAAGCTGGGATTCGTCAACTTCGGTGGCGGGAACAGCTATGCCTGAAGGCTCAACATGCACCGTTACGTTTTCTAGTGGCTTAATTTCCGCCTGAAGCCTCTTCTCAATTGTTTCCGCTATTTTATGCGCTTCTTCAACTGAGAGTTCAGGGTTAACATAAGCATGCAGGGTGATGTAGAATTTGCCGCCTGTGTAAACCGTGGATATTTCATGTACCTCTTTTACGCCATCCACTGTTGCCAGCTTTTTCACCATTTGATCCAGTGTGCTTTCTTTTTCGGATGGTTCAACATGGATTGTGGCGTCTACGTTGCCTAGTGCCTGCTTCAAATCCGCTTCGATTTTAGATGCTAAAGTATGAGCTTCTTCCAGCGGCATGTGACTTTGAACCTGAATGGCTGCGTCAATGAAAACTTTAGAGCTTACCTTGCGAACTTTCAGATTTAAGGCTTTGACGACACCGTCATGTTGGACGATGATTCTTCTTGTTTTTTGAACAAGCTCTTTTGATGCGGTATCGCTGAGTTCCATCACGCTGACTCGTACAAGTTTAAAGCTTAAATAACTAAGCAATGCCCCGAGGAAAATTGATGCTATGGCGTCCCCGTAAAAGAAGCCTAATGTAGCTAAGCTGAAACCTACCAAAGCCAGCAGTGTTGAGCTGAGGTCTGAGATTGCATCGTAAAAACCAACCCGCATGGAGGGGCTTTCGATGTGTTGGCTTTTTCTGAACACCGTAACTCTTAGTGCGGCGATAAAGATGGCGTAGCCTACTGCTACGAAACCAGCTAACGCGACATCCTGATGAATATGAGTATTCGACATAAGCCGCATGGCTGCTTCATAGAAGATTAAGAGAGCAACGGCGATTAAGGTGACTCCGCCGATGAGTCCTCCTATGGTTTCGAATTTTTCATGTCCGTAGGTGTGTTCTTCATCGGGCGGCTTAATGGAGGCGCGGACGGCGAAAAACAACATTATGGTTGATACGGCATCGAGGAGTGCATGTAAGCCGTCGCTGAGAATGGCCAAACTGTTAACGAAAATGCCTAAAGAAACTTCAACAATAACGACGCTGAAAATCGCGACCGCTGCAATTCGAAGCGCCCTAAGCTTATACTTGCCATCCACAGACTCTTGCATTTGCCCAATCTAAAGAAACGTCTCTGCGAGGGCGATTTAAGAATTGCGGGGCGCAAACCAGCGAAAGCATTTGAGAAAACAAGTTAGCTTTAGGCGTCTTTCCAAGCCCCATCTTCCTCGTTGTCCCATAGCTCTTTCATTTTTGCCTGTTGGATTTTATGCAAAATCTCATTCATAAGTTATATAAGATGTGCATTCTTGCTCCTTAATGATTGGCAATAATGAAAATCAGGAAACGCTTGCACTCCCGAATTGCCGCCTTTAATGGAATAATGTTTTTTGGGATACCTGAAATTTGAATCTTAAAATCGATAGGCATTTAGGTTTGAATTTGGGTATTAAGGAAACGGTTGATGCTGATGGCTTACGCAAAAATAGGCGACATATTAGGCGGCTCCTTTAAGGACCAGAAGGTTGTTGTTCGCGGATGGGTTTACCGCAAACGCGAAGGCAAAGAACTCATTTTCCTAGTTATCCGTGACTCAACTGGCTTTATCCAATGCACAGTGAAGAAAATCAGTCCTGCATGGGCTGAAGCTCAGCGGGTTACGATTGAATCCAGCTTAACGCTTGAAGGCACCGCTCGGGAAGACAAACGGGCGCCGGGCGGCTACGAAATCAGCGCAGAAAACGTCGCTGTCGTCGGTTTGGCTGAGACTTTCCCGATTGCCAAAGACAAAAGCGAAGAGTTCATCCGTGACATGCGGCATCTTTGGCTCAGAAGCCGAAAAATGAACCTGATGATGAAGGTCCGCGCCGAAACGTTGGAGGCAACGCGGGAGTACTTCAAAAGCCAAGGGTACACTGAGGTTTCTCCGCCAATGTTCATTTCTGCGGCGGTTGAAGGAGGCTCCACTCTTTTCGGCTTAAAATACTTCGACCAAGACCTCTACTTGACCCAGAGCAGCCAACTTTACCTTGAAATCCTCATCTACTCGCTGGAAAACGTTTACTGCATTGCGCCGTCTTTTCGCGCTGAGAAAAGCCGAACAATCAGGCACCTGACCGAGTACTGGCATATGGAGGCGGAATGGCCTTTCGCAGACATGAATGATTTGATGAAGTTCGAAGAAGGCATGATGGAGCATGTCTGCCACACCATCGGAGACAACTGCCAAAAAGAATTCACGGAAATCGGCGCCGACATCGAAAAGCTGAAAACGGTGAAAACGCCGTTCCCACGCATAACCTACGCCGAAGCAATCAACAGGCTAAAAGTAAAGAACCCCCTGCTGAGCTGGGGCGCTGATTTAGGCTATGAGGATGAGAAGGTTCTGGCTGAAGACTTCGGCAAACCCTTCTTCGTCTACGATTACCCGACGGCGATTAAAGCGTTCTACTGCAAGACCTATCGTGAGCACCCTGAAATCGCGATGTCAGTGGATATGATGGTGCCGCGGATCGGTGAAATCAGCACGGGCGGCGCAAGGGAAGAAGACAAAGACGTCCTGATTCAACGTATGAAGGAGCAGGGGCTCAAACCTGAAGAGTACGAGTGGTACCTTGACTTGAGACGCTACGGCACGGTGCCGCATGTGGGCTTCGGAATGGGGCTTGAACGCCTCTTGACATGGATGCTTGACTTAGACAACATCATCGACGCCATCCCGTTCCCGAGAACAACCCGACGATTCTACCCATAACTCCCCCTTTTCCCTACCTTTCTTGGAGAGAATTAAGCCAAAGGCTGTTTATTAGTAGCCTGTGAAAAACTCCAGTTTTAACTGAGCTTTCGGCAATCCAAAGCTATCAATGAGCTTCCCCATGGCGGTAACCATTCCAGGCGGTCCGCAGCAGTAAAAGATGTTGTCTTTGTAGTCAGGCAGCTCCTTCTGAATCATATCCGCCGTAATTATGCCCGTGGCACCCTTCCAGTCGGGACCCGCCTGGTTAACGACGAAGTGAAGCTTCAAATTCTTGTTCGCTTGCTGCATCGCCTCCAGTTCCTGCCTGAAGGGAATGTCACTGGGTGTGCGGCAACCGAGGAAAAGCGTGATTTGCGAATCCAAATGTTTGTCGGTGGCGTTTTTGCAGATGCTCATGAATGGGGTTACGCCGATGCCGCCTGCCAGAAAAGCGATTTTGGGGTGTTCGCCGTCGAAGGTGAATTCTCCGTAGGGTGCGTCGATTCTTGCCCAGTCGCCGACTTTGGCGGCTTTAAGAGCCATCGAGTACTCGTGGTCAGTTATCCGCTTCGTGAATTCGATGAAGCCTGCGTCGGTTGGGCTGCTGCTGAAGCTGAAGTGCTTGTTGAGTTCTTTGCCGTCTTGTTTTAAGGCGACAAAAAAGAATTGCCCAGGCTTATAGTTCAAGTCGGCGGGTCGGGGGAAACGGAAACTGGTTATATCCGCGGTTCGAGGAATAATCTCAGCTATTTTTGTTTCAAACTTCATCAATAGTCAAGCTCCGCAAAAACAGACATACAATAAAGTAATTTGTGACAATAAACTTTGCGGCGACGACCTGTTTGGTTCAGGTTAAAGCTTGAATCTGTGCTTTGGAACTTCAGTGCCAAATTCCTTAGCTAACTGCTCGATAAGTGCCCGCTGCTGGCTTGTTAATTTCTCCGGAATAGAAATCCCGATTCGCACATGCAGGTCGCCTTTGCCGTAGGCTCTGAACCGAGGCATGCCTTTTCCCCTCAAAGTCAACACTTCGCCGGGCTGTGTTCCCGCACGAATCTTCACGGTTGTTGGTCCATCAAAGGTTGGGACGGATACTTCGGCTCCTAGTGCCGCCTGCGGAAAAGTAACCATAGCAACGTACCATAAGTCGTCGCCTTCCCGCAGATACTGTAGACTTGGCTTAACGTGGACAATGACGTAGAGGTCGCCTGCTTCGCCGCCGTTAGCTACATTTTCGCCTTCGCCCCGCAGCCTAAGCTGATTGCCGTCATCTATGCCTGCTGGGATGCGCACGGTGATTTTTCTGCGTTTCCGCACAAGCCCTGTGGCGTGGCAGTTGGGGCAGGGCGTTTCGATGATTCTGCCTTTTCCTCGGCATTGTGGGCAAGCTGTAACCTGCACAAAGGTGCCAAATGCGCTTCTTTGCATGTTTTGAACTTGACCCGAGCCGCCGCATCTTGAGCAAATCTTAGCTGAAGTGCCCGGCTTTGCGCCTGAGCCGCCGCAGACGTCGCATTTTTCGGTTCGCGGAATCTCAACCTCTTTTTCGGTTCCGCGGGCGGCTTCCTCCAACGTGATTTCAAGGTCAAAACCTAAGTCTCTGCCTCTGTTGCTTCGCTCGGTAAAGCCTCCGCCGCCGAAGAAGGTTCGGAAAATGTCGCCGAAGCCCGTGTCTCGGAAAATCGAGTCGAAGTCGGCTCCTCTGAAAATGTCCTCTGAAGTGTAACGTTGGTCAAACCCTGAATGGCCAAGTGTATCATACTGCTGCCGTTTCTGGGTGTCGCTGAGCACGGCGTAGGCTTCGCTGATTTCCTTGAATCTTTCTTCCGCGCCAGCATCTTTGTTTCGGTCTGGATGAAACTGCATGGCTAGCTTTCGGTAGGCGTCTTTGATTTCGTCTGGTGAAGCGTCCCGTTTAACGCCCAGAACCTCGTAGTAATCTTTCTTTTCAGCCATCAGCCATTTACCGCTAAATCAGCTTTTTTTTGTTAACTGAAAGTATGCATATAGACTCAGATTTATACCATTTCCCTGCCGCAAACCCGTTTTTTGGCGCAAGAAGGGTTTCCTTGGCGCTTTTTTCTGGGGTTGCTTTCGAGTTTTCGGTTTTCTCTACATTTTTGTTGGGGTTTGCCGTAGGAATAAGTTGAGACTTTTTTCTGTTTGTGTTTTGGGTTGTTTTGTTGGTTTGGGGCTTGTTTCGTTTGTAGGTCTGGTCGTGTTTGGTCGTGTTCTATGTTGCGTATTGTCGGTTGCGACTTTGGGATGGGCGGAATGCGACTTTCCATGTATTTTGCATAGGCAGTTATGGGCGGATTCCGACGGTTTCTTTCGAGGTCGCGCCCCACCGCGGCGACATGTCCTAAACTCCTTGAGCAAACGCCTGGAAGCGTGCCCGAAATCCCGTCTTCAGCGTTAATCTGCATCGCTGCGTCTCTAGTTGTGGTGGCAGGTTGCTTGCATTTGGAGTTGCCGCATCAAGAAGAAGGAAGAGTTAGCCGACCGCGAAAGTGAGAGACCAGTCGAACAAGTGGGAACCTAGCGCTGCCTCACCCCTCACCTGATAAGTCCCCGCGGCGAGAGTTGGGTTGGCGGTCACCGTCACCAAATACATGTTTCCCCTTGTACTGGTCAGAACCACGTCGGTTGGCGTCGTTGAAAACTCGGCAGTCAACCCTTTTTGCGCCGTGACGTTCATGTCCAGCTGGTCGTTAATGGCTATTTGGTCAGGGGCGAAGCAGCAGAAAGAGACGGTTGCCGTTTGCCCCCGTGAAAGGTTCAGGGGAGGCGCGTTAGGAAGTTGGTACGGAGCGGGAACAAATAGGGGCCACGTTGCGTGCGTGGGACTTGCGGAAGATGAGTTGGAAGGCAGATTCATCACCAGAACAGATGAAGGAATCGCCAGTTCGTCCACCTGATAAAGGCATGCGGGAAGGTAGTTGGCGATGAGCAGTGATGGTCCAGCTATGGCTCCTCCCAATACGTAGGGGGCGCTGTTTTGCCTGTTGGTTTGTATTGTAATCGTGGGAGTGCACAGTTGTTGCTTGGCGTTTTCGTCTGCGGTGATGGTCAAGGTTGAAGTGGCTTGTTGCCCCGGGGTGACGGTGAAGTTCTCGGGGAAGAAGTTGAAGTGAATGCCCTGAGTTGTTGCATTCTCCGACCCTAGTATAGACGCTTATCGAAACCTCAAATGAGACGTTAACGGGAGAGGAGACAACGACAGGTACCGTACCTGAACCGCTGGGCGGCAGAATGAGCAACCGTGAAGGGAGATCGTTTGAGTCATCGGGCGTCAGCGACGAGCCAAACCCTTGTGACTGGTTTAATTCGACGTTGGATATGACAGGCCACATCATCGGTGTTATCGAGGGCATCTCAACGGACACTTTGGGAAAAATGTAGCTGTGGATATCGGGGAAAACAAGAACAGATAGAGCTACAGAGACCAACAATAAGGCAACTACAGCAAGAATTACTTTCCTCTTTTTTCCGACCAAGTCCGCCGCCTCCGATATTACACCGTAATTGAATTTTTATTGGCGAGGCGTTCATTTAAGACTAAGCTTTAGAACGTTATATGAAATCCTGCAGACCACAAAAAAGCTGCAAACAAAAGAAAAAAAGAAAAGAGGGGTTGCTGGTTCGTTTGACTTTGTACATTTCCCTCAAGTTGAGCGTGTTTTTGGGTTAAGGACTCTCTTGAACGGACGTTTTAGCGGATACCTTACGCCAGAGCATAGCCATGCCGACAGCCATGACTGCAATCGCCGCAACTAAGATTATCAACGCGGTCTTTTCCCAATCCAACGTGAAGTGTGAACCAGTTTGTGTGCTGGATTGGTTAGCTGCAACCGTGGGGTTCTGAACGGGCGAAGGAGTAGGGAAGGATGTTTGGTTTGTCGGTTGGGACGGTTGCTGGGTTGATGTGAGTGTTGCAGTGTTGCCTATTTTGTATTCTTGTATGCTGCTCCAGCCGCTGTCTCCAAAAGAGATGAAAATCATATCCAAGTGGCTGCGGAATAATGTGTCCGCCATAATCCGGGACTAAGTAGCCTACTTGTGCGCTGACTTGAAAATCTTCTTGGCCGCCTTCAGATATAATCACGTTTGCATAGCCCATTAGAATATCGTTGTCCGAGCTTCCTATCGTGAAGGTTGCAACTGTATAATCGGAAGTTGATGCTAAGACTCGCCGAAAAGCATAGCCGCCGTCGGCAACGGGTGTCCAATCCGCGAAGTGCCCCTTCATGCGAATGCTATAGTAAAGTTGAATGACTGTGCCATTAGGGTATGTGGTGGGCGTGTAGGGTTGGTTTTGGATTGTGGTGTCGATTGTTTTGTTGACTACGTATTGGCCGCCGCTGGTATGTGTCACTTGTTGCCCTGTGAAGGGATCAGTTGACTGAGTCGTAACCACTGGTGTTGTGTAGGAGCGGTCAACGTACTTCACGGTGAATTCGGGGACAAATGGCTCAGCTGTTTGAGCCTGTGACATATCCAAAATGATTAGGGTCAGACTCGAAATCGCCAATATAGATAGGAAAATTAAGGCACAGATTTTGCTCGTAGTAATCACAAGTCAACGGGCGCTGAATTGGCTTTAAAGTGTTGCCGTATAGAAAACTTGACTAAGCCAAGTCAAGGAAACTTGACTAAAGCGGAAATCAAAAATGAAAAGGAAAGATGGGAACTACTTTACTTTGTAGTCTTCTGAGTCAACCACTTTTTCTTCGCCGCTGCCTTGGGGTTCTGGTCCTTCAGGTTCGCCGCTCGGTGGCATTTGTGGTCCTTCTCCGCCTGGCGGTGCCTGTCCCGGTTGCTGTTGTCCTTGCTGTTTTGCGTATTCTTGTGCGGCTTGCTGGTAAACTTTGGTTCCGACTTCCTGCAACACTTTCTGCAATGTGTCTGATTTCGCTTTAACCTGCGCCATGTCGTTGCTTGCTAAGGCGTTTTTGAGTTCCGTTACGGCTGCGTCGATTTTTCCTGTTTCTTCCGAAGTGATTTTGCCCGCCAGATCCGTCTTTGTCCGCTCAGCCGTGTAAACTAAGCTGTCAGCAGTGTTGCGCAGTTCGGCTTCTTCCCGCTTCTTCTTGTCCTGCTCCGCGTATTGGTCGGCGTCTTTGATTAAGCGCTCTTTCTCTTCCTTTGACAGTTTCGTTGAGGCGGTGATTCTAATCTTTGATTCTTTCCCTGTGCCCAAGTCCTTGGCTGTAACGTTCATTATGCCGTTGGCGTCGATGTCGAAGGTTACCTCGATTTGCGGGACACCTCTGGGCGCCGGAGGCAAATCTACCAGGTTAAACATGCCTAGTGAAACGTTGTCTCCTGCCATGGCTCGTTCGCCTTGAAGCACGTGGATTGTGACTGCTGTTTGGAAGTCTGCGGCTGTGGTGAAGATTTGGCTTCTCTTTGTGGGGATGGTCGTGTTCTTATCCATAACTTTCGTGAAGACGCCGCCCATGGTTTCAACGCCGAGGCTCAAAGGTGTAACGTCCAGCAGAAGCAGGTCTGTGACTTCGCCTGTGACAACTGCCGCTTGGATGGCTGCTCCTATCGCAACGCTTTCCATCGGGTCAATTCCGCGTTCGGGTGATTTGCCAAGGATTTGTTCGACAAATCTCTGTACAAGAGGCATTCTTGTCATTCCGCCGATCAGGATGACTTTGTCAATGTTTTGCGGTGTCAGTTTTGCATCTTCCAAAGCTTTCAGAAGCGTAGGCTGGGTTCTCTGTACGATGGGCTGTGCTAAGGCTTCAAGTTTGGTGCGGGTTAAAGTTAGGTGTAGGTGTTTTGGTCCTGATGCGTCTGCGGTTAGAAATGGCAGGTCGATGTCGGTGCTCATGAGCGTTGAAAGCTCGATTTTGGCTTTTTCAGCTGCGTCTTTGAGCCTTGGCATCGCCATTCTGTCGGTTGAGATGTCTATGCCTGTTTGGCGTTTGAACTCGCCCAAGATGTAGTCCATTACTGCTTTGTCTACGTCTGTTCCGCCGAGCTGAGTGTCTCCGCTGGTGCTAAGTACCTGGAAGACTCCTTTTCCGAAGTCCATGACGGTTACGTCGTGGGTTCCGCCGCCGAAGCTGAAGACGAGGATTTTCATTTCCTGCTGTACCTTGTCGATGCCGTAGGCGAGGCATGCGGCGGTGGGTTCGTTGATTATTCTCATTACTTGGAAGCCTGCGATTTCTCCTGCGTCTTTGGTTGCTTGGCGTTGGTTGTCGTTGAAGTGAGCTGGCACAGTGATGACTGCCTTGTTGATTGGGACGCCAAGATACGTTTCTGCATCTTTCTTTATTTTCTGCAAGATAAACGCTGAAACTTGCTGTGGACTGTACTCTTTTCCGTAAACATTCACTTTGTAGTCTGTGCCCATTTTACGTTTTATTTCGAAGATAGTTCCTTCTGTGTTGGTGGCTGCTTGGCGCTTCGCGGGTTCACCTACCAAGAGTTGCCCGTCTTTGGTGAAGGCCACAACTGAGGGAAACATTTTTCCCGCCATGGTTGGTCCTTCCGCACTGGGAATAACCGTGGCATGTCCGCCTTCATAAATGGCGGCTGCTGAATTGGTTGTTCCCAAATCGATTCCTAATACTTTTTGATTTGTTTTTTGATTTTGGTTACTCATTTACTTTTTTTCCTCCGTTTGGTTACTTTGATTTTTTGGTTTAACTGCTACTTTGACGATGGTGGGGCGAATTACTTTGCCCTTCATCAAGTAGCCTTTTCTTATTTCTTCAATAACGGTGCCGTCAGCAACATCGCCCTGTTCGACAGCGGCTACCGCGTTGTGTCGGGTCGGGTCAAAAACTTTGCCTTCGGGGCTCTCTATTGGTGTAACGCCTTCTTGCTCAAGAACTTTTCTAAGCTTCTTTAACGTCATCTCGACGCCCTCAAGCAAGCCCTCAGATGAGACCGAGATTTCCCCGTTTTTTACGGCAAGCTCTAACTCGTCAACTACCTCTAACAGCTGAATAACTATGCGTTCACTGCAATAGTTTCTTATTTGTTCAGCTTCGCGGTCAAAGCGTTTCTTGAGGTTCTCAAAGTCCGCCTGCAGGTACGTTAGTCTAGACAGGTAATCTTGCGAAAGCTTCTTTTCGCTTTCCATAAGTTCCTCGAAATTCTTTTGCTCTGGCTCTTTTTCGTCAACCATATCGGATTTGTCCCTTTGTGTTTATTCTAACTCACGTATTTTGGCGTTTTTGTGCTTGATTTGTTCGCCGGGCAAGGCGGGAAGCTGGTTTTGGCTGGGTTGGTTGCCGTCGGCAAGGCCGGATTGTTCTACCAGTTTTCTGAATATGATTTCGGCGACTTGGTCCCCGACTGATTCTTCTCTGAGTTCTGAGCTGAAGGCGTGTTTTTTGAAGGATTCGACGATTTCGTTCTTGGGTATGAGGACATTGGGGTTTGCGGTGTCGGTCCATGCTGCGATCATTAGTTTGTGTCCTAACTCGATGAAGATGTTGACTAGCGTGGTGTAGTCTATGTCGAATGGGTTGTCTCCGGTTAGGAATTTTCCTTTTGTTAGCAGTATGTTTTTGTCGTTTTCAGGGGTAACTGTTAGGCTTCTACGCATATGTTTCACCAGTGCTTTGGTGCTAATGCACCGCTTCACCTAATGCACGCATGTGCATGCTCCCTTATAAGGTTTCTTCTAGCCTAACACACAAAATAATCATGCAGATGATTCTATGCCCTTTTTGCTCAAGGAAACAGCAAGTGAAGCGGCATTTCTTGATGGCAAAAATGCAACGGCGATTTAAAATCATCAACAAAAAAGCCTTGATCAACTCCCCTGCTTGTTTCTAGCCAAAACCCAGAGGCAACAAGGAAGCAACAGAGCGGTAAGATGCCATCACATTTTTATGCGATACACTGTCTAAAAAGAGATGCGGGTTAAGGAAGAAGAGAGAGAAACTTAAAGGCAAGCGTAAAAATTCGGGAAGAGAGAGGGGAGAATCAGTCCGCCTGCCTTTAAGTTATTCCCTTGTTATCCATATAACGCCTCTTGAATCATAAATACTGATGTGACTGTACCATTACAACAACAACTTTTCGGAACGGGCAATTCGGGACTTAACTGGCTTTTGCATTAATGGCCTTTCTCAACATCCCATGTGAGTTCTTGAGAGCTATTTTCTTTGAAAAAAAGCGATTAAGCAAGAGACAATATAAAAAAACAGGGCATATCAAAGCCCTTAAGAATTTTAATGTACGTAAACAGGATGCTTGACGTAGTAATCTTCCGCATTCCTTATAGCCAGATTTTGTTTGCCTTTCGCCGGAAAAACTTCTTGCGTCATCAGAAAAAGCGTACGCTTCAACGAGCTAGATTCTTGCATTGCGTCAATTATGGTTTTTCCTTTGTAGGTTAATTTGCATATTCTTTTTCGTCCAGTTTCCCTGCATTCAACAAATCCCTGTCGTTCCAGAGCATATAGGTTTGAGTATAGAGTGCCGGGGCTAACAAAGAGTTTAAGGTCTTTATTTAACATTAAAAGTAGATCGTAACCGCTTAACTGCTCTTTTTTCAATCGAGAGAGTATGATACCTCTAAGATAGGCTGTTACAAGTTTGTCTCGTGTTCTTTTAAGGGTTTGCTCTTCCAGCTTTTGACTTTCTATAGAAAGCGTTTTCTCCTCAACCCCTAAATTGGTTTACAAGTGACTATATATTTAAAGTGTCATTCCACTTCGGAATACAACTATATAGCGCATGGAAAAATTTTGGGTTGTTTCTTTCAGGCATTTGACGATTTCGACCGTTCAAACAGTTCAAAGCAAGGAATCATCTTATCGTTTCTTAAATGCCTCCTCAGCCGCCGAACCAATTTTCTTCATACTTTCATTTTTCAGCAGTTCATAAAAGATGATGTTGCCCGCAGTTTTCAAAGGAGGAGAGAACCCGCTTTTATAAGGATAAATTTGTAGATATGTTCCGCAAAAAACTCTTTGTTCACAAGAAGCAGAAAATCCTTCAGTTCCCTGGAATTTGAAATAACATCTAGCGCTTTTTTCCCATCATCCGTTAGCCGGTACACTCTTTTTGCTTCATTCGATGCACATTCAATAAACCCTTGTCTCTCTAAGCCATAGAGGACCGAGTACATTTTGCTTGGGCCAACAATGACGTCAAGCCTTTTGTTAATTATTTTGAGAAGATCATAACCGCCTAAATAACTATTTTTTAGTTGGCAAAGGATTATGGCATCAAGATAGGCTGTGACGATTCGATTTTTTGCAATTTTGAGAACGCGGTCTTCAAAATGTTGCTTTTCCTGTGCCAACATGTTTAGTCAATTCAATTGTACCAAATTTAAAATCATGTGACTGTATAGGCACAGTAACAATTTGGCGCAAGGATTCGTATTTAACATTATGCGGACTCTGGGTGGTTAAACTATTAGGTCGTTTTCGGTTCAGCACGTCTTATTCATCTATCTGGCATTATTCTGGATGAACGCGGATAATAAAGAAGTGACGGACGACCTACCTTTCTGGCGCTCAATGTTTCAGCTGTTTCTTAACTGTTTCTTCAGCAGTGTTTACAGCTTCCTTGAGTTTCTCAGGTTTTGTTCCGCCGCCTTGCGCAAAGTTTGGTCTGCCGCCGCCTCCGCCGCCAAAAATCGGAGCCGACTCCTTCACCACGTTGCCTGCGTTGACGCCTTTCTGAACTGCCGCGTCGCCTGCCATAACCATGAGCCTGCAGGTTTTCCCGTCTGAACCGTAGAACAGTGTGACGGTGGCTGGGTTGCGTTTTATCATTTCCGTGGCTGTTTGCACCATGCGGTCAACGTCGATGACTTCGCCGAAGTCCCGTTTGACAATCGCTACCCCATCCACTTCAGTCGTTGCCTCAGCCGCCTGAGCCTGCCCCGCCGCACCCTCCTTCGCTGCCAACTCCTTGATTAGTCTGCGTCTCTCAACATTGGCTTCTTTGAGTTCTTTAACGAGTTTTTCAGCTGTCTTATCCAGCTTGTCAACAGGAGCCGCCAGTATCTCTGAAACTTTCCAAAGCTGGGTTTCCTGTTTCTGCACCGCTTTTACCGCTTCTATCCCGACTGCGTAGCCTAAACGTTCGACGCCGTCCTGCACCCGTTCGGTGTAGATGATTTTTACGTAGCCGACTTCTAGGGTGCTTTGCAGGTGGGTTCCAGCGCAAGCTTCTACATCCCAGTCGCCTGTTTTGACGACGCGGATGTCTTTGCCTGGGACTGCGCCGCCCTGATACAGCCGAAAGCCGTAGAGTGATTCTGCTTCGTTGCGTGGGTACCATTTTATGGTTACTTTCATGTCGGCGGCAATTGCTTGGTTTGCTAGCTGCTCGATTTTGTGTACTTCTTCTTGGGTTAGTCTTCGGTAATGTGTGATGTCGAGGCGTGAAGTTTCTAAGCCTTTTTGGGTTCCAGACTGCCAAACATGTTCGCCCAGCACCCGACTTGCGGCGCCGTTAATCAAATGGGTAACTGTGTGCGCTTTCATCAATGAGTAACGTCGATCCCAGTCGATGACGCCGTGGACGACGCTGCCTTCCTTGAAGGTTGCCGCAGAAGCGAGTTTGTGCACGATGACTTTGCCGATTTTCTGGGTATCCACCACATCAAATTTGGCGTCGCCAGCCCATAGCCAGCCGTGGTCTGCTGGTTGGCCGCCTCCTTCAGGGTAAAGGCAGGTTTTGTCAAGAACGACGTAGACGCCGCTGATTATTTTGAGGACTTTAGCGTCGAATTCGCGCATGTAAGTGTCCGTGTAGTAAAGGGTCTCGGTGGCGGGCAGTTGTTCAGCTTCTTTCTGCAGTGTTTTTTCGGCTTGTGCATCTTCCTCTTCGGTGGGTTTAGCTGCGCCCATGTGCCTCTGCGCTATTAGGGCGTAAAAGTTCTCGGGCAGCTCCACTTGGATGCCTTCTTTTTCAGCCGCTTGCTTCACAATCTCCGGCGGCAACCCATGTGAATCGTAGAGTTCAGTGAGTGTGTCCATTGGGAGTTTGCCTGTGCCTTTTGCTTTCAGGTCGCTGGCTATGCGCTTTACCATGCCTTCGCCGCGGAGGAGTGTGTCTTTGAATTTTTCTTCCTCAACTTTGAGCATTTCGATGATTTCGTTTTGCATCGCCTTGATTTGCGGGAAGTCTTTTGACCAGTAATCTACCTGCATGTCTACGATGTCGTAGAGTTTTGCGGGTTCAATGTTGAGGGTCCGCATTAAACGGTACACACGGCGGAACAGCAGCCGCGCCAAGTAGCCTTCCTGAATGTTTGACGGCACAACACCTTCGGCAAGCATGAAGCTTAGGGTTTTGGTGTGGTCTGTTATTGCCCAAGCATTCTCGATAGGCATAAGCACCGACTCCAACGTTTTCAGGTCTATGCCTGAGAGTTCAGCGACGCGTCTGCGGGTAACCATGCGGTTCGCGGTTTTGTCGACACTGACCAAACCCGAATACTTCGCAACCTGAGACAAAAAGTTGTTGTCAACGTTAGTTAAGCCAGCCATCGCGTAGATTTTGTCAAGCATTTTGCCGTAAATCGCCTGAAAAGCGCTTGGCACTCCTTGGCTTATCCATGCGAAACGGTCAATCCCGTACCCCGTGTCCACTGTGCGTATGGGCAACTCTACGAAGTCGTCGCCGACAACCTTGTACTGCATAAAAACCAACGTGCCGACTTCTAAGCCGCGGCATATGCATTCCACGTCTGGACCAGCGTTGCCTCCGCCAACCCAAACTCCCTCTTTGTAGATGACTTCCTCGGATTTTATGCCAAGAGCTTCGGTTGCGAAGCGGTGGTGGAACTGTACGGTTTCGTTTTTCCAGTACACTTCTTTGTCTGGGTAGTTGAAGGCGTGTGCTCCGCCCATTTCGAAGATGGTTAGGTGCCTTCCAAACGTTGGACCTGTATTGGAAATGTCTGTGAGCCTGATGGATGGCTGAGAAATCACCAGCGGGTTAGCTGGGGGCGGCGCGATGCCTTCGGTTACGTAGGGTTGAAAATCGATGATGCTTGCATGCGTCAGGTAAATGTCTTTACGCCAGCGGGCAACCACAGGGTAAGGCTTAATGCGTGTATGCCCGTTCCTCTCGAAAAAGCTCAAAAACGCCTCGCGCATCTCGGGCAGCGTGAAGCTTTTCTTGGTTGCGGGGTTGTTGATAAAAGTGTAGAATCCGCATTCGTCCGAGCTGGATTCGCCGCAGGTTTCCTGCGCTTGGTTTTGAGTCCAGTACCATTCGCCGCACTTTGGACAATGCTTCCTCACGAAGCCTTCTTGCTTGAAGAATGGGAGAGCATAAGCTTCCGCCGGGAACGTTTTATCTGTCATAGACATTTGCCTCGTTTTTGACCTAAGATTGCTTGTTATTGGAGAGTTTCTATGGATTTCACTGATTTAAAGGTAAATGTTAAAAAGGGGATATTTTCGCCCCACAAGCCTTTCTTCTCTCTTCTTTTATTTTTTTTGAATGCTGTGAGGTTTTCCGCTTTAGTAAACGGTCACCGAGCCTATTTTAAATCCACGATTTTTTGAGGCTGCCCCGTTTCTGAGGAAACTCTACATGCCTCCAGTATCTTCATGTTGGCGTAAGATTCTTCCAGAGTTACTGGGGGTGTCCTGTCTTCCTGAATGCTCCTAACGAATTGTTGGAAAAAAACTTCATATGCGGCGACCGCTGGGAAGTAGCTCCTATCTCGGTCTAGCTGAAGCGAAATAAAACCGCCAAGGTCGCGTTTAATTCGAGTCGCAGATTTCGGAATTTCTTTCAACGCGAAATGAATAAACTCCTTACGGGTACGAGGTTCTCTTTCGAAATCCAATAGTCCTTGATTGAAATCTATGCTTGCCCGTGTTTTGCGTCCATTGACTTCTAGTCGGTGGCTGTGGTTTGCAGCAGCGAATGACACCCTAATTATCGACAAAGCTTTACTCTTATGGGTTAGAACACAGTTTATGCTCCGAGCTTGCCCGCTTAAAGTGTGCTTAGTTACCGTGGCATTTGCCTCTGCAACTTCGCCGAGCAAATCTCTGGAACTATCAATATCATGAATCCCCGTTTCAAAAAGAATCCCACGGCGGTAAGCAGGAAGAAACTGGTCGTTCAAGTCGGGATTTGTAAAACCAAAATAGCTGTATAAGAAATCAATGAATCCAACTTCTCCTACAGCCATTTTTTTCTTCAATTCTGTATAGCACGTCATGAAACGAAAATTTTGCACAACTGTGAACTTCCTCGAGCTACCATGTGCAGCGTCGTAAACTTGTTTGGCGGAGGAATAATCCATCGCCATCGGCTTCTCAACAACAACGTTTGCGTCATGCTTTAAAGCTGAAATCGCAGCGGCGGCATGGGTTGAAGCTGGCGAGCAAAGATCCACAATGTCCAAGGATTCTTCTTGAAGCATTTCCTCGCAGTTTCGGTAGACTTTGGGGATGGCGTGGAGTTTCGCGATTTTTTGGGCGCATCTGACGTCGAGGTCGCAGACTGCCTGAACCTTAACTGAAGGGATTCTGCGCCAAGCGGGGAGATGACGAAGTTGGGCGACGCCGCCTATACCTACGATGCCTACACGTATAGGGTCCGTCAATTTTGTTCCCTCATCGGCTTGACTATTTGGTCAGCGACAACTTTTAGGAGGTCTGAATCGGTGAAGTCATACACTTTGAATAGAAACTCAGTTACGCCTAACGCATGGTACTCGCGGAGTTGGCTGACGCAGTCTTCTGGGGTGCCTAAAACGGCGGTTTGCCCCCTAATAATCGGGCCATGCGTTCGCGTGGATTTGCGGGCCTTCTCCATTGCCCTGTGCAGGTAAACCCGAAGCGTGGCAGGCGTTGACGCAGTCATAAACTTGGCTTGTTGGGCAGCCGCTTCTTCTTCGCTGGCGCCAACAAAAAGCCTTACGCAAAGGGACCGCGGTTTATTCTTTGGGTCGGTGCCTTCCAGCTGGCAGGTTTGGTCTAAAGCCGTGAAGGTTCGTTGCAAACGTGCCAACCCGACGTTCCAGTCTTGGTCGACGTTAAGCCCAATCGAGTATTTCGCTACAACCCGCAGGATTTCGTTGCTTGCACCTCCGACAAAAATAGGCGGCGTCGGCTCCGAATGGGGCGGCGGCATGCAGACAGCTTCTTTTACGGCGTAGTATTTGCCTTGGAATGAGACTGGTTGACCGCGGGCTTTCCACAGTTTTTGGATAATTTCGATGGCTTCGGCAAGCATCGCAACTCTTTGCTTGTACTCTGGAAATTCGATGCCGTATGCGACGCATTCATCTTTGTTCCAGCCTGCACCTATGCCCAGTTTGAGTCTGCCTTGGGAAATCTGGTCTAACGCTGCCCCCATTTTCGCTACGAGCGCGGGGTGACGAAACAGGTTGTTGAGGACAAGGGGACCGAACTTGATTCGGCTGGTTCCTGCGGCGATGGCGGATAGCATGGTCCAGCATTCAGGATACGGCGCACCCGACGACATGTAAAGGTGGTCGTAGAGGTGGACAGAGTCAAACCCAAGCTCTTCGACCAGTCGGGCACTGGAGAGAATCTGCTCGCACGTTTTACCTTCCTGCGGCGTTACCAAGCCAAATTGGAGTTCTCTGTTTGCCATTTAAGCTGACGACCTACGAACGGGTTTTAGTTTACGCGGTCAATATTAAATTTTGTGAAAACCACTGTGCCACCCGTCAATCAGCACTGGCGGCGAGGCTGCGGTTTTTTCCTGCCCGTACCGCCTTAGCGGCTTAGTTAGGTGCCTCTGCGACCTTGTCGAAGTCACATACAACCCAACCCCAAGCGCCCTGGGCACAGCCAAATCTTTCTTTTTCAAACCTGCAAATTTCCCGCCGCATTTTTCACAACGAAAACCTTGGTTTTTCCCCATCGATTTCAAATGTTTGCCGCAGTCTGGGCAAAGCGGGTTCTCTGTCCGCGTTTTCGATGCAAGGCTGAGTATGTTGATTTTTTCAAGGTTAATCGTCAAAGGCTTACTCTTGGTCGCCTTATGGGCAGCCCCGTACACCTCGACGCAGTCGCCTACTATCAGTTCTCTGGCGATTTTCCGCAGGTCACCCGTCGGCTCGTAGGCGGCGCAATCCACTTCTGCCGAATCGTCCCGTATTGAAAAGATAACGTGGCGCAGGGGAACAATCCGCGGATTCTGCGAAACCTCTCCTTTGGCGATTACGGAGCTGTATGGTTCGATGCTTCTTAGGGTTGGGGCGTGTTTGAGGTGGGCGTCGGTGCCTTGGTTTGAGCGGAAGATAACCCATCGTTCGACGGGTTCAAGCGGCTTAACCAACCCGAAAGCTTGTTTTACTGCTTCTGGTGTTTCGCCTCTGATGCCGAAAAGGATGGGGTCTGGACCTCGCGGAGTGATGATTACTCTTTGTTTCTCCGCATCCACGTTGTTAAAGACGCAGGGTTCCAGTTGTTTGTCCATTTCGAAAATTGACGCTTCGTCCACCAGCCGCTTTGTCCCCCACATCTGCGGCGTCCTGTAAGCGATTAGCTCGTAAGTGTGGTCGCAGCTGAGGGTTTCGCCGATGGCTGCCAAAGCGCCGATTATGCCGCGGCAAGAGTTAAACCCGCAAGCCTCCCCGCCAAACCTCTTGATAAGCGACAACGCTTCCCGCAGCGTCACAATGCTTGTTTCAGCCCTTTTCGAAAACGCCGTAAATTCCTCGGGAATTTTTTCCCCGCTAAAAAAAACTATGCCTGGGTCCGTGCCTTTTTCCTTGACGGCTGAGTTTTTCTCCCACAGCTCCAGAGCTATTTCTTTTATTTTCTGTTCCAAGGCGGTTGGGTGCCTGAATCTTAGGCAAAGGGCGCCGTTGCCTCGGGTTTTCCACGGCACGTTTGGGTTAAGCCGAATTAAGAGTGGGTAGTCGATGAATTCTGCTTGGAAATCCGACGAGTTTCTCAACAAGCAAAGCGGCGAGGTAGGTGGTGCAGCCTCCTTTAGTTGAGTCTGTATCATCTAACCCGATATGCATTACCTGTTGCGTGGTCAAGCATCCTCTCTCCAAGCTGATTTAGAGAATGGACTGCAAGGTTAAAAAAATGTTGTTTAAATAAAAAAAATTGAGGTGGAACTAATGGACCAAAGCGTTTTCCATCGGGTTCTGCGCAAAAAACACCTTCTCTTCCAATGTCGGCTGCGGTCGTATCCGTTATCATCATTGTAAGCTTCGAGTTTATTCTTCCAATTTGGCCGATTTTTTTGGTAATTATGTACCTAAGCCTCTCGACGCTCTCTGCCTTGACGTTTGCGATTATGTCGTAAACTCCCCAAAGGTTGTGAGCTTCTTCTACGCCTTCAATTTTTCTAAGTGCACTTAAAACTTGGTTTTCGGCTCCGATTTCTGTATTTAAAAGTACGAAAGCTGTTGGCATTTTTCTTTTCAAACTCCAAAGGTTTTTAAATGGTTGGTTTCAGAGATTGGGTGCTCTTCCATGTTCAAGGGGAACAAGAAAAAACGTCAGTTTGAATCCAAATCTCTTCAACGCAACCGATAAAAAATTCGGCGCACCTGCTAAAAATGAGAGTTTCGCTGTCGGGTGGTGGTTGCTCCCTGGCAAACTATCAGTTTCTCGCATTTTTGTTCTCTCACTCAGTTGCATCAGATGCACAGGTTGTTAATTCAATTGTAAAAAATTTAAGATTATGTGATTGTATAGGCACAGTCACAACTTGGCGCTGTGTTGGCAGAGGTCTTCTTGGGCTGGCTAAATTGATTTTGAGTAGTGCTCTCTTGCATGTGTGTCTAAGTCTCTTCCGTTTCGGAAGTCGCTTCCACACCATGGACATTTAAATTCTGCTTTCAATTTTATCACTTCACAATAAATTTAAGTTTCAGCTTTAAGCGTGTGTGCATGCTTAAAGTAACAAAAGATTCTGAATCTGTTTTTTCGTGTTGAAAGAAAAGGAGTTAAAAAATGGTTATTTCTCTTCCACAACAATCATTGTCAGCGTTGACCGCACTTTGTCTAGGCGGCGAATCCGCCAGGTCACCAGCTCTTTGAGCCTATCCATTGTGTCAGCTTTTACCCTTGCAACAATGTCGTAGACCCCGTAAACTGCTGATGCTTCCTCTACACCTTCGACTTTTTTCAATTCTTTAAGAACGTCAGATTCTGAACCAATTTCAGTGTTTATCAGTACAAAGGCTGTTGGCATATCAATCTGTCCTACCATAACTGATTAGCTTAGCGTGCATTAAAAGTTTGCTAGCAGACAAACAAGACAGCGGTGCGCATGCGAAAAAAACGTTTACTTGTTAAGCATAACTTTTATTCCAGCCCACTGGAAAGCAGCGTAGGAAACGACAAGACGGAACCAAAGGCTCACCACCCTCGTAAGCAAGGTAACTGAAACGCCAAGCGCAACAGGGATTCCGAGGGCAGTGTATGACACGGTCATTATTAACTCGGGAAAACCGAAGAAAGCAAAGCCGACCGTTTGAAGCGTCCCCGTTAAAGTAAACACTACAAGCACCTTATCCACGGGCACAGGATAGCCTAAAGCGACAAAAGTGATGAATGTAACTGAGATTTCAAGAATAAAACTTGTAACCGAATAAATGATTGGCTTAACCAACGCTTTTCGGTTAGCCTTCATATTCTGCATCCCGACATGGAACGTAGACAGGAGTCCTTCTGCTTTAGCCTTGAAGTTTTGTGGGTTCCATGTTTTTTTGAAAAACGAAATCATGCGTACCGCCCAGTTCAGCAAGGTTTTGGTGGCGGACGGCTTGACGCTTATGAGGTAGACCAAGACTAAGGTAAGAATTAGCAGGCTTAAAACAAGAGAAATCAGAAAGGTCACAAGAAGAGGCAGAGGGTAACCGACAAGCATCACTCCTAACCCAAGCGACATAGCTACAACGGTTATTGTCATGTTGAAGATTTTTTGGCTCACAACCGACGCTCCGATTTTTCCCGCGCTGAGGCTTGAGTCTTTGGTTAACATGTAAGTTTTCGAGATTTCGCCTGACCATCCGAGTTGCGGAACGGTGGCGTCGAAAAACAAGCCGACCCAAGTGAAGAGCAATGCTTTGCGGGTGCTGATTTCTACGGAGAGGCTGCCAAGGAGGCTGCGCCACACAAGCGAGGAGAACAGGGTGTAGGCGATGTAAGCGACGAATGCAACGGAGTAAATTGCCAAGTTTGTTTTTGATAGAATCTTGGCGACCTCTGCAGGTTTGATGTACAGGAAGAAGTAGAGTAGGAAGGCGAAGAGACCTAAAATCAGAACTGCAAGAATCACCTTTTGCCCCAAGGGTTTTCCAGCGGGTTCCATGTTGAATTTCCAAGCCTTCCCTTACCTTTCAGCGGCTAAACTATTAAGCAATACGCAAAGAAACTCCGCCGCTGCTTGAGACGCAAAAACGGTTCAGGGTTACGTCTGGGCTGGGCTTTTCTGGTTATTTTTTATGCAGGAGGTGCAGGTTGCGCCCGTTCTGAGGGAAAAAACTTGGAGCCAAAATGTTTCTTATTCTTCCATCATTATAAGAGTCAATGTGGATCTGACTTTGCTGATGGTTCTCATTTTCTGCGACACGGCTTCCCTAAGTTTCTCCATGGTTTCGGCTTTTATCTTGGCAATGATGTCGTATACCCCATAGGAATAGTATGCTTCTTCTACCCCTTCGCTTTTTTTGATTTGCTCAAGAACTTCTTCTTCCGAGCCCGACTCAACATTTATCAACACAAAGGCTTTAGGCATTTCAGTCTCCACTCATATCTAGCACAGTGCCAATTAAAATTTTTCTGAAGTAAAGGCAAACCCTTTCGCTCAAGATGGACGAAACCGAGAAATTCATTGGTTTTTTACTTCACGTGAAGCGTTTGAAAAGGAAAAATCTAGGAAACGACGCCGCTGGAATTCAACCGCAAATGCACGTCTGCCTCCTGTTTTCCTGTTTGTTTTGTTATTTTTAACCATGGTTGGTTGCACGTTTTTGCAGCTGTGCACACAAAAGAGTTATATTAAGATTGCATGAAAGGTGTGGTTATTGCGGGGAAAATCATGGTTAAGTACATTTTCATCACGGGAGGCGTGTTAAGTTCCGTCGGCAAAGGAATATTGACTTCTTCCATTGGAAAGATGCTGCAGGCAAGAGGCTTAAAGTGTACAGTGGTTAAAATCGACCCTTACGTAAACGTTGACGCGGGAACGATGAACCCGTACATGCACGGCGAAGTCTATGTTACTGACGACGGCGGGGAAGCTGACCTTGACCTCGGCTGGTACGAACGTTTCTTGGATTTAAGCCTCAAACAAGAAAACAACTTAACCACAGGTATGGTTTACAAATCCGTCATTGAGAAAGAGCGGCGAGGCGACTTCCTTGGGCGATGCGTCCAAATTGTGCCGCATGTAACTAACGAAATCAAAAGCCGCATCCGAAACGTCGGCAAATCAGCCTGCGCCGACATCGTTCTCACCGAAGTAGGCGGCACAGTCGGCGACATCGAAGGCTTACCCTTCCTTGAAGCCATCCGCCAGATGCGTATGGAGGAAGGCTATGAGAACACGCTTTACGTTCATTTGGCTTTGGTTCCAATTTTAGATGTCACCGGAGAAATGAAAACTAAACCCTTACAGCACAGCATTAACGAGTTAAGAGGCATCGGTATCCAACCAGATACGATAGTGGCTAGAAGCCCCAAAATGATTGACGCTGAAGCCCTCAGAAAAATAGCGTTATTCGGAACGATCCCTGAAAGCGCAGTATTCTGCAGCTACAACGCGGAATCCGTCTATCAGGTACCGCTTATCTTGGATGGGCAAGGCATGGGCGACTTTATCTGCCAACGGTTAGCCATCAAATGCGAAGGCAAAGACTTCAGCACATGGCAACAATTCGTCGACGGCCTCATACACCCCGAACACGAAGTCAAAATTGCGTTGGTCGGCAAATACGCTGGTTTAACTGACAGTTACGTAAGCATGACCGAGGCGCTTAGGCACGGCGGCGGCGCATGCAAAACCAAAGTCTGCATCAGCTACCTTGAAGCAGAAAAACTTGAGCATGATCCCCAATGCGTCGCAGACCTCGCCAACTTCGACGGCATCTTCGTTCCCTACGGCTTCGGACCCCGAGGTACGGAAGGCAAGATTTTAGCTGTCCAATTCGCCCGCGAAAACGACATCCCGTTCCTCGGCATCTGCTACGGCTTCCAACTTGCCGTCATCGAATTTTCAAGAAACGTCTGCGGACTCAAAGATGCGAACAGCACGGAAATCAACCCAGAAACCCCATTCCCAGTCATCGACCTGATGCCTGAGCAACGCGGCATAGAAATTAAGGGTGCAACCATGCGTTTAGGCGCCCACAAAGTTGTCCTCCAAAAAGGCACCTTAGCCTACAGCATGTACCAACAGGAAGAAATCTACGAGCGCCACCGACACCGCTTCGAAGTCAACCTTGACTACCAAGAAACCCAGAAAAACAACGGATTATGCTTCACAGGCAAAAGCAGCGACGGACGACGAATGGAAACCCTAGAATTACCCGACAAATACTTCTTCTTCGCATCGCAGTTCCACGGAGAATTCAAAAGCCGACCCGGAAGACCCGAACCTGAATACGCAGGATTCATCCAAGCATGCGTCAACAAGAAACTTGGAAAACCAAAAACCCCAATTTCCTAAGCAGGTAACCCCTTTTTTTAGAAAAGGCTATAATGCCCCGTTTACATGAAACGTTAGGATTTGATTGGAAATGGCAGATGAAGGAAAATGGGATTCGAAAGGTTTCGACAAACTGATGAAAAACAGCAAGAATGAACTGCAGGATTTGCAGGACGAACTGCAATGCGTTATGATAAAGTTCGCCATGCGTGCCCTGCGGGTTTATCAATCGACGCGTCCAGAGCCTCTGCGACCCGGCGAAATCGCCCTGCTAATAAAGAACGAACTAAACAACGTAATCTTTGACCTCACCGCACAGCCAAACATTGACAACATAACAAAACTCGTCAAAGAAGAATGGGCTAAAGAGCAAAAAGCATAGCTCTCTTTTTCAACAATTTTTTGAAAATCTCACTTTGATTAATTTTTGTTTTCTTTAAAAATTTTAAAAAGGATAAAAAAAGGTTGCCGTATGCGCCTTATTTTGTTCGACAGAACTCTTCCATCGTAGACATCAACGTGGGAACCGAATAAATTACGTCCCTGTCGTTTACCATGCCTGCGAGTGCGCCGGCTTTGTCAACGATCGGTAGATGCTTGATTTTCCATTCTTTCATCAGGTTGGCTGCTTCTTCAGCGGTTGCGTTTTCTTCTATTGTGACTAGCGGGTTTGTGTAGATCATTCTTGCGATGATGGTTGTCAACGGTGCGAACGCGGCGTTTTCAACTGCTCGGATAAGGACATCTTTAACGGTGATGATGCCTGTTGGTTTACCGCTCTGGATGACTAAGATTGCGTCTTTGTCGAACTTGTTCATTATCGCGATAACTTCTTGGACTGTGGTGTTGTTATTGACGGTTTTAACATCTTTGTTCATTATGTCTCTTACGAGAACCTTGCTTGCCATTCAAATTTCACCTTAACGCTATGACAAAAGCACTTCCCATTAATCAATTTTACGTTTATCCACACAAAAGCCCAGAAAACGCAGATTAACCTGCTTGCTTTGCCCATGTTTTTTCAAGTAAGCTTTTTGTTTTAGATAGACTTCATTTTGGGCGATTCCTGCATTTGCGGAAACGCGGCGAGTTTGTCGTATTTTTTGTACCGCCAGTAACCGAACGAGAGCAGCCAGCTGAAAACGAAGATACCGATGATGCCGAACCCGATCATTTCAAAGTTCAAGGCGTTGAGCCAACTCCAGAAGCCGCCGCTGAGATTGAACTCGCTTGAAAGCACCTGCAACAGCTCCACCGAGCCGATTGCCCACGCAACCAAGACGGATATGACGGTGACGGTGAGGTTGTAGTATATTTTGCGTATGGGATTGAGGAATGCCCAGCCGTAGGCGAGGCGCATTGCGACGCCGTCTGCGGAGTCAACGGTTACCATGCCGCAGGTAAAGAGCAATGGCAGAATCAGGATGTAGTAGAGAGGTATGCTTGTGGAAACCCCGATCCCCACGCTGATAGCTATGAGCGCCACTTCGCTTGCCGTGTCAAAGCCCAAACCGAAGAGCACGCCGACAGGGAAAATCTGCCACGGTTTGCTTATGACTTTGAAGAGGGGACGGAAAAAACGGTTCATGAACCCACGGTTCTCCAGCAGATTATCCAGTTCCTGCTGGTTAAGTCTGCCCTGCTTTAGGGTTTGGAAAATCTTGTAGATGCCGATTACGATGACGGCGTTGATGAAGCCGATGATCCACAGAAAACTCCCCGAAACCAACGTGCCGACCACCGCGCCCGTACTTTGAAGCGCCGAGATGCTGCCTGCCACTGCCCGTGTCGCCACGACTAAGCCGACGATGAGTGCGACGACGACGGTGGAGTGTCCCAGCGAGAACCACATGCCGACGGTGAAGGGGCGTTTGCCTTCCTGCATGAGCTTGCGTGTTGTGTTGTCGATGGCTGCTATGTGGTCAGCGTCTACGCCGTGGCGCAAACCGAAAACGTAGGCGACGATGCCTAGCCCCGCGAGGACAACGGCGATTTTTCCGATGATGAAGGCTGCTGAAAACCCGAAGATGGTGATGCCGATTAGGACGCCGAAGATTATGGCTATCTTTGCTTTTTCGTTGCCTGTGAGGTTTTGTGGGGATGGGTTTTGAGTCAAATCTTCAGCCTCCGTAACACTTTCAATCGAAAACGTGTTACTTGAAATATAAAGGCTTTACCGTCGCTAACGAACAAAACTCACGAAAAAGCGGACGCATTCTTAACAATCAGCAACCAGCTAAGCTTGAGACCATTTTCTCGCTTTCTCAGAGCCACAGTCAAGGCGGCTGATGTAGACGCTAGCAATTAACAAGATAAGAACCGATAGTTGCGATGGGAATTGCCGTGGCGCTTGTGCGGTTATCGCCGACTGCATTCCACTGTTTGATATTTCCTCCGATTAAACGTTTCGCCTCTGTGGCCGTTGCTGCATATGTTCTGAGATCGAAAACCGTCGGGCTCCAACTAATGCGCCGCTTGACGTAGACTGCGAATTGGGTAAATCATTCAGGCTGAAAACTGAAATGTCTCGGTCGCGCCATTAACGCCGGAAGCGACGTCAAATTTGTACTAAACGTCCACTTCAACAGTTGACGATACAACCTTCATTTGAGGACCTTGCTCAGAGGGGTATACAAACGCCCACGCCAAACTACCGTTAGCCGCGGTGTTCGAACGTTACAAAAACCGCGTTTAACCCGCTCATTATATCCGCGAAGCAAATTGTAGCTGGATTTGCCGCTATGGTATGTCCGGATGTTCAAGTAGTCGAGCGCTGTTTGGTCTTCGGAAAAGTTCACCTGGTATGTATGAATTAGCCGCTGATCCAACCGCCGTCTGAGTTCGAAATTGTGTCGAACTCTGGTTTATTTGCATGCCAAAACTGAAGCCGTGAAGTACTGATTCTCAGCGCGATCACCGAAATATTCCACTTTCAAAGGTTGCGCTTGCAAAGCTATCTTGGATAAACAAAGATCAGCCCCCGGATGCATCAAGCTACCTAATAACAAGACGCTGAGATCATCACCACGCTAAACTGTTTCTTTGTTGGCAGTTCTGGACTTAATGCTGTGTGCGTTACTTCTGGTCTTTACAACGGATTGCAAATCTAATCCGCGTGGTATGATTCTTGGTTAAACGCAAAACGAAACAATGAGAAGCTGAAAAAGCTTTTAGGTGTAAACCGCTAACAGTCAATAGCGAACCGATATGTCCAAAGTCACACGTATAGGAGCAACTTTTCCCCCGGAGCTCCTCAAAGAATTCGACGAAATAATAGACCCACATGGGTTACCAGAGCCGCAGCAAAGCCCTCCAAGACGTTGTTAGACTGTATGTTTCTGAACGCAAATGGATCAAAGAAGAAGCCACCCCTCAAACAGGCATAATTTTGATGGTGTACGACCACGACGCAAAAGGGTTAGAAAGCGACCTAACGGAGACCCAGCATGAACACTCAAAAATAATCACCAGCACCCTACACGTCCACATCAGCGAACGCGACTGCCTCGAAGCCATTGCGGTAAAGGGGAAAGCCTCAGAAATCCGCCACCTAAGCGACGAACTCACAACACGCAGGGGAGTAAAAATACTCAAAACAACAATCGTGACAATTTAGGGTTTGAAAACAACTATCAGGCCGCAGTTCTTATGGAACTTGTGTATTTCCCACGCTTTCGTATTAGGCTCCCGATCGCAGTGATTACTGCAATCACGGTAATAGTCAGCAGCAACAGTGCAGAGAACTCAGGGATAGATGGTGTCGGTGCTGGAGACGAGGGTTGCGGTGATGGTGATGCTGTAGCCGCTGAAGGCATCGGCGAACTGGTCAGGGTTGGTACCGCTTCGGCTAGCGCTGGGCTCGACGTCGGCGAGCTAGTTGGGTGTTGGATGAACCCGTAATCGCTCGCTCCGCCAGTGGATGGGGTCGGCGCTGCGCTTGGCGGTACAAGAAAAGTGGCATAGACTGTGGTTTGTCCAGTGACGTCTTGGATCGTCAATGTGTTTTGGGCTCCCATTGACGTCCCATTCACCAAAACACTCAGCAGTTGGTAGCTTGAGCTTGTAATCGTAAAAGTCTGACTACCGCCAAAGGCAACGCTGATGTTTCCGCTTGGAGTAATAGAGCCTCCTACACCGGTTGAGGCGTAGATGAACGTGTTAGTGTTTGAGTTTTGTGCCCCGCCAAAATGCAACAGGGAAACTGCAAGTAGCGAGACAACTGCAAAAGATATCAAGATTAAGGTGGAAATTTTGTTCTTCAAGCTTACCATCTTGACAAAATCCATTGAATCCGCTTTGCTATTTAAGAATTGCTATTTCTGCTGATAATGATTCAATAAAGTTAGAATTTCAGCGCAAAAGAAAATAAATAATGACTATCATTGAAGAAAATGTATAGGGAAGCGCTATCAAACTTGGAACATTTGTTCCAATGAGCCACGGGCTTTCTTCGCGACTGCTTCCGGCACCTTGACAACGTTCTTTTCCTCTTTCAGTGAGGCGTAGAGTTGTTCCAGCGTTGTCAGCTTCATGTTGGGGCAGATTGCGCCTTCGTAGGCCAGGTAGAAGTTTTTGTTTGGGTTTTCGTTTCGGAGGCGATGCAGGATGCCTTCTTCTGTGCCGACAATAAAGTCTTTGGCGTTTGATTCTTTGGCGAACGGCACATTTTCGAGGTGCTGCCGACGAAATCTGCGACTTTTCGCATCTCCGAGCTGCATTCGGGGTGAACCATGACAGAGCGTCTGGATGTTCCGTTTTGAGGACTTTGACGTCTTCAGGCTGGAAAAGCAAATGAGTTGGGCAGAAGCCGTTTGCTGGAATCGGAATCAGGGTTTTTCCTGTTTTTTCGGAGACGTACTCGGCGAGGTTTTTGTCTGGACCAAACAGGACGGTTTCTGCATCGAGGCTTTTTATAACTTCCACGGCGTTGGCGCTTGTGCAGCACACATCGCACTCTGCTTTGCAAACCGCCAAAGTGTTAACGTACAAAACCACTGGAGCCTTTGGGTACAGTTCTTTGGCGCGTTTTATCTCGTCAACGGTAAGCATCTGCGCCATGGGGCAACGCGCGCCCAAGCAGGGCAAAAGAACCTTTTTTCCAGGATTCAGAATCGCGGCGGATTCAGCCATGAAATCCACCGCTGAAAAAACAATCATTTTAGCGTCTTTTTCTTCAACCGCTTTGCGGCTCAGCTCGATACTGTCGCCGATATAGTCAGCCATATCCTGGATTTCTGGCCTCTGGTAATTATGAGCTAAAATGACTGCTTTTTTTTCCTTTTTAAGCTTGAGGATTTCTTGAGTTAAATCCATTATTTCGCCCGTAACGGGTTAAAGTTGAAAACTAACAAGTTAAGCCTAAAGATATATGCCTTTACCCTCACAAGTTCTCTTTAAGCCCTGAAAGACGCTAGTGAAAGCCAAAGATTGGGCTTAGGGTAAAAAACCTCAATTTTGATTGAAATTTTGTTATCGACTCTGCAATTATAACTTACAAGAATCGAAAGAAAAATAAGCCTTCGATTTTTTCTATTTTCGTTTGCTTTTTGTGAATTTTTTGCTTCGCCTTATGCAATCTTTTTAACATTGGTTTCGCCATTGTTCATATATTCACCAAATTTATCAAAAAAGAAGCTTCAAACACATTGTAAAGCACAAGTCTTATAATAAAAACGCAACAATAGGAACGAGGGTATACTGATGGCTTCATTTAACGGAATATCAAAGAGTATATTTGTTGTTGGATTGATTGTTGCAATATTGGTTGCAAGCTTACTTTCAGCTGGGGCGGTTTCCCAATTAAATATGCTTAAAGGGCAAAAAGGCGACAAAGGTGACACTGGTGCAACTGGGGCGACTGGAGCTCACCGGAGCAACAGGTCCTCAAGGAGCAACTGGCGCGACTGGTTCCCAAGGACCAAAGGGAGATACTGGTGCGACAGGCGCGGCTGGTCCTCAAGGAGCAACTGGTGCTACCGGTCCACAAGGACCACAAGGAGCTACAGGCGCTACTGGACAACAGGGCCAAAAGGGTGACACTGTGCCGCCGGGACACCTATTACTTTTGCTCAATGGACCGCTACATGGATGACATTAACTGGTTCTTTGCAATGGGGGGGTACAGTTGGAACTTCCCAATTATGTTCAACGTTTAATTATAATTGGGTAACTGGAAATGTATTTCAGTCGTACGCAACCTACATTGGCTTTGAAGCAACTATGACGGTCAAGATGCAGAGAAACGGACCCGTAACCTTCACTATCGGTGCAGACGACGGAGATGAATTATATCTCGACGGTTCTGTTTTAATAAATGATTTTACTTCGCATTCCTATCGAACACAAACCACGACCATAAATCTCAGCCAAGGCACTCATACGTTGACTCTATGGTATTTTCAAGTGACAGGAACCGCCCAAGTATCATTTACGTGTGATTCAGATATACTGCAGTGGAGTTCTTAAATCGAAACAAACTTAGATGCGAAGTAAAATAGCAATCACATTTCCTCTTTCTCTGTTATGGTTCCTAAATCTCTCCTTTTTGTTTATACTTTCAACCACGATTATACCACATTCAGAACAGCTTAAAATGAAAATGCGGATGTACTTTCTCCATTTAAAGTTATTTTTCGCCTCACAAGTTAAAGATGAAAAAATCACAAAGTTGAGTCTTCAGGATATGCTTTACCTTAGAGTTCACGGTTTAGATGCTGAAGTCTTGTCAGAAAAGAGAATTTTATAATGGTAGGCATTTGAAAGTCATTTTTGCATCGAAAAAACTGTAGAAATTGATGCATTTATTATCGGTTGGTTAAGTCAAAGCATGGAAACTTCAGCAAGTTCACATAAATTTATCAACCAACCGTCCTAGTAATTAGTAGTGGTAAATCGATAGTTTCCAGAAAAGAAGGCGAATAAAAAATGTTGCCCAAACCTATACCAACCCTTGATTCTGAGCAGTGGGCAGCGGTTGAGAAGGAAATCAAGCGCAAGCCAACTGAAGCAGATGAGGCGCGGTACCTTAGGGCAACGGAAACTTTTAAGAACTGTCCTCTTTAATTGAACTGTTTCATTCCTTCTCAGCCACCGCTAAAGCCAAAGACTGTTGGTTTTTTGGTTGTGGATGCCGTTGACTCGGCGGTTAAATTTTATGTGAATTATGGTTTTATTTTGGCGCCCAAACAAGAGCGAGAAGAACAAAAACTCATGTTTTTAGATATAACAAAAAGAAAAACTGAAAATCAAGTTTAATTTCTTTAAGCAGCTGCGGAAAACCTATGGCTCATGCGTCTGTCTTTGGGAAATGCTAAAATGTTTCAGCGCCCTTGTTTTTGAGGGTGCCTATCATGCCGTATAATGAGCTTAGGAAAGATTATTTGCTGGACCGTTGGGTTGTTATTGCGACTGAGCGGGGTCGGCGTCCGACTGATTTTGCGAAGCAGAAAACTGAGCATGCGAAGGTGGCGGTTTGCCCGATGTGTGTGGGTAACGAGTCCATGACGCCTCCAGCGGTGATGCTGTATCTCAAAGACGGCGACGAAGTGCACATAGCTCAAGACCCCTTGGTTGGTGAGCGCCCAAAGAATTGGCTTGTCCGCTGCATCCCAAATCTGTACCCAGCTTTTAGCCCGCCCAAGCAGCCGCAGGACACGGAGCAAATCTTTTCGAGCGAATCCTTAGGCAACGCGATAGGGCACCATGAAGTTATCGTTGAGTCTCCAAACCATGATGAAGGACCCGCAGATGCAGAGTTGCCCCAGCTGGAGTTGCTTATCCACGCCTACATCGACAGGCTCAGGGATTTGAGCGCAAAGCCTTATGTGAAGTATGTGTCTATTTTCCGCAATTATGGGCAGCTGGCAGGCGCATCCATGTCTCACGCGCACAGCCAAGTGATTGCCACGCCGATGGTTCCGCCCCTGATTCAGGAGGAGCTGGATGCCAGCAAAAAATTCTACGCTGAACACGGGAAATGCGTTTTCTGCGACATAATCGAGCGGGAAACGAAGGGTCCAAGGCTCATCTCGGACGGTGCAGACTTCGCGGTTTTCGCGCCTTACGCAAGCATTAACCCGATGGAGTTCTGGATTGTGCCCAAAAAACACGCGGCAAATTTACTCAGCCTCAGCGACGGCGAGGTGGCTGCGTTAGCTAAGACTCTTAAGGCAAGTCTTGGGGCGCTGAAGGATTTGGTGAATGACCCGCCTTACAACTACGGTTTCCACTTGGCATTAGACAAGAATGCAGAGGACTTTTACCATTGGCATCTGGAGGTTCAGCCGAAACTTTCGATTTGGGCAGGCTTCGAAATCACAACGGGAACCTACATCAACACGGTGACGCCTGAAACCGCCGCCGAAACCCTAAGGCAAACAATAAAGCTTTAGTGTTGGCTCAATTTTCTGAGATTGTGCCTTTTCTGCGGTTTATCATCAGCATAAGTGCTGCTATGATTGCTGCCACCACGACGATGGCGCCTATTGCGCCGTAAACTGCCCCGATCAAACTTGCTGTCCCTTCAGACCCCGAAGAGCCGCCCGTGAAAACGATGGAAACCTGGTGCGTGCTGAAATGCGTCGTGTACCAAACGTAATAGTTGTCGCTGTCTTGAGTGAATCCTTGGTTTTGGGCTGGCTGGTCGTCGATGTAGATTGTCGGCGTCGTTCCGTACGGCACCAAGCTTTTCGGAATTGTTATGTTGCCTAAACCTTCAGTGCCGCTTGCCCCAGTCACTGTGAAAGACACCCTTGTCGTTGACGCAGATTGGTTTGCGATGATTGCGACGTTGGACATCTGGGAGCTAGCTATGTTTCCACTGATTGCAAGGTCAACCGTCGAGCCATCGCCTGTGGTCGCAGGCACAGTTGTCGGTGGCTGAGTTGGATTTGCCGTTGGGTTTTGAGTCGGGTTTAGAGTTGGAGTTGCAGCCGTAGTTCCCGAAGCCGTGACCGTTGCGGGTGCAGACTGCATTACAGGAAAACCTGTACTGTTGAAAATCATCACAGTGATTGAGTAAGTGCCCGCGGAGGCAGGAGCGTAATTAAAGGTTGATGCAGTTTGACCCGACTGGGCAGTTCCATCCACGTACCATTGATACATCCAAGGAAGAGAACCACTATTACCACTGTTGAAAACAGCAGTGAAAAGTTGAGACTGACCCATATCCAAGGACGCAGATCCAGGAGAGACAGAAACTGTTTGACCGACCACCACCATAATCATTGTAGCATTTGACTGTGCCGAAGTTGCGCCTGTGTTGTCAGTAACTGTCACACTGATTGAGTACATATTCGCGGAAGCGGGCGAGAAATTGAAGGTTGACGCGGTTTGGCCCGTCTGAGCAGACCCACCTACGTACCATTGATAACCTGTGTAGGAACCTGAGCCGCCGCTAGGAGTAGCGGTTAGCGGTTGAGATTGCCCAAGGTTAAAAGCAGCTGCCGCGGGCGAAATAGACACAGAAAGAGCTGATGAAGGAACACCCAAAACGCAACCGTTGATGTTCTCGGAGCCTATGCAGGCTATGCTGGAGAGAAAAATTATGCAAACTGCTGCTGTCGCTACATGAAAAGTGTTCATGTGTAAGCGCCATCTCATCCTTAGAGCGAAGAAGTATAAGATTTTTGCTGTTGGTTCTTCAGTCTATTTGGCTAATCTAGCGAACCGAGGGGTGAGCTGTGAGAGAAATCGTTTGACTGATGCCGCCGAGGTATCCTGCGAAGTTTCGGAATATTCCAAAAACTCAATCGAAAACAATGGTTTTCCCCGCTTACCCAGCTCCCACCCTCTAAATGGATTTAAGCCGAAACCAAAAAAGCAACCCAAAACAAGCCCCACCAAAACCCATCTACCGAGGGAGGGGGTCTAGTATTTACATCAAAACTCCGACACAAATATGGGTTCCAGCCACGCCTCGACCAAGGGGAGGGTACCCTCATTTTTACATCCAAAAACCAACGTAAAAACTAGCCATGCAAACCCGAGGCTTCCTTCCTGTCTATGCGCTGGCGGTATAGGGAAATTATATTTAGCAGTAGCTCGCTTGTTGGTTGTGGTGGGCTCGTGGAGTTTAAGGGAAGAGACATCATATCGATTGAGGATTTCTCGCGAAAAGAAATTGACTACATACTGGACAGGAGCAAATCGATGGAGCCGCTGGCGCAAACGGGTTCAGATATGCTTAAGGGAAAAATTTTAGCCACGCTTTTTTATGAACCCAGCACCCGCACCCGTCTAAGCTTCGAAGCTGCGATGCTAAAGCTCGGAGGAGGCAACATCGGGTTCGCAGACGCCGACATCGCCTCAGTCAAGAAAGGCGAAAATTTGGCGGATACCGTGCGCACAGTCGAAAACTACGCCGACGTCATCGCGCTTCGGCATGGATTGGAGGGTGCGGCGAAGTTGGCTGCGGAGTTTTCCAGGGTTCCCATAATCAACGGCGGCACGGGCGCGGAGGAGCATCCAACGCAGGCGTTAACCGACCTCTACACGATACGCAAGGAAAAAGGCAAAATCGACGGCTTAAAAATCGGCGTCTTAGGCGACCTCAGATACGGGCGCACGGTGCATTCGCTTGCCTACGCGCTTGCATCCTACAACGTTGAGCTTTTCCTGGTTTCGCCTGAAGGCTTGCGAATGCGCAAAGACGTGGCAGACGCAATAAAAGGAAAAATCCCCGTAAACGAAGACGCAACGCTTGAAGCCATAATGCCGCAGATCGACGTCCTGTACGTTACGCGGATCCAGAAGGAACGGTTCCCAGATGCGGCGGAATACGCCAAAGTCAAAGGCGCTTACAAAATCGACCAGAAAACCCTCAAAACCGCCAAGAAAGACATGATTGTTATGCATCCGCTTCCCCGCGTGGACGAAATTGCCCCCGAAGTCGACGGCACACCCCAGGCGCGGTATTTTAGGCAGGTCAGCAACGGCGTCGTCGTGCGAATGGCGCTTCTCGCGCTGGTGCTTGGAGCCATCAAATAAGCCGCCGCTATATTGACGCGAAACGGTCAAAAGTTGCCAAGGCACTCATGGAGCCGCAGCAGGGACATTTGTGTAGCGTTCCGAACCAGCTTTTCTTGCAGGTGTCACAGTAGCTCACGATGCGATTGTACGTGAAGAACTCGAGGGATTGGTTTTCTATTAGGCGACGACTCAAATCCATCAACGCCTCAGCCTTATACGCGCCGCCTTCCAACTCGATGATTTCCAGGGTTCCGCCTGCGTTGAGCCCCTTCAATTTCTGCGCGGTCTCCAACTGCTCCGTCACAAGCGCCAACGTTTCCCCCATAGTTTTCGTCTGGAATCTGCGCGTGTTCGAATAGTAGGGTTTTTCTCTTGTTCCCGAAAACTTGACTTTAGCCACGCCGAACCGTTCAATATCCAGCTGCGCAAGCCGCTCAGCCGCTTCACTGTTGCCAAGCAAGGCGGGGTAGAGGCGTCTGCCGTATTTTCTGCCGATTTTCTGCTTAAAAGCCAGAATCGACTGGATCGTTTCCGCAGCGAAGGCTCGAGCTTCCTCCGAGTTGAAGCCTTTCTCCGTGAAAGCCTCCACGGCTTCCCGAAACCCAGCTAGATTAATCATGCGGCTGCTGTTTTCCAGCCTGAAGTAAACGTCGCCGTTGCCGTTTCGCAGAAGGAAAGGCAAAGAGTTTCTGCCGAACTGCTTCAGAGCGGCGCCTTTTATTCCTAAGGCGCGGGCGGCAAGCTCGAAGCGTTCGCGGGCAAGGTCGAAAAACTTGTTTTTGTCCTTCTCGCATTCCAACGCGATTCTGGGCATGTTAATTGTTACGCAGCCAAGGCAGCCCGTGCGCAATGTGTCGGTTTCCCAGTCGCTTGTCAAATCCGAAGTAAGTTTAACGCCGGTGGATGAGTAGACGGCATTTTCGGTTTCTTTGCGCGACGCATTGGCGAAGTAAGGTGCGCCTTTTTCAGCCGCCAACTGATGCGCCTTAAGCAAAAGCATCTTTGAGGCTTCATCCGCGAAGGATTCTTTGCCAACTCGTATAATCAGCTTGGGGTTAAGCAGCGGCTTCTTTTGGCTTTCCTCCGAAAAAACCTCGATTGCCAACGCAGCTAAAAGCTGGCTCTCTGCTGCGTAGTCGCTGTATTTGCCGCAGATTTTTCCGTTCGGACCCACGGCTTCCCTCTCCGCGGTCGCTTTGGGAATGGAGAGTTCAAGCGCTAACGCCGATTGCGAGTGCTGGTTCAGGTTCAAGATGAACAGGCGCAGGTTTTCTTTAAGCCGCGCTGGATCGACGCCTTTTGCGTATGGGGCTAGGAAGACGTTGAAGTAGCTGCAGGTTTGGGTTCGGCTGACTTCTTTGTTGGCATGCAGCAAAACATCCAGCGCGATGGCAAGCGCCGATTCGAAGGTGCTGGGCGGCTCAATGTTGGCTTGCAGGGGATTGTCCAGTTTGAGTCCGTTCTGCAGGAAAAAACGTAGGTCATGGTTGACTTCATTTGGTTTGGTTATCCAGGTGCCTAAGCCGTCGATGTGGATGGCGCCAGAGAGGTGAGCGTCAGCGATGTCTCTTGGAAAAATGTTAAGCAGCGTGTACTCTTCCAGCACCGCTTCACCCGCCTTGGTGATGATGGCTGCTGAATCTGAGGCTTGATCTTTAGCTTCAATCTGCGCAGTTACTTCGTGCACAGGCATGCCGACGCGTGTGAGTTTGTGACGGTAGTCTTCATAGCCTTTCTCAATCAAAATCCCGTTTACGACTTCGCGGATTAGCGCGGCGGTAAGATACTTGGTTTTTGACTTGACCAGGCGTTTCTCGGTTTCTTTCGCTGCTTTCTGCGCCAACTCCGCAGGCACCTTAGCCTCTTTTATGAGCGAATTCGCGATTTTGTTGGCGTCGAACTCTTCCATCGTCAAATGCGAAGTGCGAACAACCATGCCTCTGGGCTTGACCGCCTTCGCTTCAACACGGTCAGCCACATCCAAAACCATCTTGCCCAAATCAGTCAGGTAATATTTTTTTGCTTCAACATCCGCCTCAACCAAATCAGCCTTCAGCAGGAACTTTAGGTGGTACGCGAACCTGCCCGCGTCTCGACTCGGGTTCATTTTCAACGCGTTCATGAGTTCCGTGTAACTCAGGGCGCTTCTGTCAAAGAGCAAATTGAGGATTTGCAGCCTAAGCGGTGAAGAAACAGCTTTAAGCACCTTGACGCCGCGTGCACGAAGCGGAGGCTGATTAACCATAAACCCTTTCCCACCAGTCCCAAATCGGTGCCACTCATATTGTTCAAGCAACCGTTTAAAGTTAACTAAGAGTTTAATTCCCTGATTTTAGAGCCGTTTTTGCGGTTATTCGAGACTTTGCAGCCAGAAAAAGTGCAATCTGAGCCCCATTTCAAGCAATACCGCGGAGATTGTGAAAATCTTTTTCCAGTTTTTAGAAATAAGCCTTAAAGATTAACCGCTCTCTTAAAACGCATCTCGGACAGCATCTTTTGTGTCCTACAGGTTGCCTCGGAGCCATGTTTTGACTGTTTCGTAGGTGCAGAAGACGGCAAGTATGCCGATTGCAAGCGCTGAAAACACGTATTCACGAGTAAGCACGGTGGGCTTCATCAGGGTTAATTCGACGGCGAGGGCGGCGACGGCGAAGATGGCATAGAAGAGGAACCTTGGAATCAAGAAACGGTTGACTTTGACGCTGTTTTCCAGAAGGTACTTGCTGACTGTGAAGCCGCCTCCTTCCCTCTTGAGCAAGCCCGCATCCTCCAGCTTGGACAGGTGATACGTGGCTACTGAGGGGCTGCTTAGGTTGAGTGCTCTTTGCAGTTCGCGTGTTCCCACTGGCTTGTTGCTTTTCAGCAGGAAACGGTAAACTTCCAGCGTTGTTCCCCTGAGCACTTCTTTGGAGTCGTCGTCAGGCAAAGCCATCCACAAACCAGACAAAGGAGCAGGGAGCAATTTAAAAACTACCCCAGAACGGCTTCAAAGCAAATGTTCGAAACCTTAGTACAGGGAACCTAAAATATAACATTAAATAACGGTTTGTACCGTTTAATGGCGCTAAGGAATCAAAGTTTAAAGGTTGCGAAGTTTGTTGAATAGGAAAATGTTGTTTGCGCCGTTTCTTGCCGTTGCGCTAGTTCTGTCTCTTGCTGCAGGCGTAAGCTTCTTGCCGGCTGGACCGCAAGGTTCAACTCAACAGCAGCCTTCGCCAGAGCCAACCCCAGCCCAATACTTTAACGGCACCCCCGCAACCCCCAGCCCAACAGCGGGTCCCTACAACACAGGCACGCCAGCCCCAACCTCCGCTGTCGCGGCACCCACCGCAGTCCCCATGTCCGCAACATCATCAGTCAACCTTGTTCCCGCTCTATCCATTTCAGCCGCCGTAATCCTCGGCATAGTTGCCGCGCTGCTTTTCTTCTCAGAAAAAAACCTCAAAAAAGAACTTGGTGAAACCGAGCAAAACGGAGAAAGCACGGGTTAAACGCCGCCTTTTGCGCAAACTTTTAGGATTCCCACGACATAGCATTAAAAAGGAACGTCTCGAGTTATGTTGCCTGTTGAAATTTTAATCAGCGAACACCGCTTAATCCTCCACGCGGTCGGTGTCCTCAAAAAAGAACACCAGAAAATCGTTGCCTCTGGCAAGGTTGACCCAAACTTCGTTGTTGCATCCGTTGATTTTTTCAGAACCTACGCCGACCGCTACCACCATGGAAAGGAAGAAGGCATACTGTTCAACGCACTCTACAAAAGGAAGCTGTCTGAAGCCGACGCCGCGATGATGCGGGAACTAATTTTGGAGCATGCCTCCGCACGAAGAACCGTGACTATCCTTGAGAAACAAGAAGCCAGCTACATCGGCGGCAACGCTGGGTCCTTTAGCAGCCTACTTGAGGCGCTAAACACCCTTATTGAACTGTACCCCCGGCACATCGAAAAAGAAGACAAACACTTCTTCATCTCATCAATGAGGTACTTCACCGAAAAAGAACAGCAAAAAATGCTCCAGGAATTCCAAGAATACAACCTAACCTTCACCGACAACAGGTACAGGCAGATAATGGAAACTTTGGAAAAAGCGTCTTGACGCAAAAGAATTTCTACCCCAACGCCAATAACAAGTCTATCCGATTAACGTTTGCTGAAAGGTAAGCCTCATGAAACTGCCGAATTTGAGTGATGAACGCAGAGACAATTTGCTTGGCGGAATCGCAATTATTCTGCTCGGCGTGCTTCTCAGCGGGTCGGCTGTCTGGGGATTCGTCTTCAGCATTTACTCGATGAGTGGAGCCGCAGTCGTACTTTTCATGCTTTTAGGTGTCGGATCAATCATTTTAGGCGCCGCGATAGCGCTCTACAAACCCGAGACGCAGACAAACGCCGCTTAACTTCAGGGAAAACAAGGCTAGAGGTTCAACTTTAAATCCTTAATTTAACATTTCTAAAACAGCAATCTATGGGGTTTTGAAAGTGGTTGAGAAAAAATCTGGAAAATTAGACAACCATGATGCGTGTGTAAGAACTATTGCCGAAGATCTCAAAAAAGACAATTGGCTGGTGAAGGCGAATACTGAAGGCTGGGAAAAACCCTCCGAGGTCGGCGGCATCGTACCAGACGTTATGGCACATAAAGGCTGCTTAAAACGAATTTGCCAAATTGTGACTGAAGAGGATTTTGAAGGCGACAAAACGCAGTGGAGAGACTTCAAAAACTACTGCAGAGAATACGACTTTCAACTATACATCACAGACAAAGATGGCAAACTCAAGCCATTTGAACCGCAAACTTCCACAAAAAAATAAAAGCGGTTAGGTTCTCACCTGCGTCGGTTCAAGCATGAAAAGCATTTAAGCGGAAATCTATCTAAGACCTGAGTATCTGAGCGACATTTGAGTGCTAGAGAGAGTGCGAGTCAATGACCCATGAGTTGAATAGATGTTGGAACGTTGATGATCCGCTTTACGTGGCTTATCACGATGAGGAATGGGGCGTTCCCGTCCACGATGACGATAAGCTGCTTGAGTTTTTGGTTTTGGATGCTTTTCAAGCAGGGCTTTCTTGGCTGATTATTCTGCGGAAAAGGGAGGCTTTCAGAAAAGCTTTCGACGGCTTTGATCCAGAGAAAATCGCAAAGTACACCGACAACGACATAGAACGCTTAGTGAAAGATGCTGCCATAGTTCGAAACCGATCCAAAATCGCGGCTACCGTCAACAATGCATGCTGCTTCTTGAAAGTTCAAAAGGAATTCGGCAGCTTTGACACCTACATCTGGCAATTCGTCCACGGCAAAACCATCCAAAACACTTTTACCCAGCTATCCGAACTGCCAGCAGAATCCCCTGAGTCAGAAGCGATGAGCAAGGACCTAAAGAAAAGAGGCTTCCAATTTGTCGGCCCAACCATATGCTACGCATTCATGCAAGCCGCAGGCCTAGTAAACGACCACTTAGTCACGTGTTTTAGATACAAACAAATCCAAAAAATTCAGCGACAGTAGAATCTACTCAGCATGCATCTTTATCTTCTTTTTCCAAACGTAGAAAACAGCTGCAACTGCCACAATGATACCCGCCGATATTAATGACAGTATAGCGTAGTCTGGAATGCTTGGCGGAGGCGTCTGTGTTGCCTCTGTGGCTGCGGCATACTTCAAAGTCGCAATCCAATAGAATGAATCTCCGATGGAGCTTATGTGTGGGTTGCCGCTAACATCCAATGCTAAGTAGCACGGACCACTCGCAGAAATATTTTCTACGGTTTGCGTATTCCAGGCTTTGCCCGTCCAACTAGCATAAAGCATTTTTGTCTCACCATTTGGAGCGGGGATAACATAGCAGATGTGGGGGTTGCCGTTGGAGTCTAACGTTAAGGAACCGATTGAATTAAGAGCCGTGTTAGAAATAACTGGCTCTGTATTCCAAACTACCCCATTCCAACTGGCGTAAAAAAGGGTGCTGTTGCCGCCTCCAGTCGTTATCGGAAAGAACTCTTGACAAATAAAGTGGGGAAATCCCTTAGAATCTAAAACCATGTCGCCGAAATCATTCACGTTTAAGGTGAAATTTTGGATGTCCCAGCCAGAATTTTCGAAGCTTGCAAGCTTCAAATTTTCATAGTTCCAACCCATGTCCTGAACAAGGGTGATACTTCTCGTGAAAGCGTAGAGAATTTTCGGTGTATCGTGGGAGTCGAACGACAAAAACAAGCTACGAGGAATGCTGGCATATGTGTCTACTATCTGGTTAGTCCAGGTTGTTCCTGTCCAACTTGCATATTTCACGGTTTTGTCGTCGGTGTACGCGATGTGCGGGTTGCCAGATGAGTCTAAGGCAAGGACTGCATAACGTGCGTTAATGCCTGTATCTTGGCGAACCCAGCTTCCTCCGTTCAAAGTGGCAATTATTAATTCGTTAATGAAGGCCTGATTATATGATTCAAACGAGTGACTGTATAATACATGCGGATTATCGTTTGCATCCAGTACAAGACTGTACACGCTGCCCTCAACCGTGTCTATTGCTTGTGTGTTGAAGCCTGTGCCGTTCCAGCTTGCGTACTGTATAGAATACTTCTCGTCATTGGTCAATTGGCTGTAGGCTATGTGGGTTACGTTGTTTGAGTCAACTGCAAGGGGGCAATCGCCGCCATAGACAGCGTTTCCATCTACCGTTTGAACATTCCATGATAAAGCAGCAGCATGAACAGGCACAGCGGATGATAGGGTAACTAAAGAAGTAAAGAACAAGGCAACAAGCAGTAAAGCAATGGTTTTACCCCAGTTATTCATGGATTACTCTTGGAAACGGTTTGCAATAAAAGGCTTATCGTAAAAGATTCTTGACTTGAACAGTCAAAGTTTCTGGACTAACGGCCTTGCTATATTTTTCATACTCTAAACATTCACTAACAGGCATAATAAAGACTTTAAACAAAAACTTCTACAACACTAGAAAAATACGAATAGGCAACTTAACGCGATTGTCTGACTAAAACGATGCCACGTTAATCTCTGAATGTGCAAATTAAAAACAATTATTTATTAGGTTAAACTCTTGACAGTACTTAGTTTACTGAGGCTTTAAGACATGAAAGCATTCATAATTCAATTCCCGTTCGGCGTCGCAGCCTTCGACGACAAGAAAAGTTTAGTTGACAAGGTTCTGTTTCCAAAGAAACCCGTAGCAGCCGCAAAAGGCCTGCTCAAAACAGAAGCAGGCAAGCTGTCTGACGAAGTTTTCGCATTGGTAACCCTGCTTAAAAATGGGGGTTACGACATGTTTGTTTTTGAAAACGCCACTTTGGCAGAGGAAACCCAACGTAAAATGAACGTCAACGTTGAAGTCGCCAAAGCCTCTGAAGCCGAGGATTTACGTGCGTTGATGAATACGGTGGCGGTTGAGTCGGGTTTTGTCTCTGATGAGCAGGAGTTGAGCCTTTGGAACCGCAACGTCAGCATGGAACTAACTAAACTCCGCGTTAAAGGCGCCGCTGAAAAAAGGGACTTAATCGTGGCTCAGGGCATTCAGACGCTGGATGACTTGGACCGAACAGTTAACCTGTTTATGGGCAGACTCCGCGAATGGTACGGCGTCTATTTCCCAGAGTTGGACCGACTAATCGAAAAACACGAAACCTACTCACGCCTAGTCATGAATCTGGGCTACAGAGAAAACTTCACGCCTGAAGCCTTAGAGAAGGAAAATGTTCCTAAGGATCGGGCGGTGTTGCTTGCGAAAGCCGCTGAAGCATCCATGGGCGCAGACATCGCAGAGCTTGACCTCTCCCAGATACAGGAATTAGCCCAAAACGTGCTTGCCTTCTACGAGTTGCGCAAAAACATGGAGAACTATGTTGACCGAATTATGGAGGAAATGGCGCCCAACGTTCGAACAGTCGCAGGCGCACTTTTGGGCGCGCGGCTAATCGCCATCGCGGGCAGTCTACAAAACCTCGCCATGAGACCAGCCAGCACCATTCAGGTTTTAGGCGCTGAAAAAGCCCTCTTCCGTTCACTCAAAACAGGAGCAAGACCGCCCAAACACGGCTTAATCTTCCAGCACACCCTGCTACATGACGCCAAACGGTGGCAAAGAGGAAAAATCGCTCGAGTCATCGCTGGGAAACTCGCCATTGCAGCCAGAGCCGACGCTTTCGGAGGCAACTACATTGGCGAACGGCTAAGAGCAGAGGTTATCAAACGCATAGAGGAAATCCACGTAAAATACAAAGAGCCGCCGGCACCAAAGGAGCCTAAACCGAGACAAGAAAGAGGTGGGCAACCTCCGTTCAGGGAACGCAGGGAAGGCGGCGGGGGACGCCCATTTAGACAGTCTTCTCAAGGCGGAGAACGTCCATATCGACCACCGCAACAGGGCGGCGGCGAACGACCCTTTAGACCTCCTCCGCAAAGCGAAGAACGACCGCTCAACCCGCCCTCTCAAAGCGGCGAGCGCCCTCAAGGTGGAGAACGCCCATTTAGACCACCTCCACAAGGCGGACCGCCAGCTCAAGGCGGAGAGCGCCCATACAGGCCACCGCAACAGGGCGGAGGCGGAAGACCACCATTTAGAGATAACCGTGGTGGAGCGCACAAGGATAGGCGTCGGAGAAGAGAGCGGCGTTGACCGTCAGGGTTAAGCCGCATCCGAAGTTCAAGGATATCTATGAGGTTACGCTTGAAGACGGCGCAAAACGTCTTGCCACACGCAACCTGACGCCTGGCTTGAACGTTTACGGCGAAAGGCTTGTCAAGCATAAGGGCGCCGAATATCGGGTTTGGGATGCTTTTCGAAGCAAGCTTGCGGGAGCCATCATCCGAGGCTTGCAAAACGTGCCGATTGAGGCAGGCAGCAAAGTGCTTTATCTAGGAGCTGCGTCGGGAACTACGCCGAGCCACGTGTCTGACATCGTTGGCGAGTCGGGGCATGTGTACTGCGTGGAGTTTGCGCAGCGTTCCATCCGCGATTTAGTCAATAACGTTGCCGCTTTTCGCCCCAACATAACGCCGATTCTTGAAGACGCGCGCATGCCAGAGAGATACGCCATGTTCATCTCGGGCAAAGTGGACACGGTTTATTGTGATGTGGCGCAGCCGGAGCAGGCAAAGCTGCTGGCAGACAACGCCGACGTTTTTCTTAAGCCGCAGGGCTGGGTCATGATAGCCGTCAAATCCCAAAGCATCGACGTAACCATGGATCCTGAAGCGGTTTACCGTCAGGAAGCAGGCATCCTGCGCAAGAGAGGCTTTAACGTTGCTGAGGTCGTCAATTTGGAGCCTTTCGACAAGTTGCACGCGATGATAGTCGCACAGAAACAATAACAACGAAAAACAACCTAAGCCCAATCTAAACCCTAAAACAAAAAACCAACCCAAAACAAGCCCTTTTTAAAATCTCTCCCGATTGACAGGGTACCCCATTTTTACCTCAAAAAACCAACGTAAAAATGGGTCCGAAAGACCGACGGGAGGGGTCTACTATTTGTGAACAGAAACCACCACAAAAATGGTTCAGTTGACTAATGGCTTCATCAATGCATCTGCGACGCTATATTATAGGCTGAGCTTGGCAGAGCCGTCTAGGCGGTTATTGTTGTTGATGATGATGAAGATGATGACACAATTGGTTTCGATTCAAACCTCAAGGTCTACAGTGTCTTAACGTCGAGTTATTGATGAATAAAGATGAAGGGAGTATTTTCCTTCTTTTCCTAAAACACAAGCCAGACAGAGCACGACAACCCTAAAGGTAGGCTACTATTCGTAACCAAATTTCGCGACAAAAAACAAAGCAAAACCAAGCTAAACTGGCTCAAAACGCGGTTTAACCAGCAGCACGTCTTCAACGTAGACTCTAAGCGGCTCAGCAACGCTCCACGCCTGCGCAATGCAGCCCCTCGGCAGATTCGGCGCATCGGCATCACAGATTTCACTTATCGACCCCAGCCCAGCCTGCCTAATCCCAACGTTAAAGAAGGGTTCGACGAGCTTTTGCAGGACATGTTCGCGTGCCTGTTGGTTGTGGTTTTGGGTTTTGAGGTAAGCTGAAATGTAGGGTCCTAACAGCCACGGCCAGATTGTTCCGTTGTGGTATGCGCGGTCTCTGCTGGTTCGGTCGCCGACATATTTCCCATTGAACCTTGGGTCAGTCATCGACAGCGTCCGCAGACCATAAGGCGTCACGAACTCGCGGTCTACAACATCGACAACCCTTTGCCATCTGGCAGGGTCAAGAATCGGGTACTCAAGCGAAACAGCCAGAACCTGGTTAGGACGAAGCGACGCGTCAGGTCCACCAGACTCCAAAACGTCGAAGAGAGAATCTAAAGTTGGGTTCCAAAACTTCTCATTGAAACTCACGCGTGCCCTATTCGCCATCGCAGCATACCTCTCCGCCAAAGCTTTCTCGCCGAACTTGCCCGCCAACAGCCGCATAGCCAGCAACGCGTTATACCATAAAGCTTGGATTTCCACGGCTTTGCCCGCTCTTGGCGTTACGGGTTCCCCGTTGACTTCCGCATCCATCCACGTCAGCCTCGCCCCGTGCCTCAACAAGCCGTCGCTGTCCACACCTATGCCGAAGTCCGTGCCTTTCTCGTGGCTGCTGATTATTGCTTGCAGGTTGCTCCAGAGCTGAGCTTCTACGAAGGGGTAGTCGCCTGTGTATTTGAGGTATTGGAGGACTGCGTTGATGTACCAGAGGGTGCCGTCGACGGTGTTGTAGGCGGGTTCGCCTGATTTGTCGGCGATGTAGTTTGGGATTAGCCCGTTTTTGCAGTACCGATTGAAGGCTTGCAGAATATCTCTTGCCGCGTTAAACCTGCCTGTAACCAGCAACAAGCCCGGCAACGAAACAAACGTGTCCCTTCCCCACGGCTCAAACCAATGGTATCCCGCGATAACTGCTTTTTTGCCCGCAGCGTCGGCAACTACGAAAGAGTCGGCGGCTAAAAGAATCCAGCTCAGCCAATCGGTCATTGGAGCCTCAGGATGCAAACCGTAAAAACCGTAAAGCAAATTTCTCTGCCTTGACTGTTCCCCATTGAACAAGTCATTGACTTCGTTAGTTGTTTTGCCCAGCGAATCCAAAGCTTCCCACGCAGCATGACCGTCAACATCTGCGGCGGCGCTGACTGCAAACAGTTTTTCTTCTTCAGCATCAAGATGCAGCTCGAAATAGCCTGGCTGGAGCCAGTCGTCACGGCTGGCTTCGCCTCTTGCCGCCTCCGCACGGTACAGTAAGCCATCCACCCAGTTGGTTTTCTCATGAAACTCGCCGTCCGTCACTCTGCAGACGATTGTTGCGGCAGGATTCCGGAAGGCGATTTCTATCTCTTGCAGGCTGCTTTTCTGGGTGAACTCCAGCGGCTTTTCCTTTCGGTTTACAACGGTGTGGAAGTGTCGGCACGTTAACATGGGGTAGATGGCAAGTTTAGCTTTTGCTGCGCCGCGGTTTGTGACCTTGTAGATTGTTGAGACAGCGTTCTTGCCTTTAGGCATAAACACTGTTTTGCTAAGCTCAACAGCGCCAACGCGGTAGGTCCACCTGGGGAAACGGTGAAGATGAAAAACCAGTCAGAAAATCGTAGCCATGCGGATAAATCGTGCCTGCAAACTCGTTAGCGCCAAGTCTGTAAACGTCGCTGCCCACGGAGATGTCTTCATCAAGTTTTGAGAGGCAAACTGTGCGTTCGCCAGGCGGATTCAACGCGGCAACCAAAAGCCCATGATATTTTCTCGAGTTAACGCCTAAAACCGTGCCTGACGCGTAGCCGCCTAACCCGTTCGTTATAAGCCACTCTTTGCCGATAGCCTCGCCGAAGCGGGAAAGCTCGTTTTGGTTGAATGCGATAGTGGGCAGCTTCATTTTACGGCATCAGCTTGGCGATGTTCTTGTCGCGTGGAGCGCAGAAATAGTTTGCTACGGGAACACATTTTGTTCTGAAAAGCAGCAGATGCGGCTTGGTTAGCTTGTATTCCGTGAGGGTTTCAGCGTACCCCATGCCTTTGGCGAAAACCAATTCTGCCGCGTCGTAAACCTTGAGGAATTCAGGAGAAACTTCTTTTTTAAGCAAGCCAACCGCGTCGGTGCCCGTGGTCAACACGTCGTCGGCTAAAGCATCCATGCCTGTCAAAACTACGTCTTCCATGGTGGCGTCGTTGATAACGGAGCCCCCTTTAACTACGTAAGTTACTTTCAAGCCCATGTTCTTGAGCTGCTCAACCAGCAGCTTGTCAAAAACGATTTCTCCAGCATTATCCGCCAAATAAAGCACGCTGTCAGCGTTTTTCGCTAACTCATACGCTCTGTCGATGTCGTCGATGAAGAGGTCTTTGCTTGCTTCCCGAATGCACGCGGCTAAACTGTCAAGCGTAAACTTGTGACCTGGAATGTCAAACTCCATGATGTTCCCCACGATGGCGCACAGGCAAGCCTTCTTGAACCGTTCCTGCTGACTGTACCCTGCTTCAACAAGTTTTTTCGCATGCGGCAGAAGCTTTAGCGCTTTTTCGTTAGCGGCTTTCTTGGTTCTGCTGTAAGGGTCGTTGTTGCCTGTTAACTCCTTGATTAAGCGGTCCCGCTTCGTTCCTAAGTCCGCGGCTACAGAAGAAGATTTGAATTCCCGATTCAGAAGACGAACAACTTCCGCGAGACATCGGAAACGTAGGGCAGGGTTTGTTGTCGCTTGGTAAGTTTCGGTTTGTGCCCGCGAAAGCAGGCAAGATTCACATTCGGGTTCAACCTTCAAAGCCAATCACATGTTTACTGTTTTGTTGCGTCGGCAAAAGCACGCAGAATGATATATGGGTCTTTCGCCTTGACAATGCCGCTTGCAACAAGAACCCCGCTGGTTCCCAACTTCAACGAAGTCGAGACGTCCTCGGCTTGGCTTATGCCCGCACCGCATAAAATCGTGACTTCAGCGTTGACTCGACGAACCAGGTTTACGGTGTTTGTGATTACTTGAGGCTGAGCTTTTGAAACCGCTATACCCGTACCGATAAGCTCAGGAGGCTCAAAGGAAACGATGTTAGGGTGCATCGCAGCGACGCCGGCGCTTACCGCAGGGTTGTTGGCGCAGACGCAGGACACTAAGCTTTTCTCGCGGCAAAGCGTAACAATCGCCTCGATGTCCGAAAGCTTCAGTTGCCTCTCAGAATGATTAATCAGGGTGCCCACCGCACCTGCTTCTTTGATAGACTCGGCAAGGATGTGACCTGTGCAGTTGCCCGGCTTAATAGGGTCAAGATGCTGGCTGAAAACAGGAATCTCAACTGCTTCGGCAACCTTTGCGATGTCGACGAACTGCGGTGCCACCACGATTGATGCTCCCGTTTCGTTCGCTACTTTTTGAGCGGCTTTTGCAAGTTCAACTGCTCTTTGGCCTGTCGATTCGAGATAAGTCTTAAAATTCACGATTATAACTGGTGTTTTAACGTTCAAGCTAGCTGTCCCTCGCGTAAACGTTAACGCTTTTAGCTAATATCATTTGCCGTTTATTCGGGCTTAAGAAAATGAGGAACAAGCTATCCTATTGAGCAGCGGCTTTAACTTCAATCGCGGCTTTTTTAGCCACTGGCTCAACCAGCATGCCGATGAGTTGTCCGTTCTTGACCAGTGCGGCTCTCTTGATGCCTTTTTCTCCCATCTGCTTCATGGCGGTAATCATTGTTTCGTTTTCCTGCAGGTTTATCAGGGGCGTGTAGCTGAGGTCTTTCGCTAAAGCCTTCTCAGGGTTCTTCCGTTTTTCAACGATGTCTTTGAGGAGGTCGCGGTCGTTGAGTACACCGACTGGTTTTTGCTGCTCAGTAATTAAAACCGAGGTGACGCCGTTTCTAATCATTTTGTCAACAATCATCGCTATAGTCTCGTTTGTTGAAACCGTGACCGCGGGGAGTTTGGTGCCGGCTTGGCTGCTGACTTCTTGGATTTCTATGCCTCGTTTCCAGATGTCGTTGAGCATTTCGCTTACTCTTTCGATTTGGCTGGGGTCTGTTGAGTAAAATGTGTCTGTTAAGTAGAATGCGGCTTCTGAGCCGAAGTCGCTAAGAGGCGGCATCTTAAACATGAACAGGTGCTTGTTGTCGACAAGCATCATCGTGAGGTAGCTGATTGGAACATGTTTGATTTCGTAGCGTGTTGCAAGTTTCTGTGCGGGTTCCAGGTTGTCGAGGTCGATGGAGGCCATAACTCGGATTTTTAAGCCTTTTTTGAAGTACTCCATAAGGGGGTCTTCTTCTGCGAGGCGGTTGATGCTTTGCGATGAAGTAATCACCACAACGTCTTTTTTGGCGCCATCAAGCACCTTCGTGACTTTGCTCCATGCTTCGTCAGCGTCCTTGATGACCAACGTTTCGCCTATGGGGATTCCGCTTTTCAACTCATCGATCCGTCTTGACGCTTCAACGCCTGACTGCCACATCTGAACAAAGAAAGCCTTCAAAACAGAGATGAACATCTTGTCGTTAATCCATAAGCCCTCATCTTCCAAATTCAGGACGGATGCTTCGTTGCCGAAGGGCGCGTACAGCATGGCTTCTTCCTCGTCTTTTATGAGGAATCTTGGGAAGAACTTGGAGGTCATTCCGACGTGGCGAAGCTTCATGGATAATTTTTCTTCTGCTATGGTGCGGTCCATTCTCTCGACCGTTTTGTAGTTTTCCTGAGAGATGTCGGTTATAATCTGTAGCTGTATGTTGCGGTCTTGTGATGCGCTGATGGCTGAGTCGAAGACTCCTGCTATATCTTCCTGAATCAATCCCAAGGAAGTTGTTAAGATTATGACTTCATGATTTGATTCTTCAATCATGGAAAGCATTTTTGAATGAATCTTTTTCTTGCCTGTAATGATTGAGAATTTAGCCACAGGGTACTCTGATTCAGGCGCGCTGATTGACTGCCAAGCCGTTAGCAGGGTTTGTTTTTGGTCTGTCAGGTTGGTGACTTCGTTCTTTTTAGTCGTGATGAACGAGTCCACAAGGGCTTCAAACGCAACGATGGTGAATCTGGTAGGTCGCTCCAACGTGGCTTCGATGAAGCCTTTCTCCTGCAGCTTCTTGAACGTGCGGTAGGCTTGGACACGTTCCATCTTAAGTCTTTTGGCAACGAAGCTTGTTGATTGGACGCCGCTTTTAGCTAAGAACATGTAGACCTGAATTTCCCGTTTTGAGAGACCCAGAATTTGGAGGAACCTTGTAACGTCTTTTTCGCTCATTAGGCAACCGCCGTCTAAAACTCGCTTCTCTCCCAGATTAAAGGATGGGACTCGACATTTATATAACTAATGTTTTTTTGTAGACGTTTCACCTAGCTATTTGACTACAAACGTGACATGTTTATGCTAAAGACTGTTAAGCCAGCGTACTTTGGGTTGTGCCTCTTTCGCTTTTTGCTCTTTTCGCGGGTTTCCATGATTTCCTGACGAAGCTCGGGTATTCATCGTTTTTTTCCAGCAGTTGGCGCAGAAAAGTCATGGTTTTGTCGTCGGTTAAGTATCCGCTGCCGAAGTCGCCCCACTGTGCCCTCAATGCTGCAACTTCTCTGTCCCGCTCAACCTTCGCAATGATGGATGCGGCTGAAACCACAGGGTAAATCCTGTCAGCTTTATGCCGTGAAATGATTCGGGTTTTAACTTTGAGGCATTCCCGTATGTGGTTCCCGAATCGGTGCTCAACCGTGTCGGCCGCGTCAACGTACGCTTCCTCAGGTTTTAACTCATCAATAATCTGCGCCATTGTCTGAGCCTCCAGGCGGTTTAGTTTATGCAGGCGTCGGGTGCTCTCTACAACTGTGTCAATCTGGCTTGGCGGCACCTTTATCGTGTGGTATTTTTCGGCTAGCTGCAGAATTGCGGGGTACAGCAGCTCCCGTTTCTGGGGCGTAAGCAGTTTGGAGTCTTTGACGCCTAGCTCGGTGAGAATCGGCAAAACCTCTGCTTTCACCATGACGCCGGCAACAACTAACGGTCCGATAACGCATCCGCGCCCCGCCTCGTCAACGCCAGCAATCAAAGCTTTAGCCAAACACATCACTCAGTCACATTGGCTTGAGCGAACTAGGCTATAACAGTTTTCTAAGAGTTTTGGTTTCAAGGAAATGGGTGGAGCGGCAATTTCTGGGAAGGTGGCTAGTTCTTGTGTTGGTTTTTGGTTACAAATAGTGGGGTACCTCGTGGGGTCGGCTTGGGATTAACCCATTTTTACAATGGAATTTTGATGTAAATACTAGACCCCCTCCCGTCGGTAGGTTGTTTTTGGAAGTGCTTGTTTCAGGTTGGTTTTTAGGTTTAGGCTTAGATTCTGTTGTGGGCTTGAATTGCAGGTGGCGCGGAAATGGTGGCTTCCGTTTGGGTTTTTGGAATATTCCAAAAGTTTGTAGGCTTAACCGCCTGTAAGGTCCCTCACAAAATGTCCTAAGAGGGTTAAATCTGGAGTTTCGCCTTAAGCGTGCCGCACCATTCACCGATTTTCTTCTTCGCCGCTTCCTTGTCTTGGGTTGGCTTCACAAGCACGAGTTCGCCGACAAAGTACGCGCCAGACATCAGCTTCTTTGTTTTCTCAACGGCGCCACGCGGATTATTGTCCAGCGTGAAGAACAACGCCACCTTCTTCCCCGCAAAGCTATGCTTGCCAACGAAGGAAGTTGTTAGTTCAGAAAACATGGAACACTTCGTGTCTATGCTTCGTTCCAAAAGTGTTTTTGAGAACTGCTGTGGAGTGTACATAACAACAAAGTCTTTCTGCGGACAAGCAGACACTTCAGCAAAAAAGAGTATTGAAGACGGCTTGGTTATTTTCAGGATAGCACGCTCAAACATATCAAAGTTGATAGAAAAAGGGTTTAAACGCTATTTAGAAGACGAATTTGATGCTCTTCTATCTAAGATTTAGAAGGTGCACTTGAAGCCCTGATTCAGGTGTTTTCAGTGTGAATCCAGCATTTTTGACTCTGTACTCACTGCAAAATCGCTGCACCCGAGCTTTTTTCAACTCTCAAACCACCATTTTCCGCATTTACAGGATTTATTTGGCTGTTTTGAATGTGAGAAATCTCTAGATGCTTTTTTTCTTGGACAAGTCTTTTAAGCAAATGCTATGAAGATAATGCCAAGTTAGAAAGGAAAAAGGAGACCGAGGAAATGAGGAACCGTTACTTTACGTTTTGTTGTTTAACTCTGATCTGTTTAATGGTTGTTTCTATGAGCTTTGTAAATCAGGCTAAAGCTGAATCTGCTGCTACTGTTTTGTCGCTTGATTGTTCTCCTACCAGCATTGCTCCTGATGGCTACACGACGGTGACTGCAACTTTGACTAGTAACGGAAATGGACTTTACCATGAGGTCATCGACTTCTATTATAAGGTGGGCTCTGGTGACTGGACTTATTTTTTCAGTGATTATACTTATAGTAACGGGCAAGCTGCTTTGGGTTTCCAGCCTTCTTATCATAGTGTGCCTACTGGTTCAACCGTGTACTTTAAAGCTGTTTTTGGTGGCGACTACTATTATGCTGCGTCCGAAGCTCAAGCTTCAAACGGTGTAACCGTCTGCATTAATCCTACTGTTTTGTCGCTTGATTGTTCTCCTACCAGCATTGCTCCTGATGGCTACACGACGGTGACTGCAACTTTGACTAGTAACGGAAATGGACTTTACCATGAGGTCATCGACTTCTATTATAAGGTGGGCTCTGGTGACTGGACTTATTTTTTCAGTGATTATACTTATAGTAACGGGCAAGCTGCTTTGGGTTTCCAGCCTTCTTATCATAGTGTGCCTACTGGTTCAACCGTGTACTTTAAAGCTGTTTTTGGTGGCGACTACTATTATGCTGCGTCCGAAGCTCAAGCTTCAAACGGTGTAACCGTTAATCCAGTGGGATTTGTGGCTCCTGAATATCCATTTGGCGCCATTGTTGCGTTGATTGCTTGCTTTGTAGCATTCACAGTTTATACAAAGCAAAAGACACCACCATCGGCGAAATCAAAGCAAAACTATTAGCAAAAAATAGCTTCCCACTCACCGATTGCTCGGTTGATAATAAAAGATTTTCTATAGAAGAGAATCCGCCGTTTTTGTCGGATGCGAAAACTAGGTCGGAGTCGGTTATAGATTTTTTGGTAACGTTTTTTTCTGGTGTGAAGCGGCGGCTGCGTTAGTAGTGGCTTGACCACCAGTGCCATTGGTTTCTACCCCAGATAAGCCACATCAACCCTATCACTAGTACGGTAATCAACAGCGTGGCAATGAAGACGACAAAGTCCTGAAAAAGGCTGTAACCCCCAGACCAGAACAACGCAAAGAACAGAATAAAAACCAGCCAAACGAGCGCTCCTAGGATTGAAGCGACGATGGGCGCGAATGGACTTGAATGCCGCTTCGCCGTGTCACATCCGCCTTTGTCTTCAACTTGAAAGTTCAACATAATTCAGGCTATACTCAGCTTTGAATATTTATGATTGACGGTTAAACAAGCCGCCGCCTGCATGGCAGCTTTGATTTTCAAAAAAGGAAAAATCCTGATGAAAAAGGCAGGATGTGTTTTATGGTCTGGTTTCCAATCATGCCGCATCCGTAGCCATAGTAGGCACTGAAAACAAGAATTGCGCCTTCGCGCTCACCCTCAATTTTTCAACAAGACTCATAAGCGGAACCAAACACATTAGACGAGACGTCAACACCAGCCTGTGAAAGGGCAGGCGAGGTCGAAAGTTCAATGTCAAGTGTATGGTTTAGGCTGATGGCTTTAGAATTCAAGATTCGAGATTACCGTAACCCGAGAGCTAACATTTTGAAGGAAGTCGGGATAAAACAGGGTTTTTATGTGCTCGACTTCGGCTGTGGTCCAGGCGGCTACGTGGTTGCTGCGTCCGGTTTAGTCGGGGAAACAGGCAAAGTGTACGCCCTTGACGCAATGCCAATCGCTATAAAGATGGTAAAAGACCTTGTTGCCAAGAACGGGTTGAAAAACGTGGAGACAATTCTTTCTGAGGGGGCAACTGGCTTGCCTGACGGAAGCTTAGATTTGGTTTTGATGTATGATGTTTTCCACGACTTGGAGGACAAACAAGCCGTTTTGAAAGAGATTTACAGAACCCTGAAAAATGAAGGCTTGCTGTCTTTCAACGACCATCACCTAAAGGAACCTGATATTCTGTCGATGGTGACTGAAGGAAAAATGTTTAACTTCCTGAAAAAAGGGGAATACACCTATACTTTTACAAAGACTGAGGGTTCCAAATGAAAAAGGCTTTGATTGTTTTTGGGACCCGCACTGGCGCAACTGCCAAAACGTCGGAAGTTATTGCAGGCACTCTTCGACAGACAGAATATGAAGTGAAAGTTGTCGATGCCAAAAAAGAGAAAGTGCAAAGCATAGGCGAATTCGACCTCATCATCGTTGGCAGCGGCATCCAGATGGGCAAATGGACCAAAGAACCCGAGGAATTCCTCAAAAAACACCGAGAAGAACTGGCAAACAAGAAGGTTGCCCTCTTCGTCTCCTGCGGAGCCGCAAATCCGCTTTCCGAAGGCGAAAAGAAGAAGACGGAAATGGATGATGCGAGGAGAAAATACCTTGAAGAAAAAGCCGTTGAACTCAAAATTAACCCGATCGCGTTGGGCTTCTTCGGCGGATGCTACGACTTTAACCAGATGAACTTCTTCTTCAAGAAGACGCTGTCATCAATCAAGCCGAAACTCGAAAGCGCGGGCTACAAAGAATCGGCTGCTGGGGTATACGACTTAAGAGATTTAGACGGCATCCGAAGTTGGGCTAGTGAGGTAGCAAAAAAAACGTTAACTGAATAGTTCGTCAACAAAAAAGGTTCCGCCCGAAGACGGGCTTCTTTGGTTTAGTCTTGTAAATCCTTCTGTATTGCGTCGACCTTTTTTGACACGTTTTTTCTGTCATAATAAATTAGCCTAAACAATCAATAAAGCTCTATAGATTATATGTTGGCAAGCAATATTAGCTGATTTATTGCCTTGGATTCTTCTAAGTGTCCCCAATGTTTGATTATCGGTTAATGGTCTTTGAACCTTTGAGCAGGAAAAACTGGGTGAAGCAGTATCGTTTTGCGGTTATTGACCCGAACAACTTCAAAGGTTACCCAGCAAATTTCGTATGCATTTTGCCGAAAGAAATTTTTGAGTCAGGAAAGCCTCTGAGTCCATTTGGAAAACTTTTTGGAGATAGAAGTTCAGAGTATGCCCTCAAGTTGTTGAAGGAAGCATTCCAGCAGGAGCATAATGAAGAAGTTAAAATGGAAATAGCAAGAAGAATCACGCTTCTCGAAGTGAAAAAGCCCAAATTGAGGTGCAGCTCTTGCCACAAAGAATTCGAAGAATACTACAAAACAAGATACAAACGCAAACTATGCAAAGGCTGTCTAGAAGCAAGAATCCTTCAAGACCAAGTTAAATAAAAAGTCAGCAAATGTTTTCTGAGTAACTGATTGCCCGGCGAGTGCCGTTGTTCTTGCATGGAAACCTGCTCTGCCAAAGCGGACATGTTGTCCGATTCTCCACAGAAAAAGTAGATTGGGAACAAGCGAAGAAAATCCAAGGGTAGTTGAAGCGCTGAAACGATTGCTAAAATGCTTGAACCGTCATTTCAGGATTATAAAAAGTCTTATTTTTTGTCCAAAAGCATAATCAAAGCTTCATTATTTGGGCGTGTGGTATGCCTTCGATTTCTATGACTGCTTCGGGGTGCACGTAGCCGTGCGCTATGGCTTTTTCTACGCAGACTTTGCCTACGAGGTTAACTATGTTTGAGTTGTCGATCATGTTCATGGCTTCGTCGACGGTTGCTTTTCTGCCGTTGTAGAATTCTTCTTTGATTTTGAAAACGATTTTTCCTTCTTTAAGCGTTCTGCCTAGCAAGTCGCAGTCGCAGACGGCTAAGAGAACGTTTCTGCCAGCTTGTTTCATGTTCACGTAGACTTCCATTTAAGGTCCCTCGCCTAGAGCTGCTTTATAGATGATTTTGCGCCGCATGCGTTGCAGACCAGAAAAGACAAACGCTTTTCCTTAACTACCCTTGTGTCGGGGCGTTTGCAAACTGGGCAAACAACGTAGCTTTCAAGGTACCTTTGCAGCAGGCGTTCGAAACTGTCCCGCTGGAATTTGCCTTGGAAAATTGCCCTTGAATCTTGGAAGGTGGCGGCTGTCGCCATTTCTCTTGTAAGGAACTTTAGGATGTGTTGGGGGTCGCGGTCGAGGGCGTCGGCGACTTCTTTGAAGTTGGAGATTATTGTTCTCATGCCAACCATGCTCACCATTAATCTCGGCAACTCTAAGCGTTCATGTTTTGCGGAGACTTCGGGCATTTGAGAGCAAGCCTTCTTTAACAAGTCATCGTAATTATACGTCATAACTGTACATCTCAACCTCACAATGGGTGCACCATGTATTTAAAAATTATAAGCCAAACCGATCTTTACCCCATAAAAAGAATGTTTATTATGGATAATCGTTATAAATTCCACCGCTACGACACTATGAAAGTGGTATCAGAGGCTTCCTCGTGACAAAAGAACAAAACATGAATTCAAAACAAGAAATCATCCAGCAAATCCAAAAACTCAGAGAAGAAGCTAACAACGCAAACGTACAGATCAAAGAACTGCGTTGATAGACGAAACGAGCTGAACGAGGAAGTAAAGAAGGCAAGAGACGAGATTAATGCGTTAAAAGCCGAACGCGACCAAATAAACGAAAAAGTCAGCCTACTCAAAAGTCAAAGGGACGCAATCAGGGTTCAATCCGACCCGCTTAACGAAGAAATAAAAATCGCCAGAGACAAAATCGCTGAACTTAAAAAGACTCTTCCACGCGAAAGCCAACGCAATTTACAGGAAGAGCATGACGCAATTGAATGGAAGATTTCGACCACTTCCCTTGACTTAAAAGAAGAAAAAGGCCTCATAGAGAATGTTAAACAGCTTGAAATAATGCTGAGCGGCTACAAGAAAATCGACACGCAGAACAAGAAAATCAAAGCCGCATTGGCTCAGAGAAAAACGTTCGACGAGCAAGCATCAGTTTACCATAAGGAAGTAACAGAGTTAGCCGCTAAAAGCCAAGAAATCCACTCGAAAATGATTGAAAAAGTAAACGTTATGAAGAACAGCAGAGCTCAAGCCGACGGTCAACATCAACTTTACATCAAAACAAAAGACGAAACGATTCCGCAAATATACGAAAAAATCGGGGAGTTAATTGGACAACTTAACAGTGTAAAAGCCGAATTGGCGAAGGAAGCCAAAGCTGAAGCCGAAACCAGGGCAACCGAAAGAGCCGCCTATGAAAAGACTAATCAGGAACAGCAAAGCGCCAACAAGGAGAGGGCGCAAGCACTCAAGGAAAAGGAGCAAGCAATCAAAGAGAAGATTAGCGCTGAAGCGAGGGAAAAACTTCAGAAAGGCGAAGAGGTAAGTTGGGATGAGTTTCAGCTTATGATGGGTGAAGACTCAAAAGAGGATTCGGAAGCACAAGATTAAAGTTAACTCGAAAGTAATATTGGATTGAAGTCCAGATGGCTAAGAAGGAAACGCAAGATCAGACGCAAAAGCGTATCCTGATTTTATGTGTCGATCGAGACGGCGACCTAGAAGTTAAAGCGGGAGTTAAGACGCCGCTTCTTGGACGAACCGCCAATCTGGACGGAGCCGTTGCATTAGCTTTAAAGGATCCTGAGGAACCTGATGCGAACGCCATGTTTGAGGCGGTGCGTCTCCATGACAGGCTGCAGAACGAGAAGTTGCCTGAAGAAATTTTTGAAGTCGCAACCATATCGGGCTCGGAGCTCGGCGGGGTCAGTGCAGACAGAAAACTCGTTGCTGAACTAAATAACCTGCTTGACTCCTTCAACGCCAGCGAGGTTATTCTGGTTTCAGACGGCTACTCTGACGAGGCAGTGCTGCCGCTGGTAGAATCCAGAGTGCCCGTGTCTTCGGTTCGGCGTATAGTGATAAAGCATAGTGAATCAATCGAGGAAACAGCAGCGGTCTTCACCAAATATGCTAAATTGCTGGTGGAAAACCCACGGTACGCACGTATAGCGCTTGGTCTGCCTGGATTATTGGTCTTAATTTTCGGCATTCTTTGGGCTATCAACAACTACGTTTATCCCGGTGCTATTGCCTACTTCGGGATTGCCATTGTAATCGTTATCGGCGGCTTCTTGCTTATCAAAGGCTTCGGCGTTGACAAGTCAGCTAAAGAAGCGGTTACATGGGTCAGGGAGTATTCGCCGCCGTCGCTGCCCATGCAAATCTCAAACTACACGGTTTTCGCAGGAATCCTATGCATCGCAGTCAGCGTTTATCTGGGGGTTCAAAACGTAAACATTAACGGGGCGCCGTTTCCGACTTCTTTCGAAGGCTGGGTCGCCGCAGCCCCCAAAATAGCTACGTTCTTTATCAAAGGAGTAGAAACCCTGATAGTTATTGGCGTAATCATAGTTCTTTTTGGGCGAAGTGTGCGTCTGTACTTTGAGCGGGATTCAAGGATGCTGCGTAACGTCGGCTTAATCGTTTCAATCGCGTGGATGCGCTGGATTCTTGATGCAACAGCAAACGTGCTCTATAACCCGATTAAGTCAGGCGGAGGAGCAGTTTCTGTTCTTAACGACCCAATCTTCTCCGTGTTCATCTACACAGTCATAGTAGGAATCCTCATCGGCATAGCGTCGGTACTGTTGATCTTCATCGTCAACAGGTCGTCCAAAGACTTTTTCCAAAAACCCGAAAAGGACGAAGTCACTAAATAAAGAAATCCCCGACGTTATTCCCTTGGATTAGAGCAAGACTTATTTGAAAGAATTCAGGGTTAAACATAATGCAAATATCCAACCTATCATCCAAACAAACATCCAACTTGCGGAGTCAGGCTTAATGCTTAAAAAAATGCTTTCTTTCATCGGTGCATACAAGCTTTATGAGAAGTGGCTTTGGCAGCAGGTGAAAGGCGGAATAAAGCCTGAACATATCGCCATAATTTTGGATGGAAACAGGCGGTGGGCAAACGGGCAGGAACCTGACCCTATGCTCGCGCAGGATAAGTATGGTCACAGGCAAGGCGCCGACACGGTTGAGTTGCTCCTAGATTGGACCCACATGCTTGATGTTAAATACGTGACTCTTTACACGTTTTCCACAGAGAATTTTTCTCGCAAATCGGAGGAAGTGGAAAAAATTATGCAGATTGCCGAGGAAAGATTCCGCAAACTGCTCAAAGACGAACGCCTACACCGCGACAAAGTCCACGTGAAAATTATCGGAAGAGTTAACCTTCTGCCCAAAGCTCTGCAGGAAGCCATCGCGGACATTGAAAAAGCCACTGCGGATTACGATTGCTATTTCTGGAATTTTGCTTTTGCTTACGGCGGCAGAGCGGAAATTGTGGATGCAGCTAAAACCATCGCTCAGAAAGTTAAGGATGGCGAGTTGGAGATATCTGACGTTACAGAGGATACGTTTGGTAAGTACCTTTACACTTCGCATATGGATAAGCAGGATCCAGACATGATTATACGTACTTCAGGCGAAACACGGTTAAGCGGGTTTTTGCTTTGGCAAGCCGCCTACAGCGAACTGCTCTTTTTGGATGTCTATTGGCCAGACTTTCGCTTAATCGACCTTCTTAGAGCCATCAGAACATTCCAACTCCGAAAACGCAGATTTGGTACATAACCCACACTTCAGCTGCTTATTTCTAAATGAAAAATTTGTTGTTGGGCTATTTCGCAAAAAGCATTTTAGCTTTTTCAGTTTAACTTTAAGAAGGGCTTCTTAAGAAAAAAACAGAAGAAGTGCTTGGGTTTTCGGTGGCTTCGGGCGTTGGTGGTGGAGGTGGCGGTGGAGGCAGCGGGGTCTCTGTTCCTTGCCGTTTTCTTAGCAACATCAAAGCCACAACTGCAACGACAACGACAACTACCACGACGACTACGGGTAGCGTTGGAAACGGCGAAGATGAACCTGAGCCAGTCGGAGTTGGCGTAGCCGTCGACGTCGAAGTTGAATATGGCATTGAGTCAATCACGTATGAGGATGACGCTATTTCATTGCTTAGGTCCATTGTGTTGTCTATGGGTGTAGCGACCCATCTTGTCGCGTGACCTGGACTGAGAGGTGCAAGGGGAGTATTCACGTAATTTGTAAAGTTCAAACCTACAACCGTGTGCGCGTTGTTGTAGAAGGTGGTTACAACCCAAATGTACCCTAACGTCTGCGAGCCGTTGTTGACTATTGTGCCCACAGTGGTGTAGACGCCGCTGTTGTTGAAGGCGGTAGGAGTCGCTGGAACCTTAAAGCCTGAGTAGGGAGGCACAACGGTGTCAGTCACGGAGAGAACCGTCACGGTGACAGAGCCAACTGAAGAAGCCGCAATTTGACTTGTACTGCTGCTTTGCGGCGCAATATCTATGCTGAAGGGGGCTCTCCCGTTAGGGATTGTTTCATACACGAACGCTGTCCCTTGGCCGGTGCCAAGTTCAGTCCCGTTGGAGTTGTAAGCTGTCCCGGTTAACGTTACGTTCTGAATGATGTTTGAACCGACATTCTGAATTTCGCCGACAACAACCAAGTCACCAGCCTTTGCAGCCAGAAGACTATTCGCAGAAGCGGTGTAATAACTGTAAGACACAACATTAGCCTCTGCGGCACTCGCTTTCGCATTCGGTACAATCAGGATGGGAAACGCAGCCAAGATTAAAGCTGCAAGGATTATGGCGGTGATGGTTTTTTTCAAGTTTAGCCTACTCCAAGCGTTGCAATAGTTTCCTGTTTATTGTTATTAAAAGTTTGCCATATTTTCTACCAAACGCGAAGCCTCCCGTTTCTTCAAACCCAACACTTCTCGGTGCCTGAGGCCGATGCGGCTTCGGACGCCCTTGCGGTTGAGTCGAAATAATGGGTGATTTGTATGGCGACATGCGCTGGTTGAACTGCAAAATTAAAATAAAACCCTCTGTCTTTGCTGAAGATTAAGCATAATGTAGTGGGCTTAAAATGAACAGCAAATTTATTGATCAGCATAAGGCTCCGGCAACGATGTCTACTCAGCACCCTGACAACGCTGCCATTCCAGAATGGAGCACAGAAGAGGTTATCAACGGGACGGCAGAGGTGTATGAAGCCTTCTACTCTTACAGCACGTTGGGTTGTCAAGAGGTAATGTGGGATTCAGAAGGCAAAGACACAGACACACGGGTCGTTCGTAAGCTTTTGCAGAAGCATTGGGATTACTTTTCAGCCCACACCATAGGCGAAGACGTTTACTTAACATACAGGATACCTAACCCGAAAATCGAGGGTGCCGAACGCAAATTCTTCATGGAAACCCTCCAAAACATCCCCGTCGCCTACGACGTCGCCTCCTTAATGTACAAGCGGCCAGTTACCCCCATTTTCGAAGTCATCTTGCCTTTCACAACCGACGCCCAAGAACTCATCATGCTTCTAAACTACTACAAAAAAGCCATAATCGCCGACGAAGAATTAACCCTTTACGAATCCACAAAAACCAAGGATTGGCTAGGGTCCTTCCACCCAAAAACAATAAAGGTAATTCCCCTAGTCGAAGACTTCGACAGCATACTGCACGTCGACAACGTAATATTACCCTACTTGAACTCGGTTAAGCCTGCGCGTCAAAGGGTTTTCCTCGCAAGATCCGACCCCGCTTTAAACTATGGATTGTTATGTGCCGTTTTGCTAACCAAAATAGCCCTAAGCAAACTCAAGCAAGTAGAAAAACAACAAAACACGCCAATCGAACCCATCATGGGAGTTGGCTCAAAGCCGTTCAGGGGGCATCTTTCACCAGAAAACATCGATAACTTCCTTGGAAGAATACAGAGGCGTATCGACTGTAACTGTGCAATCAGCATTCAGGTACGATTACCCCCTTGCACAGGTAAAGGAAGGCATCGATTGCCTAAATCAGCGGCTTCCAAACGGCGAACCAGAAGCCGTCACCGCCGACGAGGAACAGAGCCTTCTGGGAGTTCTTTCCAAATGCAGGCAAGAGTACGAGAGCCAAATCGAGTTAATGGCTCCGTTCATAAACACGGTTTCAGCCTATGTTCCTGCAGAGAAGAGCAAGAAAACTCCACATCGGGCTCTTCGGCTACAGCAGAAGCGTTGCGGGAGTAAGTTTGCCACGGGCAATTTCTTTCTCCGCGTCCCTGTACAGCGTCGGGTTACCGCCTGAATTTATCGGTTTAAGAGCACTCAACCAGTTAAACGACAAAGAAACCCAGCTTCTAAAAAAGTACTACGTGAAAATGGAGACTGACCTCAAACTCATCGGCGAATATGTTTCTTGGGAAAACATAAGCATGCTTCTGGAAATGGGAAACCAACTGGCAAAAAGAGCCAACATGAGCGAGGGAACAGTTAGAAAAGCCCTCCAGAACAGCCTCGAAGACCTGAAAACGGTCGAAGCGGAACTTAGGCATAAAACTTGGACCTAAAAACGTCTGCGGACGGAAACACGAAAACTTCACAAACAACTTCCTGCTCAGCTACCTGCACAAAGAAGACGCCGAGGCAAAGAAAGCGCTGCTTGAAGCCGCAAAAATCCGCAAATGCCTTGGCTAACTTTCCAAACACACCCTAAAACGGCATTTTTTAGCCATTTGGGGAAACGTTTATTTTTTGCTCGACTCCTAAACCGCCTAACTGTAATGCTTCGGGTGAGCGTTTGAATTTCAAAAGAAAAATCGTGGTTGCTGCCACCTGCCTCGTCATCGCTGTCGTGGCGGTAACGTTATTCATCGTTGTTAACCAGCCGAGTCCAAGCATGGCGGCTTACAAGGCCCAAGCCCAAAAAATATTTAACAATGCTTATGGCGCCTGGGAGCAAATCCGAAATGGGACGCTTCCCAGAGTTGATCTTGAGGTGGTTACCAAGCAGTGGGCGATTGACACTTGGGGCAAAGGCTACGCACAGCAGAACCTGCAGGCAATTACGATACAGCAAAACATCTATCAAGGGCTCTTTTTGATTCCGCAGAACCGCAGCCTCTACCAAGCCGAAGTTGATTGGGCAGGAAACTATGTAGCGGCAACTTGGGAAGGCAAGATTTACGTTGTAAAAGAAAACTTTAACCCATGGGACCTGCCGAGCTCCGAAGCCACTTTTGTGCATGAATTAACCCACATTTGGCAATCAAATCTTCCTTCGCCAACCACGTTTGACGAAGACAAAGCACACACAGCCCTCATAGAAGGCGACGCCTCCTTCATGGCTGACACGTACACGAACCTGACCAAAACAGGCGCAATCAAAGCCGACGTCACAGCTCAACCCCAGGTTTCCCAGCCGACATCATCACGCTCTCCGACCTTCATCCTGACACGCTTTCAAACTTGGATTATTTCCCCTACACGCAAGGCGGCATCTTCATTAACGCGTTGCATCAGAGCGGCGGCTTCGCCACGGTCAACCGAGCCTACACCTCAGGATACGTTCCAAGCACCACAGCGCAGATACTTAACCCAGAAGAATACTTTGAAAACGTCACCGCCAAACCTGTTACGCTGCCAACGCCGTCAGGCGGGAACTGGACTCAGATGCAGACAAGTTACGGACAAAACTACAACACCTACGGCGAATACTTCATCGAAGACCTCCTGGGCAACTGGCTTACACAGAGCCAAGCCCAAACCATTTCAGCAGGCTGGATAGGCGACAGCTTCACCTATTACCAAAACGGCGGCGACAACAGCAGCTACCTTTTCACCTGGAAAATAGAGTGGAACAGCAGTAGCGCGGCTAACGCGTTTTTAACTGCTTTCCAAAGCATTGCAAAAGACAATCAAGCCCTCAGCGAAGGAAACAACCAATGGTTCAGCAACGCACGGTACCTATCAATAAGCCTCAATGCAGCTGAAAACTCAACGTTCATCGCATGCTCAACCATCCAAGCAGCAGTGCAACCATCCTACTTTACGTAGCACCAAAAACTTCTGATGCGAGTTCAAGCGGATAAGCGGCGTTTTCTAATCGTTAAAGTTACTCCGCCAATGGTAACGCCAACTGCAATGGCAGCGACGATTACGTAGACTTCATTCATCGTTGTGTCGTTGGTTTGTGTGGTTTTTCGGTGGAATGGTGCGATGGGCGGCGGCTTGTAGATGCCTACGGCATGGCTTGAAAGTGGCATGCTCGGCATGTTCGGCACAAGCGAAGTATCGTTCCAGTAAATCACGTTCTTGTACCCAACCGACTCAACGGTTCCGTTAGTGACCGGGTAGACTATGTCCAGTTTAGAGCCAAGCATCTGCAGAAAAGAGACTACACACATGCTGATGTCAGCGACAAAAGTAAGAGAAGCTGTACCGTTCCAATTGGCATTCCATAACCCGAAAATTGTGTCGTTGGGGCTACGAAAACCAAAGCCGAAGTCTTGCGGAAGAACATAAACCGAACGGTCACTTGGTTGTCTCACAGTCCTCGGGTTAGCCTGAGCATACTGCCAAAACAGCTTCATCGCGTCAAGCTGTTTAGAATCCAAGACGTTTTGAGTCCAGTTCGCGTTAGTGTCAAAAACAACTATGTATTTTGCGTCGTTCTGGTATGCCAGCACCATGTCATTGTAAAGATCCGTGCTATTTTCCATGTAAGGATACTTGGTAGATGACCAAGTTATCATAACTCCCCAGTTCTGATTAAATTCGGAGGCTGCTCCCCTGCAGAGAGCCATACTTAACTGTCGACTGTAGTTTTCGCTTCCGCTGTTAACCCCGAACTCCGCAAAAACCGTGTTGTACCCCGCTTGGTAATCGTACCAGTACAACCCGTAATCTGAAGTAAACAGCGGATATTCTGTTGGGTAATCAAAATTGCGGGTTATCCCCAACTGCGGACCGCGAACCCAAGTATTCAAAGTTCGAACATACTGGTCAGCCGCGTCAGTAAAGTTGTTCGCAGAAAGCAGCACAGGGTAAGCAGCTTGGTCAAGCGTTTTCCCTCCCGGCTCGTCAAAATAATAGATTCCCATGAAGCTTTTGCCAAAATCCACAGTGGCATTTTCAAGCCATTGCTTCGAGGGGTAACTAAGGTCGTCGCTGTAAACTATGAAACTTAAACCTTTGTCGTAAGCATACTGGCTAACGATGCTAAGCCTTGTTTCATTGTAGATTCCGCCGCCGTAGAAGTTGTTGCCTATCTTTTCGGCGCATCCAATAATGAAGAAATTAGTGTAGGAACTAATGTTATCAATCAATTGTTCAGTTACAGGGATGCTTGCGAACGCGACGTCAACGCCAAAATAAAGGTCAGGCGACGTCTGCGCGGGTTGAGCCTTAGCCGCCGAGAAACAATTTATGACTAAAGGCGAAACCAGCAAGATAACAAGCAAAATCGACAGTTGCTTAAATCTCATGTTGACATACATGAAATTCAATAACCTAATAAGACTTTTCCATAATAATACCCGCAGAAAAATTCTGAGAAAAAAGCAATCTTTCAGTTACCACAGAAAAAAGAACTTTTCTTATCGGATGGAATGTGGAAAGCTTTTTACCGCAAGACATGCTAAACATCTTGTCTCAGTCTGGAGGAAAGGAAAACCATGGGTTGGGACAGTGAACATTTCAAACCGCAAACTAATATTTTCGTAAACGAAAGAAAATCAGATGAAAAAATAGGGCAGGAAACCAAATTTATCCATTGCGCCGAATGCAACGAAACTATCAGCGTTGTATCACGTACGCTTTATGAAATAGATGGAAAACATTACTGCTCTGCATGCTATTCTCAAAAGATAATCAATTTGGCGGTTGAAAGAGACCATTTTGACTTAAAAGAGGAGAATGCACCGCAAACAAACAAAGCTGAAAACGAACCGCTAAAACCACAATGGCATAGAATTTGACTCGCTTCGGAATAGACGTTGCGAAGTTTATTCTTTCATTAACCCGTTTTACTGCCAAGTAATATGAGGAACCCTTAATTTTTCCCTCGCCTGTAAGGGCCTGGGCTTCATCTTTCTTTATCCTGCCGCCGATTGCCGCTGACGACCTCAAATGTTACAGGAACGGCAGCGTAAAAACGCTACCTTCGGTCAACGATATCTAACGCTTCGGGGCCAGTCCCGATCAGAACAACTGGCACGCCGGTTCTGGTTTCAACCTCTTTTATGAACGCTTTAGCTTCTGCTGGCAGATCACTGTATTTTTTGGCTCCTCTGCATGTTGGGAAAAGGGTATCTAGCTTGGTGAGCGATGCTTGCGTGGCGCCGTTTATTTTCGCCGTTTTCTTTGCCAATTCAAAGTCAAAGGGTGCTGAACGTCGGTCTCTTCCTGTTCCCGCCGCGGTTTCAAACCAGCCTCTTTTCTGCGCTTCTTCTTTTGAAATTTCTCCAGGCAACGGTCCACCGCCGACACGGGTGATGAATGATTTGTACACGATTAGCACATCGTCGACTCTAGTAGGTCCGACTCCCGACTCCGATGCGATGGCTGAGGCACCCGTATCTCTTCCTGTAACGTAGGGGTAGCCGCCTCCCAAAAACAGCGAAAGCATGAATCCCTGTGTTCCTTCCAAAAGCACGCTTTTGCCTGCGTCTAAGCCGTCGTTAACTTCCTGAACTTCGTCGGCAAGGTACGGTTTCAATTCGGGGATGTCTTTGGCGAGTTTTGCTGTGCGGCGTACTCGTTCTTCTATGGCGGGTCCGACGCCGCGTCCAGTGGTGCCGATGCCCTTGTTAACCGCGCTTGCCTTGTCCTGAGCACTGTGTTTTTCCTCAATTATCGAGGAGCTTTGGTCAATGCCGATTCTCCCCTGCACACCTGTCAGTTCAACCTCGCTGAAAAAAGTCTTAACATCAACGTTTGCTCCTGCCGCGATTAGCAGACGGGTTTTAGGGTTAATGAAGGCCGCTGGGACCATGTGTAGGGCGTATTTTTTGCCTTCAAACCAAACCGTGTGTGCCGCGTTCACGGAGCCGGTTCTGACGCAGAAATCAAGGTTGTCTTTAAGCGCTAAGTAGGATATTATTTTTCCTTTGCCTTCGTCTCCCCAGAAGGCGCCGACAATTACGGTGCAAGGCATGGGTATTCACGGTTGACAAGTCATCGCAAGCATATTTAAACTTGTAGGGGCTGGCGGTGGCTCTGTTTACTTTGTCAGTTTCTTGTCTTCCGCCATAAGCTGCGCCAAACGGTAGGTAACGTACGCCGAAAAACTGCGAATTCCCTTCTTTATGGCGTATTCCTCTTTGACTTTAAGCCACTCGCTAAAAAAGTAATCGTAGACCTCCGTCTTTACAGTGATGCTTTTGTAGCCTTTTTTCGGCGTTTTATGTTCCCCTCTCAAGCTTAGTTAGCGGACGTACATTAATATAAGCTTTTAATAATATTCAAGATTCACCGTTAATTATATATTTCATGGTACTGTAAAGTACGGGAGGAGATAGGGAGTTTGCCGAGAAAAGGATACAAATGCATAACAGTTACGGACAAAGTCCATGAAGACATCAGAAAGCGAGCAGCGGAAACCGATCGTACAATGAGAGAATACGTCGAATACCTGCTTGCTAAGGATAAATCTTCAAAGGAAGGACATTGATTTTTTGCCCATAAAAATTCTTCAGAGTAACAGCCGAGTGGCTGAAGTGCAGTTTTTCTGCGACAGCTGTGACAAACTGGTTAGAACAAGCCTTATTCCGATTGAAGAAGTTAATGCTGAGAGCGGCAAAAAAGTATTCTGCTTCCAATGCAAAGCACGTTAGATTGTGGAACCGATTTTTTAGAAGTGCCTCTTGTCTGCCTCATCATCGATTTTCTCGAGCAGCCTAATTACTCGTTTGCCCTTGACTGACTTTTCAACCTCTGTTATGGTGTCTCTGGATTGGCAGATGTCGTCAAGGATTATTCCTTTTTCCTCATCTAAAATAACCGGGTAAACTCGGCAACCTGCCGGCCTGTCAACGTAAACGCTGCATTGGCGGTTTTTGGGGTCGTAGAATACGCAGTAGTTTTTGCTGTTCCTTAGTTGGACGTAGCCTTCCCTGTTGACTTTGGCGAAGAATTCCTGTTTGAATCCGCGATTTACTAGGCGTTCGATGTCTTTTTTGCAGAGAAGCATCTCAGTTTCTGTGCAGCAGACGCCGCAGTTTGAACAGCGCATAGGGTTTGAATTATTGTTCTGCTATTTCTCCTTTTATCCCGTTTCTTGTCCGTTTCAGGCGGCTTTCTGCATGAGATTTGCGTTTATAAGCTCTGCCCAAGCGACGTGTCTTAGGGGTATTCGGCTGGTTTTGCGTTTTCCAGATGCCGCGTATTCGACCTGGTTGTTTTTTCCTGAAATCTTGTGGATTCCAGTTAGCTGCACGTTCACTATGACTGCGCCGTCTTTCAGGTGCAGGTTGACGTTTCTGCCAAGATACGATTTGGCGCTGTTAGCGCTAAAGCTCTCCAAGCCACTCACCACTCGATTTCTTGGTCAGCAATCTTGTTCCAGCATTGCTGGCATATCGGCAGTTTTTCGCCTTTCAGCTCGATGTAGAGTTTGATGTTTTCGCTTTTGCAGTCGTCTTTCCACGGGTTTTTACAATGCTCCATGTTTTTTACCTCTAGAAGCCGTCTTTTGGCGTTAAGTCCTTTTAAGGAAACTGCTCCAGCGAATGTTTGGGGCAGGGGAGGGGTGAGTGAAAGTGAAACTTTATACGTTTAGACGTCTGTGGTTTAATGAGCGCCATGTCGCTTCTAAACAACCCCTTCCTACTATTCGCCACCGTTAGCCTAACCATCCAAGCAATCGTTCTGTTTCTGCTGCTCTACGGCTACTGGCTACGGAGCAAAGCAAAGTTTCCACAACACGCCCGCGCCATGACAGCCGCCCTGATTCTGCACCTATCCATGATATTCGCGTTCATGGTGCCCACCTTAGTTTTAGCGATCATCCCCGTTTTCGTTCTCCCACACCTATCCGACTTAACCTCAATCATCACCCTGATCCATGTGCCGCTTGGCGTCGTAGCTGTTTCGCTTGGTCTGTGGCTTGTTCTTTCTTGGCGCCGCACCGGCTTAGAAAAGTGCTTTACGAGGAAAAAGTTCATGTTGGCAACCATCACGGTGTGGCTTGTCGCTTTGGCTTTTGGTTTTGTTCTTTACGGCGTTCTTTATTGGTCTGCATTGATGGGTTAGAGGTCGATTATCTGAGGCTTAATTGCCTTGCGCGTTATCTGCAGCAGCCCCACCGAGGGTTTGTTAAGAAAAGACGCTGGGTCAGTTGGGCTTCCAGGGTTGATAAAGAGGATTTCTCCTTCCCACTTGATCCTTGGGGTGTGCGTGTGGCCGTAAACTAAAACGTTAAAGGCGTTTTCTTCTGCAATGTAGCGCATCTTGTCGGAGCCATTTAAGGCGTCTGGGTCATGCATTACGCCGATTTTCCAATCGAAAATTTTCAGCGAGTTGAGCGTGGGCAGGGATTCGTTGGCTTGGGGGCTGTCCATGTTGCCGTGAACTGCCAAAACCGGTGCGGCCTGCTCCAACTCGTCGATGACTGATAACTCAACAAGGTCGCCGGCGTGTACGATGAAATCCACGTTTTGGAAGATGTCAAAAACTTTCTGAGGAATCTTTGCCGCCCTTTTTGGCACATGTGTGTCTGAGATTAAGCCAACGGTTTTGGTCGGTTCAAAGTTCTTTTCGCCTAAGTTGGTTAATGTTTGGGTGCTGATCATTAGTGGTTATACACCGAGCTTGCGCTCTGCAGCTAATAGAATGGTTGATGTAGGTATAAAAAATTTTAGTGCCTCAGAATCTTTGTTTCTTGCGATACGTAGCTTACCCTGATCATTTATTGCTTTTTGCTATACTTTGTCAGCAAATAATTGCTTGTCCCTGCCACGTTTGCGTCTCCTAGAGGTTACTTTTTTGGAAGAAGAAGGAAAATACTCCATCATCATCAACGAGCGAAGTTCTTTCCCTTCAGCCAAGCTGGGATTTTTGGCGTCTTAAGCAGGATATTTATTTTTTCGTACCCATCCCCCCTACGGTTTTCTAGAGGAACCAAATAGGGGCATCTAGACGAGCCAAATAGCTCGCCAAAGCAGTCTAACGTTATGCGGGGCAACGCCTTCTCGGGTCTTCCGTATGCCTTGGTATGTTTCTAATATGTTTCAATATGCTTCTTTTGTGGGGAAAACTCCTAATTTTCCATGGAGAAAAGCCGTTTTTCGAGTGGACGCCTTGGTTTTCCGTTGCGTGGGGGCGGTTGCTATTTTTTTCGTTGTTTTCTGTGCATCAAATGTGCATGAACATGTTCAGCATGATAGGCATAGAACAATGCAGGTATATTTCTGTATAATATGCATTAAATATCCATGTATCTTTCATCCACATATTTTATATACTACTTTTAAGATAAGAGCCAGCCAAGCAGTTACATGTCATGGAGGAAGACGAGAGATGAGAGGGTATACTAGCACATTAAATTTCGATATTTTTACCTCAAATTTAACTCAAAAAACAGTTAGAAATGACTCTTTTTTGGCAAATGGTTCCCCAAACGTCACGTCTTTACTCATCGATAGCTGCAACAATAACAAACAACACAGTTACAACATTAACAAAAAAGGAAGAGAGGATTAAAAAATGCAAAAAAACATGAAAATATTAGCAATATTGCTCGTAACCATAGCCATACTATCAGTCAGTTACCTATGCGTAAACCAAGCAAAAGCTTCAACTTACGATACTTTCTTCTTAAGCTATTCAGTATCCGACACTTCAATTCCAACTACCGCACCAACCTTCACTTATGTAGACTTCAATACAGGGCCTCAGGTTGTTTCCCTGACTACTAGCCCAGTAGCCTATGAAGTCTCGTCTGGTAGCTCATGGTCAATTTCTAATCCGGCTTATGGTAATGGTTTAGTGCGTTGGGAGACCAATAATGCCACGTTAAGCGGGACCGCGAGCGCTGATACGGTACTAAATCCTACCTATTACCGACAGTTTTATGTAACTTACAGTTACTCAACATCTGACGCTTCAACTCCATCGCCAGCAGCCCGATTTTATGGTTACCAGTACGGCACCAAAGGATCCTTTAGTTTCACCGCTTCAACTCAGAGTGTTTGGCTGGATGCACAAACAGTTTATTCCTTTGATGATCCAATCTACACACCTTCGTTGACTGAGCAGTGGGCTATAAGTAACCCAGCTAGCGCAAGTGGTCAAGTTACCGGACCCATTTCCGTAACTCCTTTGTACTATCATCAGTTTGATGTGGTCTTCCAATACTCCGTGAATGGCGGCGCGAGCGGCTCTTCAGCTCCAACTGCCTCTTACACCAAATTCGGTACACCTCTAACAAAGACTGCTGCCACCGACACTTCCGTGTCCGATTGGGTTGACGCAACAACCGCCGTCACATACACTAACCCGCTGGTTGGTTCAGGCGGCTCCGAGCGTTGGCAAACAGACTTAACAATTTCAAGCGGTGTCTCCACAGTTGCCTCAAGCGTCGGTTCAAGCACATCCCCAATCAACCCAACGTACTATCACCAGTACCTTACCTCCTTTGCCTACACTACCGACGACGACTCAACAATACATAACGTGGGCAGCGGCTTGGCTATTGGAAACTTTGCGCAGTTCAACTCCTACGTAGATATTTGGTCGGCTCCAGGCAGCGGTTATGGCGCTGCAGTCAGCGGCGGGACAGCCTCCAGCGATTGGGTTAACGCCGGCAGCAACACAGTTGCCTATTACAGGACCACCGTTGGTGATGAAGCTTGGGCGATAGCGTACAATCCAACGTTAGGCACCTACGCCAACGAATACAGCGTCACTGGTTCTGGCACCATAACAGAGACTCATTTCTATCACCAATACTACATGGGGCTCTATGCTCACCCAACTGACCTCAGCGGGATTCCAACGGGCGCCCTCATGGGTACTTACACTCAATTTGGTTCTTCCATCAATTTCTATTCATACTACTCCGACGGGACCTATACCTACACGACTGGAAGCGACAACTATGGTGGCTGGACGTACCAAACATGGGTCGATGCAGCAGGTTCCATAACCTTCACAACATACACTGCTACATCTGGCACAGAACGTTGGGCTCTATCCGCAGGGTCAGACTCTTTCTCAGGTTTATCTTTGGGTCCAGGCAACAACATCTTTGAATACGGCTATTATCACCAGTACGAAGTTTCCTTCGGCTACTCAGTAGTCAACAGCGGCGACATTGATAGCAGCCTCGTCGTCGGTCACTACTGGCAGTTCGGTTCATCAAACTCTATAACCTCTGACGGCTCAGGCGGCGTTTCACCTTCCTCAGCAACTTGGGTCGACGCAGGCGCAGGCAACGTGAATTACGTTACCGCTGTCGCAAGCTCAACTACCGAGCGTTGGGCGTTGGCTTCTTCGCCGGACAGCATGACGTTTCTGCTACCGGCACTCTTTCAGAATCTGGCTACTATCACCAATTTGTGGTCAGTTTCGGCTACAGCACCAACGACAACCCTACACCCATTGCAAGCGGCTTGGTCATTGGCGATTACAAGCAATTTGGCTCGTCCATGTCTATCGACTCAACAACCACATATGCCGTTACGTCTCCATCAAGCGACTGGGCTGATGCAGGTAGCCATCTTACATATTCAACCGCTACAGCTTCTTCTGGAACGGAGCGCTGGGAAGTCAATCCAAGTTTCGCATACTATCTTGTCACTGCGAGCGGCTCTGCTCCAATGAACTTCTATCATCAATTCAAGTTTGTCCTGTCTTACTCAATTGTTGACGGCGACACAGGCGCATCAGCACCAGTCTTAACAGCCACACAAGCTGGAAGCGCTTATACACCAACCCTCACAGGCACAGCTACAGACTACTGGCTTGACGCAACTACCTCATGGGCAGTAGATAACCCGCTTACAGGCTCAGCAGGCAACGAACGCTGGCAGACAGCAACGACTGCTTCAGGTACAGTTTCCGCTACCCAAACAACTGCATACCTGTATTATCACCAGTTCCAAGTCGCATTCGAGTATTCATTTAACAACGGCGGCGGCTTAGCTGTTCCAAGCGACCCGACAGCGTACTACACCCAGTTTGGTTCCGCGCAGACTATAACTGCTCTTACTGGCGGTGCTGTTGACTGGGTTGACGCAACTACGGCAATCCAATATGATAACCCGTTAAGTGCAATTGCAAATGAGCGTTGGCAAGCAGACTTTACGGTTTCAAGCGGCAAATCAACTATTGTTTCCAGCGTCAGCGGATCAACTTTGACACCTAGCCCTGATTACTTCCTACAGGTATTGAACACGTTCACCGTAACTGGAGTCTCAGGCAGCGACACCGTCGTATTAACCGGCTCACTATATGGCTCATCTCCGGTAACCATCGTGACTCTTAGCACTGGCAACGGCTGGAGCACAACAGCTTGGAGCGACCGTAACACTGCGGTTACTTTCCCAGCAACCTCTAGTGCAAGCACTGGCAGTGAACGTTGGGCTCTTAGCGGCGGCGCAGCTTCAACAGGCGCTTTAGCAGCAGGCGGAGGCAGCTACTCACACGCATACACTCACCAATTCTTGGTATCATTCGCCTACACGGTAAACTACGGTTCGCTTCTTGTAAGCCAATCTAACTTGGTGACTTACACCCAGTTCACAGGCACAATGCATCTATCAACCGACGGTTCCGGCGTATTGTCAGCTTCCAGCGACTGGGCTGATGCAGGCACCACCGTTTTGTACAACTCAGCGATAGCAATCGGCGGGGCAGGACATGAGCAGTACATGATTAATTCAGCCGACGCGGGAACACACACAGTAATTTCCTCAGTTGGCACAGGTGCAGTAACAGCCAACCCATTGTACTATCACCAGTACAAAGTCGACTTCAGCTACAGCACTTCTGACCTCAGTGACATCCCTAACACACTTGTTGTCGGTCACTACTGGCAATTCGGCTCATCGAACGATATCACCTCTGACGGCTTAGGCGGCGTTTCACCATCAGTTGCCGTTTGGGTTGATGCAGGCGTAGGAACAGTTAACTTCGTAACTGCAACTGCATCCTCAAACACTGAGCGTTGGGCTCTATCCTCTTCACCTCAACTCTTCTTAGTCAACACATGGGGAACGGCGTATGAGACCTCTTATTATCACCAATTCTCGGTTTCATTCTCCTTCACAACTAATGACGGCTCAAACCTTGCAAGCCAATCTAACGTAGTGACTTACCAACACTTCGGAAGCGCAACATACCTGTCAACTAACAGCGGCGGCGCACTTACACCTGCATCCACGGAATGGGTCGACGCGGGAAGCGCTGTCACGTACGCCTCTCCAATAGCGATCGGGCTATCCGGAGACGAGCAGTACATGATTGCTTCAGGCGACGGAGGGTCTCACACAGTAATAGCCACGGTAGACAGTACCCATATGACAGCCAGTGCTGAGTACTATCACCAGTTCTCAGTTTCGTTTGCTTATACAACGAGTGATGCTTCGACTCTTAACAGCAAAGCCAACTTGGTAACTTACACCCAATTCGGAAGCACAATGCATCTTTCAACAGATGCTTTTGGCGTCTTGTCCAAGTCAAGCGACTGGGCTGACGCAACAACATCGGTCCTGTACAATTCACCCATTTCAATCTCAGCAAACGAGGCCTACAAGATTGCCCTAGCAGACAGCGGAACCAGCACCGTAATTTCCTCTGTTGGCTCAAGCCACAAGACGGCTAACCCCGAATACTTCAGACAAATGAAGAACACTTTCGACGCAACATTCCTCGACGGCAGTGCAGGCGCCAGCGACTCAATTGACGTCAATGGAACCGCTTTTGGCGTACCAGCAACAATTGCAGAGCTCAATACGGGCAACGGCTGGAGCACCACAGGCTGGACTGACTACGGCACTACAGCAACTTTCCCAATAACAACCACTTTGAGCAGCGGAACCGAACGCTGGGCCTCCTCAGGAGATACTTATGGTCCAATCACAACGGGAGGAGCAGCCTACGGCGATCAATACATCCACCAATACCTGATTTACTTCGACTACACAACCAGCGACGCTTCACCACTCATAAGCCAGACGAACCTGATAACTTACACATCATCCACGGCTACGAGCTACGTTTCAACTGACGGTTCAGGCGCACTCACGGTGGCAAGCGACTGGGTTGACGCAACCACCGCAATCCTCTACAACTCTCCAATCGCCATTTCCGGCGACGAGCGGTACATGATTGCCTCAGGTGACGGCGGATCCCACACAGTCGTATCGTCACTAGCTGCATCCGGAACAGTTAACCCCACATACTATCACCAGTTGCAGAACACCTTCGCCGTCTCGGGTCTTTCAGCACCAGACTACGTTGCAGTTACAGGCACCTACTTCGGCACTAGTGGTTCAACCATTGTCACTCTAAACTCTGGTGATTCCTACAGCACAGCGGGATGGGTTGACTACGGCACAACCGTGACTTTCCCAGGAACTTCCCACGCCAGCACAGGAACTGAGCGCTGGGCACTTTACGGCAACGCCTATCAGCCAATTATAACGACGAGCGGCGGCACGATTTCGCCTCCAACAAGCTACGTCCACCAATTCATGGTATCATTCGCCTACACAACCAACGATGCAACCGCTCTTGCAAGCCAATCTAGCATGGTTGCGTACACTCAATTCGGCAGCACATCTTACTTGTCAACTGACGGTTCAGGCGCCCTCTCCAAATCAAGCGACTGGGCAGATGCAGGCACAGCAGTTCTGTACAACTCACCAATAGCAATCGGCTTGGCAGGCACAGAACAATACATAATTGACTCAGCCGACACAGGAACCAACACGGTTATCTCCTCAGTTGGCACAGGCGCAGTGACAGCTAACCCAGAGTACTATCATCAATTCAGCGTCATATTCCAATATTCAGTAACTGACGGCTCTCCAAGCGCTCCGACCGCACACTACAAACAGTTCGGCGGAGCATACACCGTGATAGCCGCAACAGACCATCACGTGATACAGTGGGTCGACGCAGGCACAGCAGTCTCCTACGACAATCCAATCAGCGCATCTGGCACTGAGCGTTGGCAAGCAGACTACACCGTTGTCGGCGGCTTATCTCAGATTGTTTCCAGCGTTAGCGGATCAACTTTGACGATTGACCCGACCTACTATCACCAGTTCAAAGTGACCTTTGAATACACAGTCATCGGCGGCGGCTCTCCAGCTGCTCCAACAGCCTACTATACCCAGTTTGGTCTGTCCGATTCTATGACTGCAGACTCTGGCGGCGGTGCATTTGATTGGGCTGATGCAGGCACAACAGTTGCATACCCCACACTGACAAGCGACTCCACATCATCTGAGCAGTGGTCAATAGACTTCACAACCGTGGGCGGGCTATCATACATTTCCACTTCAGTTGATTCATCTACCTCGCCGACTAACCCCGACTACTACCACCAGTACTCAGTAACCTTCGGTTACTCAGTTGTCAACGACGCAAGCAATGTTCCAAGCGGCGATATCGGCCAGTACTATCAGTTCGGCTCTTGGCACGCAATCATGTCTGACGGCGCAGGCGCAGTTTCGCCTTCCGCAGCGACATGGGTTGATGCAGGCACAGCCAACGTACGTTACTTCCTAATATCTGCTTCAAGCACAGAGGAATGGGCATCACACGCCATATTCTTGGGCGGCGGAACAGACTATCAAAATGTAGCGGGCGCAGGATCATACACAGAAAGCTACTATCACCAATATCTGGTAACCTTCACCTACAGCACCTCAGACAGCAGCTCAGTAACTCCTCCGGCGGTTGTCTACTATCAATTCGGCAGTGCCGTCTTAGGCAACCATGCAACTGGATTCAGCGACTGGACCGACGCAGCCTCAAGTGTCTTTTACGCCAATCCAATTAGCATTTCCGGCACAGAACGCTATATGATAAACTTGCCTTTCTCAGCCGGTTATTCAGTCGTAGACACCGTAAGCGGAGCAGACACTGTTGACCCAACCTACTATCACCAGTACCATGTGACTTTAAGCTACACAACCAATGATTCCAGCGCCATTTGGGACAGCGACGCCAGCAGCAACTTAGCCATAGGCTCATACACACAGTTCGGTAACACTGTAACGCTTTACTCGTCTCCAAGCGGAACTTACGGTGTGACTTCAGCAGGCACTGTTTGGCTTGATGCAGGCTACAACAATGTTGCTTATGGAACAGCTGTTGCTTCTTCAGGTGTCGAGCGATGGGCTTTGACTTCAACCAGTTACTACAACGTCTTATCTTCTGCAACGATCACTGAGACAGGGTACTATCACCAATGGCTAGTCTCCTTCGACTACACAACCAACGACGGCTCAGCCATATCAAACCAAGCAAACTTGGTGTTCTATACACAGTTCGGCGGTGCAATGCATCTTTCAACTAACCAACAAGGTGTGCTCTCCCTTTCAAACGACTGGGTAGACGTCGGAACCTCAATTAATTACGCTTCACCAGTCTCGATTTCAGGACACGAACGCTACCAAATATCCACAAGCGACCTCGGACCCACACACACAGTCATAGCCTCAGTCGGCTCAGCATCTAGAACAGCTGACCCAGAATACTTCCATCAATGGAGCGTTGCCTTCCTGTGCACCACGCAAGACGAATCAGTCATCCCAACGAGTTCAATCGTCGGGTCATTCCAGAAATTCGGCGTAACCCAAACCCTCTCAATTGACTCTTCAGGCGCAATTACACCTGCCTCAGCATGGGTTGACGCAGGTACCGCACAAGTCACGTTCAACACAGTAGCCTACTCAGGCACTGAGCAGTGGGCACTTGCATCTTCACCTAACAACATAAACGTCGACACCTTCACAGTAATCAACGAACCATACTATCATCAGTACCAAGTTACCTTCAGCTACTCAGTCGTGAACGATGGCACGCACATCGCTAACGGCTTAACCGTCGGTCACTACTTCCAGTTCGGAGCCAGCCAGGCAATCACCTCTGACGGCTCAGGCGGAGTAACTCCGGCAGCAGCCACATGGGTTGACGCGGGAACAGGCAAAGTAACCTACGTCACAGCCATAGCCTCTTCCAATACAGAACGCTGGGCGCTTGCAGGTTCACAGGACGCCAAGACCGTTTCAGGAACCGGAACCGTATCTGAATCCGGCTACTACCACCAGTACCTCTTAACAGTGGTCGGCGGTAACGGCGTAACCTTCGGCACAGCTTCACTCTTCGGTGACCAATGGTACAACTCAGGCGCATCCACAACGGTCAGCTCAAACGGCATATACAACAGAGCTAGCGGAGTTGGTCAACGCATTTCATCCTGGCAGGTAGACTCGAACCCAGCAACATCTGTCGCAACCACGGGTACAGTAACCACAACTTCCATCACTATGTCAGGTGCACACACATTGACCTTCACTTCAGTAACTCAGTACCAGGTAACTTTGGACGCGACTTCGACTGCAGCTCTTAACTCGATAACTTCACCAACTATCAGCGGCGACAACTACTGGTATGACAGCGGAACAGCAGTAAACGTGCTGCTGAACGGTGTCTGGAACAGAGCTGCTGGTACAGGGACAAGACTGGCAGGCTACTCAATCAACGGTCTGACAATTACTCCAACTTCAACTACAGGAACAGTTACACTCTACTCTGGACCAATTGCAAGCTCAGAATCGTTTACGGCAATATCCGTAACTCAGTACCAAGTAACCTTAGACGCCACAACGACAGCGGCTCTTAACACGATAACTTCGCCAACCGTAAGCGGTGACACCTACTGGTACGACAGCGGAACCCCAGTCACTTTGGTCCTCAACGGCGTATGGAACAGAGCAGGCGGCACAGGAACACGATTGACGGGTTACGTTGTAAACGGCGGGTCTAATACTCCGACTTCCACAGTTGGCGGCGTCACAGTGCTTTCAGGCGCTATTAGCAGCCACAAGTTCGTGACGGCGACGTCAACAACTCAGTATCAGGTGACTTTAGACGCGACCTCCACGGCTGCTCTTAACTCGATAACTTCGCCGACAGTTAGCGGCGACAACTACTGGTACGATTCTGGAACACCAGTGACTGTCGTGCTTAACGGCGTTTGGGCAAGAGGCACCGGGACAACAGGAAACAGGCTAACAGGCTACGCGCTAAACGGCGGAACCGGCGTATCCACCGCAACCACAGGAGCAGTTACAGTGATGAACGGCGCTATCTCAGGCCACGAATTCGTCACGGCAGCTTCTGTGACTCAGTACGAGGTTACTTTGGATGCAACCACCGCTTTAGCTCTTAACTCGATTACCTCGCCGACAATTAGCGGCGACAACTACTGGTACGATTCTGGAACAACAGTGACTGTCGTGCTTAACGGCGTTTGGGCAAGAGGCACCGGGACAACAGGAACCGGCATGAGACTCACCAGCTACGCACTAAACAGCGGAACAAGCACCACAACACTTACAACAGGCACGGTAACAGCACTCACAAGTGCCGGCATAACCGCTCCGCAATCCATCACCGCAACCTCAGTGACCCAGTACCAAGTGACATTGGACTCAACTTCACTGGCTACCCTTAACTCAATAACACCAGCTACCATCAGCGGCGACACCGGCTACTGGTACGATTCTGGAACACCAGTAACAGTTGTGCTTAACGGCGTTTGGGCAAGAGGCACCGGAACAACAGGAAACAGGCTAACCGGCTACGCATTAAACGGCGGAGCTCCCACTACAACACTTACCACTGGAGCAGTCACAGTCCTCAGCGGCGCCATCAGCAGCCACGAATTCGTAACCGCCACAGGCGTTGTCCAGTACGAGTTGACGTTCAACTCCGGCGCTGCAAGCGCTTTGGTCAGCGTTACTTCGCCGACAATCTCAGGGGACAATTACTGGTACGATGCAGGAACAACCGGCGTCGCAGCCACCTTAAACGGCGTATACGGCCGTAGCCCAAGCACGGGCTCCGGGACACGTGTGTCCTCCTACAGCTGGGACAGCGCAACAAGCATCCCTGAATCCACAACAGGCACATTCACGACAACCACGATGACGATGAGCGCTACGCATCAGATTAACGCCGCAACAGTTACTCAATACCTAGTGACATTGGACTCAACAACCACAAACGCGCTAAACTCAATAACACCGGCAACCATCAGCGGCGACACCGGTTACTGGTATGACAGCGGAACCTCAGTCAGCCTGGTCTTAAACGGCATCTGGAGCAGAGGCGCAACAACTGGCACAAGACTAACTGGCTACGCAGTAAACGGCGTGACCACTCCGACTGCCACAACAGCCACAGTTACTGTGCTTTCCGGCGCCATCAGCGGACATGCCTTCGTGACAGCCACATCCACGGCTCAGTACTTCTTGACTGTGACCGGCGGCAACACCGTAGTCTACGGCACTGCACCTGCAATCGCAGGCGACATAGGCTGGTATGACAGCGGCACATCCACAACTGTTTCCAGCGACTGGGTATGGAACACTGCATCAGGTCAACGAACTGCCGTATCCAACTGGCAACTCGATAGTTCAAACCAGTACCCAACACGCCAAGGCTCAGGCACTCTGACCACTACACCAATAGTCATGAATGCAGCCCACACCGTGAGCTTCATCTCAGTAACCCAATATTACCTCACTGTCAACGGCGGAAACTCAATCCTCTACGGCACTGTTTCGCCGACAAACGACAACTGGTACGACAGCGGCACCGCTACATGGGTCAGTTCAAACGGCGTCTACAGTAGAACAAGCGGCGTAGGTCAACGAGTCACAACTTGGCAAGTAGACAGCAATTCACCCGTAGCTGTTGCAACCGCTGGAACAGTCATAACAAGCACAGTCGTAATGACCGCTCCTCACACAGTCACATTCACTTCAGTAACTCAATACCAAGTGACTCTAGACACCACCTCCACTGCAGCACTTAACTCGATAACCTTGCCAACCATCACCGGTGACAATTACTGGTACGACACAGGCACACCAGTGACAGTCGTTCTCAACGGCATCTGGAGCAGAACCACTAATACAGGCATGCGATTAACTGGCTACGCACTAAACGGCGGCGCCATGAGCAGTGATCCCTTGACCACCAGCACAGTTACAGTATTCACTGGTGCTATTGCAAATCACGAATTCGTCACAGCAACATCAGTAACCCAGTACTTCCTAACAGTGACCGGCGGCAACAACATAGCTTACGGTACTGCCTCAACAGTCGCCGGCGACACTGGCTGGTACGACAGCGGCACATCCACAACTGTTTCCAGCAACTGGGTATGGAACACTATCGCAGGACAAAGCAGAACTGCCATAACTAACTACGCGATTGACGGTGTCAGTCAGAATCCTGCGCGGCAAGGCTCAGGCACTTTGACCACCTCTGCGGTCACAATGAATTCGCCTCAAACGGTCACCTTCGCCTCAGTAACACAGTACTATCTGACTGATTCAACATTGATTGGGTCAAAGTACTCGATCACAGCTTCACCTACATCTGACGGCTGGTACGACAGCGGTACAAGCGTCAACGTTGTACTGAATAATATTTGGGCTGTTACAAGTGGAAGCAGACTCAACCTAATCAGCTACACAGTTGACTCCACAACAACGACTGTCACACGAAGCGGAAGCGGAACAGTTTCAGTCCCAACCATAACCATGACAACTTATCACGCGATCAGCGACGCGGCGCAAGCCCAGTATCTGTTAACTCTGGAGTACTCAATTGCTAATTCCCCGCCAGGTTCACCTACAGTCACTGGTATAGTTACGTACACTACATTTGGCAACACTGCGACTGCAACCCCAGCTTTAACCGCTACAACAACGGTTTGGGCTGATGTAGGCTCTGCGGTTACTTACGCAAGCCCGATCGTTAGCGGCTCAGAACGCTGGATCGTTACTTCAGTTGACAGCACCACATACACGGCTGTTTCATCAGTTACAGCTGCTGCAACCGTGGACCCATCATACTATCACCAGTACCAAGTGTCCTCAAGCTACAGTACCTCTGACAACTCTACGCCTTCCGCAAGTGTTGTTCTAACTGACACTCAATTCGGCAGTAGCGGCACTTTGACTCTTACAACTGAAACACAGTCTCCATGGCTTGATGCCGGATCGACATGGAGTGTAAATAACCCGATTGCCGCTTCAGGCACCGAGCACTGGATCGCTACCTCTGGCACCTCCGGAACAGTGGGCGCATCTTCAGCTATTGCTCCACTCTACTATCACCAGTACAAAGTGACAGCAAGCTACAGTACCTCAGACACCTCTACGCCTTCCGTAAGTGTCACATTGTCTGGCACTCAGTCCGGCAGCTCCGCTTTCACTGCGACATTAACCACCACTACACAAAGTATCTGGTTAGACGCCACCACAGCTTGGAGCGTTAACAACCCAATCACAAGCAGCACTCAACGTTGGGACGCCTCATCAGGCACCTCAGGAACGGTAAACAGTGCCGTTACCATCGCGCCAATGTACTATCACCAGTACCAACTAACATTGGAGTACAACATTGCCAACTCACCAGCGGGCACACCCACAGTTACAAACATAGTTTCATACACCACCTTAGGCACAGCCACAACTGCAACTCCTGCCCTGACCGCCACAACTCAAGTTTGGGTCGACGCTAACTCCGCAGTTAGATACAACAGTCCAATAGTTAGCGGCTCAGAACGCTGGATCGTTACTTCAGTTGACAGCACCACATACACGGCTGTTTCATCAGTTACAGCTGCTGCAACCGTGAATCCATCCTACTATAACCAGTTCCAGCTAACCCTCGAGTACAACATCGTTAACTCTCCAGTTGGAACACCCACAGTTACTAACATAGTGTCATACACTGGCTTAGGCACAGCTGGCTTGACAGCGACTCCCGCCGTAGCTCCAACCGCTACAACAACGGTTTGGGCTGATGCAGGGTCTGCGGTTACTTACGCAAGCCCGATCGTTAGCGGCTCAGAACGCTGGATCGTCACTTCGGCTGACAGCACTACCTACACAGCAGTTTCATCAGTTACTGCCGCCGCAACAGTGAACCCCGCATACTACAACCAATTCCAGCTAACATTAGAGTACTCGATCGCTAACACACCAGCTGGCACTCCAACAGTAACAAACATTGTCACATACACCAGCTTAGGAACTGCAGGGTTAACTGCAACTCCGGCGCTTACCGCTACAACAACGGTTTGGGCTGATGCAGGGTCCGCAGTTACCTACTCAAGTCCAATAGTCAGCGGCACAGAACGCTGGATAGTCACATCAGCCGACAGCACTACCTACACAGCCGTATCATCAGTCACTTCCGCAGCCACAGTGAAACCAACCTACTACAACCAATTCCAGCTAACACTCGAATACTCAATAGCTAACACACCAGCAGGCAACCCAACCGTCACCAACGTCGCCTCATACACCAGCTTCGGCACCGCAGGGCAAACTGCCACCCCAACTTTGGCTCCAACCGCAACGGCAAAGGTTTGGGCAGACGCGGGCTCCGCATTGAAATATAACAGCCCAATAGTTAGCAGCAACGAACGCTGGATTGTCACTTCAGCGGACGCAGGCACATACACTGCGCTCTCATCCGTAACTGCAACCGCAACGGCTAATCCATCATACTACAACCAATACCAAATCCCAGCCAACTACACCACATCAGACAACTCGACACCAACCTCAAGCATCATACTGACAGGCACCCAATACGGAAGTAGCGCTTTCAGCTTGACCTTGACTACAGCCACGCAGTTGCCTTGGTTAGATGCAGGCTCAACATGGGCCGTCAACAACACAATCACAAGCGGCACTCAACAGTGGGTTCCATCAAACGGCATCATCGGAACAGTCTCAGCCACCCTTACCATTGTGCCAATATACGCTCACCAGTACCAAATCACCTTCGCCGTTAGCCCCGCTAGCGCTGGAACAACATCACCTTCAGGTACACAATGGGAAAACGTAGGAGTCATCTCACTCTCCTCTACCGCAAACACAGGCTACAACTTTGGGTCATGGTCAGGCGGCGGTAACTCAATTGCAAGCGTATCCTCAGCTACCACGACAGCAACCATAACTGGAGCAGGAACAATCACAGCAAACTTCGCCCTAATCACATATCAAATCACCGTCACTCAGACCAGCGGTGGAACAATAAGCCCCGGCACAAGTTCAGTGAACTACGGTTCAAGCCAAACCTTCACTATAACCCCGACAAGCGGATACTACATCACTGATGTCAAAGTCGACGGCTCCTCAGTCGGCACACCGACCACCCACACCTTCACAAACGTATTGGGCACACACTCAATCACCGCCACCTACGCGCCAATGAGCGCCTCAGCAACGTTCACGGTGCCTGCAACCTTAACTTCAACCAACACATCCGTCAACATACAGGTAACTGGTAATGCAACACTATCTGGCATGACAATCACATCCTACTCAAGCAACTCTACAACAGCAGTGCGATTCACAATAAATGGCCAAAGCGGAAGCTCAGGCTTCATCAACATGACCCTTCCAATATCCGATATAGCCATCGGCACAGTTCCGTCAGTATACATCGATGGGCAACTCGCAGCAAACCAAGGCTTCAGCCAAGACGGAACCAACTACTACGTATGGTTCACAACGCACTTCAGCACTCACCAAATCGACATACAGTTCTCAGCACCCTCATCAACAACAACTCCAACAGCAACTCCAGCGCCAACTCCGAACACACTGTATTACATAGTTGCAGTCGTAGTCATCGTTGCAGTAGTAATCGCATTAGCGGGCATAATGATAAGCAGACGAAAGAAAACCAAGTAAACTCAAAAACAAACCAAAAACTCCCACAATTTCATTTTTCTTTCTTTTTTGTGGAAAGAAAACTTAAACTTCTTTTTTGTCTCAAGCAAAAAATCAAGAATATTTTCCGTAAGTTGCTTGCCAACTTAGCCGATTTATTTGGCTTCTAAATTACGTTTACCATTACGGTGATGTAGTTAGAATTGATTTTTGTTATGGCAAACGTCACTGTATAGTAATCATGTGATGTGTTTGTAGTCAATGGAAACTCTGTTGGCGTTAAGATGCCTTGCCTGCAAATCGTAAGGGATCCCTCAATCGTGGAATTGTTAATAATGGTCGTCGGGTGATAGGCGAAAGCGTAATTGTAGCTTCCAACCTGCACGTTAGTATTAGTGTTATTGTACAGCGGTATCGCGGTGTAGCCGGCATATTTTGTGTCGCTGTTAGATTTTTTTGGGCCAAGAAGTGAGGAATTCGGCAAGATGAACGCTAAAGACATCGATACAACCAACACTATGATGAGCGCTAAAGCGAGAGATTTTCTAGCCATTTTTACCCGCAATCACTTCGTGAACATCCAATTTTAAGTTTTTGTATATTCATGCAATCGTGCGAAGCAACAAAAATCACTTGATTAACAATCAATCATTGAGTGAGTAACATTTGACTACAACAAATCTTTATGATAACCTGCATACTTCTATACCTTCAATCGCTCTTTTTGTTCAAGTTAAGGGGATTTTTAAAACAATGGTTAATGGCAAGCCCACTGAACACACATTTGGTTTACGGTTAGCTTTTCACAGTATAGGCATAGGCTGTTTGGCAGGAAGTGTGTTTCTGCAATTTCTGGTCTTTCTTCGGATATCCTCTCAAGGCGCCTTTCTTGGAATTGAAAAAAACCCGATAATTCTGAACTCTGAGATAGGAGTAACTGTTTTCTGTGCCATCTATCTTCTGTATGTAGCTTTCTCAAGCATTCGCTCGCTTTTGCGGTCGAGAACCTAAAGTTCCATTGAAAAAATCAGTCTTTAACCGCTTAGGTCATGAATCTCTTCACTGTTTCGTAAAGCACGCTTGTTCCGTAAACCAGGTTGTTTATTGTTATACGTTCGTCTATGCCGTGCATTCGTTTTTCCAGCTGGTCGTTGGGTTCGTCGGGAATCATAGGTTGGAACCCGTAGCATACGCTACCAAGTTCCCTGAAGAAACGTGAGTCGGTGCCGCCAGTGGTCAAGGTCGGCGTCACTCCACATCCCGGTTCAAACTCTCTTAGAACACTCGTGATGGTGCTGTAGAGTTCCGTATCCATGGATGATTCTGAGCCGCCATGCGCCTGAATAAACTCGAAACTCAGCTTATCCAACCCCACATCTTTGAGCAGACCCTTGATTAAATCAATAGTTTCGTCGATGCTTTGCCCCGGAAGAATTCTGCAGTCAAACACTGCTTCGCAATCTGAAGGAATAATGTTTTCCTTAACTCCGCCGTGAATCATCGTGGGCGCAATAGTCATTTTGGTTCTTGGCCTAATTTCCTCTGCCAGGGCGCTGTCCTTTTTTGCGAGTTGGTCCAGAATCTGTTCGCTTTGCGTCGGGTTTGCGAGCAGATATGAAAAAGCTTCCTGTAGCTCTTTATCTTGCTTTCCCATTTCAGCGAGAAACTTTTTCAGGGTGGGAACATAAATGGTCGGCGGCTTATAGTTCGCCAGTTTATCAATGACTTTGTTCATGCGAATAACAGCGTTATCAGCCGTGTTAGGCATAGACCCATGACCAGGCGTCCCCTTCGCTTTTACTCTAAGCCAAAGGATGCCTTTCTCCGCTGTCTGCACTGGAAACACGTAGCCTTTTTTTGATGGGAAAGCTAATCCGCCGCCTTCGTTGATTACGTAGGGGCATAAGACTTTCTCTTTGTAGTTTTTTAGAAGGTAGCCTGCTCCTTCTTCCCCTCCCTGTTCCTCGTCAGGAGTGCCTGCCAAAACCACGTCGCCTTTGAGCGTAACATGGTTTTTGTTCAGAAGCTTCATTACCATGACTTCGATGGCTGTCATGGATTTCATGTCGTAGGCGCCTCTGCCGTAAACGTAACCGTCCTTTACTGCTCCAGCAAACGGGTCAACGGTCCATTCTTGGCTGTTAGCTGCAACCACGTCGAGGTGTGACAGTAAAAGGAGGCTGGGTTTTTCCCCCGTCCCCTTTAGTCGTGCAATAACGCTGCTTCTTCCAGGCGCGGTTTCGATAACTTCAGTCTTTAAACCGTCTTTGCCCAGGTACTGGGCTATGTAGTTTGCCGCTGCTGTTTCGTTGCCTGGCGGGTTGGTCGTGTTTATTCGTATTAGGTTGCAGAGAAGTTCTGTGACTTCCTGTTCAACTTCGTTTAAAATTTGGGGTGACATAGACTTGAAGCTCCTGTTAAGTTGTTCTATACCTGCTTTTTCTCTTAAAAGTATTTGTCTATGCTTCACATCACCAAATTATACTTAAACCAACAATGGAACTGCTTATCTGTTCTACCTTCAACTTTACGTAAAATTTTTGTCAAGATTTATATATGATAACAAAAACGTCATGAATGGTAAAGTTGGTTGCAATGAAAGAACTGAAACCGATAGATTACAAAATACTTTTTGAGTTAATGAAAGACTCGCATAGAAGCGATAGGCAACTAGCCAAATCCCTAGGTGTCTCTCAACCTACGGTTACACGAAGAAGAGCCATGCTTGAAGACAACTACATCGAAGGATACACAGTTATCCCAAAATTCGGGCAAATAGGGTTTGAAATAGCAGCCTTCACTTTTCTAAAAAGCAAACTCAAACTAAAAACAGGCGACGAGAAAACTGAAGCCTTACAGAAAATGAAAGATTGGTACCTCAAACAACCTAGCGTAATATTGGTTTTGGACGGCAGAGGAATGGGCTGGGATGCAGTCTGCATTTCGCTTCATGAAGACTTCTCGAATTTCGCCGAATTCATAAGGGCACACGATTCAGAACTATCTGATTGGGTTATCGAAAGCCAAACTTTCCACGCTGACTTAAAAACTGGAATCGTAATCAAACCGTTCCACCTCAAATACCTGACAACACCCAAGTAAGTCGCAGGCAAACCTGCTTTCCTTCCAATCGGCGGAAATCGCGCACTTTTGGCGAATTCCCTTTTTGAGAACAGCACCGTTAGCGCGGGGCGCTCCCTTTTTTCGGCATGTTCCTTGCTGGCAAATCAAAAATCTCGCAGAAGGCAGGGCTTGCGTGCTCATTTATCTTCTATTTGTTTTCTTCAGCAACCGCTTTTTGGGAAGCTTCGGTTTCTTTGCTCTTGAAACATCAACAGCCAAACAAATCAACCAAGGTATGATTGTTGCCGATTGGATTTAAGTCTTGGCGTAATTTGCTTCCCTCATCCTGGACATGTTGGGTACGCTTAGCGGTTTTATCTACAATGTTGGTGATGGAGGGCTTTCTTGTATGTTGGCTACCAGTGCCATCCGTCATCGAGGAGAAAGGAGAAGGCTTCGAAAACGGAAAAAACTTTTTGGCTTAGTAGGTGGTTTAGCCTTCAACCTTGATTAGCCCTCCATCACTGACAGGACTAAGATACCGAGAAAAGAATATAAGGTTTAAGAATTGAAAATTCAGATTTAGCTTATAGCTAGAACGCCTTCAAGGATGCTTCTTTCCTGGATACCCAGTTCCTTGGAAAGCCACGCTTTTAAGATTTGAGAGAACTTTGGAAGCGTGCCGCTGTAAGTGATTATTCTGTTTCCTTTGAGGGCGTCTGCCTGAAAGATTTTTTCTTCTTCCTTGTAGGTGAAAGACAGTGTTTGAGCTTGGAACGCCAAGTTTTGGAAGTCTTCCCATTGCTTGCACCTTAAAACCACCGAGGGCCCTCCCGCCCCTGCCTGTGCTGGCGCTGGTGAAGCTGCTGGTATGGCTTCCTGCGATTCTTTCGTCATCGGTAATGCTTCTCTGGGTGCGACGCCTGAGATGTAACTCATCATGCCTGCGACTTCTTTCTGTAAGCTGGTTATTTTTTCTTCAACTTTTTCTACTTTGCCGCCAAGGTCGCCTGTGTCTCCAAGCTGCTCGGTTACGGTTGCTAACTCATTGATCAATTTGTCTAGGTCTTTTTCATGTTCTTTGAGAACGTTTACAATGAAATCTAAGGCCTCTAAGGAGTCGTCCTTTGATTGTGGATTCTTAGCCAATTTACTTATCCCCCACTTGTCTGAACTCATATTGAGATGCTTTATAGATAAAGCTAGCGAATCTCCAAGTAATATCGCAGTAGAGTCATATCCATACGTATTGTTAATTATCTTTTCTAATATCTGACGGTTCCGACGTTAGCGGCTGTAAATCTTCCGAAGGCGCCTCTTCTAAGGGCTGAGTTTCTGAAGCTTGAACAGGAACTTCTTTGACTATGAAGGCAAGTTCAGAAAGCTTCTTCAGCTGATCTTTGAAAATTGCGCGGCTGTCATCAATGGCCACTTGTTTCTCTCCCTCCACGCTTATGCTTCCCTTAAGCGCTTCAACATCAACTTTGAAGTTAACCTCAGCCAAACTTTGCAGCGCCGCTTCAAGCTCGCCGATTTCTCTGCTGTTGGTTTTGTCGCCTACGAACCTGGCCAGCAAAAGGTCGTTTAACATGAAATAGACTGAAATCAATGTTTTGGTTGTCTGAAAATTAAGCGGGTTTTCTTTGGCGTCTTCTTCAGGTTTTAAAGCATCGAAGTACCCGTTTAATGCTTTCAGGATGTCGAAGGCTTCCTTTGAAGCATCCCTCGGCACCTGTGCTTTAACAGCGGAGACGATTTTTGAGTAATCCAGAACCAGTGGCGGTAAGGTTTGCCCGGTGAAATTCAGGTTTGTGCTCAATTCGTTTGCGAAGGCTTCTACTTGCGGCCAACTTATCCGTTTATCCTGCAGCCCGATCAAGACGTCGAATGATGAGTCAACTATATGGATTGACTTTTCGATTACCGCCTGCAACTCGTTCTTTCTCTGGGTGTTTTTCTCGTTAGCTTCGGCTGTTTTCAGCTGGTTTGCGCGTTGTTCTTCAAGTATCCCATTAACCTGCTCCACCAGCGCGGTGAACGAGACAATTTTATCCTTTGTATAAAACGAGTCAGCGACGCCTTTCCATGTGACGGTTAACTGGTTGTCAGAACTTTCAATGTGCTCAATCTCAAGAATAGGAATTTCCTTAACACTAACCCAATGTTTTTTACGGCGCCCTTTTGCAACAAAAAACTTTACTTTACTATCAGCGATCTCAACTTTGGATACCTCAACGCCGACATTGACGGGTTGTTTCTTCTTAGCAGCGTCATCGGCTGGTTGATCCTTCTTAGTGCTCATTTTGCGCGTGCGCCTGCGCCACGCAAACAAGATTATTATTAAGAGCACTGTTATTGCGACGATGGCAATCAACACGTAAATTACCCAAAAGGGTAGTGCAGCACGCGCATTAACGGTCACTATTACCGCAGTAGAATTTACTGCCAAACCCGTGCTGTCAGTAACCTGAAGTATGAAACCCCAACCGCCCGTAGCGTTGGAAACTGAGGTCACAAAGTTGTAGCTCGCAGCGTTTGTGCCTACTGTAGCGTAGCTTCCTCTTGGAGCCTTTGCAAACCACTGATATTTGTAGCCACCAGAGCCAGTGGTCACCGCGGAAGAAGATAAAACTGACGTCTGGCCTTCGTCAATCTTAACATGAGCAGCGGTCACCGTCGGAGCAACCAAAGCAGAATCCACCGTAACATTTACAGGACTTGAAGTCACCGTCACAGTCGGACTAGCACTGTCAGTCACTTGAAGCTCAAAGTTCCAATCACCCGTAGCCGTTGAACCAGTAGTATTAAAGTGGAAACTCGCTGAATTCGAGCCCACATCAACGTATGCGCCTCCGGGCGCCTTCTCCAGCCACTGATAAGTGTACGGACTAGTGCCGGATGAAACAGCTGCAGAAGTCAAAACTGAAGTTTGCCCCTGGTCAACCACAGCCGGAGTAGGCGTCACTCTAGGCGCTACCAAAGCAGAATTCACCGTGACTGAAGCCGCAGTAGTATTAACAGATGCACTCGTGCTGTCATTAACCTGCAATAAGAAGCCCCAGCTGCCAGCAGCCGTAGACGCCGTGGTTGAAAAGCTGTAACTGAGTGAAGTCGCACCGCTAATCAGCGAGTAAGAACCAGCACCAGAAGCCTTTGCGAACCACTGATATGTATAACCTCCAGAGCCAGCGGTCACTGTGGAAAAAGTCAAAGCAGAAGTCTGGCCCTGATTAACGGTAACTGGAGCAGCCGTCACCGTCGGAGCTACCAACGCAGGATCAACCGTAACTGAAGTCGCAGTAGTATTCACGGCTGCGCTCGTGCTGTCTGTCACCTGAAGTATGAAGCTCCAGCTGCCCGTAGTCGTAGAACTCGTGGTCACAAAGCTGTAACTCGCCGAACTCGTACCCACCTTGGCATAGGTTCCGCTTGGAGCCCTCGCAAACCACTGATACGTGTACGGAGAAGTGCCTGATGTCACAGCAGTAGAGGTCAAACTGCTAGTCTGACCCTGATCCACCGTGCCAGGCGAAGCAGACACGTTCGGAGCAGCCAAAGGAATTGCACCAAAAGCATATAAATGCCCGTTATTTGAGCCAGTGCCAAACAAAACCGATGAACTAACCATTAAGGCTATTAAAACTATGCTTAAAAGTGATTTATTCATCCACCAAGCTTCCTCCAGCGTAGCGCGCGTGCTTTTTACCCACACCCTTTGCGATAAAAAACTTCATTTTGTCTTCAGAAACTTCGAAACCTTTAGATTTTCCTTTGAGCTTTTTTTTCTGCGGTTCCTGTTGGCTGGAAGAATCTTCAGGTTTCTTTCTTCGCAATTTCATTTGGAATCTCATTTCCTTATGGAATCTTCAATTTATAAATCAATGCATTAAAACCCCGCTGAAGCTGCCCTGAAGAGGCTAAGAAAGAATCTTCAATTGACTTGAGCTAAGACTGGTTTGCTGTCGCTCGTTTTTTACCTGCTGTTCCCAATTGTAAATAGTGGGGCGGGGGTAGGTTGGCTACATTCGGAACTCATGCTTGTTAGGTTTTTGTAATAAGTACTGGGTATCCCTATAGGTGGGAGGTTGCCAATTGGGGCTTTTCTTGAGCTGATTTTTAGATTTCGGGTTTGGATCAGTCGTAAATGATGAAGCAGCATTGCTTCCCAAAAGGCGCCTTCTCTAGGCGTTCGAGAACCAGCCTACCCATTATTTATTCTCGGGGAAAGCAAACTCACGATGTTTCACTTTTTTGGATTACACGACCTTCTGACCGCGCTAGGAAAAATGAATGGGTTATGGTGCGGTCGCCGAGATTTGAACCCGGGTCGTCAGCGTGGCAGGCTTACACGCCCAGAGCCTAACTCAGGGGCTTGATGTCCTAGACCAAACTAGACTACGACCGCACATACATGAAATCTTATTGGAATACGACCTCTGGCGATGCTCTCACCGATTCGGGCTAACTTTGTGATAGTCTCGGCTGTTATTTATCTGCTTTGTGGTTATGCCATATTGTTGCCGCTGAACTGAACTTTTTTCTTGTAGGCGTATCGGGGATTTTGTCTCTTCTGTTAGGTTAGAGCCATTTGCCAATGAATTTCGATGAGCCGCTAGAATAGACCTTAGAGAGTTGAATTAATTTGCAAAAATCTTACGGTTTGAAAAGGTCGAATTGAAATACCAATGGGAATTATGACAGTGCGATAACCGGGATTTGAACCCGGGTCCTAGACTTGGCAAGCCTATGTACTAACCAAGCTGTACTATTATCGCGTATTTCGTCTTAGTCGTGTTGCTGTTTACACTCTAGTGCTATTTATGTGCTTTTTGGTTTTGCTAATAATATCCTATTGTTGTTGCTGAACTTACCTTCTTCTTGTAGAGGTATCGGTAATTTTTCCCCTCTTCCCTCAATAGTATCCGTCCTTCGTTTACAGCATTAATTTCTTCTTCGTTAACGCTAATCCATTTGCTAACATATTTCGGTGAACCGCCAAAGTACGCGTGGGCTAACTGAACGTACTTGTATCTGCTGGTTTGTTTTGTGCCCAGGCAATAGGGGCATGACTGGGCCCTCTTTACCGTATTCTTGATATTCAACCGTGGCTCTCCAGTAGCGGAAAGCGTATTCGTGTATTTTTCTGAGTGCATTCCTTTTCGTTTTCTGTTAGGAAACTCAAGTTAAACATATTTGGTTCACAATCCTGAATTGTGATTTTGCAAAACTTTTATACCGTTGGTTACGGTCTCTTAAAGTGATGCCAACTGTAAAAGATTTTATGACGACGAATGTTATCACCATTGAGGTCAATAGGACCGTTCTTGAGGCTGCAAAACTAATGCATCAACAAGATGTAGGTGACCTCGTAGTGATGGATGGCGTTGAAGCTAAGGGCATTGTTACTGAAAGAGATTTAGTTAGAAGGGTGCTGGCGCAGAAAAAACCGCTTGATACTAAAGTCTCTGAGGTAATGTCAAATCCGCTAATAACAATTAATGAGGACTCCTCACTTAGAGATGCTGCGAGGATAATGGTCAAGTATAAAATCAGGCGACTTCCAGTTACAAAAGAAAAGGTGTTGATTGGTATAATAGCTGCTTCCGATTTTGCTCGCCATCTGAGCAAAAAAAGCTTCAGTGAAGTAATGCTTGCTGCCATGACCCGATACCCCTTAGTCGACCATGGCCAATGAGCCAATTATCCAAGCGAACGTGTTGGGCGATTACGACAAGCATCTTCTGTTATCTTAGTAGCCTTATTAAATGCAGATTTTGAAAAACGTCTCTCAAACAAACAACAAAAAATAAAGAGAGAGAATGCAAAACGCGAAAATTCTACTCGGTATCGACAGTGGGTTCACTTTTTGCATGCTGCTAATCAGCAGAAATTTGCATTCGACATGCGGGGTGGCTCTAAAGCCAGAGAGAAGGCTTTTGGCGAGCATCTGGCACGTCGGCATCTATGTCCGAAGCTCGTTGTAAGACTTGCTTGGTCAATTCCATGCAAATTGTTGGCGTTTTTAAGTGAGCCACTGTCACGTCGGCGTTTGGTTGCTTTCTGTGGGTGCTTACATGATGATTGATGGCTTCAATCATTTCTCCCAACGTTGGAACCATAGGGATTTTTTCGCCACAATCTGGGCACCTTATGTACTTGATTTGAGTTTGTTCAGGAACATTTTCTTCGGATTTTCCGTTATTTTCTAAGTTAGTTATCATACAGTGACGCCTTGCACGTAATTGGCTAAATGAAGGTTTAAGCGCTCATAACATGCTCATATGGTTGAGCAGATTATTTTGAATGGTTTTTTTGAATCCGTATTGGTCAATTCTTCATTTTTTGGTGAATCTATAGTCTGGAATCGCATTACTTTGCATGTTTTATGCCAAAAATAACACTGCTCCTAGGAAAAGATCACAGATAACCTCCAACTCCTGTTTTTGTGCAACATAAAGCCCGAGGCCCGGTAATTGGGTGAAACCATGCCTTACTGGCCATAGGTGTAGTAGGTTTCAGAAAACTTGCTGCCTGGGAGATACTGTATTACCCATTCTCCCTTTTCTTCACGGTTCGGTCTGCTCGGCCATTCAGCCCGCAAAGTCTCTCCAGACCCTATACGTGACCTCCTCTGCCTGCTCGGATCTTCTGGATCAAATATTTCCAATGTTGCAAGTTCTTCGAGTTCATCGTTTTCCTTCCTCTTGCAGACTTTAAACTGGGGTTCTCCCATTTTCCAAAGGATTTCGTGGTCCCAATTGTTGTAAATCTGAATCCGAATTGGCTCTGGAGGATCGGCGTAGTCCATGAAGGTGATATCAGGTATCCTCTTTAGCCCTTCGATGTATTCATTTTGGTCCTTCGACAGGGGAATTATTTTTCTTTCATATCCTGGAAGCCGGATACGGTCTATCTCATTTGTCAATAATCGACCCAGCGTGCTCAGTGATCGTTTGACGTAGTTTGCCATTCCCCTTTTGAGCATCATGTTGATGCTGCCATCGATCATTCGGCGAACTTCTGGGTCTGTCTGGCTAAAATCCCGGAAATCCTTTAGCTTCCTTCCCTGCACTGATTGCGCAAGGTACACGCACTGCGTCTCACTCAACAGCATGTCTCTTCTGACAAATCCGTAAAGACTGTCTGCAACCATTTCCATTGACTGGCTAGTCAGCCTAAACATTTGTCCCTGTTTGGATTTGAAATCTTGTTCGAATTTGAAGAGTGTGCCCAGAAAATAAAGAAGATCGGAGACTCCACGGTATAGATCCTCACGGGTAATATCTGATGCGGTTTCTTCTTCGTTGGCTACGTAATAGAGTCCTTCGCATGAAATTAGGGCGTCATTGACTCTTGTGAGTATCATTGCGAAGTTGGGATAATTCTCGACCGAGTATTTTAGGTGTTCTTCCTGTCTGGCAGACATCCTTTCTTTCTTGTATTTCCATTGCTCCAATGCCGCGTTAACAACTGCGGAAACGATTGCGCTAACGCCGATGACCTCTGCAACTTGAAACCAAAAGGACATAATTCTTATTTCCTGAGTCTAAGAATATAAGTTTTGAGATAAGCTGACTCACCTCGCGCAGGATCGGATTAAAGATGCTTGAAAAAAATGAACGTTTGCGGGAGAAATCGCCATGTTTTTATCCTGCAAATGCAAACCTAGTATTTGACAGCTTATGGCAGACATTATTTCCGTGAAGAACCTTGTTGAAGTTTATTCTGACGGCACAAAAGCCGTTGACGACATCTCCTTCAACGTGCAGGAAGGAGAATTCTTCGGTTTTCTAGGACCAAACGGCGCAGGAAAAAGCACAACCATCAAAATTCTAACCACGCTTCTTAGAAAAACATCGGGTACCGTCACCGTCGCAGGTTACGATCTTGAAAAGCAAGCCGCCGCTATCCGCAAGATCATTGGGGTTCAAAGCCAAGAAACAACCGTCGACGGCGACTTAACTGGCAGAGAAAACATAACACTTCAAGGCCACTTCCACCAGATGGACGGAGACGAAATCAAAAAACGAGTAAACGAACTTATCAGTCTTAGTAGGCTTAGAAGCAGCCGCCGACCGACGCGCTAGAAACTACTCCGGAGGCATGAAAAAACGCCTTGACCTCGCCACTGCCTTGTTCACAAACCTAAACTCTTGTTTTTGGATGAACCGACAACTGGTTTGGATCCTCAATCGCGTTCAGCCATTTGGAGTTATCTGGAGAAATTAAACAAAGAAGAAGACATAACCATCTTTTTAACAACCCAGTATCTGGAAGAAGCCGACAAACTATGCAAACGACTAGCCATAATTGACACTGGCAAAATAGTTGCAAGTGGCTCACCCATTGATCTAAAACGTGAAATCGGAGCGGACTCCATTCGAATTGCACTTGAAAACTGCCAGAAAGACAATACTAAAGCAAAAGAACTTATCAAAACTATGACGGATGTCACTCAAATAATAGATTCCGAAGAATGCCTCACGGTTTACGCCAAAAACGCTGGTCTGCTGATAGCTGATATTGTGCGCGCCTTAGACAGCAGCGACATTCGGATTGCATCAGTAACGTTTTCTTCGCCTTCGCTGGATGACGTTTTCATGAAGCACACCGGCAAAAGAATCCGAACTGAAGAACTAGTTAAGGCGCCAAGCGCCATGTGGGGCGGCGCAAGGAGATAAACGAAAATGACTTTACTTTCTGATACCCGCTACATATTCATAAGGTACCTGACAAAACTTGTTCGAACCCCTATCCTGCTATTCTTCTCCCTCTTCCAACCCATCTTATTCCTCGTATTATTCACACAGCTGCTAGGCAAACTTTCCAACTTTCCAGGAGTATTACCAGCTGGCGTAGCCTATCTTGAGTTTGCAGCTGCTGGAATTGTGATGCAAAATGCTTTTGGAAGCGCATTGCAGTCAGGAAACTCGATAGTGGCTGACATTGACTCGGGATATTTGCAGAAAATGCTTGTGACGCCAGTAAGTCGTCCCGCGATTCTGCTCGGCAGATTAGCCAGTGACGCCTTCAGAGTGGTTAGTCCAAACAGCCATAATTCTTGGGTTAGGATACGCTTTGGGTGCTGCTGAAAACAAGCCCTTTTATGTCACCACTGGCGCTGTCGGAATTTTGCTTATCTTTTTCACGCTTGCGTTCTTTGGGCTTGCATGGTCAGGAATTTCTTTAGCGTTGGGTATGAAGACAAGGAGTTCTGAGACGGTTTTCGCGATAGGCGGCGTCATCACTTTTCCACTGTTGTTCCTTAGCCCAGCGTTGTTTCCTCTTAGTTTCCTGCCTGGTTGGGTGCAGACTGTCTCTATGTTTAACCCTGTAAGCTACTGCGTTACCGCTACCCGCGCCTTGATGATCAACGGCTACCAATGGAGCACAATACTTCCAGCCTGGGGCGTAATCGGTTTAGTCGCCCTTATCACGATGAGCGCAACACTGTACCAGTTCAGAAAAGTCGTGAGCTAGCTCCTCAAGGGTAAACGTGGGCGTCAACTCGCTGGAGCTGGCAAGCCGCCTAATTTTCTCTTCAATCAGTTCGGGAGCGTCATCCAGCACCTTTCGCGTTTTCGAAAACCCAGCCATGATGTTGCCGATTGTTTCCTGCACAAAATTGTTCAAAGGCAACCTTTTCCTGTCAACAAACATTTCAGTCTCAAAACTTTTCTTCATTATCCTATGTTTCTCTTCCAAAAAATTCACCCTAAGTAAAATTCTGATGGCTAAACCTGATAAAGCCTTCTATTAAACTATAGCGTTGAAGTGCCCGCCACTATAGATTATGGGCGGCAACTCCAAAAATATATATTCTAACACGAAAATATGGTGAGAAACAGTCGTTTAAAGAAACAGCTAATATATCTGAACAATGCATTAACTTGCGCTTTGAGCGAGACAGACGTTGAAAATTTGGGAGCTGGACTGTGCTTAGCAAACTGTGGAACACACTAAACAAATGGTCCTCTAAAAAACCCTTAAAGTACTCCCTCTATCTCTCGGCGGTCGCTGTTTTTTTCGCTCTAATCCTTATTCCGCCCATCCTCGGCATATTAATTAAAATACCGACAGTCCAAAACGTCATCAACCAACCCGCCTTGATGAACACCGCGTTGACAGCGATAAGGAACTCCTTCATCATCGGCTTAGTTGTCGCCGCCTTAGACCTGCTCGCTGGCATCCCGCTTGCTTGGCTTATAACCCGCGGCAAATCAAAGTGGCTAAGCGTTCTGGACACTTTCGCCGACATACCTTTCATCGTGCCAACCGCCGCGTTGGGCTACTCGCTTCTGCTTTTCTGGAGCTTGCCCGGCGGACCAATTTCAACGCTTTTCGGCGGACCAATAATTTCTACGGGCTGGCTTCTAGTTATGCTTTTGCATTTCACTTTTTCGTTCCCAGTCGTCGTGCGAGTCATAGTCGGCGCGATGCTGGATTACAAGATGGAGTATGAACGGGCATCAAGAACCCTCGGCGCTCCGCCGTTGACCGCGTCGCGAACAGTCACTTTCCCAATCATAAAGCCGTCTCTGATTGCGGCGTTCCTGCTTGCATTCGCTCGGTCACTTTCAGAAACAGGCGCCACCTTCATCGTGGCAGGAGCCTTCGTCAACGGACCCGTCTTCCTGCAGGAATTAAGCAACCAATTCAAAAAGGGGCAAATTCCGCAAGCAACCTACCAAGGCGCAACCGTCTTCACAAGCCTAATTCTTATTTCGGTTTCATTGACTATTTTCGGTTTGATACGTATTTTAAGTCCAAAAATAAAGTTGCCTTTCGGACATGGCTTGCCCGTTTTGGAAAAGAAACTAAGCTACAAGAAAACGGCTTGGACACGCAACGGCTTAGCATTGTTTGTTTTCTTGGTTGTTGTTTTGGTGCCTTCGCTTTTCGTTGCCCTGCCTGCTTTCCAAGCGATAGCTTCGGGAACCCCTATAATTCAGGCGTTAACGGGTGCGGGCGTTTGGACAAGCTTCTGGCAAAGCCTTCTGCTCTCTTACGGATTAGCGGGGATAGTAACGGTGCTGGGCATTATCTTGGGGATACCGATGGCTATTCTGATTTCTCGTCATACATTCGGCAAAACAGTGTCAGGCATCCTTGACACGTTAATCAATGTGCCAATAATTGTGCCGTCGATTGCTCTTGGGGTTTCGCTGAAGTTCTTCTGGCAAGGTGTTCCAGGCATACCTGCGTTTCTGCTTCTTGTTTTCGCTCACTTAGCCATTACGTACCCGTACTTTGTCAGGTCAATGGGGGCGGCTATGGAGCGGATTAGCGTTGACATGGAGGAAGCAGCCAAAACGCTGGGCGCCAAACCCTTCACTGTCTTCCGCTCAATCGTGCTGCCGCTGACAAAATACTCGATTCTTTCTGGCGCAATCATCGTTTTTGCCCGAAGCGTCAGTGAAACAGGTGCGACCTTGGCTGTAACCTCAAACCTTGTAACTGCGCCAGTCCTAATTGTTAACTGGGTTAACGCCATCCGAGGCGTCGCCTCGCCGATTCCAGGCGTCAACGCTCTCACCGTTGGTTTAGCCTGCGGCATCTTGATTCTTTTCAGCTTCATCATACTGCTTGTTTTGAGGCTTATAACCCGAAAAGGAAAGAGTTAGCATGGTAACCAATAAAAACCATGGAAACATCTTCCATAGGAGAGGCAAGTTATGCCTGATGTCAGAATCGTAAACGTAACCAAAAAATACGGGAAAATCGCCGCTTTAGACAACATCAGCTTAACTATACATGACCAAGAATATTTTTCGCTGCTTGGGCCAAGCGGATGCGGAAAAACCACGTTGCTGCGGCTCATCGCGGGGCTTATTGAACCTGACAGCGGCGAAATCTACATTGGCGACCGACGCGTCGACAAAGACCCGCCTGAAGACCGCGACATCGGATTCGTATTCCAAACCTTCGCCCTGTTCCCACACATGACCGCATGGGGCAACGTCCTCTACGGACCCAAAGTCAAAAACTACGATGCACAGGAAGCTGACACGATTGGGCATGAAGTTCTTGAACTAGTTAAACTTGACGAACGGCTAAGCGCTTACCCCAGCGAACTCAGCGGCGGCATGATGCAGAGAATAGCCGTTGCACGCGCGTTAGCTGCAGGCGCCAAAACCCTGCTTCTAGATGAACCACTCGGGCAGCTGGATGCTAAAGTGAGGAACGAAATTCGCTATGAAATCAGGCGGATGGCTAAAGACCTCAAACTGACCGCCATTCATGTCACTCATGACCAGTCAGAAGCCATGTCGATTTCAGACAGGATAGCGGTGATGAAGAAAGGTAAAATCGTGCAGGTTGGCTCGCCGCAGGAGCTTTACATGTACCCGAACAGCCTGTTTGTCGCCCACTTCATCGGCGAATCTAACCTTTTGGAAGGCTACATCACCCAAACAGACGGGTGGTGCGAAATCGAGTTGCGAGGCGGCTTAAAAGTCAAAGCCAAAAAATCAGGCATAAAAGACGGCGAACGAATCGTCCTGGCAATTAGGCCTGAAACCTGCGAAATGAAAGCTGGGAAAATCGCTTCTGAAGGCGGGTTGGCTGGAAAAATAGAGAAAGTCACTTTCGAAGGAACCGTGGTCCGCTACGAAATTAGGCTTGACAACGGCGACCGCCTTGTAATAAATCGGCCTTCGCTGGCGGAGACATGGTTCGAAGTCGGAGAAGAAGTCACAATAACCTACCCACTTGAAAAAGCTCACCTGTTCCCGTACCCAGAAGCAGGCTTAACCGAAGAAATCAAAGTCTAACTTCTTTAATCTCATTTTCGGGTTCTCAGGCTAAAAATTTTGTTGGTGGAGTTTTACGTTGGTTTCCCAAGTTTTGCTTACATAGTTTTCGGGGCGGCACTTTTTCAATGACTTTTTTGAGAAACGGCTTAAAGTTATCCAAGAACTTATTGAACTCTTCCTCATCGATCTCCTGAAGCAGAAGCCTTTTTTCGTCTTTCCAGCTAAAGGGCTCTGAAGTGAAGACAGCCTTCTTGGACTCAAAGTTCTCCCGATATTTCTTGTAAATGCCAAGAACAAAGTTAAGTTTTTCCATAATCGGGTCAAGCAAGTCATCAAGGTCTAAACTGTATTTTTTGCAAATCAAGTAAATATCCAAAAAGTCACGTGCCTTGACTCCTTCTCTAGTGAGAATTGAGCGAATCTTCTCACAAACGATTTCTCGTGTGTCATACACGTACAAATCAACCGCTTGCCCGTACTCAGTATATTCTGGAAACAGAAAAGCCATCTCATTACTCTGTTTGTAACGCAAAGCACTTAGTTTTCCTTTTTGTGGTGAAAAAAGAAGCCTTTCAACGAAATTCATCTGAACTTTCATGAATCCTTCTACATTTAGGGTCTCCGCATGGTACCAAATCTTGAACGTGCACATCTTGTTGCTTCCGCCAAGCTCGACAAAGTGCTTATTCTGTTTTTCATACTTGAAATCTAAAGTTCGCCTTTTAGCTATTCCTTCGAAAACTGCGCCTGCTTTGTCTATTGTCTTTGACAGTAATCGGCGAATTTTCATTTGAGACATACCTTCGAAAACCGCTTGATCTTTCCAAGTGAAGTCTATGTCTTCTGAGAAGCGATAATAGCCCAGATAGCATTTCGTCAGACATGTACCTCCTTTGAAGACAAAGTTACAGGAAAAAAACTCATTTTGCGAGAGGTCAAACAGTATTTGGTGGAGAATCAAATCCTTTTCTAGTAGGTCTGCCTGCTCAATGCCGTTTTGTTTGGCAACTTCGTTGACAAAGTCTTTTCTCACGCAAGCACCTTGTTTCTGTTCATAACCTGACGTGCGATTTCCTGAACCGTTTTTGGATAATTCTTTGCGTATCTGCTGAAGGCAGGTTCAGACAGATCTTTTGACCAATCGCCAACATCCGCGGCTATCTTATCTTTTGGAACACCGTTATAGCGCCACATGTAAATGAAGTCAAGGATTGTCTTCTCAGGGTCAGAATACAATATGCCATTGTCAGTTATGCCGAAATTGAAAAGCTTGGGCTTGAACTTCAGGAATCGGAATTTGTGGCCCGCTATTTTCATAGGGTTTACACGTAGTATGTGGTCGTTCACAACGTAATCTGTGGCAAAATACTCATGAGTCATGTTGTTCAGTTTTAATGCTGTATACAAGCCAAAATACCATTCATTGATGCCTTTTAACTCCAAGCCCTTGGCAACAAGGTCCAAGTGACTATACTTTGTCCTCCCAAGCTTCATCTCGTCTAAGGATTTTACATAGAATATACCTCTAAAAATGCGTTGTAAATGACCTCGAGTAATGAAATGATCAACTGTCGATTCATAATCGAGCCCTAATTGTCTGCAATATTCTTTGAGTTCTTCTGACGTCACTAACTCTTTTCTGTTAATTCGCAACTTTTTAAGCAGCAGGCTCGTTTTCGTTTTATATCACAACCCTGCATATTTTGCAGTATTATGATATATACCACAATATCTATTTAAATCAAGCTGGAACCTTAAAGCAACCAAAATAAAATTGGTCGGGAGAGCAGGATTTGAACCTGCGACGGCTCGGTATCTGTGGCCTGCACAGGCTTGAATGAAGCCCACCGTGGGTAGACCTCTACAGCGTCTCCACCAGCTAAACAAGTTAGCCGATTCGAGAGCTCTGCCAGGCTGAGCTACCTCCCGACTAAGACCAATAGGATAATGTCTAAGCCATTTATGTTTTTTGGAGCCATCCACCAAAAATCCGAAGTCGTCATGGAAAGCCGCATTTAGCGCTTGCTTTGTGATAACTTTTTATGCGCAACACGTGCTAACATAGGCTATTGCTCGGTACGGGGTGGCAGTCGATGAAGCCTGAAGAGGAAGCACGCAAAAACATTGACCGTTTGCTTGACCTTGCAGGCTGGAAAGTGCAGGACTACAAGGAGTTGAACCTTGGCGCTGGGTTAGGCGTCGCGGTTCGGGAGTACCCTTTGAGGGCTGGTTTTGCCGATTACATGCTTTTTGTTGAACGCCACGCCGTCGGAGTCGTCGAAGCCAAACCCGAAGGCACAACGCTAAGCGGCGTTTCCGAGCAGACAGAGAAATACCTCAGAAACTTCCCCGAAATAATCCCCCACATAGGCGACGTTTTGCCGTTTGCTTATGAGAGTACAGGAGCCGAGACTTATTTTAGGGATATTCGTGACCCTGATTTCCGTTCGAGACGGGTGCTTGCTTTTCATAAACCTGAAATCTTGCATGAGTGGGTGCATCAAGAAGATACTCTGAGAAGCAGATTATGCAAGTTGCCGGCTTTAAACGAAGAAAAGCTGCGTAAATGTCAAATTGAAGGCATCAATGGGCTAGAGTTATCCCTCAAGGAAGCTAAGCCTCGCGCGCTTATCCAGATGGCTAGTGGCAGCGGCAAAACCTTCACCGCCGTCACCGAAGCCTACCGCCTAATCAAATACGCTAACGCCAAGCGCATCCTGTTTTTGGTTGATAGAACTAACCTAGGCGAACAAACGCATCGCAGAATTTGAAAACTACGCGACACCTGATGACGGACGCTCATTTGTTTCTATATATAACGTTCAACGGCTAACCTCAAGGAACATTGATGATGTAAGCCGCGTTTGCATTACAACTATTCAGCGTCTGTATGCTATTCTGCGGGGTCAGGATTTAGCTGAGGAAAACGAAGAGGTTTCAGGGTTTGAAACAGCCACAGACAATCTAAAGCCTGTAGAAGTAGAATATAATCCCCAAGTTCCAATTGAGAAATTTGATTTCATAATTGTCGATGAGTGCCACCGCTCCATATACAATCTTTGGCGGCAAGTCCTCGAATACTTTGACGCCTTTATAGTTGGCTTAACAGCTACACCATCTAAGCAGACGCTTGGCTTCTTTAACCAAAACCTTGTCATGGAATATGGGCACGCACGTGCAGTTGCTGACGACGTAAATGTGCCCTATGAAGTCTACCGTATCAAAACAAAAATCACGCAGCAGGGCAGTACGGTTGAAGCTGGAAACTACGTTGATAGGCGAGACAGATTAACCCGCAAGATGCGTTGGGAACAACTTGATAGCCCTCTGGATTACCAAGCAAAAGAATTAGACAGAAACGTCGTTGCTAAAGACCAGATACGACTGGTTATCCAAACATTTAGAGACCGATTATTTACTGAGGTATTTCCAGGCAGAACAAACGTTCCCAAAACCCTGATTTTTGCAAAAGATGATAGTCACGCAGAAGATATAGTGGGCATTGTTAGAGAAGAATTTGGGAAAGGAAATGATTTCTGCAAGAAAATAACTTACAGAACCCAAGAAAACACAAAGAGCCTCATTAAGAGCTTTGCAAACTCCTATAACCCACGCATCGCCGTTACAGTTGACATGATTTCCACGGGTACAGACATTAAACCCTTGGAATGTCTGCTTTTTATGAGGGATGTGCGGTCAAACGTTTATTTTGAACAAATGAAGGGGCGTGGAACCCGAACCATATTGGACAGTGACCTCAAAGGGGTTTCTGATGATGCTAAACATAAAACTCACTTTATGATTGTTGATGCTGTTGGCGTTTGTGAAAGTGACAAAACCGATTCTCGCCCTCTTGAATGTAAACCCTCGGTGCCATTCAAGAAACTTTTGATGTCTGTTGCTCAAGGAATTCACGACGAAGAGACGCTGTCTTCCCTTGCGGGGCGTCTCTCGAGTTTTAGCAAAGAAATTGATATCAAACAAAGAGCTGAAATTGAAGCAACCATTCCAGGCAAAACTCTAAGGCAAGTAATCAACGAAGTACTCGACGCTGTTGACCCTGACAAACGTGAGGAAAACGCCAAAACGCTTTTCAAAACTGACGAGCCCACACCTGAACAGGTTAAGAAAGCAGGTGATGAAATGGCGAAGCGTGTTTGCACGCTTTTTGATGACCCCAAATTTAGGGAGAAAATTCTTGAAATAAAGCTGCAGAATGAACAAACAATCGATGAGGTAAGCAAAGACACTTTAATTTATGCAGGCCCTGATGTTCAAGCAAAAATGATTCTAGCCACCAACCAAGTTAAAAGCTTCCGAAAATTCATAGAACAAAACAAAGACGAACTTATTGCACTCCAGATTCTCTACAGCAAACCCTTTGGGCAACAGCAACTGACGTTTGAAGCAGTTAAGCAACTGGCTGAGGCCATAGAGAAGCCACCATACAACCTGACCCCTGAACTGTTATGGATGGCTTACGAACAACTTGAAACATCCAAAGTCAAAGGTGCAGGCCCGCAAAAACTCCTAACAAACATAGTCTCCTTGGTACGGTTTGCCGTCGGCTCAGCAAACGTTTTGGAGCCGTTCCCAGACGAAGTAGACCGCAACTTCACCGAATGGCTCAGCAAACAAGACGCCCAAGGCAACCTCTTCACGCCAGAACAGAAAGAATGGCTCAACATGATAAAAGACCACATAACCACCAGCCTAAACATCAACCTAGACGCCTTCGAGCTATCGCCCTTTAACCAGAAAGGCGGAGCAGTCAAAGCCTACCAACTCTTCGGACAACAACTAAACAACATAATCGAAGAACTAAACACGGTGCTAACAAAGTGACGGAAGAGAGTAATCAAAAAGAATTGCCAGCTGGTTGGGCTTGGTCTACTCTCGGTGAGATAGGCTTAGTTAAAGCAGGCGGTACACCTTCCACAAGCAAACCTGAATATTTTGATGGTGAAATTCCGTGGGTTACGCCAGCTGACCTTACTGGCTATAAAAACAAAAGGATTAGCCGAAGTAGGAAGAATATTTCTGAGAAAGGTTTGCACTCGTCCTCTGCAGTTTTATTGCCACTCTGGAGCAGTGCTTTTCTCTTCTCGCGCACCTATTGGTTACGTGGTTATTGCTGAAAGCCCTTTGGCAACGAACCAGGGATTTAAGAACTTAATTTGCCACAAAGGTATTTTCAATGAGTACGTTTTTCACTATTTGAAGGCCAGTAAGAATTTGGCTGAGAGTTTTGGAAGCGGAACAACGTTTAAAGAAGTTTCAGCTTCAAAGTTTGCAACAATTCCGATTCCGATTGCGCCCACTCTTGAGCAAAAGCGTATTGTTGGTAAGGTTGAGGAGTTGTTTTCTTTTTTGGATGCTGGCGTCGCCTCGCTGCGTGCGGTGCAGGCGCAGCTTAAGCGTTACCGCCAAGCAGTCTTAAAACACGCGTTTGAAGGCAAACTAACAGAACAATGGCGAAAGACACATCAAGACCAGATAGAACCAGCAAAAAAACTCTTAGATAGAATTAAAACAGAAAGAGGGATTGGTCAACAGGCAGAGTTGGAGAAGAGCGGTGTTTCAAATGAAGGTATACCTGAAACTTGGCAACTAACTGCGTTAGCCATTATCGCTGATATTAACCCAAACTTACCAAAAGAAGGTTACCCCAGTGACTATGAGGTATCTTTCTTGCCCATGAGAGCTGTAGAAGCTAAAACTGGAAAGTTTGATGGCACGATAGTTAAAAAATATGCGGAGGTCAAGAAAGGTTTTACCTCCTTTGAGGATGGCGATGTCATTTTCGCCAAGATAACGCCTTGCATGGAGAATGGCAAAGTTGCAGTTGTTAGAGGCTTAAAGAACGGAGTCGGTTTTGGGTCTACTGAATTTCATGTTATTCGATTCTTTGATAATATTATTCCTGAATTGTATTATCACTACTTGCAACAAGACGGTTTCAGGAAAGAGGCACAAATGAATATGACAGGTTCAGCAGGACAACTTAGGGTTCCAGTGCGTTTTCTGCAAAATGCCATTGTTCCCTTGCCACCGATTCCGGAGCAAGGAGCAATTATTGAAGAAATCCAGCGCCAATTCGATTTGTTGTATAATGTGGAAATTTTAGTTACTCATGGATTGGCGTATTCCACCAACTTGAGACAAAGTATCTTAAAAGATGCGTTCTTGGGAAAGCTTGTCCCTCAGAGTCCAAATGATGAACCTGCCGAGAGGTTGTTGGAGCATATTAAAGCTGAACGCTTAACAAATAAATCAAAAAACAATCAAGTGGAGTTGTTGAAATATGTCAAGTGAAGCGGCACCTATTGTTCAGAGAGTTTGGAATTATTGTAATGTCCTTAGAGATGACGGGGTTAGTTATGGCGATTACGTCGAGCAGCTTACCTACTTGCTTTTCCTAAAGATGGCTGATGAGCAGACAAAGCCGCCCTTCAACAAGCCATCCACTATACCGAACGATTTGGATTGGGCAAGCCTCATTTCCAAAGATGGCACTGAGCTGGAAACCCATTATCGCCACCTGCTGGAAGCTTTGGGAAAAGAGAAAGGAATGTTAGGCGTCATCTTCCGCAAAGCCCAAAACAAAATCCAAGACCCAGCCAAACTCAAACGCCTCCTCGAATTAATCAACGGCGAAACTTGGCTTGGCATGGATATAGATGTGAAAGGCGAAATCTACGAAGGCTTGCTTCAAAAGAACGCAGAAGACGTCAAAGGCGGAGCGGGACAGTATTTCACGCCTCGTCAGCTAATCAAGGCTATGGTTGAGGTTATGCAGCCTAAACCTGGCATGAGAATTAATGACCCAGCTTGCGGCACGGGCGGATTCATTATAGCTGCGCATAATTATCTGTCGGCTAATCCTGAGCTTGATTTGGAGCAAAAACGTTTCTTGCGTTTCAAAACGTTCACTGGCAAAGACATAGTTGATGGGGTGGTGCGGTTATGCGTTATGAACCTGTTTCTTCATGGTATAGATGGCGAAGTTGACCAGCCTTGCCCTATTGAAACGGGGGATTCTCTTATTTCTGACCCGGGCACGCGCTTTGATATGGTTTTGACTAATCCGCCGTTTGGCAAGAAAAGTAGCGTTACCCTGACTAACGGGGATGGTAGGGCAGATAGGGAAGCTTTGAGTTATGAGCGGCAGGATTTTTGGGCGACAAGCAGCAATAAGCAGCTTAATTTTTTGCAGCATGTTAAGACGCTTCTTGAAATTAACGGTAAAGCAGCCATCGTGGTTCCTGACAATGTGCTTTTTGAGGGTGGGGCGGGGGAGACGGTTAGGCGTAGGATTCTTCATGAATGCGATGTTCATACGCTTCTTCGGTTGCCTACGGGGATTTTTTATGCTCAGGGTGTGAAGGCGAATGTGCTTTTTTTTGACCGTAAACCTGCCAGCGAGACGCCTTGGACACAGAAACTGTGGATATATGATTTGCGAACCAACAAGCATTTCACCCTTAAAACCAGCCAGCTTAGCCTACAAGGATTTGGAAGACTTCATCAAATGCTACAACCCCCAGAACCGTCATGAACGCGAAGAGGCGGAGCGCTTCAAAGCCTTCACCTACGGGGAGCTTATGCAGCGTGACAAGGCGAATTTGGATATTTTCTGGCTCAAAGACGAAAGCCTCGAAGACACAGATAACCTGCCTGCCCCAGAGGTTTTGGCGGCGGAGATAGCGGAGAACCTGCAGGCGGCGCTGGAGCAGTTCAACAGCATATTGGAGGAGCTGAAAGCGACAGGGAACCAGCTTCAAGGCAACCTATGAACCGCCTAATCCGCCCGTGTTTGACAGTGACGTCTATGTTGACTCAACATGGCGAAGTCGCATTTCGCCCGTGTACACGACCAGTAAAAAAGCAGAAGCTAAGCCTAAACCAAAAAAACAACAGGGAACGCAACCTGCCAGAGGCGAAAGTCGCAACTTATCCAAAAACAAAAGTCGCAACTAAAAAAAAACACAGCCAAAGCAACCCAAAAATAACCCAGCAAAAAACCCCCTCAATATTTGCAATACTAAACGTTTTAATCCCTATGCAAGAAATGTTAGGTGGTTTGTAACAGGAAACTGTATGCCTTAAGGAGATTTGATGGGTTTGGCGAAGACTATTGGCGTCGTGACTTCAGGCGGCGACGCTCCAGGAATGAACGCTGCTATCCGAGCAGTAACACGAATTGCCCATGCGAAGGGTTTTCAAGTTATAGGTTTCCAGCGGGGTTGGGATGGACTTTTGACGAATTCTTGCAGAAAGCTGACTCCGCGAAGCGTCGGCGGCATAATTCAGCTGGGTGGAACCATACTTCACACTTTGCGGTGCGCAAGCTTCGAGGAAGAAGGCGGCGTCGAGAAGGGGGCAGAAACATTATCGATTAACAATGTAGACGGTTTGGTCGTTATCGGCGGCGACGGTTCCTTCAGGGGCGCGCTTGACCTGAGCAGGGAAACCGATGCGTTGATGGTCGGCATCCCCGCCACAATCGACAATGATGTTTACGGAACTGATGAGACAATCGGCTTTGACACCGCAGTCAACACGGCTGTGGGCGCCATAGACAAAATCAGAGACACGGCGATTTCTCATGAGAGAGTATTCATTGTTGAAGTGATGGGCCGCAAAAGAGGGTTCTTAGCGTTGGAAGTAGGCATCTGCGTGGGCGCAGAGGTCATTCTGATTCCAGAACGCCCCTTGAGCCTTGACGAAATAGTTAAGATGATGGAGGATAACGCCAAAAAAGGCAAACGCGCAGGAATCATTGTGGCGGCGGAAGGCTGCGGTAACTCAAGCAAGCTTGCCTCGGAAATGCAGCAGCAGACAGAAGCTGAAGTGCGGCTGTCCATTCTTGGGTATGCACAGCGCGGCGGAAGCCCAACTGCACGCAGCAGGCTGCTGGCTAGTTTGTTTGCGGAGAAAGCGGTTGATTTAATCTGCGAGGGGAAAGGCAACATGGCGGTTGGATTGAAAAACGGCGAGATTGTGGGTTTCGAGTTGGAGAAAGCGGCTAGGGAACGGAAGCCGATCGATTTGAGACTGCTTGAAGTCGCTGATATGCTGGCAACTTAGCCTAATCTTTTCTTTCCCGTCTTCTTTTTGTCTATATTAGTGACTCGTAGATTTTGCTTGTTTCTTCAGCGACTTTCCGCCACGTAAAATACTCTATTACTCTTCGTCTGCCGTTTTCGCCCCAGTTTTTGGCTTGTTCGGGGTCTTTTAGAGTTACGTTTATTCCCCAAGCTATGTCTGCTGGGTCTTCGCCGTTGATGTGCACTCCGTTTTGATCGGGTCCACTGTTGACCACTTGCTCTTTGAAGCCGACCACGCCTCTTGCGCCTACAACGACAGGTTTCTCCATAGACATTGCTTCCAAACTCACTATGCCGAAAGGCTCGTAGGTTGAGGGGAAAATGCAGACGTCAGAAGCCGCATAATGCAGAATGCGTTCCTGTTCAGGCACGAAGTCGAATCGGTAAACGATTTTGTCTTGAATTCCTAGGCGTTCGGCCGTTTCAGTGATGTCAGTTTGTTCGTCGCCCTTGCCTAAGATGACCAGTTTAGTGTTAGGGTTCTCTTTCAAAACAAGAGGCATCGCCTGCAAAAGGTTGTGAACACCTTTCACCCAAGTTAGCCTTCCGACAAAAAGGAGCATGTTCCAACCGTCAGGAATGCCGTATTTAGTCCTGATTTCGTTGACTTCCTCCTTGCTTATATGCGCTGGATTGTACATTTCTGGGTCAACACCGTTCCAGACAACGCTTATTTTTGAAGGCGACCACCCATGTTTCACAAGGTCGTCCTGCATCGCGTAGCTAACGGTTATTATTTTGTCTGCGTTTTGCGACATCGCTCGCTCCAAATGGGAGACAACTTCGGAGCCTCCTCCACCGCTTCTCCCCCACTCCGTGCTGTGCGTGTGGAAAACCACCGGTATCTGGGTTTCGTTCTTGATTACTAAGCCGGCGATGCTGCTGAGCCAATCGTGGACGCAGACGACGTCGAAATTGTATTTTTCTTTTTTAATTAAGCCGTTTATGAATTTGGTTGCGCTCAAAATGTTGTAGATGAAGATGTCGTTGAAGAGTTTGATGTTGGTTCCCCATTTCTTGAGGTCGTCGACAACGAAGAAAGGCCAGATGTTGCTTGCGTCGGCTATCTGGGGACGATGCACTTCCACGCCTCGCAGGATTTCCCTTGTTTTCAAACCGTTGTTGTTGAGCGTGAAGACTGAAACGTCATGCCCGATGTCAACGTATTCATGGGCTATGTTTTCAGCGTAGGTGCCTAAGCCGCCAACCGTCTGCGGCGGATATTCATAAACGAAGAAGCCTATTCGCAAATGTGTCACCTAAAACTTACTTGAAGCTATGGCTAACACGATATTTATACTTTAAACTGACACACCGATAAATCTAAAACACTCTTGCCGTTCTGTTAGAGGCTACAGAAGTGTGTCAGGTTTGAAGTCCGCGTTAATAGTTTACTGGTCAAGCACGGGAAACACCCAGAAAGTTGCCTACGCAATACAAGTCGGCTTGGAGGCAGCAGGATTCCGCGTTGAGTTAAAAAAGCCCCAAGAAGCCGACAAACTGGATTTTTACGCTTATGATTTGGTCTGTGTCGGTTCGCCCTCGATTCAGTGGCAGCCTGCCCAGCCGATAGCTGACTTGCTGAAGGCTAAGCTGAACCTTTACCGCAGCCAAGGAAAAATCAAGCCTTGCGCCCCAAAAGTGCCGGGCAAAAACGCGCTGGTTTTCGTCACCTATTCGGGACCCCACACGGGAATTGATGAGGCGACGCCTGCTGGAAAGACGATGCGGCAGTACTTTGAGCATTTCGGCTTCACAGTGGTCGGCGAATGGTACGTTGTTGGCGAGTTTCATGGAAGAGAAGACAACAGCACCTTGGGCAAGCTCGGCGACATCCGTGGGAAGCCGACGGCGGAGGATTTGGCGAAGATTAAAAAGGATGCGGAGCAAGTAGCAAAGAGCTTGTAGGCGATGTCATGAAAACCCTTGTTTTGCCCGATAAAATCGATGACGATTTAGCTAAAGCAGCGGAAGAATTAACTTTCATGGCTAAAAAACCCATCTCTAAATCAATGGCAATTAACCTTCTCATCGAAGTTTACCACGCGCACCTAAACAACCGCTGCGCCCTCGACGCTTTCAGCCAGCAACTACAAACCTTAGATATCATGTCACCCGAAGAATTTGACAAGTACTGGGATGAACCCTCTAAACCCGAAAAAACAAAACCTAACGCTAACCCAAAAAAGCAACAAAGCGCACGGCAAAAAACCAAAATAAGATTGCGACAATACTAGTTTGATTAGCTTATGAAAACTTTATCTTTCAAATCGAAGTTTGGGTGGATTAAGGTCAACGGGGAAAAATACGAAAAAGACATCGTAATCCATTCCAATGGGTCAATCACGAAAAGGGAAAAAAAGAAATCCAAAAACCTAAAGCCCGAGTACGGTCATACGCCTCTTTCTGAACGCGAACTCGAATTTCTACCCACGGAACAATTCGAAGCCCTGTACATTGGCACGGGACATGAAGCCGCCTTGCCCATAACGCCGAAAGCTCTTGAGATTCTAAAAAAGTACAACGCGACAATCCTGCCTACGCCCCGAGCAATCGGCGAAATCGAGAAAGAGCAAAGGAAATTTGTAGCGTTAATTCACGTAACCTGCTGAGTTTTGAGAACTGCCTGCACCTGCTTTTTCAGCTTTTCAGGCAAAGCCTCACGGTTGGCTATATTTATGGAGAAAATTTCAGCGTCTTCCCTTTGTTTCGCCTCGCAGATTAATGCGTCTTTGGCTTTCGCATGCATCACTGCTAAAACCAGCTTTCCGCTCAGCAGCGCCAAATTTACAGCCTCCTTGAACTTTTCCGAGTACAGCTCCATGGGACCAATCTCATCAATCGCCACAACATCGCATTTTTCAGCGGCTTCCACGATGGCTCTTACGCCTACGTTTTCGAGGTCTTCAATGTTCACATGGTACTTGCCGACTTTCGGACCAACCTTCTGGTCAACATGTGCTAGCCACCCGTGCTCGTCGTTGGTTAAATCGATGATTTCAAAGCCTACCCGCACGTTGCCTTCTCTTGCTTCACGGCTAATCATGCCGCCGACCGAAACCCCCTGCGCTCTAAGAGCTTCCACCGTTTTGGAAAGCACCGTTGTTTTCCCGACGCCTGGGGCACCTGTTATGAGCAAAACCCGCTTCTGCAACCGTTTCGCACCACACTAACCAGAAGTCTAATATGCCGATAAAATTCTTTTCATAAGCAAACCCAGCTGGGAACCAAACACATGGCAGACAGCGTCTATACACCTGATTTTCCAAGCGAAATAATCAGGGAAGGCAAAGTGCATGTCTTAGTGCCTAAACTTGAAGCCTACGCTATCAGCCCCTCGGATTATGCGCCTTCTAAAGCGCCTGTTTTCTACAACCCAGTTATGGAGTTCAACCGTGACCTCTCGGTTCTGGCCTTCCAAGCCTACCAACGCATGGTCGGCAGGGAAATCAGCATCTGCGAACCCTTAACCAGCCAAGGAATCCGAGGCATCCGCTTCGCCAAAGAGGTTGAAGGCGTAAACAGAGTTTTAATCAGCGACATCAACGAGCGGGCATTCAAAGTCGCAGAGCACAACGTGCGACTTAACGGACTGGAAAACGTGGTTACGGTTAAGCATAGGGATGCAAACTGCACTTTAAGCTGCAATGCCTCGCCCAAGAAACGCTTTGACATCGTTGATGTTGACCCTTTCGGTACTCCTGCCCCGTTCTTGGGTTCAGCTCTAAGAGCGCTTCGAAATCATGGTTTGCTGGCTTCAACCGCCACTGACTTGGCGCCGCTATGCGGGGTACACCAGAAAGCCTGTATCCGAAAATACGGCGGAAAACCCCTGCGCACCGAGTACTGCCATGAACTTGCCGTTAGGCTTTTAGCAGGCTGCACCGCAACGTTGGCTGCAAAGCATGACATTGGGATTCATGTGGTTTTCAGCCACAGCAGCGAACACTACATCAGGCTTTACACTCAAATCTCCTATGGCGCGGAGAGAGGCGACGAAAGCGTCAAAACCCTCGGGTACATACTGCATTGCTTCAACTGCCTCCACCGAGAAACAACGCGTCAACCGTTCGGCAACCTGACGTGCCCCGAATGCGGCTCAAAAATGGATTACGCGGGTCCACTTTGGCTTGGAAGCATCTTTGACCAAAAATTCGTTGACCTGATGATTAAAGAAAACCAACGGGTCGCCTTCAAAGGTAACGCTCGAATCTCAAAACTTCTTTCATTGACAAAACAAGAAGCTCAAGCCCCAATGACGTACTACGTGCTTGACAAGCTAAGCCAAAAACTCGGTCTCCCTTCCCCCTCAGTACAAGCCTTCGCCGAGGCGCTCAAGCAGCGGGGTTTCCAAGCTGTTCCGACTCATTTCAGCCCCAGAGCCCTGAGGACAGACGCCCCTGCCATGGCGGCTCAAGAAGCCTTGAAGTCTCTTTCGCTCCAGCGCTGAGAACAGAAAACTGAAACAAAGAAAAGAAGAGGCGTTATGCCCCTGTTCTGTTATCTTATTCATTTTTTCCTTGAACGGGTTTGGGTCGTCTGATGCCGACAGAGACTGCCAACGTCGCAAACGCCAACACGACTGAAAAGATCAGTAGCAATTGAGGCGACTCAGGCACCACAGGCTGGTCCAAGTTTATTGCGGTGCTTACTCCAAGCGTGCCCGAGCTGTCGGATGCTGTTATAGTGGCTGAGCTGCTGGTTGAAGTCAACGTTTGCTGCCCTGTCCAAATACCGTTTGAAATTGGAACTTGCGTCAGGCTGAGGGTTCCTGTGCTGGGCGCTAAGGTGACGGGTCCCGAGTAGCTTGTCAGGGTTGCACCTGAATATGCGTCTTGAACAGTTACGGTGAGGCTGAAGGCAGTTCCCGAAGTAACGTTGGTCGGGCACGAGAAGACGACGTGGGGCGTGGGATTCACGGTTAGCTGGGTGCTGGAGCTGCTTGTTTGCGAGAGGTAGTTGGTGTCGCCGCCGTAGACTGCTTGGAACTTGTAGGTGTGAGCGATCGATACGCCGCCTGACGACGGGTAGGGGTCAGATGTGGCTTGTCCGCTTCCATCGAGGGTTTTTGTGCTAAAAGTTGTCCATGCGCCGGTGTCGACTTGGACTTGGAAGTTAACGGTTCCAGTTGGTGTTGCGCAGCCTGCTGACGGCGGCGAGACGGTGACGGATCCTGTAACTTGGGTTCCAGAGTTGGCTGGGTTAGGGTTCACGTTTAATGTTCCCATCAAGGGGACGCCTTGAGTTACCGTAATGGTTTTGGTGCTTGAGGTTGCTTGTTGGGCAGCGGCGTCGGTCGCTACTGCGTAGACCGCGACTGACCCAGTTCCCACGGCTGAGGGCGTGTAAGTAAATGTTGCACCTGAAACTCCATTTTGGAGGACACTGTTTGCGTACCACGCGTAGCTAGTTGGAACGCCGTTAAATGTGGTCGCTGTGAACGTTATTGATTGACCAACCGCTACGGGTGAGGACCCAGTGGTGATGTCGATGCCTATTGCAGGGTAATTATTTATTGTAATTATGGAGTCTGCTGATGTTGCTGAATAATGAATGTAGGTGTTATCATACACCGTACAGCTGATTCTGACTGCAGGCTCATCTGCAATCAAGCCGTAGTAATCATAATAGTTGGAGGTTCCGGATTGAACCACGGTACCGTTTTTGGACCAAAAGTATGTTAGAGGCGCAAGACCGCCTGAAGCTGTAGCAGTAAGCCTCTGTGTCATCGCGTAATCTAAGGCTTTGCCTGAAGGCGAAACACTGATAATTATTGGAGCCAGAACCGTGAATTGCCCTGTACCAGTGTCACCTGTCGTTTGGTCTGTGACAACTATTGTATGGATGCCGAGTGCCGCATTTGATGGGATAGTGAAAACCCCCCAAACGGCGCCATTCTCCAATGTCCATTTTGTGTAACTTACGGAGACTGAATTTCCGTCATAAGTGGTTAAGAATGTGTCAGTGCTTGCGTCAGCCTTAGAGAGAGCCTCGCAGAAAATTCCAACCTGCATGCCTGCCATAAAGTAGAATGGCGCTAATCCGTCGCTGCTACCATCACTCTGCAAGAAAGTGACCGTGGTAAACAGGGTAAAAGTGCTTGAAGTCAAAACGCTGTTTGTTCCAGCGTCTCTCAGTTGAACATCGTAAACTCCACCTAAGCCTGCTGGAAAACCATCGCTGGGTATCGTGAAACTACTTTGATAATATACTGTAGTGACGTGGTAGTCGCTGCTGCTTGAGCTGCCTTCCAGATGCAAATAAATAGCGTAGCTTTTAGTATTATCCAGTCCTGACCCGCTGTATTGGATTGCCTCATGCAGATAACCTGAATTTGTGCCCGTGACAGTGTCAATTAGGCTTACGGTGAGCGCTGTGGCGTGCCCGACGTTTAGCAGAGCAAAAGATGACACAACCAGCAACGCGGTTATACAAATTGCTTCAATTATTTTTTTATTCATGATTTTTCCTCTTAGGTTTTTGACTTAATGCCTTCTGAATTTTGATGTTGGGAAGGCTTTCAAGCGGTTTTTACGAATTGGCGCATTGAGGTCGATGCGTAAAAAAGAATCGTCTGTTCTTTCGCCGCCCTTAATCTCTCCTTCGCTTCATCGATTATACCGCAAGCAAGACAGCTGTGTCTCGCCTTCCCCGTGGGCGTCCAATTTGTTTGTAACTAGTATTTAAAATATACAGGAAACACTAAACCCTTTGCCAAGGAGAAATGTGAGTCGGCTAAGGCGAAAAAAGTTTAAGAGCTAAGTGCAAGTGCATAAGTAGCAAGTGAACAGCGATGAATGACAAAATCACGGTTATCGGTTCAGGAATGATGGGCGGCGCCATCATCAAAAGCCTGCTTAAAAGCGGCTACAAAGGCAAGATAACGGCGGTTGACATTGCGTTGGAACGGCTTAAGGAATTTGAAAGCCTCGGCGTAAAAACTTCAACAGACAACAAGAAAGCCGCTGCAGACGCCGACATCGTTTTCATCATAGTTAAGCCTGGCGATGTGGCAAAGGTTCTCAAGGAAATTAACGTGGAAATTAAGGATAAACTACTGATTTCTGTTGCTGCCACGGTGCCGCTGAAGTTTCTTGCGGAAGAACGCGCCTGACGCGCGAATTGTGCGAATAATGCCTAACCTCGGCGCCTTGGTGCAGGCTGCCTACACGGCTTATTGCTGCGAACCCAACGTCACCGCAGAGGACAAAGAAAAAGTTAAAACGTTGCTGAACATGTTCGGCATATGCGACGAACTGGACGAAAAATACTTGGATGCAATAACCGCGGTTAGCGGAAGCGGTCCAGGCTACATGTCCATCATCGTCGAAGCCTTAACTTACGCCGGGCTCAAAGTAGGGTTGCCCCGCAACATCGCATTAACCTGTGCAGCCCAAACCGTGATGGGAACAGGCAAGCTGGTTTTGGACCTGCATGAGGAGCCGTCAAAAATCAAAGACATGACCACCACGCCCGGCGGAACAACGATTGAAGCCATCTACCAGATTGAGCAAAGCCAAATCCGACCCGCAATGATCCGCGCCATAGAAGAAGCCACGAAGAAAAGCCAGGAAATCCGAGAAAAACTGAACCTAAACTAGCCTGAGCCGCCATGTTTGAAGCAGCTATTTTTGATTGGGACGGCACCTTAGGTGACACCCGCCGAGTAATCGTGGTTTCATTCCAGAAGGCTCTCGGCGAAATCGACTGCAAAGTAAGCGACGAATATATTGAGCGGAGAATCGGCATCGGCGCGGCAGATACTTTCAGAGACATTCTGCGGGCAGCCAAAACGCCATTTGACGAAAAAACAGTCCAGCGCCTTGTTGAACGCAAGAGCGAACTTGAAATCGAACTCACCGACCAAGTGCCTCTGTTTTCGGGAGCCAGAGAGCTTCTTGAAGCGTTGCATGGCAAAATAAGGATGGGTTTAGCTTCAATGAACAATTACTCAGTCATCAGCCATCTGCTGAAAGCCAAAGACGTAGAGAAATACTTTAGAGTGGTTCTCACGGCTGAGTCGATTTCGCATTCAAAGCCTAACCCAGAGATTTTCCTGAAAACGGCGGCGAAGCTTGGGGCAAAGCCGGAACGATGCGTGGTTGTGGAGGATTCTCTGTTCGGGGTTAAGGCGGCTAAATCAGCGAACATGGGCTGCGTTGCGGTTCTCACAGGCGTCTATTCACGAGCGGAGCTTGAAGGGGCGAAGCCTGATTTGATTGTTCCGACCTTGGCGGATAAGCAGTGTGGCTGCGTTCATTCTGCAGCAATAAACCCCGTGGAAGCCACTTTGTAGTAGTCGCTTGACAGTCACATAGCTTTAAGAATTTATCGAATCAAATAATACTTATTCTCTAATTGCGGGAAGGGAAAAGTTCTTTGAAAACTTCTATTGAAAACAAAAAAACTAAGACCCCGATGTTTCAAGTCCTTCTGCTGGACAACGATTCAAGCAACGACGTTGAAGTTCAGGAAGCTGACCAAGTAGATTTCTGCCAGGTAAAGCAGCACCTGAAAAACGGCGGATCCGTCTTCATCACAAGCAAAGAAACACAAAAACAGCTTTTCCCAAAAACCAAAGCACAAGCTCAACTACAGCAAGTCAAGAAGAACTTACGGCGCCCTTTTCCGACACTACCTGAGAAGTTCCTAAACGTGTGACGTGCATCCAAATGATTCCCTTTACCCCCCTCTCTCTTCCTTAATTTTTTTGGGTGCACGCCACTCCCACTAACCTGCCTAATTAGGATATCAACGTGATTCGATTTTTTCTAGGTGGCTTCCAAAACATCTTCTTAACTTAGGGCATCCTTTGTACCCTTTTTTTCTTGTATCTTAGACTAGTTGGTTTGAGAGAAATCTCGGATTTTGCTCTTTAAAGAAAAGAAAAGAGCTTGAAGATGAACGAAAACGGCGATGACGACGAAGATACAGTCAGAATTGCGCTGTGTCCTCGATGGTGCCTTATCGGAGCTGGCGTGGGCGTAGACGTGGGTCTTAGGGTTGGCTTGGGGGTTGGGGTTGCGGTTGGTTTTGGTGTTGCTGTTGTCTTGGGGGTTGGTGAGGGAGTCGGTGCTGGGGTTGGTGTAGGTGTTGGAGTTGCGGTTGGGTCTGGCGTTGGCTTTGGAGTTGAGGTTGGAGTCGCGGTTGGCGTGGGTGTTGGCGTTGGTGTGGGGGTTAGGGTTGGTGTGGGTGTTGGTGTCGGAGTAGGCGTTGGCGTTGGAGTTCCAGTTGGTGTGGCCGTTGACGTTGGTGTGGGAGTTGGGGTAGGTGTTGGGGTTGGAGTTGGTGCTGGAGAAGGAGTTGGTGTAGGAGTAGGCTTCGGAGTTGGAGTTGGTGTGGGTGTAGGTGTCGGCGGGGGAGACGGGGTTGTTGTGGTTCCTGTGTAAGCGTTGATGTAATCTTGTCCCATGTTGGCTGCCGTGTAGCCGCTTGTCAGGAGATATTCGCCGTCGTAGGTTCCGCCTAGTCCGCTGCTGCTTAGCCAGTAGTAGGCTCCTGCGCCGATTTCCAGCGCATTCTGAGCTTGAAGCACGTTGCCAAACCAGGTGTAATCGTTTTGAACGTTGCTTGACGACGAGAGACAGGAGCCTTCCTCATTAATCACAAGCGGGGCACTAATTCCCATGCCTGTTTCGAGACCCTGCAACTGGGTTTCAAGCTGTGCCACAGTCATTGGCGTTCCGCTTGAACCTGAACCGCTTTGATCCCAAAATCGGCTGTTGTCAGACGGCGAGTAATAGTAAAGATGCGTCGTGTAAACCATGTTGGTGGGGCTTCCGCCGAGCGCGGTGTTAATCTGCGATGCCCAGCTTAGGTTTAGGCCTGCGTTGGGTTCCCATCCGGGTTGCCACTGCATCATGATTAGGTTCGTTGAGCCAGCGGCTCTAATCGCGTTGTACATCGTCGTCAAATAGCTCAGGTAGCTTGACGGTATCGTGTTAGCTGAACTTCCGCCGGGCTCGTTCCATGCTTCGAATATGACGTTTGGGTACGCTTTAAGCCCGTTAGCCATCGACGTCCAGAAACTTATCCAAAACGCTTGCTCCGTTAAACCTGTGCTTGCAATGTAACTGCTTGCCGCCGTGTCCCAGTTGTTCATTAGGGGTAATCCCTGTGATCCAGCCATGTTTGAGGAAATGTACGGGTCTGAGCTGAATGAGCCTTTGTAGCAGGTAAGCTGGTACGGTACTATGTCTAAGTAGATTCCGTACTGTTCTGCTTCGCTGGCGAGTGTTTGGAGGTAGGTTTGCGTGTTGACTGCGGTGGTGCTGTATCCTTGGCCCGACGCCGTGGCTGGCACAATGTTGTTCATCATCCACCATTCTGGGTAGATGAAGATGCGTATCATGTTGACATGCCATGTTGTGGACATCGCTTGGAACGTCTGCGTGACGGAGGCCGATGAGGCTGATTGCCATTGGTCGCCCCAACTGTCGCCGCCGCCTGTTCCCCAGAAAATCAGGTCAGGGGTCATCCCAGCCATGCCTACTCCTCGTAGGTAGACCGGATTGTTGTTTGAGTCAAGTATCTGGTTTCCCGAAGTGTGCAACGCAAGCGTGGTCGATGCGCCTTGAGCTCGTTTAAACGTTAAAACCGACAAGGTGCTGATGATAAGTAATGCGCATATTGTTAGGACGGCTGGTTTTGCCAGTTTCCTTAATCTTCTAGAGTTTCCACTGAACCCTAGTTTGTATTCACCCATTGCTATCTCTCTTCCTGATTTCCCATATTTACGCTTGGTTGCCTTTTAAATTCTTGCCAAATTCACGGTTAAGATCAGGTATAACACGGAATTCTTTCTAAGACTTAGAAAAAATGAACTTTTTAAAACTCTGGAGTTTGGCGGCTATTTCTTTTTCCTTAAAGCTCGCGGAATGTAGGCGCATCGCAAGTCTGAGCCCAGAATGTCTCCCGTGTAGTAGAGCGCTGCTGATCGGCAGCCTGCCGCAAAGATCCTTGTATTCGCAGACACCGCATTTTCCTTTGATTTTGCTTTTGTCCTTGACTTTGGTGAAGAATTCGCTGCTCTGCATGTCATCCCATATCTGCTTGAGCGACTTGTCTTTTATGTTGCCGAGCCTGTATGCGTCGTTGTAGCTGCAGGGTATGGCGTCGCCGTTTTCTGCAACGCTGAAGAATTTGCCGAAGAAGCATCTGCCCAAAAAGAAATTGTTGTACCACTTTTCGAAGTCAGGCATGCCTCGCTGCTTCGCCACCCGCGCGTAGAAAGGAATGTAAATGTTGATTCCAGGCTTCCCCTGATACTCCAGGGTTAAGTCGTAGAGTTGATTGCATACCCACTCGTACTGCTGCGGCGTCAAATCAGCCAAAAGGGCTTTTTTGTCCTTGCTATACGGAATAAACCCGTGGAAAACAACCCAACGCGCGTCATATTTGCGGGCTAAATCAAGCACGTGACGCATGTCCTCGACGTTTGCGTTCGTCACTGGGTCAGCGTTCGCGAACGTGTAGACGAGGCAATTTAGGAGTTTCTCCTCTGAAAACTTTTTTATTGCTGAAACCGCAGCCGCGTAAGCGCCCTGCCCACGGATGGCATCGTTGGTTTTTTCTGCGCCATCGATGCTGACTGAAATTTTAACCTGGTATTTGACGATGTTTTCGACGGCTTCTTTGTCCATTAGGCGTCCATCGGTTATGATGCTGGCGTTCAAGCCGAGTTCTTTGGCGTGGGCGATGACTTGGAAAAGGTCTTTTCGCAGAAACGGTTGCCCGCCTGTGATTCCGAAAAAGCTGGCTCCGAAGTCGGCGGCTTGATCCACGATTTTCAATGCGTCTGAGGTGTCAAGTTCGTTTGGAACTGCGGGTTTGCCTGCGGAGGTGCAGTGGACGCAGTTGCTGTCGCATTGGAAGGTGCATCGCCAAGGTACAATGAATACGGGGCCTTTTTCTTTCACGTTTTGCTTCTCCAAGAGATGTCACTTATGCATGCAAGATTATGCTATTTAACGCTTCACGTTTTTCCAATGGTTTTCTCAGGTTTAAATGCTGCATCAATTGGCGCGGTTTTTCGGGTGGTTTTCCAAAAAAGTTATAAGTTTTTTTGGTCATGGTAAGTTTGGAGAAGGAGAATGGATGAAGAGAGGCTGGTTAGTGCAAGCCAGCTTAATTGTAGCCACAAAGAACGCGAATTGTACACTGAACGGTGCTTTGATGTACTGAACGGTTTTGAGTTGACCTTTACTCGCTGCCCTAGCTGCCACAAAATCGTGTGCTTAGAAGCAAAAAAGTTTGGCGACCGCTAAAGCAGCCTATGTCTTACCGGTTTTTATCAGAAATGTAGGGTTGCTCCCTTTTTGAGGAAATCCAGAGTCCGCTGGGTTTGGCCTATTGAAAGCTTGCATGTTTTAGGCTCATTTAGGAACGGGAGCTTTTCAGGCGCGTTTTGGATGGTGTGAAGCTCTTCCCATGTTACTTTAATGTCATCGTAGGGGTATTGGTGCTCCTCATTTTCAACCCATGTGCCTGCATCTAGCTCATCGCCTTCCTCTAAAGTCGTGAAGGGTCCAAGCAAACTCTTATCGTCCGAGTTGTAGAGGAAAACCACTGACCCCGACTTAAGTTCCTCAGGCTTAGCTTTTTCCCCAACGCAAGTATAACGTTTGTTGCTTAGGCACTGTTGTAAGGAAGATTTATCACAGAAAAACACGTATCCATCATACATAACCATAAACCTCTCACATGGAATTCTCGCTCGGAGCTTATTTCCTTTTTCCTTCCCGAAAAACGTCTACGCAAGAATACGCTAACCTGTAACCCTGCTTTTTCTTCGCAAAGATGGCGTAGAAAGGAAAAAAGGGCAACAGCCGCTGTTGGCTCACTGAGAGCCAGTCTGCTGCGGTTGGTTGATTTTTCGGCGACGCTGCTGGATGGCGACGAAGAGTGCAATGGCAAGCAAGGGAACTATTGATAGTAGTGTGAGTTCTGGGACGCTGGGGGTTGAGAGAGGCGTTGAAGTCGGGTTTGTCGTAGCTGTGGCGGTTGGGTTGACGGAGACGCTGGATGTTGGGGTTGGTGATGCATTGTTGTCGCCTGAACCGCTGGAACTTGATGCAGGCGTCGGGGTTGGGGTAGCCGATGCTTTACTGCTCGGGTCGTAGAATACGGCGGTTATGACGTAGTTGTTTGTGGTTGCGTAGTTGTATGGGTTGCTTGAGCTAAGCAGTGTGCCGTTTTGGAGCCAACACATGAAGGCGTAGTTGCTGGCTGGTGTTGCTGTGAGTGTCAGGGACGCGTTAATTGAGTATTGTCCATCAGTTGGAGAAACGGTGCCCGAACCAACATGCGTAATCGTGATGGTGTAATGTGGTGCGGGGGTCTGAGATGTGCCGTTTGTAACCACGAAGTTTGCGGAGGCGGTCTTGCCGGAAGCGTCGTAAGACACGATTTGGTATGTCCCCGTAGCCAAGTACGGTACAGTGGTGTTGCCGTTTATGTTTCCGTTGGCGTCCGCGGTGATGGCGGGGGCAAACATTTCGTTGCCGCCCACAATGAAAGTTGCTGGTTCATTTGGAGAGTAGCCTGTTCCCGTAATCAGGACAGTTGCACCCACTGGACCTGAGGTGGGGTTCAGTGTGAATTGTGGATTTGTTGGAGTTGACTGGCTTGGTGTCGGTGGAACATCGTTGGGGTTTGGCGTTGCTTGCGAGTTCGAGGCGGTGAGAAACGGAACAAACGTTACTGTGCCCAAGTTAAAGTTGTCTTTGGAGTCGAAGATTGTTTGGTTTATCGCGTTGGTGTCGGTTGTTCCCCACCAATTGTAGGTTGCATTGTAGTTGCTGGGGGTGTTCGGTTCTAAAACGATGTTTTGGCTGTTGGAAAAGATGTTGTTGTAGTTGATTGTGGTTGCGGCGTTGGGTGAGTAGAGGGCGATTCCAACGTTGTTGTTGATGATTGTGTTGTCGCGGAGGGTAACTGTGCCGTTGGCAAGTGCTATTCCGAAGGGATTATTTTCCACGATGTTTCTTTCAACTGTTCCGCTTCCAAGGACGTCGATTCCTATGCCTAGTGCCTGCTGTAGAGTTCACGTTGACGCTATTGCCGTTGACGGTATTGTCCAAAATGTACCCGTTGCCTTGATTTACCGTTATTCCTTGCGCCGTGTTATCCATAATAACCCATGACGGCGCGTTTACGTTAACCTCCAAGCTGACAGTGTTGTATAGAACGGATATGGTGCCGTTGCTGAGGTTAAGTGACCCCGTGACTGTGTTGTTGGTTACTATTGGAATTGACCCGTCAACGTCTCCGGTGATGGTGTTGTTTGTAACTGAGGGGCAATTGCCGCTGATGGCTAACCCAGAGCGACCGACAATGATGTTGTTGGTGATTGATGCGGCGCTGCCTGAGGATAGGTCGATGGCTGGGACGGTGCTGCTGGACTCGCTGAAGATAAATGCGGAAGTGCTTGTTCCGCCTCCCGTTATGGTGTTGCCTGAAATTACGGGTGAGCCTCCGCTTGTGCTGGTAATTGCCGCGGTGTCTTCTTTGAAATCTGCGTAGCCGCCGAAGACCCTGAACTCACCTATGTAGGTTCCGCTCACTATGACATTGTTGGTTACTATCTCTGTGGCTTGGATTGTGCCGTTAGTTATTTTGTTGTTTGAGACCACGTTTCCAGTGACATCGACGTTGGGGAAATCAGGCAGGGTGTAACCATTCCAACTATCAAAGGTGCCTGCAACGCTGGATATTGTATTGCCGGTTATTGAGCCGCCGGTAACCTGGCCCCCTTGGATGTTGTTATCTGAGATTACAGACGTACTGCCTGAACAAACGACTCCGCCTACAACCGTGTTGTTTAGGATGCTGCATCCATCGCCAGCGGTAATTCCAGCTTCGATGTTGTTGTTTGTTATGGTGCTGCTGTTGCCTGTGATGACGCTGCCGTTGATTTGGTTGTTCGTGAATATTACACTGTTCCCCGCGGTAACGGACCCCGCCATGTTGTCGTTTGTTATCGCGGAGTTGTCGCCGAGGGTGATGGTGCCGCCTGAAACAGTGTCTTGGTCAAGTTTTATTGCTACGCTGGCAGAAACTGAAGTTGACACCAGATTCGCATACTGGACGATGCAGCCGCTTCCCGTGTTTTCGTTCCATGGAACGCATATTGGGGTGAATCGAAGTAACCCGCCGTTGAACTGAATTGGGCTCCCGCTGGAACCTTCAGCGGTTAAAGTGCCGTTGACTTGGAGGTAGTAGCTGCCAATGTTAACGGTTGTTCCCGGCTGTATCGTCAACGTTACTCCTACGTTGACTGACACTGGACCCGTGAGGTTGTAGGGGCTGCCTGCAAGCGTCCAAGTTGTGTCTGAAGATAGGATGCCGGTTACAGTTGTTCCATCCTGCGCTAACGTAGAGGGCACGTAATCAATCATCAGCAGGGTTGAGAAAAATATGATTAGAATTGTAAACAATGCTAAACTTCTATTATGGGTTCGCATGTGTTTCAGTGGGTATGACTGGGGATAAAAGGTTATTCGTAAAAGTTTCTTGACTGGGCTAAGTCAAAGTTTGTTGACTAACTAACTCTCCGTGAAGGCAAAGGAACATGCGGAAAAGATTGTTATCCCAACCACCGTTCTTTGCTATCGTGTTGCACTTTTTATGCCTGCTTAAGTTTGAAGGGGTTGGCGAGGTTAAGGCATCTTTTTGAGTGTTTCTTCGATGTCCTCTCTCAACTGGGTGTCTTCGATTTTTGGCGGACTGGAGTAGGCGTCCTCTTGTGCTTGTTTCTTCTTTGCCGCTAGGTTTACCCCGTATTTGCCTTCTTTGAGCCATGCCAGCATGACGCGGGCTTCAGCCTCGACAGCCGCGTTTTTGCCAGAGGGAAAAGCCAGCCCAAACTTGACGGCGTCTGCCATGAACTTTTCCAGGGCGCCTGTTGCGGTGTATCCGTTTTTTGCGGCTAATTCTTTGAAGTTAGCGTAGGTTTGGGGGTTGAACCTGAAGCTTTTGTCGATTTTTGGCATGAATTTCTCTTCTATTTGAAGGTTGTAGATGCAAAGTGTATATGCTTTCCGTATATGCTTTACCTACCTATCGGGTACCCTTGCACAAAAACACAAACGCCAACACCAAAAAGCTTTGGTGACAAACAGCGATGTCGGGGAATGTAGGAAAATTATTAAAGCTAGAGTTCAGTTGCCTTCTTCTGTTAGGGTGGTATGCGGTTTCAAATCTCTTTCAGTAGCAAAGTTTGGCGGAAGCCTTCTGGATGTTGAAGGAAAAGGAATCCCCAAAATCATTAAGCGGATAAGGGAAATTCGGGAAAAAGACGGGTTTGGCCCCATCATTGTTTTTTCAGCTCCCATGGGAACCACCGACGCCCTCATAAACATCGGCGAATCCTACGCACAATCATGCACTCTGCCTCTTGCACCCGTTTTCGAAGTTTATAAGCAACTCGTAAAAACTCATGTCGCAGACAAATGGCAAAAGCAAGCCTTAACCGATTTAGCCAACTACGAGGCGTTGACCCAGGCGACTCTTGACTCTATTAACAAACGGTTCAGCGGCAACGTGAAAGCGAGGATTCTCACGTTCGGCGGCGAAGTCGCCATGTCCACTCTGATGGATTACATTTTGAAAAGCAACGGTTTAGATTCCTGCCGTGTTTCGATGGAAGAGTGGCCGATTGTGACAGACGACAATTTTGAGGACGCCGTACCTCACTATGCGCAAAGCAAAAAGAGGCTTCACACGTTAATCGGGCCTTTGGAAGACGGCAAAATTCTCTGTTTAGCTGGCTTTTTAGGCATGACCTCAGATGGCTTAGAAACCATTTTGGGGAGAGGCGGGTCGGATTTAACGGCGGTTTTCACTTCATGCCTGCTCAAAGACCTGTACAGCACCCAAACGCTTCTCTACAAAGACGTGCCTCTGCAAAGCGCCGACCCAAAAATCGTGAAGGGACAGAAAACCGAACATGTCAAAGCCCTCACCTACAACGAAGCGCATAAGGCGTCGATGATGGGCATGAAAATCGTGCAGAGCCCCGCGATAGCCATCGCCAGAAGGTTCAGTCAGCCGCTTAAGGTGGTGCCGATTGATGAGCCCGAAATGTACTCGGCGATTGAGGCGGAAACCTGCGGCGGAGAAGTAGTGAAATGCTTAACTGGCAAATCAGGCTGCGCAATCTTAACGATGAACGATGAGAAAAGCCGTTCACTTGAAGATTTGCTGCGGATTTGGGAGCGGAGAAACGACTTTTTAGATTTGGGCGCTGAAGCCCTTGAGACAGGCGAGAGAATCCGCGACTTCCTCTTCTTGGACGCTGATTTCCTGCGCAAAAGTGAGGAGAAGCTGAAGAGGTTTGATGAGAAAATGCGGATTGAATATGGCTTAGGCGTTGTTACCTTGATTGGGGACAGAATGAAGGATTCTCCAGGCGTCGCTTCCATGGCTATTAGCGCGCTTTCAGGAATCAACATTAAACGAGGCGTTTTTGCCCCTCATACGTCGCAGATTATACTGGTTGTGGAAGAGAAAAACGTGCATGCAACGGTTGCAGCTATCCACCGCAAAAAACAAGAACTAAACAAGATCTAACCACAAACGCCTAAGAATTTCCCGTTGCCAACCAGTTTCGAAGCGGAACGCGTTTTACTTGTTTGAGCCGCCGTTTTGTTTGGCTTGTGATTCTTGTTTTTGGTAGGCGGCTATTACTTTTTTGGTTTTGCGGCGTATGCCGAAGAATATGATGATGCTTCCTACGACGGCTACTGCTACCACTATGGCGATGTAGGTTAGGGGGGTTCCATTGTTGGTGTTTGGAAGCTGGGGGTCAGCGGTGTAGGAGAAGGTTACTGTAATCGTGTTGGGGAGGTCGTTTTCGAAGTTGAAGGTGTATGTTCCGTTTTGCTGGGAAACGAAGCCGAAGCTGCGGTCGTTGTCTATTATGCCTAAGTTGACGATTTGGGCATCATTGGGTGCGGTTACCCAGAACCGAACCATGCCTGTGGTGGCGATTGAACCGTTAAATGTGGTTCCTGCAGGAATATTGTATTGGATTTGATTTGACGCCAAAGCAAGGCTGAACTTTGTTGTGTCTGTGGCGAACGCTGAAGAAATGCACAGTGCACCCAACATTACAACTGCCAAAGCGGCGAATGTTAGCAACTTGAGTTTTTCCATTTTCCTCTCTCTGCAGATGCTAAGAGAATTAAAAAGAGGTCTTAATAACAATCACGCTGCAAAAGAACAAAAACAACCTGTTTAGAACATGATTACCGTAAAAAATGGTGTGGCTCTTTTATGGTTCCTGTTTCTGCCTTGTTTTCTCGCTTTTCCGCAAGTAGATTAGGCAAACCGGCATCGGGTTTGCTGAGTCCCCGCTTAGGTCTTGCTGTATTTGTGTTGTGCTGTTCATGTGTTACACTCCTATACACCTCAGTGTAGTGAGTCGTCATATAAGGCGTATTTTATTTTTCGACATATATCGAAAATCGATATATCCCACGACAAAAGAAAACAAAGGGCTGTTCTTGCCCATTTTGCGGATTTTGGTTCTGTTCTGCCTCTGGATTGGCTTTGCATTTTCTTGTCTGCCCGAATTATTTTTTGTTGCGACTTTTGTTTTGGTGAAAGTTGCGACTTTCGCGGGTGGCAGGTTGCGTTTTGGGTTGCTTTTTTGGTTTAGGACACGGGGCTGTTTGATGGTTGTTCGTGTGCATGGGCGGATTGCGACTTGCCATGTTGACTCTATGTAGGCGGTATTGTCGGTTATGGGCGGATTATGGGCGGGCGGTTCCTTCGGCAGCAGGTTCAGTTTCGCTTAGGTTTGGTTTTTCCAATTCAAGAGGCTTGAAGATTTTTGCGGGTTGCGACTTTTGGGTGGCGCTGGCGGAGTCAGGGGAGTTGTTCCAACAAACGATTCAGTGGACAGGGCAGATAGCTATATCTATTATAGCTGCTATAATAGCTGTGATCTCTATGACTACAATATCGGTTACTGAGGATGTTAAAGAAAAACTGTTGAAGGTTGCATCCGAACTTCAGATCAAGTTGGGACGCCGAGTTGATCTAAATGACGCCCTACGCTTCTTGGTGGACCAGCGGGAGAAAAATCCTCAGTTGCTCGAAGAAGCATGCAGCCCAACCACTGGAGTAAAAGAGGCGCTTGAAGAATTAGAAATAGAACGGAAGCTTGATGATGAAAGACTTGAAAGGAAAATTAGCCATAGACACAAGCGCACTAATTGAGCTAATGTACTGCGACCACTTGGGGCAGAAGCTCAAAAAAGCCCTTGAAACAGAAATTATTGACGCTTATACAACAGAACTTGCCGTCACAGAGTTGCGGTACATCCTTTGCAGAAAACTTGGATGGGAACAGTCAACTGAAAAAGTGAACAAACTCCTTGCTTCAGGATATTTTTCGGTTGAAGAAACCTCACGATTGATCAACGAAGCTTCCAAAATCAAATGCAAAAGAGCGATTTCGCTTCCCGACTGCTTCATTTTAGCGTTGGCTCATAGAATTAGCGGCGCCGCCCTTTTTGCCCGCCAAGAACAAGAGTTAGCGGATGAAATGCGGAAAAAACCATTCGGCATTAGCATTCTCTTCTTAGAAGAGACAGAATAAGAAAAACTTGGTTGAATTGGTGGACCGGGCGGGATTTGAACCCAATTGGGTTCAAACCACAAAAGGCTCTTTTGCTAAAATTTGCAAAATCAGACTATTTTCGCAAGTTTATACCACGGTTTGGGGCTGGAGATCCTTGAACCCAAAAGGGTTCCGACCTCATCCAGTTGGTGAAAGAGAAAAAAAGGTGTCTTGTGCAACTCACCATCCAAATAGGTTGGTCCGTAAATGCAAAAACTAATAAGGAGTAGGCGCTTACTCACATTTTTGGTGTAATACAAATGAAAGTCAATCGCCACTATCTAATTTTGGTTTTAATTTCGTTTGCGATTGCTATTATATTTATTGCCTCTGCCAAAATATTTACAATCGACACCACTGGAGCAACAATACTGACAGGCATTGTTCTCGCCATAACATTTGTCGTTTTGGCTTACGAAATAATTTTGGAAAATGAAGAGTCAAAAAATTTAGCCTACGAAAGATTGCGCACCGATTTTATGCACGCCTCGTTAGCAGTCATGTCTCATCCTGAAATTAACGATTTTCTTTACCATCAGAAGAAGGATGATGGAAAAGATCCGAACTATTCTCGGAATCGTAAAATGACAATTTCATATTTGGACGCAATCTTCGGTCTATTCGAAAGGGCGTGGAAGGACCAAAAAAACAAAAAAATGGAAAAAGAATGGAAATGTTGGAAAGCTTGGTTGGTTGACTTGTCCTACTCAGAGGGGTTTGATAATGTACACACGGAGAATGTGAATCATGAGAATATCTATGATGAAGGATTTATCAAAGAACTCAATGAAATCAAGAGGAAACGTGGTCCTATCTAGTGATTGCTCGGGAAATGTCTGTGCCTCTTAAAGCAAATAAAAATGGCTTAATTAAACGCGAAATATTGTGTTTAGTTAAACTCTCAGGCGCTATTGTAAAATAATAAACATTAGTCGGGGATTCATTCAAAGTATTTTTCTAGAACTTTTTGCCCTATTGGTGTAATCTTCCAATTCGTCCCAGTATATTCGATAGCACCTGCTTTTTCCAAATTGCCCAACATTTCGCCAGTTTTATCTTCGTTTAATTTTTTTCGAACCCAGAATCTTTTTCCAACCAACAATTTCTTTTGCTCTCTTCTAGATTTTGATATTTCTCCGGGCTGTCTTTGGGGATGATTTAATTGTGCGAGCAATAAAAAGATACGGTTCTATTTGGAACCAAACAAGCATTTCGTTCTCACTCATCGTTTTTCTCCCCAAGACTTATCAGTAAACTATTAATTTAATTCTTTGTCTAAATATTTGGATGAGCATATTTCAATTCATCGAGAGTATCAGTTATCTTCCGTTGCGACTGACATGCTGAATAAGGACCAATTCGTAACCTGTTTGATAGGGATTGATAAATTTGCCTACAAAAGAAATCTTGGTCACGGACAATCTGCTTTCAGAAAAAAACGAACAAGAGATTGAAAATGCAGGATTCAAGTTACACCGTTTATCAGTTCATTGTGCAACAGAAAATGAGCTAATAGACGCTCTAAAGGGAAAATCTGGGTACATCCTTGGTGGAATTGAAACAGTCACCGAGACAGTAATAGTCAGCGCAGAATCTCTTCAAGCTATCGTGTACAATAGTACAAACTATCGAGTTTATATCCCTGCTTGTGATGTGGCCACTAAACGTGGGATTGCAATTGCTAACTGTCCGGGCGCTGATTTTAATGCAACGGCTGAGTACGCATTGACTCTCATGCTTGCAATGATAAGGAATATCTTTGACATAGGAAGAACAGGCAAAGTGATGGAATTAATGGGTCGTTCACTAGATGAACTCTGTGTAGGCATAATAGGCTTAGGGAATATCGGCACCATTTTTGCCGATTTGTTGAAAAATCTCGGGATCAACAATATCTACTATTATGGCTCGAAAAGACATATTACGGCAGAGGAAAAACTCGGGATAAAATATCTACCTAAGAGAGACCTGTTGTCATTGTGCAACGTGATTAGCATTCATACTCACCGATTGGCCGGTGAGGTTTTAAGTCCGAAAGAGCTTGCTCAAATTCAAGACGGAGGATTGGTGATAAACGTCTCCTATCCGGAAGCTGTTAACTCAGCCGCGCTTACAAGGGAAATTAAAAAAGGACGATTGCGAGCAGCATACGATTTTCCTCCAAATGACGCCTTAGAAGAAGCCTGCACGCTTTCTCCTGGTCAGTTTTTTTGGTCAAAAGAATATGCCGGATACAACACATTTTCAGCACTTCGTGCTGCTGGCGATATGGCTACGATTTCTATTATTAACCTTCTGAAAACGGGAACGGATGCACATTTGGTGAATCCTGATTACTTCAATTATGGAAAAAAAAGAAGGTAGTTTCTTGACAAACATCTTCTCAGGGGTTATTATCGAATGACCTCCATTTTTCTAAAAAGACCGTTGTTAGAGTTATTCTCACGCAGATTTGAGTGAGGCTGTATAAATGAGTAAAATGAATAATACCAAAGATTTCCTTCCTTACGGAGATACCCTATTAACCGCCATTGTGGACGAGCAACTAGCTGTCTACAAAACACCAATGCGATCGAAACTTTTTTTTCTATCCTCAGGTGCGAATGAGTTAGACCCTCCTCCCTTATACCGGTCCTTTCTTCGAAGAGAGTATGATAAAACGGACCTCTTGCAGTGTTACACAAATGGCACAGGGTATCCACCTCTGACTAAAATGATTGAAGCTTACGAGTCATTTGGAGCAGGGAGGCAGGTTGCTACTCAACTTTCCGATTCTCATTCCGCTGTAGTAACGTTTGGTGCAGCTGGAGCAATATCAGGAGCAATGAGCTACATAGCAAAACTGCAACCATTGAAAGTACTCATTATTGACTACACTTATCCTATCTTTGAAAGAGTAGTAAAGATGACCGGAGGTCAGCTTTATCAGGTCATCCCCAAAGATCCGACTACGCCTGTTCTCGTGGAGAATGCAATGGATGCAATGAATCATTTTCGACCCAACGTTGTTGTGCTCTGTAACACATCGAATCCAACTGGTCAATCGTATGACCAACACTTTCTGGATGGAATTTTAAAGGTGTCAAAACAACTAGGATCGTGGTTAATTTACGATAGAGTTTGTGAGTTTGACATCGGTCCAGATGCAGAATTCAATTGTTTTTCTACGGCATTAAATTCAGACATCAACAACCGTTTGATTATAGTCAATTCAATTTCAAAAACGTGTGCGCTTCCAGGTCTTCGTTTAGGTTGGGCATTCTGCCCTAAACCCATGGCTGAAGGTATCGGGGAATGGCAATTTCGCCTGTCCGAGAATCCATCAATGACTGGAGTAACTCCGCTGATATTGGATTTATGGTTACGCATGGAAAATGTTGCTAAAAACAGCAAGGGCAAAATTGATCAACCAAACCGTAAAAAGTTGTGTCAACTTTATGATTCTGATGGTTTAATAAGGTCTAGACAAAGCAGGCAATTCTTTGAAAAGATATTTCTTTCCGAAGACCTTGACAATATCTACAGAATTCACATAGAACACTTTGAAAGACAGGTAAGTGTTTTTCACCATAATTTCGACATATTCAAGGCTTTGTTAAACTCAAAGCTTGAGAATTGCCCCAAAAAAATGAAAAGTTACAATGTTATGTTTTCAAGGAAAGACTTCAGATTCAAAGATCCAATAAGAATAACTTCTGAATTGATTCATGACGTTGGCCTCTCAACTGTTCCGGAAGCCTGTTTTATCTCTTCTCGAGATCTCGCTCAAACTGAAAGAACGCATTTTCGATTGTCACTTGCTACTGATCCAATATACTTTAAAATAGCTTGCAAGACCTTCGCGAATTGGACGCCGACTTAGAATATCTAAAGAAGAGAGCCTAGCCGCATCGAAAACCCTGCAGAATTCCTATCGAAAAAGTTACTTATTGACTTTCGCACGATTTTTTAAAAAAAAGTGCAACCGTAATAATCGAGTTGAAAATGCTATCCCTCGAAACCTTGCAGAAAATAGCTCGTGCATAATCCTATCTTTTGGATTTTGTATCCCCCTTCAAGAACAAAAAACGTAGGGATTCTAAGCGCCGCTATCTTCTTGCCAATTTCTTTGTAGGTCAATTCTTTTAGACCAAGTGACCCTATATCTCCAAGGAGAGTATCAAAGCCCACCGAAACTGCGACTGCATCAAACTTTTTCTCGGCGACGGCTCCCAAAGCTTTTTCGAATGTTTTCAGGTAAATTTTTTCACCGCAGTCGGGATCTAATGGGAAATTCAAGCAGTTTCCCTCTGAAAAGGAACCCGTGCCGGGATATTCTGGATTGCGATGCAAAGATACATAAGTGACTTTCTCGTTGCCTTGAAAAATCTCTTGTGTTCCATTTCCATGATGCCCGTCAATATCTAATATCAAAGTCGGTCTATCTATATTTTTAACTGCAATAGCAATATTGTTAAAGTAGCAGTACCCTCTGGTTTTAGCGCATAAAGCCCGGCCATTTTTTCCAGCGTGATGCCCTGGTGGTCTCATAATTGAAAAGCCTCCTTTTTTTGCCGCCAGTATTGCACCCCCCGCCGAAAGACGAGCATATTCATAAATGTTGTCAAAAGAAGGCGTTTCCCTATCTGCAAAAAGGCCGCTCATTACACCTTCAACATAATCCAAATTATGTACCTTGAGCAAATCTTCTTTAGAGGCGGGACTAGGGGATAAAAAAGAGTAGGCTTCCCTTTCAAGTGCTTTCTGCACAGATCTCACTCTACTTGGACTTTCTTTACGCCTTTTCCCATATTCCAAGCAGTTTTCCGAAAAGATTATAGGCGTTTTCACGTCGACCCACGGATCCTGAAATCATGTTATGATATGATGTTTATTCATTTGATCTTTTTCATCCATTATTTCAAAAGAGAAAAGAGTAATTCTAACACGCCAATTACAGTGACTAAAATGGTCAATAACAGTATTCTTTTGTTTAATGACGCATTTTCAGAAGCTATTTCAAAATTTGAAAACAACTCTAGTCTTTCCTGCAACCTTTTATAATAAGAGTCTATTTTAAACGTAAATTTAGCTGTTTCAAAGCTTTCTTTATAGAACGAATTAGCTAGAATATCGACATCATAGTATGAGCGAAAGTCTTTCATTGCTTCTTGAGTGAGTCTTCGCATCTCAGATGCTTGGTCTTTACCAATTGTTTTTTGGGCAAGCCACCGCATTTTCGGTATCTTCTGATTGTCATCCACATGCTTTTCAATTTCTGCATTATGAAGAAGGAAAGTCTCTGATAAAGAGCAAAGCATATCAACGAGCATGATTGCCCAGCTACGAGAACTCCTGTGTCCCCATTCTTCAAAATCAACCCTGAAATCTTGATAGAAAGCCTCATCTGGATCTTCGTCAAAATTGGAAAAGTATAAGGCATTATTCTCAAAAAAGTATTCATTTTGACTCGTGAAAATTGTTTCACACTTGACCTTTCTCCGAATTCCCTCCAAGTATGAACCAGTGACATTTTTTGTATCAACCAAAAAATCTGTTACGAAATTTACCCAATCTTGCGAGGATTCTTTCAAAGATAGCGAGCCAAATTGGGGAGGCGTTTTGAGAAGTTTGATACTCACTATCTCAAATGAAGCATCAGGTTCTAGATTCTTGCAACGTTTGAATGAAAGGTTTTAGATCAAGGTATTCTTTAGAGTAATCATCTTTCTTGGACACTATTCGGCTTTTTTCAATAACTAATTCTCTAGTTTTCTTAATGACGTTTGCCCAGGCGATGTAAGCGAGAAAGCTATAAAGATCAAACAAGGGCGTCTCCTCGGGGAATTCCGGAGGTCTAAACTCGCCTTGCAGCAAGTGAGTTCGTAAGAGACCTATTTCTTCCTTCCTAATCAAATTCCTAATGTTGTTATCATTTAAGCTTACGTAAAAAGAACGAATGTTCTTCAGAAATGTGTGGTAATCAAAGGATTCGCCCTTTGCCGGCATATGTTCGACAAAAGCTGATATGTTCGCGACTCGTGAAACCTCCCAGTCATCACGAGATGTGCCTTTTTCTTTAAGATTAATATGTAAATAAACTCTAATTCTCGTCTTGAAGGAACTGTCTATTTTGTGTTCCTTTCCTTTTACAAAAGGATAATCCCTAACTTGCTCAAAATCATCCGAATATTGAATAACTTTTCTATCGCATATTCGGTTAGAAAGAAGGTCATATAAAGTTATGTCTTCGTCAAATATTTTTATGGTAACATAACCTTTCAAGCCCTTTTCTGTCATTACTAGGTTCTTTCGCCTGTAAAGTCTTAACAAAAACTCATCCGGCCATTCTCTAATTGCTTTCTGCATAGCAAATTCCTGAATATTAAAACGAGCAAGCTGGGGCGAAAAATCGCGAATTTGTTCACATTTGATTTCGTCGAGAGGAGTGTCCGATAAATGCGCCGAGAAATCTTTCCACGATATTGTTATGTTTTTTCTAAGTCGACCTAAAAGATCGAATCCTATCCCTAAAACATATCCGCCTGAGGCAACTTCGAAGGGAAGTGAGGACATGAATTAATCCTTTGATTTGAAGTTGATTATAAGTTTTTAGATACTTTAACTATACTAAAGCCATTAGTCGTAATTATCTTCAAAATATTACAATCTTTGGATATAATGAAAGATGATTCTGTTATCAACATCAACTTCAAAGGTTTAGAATAAATTAAATAAAGATTTAACTGAATTAGATAAGCCAACTTGCGCCATGAGTTGTTAAATTAGAACTCCCAAGGAAAGTAATGCGTATAAGCAATTTAATCAATCCATTTTAACTATGATACTTGAGTCTCAACAACCCAAACTTTTCATATTTGGTCAGGGTGCCATTAACAAAGTCACAGATGTAATGAATCAACTAAAGTTAAACAATCCACTTATAATAAGCGATGAGGGAGTACGTAAAACTGGTCTCTGTGATCTGTTGTTGCAAAAGATGCCTTCAAGGGCGGAAGTCTTCTCCGGATTCTTAGGCGAGCCGACAATACAATTAGCCTCGATGGTCACAGAAAAAGTTCAGGGAAAGTAGGTTCGATTCGATTATCGCATTAGGTGGCGGCAGCACTCTCGACATTGGAAAAGTTGCGTCCATAATGGCAACTAACGAAGGACTAATAACGGACTACTTTACCTCAATGAGGAAAGCCCCGCCTCTTCGCAAGATTCTTATTCCTACAACTGCAGGTTCAGGAAGTGAAATGTCATCATCTGCAGTCATAGAAGGCGATGACGGCATGAAACACTTTGTCTGCGGTGATGATGTGGTCGCCGATGTTGCAATTGTTGACTCTCAACTCACTCGGTCTTGCCCAAAAGAAGTGGCAGCTTTTAGTGGAATTGATGTTCTTTCAACAGGTCTTGAGGCTTACTTATCCTTGTTGGCTACCCCTTTTTCTAACATGTTTGCCACCACTGCTGCAGAACTATGTTTTCGCTGGCTCGAAAGAGCAATTGAAAATAGAGAGGATGATGAAGCTTTAGATGGTATGTCATTAGCTGCTTCGCTGTCTGGAGTAGCGACAAGTACTCCTGCAGACGTAAATATAGGTCATTGTATCGCCGAGATAATAGGTCCAAAATTTGGAATCCCACATGGAAAAGCAGTGGCAGCCGTTCTACCATTCATGGTAGAGTTCAATCTAGAGGCTAGCCGCATAAGGTTAAGGTATCTAGCGCAACGGTTTGGCTTAGCTAACGAATTTTCTGTTGTTCCGAGTTTGAAAGCTTTGGTGAAAATCTTGGGTTTGGAAGGTGGCTACAAACGTATGGGAGTGCCTTATGGAGCTCTTGAGGAAACAGCGAAAATCATTTTTGAACAAAGACAGTACGAGTATTTGCTTCCAAAAATTAATCCGGCTCCAATAAGTTTTACAGGACTGAAGAAACTGCTAGAAGAGAGTTGGGAAGGAGTGCAATGAATTAAGTGGAATATTACATTTATGTAACGAAGAATTGTAATTACCAGTGCAAGTATTGTGACGTTCTATCTATAGCCAAGCAATCAGGGTCATCCAAAACCACTCCTAATATTCATGAAACGGTTAATTACGTCCTAGCAGACAAGCATTGTAAAAATGAAGAGAAGACGATTGTGTTTTATGGCGGAGAGCCGCTAATGGACCAAAGTTTTATTCGAGATTTTATGGCCAAGACTCAAGGCCAAGGCTTAAAGTATCTGCTCCATACAAACGGTTCCCTTCTTAATCAAGTAGATTCTCAAATTCTAAAAAGTTTAGATTATATCTTTGTTTCAATAGACGGCGACCTAAACATTCAAGACAACTATCGAGGAGGTCAAGGGTCTTTTGATGCAATAATGAAAAATGTTTTAGAAATTAAACCTCTCACAAAAGCATCAATATTAGCAAGAATAACAATACCACTTTCTTATAACGCCTCTATCTCCAGAGCTATCCTAGGAGTAATTAATTCATTTGATTATGTATACTGTCAGATCGAAAATGATGCTTTAACGCCATCATCTGGACTTTTAGGAGAATTCAAGAATCACTTTGCTTATGATTTAAAGGAACTTATTCAGTATTGGATGGACGAAATGCGAAAAGGAATCGTAAAAAATATTGTACCATTTCAAGCTATAGTTAGCGCATTATTATTCCAAAGATTGAGCGAAGATCGCCCTATGATGCGGAGTTGGTTCATCGATCGTTTATGTAGATACCGATGGACAATGCTATATGTGTGATAAGTTACTTGGAAAACAAGAGTTTAAAGTTGGAAGTATCTTCACCGGAGTCCAATTTCCTGATAAATCAAAATGCTTAGATTTTAGAAAGGACTGTGTAGATTGCGAAATACGCTTTGTCTGCGGCGGTAGATGCTTGCCTCAGTTGTTATACTATCCAGACGAAAAACTACATTTCTACTGTGATTTGGAGAGAATCGCAGTAAATTTGCTCAAAGAATGTAATACCATCTATCGAGGAAATGCTGAAAAAAGGTATCATTAAACGAAACGATATCGACATAGACGCACATCCTATTGAAAAATGCACCGAGTTAATCTTTTGAAGACACGTATTAAAGAAGACAATTATCTTAGGAAAGATCTGAATTGCATAATTTGTAAAAATTTTAATTGTTATCGGGCTTAGCAGTTTCCCTTTTAATATGTTGGCGATTCTCAGCAAAGTTGGTTTTTTCAAGTCTGAGCAATTTCATTATTCTCTTGCAGTTGAATTTTAGTTTCAGACATCCTTTTTCCTTCTGGGTAACCAGTTATAACTCAAAATCTTGCACGTGGTCAAAAAAGAACTTAACCTATTTTGATGTTTTGATTGCGTGGAATTTGAAGAAAGTCAAGCCAAAGGCTGAACTCTCTTGTTCAGATTTATTTATTGTTTGACCTGGATCGGGTTAGACTTTTCAACAGTGAGATCAATTGTTTACTATAAATTGACGAAAAGAGTGCAACATTTATTATCAGTAAGTATGCTGGAAAGGCATATTCCGAGAAGGTCCAAAGTCTCGCAACCGCAAAACTTGAGATTGCTCCAAAGGCACCTGTTATGAATGGCCAAGCTGACTCCGTATCTGGATATCTAACTGCCTTTGTTAGAGTTGGTATAGAAGCTATTCCGTCGCTGGCTATTGCGAAAACAATTGCAACATTGGCGTCCTTAGTGAAGTACCAAAGGACTAAGGCAAGCCCTGAGACTATTCCGCAGACATAGTCAAATGTCGTGAGTTTCCAATTGGCTTTCTTGGTAGAAAACGAAGCAGTAAATATTAGAAATGGTGCAAAACCAGACATGAACACTGGTAAAACTGACCAACCAACACCAGTGGATACAGCGGCTGCAGTTGCGATGAAAGGAGCGATAGCACAGCATAAGCCAAGATATTCTGTTAGGTTTAGCGCTGCCTCTAAACATCGAGCATATGTAGGCAAATGCGGCGAACAACGTGGCAATGGCGGCAACAAAGCTACAGGTACTCAAACATACGTTATCAAGTGTCTCTATTCAATATAAAAATCAGATATAGCATGCTTTAGCATTTTCAAAGAAAATGGCTCCGTTCAGTAACAATTTAGCATTCTATTCTGATTAACAAATCATATATTTGGATTAATTTAAAATATCCAATTATGGCTAATCGGATTTTGGTAATTAGCGATCTTCACTTCGAAATGGGTTTGCATAAGGGAGTTGATCAATCAATGTCTCTCAAATGGCTGCATAAGATCGTAGACAAAACGCAACCAGAAGTTTTGGTGGGTTTAGGTGATTGGGGTTATGCGTGGAAACGTGAAGATTGGGAAGAGCTTCTTGAGAAGGTTGAGATTCATGCCGTTTATGGGAACCATGACAACTTCCATTTGCTAAGATCTTTAAGAAATGTTGATGGTTCCAAGGTCTTGGCTGAAGATGGGGAGATTAGGGAAATATGCGGATTGCGGTTCGGTTTCATCAATGGAATAGTCAATGAAAAGCACTCTGAAAAAGAAGGCGTTCCAAGAAAGACTTCTCAGTTCTTTTTGTGCAAATTGCTGAATGTCTTAGAGACGTCAATGTCTTATGCACTCATGAAAGTCCTGTGCTGCCTGATTATGGAGACAGGATAACCCGAACAGTGGGAACAGAAGCAGCACGAAAAGCGGTAGAAGTTAGTAAACCTAATCTCGCATTAAGCGGTCATCTCCATCTCGACTGTGGATACACCGTTTCCCCAATCGGACCAACGACGGTGGTTAGAATAGATAGCTCTCAACAAGAACGTCACTATGCAATAATAGAACCTGAAAAGCAACTAATTCAGATCCTCAACGACTCAGGAATAGTCTTACAACGAAGATTTCTTGAAGAAGCAAGAGAATAGATCGGATTTTTCCCATGTTTACTTGACATTTTTAAGGGTTTGCGGCTCTGTGGGATTTGAACCGAAACGGGTTCAGACCGCATTATGGACCGGGCGGGATTTGAACCCGCGGCTTCCGCGTTGCGAACGCGGCGATCATACCGAGCTGATCTACCGGCCCAAGCTGAGCTTTCGAAAAAATAGTTATGTGACTGCATTTAGAGGTTTCGGTTCCAAAAGCATGGTGAAAGCATGTTCGAAGCAAATGAAAAATTGCCCTTTCGAAAGGTTGAAAAATTACGTGCCCTCTAAGTAGATTGTATAGTCTTTTTTCAAATCTTAACTGCCTCTTCAAGAACCCTTGCTTTAATTCTGGGTTTAACAGTGTCCTTTTCAGTTAAATCAACATCAATGCCTAGTTCGTCTTTAAGAAAAAGCCTCAACTCAATGAATTTAAAAAGGTCAACATCGTTTGGCTCTTCAAATGTAACAAGAATATCTATGTCGCTTTTTTCAGTTTGTTCCCCTCGAACATAAGAGCCGAATAACTCGAGGGTTTGAACTGAAAAACGATCTGCTAGTGCCGGCTTTAAAGCTTCCTAGCTGCAGTTTAATTTGTTTTAGCGATTTCATTTAAGGTTATTCTTACGTGGAATTGCTATAAAGACTTTTAGCGTGAGTTTACTCTTCTCCGTACCCGTGTTCTAGTCTTCCGTGTGTTTTGCGGTAAGAAAATTCGTGTTCTTCTTTGCGGTCGCCGAAGCGGTTCATGTGTTTCTGCAGGTCAGCCGAAGTTAAGAATACGCATGCGCAGTGGGGGCACTTGTAGAAATGGTTGTTGTTTCCCTCTTCCGCCATATCTTCTTCCTCAAATGTTGCCTCTTTAGTGCAGGTTTAGGTATAAGGGTTCTGTTACGCATTTTGTCAATGTTCTTGTGCCTGAGGCTTTCGTTCAATGCTTCAGTTTCTAACGCAGCCGAGTTCGTGTTTTTCGTCTGCTTTTTTCTTGTAAAGTAGTGTTATTGAATGATGGGTGATAAGAAGTTGTTTTGTTGCATCCCCAAAGATCGATTATTCAAGCGCTTGTCGGGATGTCAGCAAACAATTTCTATGGTGGCAAAGGTTGAGGATTTAAATGGATTATACTGTCCAACTTTTCATCGATTGATTAAGTTTTTTTTGGAATTATCTTTTAGCAAATTAATGGGTTCTAATTCTTGCTTTTCATTCATAATATCTCACATTTATCAACTCAATTTTCCTACGCTATAACCGTGTGTCCACTATTGTTTCCCATGCTGGTTTTTTCGAATAAGGACACCTTGGATTTTACATGGTTGTTTTCTTCTTTTCAGTGATAACCCCGACAAGGCTATGATTGTTGAGAAAACCAACGCAATTCCTAGCAATAGTTCGGGAGACTCTGGAATGGCAGATGACACCGTGACAGAAACCACGTTGGAAACAGGAGAGGTCACCGGAGCGGATGCACTATCGGTCACCTGACAAGTAACCGTATGCGAAGTCCCCGCAGCAGTATAAGAGTAGCTTGCACTGTTAGAGCCAACCGCAGCCCCATCCAAATACCACTGATAAGAGATGGAGCCAGAACCGCCAGAAACAGTAGCAGTAAACGCCTGAACCTGACCAACATTCAAAGAGAGCGAACCAGCAGGAGCGATGCTTACAGTCGGAGCAGCATTCACCGTAACCGTTGTAGCGGTGGATTGAGCCGAAGTCGTGCTTGAACTGTCAGTGACCGTCGCAGTAATCGAGTAAGAACCCGCGGAACCAGAAGAATAATTAAACGTTGATGCCGTCTGGCCATTCTGAGCAGCCCCATTCACATACCACTGGTAACCCGTGTATGAACCTGAACCGCCAAAGGCTGTTGCTGTGAACGTTTGAGCCTGTCCAACATCCATAGTCCAAGTGCTTGGGGAAACAGTGACACTGGGGACATTAGAGGAGTAGCCGACTGCGATTGTGGTGCCGGTTAAGTCGTCGGCGGGGATGCTTCCTGACACGGTATCTGGAGCGGCGAAGGTCGTCACGACCTGCACCCAACTGCTACTGGCGCTGTCCCAGTATTGGATGACGCTGGAGCTGGTTATGCTGGGGTCAGTGAAGCTAACCGTGACTGTAACGTCGGAGCCTAAGGCTGCGCCTCCTGCCTGCGACACAGCGACATCAAAGAAAACTGCGCCGCCTACGGAAACCGCGCCCGTGCCCGACGGCTGGTTGCTGCCATAGTAGGCGGAGTTAACATCCAAGGTTTCGCCGTTTTGCAGTGAGGTTCCCGTGACCGTTGCGGAGACGCCCGTCGACGCCGATTGGTCAACTGTTACTGAGCCGCTTGTTACGGGGGCTGAGGCGCCTGCAGTTGAACCTACGTTTTCCGCTGGGTTAACCGTGACTGCTACGGTGTTGGAGGTTGCTTGTCCGTTGGCGGTGTCGGTTGCAACCGCGTAGATGCTTGGTGGACTGTTGACGTCGGAGGGTTGGGCGGTGTAGTCGAAAGTTGCCCCTGACATTCCGCTGTCAACACCGTTAACCCACCACTCGTAGGTTGTTGTTCCTGTGCCGCCGGAAGAGGAAGCCAGGAACGTTTGCAGTTGCCTAACGTTCATCGTCCATGAGGCAGGCGTGATGGATACGCTCAGGGCTGGGTACACCGTCAAGGTTACGCTGTTTGAGTCTCCTGCTAAGCCGAAGCTGTCGGTGGGTACCACGGTGATGGTTGGTGGGCTGCTGACGTCTGAGGCTTGGGCAGTATAGGTGAACGTGTAGCCTGATTGTCCTGTGTCGACTCCGTTAACGTACCATTCGTAAGTGAATGGCCACTCACCGCCAGTCATGGATGAGATAGAGAATTGTTGTTGCTGTCCGACGTCTATATTAGCATAGGATGGCGAAATGGTCGCGGAGGGCGGGTAGTTAACGTTGAGGTTTGCGGTGCTGTAGAAGCTCGCTGTGCTTATGCCGTCGTACACTCCTACCCAAACGTTGTGTTGTCCAGGTGTAGTTGTGCTGTAGCTGAGAGTATTAGAGGATGTTACGGTTCCCTGCGCCGAGCTATCAACGTACCATTGGTATGTGTAGGCGCCTGAGCCTCCCGAGGGCGTGGCGGTGAAGGTGGCTGATTGACCTGGGTCAACGGTGACGGACGAGGGAGTGGTTGCGGAGCTGGGCGAAACGGTTACGCTGAGTTGTGGGTTCACTGTGAAGTCAGCGGTGTTTGAGTTGGCTGTGACTGGGGTTGTGGCGCTGTCGGTTACTGTGCAGTAAACGGTGTGTGAGCCAACACTGTTGTAGGAAGCATAACTTAGGTATGTGGTGCTTGTTTGTCCGTCTATTTGTGAGTTGTCCTGGTACCATTGATAGCTCAGTTTGCCTGAGCCGCCCGATGGGGTAACCGTATAGGTTATCTGGTGACCGTCACGCCAATCCACCGCGCTTGAACTGGGAGACACCGTGGCGCTTGGAGCGGCGTTCACCGTTACGGTCGCAGTGTTAGACTGCCCAGTCACACCCAAACCGTCTGTGGCGACCGCGTAAATGTTGTCGGTTCCAACGTTTGAAGTCACAGCGTTGAAGGTGTAGGTGGAGCCTGTTTGTCCAGTGTCGGCGCCGTTAACGTACCATTCATAACTCAGGGAACCTGAACCCCCTGAAGCAGAAAGCGTGAAAGTTTGAGATTGCCCAACATCCATAACGCGGCTGCTGCTTGGAGAAATAGACGCGGAGACACCGTCGAAGGCGAATACGCCATAGCCTCCGATGTACAGTACGCCACTAGCGATAGCGGGACAAGAAGGCTCAACATACGGAGTTTGGTAACTCCAAATTAGTGCACCTGAAGCAGCATTCAAAGCGTAGACGTCATAGTTTTCTGAACCAAAGTAAACCACTCCGTTAGCCACGGCAGGGGAAGAATCAACCCAGTTGTAGACACCTGGATTAGTCGGGTTCATGGGTGTCTGGTAACTCCAAATTTTAGCGCCAGTATTAGCGTTAAGAGCATAGAGTTTGCCGTCTGTGCTGCCGATGTACACTACCCCGTTAGCCACAGCGGGAGAAGACCGGACCGCGCCACCCGTCGTGTAACTCCACGCCAAAGAGGTCCCTGTGGAGGAGGTTGTTCCAGCAGCCAAAGCATACACTTTGCTATCAGAAGAACCAAAGTAAACGACTCCGCCAACGACGGCAGGAGTTGATGTGACACCTTGTGCGCCGCTAGTCGAGTAACTCCAAAGTTCGGTCCCGCTTGAGGCGTCAAAAGCGTCTAAAGCGCCGCCGGCTGAACCAATGTAGAGGACACCGCCCACAACTGTAGGCGAAGAAGGAGCATAAACAGTGTATATTCCGCCTGATACGTAGGAGCCGGGAACTTGGGAACTCCATATCTGATTGCCATTTGCGGTATTTAATGCGTAAGCGTACCCGTTATCTGCTGCGAAGTAAACTACGCTGCCGACAACGCATGGAGCCTGACTTACATCACCGGCATATTGGCTCTCGTAGCCAGCGCCGCCACTGGTCTGGTAACTCCAAATTTTAGCACCGGTATTGGCGTTCAAAGCGTATAGTTGGCCGTCGTATGAACCTGCATAAACTACGCCGCCGCTAACGCAACATTGGTAGAAGGCTGGGTCAGCTGGATTTTCCGCTGTGTTCTGGTAACGCCAGATTTGGCTTCCAGTGTAGGCGTTGAAGGCGTATAATCCGTCTCCCAAGCCAATGTACACTACCCCACCTGATACGACGGGAGCCGAGGTTACAAAACCGTTAAGCGGGTGGGTCCAAAGCACATTGTTCGTCATTGGACCAGTCGACTCCGTTGTGTAGCCGTCGTGTGAGAGGTCATAGTGGAACATCGGCCAATCTGACGGTGCAACGCCTTGGGAGCCTAGAACATGGCTAAATGAAGCGATTAAGCATAAACTTGAAAAAACGCAGATTAGAGTCACAACTAACATAACTTTTTTAGTACGCACGATACTCCTCTCCATTGAAGCAAAAAGCAACCGCTAACTGCGCTAAAAACGTTGCTCTGCAGGAGAGTTAATGCGAAAATTCTCACTTCAGAGCTTTAAAATAAAGGTGAGTCAGGGCTAGTGAATGTTTAGGTATATTTTTTTGTTGTCTAACTCGGATTCATGCCATTCCACGCCAACTTCATCTTTGCAGCTGCTATGCAGATATACTTTTCTTGCCCTTACCAATCCAGCCATCTCCTCCAAATACGGCTCAAGCAAACCCATGCTTTCCTCGTCTAACTCGGCGATGTGTACGGACTCCAAGACTTCGGTGGGCACAAAACCCATTTCTTTACGGAGCGCTTGAACGCGGCGTGCTAAGTCGCGCATTATGCCTTCGCCAAGAAGTTTTTCGTCCCTTTGCCCGCTAACGAACACGGTGACGTCGTCTATCTGCGAAGAAACCCAGTTTTCGCCTCCAACGTACTCGGGAACTTCGGTGGCGTATTCGACGGCTTTCACGTTTGACGACTCCAAGAATATCGCTTCCAGATGCTTCAGCGCGTCCAAGGTTTTTTGCGGCGCCACAACAATTGCCTTGCTCAGAGGCCAACGGCGCTTCAGTTTGCCTTGCTGCCTTGCAGCGTAACCGATTGAAACAGTCGTGAGCAGCGTGTCGAATTGTTCTTCCAGGGTTTTGTCTCGGAGTTTCGGGTTTGGCGTTGGCCAGGCTGCCATGTTGACGGATTCAGGCAGGCTGGGTTCAAGTTGGCGGTAGATTTTTTGGTAAAGCGCCTCGCTTAGGTAGGGCGTAACGGGGTTGAACAGCAACGTCACCGTTTTGAGCGTGTGGTGGAGCAGGGCGTAGATGGTTTGGCGGCGCTCAAAAGTTTCAGGTTCGTCGGTCCAAAGTTCCTTGCGAATCATAGGCACATACAGCCTGCTCAAGGTTTCAATCACGAAGTCATCCAGAACCGCCACAGCCGCGTTGAATTCGCATCTCTGCAGCTCCGCGGTGTAATCCTCAATCTTCTCCTGAAGCTTAGAGAGAAGCCAAAGGTCAGCAGCCTCAAGCTTACCCGCTTTCGTAGCCCACTCCAACGTGTATTTGTTGGCGCTGAATTCGTCGAAGGTTGCGTTTTGCAGAAAGAACCTGCTTAGATGGTACAGTGTTGACAGCACCTGATAGGGGCGGCGGTTGAGTTCCTGCATGTCAAAATTCATGAAGTCAGTGGAGGAACATTTTCGCATCATGTAGAATCGGCAAAGGTCCGCTGAGTTTTTTTCCAGAAGCTTGTTGGTTTCAACCACGTTGCCCAAGCTTTTGCTCATTTTTCTGCCTTTTGCATCCTGCGTGAGCCCTTGGAACAGGAACGACTTGTAGGGTGCTTCAGCTTTGCCTGTTAAGATGACGTGTTCAAGCAGCAGAGAATTTGCCCAGCCTCTGGTTTGGTCGATGCCTTCCGTCAGAAAATCGGTAGGCACAAACTTCTCAACTTCCTCATCGGAGAAACGCGCGTAGGGTGAAGCACCGCTGTTATGCCAGGTATCCAACACGAAGTCCTCTCGACGCATCTTTCCGCCGCATTTACCGCATTTCAACGTCACGCGGTCAACCCACGGCTTATGCAACTCGAAATTGTCCGGGATTGCTTCCTGTGCACTGTCAAGTAGCTCTTTCTTGCTTGCGATTAACCGTTTTTCGCGGCATTTTTCGCAGGTCCAAATCGGCAGGGGCGTTCCCCAGATGCGTTCGCGGCTGATGCACCATGGCTTCCCCTCTTTTAGAAAGCCGAGGAAACGGTTTTTGGGTTCTTCAAAGAAGTATTCTACTTTTTCTGCGGCTTGCAGCACTTTGCTGTTTAGTTTGTCTGTGCGCAAAAAGTATTCTTTTCGGGCTAGCCAAACCAGTTTGTGGTGGCTGCGCCAACATGTTGGGTACTCGTGTTTTTGCATGGCTACCTTGACGAAGGCGTTGCGGTTTCGGAGTTCCTCAACTACAAGCTTGTCTGCGTCTCTTGCAAAAACGCCAACGAATGTTCCAGCGTCCTTTGTAAACTTGACTTCATCATCGAACGGCGCATAGATTGGTACCCCCCGGCGTTGGGCTGCCCAAAAGTCATCCTCGCCGTTCCCAGGTGACAGATGAACGACACCTGTAGCGGTGTTTACATCAACGAAATTTTCCCCGATAACGTGGTGCACGAGGGGATGTTTGGTTTCGTTTTCTGCTTGTTTTGGAATGAGGTCTTTTAAGGGGTAATCGTAGGCTGTTCCTTCCAGGCTTTGCCCCATCATAGAATCGATAATCTGGTATTTGCTGATTTCAAGTTCTTGCATGACGGGTTCGAGTCGCTGCTTCATCAGTATCCAGATTTCCTCGCCAACCTGCACTTTCACGTATTCGACATCTGGCTTAACTGCAAGCATGGTGTCGGTTACTATGGTGAAAGGCATGGTTGTCCAAACGAGGAAAAACTCGTTTTTGCTGCCTGCAACTTTGAATTTGAAGTAAAGTGATGGGTCTTCGACTTCTTTGTAACTGCCTTCGTAGCCGACTTCGGCGCTGCTTAGACTGGTTTGGCAGCCGGGGCAGTAAGCGACGACGTAGTGGCCTTCTTCTAGCAGCCCTTGGTCCCAAGCGCGTTTGAGGATTTGCCATTCTCGCTCGATGTAGCTGTCTTTGTAGGTCCAGTAAGCCTTCTCCTGGTTGATGAACACGCCTAGATTCCCATCGGCTAACAGCCACATAGCATGGTAACGCATGATGGCTTTCTTACATTCTTCAATGAAGCGTTCCATCCCGTATTTCTCGATGGATTCCCGCTTGTTTCGAACACCGAGGAGCTTCTCAACTTCGAGTTCGACGGGTAAGCCTTGGCAGTCCCATCCAGCCCAAAACGGCATGTAGAAGCCTTCCATGGTTTTCCAACGATAACGCACGTCCTTCATCACTCTGCCGCGGGCGTGCCCAATATGCGGGATACCGTTCAGAGTCGGCGGACCTTCCACGTACCCCAAAAAGCCCTTAGCGTTCTGCTCGATAAGCTCAAGTTTTTCGCGGATTTGGTTTTTAACCCAGAACTCGCGTATTTCCTTCTCCAAAGCAAGAGGCGCGTAGTTTGCAGGTAAACCTGATGCGTCATTTTGGGTTTCTTCGATGTCAGACACAGCGTTCATCCCATCCCGCAAAATAAGCCAAGAGACTATATAAAAGTATAAAGTTCCTTGTGCTCCCGTAATTGGGCAAAAAAGGCTAATCTGCTGGGCGAACAGGCTGAAACTGAAGAGACTGGGGGATTTAATTGAGTGGCGAACGAAGTTAAACAGAGTAACCTACGTTGTGGCTCTCGCCCTTAGCCTTTCATTGCTTCGCTCCAGAAGCAACAGAACAAATGCGACGACAATTATCAAAGCAATGATGACGCCTACCAAGACAGTTATTACGAATTGGCTTGGCGACAGCGAACCTTGAGCTGTTTCACGAGCGCTTTTGGAAGAAGGGGACGGAACATGGGTTTGTGTTGGCGTAGGGAGCGGCGTGGACGTTGTAATCTGCGTTTGGGTAGGTTCGTTGTTCGTGCTCGGCAAGACTGCGTTTGGGTCAGGCACTGCGGCGGTGTTTGACGACTGCAGAATTGGAATGATGTTAACTGTGCCTAGGTTGAAGTCGCTTTTTGAATCATGAATTGTGCTGCTTATTGATTTCGTGTCAGTTGTCCCCCACCAATTGTTGGAGGCGTTGACGTCGGCGCTTGCTGTCAGAAGAATACTATTCTGCGTGTTGTCTACTATGTTGTTGTCATTTATGATTGGGGTTGCTGATCCCACGGAGATTCCTACGGTGTTTTTGCTTATTGTGTTGGCAGTGATTGTTACGGGAGCTGAGCCTGTGCTTATTCCTGCGCCGCCGGTTATGAGGTTATGTAGGATGGTTCCGGCTGCGTTGTAGATATTGCTGTTTTGAAGAGTATTGTCGGTTATTTGGGCGATGAAATTGCAGCAGTTGACGCCTCCATTTTCTATGTAGTTTCCCGAAATATTCGATAAATCACCTGCTAAGCTGATGTATCCGTATATTTTGTTATTAACAAATGAATTTCCGCCGCATATTGTTCCGTTTATTATGTTGCTTTTGAAAATTGAGTTTTGGGCGACGTCTACGCTTCCAAATATGTTGTTTGATGTGAATACTGTTTGTTTTGCTTGTATTGCTGTGCCAGCGGTTCCTCGTATTTGGTTAGACGAAAAAGTGCATGTGTAACAAGCTATGTTTATCGCGGGTACGTCAACCGTATCCGTGTCGAAGTAAGACCGGTAGCTGCCTCCGCCCTCTATTGTGTTGCCTGAGATTTCCGAGGGTGCCCCAGTGATAGTTCCCATAATTACGTTGTTTGTTATTGTTGAAGATGCGCCTGCGTCCAGAGCAGTGGCGACTCCACTGAATGGGCTATTAGACGGGGGCGGTTGAGTGATTGTGTTGTAGGCGATTGTGCATGAGGCACCGGTAACTAATTCAGCGAGGTCAATTTTGTTATGGGAAAATTCAACATTATTTCCGACTACGACTTGCCCTGATAAGGTGTTGCCGTCGACTTTGCAGGAATCGCCCAGAAAGAACGCATTGTTATCTGTTATTTTGTTGTTGGAGAGCTCTGAATAATTGCCTGCATGGACTTCACCACTTATCTCGTCGTTGCTTAGCTTTACGGCGTCATCGCTAAATATTGAAGTATTGGCTAAAATGCTGTTTTCGATTCGGCTACCTGAACCAGTCTGGGCGTCCCAGCCGTTGCTCACATAAGTTAAAGTAATTTTTCCATCGTTGAAGGTAATTTTGTCTGAATTGCTGCCGCTTGCCACAAAAGTGCCGTTGACTTGAATATAGTAGCCGTTGAAGTTCACCGTTACTCCGGGTTCAATTGTCAACGTTGTCCCTAAGTTCACTGCTGTGGGTCCGTTGAGGCTGTATGGGCTGTTCTCTTCTGTCCATGTGGTATCCGAATTGATGATGCCGATTACAGGCGTAGAAGCACGCGCGAATTCAAGCTTGGCGCTTCCAATCATTAAGGAGGTTAGGAGGAAAGCAAGTAATATTGCGGTTATTTTCTTCATTTTCGCTCATTTGTGGATGGTTCAAGTTGCTTTTAATCGCTTTTGGTTAACATTCCTTGACTAAGCCCAGTCAAAGTTTCTTGACTGACCTGCCCCGATTTTTTACGAGGCGAGGGATGCACTTAAATTTGAATTCTCGCCTAACATTAAGCCGAGAGGTGTATTGTTTGGTTAAGTTTCGGTTAGCCGTCATAAACACTCAGCCGCCCCAACTCTATTTCGGAGGGGTAGAGAGGCGAATAATCGAAACTACGAAACGATTAGCAAACGAAGCGGAAATAACGGTTTACAGCGCCACCAAAGCAGGCTTCAAAGAACCCGCCAACATCAACGGCGTAAACTTTGTCCCCTGCCACTCAACAGACCGACTCTTCCCCTTTGACAACTGGTTCTTTAACCGAAGCCTCTCCCAAAAAGCTCCAAGCATAGACGCCGATGTCTACGAGGCACACGCAGTAAGCGGGTACGGACTTTTAAGAACGCTGAAAAAACAAGGCATCAAAAAGCCGTTTATCAGCACGGTTCACGGGGTACTAGCAGACGAGTATGAGCAGGCACGCACAAGCGGCTCCGCATCGCTGAGGGGACGGGCAGCTAACTACTTCATGCATCGTCTCGCCAAGCTGGAGGAGGAAACAGCCAAAAACGCCAACCTTGTGGTGGCGATCAGCAACTATTCCCTTGAAAAAATAAAGGAACACTACGGCATCGAGGCGTCGAAGGTAAGGATTGTGCCAAACGGCGTCGACCCCGAGGTTTTCAAGCCGCTCGGTGACTCTGCGGCGGCTAAGCGGCAGTTCGGGTTAGCTGATGAGCCCTGCGTGCTCTTCGTCGGCAGCCTGATTCCGCGGAAAGGTCTGCCTTTTCTGGTTAAAGCAGCCGAGAAAATTGTGAAAGAAAATGGGAAAGCCCAGTTCCTGATTGTAGGGGAAGGACCAATGAAAAGTCAGCTGGTCAGCGCCTTGGGCTCTGCGAACCTTTCGGGGAACTTCAAGTTTCTAGGCAACTTAAATGCGGACATGCTTGTTGCCGCGTACAATTGCGCTGACGTTTTTGTTTTGCCCTCAATCCAAGAGGGGCAAGGCATAGTGCTGCTTGAAGCTCAATCGTCGGCTAAACCCGTGGTCGCCTTCAACATAGGTGGAGTCAACGAAGCCGTGCGCAACGGGGAAACGGGGCTACTGGTTAAATGCGGGGACACCGACGCGTTGGCGGATGCGGTGACGCGGCTTCTGTCCGACCTGGGTTTGCGCGAAAAAATGGGTGCTGCCGCAAGACAGTTTGTTGCGGAGAACTTCACTTGGGACCTTTGCGCCAAGAAGATGCTGCGGGTTTATCATGAAGCTTTGGAGACGTAGACGCCCACCGAATTGGCTAAACGTGAAAAATCGTCGTCGCTCATCCACTCGGTCCGCAGATAGCAATAGATTCTTTGTTCGCTGAGCCCTAAACGTCTGGCTTCTTTAACCGCGTATCGGTAGGCTTCGATTTCTGTGGGTCTATCAACGTAGTCGTATCGGGGGTCGAAGAGTTCTTTCCCATTCATAAACTGTTTAACGTGGCAAAGCTCATGGATCAGGTCAAGGTAAATGTCGGTTTTGTCGCCGTTGTTCAGGTAGTTTTTGCTTATGACTAGGTGCCCATCGCTGCCGTCCACGTACATGTAACCCATAATCCAGCTTATCTCCACGGTTAGGTGGCTTAGCACTTCATGGGTTTTTTCGCCGAAAATGCCTCGGACAGCCGCATTTTTTTCGAAGCCCTTGAAGTACTCCGCGAAAATAACTTTCTGGTTCATAAGGCTAAGCGGGTCAAAGGGAAGCTTTCTGAACAACCGCAAAAGTCTAAAAAACGCGTATTCAAATGCCGTCAAAGCCTGCAGCGCTCCTATTTGAAAGCTGAAAGATACTCAATCTTCATTCCACGGCGCACCAAGTCTGGGAGGTCTTCGATGCTTCCGATGCTTGCGTCGATATTTCGGTGAATAGGATGGCTCCACATGCCTTCTGGAGCAAGGTTAAACTGCAAAGGCACTTCCACATTGATGCCGTATTTAGTGTTCAAATTCTTGATTAATCTACCTTCAATGCAAGCATGATGCGCAGAAGTGTAACTGGTCAGAAGCCCTGAAGAACCGAAGGCGCCGATGCCATGCCACATAGCCGCGTTCTCAGGCGAACCGATCGAGTACAGGAAGAATTGCGGTGAAGAAGGAGTCTCTTCATAGCTGTAGTCTGAAAGTTTTTCTCCCGCAACTGCGAAGCTGTCATCGCAGTGGGCAACCGCGACATCCTCCTCATCCATCGCGTTAGGGTAGAGCTTGGTGGTTTTGTATTTCACGGCGACGTCGAGAAGCTTGTTGCCTTCAAAGTGTATTTTGCCTCGGGCTGCCCGTTTGGAGCCGTAGCCTTTCTTTGAATGCGGCACCGTAAGCAGGGTCGTGCGGTTCGACATGCTTCTGCCCATGCAGGCGTAGGCGTCGCTGACCGAGTCGTAGCCGCGGTGGCTTTCGCCGATGATATGATGCAGAACCCCGTCTTTGGCTTCCCCCTTCAAAGTTGAAAGAGGCATCCGAAGCGAACACAACGACAGGTTCATGCCGAAAAACTTTGACAAAGGCTCAAGCTGCTGATACTTTACTGAATCAACAAAATCCAAATACGAACCATTGGATGACTTGAGACTGCTGGTTATCAGCTCCGTTTCGCCCTTTGAAATCAAGCTACCATCGTATTTCTTCGCGTAGGCTTCATCAATTTTTAGGTTGTCTGTTTTAACGTAGGCGGCTGGAAAAGCGCTTTGCCCGCTGTCAACGATGGATTGCTTAAGCGGGTTCATGGAGTAACGGTCTGCCTCGACATCGTCAGTGTTCAGCAAGAAAGGCACGATGTAGCCTTCAGGCGGCTTCTTTAAACGTTCGCAGAGCTGAGAAACGTCACCGCTGTCGGGTTCATGCAGCCCAACCATGTCAAAGTAGTTTGCCGTAGCCTCAAGAAGCCGCGTGCCAATGATTCCTTGGACCTCTTCAACGGTCAACTGGGGATTCGTGTATTCAACGGAACCTCTTAAAAAGAACTGGTTACTCGTGAACTGTTGGCTGACTTTTTTGCCGTCAACATAACGGAACAGTGTCACCTGCCTGCTCCGTGTTTCCTGTTTGAAAGTGGAAAGCTTTTTGACTAGAATTTTCACAGTTGACATGGAGCTTTTAAGAAAATCTTCAACCAAAGCTTTACTGTTATCTTCACACATCAAGGTTTATCCTCGCTCTAAAGATTCAGCCATGTATATACAATTTTTCGCCACGGCTTTACCTAAAAACATCCTAGAGACAGAAAAATCTTCCTTAAAGCCAACGCTGAAAAGCATGTCGGCGACACTTTTCTCTTTCTTTGGAAGAACCGTGAAAACGCTTTTGCCCGCCAAATTGGGCAGAACTGCCTTTAGAAGAGAGACTGCGATGTCTACTCTGCCTTCTCGGCACACCAGCGGTCCAATCCAAGCCATTTTCTCGTACACCGTAGCCGCGGCGTACCCGATAACTTCGTTGCCTTGAGACTTGAAGTAGCCCAAGTTGCCTTTTTCAAGAATAATCGATTCAAGCAGCCTCTGCCTGTCTCCGCCAAAACATCGGCTGTCAAACTCCTCGATTGACTTGACCTGCTGCTTTCCCACTCTCGGCAAAACCTCGGAATTTAAAATGCGCAAATTTTCTGCCTGCAAAACCGAGAAATCCTCGTCGGCTTTGAAACCCAATTTGCCGTAGAAGCTGCCAAGGTTGGGGTAAGCGTAGAGCCCGATAGTTTGAGCGCCTTTGGTTTGAAGGTAGTTTACTGAGTGTTTTACGAGAAGGCTTCCTACGCCTTTGCTTCGGTATTTTTCTTTAACTATTAGGTTCCCGAACCAGCCTACCTTGCCGAAACTGATGTTTGTGGCGATGCCAATGGGTTCCCTGCCGTCAAACGCGACGAAGCACCCTTCAGGTTCCAGACTAATCATAAATTGGAAGTCTTCGTCTGCCATGTTCCAATCCATGGTGTTGGCGAGTTCCGTCGCAAACCCAAAATCGCCCTTGACCATCAGCTTCACTTGAAACATGAAAAATAATCTGTAACCTCAAAGAATTAAGGCTTAACAAACTGTTGTTTAATTCGGCATTTCAAAACTTCGCAGGCAAAAATCTTTTTATCAAGTTCTTTAACGAGGCTTCTTAACAAATACTTTATTTTGAAGCATCTTCATAGGTTAATTGATTATTTTTGGTCTAGGCAGCGGTCGCATCGGGCGAGGCTAGTCGAATTTGATCGGTGAACTATGTGGCGGAAAAGAGAAGGTTTACTAAACGTGCGGTGCTGCTTGTTGTCGTCTGGGTCATACTGTTAGTGCTGTCCCTGTCTTTTCTATCGGTTCTGCTGTCAGTTTTTGCCAATAACCCACAAGGCGAAAGCGTTTCAAGCGAAAGCTGGGCTGGATACATTGTTTCCAAAGATGCCAACGCGAAAATTCAAATCAACACCATAAACGCTTCCTGGACAGTTCCAAATGTTGCATCTTCGGCAACTGATGAACATTCATCTGTGTGGATCGGGGTCGGCGGACAGCTTGGATGACACGTTGATTCAGGAAGGAACAGAGCAGGATGCGATTGGCGGGCAACAAACCTACTATGCTTGGTATGAACTGCTGCCTAACTACGCCGTAAGAATGGATACGATAGCTGTTTCTCCCGGCGACATAGTGGTTGCTTCTCTGCGTCTAGTTGATTCTTCTGCAAACCGCTGGAACATTGAGCTGAGCGATTCAACAACTGGACAATACTTCGGCACAACAGTCATCTACAACTCAACGCGTTCTTCAGGCGAATGGATACTTGAGCGGCCAACAGTAGGCGGCAAACTCACCGTCGTGGCGAATTTTACAAACGCCACCCTCACAGGATGCCATCTGACCGCAAACACCAAATCAGGAGCAATAAAGGCATTTTATTTCTCAAGAATAGAAATGACCAACGCCGTCAATTCCCAGCTTGTTTCAGTTTCTAATCTTTCAGCCGACGGAACAGGCTTCACAGCCAAATATCTTCGCTCAAAATAAGAAGGCCTATTTGCCGGCGGAAAGCGCGGCGGATAGAGCCTCGGCACTTTTCTGTATTTCTTTTGTCACGCTTGACAGCAGCTTGATTCGGTTTTCAAGTTTGCGTTTTTGCATGCTTGCTAATCCTTTGAATTTCGGCATGGCGTCTTCTATGACTGCGGTTAGGATTTCACGGTTTTTTTCTTCACGAAGGTCCTTAAGCTCTACGTGGTCGTCTTCGTACTGCAAAACTAGGTGCCCGGTGGGGTCCAGATGAGCTTGGACAACGTCGCCAAGTTGAGCTGGAAGCGCTAATTGATCAACGACTATTGTGGGAGATAGAGGCTGCATCAATTTAAGGAGAGAAGAAAAAAATTGAGTTACTAATATTTTTTCTTCCGAACTCAATTCGCTTATTTGTCCAATGTCATCTGCGGTGCTTTTTAGGGATTCAACGAGCTCCTGAATCGACACTTGCTTTTTTCGCTCCGTCTGCTTAGGCTGTTGCGGGATGTAGGGTGCCGTAGGCTCTATCTTAACTGTAGCTGCTTCTTGGGTCAAGGTTCATCGAAAGTAGATGCAGCTTAACACAACATTAGCGCTTGTATGTCTCAGAAAAACATGCACACTATTTGCATCCCCGCCCCCGCGATTTGCTTGCTTGATTGCCTATTTGGCTTATCTAGATGTGGCTATTTGGTTCATCTAGAAAACCGTAGAGTGACTGGGTACGAAAAAGAAAACACGCCCGGGCGTGGTCTATTATTTGTGGGCAGAAGCCGTCACAAAAATGACGAGTTAACTGCATAGCCGACCGAACTACCCCATTCCTACAGGGCCAGGCAAACTTATGGGTGCCTGCATTTGCGTGTAGGACGAATTCGGGTGATAAAACACGAAGAATCCTCCAACTGGGATTACTTGCGCGTTGAAAGCCGTATTGTAACCCATTTCCGCGTTATTTCTGAAATTTGGGGGGAAGTTCGGGATGTAAATCAGCAAGTGAATGCTTTGCGTGTTGTTGAAGGTAAACGCGCCCGAGAACTGCGTGTAGTTGCTTGGACCCATTTGGTAGCTTGTCACCTGAAAGTTGCTTGGAAACGTCGGCAGGTACTGTGAAGCAGTGAAGTTCGCTGTGAAATTCACCTGCAAATCTACCATTGCCAAGCTTATTCCCACCGCGGAAAAAATCAGCAGAAATGACAGGACGAGCGCCAAATGGGTGTTTCGGCGGTTCCATCGGCTGCTGCTTGGTTTGGGCGCAGAGATGTGTCTTAGCCTCGTGTCCAGTCTCGGGTGTGTTGCAAGGATTCCGACTCTGTGCAGAACTGAAGATGTGATTAGAAGATTTGATGAGAAGTTGACCAGCATGCTTTCTTTAGGTAAGTTTTGGATTGCTTTGCAAATTTTAACAAGCGCATCTGCCAAAGCTGACGGTTTTTCAAGAAGTGCGACTGCGCGTTCGTCAGCAAGCATTTCCCTTTCCCTTTGAGCGGTTGAAGCCGAAACGTACGCAAGCGGGTTGAAAAAGGAAACGGTTGTCAAAGCGTTAGAAATGGTTTTGAAGAAGAAATCATTGTTTTTAACATGCGCCAACTCGTGAGAAGCCACCGCGACAACTTCATCCTTGTTTAAAATGTTAAGCAGCCCGATAGAGAAAACGATTGTAGCCCTTCGACCGTACCCAATCGTGAACGCGTTTGGACGAAGGTCTTCTACAACTCCGATTTTTGGGGCAGAGATAGATAGTTTTTTAGAGAATTCACTCACCTTTGCCTGCAGCCACTGATGCTCTTCTGGAGACAGCAGAATTACATGCAGAACCTTTCTCGCTAACCTGTCATCGGCAAGAACCATCGAAAACGCGAACAAGGCGCCTGCAATCAACCCGATGTAGCAAATTACGCCTGTAACCGAAAGCACGGTGCTGGTTGTTGTTACTACTTGTGTGGGCGGCGCGAAAGGTCCAAACGGAAATGAACCTGCTGCGGCTGAAGGCATGGTTTTGATTTGCTGGATGCTTGTTTGAATGACTGTGGATGGGAAAGCGACAAGCATAACTGCGATGGGCAGCGCTAAGGGGAAAATGTACAGTAGGCTTTTTGTTCTTTGGCCTATGAAGCTGCAGTATTTGGTGAGGATTTTGACGCATGCAAACGAAACAACCAGGAATATGACTGAGTAGTAGAAGTATGGTTGAAAAATCTGGTTCAGGATGCCTTCAAAACCCATTCAAAGCACACTTCCAAACCTATTTCTTTTTCGTTATGTTCCTGTTCAGTTGGTCTTTGAGGACGCTGCGTTCTTCTTCGTTCAGGCTGGTTTCGTCGACTAAACAGTTAGCCACCACATCGCCAAAGTTATCAATAAGGCTGGACAGGACCTCGCGAACAGCGGATTTCTGAAACGACTGCTTCTCAAGCGAAGGCCAATACACATAATACAAGCCGCCTCTGCCCTTCTCTATTTTGCGGTCTAAAAGATGCTTCTCAAACAGCCTATCCATCGTAGACATGACGGTTGTGTAAGCTAAGCCCCTGGTTTTCTTTAGCGCCTCGTAGATCTCTCTTACTGTAACCGGCGTTTTTCGTGAGCCCCATATAGACTCCATAACGTTGGCTTCCAACGGGCCTAGAAAGGCTTCTAGTGCTTTGCCTTCTATGTTGTACTGTGAGAATTCGGGTTTTTTGTCTTCAGTCATAGCCTGCAACCAGATTACTACCATTCGTAGTAGCTCTTTAAGTTTTTCCCAACTTCCACCCTTCTCCTATTTTCAAAAAATGCGCTGGGGAAAGGCTTGCCGCAGTTTTTTGGCGCTTTTCTGCTTGAAGTCGAATAGCGGCTGGTGTAGCTGCTAGGGTGAGTGGTGGTTGTTAAGTATGATAGCAGCTACTACCTTAAATAGTAGCAGTGTATATTGGTAACATTGCAGGTAAACCAAAATGATAACCAATGATCACCCCCTAAAACAGTTACTCGGATGGCTAATCACAGGAACAAAAGGCGGCAAGACCCGCGCAAAAATAATAAAAAGCGTCAAAGACAACCCCCGAAACGCAAACCAACTCGCCACACAGCTCAAAGTCGACTACAAAACAATAAGACATCACCTCACAATTCTGGAAAAAAACAAACTCGTCATCCCCGTTGGAACCCACTACTCCACAGTGTATTTTCTCTCCCAGCCTATGGAAGACAACTATTTCGTGTTTCAAGAAATAACAGATAAAATGGGCGTTGCCAAGAAAAGGACAATTGTAAGGATCGCTTAAAACCAGTTTTTCTTATCTTCCGCAAAAAAAAGAAGTGCAGAGAGAGCCGTTAAGCCTCTAAGCTTGCCAGCCGCTCTGTTGAATTGTCTGCTCCTGCTTCGGGGAATTGCTCCTTGAGTTTTCTTTCCGTGACCATTTCTGCCTCTTTTAGGATGGCTTCCGCTTCGGGGTCCATTCTTGTTGTGTTCATAGGTATGTCTGCGGTTTGGCAGGTGGAGCCGACTATGTCGTTGAGCAAGTTTCCGATGTTTCCAAGCTCTGAGCTTGCCTCCGGCAGGATATCGCACATTCCCGTTCGGACACTGTTTATGACGGATTTCGCTGGGCTAAGCACTGCGACGAGGTCGCCCATTTCTGAAACCGTGTTCAGACGCATGGATACGCTTTGCATGGCGAGGGAGGCGTGGGATAGCATTTTCTCGATTTTGCGTATTTCCGCGAGTTCAGTGGCTAAAATGTTGGCTCTTGCTTCGTCTCTCTCTGAGAATGCTCTTACCACGCGGTTGAAGACTTCTTGGTCTCGGCTTTGAAACCTCTGCACCGCGCCGTCCAAAGTTCTAGTTTGAACATCGATGCGTTGAATGACCATGCCGATTTGTTCTTTGAGGTTTTCCTGTGGTTTAACTACACTTTTAACTTTCTCTACAAGCGTAGGCTGTTCTTCTTTCTTTCTCCATCTGTCAACGAAACGATTACCCAAATTAATTCAACTCGCTTAAGAACTGTCGTAGCGGATGCGAAAATAAAAGAGTGATTGAATTATTAGGTTAAACTTTGAGGTTGAGAGTGAGTCGTTTTTATGTTTCTCTTTAAAGAGTCTGTGTGCTTGTCTGTATGTGTTCCGTGGCGTTTGAAAGTGAGGCATGGAGAGGGCAGTGATTTTGTATATAAGCAGGGCTCTTAAAAACAACCTTATCGCCAAAATTTTTTGTAGAGTTTATTATACCCTTGTGGTGTTTTGCTGAACGACTCTTTCGAATAAAATTCGCTGCATTAGTGGCAGTTCAGGAATTTTCATTGTCCCCTATACTTTTCGACTTATCTTTTTTTTGTTGGGTGCGAATATGAATGCTTCTTAGTCATCTACGATTACATAGATGAAGGCTTCAATGACGGCGACGAATCCTCGAAATAAAAAAATGAAACGCTTATGGCTCTTACTGTTTCTCAGTAAGGTCTTTAAGCTGTTTTTTGTTTAGGCCAACATGTGGCTCTGCGTCTAGGCGCTTGTGCACTTTTCCTTTCTTGAACATTATCACTGTCGGGTAGTATTCTATCGCGTATTCTTCGCAGACATCAGGCTCTTCATCGACAATTACGCTTAGGCACTCTTTCGGATTGCTCTTTGAATACTCTTCAAAGACTGGTAAGAATCGCTGGGAAAACGGGCACCAAGTTGCATAGAACAGAACAACCGCTTTTTCCTTGTTATCTATACTATCATGAAAAGTGCTTTTCTTTTTGTTTTCAACTGGTATTTTCTTTCTTGCACTCATATCTACATCACGTCAATTTTTTGCTTAGGGTTTAAAGAACTTTTTGTTTTGATAAAAGTGCCATTGTCAAGATCTTCGAAAGCCCTGTCTAATTCTTCTTCAGTATTCATTACTATAGGACCTCTCCAAGCCACAGGCTCATTCAACGGTTTACCCGACACAAAAAGAAAGCGACCGCCCTTTTTTGAGAGCATTTTGATAGAATCACCTTCGCCAAAGACTACGCACTGCCCCTGCGTTATGGTTTTGCCTTGAACCTCAACAGCGCCCTTGACAATATAAGCAAATACCGTATCATGCTTGGCTGTTGAATGTTCAAATGTTTTTTCTGAGGCTAACTCTACATCAAAATACTCTATATCAATTGCTAAGTCACGAACTGGTCCTTGTATTCCATCTGCCTTTCCTGCTATGACTCTAATCTTCATGCCATCTTTCTGGACCATCGGGATTTGTTCTTTTAGTATTCCTCGATATTTTGGATCAACCATCTTTTTCTTTGAGGGCAAGTTTACCCACAGTTGGAAGCCTTGCATCAAACCGTTATATTTCTGCGGCATTTCCTGATGAATTATGCCTGAACCCGCAGTCATCCATTGTATGTCTCCGGATTTGATTACGCCCTTGTTGCCCATGCTGTCGCCGTGTTCAACTTCACCTGCCCACATGTAAGTGACCGTTTCCATTCCTCTATGAGGGTGCCAAGGAAAACCTTTGATGTAATCTTCCGGGTTGTCTGATCCAAAGTGGTCTAAAAGCAAGAAAGGGTCAAGTGTAGAGCCATCATCGTTGCCCAAAACTCTTTTTAAGTTAACTCCTGCGCCCTCAAGAGTTAGCTGACGGTTCAAAATTTTCTTAATCTGTCTCTCCAAAAAATCGCCCTGTAATCATAATGGTATGCTAACATATATTAGCGTGATTAATGAACTGAAAAAATGGCGTTTTCATAAAAGAGTTTAATCCTCGGCTAGACTTGCCATCATATACCTGACAAATCGAAGTCCCATGGCATGCAAACCGAGAGCTCGACAGTCATTCTATTTAAAGCTCAAGAAAGTGCGCGGTACATTTTTTGTTGACTGAATTTAACTAAATTTTAAGCATGTGCTGTAGAAGTAGCGCTCTCCGTTTTCGCGAGTGAAAGTTTATTTCCATGTTTTTAGTAGTAACGAGAATTGAAGAGGTTAAAAATGTCAGAAACAGATTTGGTTTTGGAGATTGATCATCCAAATTTTATTATTAGGGTCACCAACGATCTGTTGAAGATAGACGTGAGAGGAAACGTGAAAAACGAACTCGAGGAAGCACTTGAAAACACTCCGGGTCTGAGGGAAACCTTCGGTCGTATCTTGAGCGTCTTTGTGCCTTTGCATATTCGCTTATCTAACATTAATTCTGTGAAAATGGAAAAAATTGGGGAAGTCAAAATAGCATTGCGCGACGTAGATGTAAATATTCCGCTTCGAACAGAAGAAGCTGAGAAGCTGGTTAGTAAGCTGAATGAGTTGATTCCGCAAGCAAAGCAAAGAGCTCAATAAGAAAACAACTTGCTGGATGAAATGGACCGTTGGGTTTGAACCATTAATTCGAATGTTTCAGCCTGAGCGAGGATTTTTCTAACAATTTATTCGGCAATTTTTGAAACAGTAATCAGAGACGACGTGTTTTAATAGTCAAGCTTTTGCTAATCCAGTGGGGAAAAACATGTCGGTTGAGGTGCGCTGCCCTAAATGCGGCTCTAAGGAGATAGAGAAGAAAAACAACCAGGAACGCCTCTGCAGCAAATGTGGCGAAATCTTTTATTTTGTAACCCCGCAATGCGGCTCCCAAACCGACCTATGAAGATACAACCTCTAACGAAAAGAAATGGCTTTGTGGGATTGATTGGATGGTGGGCCGGACCGGATTCGGACCGGCGACCTTCTGCACGTCAAGCAGATGTCCTAACCAGGCTAGACGACCGGCCCACACTGCGTGCTTATCTTTTTACGGTGTTTCCCTATATAGGCACTTCGTCTTCTTTGATGCGTTGCATATTGGGATTTCTTGCCTCTATTAATCTATTTCCTGCGGCTTGGCGGTCAAAAGTGCTTTTTGTATGTTTTTTGGTAATTTTCGCGGTTTGCAACATAGGGGTTTTAAGTTACTGACGTGTATATGCATTGCTGGGTATGGATATGGCAACCGATGAAGTGCTTTCGCTACTGGTGGAGTTCATAAACAAGAACTCTGACGCCGCCGACGTCCAATGGGACCGACGCATGAGCCCCCGGCTGCTTTTCAACCCGTACTCGCAAAACTATGAAGATAGAAAAATCATCGCCCACTACTTCCTGCTGATCGCCTCTATACTTGACGATACCGTGGTGGGTTACCCTGAAAACGCCCGCATGCTGCTCTCCTACCTGCATGAAGCATTCGGGAACACGTTGTTCGAGATTAAGAAGGGGCATATTTTCGACGAAGAAATCGTCAAATCAGATTTTTACTCTGATTTGGGTCCGAACAAGAAAGCAGCAGGCGAAATCTTAGCTTCCGTCAACTTGTTTGTGAAGATCAACGCTGAGAGGAACCTGTTGAAATACGCTCAAAGGTTTAGGAAGCCAGGCGAATTCGTTGAGGACATTGCCAAGAACGTGAAAGCCCTCAGCGGACCACACATTGACAAGGCGTGGATTTACATGCGTTGGATGGTTAGACCCGCACCCGACCTGCAGATCTACGACCATCTCCTACCCGAAGACCTCTACGTCCCGTTAACATTGGAAAACGCCAACGTGGCGGCGAGCCTGAGAGTAATCGAGACCGCTTCCCCATCCCTGTGGAGAGACGAACAGACAGCTGCGGTGGCAAGACAGAAAATAACTGTCTTCGCAAAACGGCTTTACCCACAGGATCCAGCAAAAGTTGATTACCCCTTTTTCCTGCTGGGCAGATGGCTGCGGCAGAAGCCCCTTGATAGGACCACTTTGAAAACGGCTCTTGATTTTCTGGAACGCATGCAAAAAATAACTGGGCAATCCCAAGCTTACTACGCAAAAATGAGTCGCTACAAAAGCGGTTGGGAAAAGAAAACCGCCCTGACTCTTCTGAAAATGCATATTCCCTACGGCTACGAAACCATCAGCTTCCCGTTGCCTAACAATGAAGTGTACACCCCTGACTTCATTTTGGAGCGTAAGCTTCAGGGAAGAAAAATAATTCTTGAACCCCATTTTGAAATGACGAAAAGGCAAGCCACCAAATACGCCCTTTTTAAAAGAACCTATGGCCATGAATTTCTGCTGATTTTGCTGCTTAAGAACGATTTGATTCCAATGTATCATCAACGGAAAATATTGACTGACGACGTTTGTGATGATGTGTGGCCGATTGAATTCGTCCATTTGCTGGCTGAGAAAATCCGAAGAGGCACCTACGGCGAGTAACCCCCGACCGACGGTTTTTGGGCGTCTTAATTAGGTTGAAGTGCTCTGTATTGCTGACGGCATGATGGCGCAGGATAATTTTAAACCAGTTGCAGTTTGGCTTGTTCTCAACGGTAAAACGGAAGAGGCGCTTACGTTGCTGGCGAAAACCTACAACGTCAACGTTCCCAAACTGAAAGTTGGCTTGCCCAAAGGACACAAGGTTACTGCTTACGGCTGCTACACCGCGAAAAACCAAACAATCACTGTGATGAACAGCGACGTGCTGGCGAACCCGTTTGTAATAATCCACGAATTTTATCATCACCTGCGCAGCAAAGGGGTCGATAATATGCATCGTGGTAACGAGGGAAACGCCGATAAATTCGCATTGGGCTTCATTCAGGAATACCAAGCGGCTGTGAAAAAGGCTCAGAGTGCTACTTAAAAGTCGTCGTCAAAATCCTCTTCAATATCTTTCCCGATAGGCGCGGTTATCTGGATGGGTAGCTTTTCGGCTCTGCAGTTGTATGCTGCTATGCAGTTTCTGCCTTCGAAGGGTGTCCCGACAATCATTAGTACTCTCCCAAAGAAGTAGTTCATGTCAACGTCGCTCGGCGATATGTTGCCTGAAGGATGCGAATGCACCGTGCCCACCAACGAGAAATCCCCTGAAAACATGAAAGGATTAAAATGAACGGTGCCACGCCCGTGGGCAGTGAAGGGCGCCAGAACAAGGTCAGTTATTTTGATTATGCCCTTTTTGCTTTTGCCTCGTAGAAGCAGAAAACTTTCGCGGGGGTAAAGTTGTTTGGCGCCAGCGTAAATAGTGTCCAGTATATCCTGCGGGATTTCAATCGTTACCGTTGGTGCTGACATGCCAACGATAGTGGGACTTGATGGTTAATTACTTTGCTCAAAGCACCTCTTAACCCGTCATCTCTTGCTAAATAGAGCCATAGCGTGAGAGATTATTTGGGGACAGTTCGGTAAACATTTAAAGAGCGAGCGAAATAGAATGTTGACTTGTCAGTGCCGAGGTGGCAGAGTGGTTAACGCGCGGGCCTTGAGAGCCCGTGGACTCTCGAGTCCGCATGGGTTCGAATCCCATCCTCGGCGCCTAATCGTCTTTGAAACTTCGGTGGGAATTTGGGTGGAAGTTTGAGAAAGCTTTTTAACAGATTTTCAAATAGACGGTAATCGGCAAGAGGTTTGGGGTAGGTTTGATGCGGTTTAACTTTGGGAGCGGCGTTGGATGTCGAGTGTTTTCTCCCTGTGCCCCGTTCGATAAGGCTTCTTGTGCCGGCTTTGCTGAAGATGGAGCTGTGGGGTTTCTTTTGAGCGCTTGCCCAAATGTGCTAAACGTGTTTTGGCGCTTCTCCGATGAACTTATAAATAGTCTGGTTGTAACCAATATCGAGGTTGTTCGGGTAGTGTACTCTGCTGATCGGTTGCGTTGGCTTGACTTGTCTAGCCAACATTATAGTGCGAATTATCCGTCAGCTTGGTTTGTAGCCGCGGAAACTTTTTGTAAGGATTGACGGCGGCATGGACCTACTTGTTTATGTAATTTCCGTAATTTGGCTTTCACCGCTCTTTTACCTTTTCGTTTTGCTGTTCGGTAAATATTTCAAGCTAAGGCGCAGAAGCAATCTCATACGGCAGAAGGGACCTGTTGAGAAGAAGATTGAGAAGATTATCTTTCAGATTCCCACTGTGGGAAACTTTAAGTCGGTGAATAAAACTTTTGAAACCGTCAAAGGTTACGACCTTCCTGCTCCCTTGGAGACTTGGGTGGTCATTGAGGAGTGGGATACCCATAAAGACCAGTACAAATGCGACAGGGTTGTTGTTGTGCCTAAAGATTTTGAATGTGAAGACCTCTACAAGGCACGGGCACTGGAATACGCTCGCAGGCTGCGTGTTAAGATGGTTGCCGACGGCGAGTTAAGCATGAATTATTTGCTGCTTCAAGGAGACGATGACGCAATGCCCACTTTTGGATTCGTGAAGGAAAGCCTGACGGTTAACGCGGACATTTCGATCGGGACAATCACGCCTAAGGTGGCTGGGGTTTGGAGCACAATTATTGATTATGAACGCTGCGTGTCCTGCGGCATCTTCTGCAACTTCTTCACCAATTTGGGTCAGCCGCTGTGGGCTCACGGTGAAGGAACGGTTATGAGCAGCAAGGTTGACCAGAACGTTTCGTATGACATTAGCAGTTTTGTGAAGAATCCGAAGGAGAAGCTGATAAGCAGCGAAGACGCATTTTACTTCCATAAAGCAGCCGCGTTGGGTTTCGACATTTACAATTCTGAAGAGCGCGTCTTAATTCTGCCTCCTCTGTCTATGGAGGACGCTGTGAAGCAGAGGCGAAGATGGTTCTGGGGGCAATGGACGCTCATTAACCAGAAAATGCTTCCGTTGTCGAATAGGCTGAGGTTGGGGGTTTTAGGGTTCTCAGGTTTGTGGCTTTACTTTATCGGGATGCTGGGGTTGCCGCTGAGTTACTTGCATATAATCTCTATACCTGGTCCATGGTTTCCACTAGTCGTGGCTTCGCTTGCTATCTGGCTTGGAATGAGGGCATACATCATCGGGACAGCTATGGGCTGGAAACAAGGCATAATCGGCGCGTTGCTAAGCTACGTGACAGTAACGTTAAACACTTTTGTTCACCTTATCGGGATTTTGAAAGGCGACCCGCACAACTTCGAAGTAATACGCAAAGAATGACGCAGCCACAGCTAACCCAACTTCTCTGATGCGTCTGGGTTTTGGCTTTTTGTGTTGGTTTTTTCGTCAGAAATAGTAGGTACCCCTATCGGGAAGGCGGGTTTTGTTTGGGGCTTGAACCATTTTTAATGGTTTCCACTGTTTCCACGTTCTTTCTTTTCCGAGTTGCCAGAAGATTAATGTGGACTCCTCGTCTGCTAAGCTGGCTGGCTGTTTCGATTATGGTTAATGCGGCGATCGAATAGATGGGGATCCAATCGTACGGGTACATCTGGATGGCGATGTTGCCGTTTAATTCAGCATGGATGAATGTGAAGCCTATTCCGTAGTAAAAGAAAAACGGCACGTTTGTAACTGCCAAAAAAATAGCTGACCCCGCGACGAATCTTGTTAACGAATGCCTGTTATACCAGATTAGCAGCGGCAACGCCAGGATGGCAGCTCGCGGGTCGAAGGAGCCGAAAGTGAAAAGCAACGCGGAGAGCCACGGTTTTTTTGTGTACCCGAAATAGAGCGCGCCTACGAGGAGGATTGTTTGGAGGACATGGGCATTTCCCAGCATGTACCCGCAGAAGTATCCTGGTGAAAAAACCGCTAAGCCAAAGTTGTCCACATGGATGTCCAGAAAGTTGTGTGCCGCGTAGCGAAGTGAAAGCGTAGGAAGCGGATCAACTAAAACAATCACCGAGGCGACTGAGGCGAGAACTAAGTTCTTGTCTTTGACAAGTTTGTAGACGAAGAAAGCCAAAGCTGCAATTAGGGCGAATTGGAGTATGTCGAAGACGGCGAGGGCGTTCGTGTAGCTCAAGGCAAGGAAAGGCGCGAAAAGAACCAAAAAGGAAGGTGTGTACTTGAAGGTTTGCGGTCTCGGAAGAATCGGAAAATCCTTCGCTATAATGCCGCCGTAGTAGATTTGCGTCGGGTTATGAACTAGCCGCCATTCTCCAATGTAGTAGGCTGAAAAATCCCTTGCGAAGCCTTCTGATTTGGGCAATTGGAAGGCCTGCGGGAAAGCAAAGGCGAAAGTAAAAACGTTCAACGCGACCGCTATGAGGATGACTGTTAAGAGTTTTCTTTTTTTAGGCTCCATCGACCGCAGGTTTCCCCGTGTTAATTAGTGTGAGTCAGTTAAAAAAACTTGGTTAGATTAACGTGTTTTTTGCTTCTGCATCTACCCGTTTGGAGAATGTTTTGTTGGGGCGACCTAAAAAAGAGTAGGTGCGGATAATAGCCAAAAAAGTGGCTAGTAATAGTAAGTTATCGTTACTGTTACAGCGTCTACAAGCTTGTCGGTGGTTCCAACTCTTATTTCCACAGTTGTCGGTAGCACTGGAAACGCTGCGGTTCCCGATTTTCCTACTGTTACGTTCTGGTTGTAGTTGACGCCGGAGACGGTGTAGATTGTCTGCACGTAGGTTGTGGTTGAGTTTGAGGTTGCTTGAACCACCACGTATCCCGAGTAGGCGACTGTGTGGTCAAAAACATCGGTGTAGTTTGCTGTAGTCACCGAGGTTGAGCTAACTAGGGCTTCAGAGGACTGCATTGTCAAAATGCTTTGAGCCGAATTCACTTGGCCAGTCAGATTTTCCACCTCAGTTGTTAGTACCGAATTCTGGTTTTGAAGCGTTGCTTTGTCGTCGTTCGCTGAAGTCAACTGGCTTGTAAGATTCGCCACTTGCGTATTCAAATCTGCAATTTGGTTATTTTTGTCTTTTACTTGCGCTTGCAGACTAGTCGGCTGATAAACCGCAAACACACCGACCAGGCTAGCGGCAAGAACAATACAAACCACCGCTAAAGCAACAACTTTCATGCTTCTTTTTTCCGCTGACGGCGGAGGCGGCAAGGGTAAAACATTTGAGCTACTGTCTTGACTCATGGTTATCTTCCCGTTTTCTTTATCATCTGTGCGCGCCTGATTAATAATTTTTTCCAAATTCGACCCTAAGTGGCAGCTGAAGATGCTTCCTTAGCTGTAAAAGGGCAAGGATTTTTCCGCTGCACGGTTTTCCTAGTACTTTACACTTAGGTACAATAGCACGGTTAAGGCGACGAATTCAAATACGCCTGGCAGAAACACGAATGGCCCAAGCCCGTATGCTCTAAAGCCGTATATTGCCGTTACAAACGGGTTTGATATTAATTCTCTGACGAGGAAGACAAACGCGAAAATTACCAGCCCCACAGTGAATGGCGAACGAGTTTTGACGTAAATGTTAACGTAAATTAATATCAGGAAAACCAGTAGGGCGATGTTGATTGTGGAGATTATAGTGTTTACTAAGTAGAAAAGCTCGAAGTCGCCTGAAACGAAGCCTGGCGTAGTGACTCGTCTTTCGAAGAAGGCAATATTCTGTTGAATAAATAATAACGCCCAAACCGTCGCAATCACGGCAACAATCGCCAAAATCACGACTATCAAGCCAAGCTTTAATCTTCTATTCATTTGTTTTTCCATGTTCTTATTTCCCCTTTTTCTACTTTTTCCCGATTTTCTTCATAATCTCCTCAAACAAGGCGTAGTTGTCTTCTAGTACTTGAGACAAAAAGTAGGTGGCGCCGTATCTGTCGCCGACTGAAGTGATCATCTTGTTTTTCTCTAAAACATCAAGGTGATGCCGCATCGTCTTGTAATCCATCTGCAACGAAATAGCCAGTTGATTCGCGTTCTGCGGGGTTTCCCTCAGGGACTCAATTATCTTCGCTCGGGTAGGACCGCCTCGCGTCCCTGCGATAAGCCATCCTAACAAGTATTTTAGCGAGCGAGCATTTACAGTCATTGAAGGGTTTCCTGCTGAAGAGGTTGTTGAAACCTAAATCTGAATCAAGTAATAAACATGTCTTTCTAGGCCGAACGTTTCTGCTATTAGGCTAAAATTGGGTCTAAATCTGGGTTTAATTTAGAAAAACCCCTTAATTATTTACGATTGTTCTGTCCACTTGGAGCAGGAGGTGAAAACGAAAACTAAAATAAACAATTTCCGCTCTTTTTTTGGAGCTAAAACTTGTTGAGACTTTTGATTTGACCTGAATTTTAAACGAGCGTTTCAATAAGGGTTAAAAAAGAAATGGAGCGGCTATCCAAGGAAATTATATTTGCACCAAACAGAATAAACAATATGCAAAAACCGCTAACAATAGCTTCTCTATCTGTTGGTTGCCTGGCTTTTGTTTGTGCTGCTGGCTCTGATGCTTGAGGCGTACGTTTTTGCTGGCTTTATCTTGCTGTAGTCTTTGTTCTTGCTTGCATGTGTTTTGGCTTACGCTGGTTTCAATGTTAAGACGCTGATAGATAAAAATCAAAGGAAAGAAGCCGCTGCCCTGACCGTTATTATCATGATAATGATTGCTCTTGCATTAATTGTTGTACCGTTAAGTTTCTCATTATTCAAACGAGCTATTGCATAACTCCATCGACTAAACCTGCTAATCGGCTTAAAACAAAACGCTTCAAAAAACTTTTCTACAAATCCAATATTCCAGTTGTTTTCAATCAAAAACGTGAATTGGGTGAGATTTGGGTGATATTCTGAAAAATTGTTTAATACTCAAAAACCGTACTCTCGAGAAGGCAGTCAGAAAAGAGAATGGAAAACAAAGGCCAGAAGCCCAAATTAACTGCCCAAAAATACCCCTTCGTTCTCCCTCTGACTGCCTTAAAATATATAACTTAAAGGTGCAAAAGATTGGGAATATTAAATAGAGCCGTGAGAAATATATCTCGACGGAAAACACGTGCGTTACTAGTGATTATTGCATTAGGATTTTCCTTAGCAATTCTGATTTCGATTCCAGCAGGCGTTTTAGCCAACCAGCATGCGGAAAGCAACATAACCAATAATCTAGGCAGTGCTATCACACAACAAGAGCAAGCGCTCAACCAAACACTAAATCAAATAACCTGCAGCCTAGCCTCAGGTTTCGGAGGCTACGGATTCACAGGCACAACCACTGGATCTACTGGCGGTGGTTCACCACCCAGTGGATCTAGCGGATTCGGTGGCCTCGGAGGTTTCGGAGGTTTCGGCGGCGGTACAGTATCGGGTCAATTTGGGGGTGGCGCATTTGGCGGAGGTCAGGCGAATCCCATGAACGAGACCTTGTACAGTGATATTAACACTTCAATCTCGGGAGTTGCAGCTGTGGAACAAATACTGCAAGTTTCTGAAGGAACAAACCGAACAGTTTCCTTCAATGGCCATTCATTCACTACCTTGGACACCCAGTACATTATTGAAGGTGTGCCATTAACTTCAAACCTCATTGACAACTACCCGATATTACCCACTGACATAGTTTCCGGGACGACTCTGCAGGCAGGCGATACAGGCGACGTCTTGCTAAGCGAGAACAACTCAGCATACTTCGGAGTAAGCGTAGGCAGCACGGTAACCATTCTGGGAACTAGCTTCCATGTAGTGGGCATTTACAAACCCTCAGGAGTTGAGGACACAGAAATGCTGTACATGAGCCTCTCCGACGCGCAGACATTAACAAACAACACAGGGTACATAACCAGTATCAAAGTCTTCACGGCGAGCACAAGCGATGTAAGTAACGTGTCAAGTGCCATCAGCGCGCTTCATTCCGAGCTTCAAGTGTCAACAAACCAAGCAGAGCTAAGTACGTTGGAATCCAATTCATCTGGCAGCAATTCAGCAGTAACTAACGCCCAAAGTTCTCTCGCAACAACAAACTCTACAGCGATCGACGAAATCATAGTGGTGATTGCCGCGACAAGCCTGATAGTACTTTTCGTCATGCTATACACTGTAAGGGAAAGGACGAAAGAAATCGGGACGCTCAAAGCCATAGGCTTTAGCAACTCCACGGTCATGGGGCAATTCATGCTTGAAGGCGTGCTTTTAAGCGCGATTGCCGGAGTAGTCGGCATAGGAATAGGCGTCGTTGCTGCTCCAAAACTTGCGTCATATCTGCTTCCAACCGTTGGCAGAGCCGCCGGTTTCGGAGGATCAACTTTAGCTGGAGCGGCAACTTCCGTTTCAGTTAGTCCTGAGCTTATACTCATGGGCTTAGGTGTAGCTCTACTCCTTGGCACATTAGGCAGTCTGTATCCAGCTTGGAGAGCATCAAAGATAAAACCTGCAGAGGCAATGAAATATGAGTAAACCAGTACTTCAACTAGAAAAACTCGGCAAAACCTACACGCTGGGCAAACGTACCGTGCCAGCTTTGTCCAACCTGAATCTAACGGTGACTGCTGGAGAATTCGTCGCAATCATGGGTCCATCAGGCTCAGGCAAAACAACACTGCTAAACGTCATAGGCTGCATAGACAAACCGACTAGCGGCAGGATTATCCTGGACGGCGTAGACGTAACCGACATGCCAGAAAACGATCTTTACAAGATAAGACGGGACAAAATGGGTTTCGTGTTTCAAACTTTCAACCTGCTACCGTATCTAAACGCAAGGGAAAACGTGGAGTTACCGATGGAAGGCAAAATCACGTCTAAGGCTGATCGAAGGAAAAGAGCAAGCGAACTCTTGGCTACGGTTGGTCTTTCAGGAAGGGAAGAACACCGACCACAAAAGCTCAGCGCAGGCGAACAGCAACGAGTAGCCATCGCCCGTGCCTTAGCCAACGACCCCGCTATAATCTTAGCTGACGAGCCTACAGGAAACTTGGATAGCCAAAACAAACAGGGAATCATCAAGCTGCTCGCAAACCTCAACGTGACGCAAGGCACAACCATAATCATGGTTACCCATGACGGTGAGGCCGCCCACCATACGGAACGATTGCTGCTTCTAAAAGACGGTAAAATAATCAAGGAAAAACAAGGCATGCACGCAATGAAAAAGAAACTTGTATGCCCAGCCTGCGGAGCGGCAATTAAGCTAAGCGACGACAAATGTCCCAGCTGCCAAAAACCAATCTACTCAAGTGACGAAGCATTCTGATCCAAAATACCCCGCCTAGCAAAACCCTTTATTTTTAAGCTGATAAGAAGGTCTCTTTATGGAAACCCCGTCAATCCCTCAAATTCCCCAGATTCCTCCTACTGCGCCGCCGGCGCCGCAACCTCCTGAACAGCCCCGTGAAAGTCCACGGGAACCGAAAAAGAAACGCATTTCCGCGGTAGTTATTGTTGCGCTTCTGCTTGTGGGTTTGGTTGCAGGTGGCTTTGTCGGCTATGCATTGAGCTACTCCTCTTTCAACAGCAAACTAACTAACATTGAAAACCAGTTGGCGTCAAATACTTCAGGGAACACATACAACACTTACCCGAACGCCACCTTCATTACTGGCACCAACTCTTCGCTGTCCACGCTTTACGCTCAGGTTAAGTCATCCGTTGTAGTCATACAAGACATTGTACTAAGCCAAAGCTTCTTTGGTGAGACCTACTCCGAGCAGCAAGGCTCAGGCTTCGTAACCGCAGTCAACAACCAACTCGTCATAGTCACCAACAACCATGTCGTCAACGGCGCTATCAACATAACAATAACCTTCGCCAACGGAGCAGCTTATTCTAGCACAGAGATAGGCTCCGACGCCCAAGCAGACATTGCAGTTCTCACCATCACCCCGATGCCAAGCGGCTTAACCCCTCTAACCCTTGTGAGCTCTAACGGCTTGCAGGTTGGTCAACCAGTCGTCGCAGTCGGCTCACCCTACGGGTTACAGGGCACCTTAACCACGGGCGTCATCAGCTCGTTGGAAAGAACCCTCCAAGAAACTGAAAATGACGGCAGCGCGGGTCCAACAATCTCAGACACCATCCAAACAAGCACCGCCATTAACCCAGGCAACTCGGGTGGTCCACTTCTTGATTACGCCGGCGAAGTCGTCGGCATAACCACGGCGGCTGTCAGCAGCTCAAATGGGTTAGGCTTCGCAATTCCATCCGCCACCATCATGCGGGAACTCAGCTCTATCGTATCAACAGGCACATACAGTAATCACCCCTCCATCGACACAGAGGGAACAGACATGACCTATCAGCTTGCCCAAGCAATGCACACCGACGTAACATACGGTTATCTTGTTGAAAGCGTTTCAACACAGAACGGCCTTAAAGGCGGCACAAGTCAAGTAACGATTCTGGGTCAAAACTACCTCGTCGGCGGCGACATCATAGTCGGCATCAACGGAACCCCAATAACTAACACAGACTCCCTCCTCTCCTACCTCGAACGAAACACGCTGCCAGGACAAACCGTCAACTTCTCGGTTGTGCGAGACGGACAAACGCAAACCGTGCAAGTATCAATCGGCAAATTATCTTCATAGTTTCCCTTCATTTTTGCGTAAAAGCGATTGGGCATTGATCTGTCGCGTTAGCTGTTTTTCTTGAAGCTTTTGCTGTAGATTATCAAGCCGCTTGCCAAAGCTGCAGCGATGACGATTGCCCAAAGCCACCATTGCATCCACAGAGGCTCGGTTTGCTGGGTTGCGGTGTTGCTGATTTGCAGGTTTTCAATTTCGGTTTTTGAGTCGTGCCCGATGTAGATGTCGGTTGGGTTCGGTACTGGTCCCGTCGGGTTTGCCGTTCCAGAGGCGACTGTTACGGCTTGTTCTTTGCCGTTGATGTATATGTGCATTCCAGAGGTTGCGCTGCGGGTGAAAACCACATGGACCCATGTATCGTTCGGAAGCACCGCCACGGTGTCAATCTCGTTTAAGCCGCTGGGTGTAACGACGTAGCCGCGGAGCGCGCCAACTTGAGGACTACTTGAGTTTTGCGGCGTTTGACCGTTAACGGCGAGCCCCAGGATTCTGGTCGGTAAGGCTGCGGTGGTTCGGACGGCTTCGATGTAGATGTTGTTGTATGCTACGCCTGCTTTTATTGCTTGAACGTTAACCCATGCGTCCACGGTTACTTCGTTTGGGGTAAGAAGGCTTTCCGAAGGAACCACGGTTGCAAAGACGTTCCCAGTGAAGTTCAACGCCATACCTAATTTGCCTTGAACCAGCGAAGGCGTGTTATTGTAAACGGGTGTTTCTGACCCTAAGATGGCGGGGTTGTTTCCTGTTGAATCAGGCGACACAAGGCTTGGCTCCACTGTGTCAAAGGACCAGGAGGCAACGACGCTGTTGGGCTTTGCCGTGCGGCGCGGCGATTGCCTCGGGCGGGTTGCCAAGGTTCTGCAAGCTGAAGGGGGACATCAACGGAAAATTATCTTTGTTGTTAGCGTTAATCACGTATGCCGTGTTCCCGAATCCTGATGAACCTGCCTGCGCAGCGTTAGGGTACTTTGTGAGGTAGTCGCTCCAGTAGTTTCCGCCAGACTTGGCTCCGTTGTCCCAAGCTTCAATCATGGCTGAAGAGTTGTCAAAAGCGTTGTGTAAGTTGTTTTCGAAGTTGTTGTGGTAATATTTTGTTTCCAAGCGGGGCAGTCAGCTGCAACGTGACGAAAACCCCGTACTTGCTGTTTGAAATGTTGTTTTCTGAAATGATGTTTTTGGAGCCCAGCAAGAAAGACGCCTGATTCAGTGTTGCCTTGAATGTTGTTGCCGAAAAGCACTGAGTAAGACGAGCCTAAACCGACGCCTCGACCGTTGCCTTCAATGTCGTTGTTTGAAATTGTGTTTGAGTAACCGGCCATTTCGACGCCTGAAACCGCGTTTCCAATAACGGTGTTGTCGGAAACAGTGTTTTGGCTGCCGCCGTAGAAGCAGATGCCGTTTTTGAGGCTTGCCTTCACGGTGTTGTCTGTGATGGTTGTGTGGGCTTGGGTGGAGCAGAAGATGCCTGTGTACGTGTGTTCGATGATGTTGCCTTCTATGGTGCAGTTGTTTGCGTCAACCCAGATGCCGTAGGCGTAGCTGGTGGTTTTTGTGTAGTTGAGGCTTTCAACGGTGAAGCCTGAGACTTTCACGTTATTCGCCGCTAAAACCAGCACCGCAGTCGGAGCCGAGCCGCCGCTCCCGATTATGGTCGTGTTGGTGCTGCTTTGCCCCTCAAGCGTTAAAGACTTGTCGATTTGGACGTTTTCACGGTAAACTCCGCTTTCGACGAGGATGGTGTCGCCTGCGGAGGCTGCTTTGACGGCTGCACCTATAGTTGGGTATTGGTCAGGAACAGTCAAAGTTTTCTCGGCTTTGCCCATTTGAATGCTGGCTATCCCTGCGACGGCTAATAAAATTGTGATTAACGCCAAGGTTTTGATGATTTCTCTCTTCATTTTCTCCGCATCCCAGTTGTCATGTATGCTTAAAGGGGTACGGTGAAATATTACTCTCCCTAAAGAACAAACCGTTCTCCGAAAAGAACACCCCTCCTAACCGCGTTCAGCTGCTTTGGGGCTTGTTTTCGCCGCGTGAAGTTTTCGCGGCACAAAAAACCTTGGCGCATTTTTCTTTTGTTGCTTTTTATCGGCGGAAGAGTCTTCGGATTACGAAAACGATGAATTGCCCATGCACAGTTTTCACCAAATTCGCGTAAACCTTCACACGCATCTCTTTGCCGCCTTTCCGTAAGTGAACCATTTCGAGGCTTGCCTCTTTCTTCTCCATAATATTCCTTAGAAGCCCGTCAAGCGAAGACGCATCTTTAGGCGGCATTAATACGCGAATGTTCATGTTCAGGAATTCATCGAGGCTGTACCCATATGCTTCAAGGGCTGCGTTGTTAGCGTAGACGAAGTCGCCTTTTGTGCTGGCTAGAAAGAATCGTTTCTTTGGCGTTGTCCAGAATTGTTACGCTCAACTTCAAGGCTTCCTCTGTTTTCCGCGCTTCCTGAGTTTTTCTTGTCAACTCTTCGTTTGTCTGCGCGCACTCCGATGTCCGCTGCGCCACCACCTGCTCAAGCCTGCTTCTGTAAGCGTTAAGTTCCGCCTCAATCAACTTGTTTTTGGTGATGTCTATGGATAAAATCAGGATTCCTTCGGGTACGGGTTCCATGTGAAGCTCAAACCATGCTTTGGAGCCATCTGCGAAAGTGAACTCGTTGTCCATCTGGAGGGGAACACGGTTTGCCATGCAGCCCCTGAGATTGCTAAACATTTGTGTTCTGTCGATGTCTGGGGTAAACCTGCATCATCGTGTAACCGAGCAGCTCCTTCTTTTTCTTTCGTCCCTGCCGAGCCGCTGCCTCGTTGACGTACAGGTAGCGCCAGTCGAAATCGATGATTTGGCATCCTTCAATCATGAAGTCCAAGGCGGCTTGAAGTCGATTCTCAACCTCTTTGGTAACTGAGCCTTCGCCCACGTCGCTTCCTGACGCGAGCACCCCAACCGTGTTGCCTTCTTTGTCGCTGACAAGAACGTTGTGAAAATCAAACGTCCGCTGCTTTCCGCCGCGGGTGACAATTGGGTGTTTGCTGTGAACGTGGCGCAGGGAGCCTTTCAGCATGTCGTGGAAAACGCGTCTAGCCGCTTCCCTCTCCTCTTGGGGAACAAACGTGTCGAACCAGTTTTTGCCCTTAACTTTCTCTCTGGAGTAACCCAGGATTTCAGATGCTTTGCCGTTTATGTCGGTGATTAACTCGTCTTTGCTGATTGCAACCATCAACGCGTCGGCAAAGTCAAAGTACAATTGGGCTAAATTATTTTGTTTCTCCAACATTGGCCACCTCAGCCGGATTGATGTTTGTTGCTTGCTGTCCGGCGGCAGGCAAGTACATCTGCGAATTATATTCTTCCATCATTCGGCAGGCGTTGAAGGCAGGCGTCACGGTTCTGATGGCTTCTTTAACCATCTGCATCCATCTACGCGGGATACCTTTGCGGTCGCGTTCATAGTAAAGCGGCACAATCTCGTTTTCCAGTTGGTTATAGAGCGATTCAGCGTCTTTTCTGTCCTCTTCCTCAGGCATATCGGGCTGAACGTCGCCTATTGCCCACCCGTTCTTGCCGTTGTAGGCTTCATCCCACCAGCCATCGCGAACGCTGAAGTTAAGAACCCCGTTCATCGAAGCCTTCATCCCGCTGGTTCCGCATGCTTCCTGCAGCCTTCTCGGGTTGTTAAGCCAAATGTCAACGCCGCGGACCAATTCACGGGCAACGTTAAGGTCGTAGTCTTCCACGAAAGCGATTCGCCCCTGAAATCCCCTGTCCAACGCCGCACTGTACACCTGTTTAAGAAGCTGTTTTGATTGGAAATCAGCCGGGTGAGATTTTCCTGCAAAAATCAGCTGCACAGGCATCTCTGGATTAGTTATTATGCGTTTAAGCCGCTCTGCATTTGACAGAATCAGGTAGGGTCGCTTGTACTGGGTGAATCGGCGCACAAACGCAATGGTTAAGGCGTAGGGGTCAAGCAGGGAACCCATGGCGATTACCTGCTGCGTCGTCACTTGGTCCTTGTGTCCAACGTTGCTGCGCCCTGTCCTGAATCGCCGTTATAAGACGCCTCTTAAGGTTCTGGCGGCTCTGCCACAATTCCTCGTCAGGCACGTCGTTGAGGCAAGTCCAGTACTCCTTGTTGTCTTGGTCTTGAAGCCACTGAAAATCAATGTATTTTTGGCATAGCTCAGCGATTTCTGGTGATTGCCACGTGGGAAGATGCACCCCGTTGGTTACGGCTTTGATTGGGATGTCATCTTCTTTTTTGTCAGGCCAAAGCTCCTGCCACATGCGCCGGGTTACTTTGCCATGCAGCTTGGAAACCGCGTTGGCTTGGCCCGCTAAACGGAACGCGAAAGCGGTAAGGTTGAAGTTTTCTGCGCCTGACATGTCGGAGTGTCCCAGCCTTAGGAAAATGTCTCGGTTGATTCCGAGGGGTTCCCAAAGGCTGCGGGCGTATTTGTCCATCAGCTGGAAAGAAAAGACGTGGTGTCCAGCGGCGACGGGCGTGTGAGTGGTGAAAACCGTGCTTTTTCGCACTTTCTCAATGGCGTCCTCTATGGAGGCGCCTTTGGCTCGTTCTAGTCGGAGTCGCTCAAGCATCATGAAGGCGGTGTGGTCTTCGTTAGCGTGCCATACAACGGGTTCAACATGAAGTTCCCTGAGGGTGCGGACTCCGCCGACGCCTAAAACGATTAGTTGCCGCAAACGTTCCTCTTGGTCAGAAGTGTACAGACGCGCCGAAAGCATTCTGTCCTCAGGGTTGTTTTCCTCCACGTTCGTATCCATCAAGTACAGGTTCACTCGGCCAACATGCACCTGCCAAACCTTAAGGTATACGAGGCGGTCGGCAAGTTGAACTGGAATAAGTGGACCGCATCTGTCTGGCCAAGCGCAGGGGGTAATTGGTGCTTCTTCGAAGTTTAGTTGGCTGTACTCTTCCTGTTGGTCGCCTTGGGGAGACATGCGTTGGCGGAAGTAGCCTTGCGGATACATGTATCCGACGGCAACCAGCGGCAAACCACGGTCAGAAGACTCCTTGCATATGTCGCCTGCCAACACCCCTAAGCCCCCCGCGTAAATAGGCAAAGAATAATGAATCGCGTACTCAGCGGAGAAATAGGCAATTTGCCCCCTCGGCTTATCCATCTTCACTTCGCCGCACCACTCGTGGCCTTTAGTCATTTCCTCATCGAACTTCACCATAACCGTGTCGTACAGCTCAAGAAAAGCTGGGTCCCTGCTTGCCGCCTCCAACGTTTCGCTGGTCATGCTGCGCAGCTGCTTCACGGGGTTGTGTCCGCTGGTTCTCCAAAGCGCATAGTCAAGAGAACGGAAAACCTGCCGCCCCTCCTCATGCCAACTCCACCAAAGGTTGTTAGCAAGCTCAAAGATTCTGCCGATTCGTAGAGGCAGCTTTAGCGGGTCTTTTTCAGTTGTATTTTCGGTCATGGCGTCAAATGTCCTCTGATCTACAATTAGAAGGGGCTTAGGCGATCCCTAACTTAGTATTTTAAACGTTAAGTTATATAAGTGCTGTGAATCGGGCGTCTAGTCAAGCGTCAAGTTTGTTAATTAAAAAAAAGCGGGGTTCAAAAAAGGAAGGAACGCTCTGGAATGTCGGCTTAGATCGGTGCCAGCATCAGAAGCGTGTAGTTGGCGTCGGCTGTTTGCAGTTTCGCGCCGATTTTCAAAGCCACTTTGCCTGCAATCCACGAGTACGAGTATTGCCCCGCAAACTTGAGCGTCACGGGCTGCCCGTTTGCGTCGGTGCCTTGCGCCTGCAGCAGAACCGCGTGTCTGCCTGTTAGGACTCCGCCGTTTCCACTTGTGAAGCTGTATGACGCGCCGTTTGCCGTCACCAAAGTTCCGCCTGATGCGTCAAATTTTTTGACGGCGCCTGTTGCTGATGTTGGCTGAACGGTCAGCGTTAGGTTTGCCTGATAGTACTTTATGGTGTCGCTGTCGATTTTCTGGTAGATGTCTCCTTTGGCGTTAAGGGTCCTTATGTTTGAAGCCGCCGTGTTTGCGATGGTTTGGGCGCTAACATATGGGACAGTTACCGCCAGCACGATGGCTATGGCTACTATTGCGGCTATTGCGATTTTGTTTTTTCTGGTTAATTTAATCATTTTGTTTTTTTGCCTCCGATTTGGTTAGTGAACACTTTGTTTTTGTCTTTAAAAAGCGAGCCGCACTTCGGGTATGCACCATAAATGTACATTTAGGCTTTGGGTTCGGCGGCTTTAGGTTCGTTCAGCTTCTCAGCCATCATTTCCTCTTCCATATGGACAAGCAAGCCGATTCGACGCTCCCACTTGTTGAGGAACCTGTACTGGGCATACATGGCGTAGATGCTGTACCCCAAGATGACGGCGGCTATAATCAGCAGAATCAGCCCAGGCAACCCGAGACCAAAATGCCTCGTTCGCAAAATCAAGATGAGCACCGTAAGGAACAGAACCACCGATGAGCCAAGCCCGATTAGGGTTCCGTTGCGGAACTTGGTCCATTCCTTGTCTAACTCGAACAAGAAGTCATGCAGAGATTTAACTGGGTACAGTTTTTCGTCGTGGGTTTCTTCAGGCATTTTCATTTCCAACCTATTTTACTGATTTTTGTTTTTATACCTAGTGCACCAAAGGTGAATCCTACAGGATAGACGGAAGCGATTTTCGCAGGTCAAGATACAAGTTTCTTCCCTCCTCCGTCAAACTGCAATTCCCCTCCGCCGACTCCTTCACCAAATTCTTCTCCTTAAGAAACGCCAAATGTTTCAAAAAATCATCGTAGGAAACGTTGGTGGATTTGCGCCAAATAGCCGTCCTAAGCTGCGGCTTAGAGTTGAAGAACAGGTACTCTAAGATTTCAAACCGAATCTGCACTGCGCTCTTCCGCATCCTCGCCACTTAACGTTTTCCACCTTTAATGCAAGTTAGCTCTTGTTACTTAAGAAATAAAAGAGTATCTGAAGCCTTTTAGCTACCATAGCCACTCAAACAGTTTATTTTAGTTCATAACCGTTTATTCAGCTTCCTTTTGGCTTTTCAATCACTAGTAATTCCTATTTTCAGCTTTGAGCACACAAACGGGTATGAGGTGCCTTTGACTCTTTGAGAAATTGGGTTCTCAGCTTTTCAGGTCGCCAGCGAGCCGCCTTTGGGGTCTGTCAATTTTCAATCTTCATCTTTCCCAATCAGACTGGGACGGCGACATCATCCCCCATCGAATCAACACCGTTCCAGACTAAAAGGGCTTTGGTGAGATTACTCTTTTGCCCGAATTCTGCGTCCACCATATCACAAAAGCACTGCCTTTTAATTTAGGGAGAATTTTAATTTATATAAGGGGTTTAGTATGGAAAAAACAAATCCTGTAAATGTCAAAGAGATGGATTTTGATCAATTATTTAAACAAATTTCTCCGGACGAGATGTGCGACAATGTATTTATGTTGGTGGGAAAAGTTTTTCCGGTTATTACTGCGGGCAAGGAAGATCATTATAATTCCATGACGGCCAGTGGGGGTGGTTTGGGGATGCTTTTCAAGAAACCTACCACTTGGTGTATTCTTCAAGCAAACCGTTATACGCTTGAAATGATTCAAAAAGAGCAAACATATACAATGTCTTACTTCCCAGATGAATATATGGAACAAATACTTTTTTTGGGAAGTAAATCAGGAAGAGATAGCCAGAAAATGAAAGAAGTTGAATTGACAAGCGTTCAAACTCCTTCCGGAGATATGTCTTTCAAAGAAGCCAGACTAATTATTGAATGCAAATTAACGGAAATTACTACCCCCACTCCCAATGATTTTTACACACAAGAAGCTAAAAGCTATATAAACCAAGCTTACAAAGAAGCAAACGATTATCGCAAATATGTATTTGGGGAAATCACCCATGTTTGGGTAAAGAAATTAAGGGGTTCACTTTAAATTTAATTACACTTCAGATAATTAACAGTTAGAAGGTGCAGAGTATGAGTCCACTTCGAGATACCTTGCGGCGGCTCCAAAACAGCGCCCCAAAACTAGATTTCTACAAACACAAACATGGAGAATGCCAAAACTTCGACAACGGAACCTGCAAACTAGCTCACTTCACCAACTTAAAGCCCACAGAAACAGCCTGCCCACATTTTAAAGCCAAGCCAAAAGCGGAAGATTAGACAACAATTTTTCCTGAAGGGCACCCTCATCGCACCTAAGGACTCTGTCTTTACAGAGGTTTACGCTCTCCTTAGGAAAAATCAAAAATACAAAAGGCTAACATAAATAAAAGCAATAGGTTGGTTACCGATTGAGAATAAACTTCAAGAATTTAGATGAACCTTGGTCAAATATTGCAGCGGTTTCTAAGAGAGATGTTATAAGAACAGTAACAGACTCATTAATTAGGCAAAAAGTTCAACTTGAAGATTTAACCGCGCTTTTTTTCCTACGACCTGAACCAAATTCCAATACATACCTGCTTATCCTCGGTCAGTTAACGAACGAAAAAATATTTGAAATAGGAATATGCCTACGGATACGTTCAGACTTTGTCGAGACTGTTGGCAAAGAACCATTGATGTTATTACAACAACTTTCAGCGAATTTTGGGATAACTCAACGAATAGGTGATAAAGAAAGCAAGTTTTTCCTTCGAGAAACCATAGAAACGTCAATCGGTGCGAAAAGCTTTGAAATAAAAACGCTTTTAATCCCCCCTAATACTGACGTTGCAACATTGCAGTACTATAAATATCAAAAAGAAATCGGTTTAGCGGTTTGTGCATTGGCAATAGCGCTAGACATCAACAAATACAAAGCTTGGCTAAATAAGGAAACAGAAATTACCATAAGTCCAAAAAATTACGATATTTTTATTTCTTATAAACGAAACACAGCAAAAGACCTTGCTTTGAATCTAAAGAAATGCCTGACTCAAGAAGGCTATTCAACATTCCTTGATTTGACCGACATTCCCAAGGAGTTTGAGGGCAACCAAAAATGGTCTAAAGTACGCGATGAGGCGATTAAGAATAGCAAACGTTTTGTTCTTTTAATTACGATTAAAATGGAAACCTCACAGGAAGTACCTAAAGAATTGACGTTAGCTAGAGCTGTTCCGAATATGAAGTTCATATATTTAAGACATAACACCTTGAACCCTCATGTTGTTTTAAAAACAAGTTATGGAGAAGTTATCGATTTAAGTGAAGGAAATCAAGAGGAATTCAGTAATGAGGATGACTTAGTTCGTAAAGTCTTACATATACTTCAAGAGAGCACTAAATAGAAGTATTATCCAAAACCTTATTACTAGATTGATGAGATAAGTACTGTTTAGAAAACATAGGAAATTACTAAGCCCTAAGGCTGGGTTGGCGACATCATCCACGCTATAGAACCCGCATCCCGGTAAGATATGAATATTGTTTGAGGATAAGGCGGGATCTCAGTCTTCTGCGCTGTAGCCTGATACTGGCACTCGTTACAAGTTTGCTCCACAATGGCTACATTGGGGTTCGGTTGATTTGTTCTCCGTCCAGCAGCGGTAACAGTTTACGGTTTCATGGTTCTTCTTGGAAATAAGCATGTTAATGGCTGCAGCCCACTCTACTTTGGGTGCCAAGTTTTGGGACAGTAACCGTCGTCGAGGTCGCACTAACCAACGGAATCAAGGAAAGCAAGAACAGAACCGAAATCAACGCGACGTTAACTTGCTTGCTCATATCAGGTTATCAGTCATAGTCAATTCGAACCTTTTATAAAACTTGCCGCAAAACGCCTTAGCATCTACTCCAAGAAAAACATCTTAGAAACAAGAAAATACAAATTCCAAATGATTTTATTGGCGCCAATACCAAAATCTCTTTTCTATAAAAAACTTTTATTTATTGGGTCGTGGAAAGTAAGATGATAACTTCTTGAGGGTTGCGGAGCTTCTTTGCATACGAGTAAAAGAAATCTCGATGAGAAAGTTGAAAGTAAACAAAAGACTACCAAACGCAATAACGCTGAAAAAGAAGCCCAGTTTCTTGCCGCCCTTATGCTGAATTCCGATGATGCAATTATTGGCAAAAATATAGATGGTACCATTACAAGTTGGAACAATTCCGCGGAAAAAATCTATGGATACAAAGCAGCCGAGGTTCTCGGTAAATCAATTAAAATCTTAGCTCCAGAGAAAGAAAAGAAGAAATCTCCCAAATTCTCAAAAGAATCAGCACAGGCGAGCAAATTAAGAATCTTCAAACTCAACGCATACGAAAAGACGGCGCAAAAATCGACCTATCACTTACTGTTTCACCAATTAGAGACCATCATGGAACGGTTATTGGTGCTTTAACAATAGCCAGAGACATTAACTAAAAACAAGAAAATGGAGCAAGAGCTATCTTCATTTCTTGAAGCATCCACGCGGCGTGAGTCTGAGGTTTCAGCCCTATTGAAAGCATCAAAAGCAGTTCTTCAGAATAACGAATTTCAAATTTCGGCACGAGCAATTTTTGACGCCTGCAAAGAATTAATCGGAGCGACAGCCGGCTATGTTGCGCTCTTAAGCGATAATGGAAAAGAAAACCAAGTTTTGTTTCTGGATTCTGGAGGGCTTCCTTGCACTGTTGACCCTTCGCTTCCGATGCCTATTCGGGGACTCCGCTCAATTGCATATGACTCTGGGGAAGTTGCTATGGAAAACGATTTTCTACACAGCAAATGGCAAGAGTTCTCGCCCAAAGGTCATGTTCAACTCAAGAACGTGCTATTTGCCCCATTAACTATCAATCAGAGAACAGTTGGAGTTATCGGGTTGGCTAATAAAATAGGTGGATTCACCAAACGTGATGCTGAAATGTCACTGGCATTTGGAGAATTAGCATCAGTTGCACTGGTCAACAGCACAATGCTGGAACTTCTTGAGGAAAACAAAAGAGTCCTGAAGGCTCACTCTGGAGATTTGGAGAAGCTTGTTGCGGAACGAACAAAGAAACTTGAGCTCAGTGCTCTCTATGCCCGAAACTTAATTGAAGCGAGTCTGGACCCTTTGGTCACTATCAGTGCTGATGGCAAAATCACAGACGTGAACAAAGCCACCGAGATAGCTACGGGGCGTTCAAGAGACGAGTTAATTGGCAGTGACTTCTCAGACTATTTTGTTGAACCTGAAAAAGCCAAGATTGGTTATAAACGGGTTTTCATTGAGGGATTAGTGAAAGATTATCCATTAGCGATTAAACATAGGAATGGCGGAATTACTGAAGTTTTGTACAATGCTACTGTTTACAATAATGACAAAGGTGAAATACAAGGAGTTTTTGCAGCTGCCAGAGATATATCAGAGCGTAAGAAAGCTGAAGCGGAAGCTGTGGAAGCGGCGAAGAAACTAAAAGATTCTGAACGTTTAGCGGCTATTGGTGCTACTGCTGGGATGGTTGGTCATGACATTCGTAACCCGTTGCAGTCTATTATTAGCGATGTTTATTTGGCTAAAACAGAATTAGCTTCGATGGATGAGAGTGATGAAAAAAAGCTTGTGTTAGAGAGTTTGAAAGAGATTGAAAAGAATATTGATTACATCAATAAAATTGTGGCGGATCTTCAAGATTTTGCCAGACCACTTAGACCAAATGTAGAAGAATCAGACATTAAGCTAATAATTGACGATTTATTGAAAAAGAACATTGTGCCCGAGAACGTTAAAGTAAGTGTTATCGTGGAAAAGGATGCAAGGAAAGTTGTTACTGACACCACTTACATAAATCGCATTTTGTATAATTTGGTCAATAATGGCGTTCAAGCTATGCCCAAGGGCGGAGAACTAACTCTGTGTGTTTTCAAAGATTCAAACGACGTCATAATATCTGTCAAGGACACTGGCGTTGGCATTCCTGAAGCCATTAGAGGTAAGTTGTTTTCACCAATGTTTACAACTAAAGCGAAAGGTCAAGGCTTCGGCTTAGTAGTAATCAAACGTATGACTGAATCATTGGGAGGCACCGTAACCTTCGAGAGCCAAGAGGGCAAAGGGACAACATTCATAATACGTTTTCCCCCAAACAAGAACTAAAAAGCAAATGGACATTTATGTAAAAAACACTTTTTGCATGGCAAGCGTGAACGGGTTAAAATCTAAATACTTGAAAGAACAAACGGGTAAATATTAGCGCAGAGATTTGAGGGAGAGAAATTTTATATCTCGAAGTTATGAGCGCGATGAAGATTGGTTAATAACGTGCCCTGAATGCCACGGCCAAGGTACGATAGGGACAGGGGACAATAGAAAAAAATGTTCAAAATGCGATGGCGCAGGAAGAATAAAACGATAATACGTTTAAACAACGTCGCTTGCGCGCTCGCTCCGTTTCGCATGTTCCAGATGATAACGGTTAAGCGCCTCAGTCATCGTAGCGGATACCCCACCCTTTAGGGTTCCCCGTATTCCTCCATTCGGCGCCCTAATCTGTTATTATGCCTTTAAACAGAGTGTTTTCGGGGTAAACAGAACCATAGTTTTTGGTGGGTCTGCTCTATATTTTCACGCGAAAAACGCCCTGCTTTTGCTCAATAGACGCAAATCTTATATGCAAAACGCATCAATAAGGAAGACGGGAAAAAAATGAAGAAACTCGTAAAAACTTACGTTATTTTCATCATAGCAATGTCTATGCTGTCTTTCTCTGTATTGATTCCTCCAGCTAAAGCCGCTGGAGCGATAACCTTAACACCGAACGCTAACGTCACTGCAGGCAGTACTGTTACGGTTTCAGGCACGGGATTTGGAGCAGCAATGAACGTTGGTATTGGCTTAGGAACAACAATAGCGGCAAGTAACGACAATTACACCACCTTTTCAGGAACTGGTACGGGTCCATATACGGCTACACTGGCTCATTATCCGATCGTACCAGGTTCTTTCAGCATGCACTGGGATACTGCTGGTACAGGATCCGATTGGACCGATAATGGCGATGGAACATTGGCAACCTCAAGTAGCTACAGTGCTGGGGGCACTGTTAATTATGCAACAGGCGTATTTGGTCGCTCTTCAACAATGGATTTATCAAGCTATGCTTTGACGGCAACCTGCAGCTACACTTATTATCAGTATAAAGTGACACCTACAAGTGGGGTAACGACAAATTCAACAGGCGGCTTCACGGCTTCAATAACTGTTCCCGCGGTGGCAAACGGCGTGTACACTGTGACAGTGGTAACTTCGAATGGAGGCACTGCAACGGCATCATTAGGCGTCGGCGTAGTTCTCCCAGAGACCTTGACAATTGGAGTCGTTGTGTTACTGTCATCCGTAGCTGTCGTGGCGGGAGCAGTGCTAACACGAAAACCCAAAATCAAGATCCTAAATTCAGCAAAACTATAGAACACGAACACAGCCCATTTTTCCCCCACATTTTTCTTTTTATGAATTCTCCCAAATTGCGCTTGCTAACAATTCGGTAATTGTTGCGCTACAAAACTCAGCGAAATCAAGCGTAAAAGAGGGGCGTTTTGGCGCAGGTGATTCCACCACACATTGTTTTTATTATAATGATATAAATCGATTTATGCCTACTTTTTAGCGGTTTTTCCTCACCGCCGCGGGAAACAATTTTTCCTAAGCCTGATTTGGTCTCTAAACCAAGAAAACAACCTGATTCAAGCGCTTTCTAAAACAGCCTACCCTGGGGAGGGGGTCTAGTATTTACATCAAAATCCCAATGTAAAAATGGGTAAATCCCAAGCCAACCCCTACTAGGTACCCTACTATTTGTGACAAAATTCATCACAAAAATGGGTAGAAAACAACAAGACAAAAGAAAAAAAGAGAGTTTTTTCTGGGTTTTAGACTGGTGTCGGTGTCGATGGAGGCGTCACGTAGGTTACTGGAGGTTGTTCTGTCTGCGGTTTAAGCCTGTAGAAGGCGATAGCCATCATTAGCACAGCAATCCACATGATGACGACACCTACAATAATTATCGTCAATGCCGCGCCTATAATCGGCACTAGAGAAGCGGTTCCGAATAAGCCTTCGTTTGATTTTGTCGCGAGCGTTTTCAGTGATTTTCTTGCGAAGAAAGCCCAAACAATCAGGAAGACATACAGAATCACAAGTGCCAAAAGCGCTAATTCTATGAATGGAACAAGTGGTTTGGTGTCCAAGTTCGATGTGTTAGCAGTTTGGCCTGCAAGTGAAGAAATCGTTGACCAGCTGCCGTTCCAAGACGGGTAAATCTGTTGGATGAAAGCTTTTAGGGCGTTCATGTTGATCAAAACATCGGCGATCAACACAACCGCTGCTACGACTACTCCAATTATGCCTGCGATAAATCCGTAAAGAGAGTTGTTGAATATTCCTTTATCTTGGTAAACATCTGCTAAACCACGCAAACCAATCAGAATAATTATGATTCCGACCAGTGACAGTATTGACAAATAGGGTACGCCAAAAACTCCGAATGCCCCGATTAAAGTTAGAATGGCACCGACTAAGCCTAAGGTTTTGCTTGATTCAAGAGTCATCGCTTTTTCCTCTGCTTTTTGTGGTCTAATTAAGGATAAAAGCTTTTTCATGCCTCCAATAGCCGATTGCGCTAAAGCCCATATCAAGTGTTAATCGGATTCTTCCCCCGGGTTTTTTACAGTTAAATTAAATTATCTTGGCTGCGTACTCCAAAGGGACGGCGCTGAAATCATGACGGTTGAAAAAGGCACGGGAGACATTGGCGAGCGGAAAACGGTAAAGTTGCCGTGCGGTTGCGTTTACCGCGATGACGGCTGGATGCTTACGCGGATAGAAGAGTGCGAATACCATAGGCGTAGGAGGACAACTAAGCGTCCTTATCGTCCAAAGGCTGAATGCGCAAGACCCTGACCGCAATGCTGCTGCCCATGTGCCGACATTTGATTTGGGGCTTTTTCCCGCAAGAGATTTAACAGTCAAAACAGATGTTGAAAGACACATTGACAACCAGAGAATCAGCCTCCAAGCAGAAATCGTCGCGTTCGCGCCAAATTCTGAAGATTTCGCTGCAAGCAATCTTTATGATTGCCATTTTGGTAGCTTTGCTGTGGTATGTAGGCACAACTGTCCCATCCACCTATCACCCTGGGGAAGCGACGATTCTCAAAGGCGTGGATTACATTTACAACACTATACTCACCATCAAACTTGAGTTCCTGGCTCTTGCTTTTCTGATGTACTTTGGAATAAACCTCCTATTCACGGTGCGGCTGAGAAGAGTCCTGAGCAAAAACAAAGTAAAAACCTCATTTGGCAAAACATTGCTCGCTCAGTATGCTGGCATGCTAACCAGCGACGTCACACCAGGCCGCTCAGGCTACATCCTCACACCAGTTTACCTAAGAGATCAAGACGTGCCAACATCAAAAAGCCTCTCAAGCGTTCTGGGTATCCAGACATTTGAGTTTATAATTAAAGTAGTCGGCGGAATAGGCGCCATAATTTTTCTTGTAAGCGTAGCGCCGCCCGCAACATGGGATACAGTGTTTCATCATGTAAGCCTTTTTGGGGTAAACATTGGCTTTCTTGCTGCAATACTCGGAATAAGTTTAATGATGACTGGAGCTATCGTTCTTGCTGCCTTCACATGGTCCAAACGAGCCATCTCGATATTTGACAAGATCGCAAATTCTAGACTTCTGAAAAGGTTCACAGGCGGCTTAATAGGAAAGCTTGAGGAATACAAAGAAAGCTCTAGCAGCACAAGCAAAGCAATTCCGGAGATAGTTTTTCTAACTTCCGCATGCTGGATCATAAAGGGTTTTGAATGGTGGTTTTTAGGTTACGCATTAGGAATCTCACAATTAACGGCGTGGTGGTGGCTAGCGTTCTTCTTGATCCACCCATTAGTAACTGCCCTCGCTTTCATACCGATTACTCCAGCAGGCATAGGTGTGCAGGAATTCGGAATAGTCGGAATCCTTGGTCTCCTCGGAGTAGCTGCTCCCATAGCAGGCGTATTCGCCCTACTTGCTCGAGGTCTATTAATCTTTGAAGACTTGGCAGGTGTCCCCCAAATTGTGCGGTCAACAAGCTTAATCTTCAGCAACAAAAAACCTGGCGAACAGCCCCTTCCAACGCCTGGCACGCCGCCCCCAATCGCACCAGTCTAGCGGAAGCGTTTTACCTTAAATTACATTCTTTACTTATTTCAATGTGAAAGGAGACGCCTTTTTGACCGACCAGCCTTTGATAAGGCAAATGCTGCAGAGCGATACAGGTAAGCTAAGAGAAATTGCAAGTTTGTCCTTTTCAAGGTTTATTGCTTTCTTCGCCGTCCACAGCCTGATTTCAGGAAACGGGTAGGTGCTTGTAAGTGAGGCAGAGAGATCAGTGGTTGGGTTCGCTAAACTTATAGACTTCAAAATAGGCGGCGAAAAGTTCGGTTGCATCCTTTGGATTGCCGTGCATCCGAAGTTTCGGCGAAAAGGCGTGGCAAACGCGCTTACGATTGAAGGAATAAGGTGTCTCAAGCAGGGCGGTGCACAAGCAGTTTTTGCCTCCACTCAAAGACGAAACGCCGCTGCTTTGCGCGTTTTAAGCCAAAATGGTTTCCGAAATATCGGTTTTGTGAAGCTTTACCAGCTTTTAGGTCCACGTGTTTTAGAGTTTTACAGCGACATCTGGCTTGCTCCCGGCGAAGTCGTCCTAATGCATGACTAAGAAAAGATAAATTCGGAAACAATGGATTTTAGTCGGATTTTCTCTCAGTTTTTGATTGGCGTTTGAGAAAGTCGTGTCATTTTGTGCTTGGTTTTGGTCACAAATACTAGACCTTCCCCTGCCTCGTATGCGTCTACTAGACGTTATGTTTTAGGAAAAAGAAGGAAATTACTCCATCATCATCAACAACTTCGCACACTACTTAGCTTAGATTACCCGCAGTCTTCTTTTTTCGTACCCACTACCCCTACGGTTTTCTAGATGAACCAAATAGCCCATCTAGATAAGCCAAATAGACAGTCAAGCAACCGAAAATGGCTCAGAATGAAGGTTTTGCTGACCGAATTGGTTTGCCTTTAACTGGGTGATGGCTGTTTTTCTTTCGGTTTGTCCATGGCGTTTGTTTTGTTTTTGTTTCTTAATATTTAAAAGTAAGTAGAGCAATTATTAGGAACTATCTCGGGGTAGTAGGGAGAAGTTAGTAACTGTGTGGGGGAGACTACTATGCAACCAAGCCAATGGCACTTCCATGTGCGTTAGCCCTCTTCTCCGACCTTCTTTCAGACACAACATATTCAGCCTTGACTCTGTCCCTACACAAGCCCAAATAAATCAAAGAAAGCAAAAGTGGAGAAATGTTTGATGATTGAGGAAGCCATAATCGCCTTCGTACTCATATTCATCTGCACATACGCAATTTACAGTCTAGGCAAACGTTCAGCGCCTAAAACCACAGTAAGTGAAAATGAGCAGGCTTCGTACGCTTGCGGAGAAAAAGTAGTTTTCCACGGGCTGCGAATTAACGTGTCGCTCTACAAATACCTGATTTACTTTGTGATTTTTGATTCAGCCGTTTTAGTCCTTGCCTTTGCGTCTTTCGCGTTGGCAAGCACCAACCCACTTCTTTTGATTCTGTACCTCGGCATAATCCTTGTCGCAGGAGTCGTTCTCCTCGAAGGAGGAAAAGAGTAAATGTCTTCTAACACAGTAACTTGGGCACGAGTCAAATCCCCTTGGGTTTTGCATTTTAACTCAGGCGCCTGCAACGGATGCGACATAGAAATCGTCGCTCTACTAACGCCGAAATACGACGTTGAACGCTTCGGCATAAAACTTGAGCCGTCACCAAGACACGCCGACGTCCTTCTTGTCACAGGCTGCGTTACACAGCAATGTGCGGAACGGCTAAAGAGGGTCTACGACCAGATGCCGCAGCCGAAATTCGTCGTCGCCATCGGAGCATGCGCATGCAGCGGCGGAGTCTTTGCGGGAAACTACAACGTAGTCGGCGGCGTTGACAAAGTAATTCCAGTTACAGCTTACATACCGGGGTGCCCACCGCGTCCAGAAGCAATCATAGACGGAGCCGTTAAACTGTTAAATGCCCTAAACGCGCCTAGGCAAAAGAAGCCGAAGCAACCCAAAAAAATTGAACCCCCAAAAGAACAGGAAAAACCAGTTGCTGAACCGCAAGTTGTGGTGGCTCAGCCTGAAGCTAAACCCGAAGTAATGGAGGCAAAACCAGATGCCAAACAGTGATGTAGACATCGTTAAATTGATTGAATCGAAATTCGGCTCAAAAGTGCAAATTCAACCTGACCTACTCGGCACAGCCACCATATGCACCAGCAACGGCTTGCACAGAGACGTCCTTAAAGCCATGGTGGAAGCTGACGAAAAAACAGGCATAACCGCGATAACCGGCTTAGACCTCGGAGCCAACCTGGGCTTAATTTATCACATTCACACGGCAAAAGGATTCTTCGGCATAAAAGCCGAGGTGCCTAAAGAAAACCCCAAAATCCAAACAATAAACGACATCATACCCGGCGCAACCTTCCATGAACTGGAAGTCACCGACCTTTTCGGCGTAGTTTTCGAAGGCAACCCGCTTCAAGGGCACTTTCTCCTTTCCGAATACTGGCCTGAAGGAATTTTCCCACTGAGAAAAGACGTTAACCCCAATGAAGTCAAACTTAACCCGTCGCAGCCAGCGGAACAGATTACTGACGAGAACAAGAAAATTGTGAAGTTCATCATCGGTCCACAGCACCCTGCGCTTTTGGAGCCTGAAAAATTCGCAGTAACGGTTGACGGCGAAGTTGTAACAAAGGTTGAACCCAGACTCGGCTATGTGCATAGAGGCATTGAGAAATCGGCTGAGACACGAACCTACATTCAAGACATTTACCTCGTGGAAAGAGTCTGCGGTATCTGCAACCCATGCCACGCATACGGCTTCGTCGGCGCAGTCGAAAAGATTCTGAAAACAGACGTTCCGCCCAGAGCCAAATACCTACGGGTAATAGCGCTTGAGCTTAACAGGCTGCATAGCCACCTGCTCACACTTGGACACGCGGGATTGGAAATCGGATACGAAACTTTGTTCCAGTACTTCTGGAGAGACAGAGAACCAGTCATGGATTTAATCGAGCTAACCAGCGGAAACCGCGTTTACGGCTCACTCATGACCATAGGCGGCGTGAGACGCGACCTCAAGGACACCGATATACCCAAGATCAAAACTGTCATGGTGGATCTGCGGAATAAGTTGCCGTTCTACAGGAAAGTTTACACCGACGAGCCTTCGATACGTGCCCGAATGCAGAACGAAGGCGTACTTTCAAGGGAAGACGCAATAAAGCTGGGTGTTGTCGGACCAGTAGCCAGAGGATCAGGCTACGACATAGACGTGCGCAAAGACGACCCCTACGAAGCATACGGCGAAATCCCATTCAAAGAAATCGTTTACACCGCAGGCGACACCTGGTCAAGACAAAACGTGCGCATGGATGAACTTGAAGAAAGCATCAACATAATCGAGTACGCGCTGGAACACCTGCCGACAGGTCCAATCCGAGTTGACGTGTCAAGATACGTGCCCGTGGGTGAAGCAGTCAACCGAGTGGAAGCTCCAAGAGGCGAACTGTTCTACTATGTCAAAGGCAACGGCACCGCTTCGCCTGAACGAGTAAAAATCCGCACTCCAACATACGCTAACATTCCAGCGTTCCTCAAGACAGCGATAGGTGAGAACATAGCTGACGTTCCCCCTAACTTTGTCAGCTTAGACCCATGCTTCTCATGCACTGACAGGTGATTTCAATGATTGACTTCTGGCTGATAGCGCGGATACTAGTTTTCCCAGGCTTCGCATTCATCCTGCTCCTAACTTTGTTCTGCGACTGGGTAGAGCGCAAACTCGAAGCGCGTCTACAAAACCGCGTAGGCCCAATGGTTGCAGGTCCAGGCGGGCTCTTTCAGCCGCTGGCAGACTTCATAAAACTGCTGACAAAGGAAGAGATTAACCCAAGAAACGCAAAAAAAATAGTCTTCAAGTTTGCTCCGCTGGTAGCCTTCGTCATGATGGTTTTCGCTATGTGCTTCCTACCCGTCGACGGGGCAAGCATCCTGTCCACAGGCGCCTTCTCCAACATCGACTTAGTCATCGTCCTGACGTTCTCAACCATCGCCAGTTTCCTATTGTTCCTCTCAGGCTGGGCATCCTCCAACCCCTACGGCACCATCAGTTCAGCAAGAGTTCTGACCCAGTTTTTAGGTTATGACATACCGCTTTTCCTACTTGCCTTAACCCCGGCTTTCATCGCGGGAAGCTTAGGCATATTCGCAATAGCTGGGTACCAAGTCCACACAGCTGTGCCATTCATCATCATGGCGCCATGGGCTTTCGTGCTTTTCCTAATCACAATTCAAGCAGAACTTGAAAAAGACCCCTTCGACGTTCCCGACGCAGAAAGCGAATTGGTCGGTGGAATAGAAACTGAGTACACAGGGGCAAAATTAGCCTTTCTCCACTTGACACGCGACGTGCAAATCGTCTTTGGCGCCGCGCTTGTAGTCGAATTGTTCCTCGGCGGACCATACGGACCTGTATTCGGTGGCTTGCCAGCTTTCTGGTACTCTCTATGGTTCGTTCTTAAAGTATTAGCCGTCGTGATAATCTCCGAGTACATAACAACTCTCTTTGCAAGGCTACGCATCGATCAAGTGCTATCGGCTAACTGGAAAATAATCCTGCCTTTAGCAATATTGTCGCTCATGCTGACCGTGGCGATGATAACATGGGTTTACCCGCTGTTGTGATGAAAATGACTGAAAAGAAAACCAAGAAATCACGTACACGTGCGTTATCTCCAATGTGGAAGCGGACGGTTTCGCACATCTTCACGAAGCCAGCGACAACTAAGTATCCCTTCGTTAAACCCAAGCTTCCTGACGATTACCGAGGTAAACCCGACTACGCAATCAGAACATGCAACATGATTGACCTCAGCGGCACTCAACGCCAATTCGAATTCGACGTCAAAAAGTTGGTAAACACGAATTGCACGGTTTGCGCCCGAGATTGCCCCGCATTCGCAATTGAAATCGTTGAAGTTGACGGCAAAAAACGTCCACAATTCGACCTGAACAAATGCATTTTCTGTAATCAATGTGTCGAAAGTTGCCCCAGAAACGCGATAACTTCTTCAACCGCTTACGAACTGGCAACAACCGACAAAAAATCTTTAATCATAAAGCCAAAACCCGAGGAGGCTCCAAAAGAATGATTCTTGAAATTCTTTCAGTCGGCTTGATAATAACTGCGTGTCTTGCTCTGTTCCTTGATGAAGTAGTCTATTCCGTCGCGGCGTTCGCTGGAACTTTCCTGTTCACAGCCCTGCTTTACGCGGAAAACGGCTCAACATACGCGGCTATCTTTCAGTTCGCCGTCGGCGTTGGCACATTAGCTATCCTGTTCTTGTCAGGTGAAATGCTAAGCGACAAACCTCTGAAGAAAACGTCTCCTGAAAAACTCGCGGCGCTGCTTGGCATAGGCGTGGTTTTATCTTTGCCTGCGATTTTCCTTTCAGTTTCAGCTTCAGGCGGATCCTACGGCGTCTCCAACAGCAGCTTCGGCGACGCTTTATGGAACCTGAACGGAATGGATGTTGTCCTGCAAGCCTTAGTCCTCTTAACCGTGGCGCTTGGAATCGCCATTATCTTATATGAAAAACGCAAGAAAGGTGCATCATAATGGACTTCGTTATCCTCTCAATTGTAATCTTGTCACTCGGCGTCTACGGCTTATTGACTAATCGCCAACTGATCAAAGTGTTTATTTCTATAGAGCTAATTGCCGTTGGCGCCACTCTTAACTTCGTCATGCTTACCTCAGCCATGGGGCAGGGGCTGGGGCAGGCTTTTCTGGTTCTGGCGTTCTCCACGGATACTGCGGTTAGCGCTGTGATTCTGGCGCTGCTTGTTATCGTGTCGAAAAAGTATGGGACAAGCGACATAAGCAAAATTATCAAGTCAATCGGGGAAAAAGCTGAAAGCGAGGCTGAAACACAATGACTTTCGACGTAACTGAGTTTTCTGCATGGGCTGTTTGGGTTCTTCCGCTAATAGCATGCCTATTCGTTCCAGTGATTGCTAAGAAAGGCGACAAAATCCGCAATTACTTCGTCATAGGCGTCATGGCGGCCGTCGCGGGCTTAGCGTTTTCGCTTATTCCAGCCGTCTGGAACGGAAACGGAACAGCTATAATCCACTCGGTCCCTTGGCTTTCAAGTAATATTAGTGCAGGCGTTTACATCGACCCGCTTAGCGTGTTGTTTGTGTGCTTGGTCGCGTTCTTCGGCTTAATCATCGCCGTTTACTCATGGGGTTACATGAAAGGCGAAGAAGGGTTAACCCGATACTACTTCCTAATCATGCTCTTCATCGGCTCAATGGCTGGGCTAGTAATCTCAGACAACCTGCTTCAAATGTTCATTTTCTGGGAGATGGTGGGGCTTTGCTCTTACGCTTTGATTGCGTTTTGGTATAAGCGTCCTGAATCGGTTAATGCAGGTGTTAAAGTTTTCATTATGACCCGCATCGGCGACATATCCCTCTTAGCCGCCATAGGCATATTGTATGCGGGGCCAATCGTCAACGGGTCAGGACCCCTCTATACCTTCAGCTTCACGGGCATCATCAACGCCCTCACGGCAGCCGCCCACGCTGGAACACTTAACACAGGGCTCCTGGTCACGGTGTTTTTCCTGGTTTTAGGCGGCGCAATCGCCAAATCAGCTCAATTCCCATTATTTACCTGGCTATACAGCGCAATGGAAGCTCCAACCTCAGTAAGCGCCCTCTTACACGCCGCCACCATGGTTAAGGCAGGCATCTATCTTCTTGCAAGATTCATCCTCATAGCCACAGTTGCATATCCCCTTATCATCGCACTTCAATCACTCTGGTTCCCAACAGTAGCATGGATAGGCGTCATAACAGCCCTCATCGGCGCCACACTGGCTATAACCACAACCGACATCAAAGGAGTCCTCGCTTACTCCACAGTCAGCCAAATCGGCTTCATGATGGCTGGGCTTGGCGCGGCAACTGCAGGAGCCGTATCCGCCGGCTGGTTCGCCAGCTTGTTCCACATGGTTAGCCACGCTTTCTTCGAAGGGTTGGGATTCCTCATCGCAGGAGGCATCATCCACGCGATCGGTACAAGAGACATGCGGCTTATGGGTGGCTTACGAAAATACATGCCGGCTTCATTCATACTTATGGGCATAATGATCATCACCACAAGCGGTTTGCCCCCGTTCGCCGCTTTCTTTAGCAAAGGCTTGATCATAACAAGCGTAACCAGCGTAAACGTGGTGCAGGGAATCCTGCTTTACGGCGCGGCGATTATAACGTTTGCTTACTGCATACGCATGTTCAGTTTAGTATTCATGGGTAACCCATCAGAGCACATAAAGAAGCAACACATACATGAAATGCCTAAAGTCATGCTTATCCCCGCCGCAGTTCTGACTGCCTTATGCTGCATCTGGGGCTTGTCGATGACTGGCATATTGGATTTCATGTCAAAAACAGCCCTAACTGCAGGTTTGACCAGCCTTAACATTTCACTGTTAGGCTCATTTGATGTTGTAGAACTGATATTCCTATCGCTGCTTATCCCAACGTTCCTACTGGTGTACTGGAGCTACTACAAGAACTTCCTTGGCGTTAGAAACATCGGCGGCGGATCAAACCCGCTTGCAACAATGCTCAAGCACGCTTACTTCTTCGACGACGCCTACTACGCATTCGCCAAAGGGCTCGAAAAACTCTCGGCAGGCGTCAAATATATCGAAGATTCCGCAAACAAGCTGTCCGTCAGCTTCGCATATGGAACCGAACGCGCCGCCAATAGACTCAAAAAGGTTCCGTCAACAACTGTCCAAAACTACATTGCCGCGGCAGTGGTCGGATTCATACTGATCGTGATATTGATAATATTAACTGTGGGGGTCTAAAAAATGACGCTTCCTCTTTTACTCTCAGTGTTTTTAATTCCCGCGATAAGCATACCTTTCGTCTACTTTGTCGGCAAGAAATCAGAGAAGTGGGCAGCAATCTTTGTTGCGTTAATCGCCCTCGTCAACATGCTGCTTGTTCTCTCTACTGTGCCCTCGATTCTTAACAGTTCTTTGCACCGCTACGTTGAGCCCTACACTTGGTTTACAACTGGAAGCACAACCGTCAAATTCACACTGTTCACCGATGGAATAAGCGCCTCAATCGCCCTCGTCAGCCTGTCACTTATTCTGGTCGCAGCCTTGTTCTCAATAAACTACATGGCAGGCAAAAAACACATAGCAGTCTACTACGCTCTGCTCGCCATGCTCTCTGTGGGTTTAGTCGGCGTCTTCATAACTTCAAACCTGATATTGTTCTATCTCTGTTGGGAACTAATGCTTGTACCCGCCTACTTCATAGTCGGCGAATGGGGCTACAAAGACTCTTACAAACAAGCCTTCAAGCTTTTCATATGGACCCATGCAGGAGCCGTCTTCGTCCTGTTAGGCATCGGCGCAATCTACATAACCACAGGAAGTGCCGACATGTTCACAGCCCAAGCCGCCCTGCTGACAGCCAGCCCAACCATCGTCAAATGGATACTAATCGCACTAACCGCAGGCTTCGCAGTTAAAATGGCTGTCATACCCGTCCACGTATGGCTGCCCGACGCCCACTCAGAAGCCCCTGCACCCATGTCCGCCCTGCTTAGCGGAGTCATAATTAGCGCTGGAGCTTACGCAATCCTGCGTCTGTCCCTGGGCATGGTTTTTCCATCGGTCGGCGTAGTTTTCGGAACAGACTTCCTGCACGCCCTCTCAATCGTCGGCTTACTCTCTGCGTTCTTCGGCTCCCTGGTGGCGTTGGTCTCCACCGACATAAAGCGGCTTATCGCTTACTCAAGCATCGCCCACATGGGCTACATAATGTTCGGTCTCTCACTTTTCCCACAAAGTGCCCTATTAGGCTCAGCAGTAATCTTAGCCTCGTCGATAGCAATTACCGGCACCGTCCTGCACATCATTAGCCACGCCTTGAGCAAGGGGCTTCTCTTCCTCGGCGCAGGCGGCATCATGCATCAAACCGAAAAACGTGACATCCGAAAGATGGGCGGCTTAGCAAGCAAGATGCCTTTCACCGCGGTTTCCTCAACCATCGCAGCGTTGAGCATCGGGGGAGCGCCGCCTTTTGCGTGCTTCATCAGCGAATTCCTGATTTTCGTGGGCGCCTTCGACGTTATGCGCACTGACTCATTCTACGTAATACCCACCGCCCTCATGTTAGTCGCCACGGTTCTGTCGCTTGCGTACATGCTAAGGTTTGTTTCGATGATTTTCTTCGGGCAACCGAAAGGTGAAGACGGCGTAGAAATCGCGGATGTCGAGGCAGCGAAGGTAGGCGAGCACACGGAGGAAAGCCACAAGGGCTTTGACGTTCCGAACTATATCAAACTGTCATTCGCGATATTGGTGGTTCTGGTCGTCATTGTCGGGATTTACCCGCAGTTCTTCATACATCTAATTCAAACAGCGAGCATAGGTTAACTGAAGGTGAAATGAATGCTTCAAACTATAGACGTAATATTACCGATACTAACACTCGTAGTAGCAGCGCTCTTAACAATCCCCGTTTTCAGGTTCATACGCAAAAGCGCCAACCCCACAGCCCTAACCGTAGGCTGGTTCGTAGCCGTATTCGCAATTGCAGGCGCAACCGTAGCCAACTTAGCCTTAAGCTACTACAGCACTTCTTCGCCAGGCATCCTTAACTTCGGGTTAAACGGCACCACAAACGCATTCTCAAGCGCCTTCCTAATAGACGCCATCTCCGTCTTCATGGCAATAATCATCGTCGGACTCAGCGCCGTCGTCGTACTCTACAGCGTTTTCAGCTTAGGCAACCAAGAACGACCGTCAGAGCGGTACTTCGCAATTATGCTTATCACCACCGCAGGCTTACTCGGCGCCGTCTTGGCAGGCGATTTGCTGACGCTTTTCATATTCTGGGAAATAGCCACCGCAGGAGCAGCCTTCTTGATGCTTTACAAGAAAAACGTGGCCAGCATCAACGCCACCCTCAAGTACCTTATCATGATTATCATCGCGTCGGCATTTGTGATTTTAGGCATCTCAATCGTTTACGGCTTAACAGGAACCCTCAACTACATCGCAGTGGGAACAGCTTTGCAGACCGTGGGCGCAAGCAACCACCTGCTTATCATAGCCTTCATATTCATCGCGGCAGGCTACGCGATCGAAGCCGCAATTGTGCCGTTCCATTTCTGGTTGCCCGACGCTTACACCGCGGCGCCAGCTTCGTCAGCTTCTTTCCTGTCTGCGCTCGTTGACCAAGGCAGCTACTACATCCTCATACGGGTACTGCTCTACATCATAATTCCAAGGGGACCAAACGCCGTGCTGGATTGGACTTTAATGTTGGCGGCGTTGGCTTCAGTAACCATGATTGTCGGCAACCTCTTCGCACTCATACAAACCAACGTGAAACGCCTAATCGCATACATCTGCGTCGCAGACGTCGGCTACAACCTCGTCGCCATATCAAGCGTAACCGCACTGGGCATAACAAGCAACCTCTACTTCTTTTTGGTCGGAGGCATCACCACGGGTCTCGCATTCATGGCTATTGGCGTCATTAACAGCAAAGGCTTCCACACCTTAGACGACATGTCAGGACTCGGCAAAAAAATGCCGCTTGTATGCTTAGCGTTGGTGATGGCGAGCTTGTCATTCGCGGGTGTCCCGCCGTTCGGAGGATTCCTAGCTAAAGTGTTCGTTTTCAGCGCCGCAATAGAAGGCAACTTATGGTGGCTCGCAGTCATCGGAGTCATCACAAGCGTGCTGCAGACCGCTTACCTGTTCCGCCTAATCTACATCTTCTACGGAAAGAAATCCAAAGACGAAACATCGATCAAAGAGTCAAAACGCATACTCATCCCCATCTTTGTAATGGCAGGCGCACTCATATTCATCGGCATTTACCCCCAGAGCGTTCTAGGCTTAATCCACCCAGTCGTCAACCAACTCCAAACAATAATACCGAACCTACCAATCTAAAAACAGCAACCACGCAAACACGGATAGCCAAAGAAAACAGGGCATTTTCAACCCTGTGATTATTCAACCCGAGGCATCAAGAAAAGCCCTGGACCGTTTATTTTCGAATTTGTCCGCTGCCCAAAATTACATATTTTGTTGTTGTAAGGTGTTGAACGCTCATGGGTCCTCTTGCATGGAGCTTCTGGGTGCTAATACCGATTTCGGCTCCTAACCCGAACTGATTGCCATCAGTGAACCGTGTTGAAGCGTTCCAGTAGACGGCGGCTGAGTCGATTTCCCGTATGAACCGCATGGCTTTGTCGAAGTCTGCTGTGAGGATGGAGTCTGAATGGTGAGTTCCGTACTTGTTGATGTGCGCTATGGCTTCGTCGAGGTCTTTGACGACTTTGACGCCCATAATGAGGTCCAAGTATTCGGTGCCCCAGTCCTCCTCGGTTGCGGCTTTCACGTCGGGAACAATCCTGCGGGTTTGTGCGTCGCCCCGAACTTCCACGCCCTTCTCTCTGAGCGCAGCAATCACGGCGGGCAGGTACTGTTCGGCGATTTTCTGGTGAACAAGGAGTTTCTCGGCGGCGTTGCATGTTCCAGGCCTTTGAACCTTCGCGTTAATGACGATGGGCGTTGCCTTTGCAAGGTCAGCGTCTTCTTCAACGTAAATGTGGCAGTTGCCCGTTCCAGTCTCAATCACTGGGATACGCGAAGTTTCAACCACGGTTTTAATTAGGTCTGCACCGCCTCGGGGAATAAGCACATCGATGTACTCTCGCATTCGCATAAGCTCCTCAGCCAATGCTCGGTCAGCCGACTCCACCACCTGCACAGCGTCAACAGGCACTTGAGTTTCCGCTAGCGCGTCTCTGAGAACTTCGCCTATGGTGACGTTTGAGTTTAGTGCGTCGGAGCCGCCTCGGAGGATTACGGCGTTTCCTGATTTTATGCAGATGCCTGCCGCGTCCGAGGTCACGTCGGGTCGTGACTCGTAAATGATTCCGATAACTCCGAGTGGCACGCGAACCTGGCTTATTATCAACCCGTTGGGGCGTGTCCACGTGCTTAGGATGGTGCCGATTGGGTCAGGTAAAGCTGAGACTTCACGAAGCCCCTTAGCCATGGTTTGGATTTTACGTTGGTCCAATGATAATCGGTCAATCAAAGCCGCCTTAAGCCCCCCGCTGTGCATCGCAGCGTCAACATCCGTCAAGTTAGCAGCCAAAATCTTCTCAGTGTTCGCTTCCAATGCGTCTGCCATTCTGCAGAGCGCCTGATTCTTGGCTTCCGTTGTAAGCTTCGCCATTTCAACTGAGGCAGCTTTGGCTTTTATGCACATTTCAGTTATCATTTTTCTTCCCCGATCAGATGGATATTTCTATGCTCCACTGCTTCTTTAGGCTTATCTGAGCCAAGCTTCTTCTGGATGTCGGTTGCTTGGCAGCCTTTAATCAGGTTTAACTCTCCGCTGGAAAAATTTGGGTTGCCTTTGGCGAACTCAACCTTGCATTCATCCATGATGCTGACGACGTCGCCGACGTTGAACTGTCCCAGGACGCTAGTTATGCCGACGGGTAGGAGGCTTGAACCTTCAAGAATGGCTTTTTTTGCGCCTGCGTTAACGTGGATTTCCCCTTTTACAGCGGCGCCGTAAGCTATCCAGCGTTTAACCGCGGAGAGGGGGTTCTGAGGCTTGAAGAAGGTGCCGACGTCTTTTCCTGCAAGAATGTCCAAGATGACGTTTTCTCGTCGGCTGTTCGCTATGACCAGTGGTATGCCGCATGAAGTTGCGATTTCCGCCGCTTTGATTTTGCTTTGGATGCCGCCTCTGCCCAGCTTACTTTTTCCGTTCAGCGAGCTTTTAAGTTCGGGCGTTATGGCTTCGACGGTTTTTATGAGTTGTGCGCTTGGTTCCTGGGGGTCAGCGGTGAATAAGCCGTCTACGTCTGAGAGTATGATTATCATGTCTGCTCCCATGGCGTTTGCGACGAGGACTGAGAGGATGTCGTTGTCGCTGAAGTTTACTTTGTAGCCTTCTTTTTGCCGCAGCTCAGCCACGGATGTCACGTCGTTCTCATTGATGATTGGGATAACGCCTGTTTTCAGAAGCATGTTCAGCACGTTGCATGTGTGCACGTAAGATGCCCTGTTTGAAAGGTCCTCCGCGGTAAGCAGGATCTGCGCAGCCTTCAGCCCGTGCGTTTTGAAGAGTTCACGGTACTTAGCCATCAAAACGCTTTGACCCGTAGCCGCCGCAGCCTGCTGAAACACAACATCGTTGGGTTTGGGTGGTATCCCAAGTTCCGCGATGCCCGCTGCCACAGCGCCTGAAGTTACAAGGACCACTTTGTCCCCTCGCTTCGTCGCTTCCGCTATTTGACTGGTCAGTTTCTGCATTTCTTCATGGTCAAGGTTTCCCTCGCTGGTTGTTATGCCGCTGGTTCCGACCTTGACAACTATCAATCTTGAAGGCATCTGCTAATCACTTTTGAATGATAGAATTGAGATACGCGGCGGTTCCTTAAAAATGCAACCAAATTAGCGCCATTAAATTCTCGCTTTTTTAGGAGAAATTTTTGATTTATACATAGCGATGACAGAACATATTAGAAAAACATATAAGGAAAATGGACATGGCTTTTAGAACATGCTCATACCTTTACAAGCGTTAATAACATCAAGCAGTAACTCAGTTTCTCCACTTGTATTTTGGATTGCCCCCATCGCGGGTGTAATCGCCGTTGTGGCTTCACTTTTGCTCATGCGTCATATAGGCAAAATGAGTGCCGGCGGTCCAAAAGCCCAGGAAGTTGGAGCCGCCATTCGTGAAGGCGCTTACGCTTTCCTGAAGCGGCAGTACACAACAATCGCAGTTATCACGGCAGTAGTGTTTGTTCTGCTGTGGGTTGCCTTGCCTTTGAAGGGCACTCCTTTGGGCGTTGGCACGGCGGCAGCTTTTCTGGTAGGTGCAGTTGCTTCATTGGCTGCAGGCTACATTGCCATGGACAACGCAACCAAAGCGAACGTTCGCACCGTGGCGGCGGCAAAAGATGGCGCTGAAAAAGCTCTTAAAACCGCGTTTTACGGCGGCGCGACGATGGGTATGGCTGTTGTCGGTTTATCTCTTTTAGGCGTAAGTTTTCTATTCTTGCTTTACGGTGGCTACAACTCTTTGTTCGGCTCTCTAAACACTACTGACGCTGCGAACTTGGGCAGAACGGCCGCAAGCGGCATAGTTGGCATGGGTTTTGGGGCCTCATTGATCGCTTTATTTGCCCAGCTTGGCGGTGGAATTTATACTAAAGCCGCAGATGTCGGCGCAGACCTCGTAGGCAAAGTTGAAGCAGGCATTCCTGAAGATGACCCACGCAACCCCGCAGTAATAGCCGATAACGTTGGCGACAACGTAGGTGACTCGGCTGGAAGAGGCGCAGACTTATTTGAATCAGCCACTGGGGAGAACATCGGTGGAATGATTATCGGTGGCTTAATCAGCATCGCCACTGGAAACCTGCTATTCCTCGTTTTCCCGCTTATTGCAAGAGCGCTAGGCATCTTTGCAACACTAATCGGCATGCCCTTCGTCAAACTTAACGAGGCAGAAGCAAAGCATCCAATGAAAGCATTAAGAAAAGGCCTCCTGGTAACCACGATCGTGTCAGGTATTCTATTCCTATTTGCAACAATCTTCCTTCTAGGCAACGGAAGCTTTTCAATTACCTTCTTCTACCTATACTTCTGCTTGCTCTCAGGCTTAGCTGCAAGCGTAGCAATCGACTACATCACAGACTATTATACAGGAAGTGACCGAGGTCCAGTCGGACGAATAGCTAAAGCCAGCCAAACAGGCGCTGCAACAAACATAATCACGGGCTTAGCAGTAGGGCTTGAGACAACAGCGTTACCCATAGTTTCGCTGGTTATTGCTCTCGTAACATCCTATTACTTCGGCACACAATTCGCAGTTTCGTGGAACGCTTCACATGTAGCTCAAATTACACCCTTCATCGGCGGAATATACGGAACCACACTTGCAACCATGGGTATGCTCGCAGTCATGGGCATGGTTCTAGCTTTAGACGGCTTTGGCCCAATCGCTGACAACGCAGCAGGCATCGCTGAAATGTCAGGCGAAGGCGGCGCAGAATCAACGATGGAAGCCTTAGACGCAGTTGGAAACACAACAAAAGCCCTAACCAAAGGATTTGCACTCGGCTCAGCCCTACTCGCAGCGCAACTGCTATTCCAAACCTACGCTTCAGAAGTCTCTTCAACTACAGCTTACGCAGGCAAGGCCTTTGTCGTAGACATCTCTAACCCAGCCGTACTGATCGCAGGATTCATCGGCGCAATGCTACCCTTCTTCTTCTCCTCACAAGCAATCAGCGCAGTAGGAAAAGCAGCTGCTGAGATGGTGGAGGAAGTCAGACGCCAATTCAGAGAAATCCCCGGCATCATGGATGGAACAGGCAAACCCGACTACGGCAAAGCAGTAGACATCAGCACAAAAGCCGCATTAAGAGGCATGGTGCTTCCAGGACTAATCCTCGTCATCGTTCCAATAATCGTCGGTGTCCTGTTAGGACCGGAAGCTGTAGGCGCATTCGTAATCGGCGCAACCCTGTCAGCTGTTCCACTGGCACTATTCATGAACACAGGCGGAGGCGCATGGGACAACGCAAAGAAATTCATTGAAACAGGCAAATACGGCGGCAAAGGCTCACCAGCCCACGCAGCAGCCGTAGTAGGCGACACAGTCGGCGACCCATTAAAAGACACCGCGGGACCAAGCCTTCACGTACTCATAAAACTGCTCAGCACCCTGTCAATCGTCTTCATCCCGCTGTTCATAAACCTGCTACACCTAATCTAGGCAAGCAGAAAACTGGGAATTTCTTTTCCCAAAATCTTTTCTTTTTTCAAGCATTCAGGGCTTAGGCTTATTGCACTAGTTTTGTTTCTTCGGCTCCGCAAGCCGCAAATTGGAGGCTTTGAGGCAAATCCTCAGTGTAGTTTTGTTCTTTTATTTTCTCCACCATTTCCATGCCTAAATCGGTCAGATAAAAAAATTTATATCGATTGCGTCCGTCCCTGCTAGTTTTGATTTCTTCATGGAAAAGCCCAGCTTCAGCCAGCAACTCGCAGTTTTTGATATCCATCGAGAGGAGCGGTGTGCCCAAACTCATATCCAGATAGCACAGGTACTTGTCTTGACTGTCCAGTGCCGCTAAAAGATACTTCTTGAAAATAACCGCTTGACCCCGAATAAACCTACACATGAAACCTTCAAACGACTCAGACATAAAACACACCTAAAAACGGCTAATAAGAAAAAAAGGGAAACTAAAGAATTTAAATTTTCTGTTTCATATCATCATCACATGCAGTAATTCTAAATTAGCGTAGAAATCTTAGGGATAATTAGCTTCTTGCGCTCGCTCCAGCTCGGGTTGCGCAATTTGGTTATTTCTTTTTTCAAACGGATCGCGGCTATCGAGACAAATTGTTATTGAAAATCATATAGCGGAGAATTTGGAAAAACATAAATTCACTAAGCGCTTAACTGAACAACGGCGTGCAAAGGGGATACTAAAAATATCATCAAATAAGGAAGATCGAGAAGAGACGAACACTTTTCTGGAAGCAGTAACTTTTATAGTCAAATTATATCCGGCCTTCAAACAACTGCATGAAGACTTGGAACTAGAAGAAAAAGGCTTTACTCAATTAGGGATAATTGATTACTCTGAATTGTACAGGTACTTACATCCTGGATATGTATATCTCGATAGAAGAGAATTATTGGTAATAACTCATCTCTTACTAGAAAAACCTGCAATAATGAATGCTCAACTCTATCTCATTGACCCATACTTAGGAGAACTATTTTCGCATCTCAAGGACATACAGAAAACGCTAAATCTTCCTGAAAGGGAGAAAATAATCCACTCGAATGAAGTAAAAGAGTTTTTAGAAATAATGCGTAAAACCGATATCACAAAAGATTGGCCCAGACTGAATGAATTGTACGCGCATTTTAGAAAGAATTTTGTAACCTTACTGACAAAACAAGGGTACAAGAAATACATTGAGACACCGCTCGGTAATTTACTAAGACTTTTCGACGAACAGAAGATAAAACTATGGTCGCAACCTTTACCTACCCCGAACCCTGCTGAAATTATGAATACGGGTGTCTACACCGAAGTATATGTTGCATTAGGTCTAGAAAGAGAGGGGGAAGAAAAAAACACCCCAAATAGAACGGATGCGCTTGCCGCTGCTTTTGTTCACGAAGTTAACAGAACACTAACCAAGAACAAAAAGTATGCAGTGATATATACTGGATCAAAAGCACCTCTGCGTGTATATCAAACGGTTCCTTTCGAGAATGACATCATAACGCCAATTGCAAGAGATCTGACTTACGCACTTGTTCGTATTTATCTAAACAAAAAAGAGGACTCGCGAGATAAGATTCTGCTTATTCTAAACCAAGTGATGCCTCATATGAAAGTTATCAGGAATAACATCGAGCAAATAAAGAACTATGTCAAGAAAAAGGAGCAATTTGAACCAATTCCTATTGATTTGGAAGATTGCGTTAAACCGACCCTTAGATCATGGAGAATAATTTGTAATTACCTCTACGATGAAATCTCTAAAATCATAAACCAACTGTCTTCCGATATTCTAGCTGATGAGCGTATTAGTACGCTTGTGAGAGAAGTGGTCCCCGTTTCCTTCGAAGATTTTAAGGAAATTCAGGAAATCTTACAAAACCCGGATAAAATGGAAGAAAACACTGAGAAATTGTTATGTTCAATTAACAAGATGCTTAACACATTGGAAGCAAAAACGCACAAAATGAAAGGGGGCTAGCTGCCAAATGGAAAACTGCGAACCTGAATTCGAAAAAGCACGTACCATAACAGGCATAAGGCGGGAATTTCTAAACAGTATTCTAAGAGGGGAGAAGCTCTCGGGGACATATTATGTTGACGGCAAAATACATTTTCTAATAACCCGAGGATGGAACTCTTGGTATCCAAGCTACATTAACGTAAAAGGAGGGTGTTACACATTTGTTACAAGCAGACACCAAGAAAATGATTCACCTGAAAAAAATCCCGGTGTAATTGTCGTTGATCCTGGTTTTGGTTTCTTATCAATTTTAAGAGAGCTTTATGGAATCGAATTTAGGGATATAGGAACAATTGTAGTTTCTCATTTTCATCCAGATCACGCAGCAGGCCTCACAGAATTCTTAACCTTAAGTTTTGAGTCAAAACACCAATGCGAAATCTTATTGAATGAAACGACTTTTGAATTCTTCAAAGACTACAGAGGAGGGAGCGTAAATGTTCGCGAGTTAAGAGAAGGCCAAGGATTTAGGTTGTGTTCATATGAGAATCAAGGGTTTATGGAAGAAATATTCATGACTGCCAAGAGGGCTTTCCATAGCGAAATTGGGCAAAGACATAGATCGCTGAGTCTCCAATTTAATGTGAGTAGGAAAGCAGTTTCTGGCTATAAAACGAGTTCACCCGATAAGTCGCTAGAATATGATTATAACATTGGACTATTGGGAGACACTGATGGAAACAAGATTTACACAGGAAGCTATTTGGATTTTATTTCGGAAGTAAGTCAAAAAAGAAACATTCTTATTCTTCATCTTGGGAGCATGGATAGTCGGCGATGTTTTTGCGGTTACGCACATTTGTACTACGATGGGCTATTCAATCTTCTAAAAGAAGTAGACATGAGCGACAAATCATCTCAAATTATGAATCTACCTGATGCAATAGTTATCTCTGAATTCGGCGTGGAATTGGGACATATCGGCGCAATTGTTGAAGGCTTGCGTCCATTTTGTCTCACTAATAATTGGCGTTTTTTTCCATATGTAGCAAAACTGCGTGAAACAAAGGCCACGAATAGTGAGAGCTTGGAGAAATATAATTTATATGCAAAAATGATGTATTTGTTTATCCAGAGCTTGCCCAATACTTCTGAACCAACGCCAGAATATTCAATTCAATTCTGCTTCGCTTTTCCATTCCTTTTGCCTCGTGCTGAAATACTTGGCTTTGGAAAGGAGATTCAAAGAATCAAGCCGCAATTTAAAGAGAAGATGTCTAACAAGAACAAATCGAACGCATATCTTCCAAGTTTTAGAGTTTCATTATCGCAAGATCCCAAAGACTATGAGTGGATGCTTGATGCCGTGGACAGCAGATTGCAGTCAACCATTTTTGCAGGTTTGAGAGATCTATTTGTTCAAGCTAATCTAAGAAAGGCTGACTTCAAAGAAACCATAAACAAACTCTCAACTTGCCTTTTCAATTGGTCAATAGGCTATCTTTCAAGAACAGATGTTGATATTGTCTACGAGAGGGAGTTCTCTAGTGTAGCGGATTTTTTGACGAGAACAGAAGTCATTCATAATGCCATTTTGAGCGAGTATACTTGTTCGCTTCTACTTCTAGAGAGTTTGTTCTTGTCACAGATAATTAAAAAAATAGGTTCAAACTTAGTCCAAACCCCTGATGAGAATATTATTCCTCTTAAGACAATTTATTGCACTTTGGTCAAGAACTTTCCACGTTTTAATATTGTTATGTCAGACCTTTATCTTAACATTCGAATTAACGAAGAAGGATTTCAAGTACCACTATCTCCCGTTTTGAATATTCCGCAACAGGACCTTGAAAGTGGATGGAATGGAGCAAACAAAATATCATGCAAATGGATTGATGAAGCAATCAAATATGTTGAAAAAGAATGATTTTGCTGATGAAATGACCTCTGAAAGGAGACTCACCTATCAAGCGACATGGGATTTCAATGCTGTTCCTTGGCAGATTTCTTTAACTTTATCCAAATCTTCTCTCGTCTAGCGCCTGGCAAAAATTGTGTATCTCGCTCAGTGGGTTGTTCTGGTAGAAGGCACTGATTTTTTCCTGAAAACATTCAATTTCTACTTCAGACATCTCTTTTGTTATTAGTACTTGAATATCAGAAACGTATTGGGGCCTAATATCAAAAAGCTGGGGTCTCGTTTGCAGTCGGGAACGGGTTTTGGTTTGTAGATGCAAAGTGTAGATGCTTTCCGTAGATGCTTCACCCTCCTACCTGGGGGCTCCTGCGAGCATACAAACACCGGAGATGGCATGCTTTTATTTCTTGGTGCACGATTAGCCTAAACAGAAGTGTGTAACCCCGCGTGAAAATCATCCAGAAGGACCTGCATCAAGGCTTCGTCAAAGTCGTACCTGACACGCCAGATGACCTGTGGCATCTCTACAATGTTATCTACAAAGGTGACGAAGTCTACGCTTACAGCAGCCGAGCCATAAAAAGCGACACCGAAACCAGCCGCCCAAAAAGTGCTGAACGCGTCTCCGCCTTCATGGGCGTAAAAGTGGAATCCGTCAGCTGGGACAAATTCCTCGGCAGACTACGGGTCCACGGCTTAATCTGCCATGCGCCCGACATCATCCCCACTGGCGCCCACCATACCCTGAGCATTTCACTGGACAAGCCCGTAACTATCGTCAAAAAAGAATGGCCAAGTCACCTGATTGACAGGCTTGAGAAGGCAAGCCAAACCGAGAAGCCTATGCTGATTCTTTCCATCGACGATGAAGGCTTCGCAATCGCGGAAACCAAACAGTACGGGTACGAAACTCGAGTTGAACAACGCCTGAGGCTTCCGGGCAAACAGGAGGCTGACAAACGGGTTGAAGCAACAAAAGCCTACTTCCGCCTAGCTGTGAATAGCCTCGAAAAGCTTTGGAGCCAAAACCACAACCCCATCGTCATCATCGGCGCAGGATACGTAAAAACCGACTTCGTACGGTACCTAAACGAGGAAGCCTCAGAAATCGCAAAATCTGTCGCCGACATCAAAAGCGTAAACAACGGCGGCACCGCAGGCATCGACGAGGCGTTGCGTAGCGGCGTATTGCTTAAGGCAGCGCATCAGCTTCGGTTTGTGGATGAGATGGAAACAATAGAGGCGGTTATGAAGCGGCTGGGGAAAGGCGAAGGCAACGTAACCTACGGGCAAGATTCGGTTGAGAACGCTGTTAAGCTGGGTGCGGTTGAGAAACTTGTGATTGCAGACACAGCTATTCGCGACGCTGAAGAAGGGCAGCGGCTCAAGCTGGAGGAACTTATGCGGGAAGCGGAGAGACGCCGAGCAACTGTAACCGTAATCAGCACGGAGCATGAGGCAGGCGCAAAACTCCTATCCTTGGGCGGAATCGCGGCGTTGCTGCGGTTCCCGCTTTATAGCGATGACAGTTAATTTTCAGGTTAGTTAGCGGTTGTCTGTTTATCTTAAAGTAGATTCTTTATATACCCCTTTATATACCCCCTGTGTCACTTAAATACTTAAGCGCGTGAAAATTCATGAGCAAAAGAAAACCAATCATAAACATACAAAACATCGTTGCTTCTGTATCACTTAACCAAAAAATCGACCTGCAAAAAATCGTGGAAAAGTTCCCACAAACCGAGTACAACCCAAGCGTCTTCCCAGGATTAGTTTTCAGACTCAAAAAACCTAAAACCGCCACGCTGATTTTCGGCACCGGCAAAATGGTTTGCACAGGCGCAAAATCCGAGAAAGAATCCCGTAGCGCCGTCGAAAAAGTCGTGAAGGAACTTCGCGGCGAAGGCATCCAAATAACGGAAAAACCCGTCGTCAACATTCAAAACATCGTTGCATCCGCAGAACTCGGCGGCGAAATCGACTTAGAAAGCTTGGTATACAAACTTGAACGGGTAATGTACGAGCCCGAGCAGTTTCCAGGCGCAGTTTTCCGCATGGCGGAACCCAAAGTCGTCTTCCTCATATTCAGCGCAGGCAAACTTGTATGCGTAGGCGCAAAGAAAGAAGAGCAGGTTTACGAAGCAGTCGACAAAATCCAAGCGTTACTTGAAGAAAAAGAACTCATCTACTACCCCACCACTTAAACCTATTTTTTTATTCGACGCCGAACAGCAGGATTCAAATCCGCCAGTTTCTTCAAAGCTAATTCGAAGGTCTCATCAGGCCTAAGTTCCTTTTTAACGAAGACTCCTGTTCTGCCTGCAATGTCCCTTTTCATAAGAGTGTGAACCCTATCCCGCACGGTCTCAGCGGAAACACCCAACACTTTAGCAGCAAACTGTTCCCTGCCGATAACGCTACTCTCCTCATGCCCCGTCGCCGTCGGTTCAATAAGCATAAGCCGTTTGTCTACCCCTGCCACCCGAACATCCTCTTTGAGCTGTTTGAGGTTTACTTCGCCGCCGAAACGGTAAAACTCCCGCTCAACCCTGCGCATCTGCATCAGGGGGAAAGTAACTGTGATTCTTTCGCTAACTTCAATGTGAGCCTTCATGGCGTATGTGGGGGTGGCTTGAACGATTAATCGGCAGTTGACATGTATCCCTGCTTTTTCCAACGCGGTTTCCACGAGAAAGCTGTTCTGAATTTCGCCGATGAAGATGTCTACGTCGCTTCCTTTCTTAACGTCGCCTCGGGCTAAGCTACCGTGCGTAATCGACGGCAAATGAAACGTTTCCAACGCAGCCATAACCTTGACCGCTTCGCTTCGAAGCTCATGCAGCAGCGCCCAACGCGTCGCCGTGTACGTTACTTCCCTGTAGTCCGCGGGTTTAGTCGGCTTAACAGCCATGTTTCTCGTGCCTTGCTAGTCCTCTAAGACTGCATTGTTTATTTAGTTTAACCGGTAATTGGCGCCCTCTTCTTGTGAAATTCAATGTGGCTTTTTGCTGAAAACCTTAAATTCAGATGGGGCGAATAGCAATGGATAACATATGCTGCGGCAGACTATTGATGGGCAAAATCAAAAGTTCTCGGTCAAAAAGTTTTTCACCAGATTACGGTCATCCTTTCTTGTAACAAGCCCAAATTCAGGTGGAAATTAGTAGCGCGGCAAGTGAAGGCATGAATCGGAATTTCCACACATTTTTCTCAAAAAATGCGCCTCTTCTTTCTCTCATTTTATCCTTAGCGATTGTCGGCTGCTTTTCAGGTTATACCTATGCGCAATACTCATTTAACATCTTTGTGGATATTGATGGATTTAGCTATCTCAATACAGTTGGAAGTGTCTGGAACGCGGTGTCTGGTGGATTAAGGTATTGGGTTGACCCTCTCCGCTCGCCTCTTCTGATTCTCTTCATCCCGCCCCAACTGAATATTGCGAGGATAGCCATGATCGCATACCTCCTAATCTCTACGGGTTTTGTTTATTTTCTCGCGCGTCAATTGACCAAAAGAGTTGATGTAGCGTTCATTGCTTCAGTTTCGTTTGGCACAATTCCATATCTACTGGACTTCACGAGAAAAGTGATGAGTGACCTTCCCGCTATTACATTGTTCTTGGCGGGACTGTACTTTTTTATCCGCGGCTTTGATGACGACAGAACACGTACCAGAGACTATCTGATCTCATCCGCATTAATGGGTTTTAGTTTCATCGTTCGATTTGATATGGCGATCATGATTTTACCCATCTTTGTCTTGCTACTAATAAAAGACAGAAGAAATTTCGTTGCTTATCTCGGCCCATTTCTCTTCATCGGCGTCATTTTGGAGCTCCTTTCATCGTACATTTATGTTGGCCGATTAGAATATCTGCCCTGGAATTTTGTTTACAGCAACTTCTTTACAAATCAATGGTCAGTTTCGCATATTACTAATGCAAGCTTCTATTATTATCTGCCATTCGCTTTTACCGGTGAACCTATTCTCTTTCTTCTATCGTTTCTCTCGTTATACTTTGTTTTTAGCAAAAGAGACGCAAAGAATCTTCTAATTACCGCTATGTTCCTCTTTCTTACAGTTTCCTTTTTTTTCGCTCCAAAAACGGATCCAAGAGTTTATCTGGTCAACTACTTTGCCCTAGCCGCTTTGCTCTCAAGCATCTTCTTGGCTGCCTTTCTTAAAAAGAGAATATCCATTGCGAAACGAGTTCCAATTCTAGCTATCATGCTATCCATTATGCTCATTCCAAATGTTGTATTACAGACTCAATTTCCCTATCCAAGCTGGAATCCGCAAGGTCAAATCATTCCAAATTCTGTTTTCTCCAGTCAATTTCCATACTCAAGTTGGAATCCACAAAACCAAATACAACAACTCGTCAACAGCGGCGAATTCTCGAACAAAAGCATTATTTCAAACAGTTTTCAAGCCACAATGTATTTCCTTGCGGCTTCCAATAATGGTTCTAGGCCTATGCGGTCTTTTTATAGGGTTGCTAATATCGATTGCATTTTGTTGCCAGAACACAATGTCACGATGGTTGCGAAGGAACTTGCAGAGAAAAACTGCAACATATTGCTGTACTTTCAGTATCCTGAACTTAGCAGCTTCACCCCTGCCGAACTTGCATATTTAATGCAGAATTATCGATATGAAATTCTGCCATGTGGCGGATACAATATGACCCTTTTCTACCTCCACTAAGGCCGCACTATGAGTCTCAGGGCTTTCCGATTTTGGCGTCGACTTTTGGCATCTACAACATTTAAACTAAAGCAAGAAGCGGGAAGATTTATGCGGAAGAAAACTCCTATTTTTGTATTTACCTTAACAACAATCAAATTTGTCAACATAGTTGAAAAAACGATGGCTACATCTGTCTGTAGTGTCTGCAAAATCCGTGAAGCCTTTTTTCACAGGCAGTACTCAGGGGAATCGCTGTGCAAGAAATGCTTTGCGCAGTCCATCGAAGACAAAGTTCGCGCCACCATCTCACGCTACCATATGCTTAGCTTCAACGACCACTTAGCCGTCGCGGTTTCAGGCGGCAAAGACAGTTTAAGCCTGCTGCATATTTTGGCGAAGATGAAGCAGCACCGTCCCAAAACCATGCTTACCGCCGTGACAGTTGACGAAGGCATCGCTGGCTACCGAAACGAAGCCTTGGCGATTGCCGCAGAAAACTGTCTGCAACTTGAAATCCCGCATCACATCGTTTCTTTCAAGGAGCTCTTCGGGTTTACGCTTGACGAAATCGTGGAGAAAACCCGCGCCAAAGGCAACGTCGAGTTGACCGCGTGCGCTTACTGCGGGGTTCTTCGACGCAAAGCCATCAACATCGGCGCAAGACAAGTCCACGCCAACAAGGTTGCAACAGCCCACACCCTTGACGACGAAGCGCAAACCGTGCTGATGAACATTTTCCGCGGCGACATAGCGCGCCTCGCCAAAGAGAAACCCGTCACAACCGAAGTGCATCCACTGTTGGTGCAGAAAATCAAGCCTTTCTGCGAAATCCCAGAGAACGAAAGCGCCCTGTACGCTTACGTGAAAAAAATCATTTTCCAAGACACACCGTGCCCCTACGCTTCGGAGGCGCTGCGCAACGACATGCGCTACATGCTTAACCTATGGAGTCGAAGCATGCTGGAACCAAATTCACGGTGCTCAGAGCCATGGATCGGCTAAGACCCGCGCTGGAAGCAACTGCGTCTCATGAAGAGTTCAAAACCTGTGTTGAATGTGGTGAGCCGTCGGCGTCGGATTTGTGCATGGCATGCGGGATGCTGCGGCAGATCGGTTAGGTTGTTACTGGCTGAATCCTTTTTCACTTTTCAGTTTTCGAAGTAGCGTCGAAGCTTCGAAGGGGTTCTTTGCCGAAGCCACCTTCTGCGCCTTTGAAAGGTCCACGTTTGCGCCGCAGTACGGGCAGATTTTGGTTTTCTGCCTTGTCGTGGTCAACATTAAGCCTTGGCACTGTGTGCATTTTACGATTTGAGTCGGCTGCATGTGGCTTGCTTCCGAAAGCCTTTTCCACGTACAGGTTGATAAGGATATGCAGGGAAAAGGGCGCGTGAGCGATGAGTGAAGATAAGGAACTGGTGAAGTCTAGGGTCCACCTCATGGAGTTGGCGGTTAAATACTTCAAGAAGGAAGGCTACAAAGTTAACAAGGAAAACGCTGCTTTGGATGGGTTCAGCGGGGCAACCCGGCATTTTGATTTAATCGTGCAGAAAGGTCGGCAGGAGCAGGGTGTCTGGGTTAGGGATTGGAACCGAACCGTCGGCGTCAACCTCATCATCGGTTTAGACACGGCTTCCGAAGACGTCGGCTTAGGCAGCCCCATCATGATAGCTGACAAATTCAGCGACCACGCCAAAAGCTACAGCAACCGCCGAAAAATCACGCTGCTTACCAAGCAGAAAATGGGCAGCTTCATGTAGACGCGGGACGGCAGATTTTTCGTGGATTGATTTTGGAATCCATTTTTACCTTGGTTTTTTGATGTAAAAATGGGGGTACCCTTCCTTGGTCAAGGCTGGCTAGAACCCGCTTTTTGTGGTGGTTTTTTGTCACAAATAGTAGACCCCCTCCCTCGGTAGGCTGTTTCTGCTGGGGCTTGTTTTGGGTTGGTTTCTTGATTTAGGGCGCAAATCTGGCTTAGTCCAGAAAACTTGACTGGTCGCCGTCAACATTCCTTGACGAGAACGCTTTTACCTGCGAGCCGCCACCTAACTCTTGGTGATACCGTGAGCAGGTTGGCTTTAGTGTCAACTACGCCTTTTGTCATCGGCAGTTTGATGTCATCGACGTTTTTTAGTAAGCAATCAAGTGAAGGCTTCTTGCCACCTCTATATGAAAAAAATATAAGTTGCTTCGGACCAGTCATTACTCAAGGCGACGTAAGTGGGAACCCAAGTTACGCTTGAAATGATTTATGACGAAGTCAAACGAGTGAATAAGAGGCTAAGCCTCATTGAAAATGCAATCGAGGAAGTTATTGTTAAGGGGCTTCCGAGGGTAACAGTAAGCGAAGAGGAAAAAGAAGAAATAAAACGTTCGATTGAAGAAATGAAAAAAGGCAATTGCGTAACGCTTGAGGAACTCAATAGTGCCTAAATACAAAATAGTAGCTCACAGAAGGGTTTACAAGTTTTTAAACGAAATAACGGACTTAACACTTAAGAAATCGTTTAAAGACCACATCGCAAAGTTGGAAAATTACCCTTTAAGCCTCAGAGAGATGAATACTGAGGTAATCCGAGGCGTCAAGAACACGTTTAGGTTAAGAATCGGCGGCTACCGAATTATATTTTTTGTGGATAAAACTGACGCCACAATCTACGTTACAGATATAAAAGCAAGAAAAAAAGCATATACAAAATAAATTGACGATTTCTTCAGACTTTGAGGTACTGGTCGGTTAATCCTTCCCGCTCCAGCATGCCCAGCCAATCCACGACGCCTACAAAGCAGGTTTTGCGTTTCTCCAAAACATCCAAAATCTCGCCAACCACTTCCTCAACCGATTTGCCCGTCACATCCAACTCGCAAACCCTGCCCGCATGCACCTCAACCGCCTCACCCAAAACACACATCGATAATTTCCGCCTGCAAATTCTCCCACATCTTGCTCCCCGTGTAACCGCATTTCTCCATGAAGACGCTTAAGCTCCTTGGGGTTTCTGCGCAAAACAAAAACCTGAGCCGCATGCTGGGTCGGCGTTACGGCGCTGGCGTAGTGCCCGTCGACGATGACGTTGGCGTTGTCGGTTTGCGTCGATGGTTTGGGCGAGTTTTTCCTGCATGCCTTCCTCGTTGATTATGAGGGTGTTTCGTTCTTTGTCCTCCTCCAGATGAGGTTGTTGGCTTTGGCGTAGTCAGTGAGGTTAATGTAGGCTGCGTTGAGTTTGGCGGCTAAGGCTTTGGCGGTGGTTGTTTTGCCCGTGCACGGCGTGCCCGTGATGAGTATGACTCTTTTGTTCATAGGTGATGATTTGTTGGAGGAAAGTTTTATCCGTTCCGCTCCGATAACCGCTTGATTGGATGCAAACAGAAAAGGCGGTTTTGATGAGCGGTTTAAAGTTTTATTTGGTTGATGTGTTCGGTCAAGAAAAATACGCGGGCAACCAGCTTGCAGTCTTCATAAACGCAGGCGGCTTGTCGACGGCGCAGATGCAGAAGATAGCCAACGAGATGCATTTCTCCGAAACAACATTCATACTCACAAGCGACAAGTATATGGGCGGGTACGATGTACGCATCTTCACACCCAACGCGGAGATTCCTTTCGCGGGGCACCCCACTTTGGGAACAGCCTACGTAATCAAACACTTCATAGAGGGCGACAAAGAGGGCAAGGTTGTGCTTAACCTCAAGGTTGCTCAGATACCTGTCAGCTTCGAAAAAGACGGCGATCAAGAAACGCTGTGGATGAAGCAGGTGCCCCCCGTTTTCGGCGAAACATTCGCGGCTTCGCAGCTGGCTAAAGTTCTGCAGCTTAAAGAAGAAGATTTTGACCATCGGTTCCCAGTGCAGGAAGTCTCCACGGGCATGCCATTCATAATTGTACCCTTAAAAACCTTAGATGCAGTCAAACGCGCAACCGTAAACCTGGCTCATCTCCGCGAGGTGGCAAGCCAAGTCCGCGGCGGCATATTGATTTTCTGCCCTAAAACAATCCACGGAGACAACGATCTGCATGTGCGAGTGTTCGTAGATTTGTTTGGCATCCCTGAGGATCCAGCAACGGGTTCGGGAAACGGCTGCCTTGCAGGTTACCTGTCACACTATCAGTACTTCGGCAGCGACGAGGTTGACGTTACGGTTGAGCAGGGTATCGAAATGTGTCGTCCCTCGCTGCTTCTGCTTAAAGCCCACAAATCCGATGATTTCATCCAAGTGGAGGTCGGCGGCAAAGTCATCTTGGTCGCAGAAGGCAACCTCACTTGACAGGGGCTCAATATTCTTATTATCTTAAATTGTGGCAATTAGCTAAATCGTGCCATTTTGCCTCTAAATTGTGACTGCAACTTCACACCAACATACCCTTATTAGCGTGCCCACATTTTTGAAGCAAAGGAGAATCCAGAATGTCAACAAATGAGAACAAAGCTGTAGTTCGTCAATTTATCAAAGAGGTTTTAATGGGACAAAACATCGTCCAATTAGACAACTTGGTTGCGCCAAATTATGTGAACCGAGCCATGGGCAATGCCGATAAAGCTGGCTTCAAAGCGATAATTTCTAACATGAATTCGGCTGGGGCTGTGATGGAATTTGAAATCGAGGATCTAATCGCTGAAGGAGATTCCGTCGTTTTCAGAGGCAAATTAAACGTGACCCTTGCCAACGGGAACAAAGTCACTGGTCGAGTTATCACATATTATCGTCTCGCCAATGGGAAGATCGTGGAAGATGATCCTATGTCTGTGCCCGCCATGACTGAATTAATGAGCAGCATGATGCCGCCAATGACCACTCCTTAAGGCTGATTGGTCACCGACGCGTTCCCAAGAAAAGCCCATCTCACTTTAACACCGCGCGAGCAGTAAGGACGAAGCACCCTTGAAAAGGCAGCGCGCTGTCTATTTCTTGCTTTTTTGAACGTAGAAATTCTTATTGCTTGCGCCTGCGCATTCTGTGGTGGGCTGGCGAGTTGGTGTGTGGCTTTCGGACCCAAAAAATGCTGGGTCTGAGGAAACTCCGCCCACGTGTAGAATTGCAGCTCCCACAAGGGGCAACGCGAGAGCGTTGGCAACGGAGCAGAAACGAAACGTCCAGTTGGACAGGCGATGACGCGTTTGTGACGCTGAGTGCGCCAGCTTGGAAGCGGTGAAACGGCCGTCCTGCAAGTGGAAAGGGCAAACAGTCGCCGATGAGGAATCTACCCAAGGCGCGGGTAGCCCGATTAGCCGAATGCCACAACAACAGAAGGCGGGTTACTGCCAGCACACCAGCCCAACTTCTGATTTCTAAAAATTCGCGGTATCCCATAAAGGGCACCTTCCTCGCAAGCAAGGACTCTGTCGTACAGAACAATTTTTCTAAAAAAGATTCAGCGTAAAAAGCATATGACTCCTAGTCCCCTTTCTTATCTTAAGGAATATATAGAGAAATTTTCAAAATAGCGTTTACCAGAACAAACCATATATTCGCTACGGCGCCATAAAATAACGACTGACCGATGAATAAAATAGCAAAAGTTGTTTTAGTCATCGTTTTTACAGCGGTTATTTTGGTATTGGTTTATCAACAAATTGAAATAGAGAACTTAAAACCAATTGAGTCATCAAATTTACCTCAACCAACCGCAACTCTAAATCCAACATTACAGCCAACTACTTATCTCACAGCAAAACCAACGTCCAACCCAACAACAAGACCACCTCCCCAAGGATATACTGAAGTGCCGTCAACAATAATTTCTACAAACCTTGATATTCTCCCACAAGCAGGGGTTCTTGTAATAAGCGGGAACGTCACTAATATCAGCCCAAATATCTTGCACAATGTAGGGTTACACGCATACTCGTTCGGTTACCCCTTCATTCAAGGTGGTCCTGAAACCTTGATTGATATTACAGTACCAATTGTTTCAGGTTCGTACCCCAACAACCAGCAACTTACTCTTTCTACATTATCACCGCATGAGAGCGTTTCTATAGTGATCATTATTTCTTCACAATATGAATCTAGAACACCAACTCTATATGGGAACGAAGTTACTGTAGTTCAGCTAAGTTAGCCATGATTTTGAAAAATTAGAGATTCTAAAGATTTATAACTAGATAGCAGCAATAGGAAGTTAGGAAGATGGTTGAAGATAGTAAAGAATTACTAAGCCCAAATGCGGTTTCAACCAACACGCCGGTCCAACTTTTGATTCTAAAAGCCATCTCGCTGCCTTAAGAGGCATAGGGGCTTAGTGTGATAGGCTTTATGAAATGTTATTTGGCCAATCAAGCAAGCTTTAAAAATGGAACAGGCGATACTATCAAGCAAGGGGAGCAGTTTGAAGTATTCAAAGATTGTTAGTTTGACGTTTGTAACTTTACTTTTTGTTTCTTTTATGTGCTTTGGGAACGTAGCGGTTAAGGCAGCGCCAGGACCCCTAACAAATTACTACCTCTACCTTTTGCAAAATCCCGCACCGGTGAATCAAGGCACAGCCTATAACTTAATCATACAAGCAAAAGACGCTCTCAACAACACTGTCTCATCAGGTGGCAGTGTCAATTTAACATCGACTGATCCAAATGCAATTAAGCCAACAAATACCACTATAACCATTAATAGCAACGGTGTTGGCACCTGCACATTTTATTTTGGAACTCCTGGTTCACAAACAATCACAGTGACCGACAATACGATAATAACCGTCACGGGCACATTGGCTGTCACAGTTTCTCCAATTCACTTCGACATATCGGTTACACCTACAACTATTGTTGCAAACCAATCAGTCAGCGTCAGTGTCTCAGCATTGGATGCATCAAACAATGTTCAAACGAGCCTTGGAAATTCAGGTTACGGAAATGCGCTTAGCTTTGACTCAAGTGATAGTCAAGCAATTTTTCCAAACCAAGGTCTCCCCAGTGACTTAGTCAATGGTGTGGGCGTTTTCAACATTACTCTTCCAACCGCTGGTTTACAAACTATCACAGTTATAAACAAAGCTTTTCCACTCGTAAATGCCACCACAAGCACAATTACAGTTAATCCCCAGCCAACCGCCAGCGCTAGTTCGTCACCTGAAGCATCGTCGTCTCCTTCACCCTCCGCTGCATCAACTTCACCTGGTCAATCAAGTAATCCGACTGCCACTCTCACTGGTACTACCACTGCTACTCCTGGCAATCCAGCAAAACAAGGGGGAAACAACCAAGCCTTGGTTATCGGTATCGTTGTTGCAATAATAGTTATCGTGGTCGCATTTGCAGTATATTTCCTTAAGAAGACAAAAAGTCAAAATAGCCCGGCACCTCAGACTGAGAGTACACCTCATTTAGATACTACAACTTCCTAAGGCTACCCTTCTCACAAGCAAGCACTCGCTTTTTGCGAAGCGAGCCATCAACCACGAAAGAAAAGTTAAAAGTGCGGATATACTTGCTTCATTATTGAGTGAACCATTTGACTAAAAATGACTACCCTGCTCTTGAAGTTGTGCCGCATGTAGACCTGAGCAGATACTTGGGCAAATGGTATGAGCTTGCACACCTTCCATTTAAATTTCAAGAAGGCTGCAATGAAACGACCGCAACTTACACCCTGTTAGCTAATGGCGCTATTTCTGTACTCAACGAGTGCACAAAAAACGGCAAAGTGAAACGGGCAAGAGGCAAAGCAAAAATTGTTGATAAAACGACTAACGCAAAGCTCAAAGTAAAATTTTTCTGGCCATTCTACGGCGACTACTGGATTATCAAATTGGGCGAATACTACGAATATTCTGTTGTAGGCACACCAAACCGCACGTATCTATGGATATTAAGCAGAAAACCCGAAATGGATAATGCATTATTCGCGGAGTTAACGCAATTCGCCAAATCAAAAGGTTTTGACGTTGGAAATCTTATCGGAACGGGACATAGCTAAAAACTGTTTAATCTAAAATAAATCCATTTCCTACGTAAGGGAACAAAAAAAGGCGAGGCTGCTCTTCAGTTCGCATTAGTCTTTGAGAGAACGAAAAATCACGTAGCCATTTTGTTCCTTCAGGTACAGCTCATATCTTTTCAGTATGCCGCTTACGGCATCTCTTGAAACGCTGTCGAATTCACATTTTATCTTTATTTCGTACCCCCCAGTTGATACGTGGGATACCTGTGAGCCATCGAGGAAAACACAGTTTAAAACCTCCGAGTTCTTTAAGGCATCACGAATCTCGTTCAAAACCGCTAAAGCTTCTGATTTGTTCATAGGCAACACATGTGTAGCTAGTTGTTCAAATAACTTATGCAAGCCTTCACAACTGGAATTGCTTTGGCAGTCGAGAAGCCGCATATTTTGCCATAATTTAACCGCTTTTTGTCCATCTCTTTCAACATTAACTCCAACGTCAACGCCCGCTTCCTAGCTGGCACCTGAAGCAAACCAATTGCTTTATAGACGAACCCGTAGCTAATCAGTCTGAAGGCTCATAAAATAGATGTTGGCAATACTGCTAAGCCAAAATTTTTATACTTAGTGAAAGGAATCTTGTTTGGGCTGCTTAAGATGGACCTGAGAATGCCAGTTGGGAAAATCTTCGATATTACCTGCATCACTTTTTCAGCAGCTTTTTTCGTCACGCTGAGTCTGTATTGGGGGCTGAATTTAATTTTCCACTACGAAATTTACTATCTTGGGCTAGCTACGTTAGCGTTGTTTATCCCTTTTCTTTTATCGATCGCTTATGTTTTGGCTGTCAGTGCGAAGCGGGCGCTGGATAAAGGAGTCAGACGAGAGGCAGAAGAGTTAGAGCGGCGAATTGCTGAGATGAACGCCGAAGAAAAAGAGAATAGAAAATAAAGCGGTTGCTTAAGGTTCTCAACTGGCTAATGGAAACTCAATTGTGAATGTTGTTCCTTTGCCTTCTTGGCTTTCGAAGCTTATTGTTCCGTTTAATGCTTCAACAAGCCGCTTGACTACCGCCAACCCTAACCCTTGACCTTTTGCTTTAGTAGTCATCATAGGCATGAAGATTTTTGGTTTAAACTCTTCAGGAATACCAACCCCCGTGTCTTTTACAGCAACAAAAATGCTCGCATTCTTGCGGTACGCTTGAATTGTTAATCGACCACCGCTCGGCATGGCTTGAAGTGCATTTTGCACTAAATTAGTCATAACACGTTTTAGCATTAGAAAATCGCAGGTGAATGCTGGAAGGTCTCTTTCTACATTAAGAATAACCTGGTGGTTAGGTGTAACGGGTACGATAAGCATGACCTGCTCAATCACTTTATCGATTCTTACCTGCTCCAAATTAGGTTTCAAGGGGCGAGCATAGTCTTGCAAATCTTCAACAATCTTGGCAATATACATCAAATTGCTTTGAATGCTCTCTACGCTTTCCTGTAGGCTTTTCTTGGTTTCACTATCGTTTAGGGAAGCTACATCATTATCTATAAGGTACAAATCTCCGGCAATAGCCTGCAAGGGATTACGAATATCATGTCCAACCATTCCTGCCGTTTGACCAATAGCCGCCAACCGTTCGGAATTTTGCAGTTGCTTGGTCCGTAGTTCTACAAGCTTCTGAAGGTCGGTGGCGTACTCTTGCAGCTTGACCTTTGACTGCGCCAATTCTTGTTCAGCTTTCTTTCGTTCAGTAATGTCTCGGTCAATACCCCTGTAGCCGAGAAGATGTCCTTCTTTGTCTAAAATTGGCACCCCGCTAGATTCTAACAAAACCAGTTTTCCATTTTTGTGGATATTCCAGTTTTCTAAACCAAAGAAGGCTTTTTTGTTTTTTGATATTTCCTCAAAATCTTTTCTTATTCCTTCGGCTTCTTGTTTAGGCATTAGGTCAAAAGGTGTTTTTCCAAGAACTTCTTGCCGTTGAAAACCTAAAATCTCTGTCACTTTAGGGCTTACGTAAATGTAAACACCATTTCTATCCACTTGCCAAATCCAGTCACTTGTGCTCTCAACTAAACCCCTGAATCTTTCTTCCGACTGTCGAAGAGCTTCTTCAGTTTTCTCACGATTCACAGTTGCATGAAAACTCTGCCGCCGATATATGTTCAATTGCCACGCACACGATATAGCGATAACATAAGCAAAGCAGAGCCCAAGAAGCGCCGTCAACGTTGCCGTTCCCATGTTAAGAATAATCAATCCGACAAGACTCAGAGTGGGAATTAAAGATAAAGTAACTTGATAAACGAACCGATTTGGAATAACCAAGAACAAAATGAAAACAAAAATTATGTCAGCAACAATTTGGTCAGGTATAAAAATCCGGGTTCGCGTAAGGTTTATGATTGCAGACGAAAAAACGGCGAAAGCGCCCCATATCGTTATCGATTTTTCGTAGGTAACATAACTTCTTATCTGCCTCAAATAGATGACCAAGAAAACAGCGGAGGCGACCATTCCGCTTCTGAGCACCAGCAAACTGAAAAACATGGGCGATAATGCAAATAAAGTGTAATCATTAACAAGGAACCCTGCAATCGGGATTAGCAGCATGGCTAAGCCAAGTCTAGCGCGACTGGTATCGGAAGCTAAAAAGAAATCTCTAAATCGCTTATTATCCGATTCCGACCTAAAATCACCGCTAAATCCCGATGGAATCTCAAAAATAATAATGATTGCGAGTGTTAAAAATATTTAGATTCCAAGACGCTCTGCTCATTCCTAATAAAATGTGGACTTGTAGGCCGTAACCGCAAAGATGGACGCGATGAGTCTAATTGAAAACTGAACTATTGAACGAAGTTGACGGTGTCAACTCTGTAATGTTCCACTTCAGGTTGTTTTTCAAAAAAAGGCGCAACTTTGTCAATAGTTGAAGTGAATAGCTCTTGAGCGCCTGAATATGATTCATCATCTTCCCACATTGTCAGGATCGTGGCAACTTCGGTTTGGTCACATGAAAACAGCGAAACATAACCTTGATAACCCTTCGCGCTTCGCACAAGCTTGTTTAAAATAAGATCTAACACTGAGAAGCCTTCGTCGCGCATTCCAGTTTTGAAGTAGAACTTCGCTAATCTGGCAACAACCACTCGAAAACACCTATAAAACATTTATTGACTATCAGCCCTCTTAAATGTTATACCCAAACTGAAAACGTGCTTTTTAGGAAAAGCAACGCCCCATTTTACTTTAAATATTAAGAGTGGGAAATATGAAACTGTTTACTGTGATGGCCATTGAAGAACGATCTAGATGTGTTGTGCCCTAAGTGCGGTAAGCTGTTTAAGGGGGAGGACCAGATGTTGAGCCATCTTGATGCGGAGCATGTTTCTGACAAAGCGCATGTTAAGGAGTTGGTGTTGGAAATTGACGCCCGATACATAGGCGGCCACCCCAAATCTGAACATCAAGTTAACGGCAGTTTGTCTTTGTATTCGCATCCGCAAAACACGGTTGCTTTCAAGTCAGCTAAATTCTCGTTTGAAATTCCCATAGGCAAAATCAAAAGAGCAATGGCACCAGCCGGCAAAGAAAGAGACAACATTCTGGCAATGGAATTTGACGATGCACAAGGCGCCAGCCAAACCGTTTTCTTTGACCATTCACGTTACATGACTGACTTCGCAAATGAGCTCTTCAACTTAAAAGTCAGCAAGAAAACAAAAGAGAAACCTGACGCCCAAGCGCCCGGCGAGGTAATCAAGGTGCGCTGTCCCTACTGCCAGTTCACCTATGACAAGACGCTTGATAAGTGCCCACATTGCGGAGCAAGAAACCCTTAGCCTCCCTATTTCTTTAAAGAACAAGTAACCGAAGCCAATCCTGTTAAATTCTAAAATCAGAAAGTTGTCAAATTTCCAGCTAGTTTGTTGATGTTTTTTGACAGTCACATACGCTTAAGTGACGGGATTTGCACTGATTTGTTAGGTGAGTTTTTTGAAGTTTTTAGTCATAAGCAGAAGCATCGACTATGGCGGTCTGGTAAACCCATCAAATTTCGCAATGTTTGCGGAAAAACTGATTTTGCCAGGCCTTCAAATGCTCGCGGATTGGGCAGAAAAGAAGACAATTGTCGGCGGATTGTTCGCGGGTCAACGAGCAGGGGTAATTTTGATTGAGTCGCCGTCGGCTGAGGAGTTGAGTAAGACGATGCATAGTTTGCCGTTTTGGAGCCAAAACACTTGGGAAATAATTCCACTGCAAACGTTCCAGTCAGGAACTGAAGATATAAAACGTCAAATTGCCGCCGTGAAAAAAATGATTGAAGCGCCGCAAGCCGACAATGAGTCGCCGATGCCCACGGAAAGAAGCTGAAGCGAAGCGTCCTGCCCCAATTCTAAGCCCTTGCCCATAAAGCTGCAGGTCAGCAGCTTCTATTTTTCTGCGAAGGATTCTTGATCGCGTTTCGACGTGAACCCGTTTGTCATTTAGCGGAAGATCCAAGTCCATAGCGGTTACCGCCAAAATTTTCTGCAACATCGCTTGAGCGGCTTTCGCGATTTCTTTAACGGAGACTATTTCTTTTCCGTCACAAGTCCCTGCGCAGCAACTAGAAAATGGAAAGTTCAGTTCCACCTCTATGCGGTTTTTCTCGTAATCGTAGTCGGCTATGGTGAATGGCTCCAATCGGCAAGCCGCTGGCCTCACGTTGTAGATTGCGCATTTGTTGTTGTTATCTAAGAAGTGGCAGCTGTCGTCTTTTTTTCTGCGAATCCAACGAATCCCGCCTTCGTCAGGAGACTCAGCGAAGTTTTTGAAGCCTTTTGCCTCTATCCGTTTCTGCTCAGCCCTGTCTATGTCAGGCGGCTGCATGCGGCAGCAAACTCCGCAGCTTACGCATCGGAAACCCACAGAATCAGGCAGTACTACATTCTCGAAGTTCATGATGAACGTTGGATTGGAAAAATTGGTTTATTTAGGTTGTGCGGCAAACCAGAAGATTTGAGGGGAAAAAGGCGCGTTTGCATGGCTTGTTCTGTTGGTTTGGAGGGGAATCGTTATGAGTTGCGTTTCCTATTTCTTATTGGCTTTGCTCGCGTTGTTGGAGATGGATGGTTTTGACGACTAAGACTTTGCTTTGCGGCTGTGTTTATGAGGAAAACGAGTGGATGCTTGTCAGGGTAAAAGAATGTGAAAAACACCATAAGCAGCGAACCAAAAAAGTGGAATACCGCCCGAAAGCGGAGTGCAACCGGAACGATACACGGGGCGAATGAGCCTCTTACGCTTCGTCAACGGATAGACTTTATAACCAGTTCCACATTAGGCAAGCGTGCAAAGAGATTTGCAAAATAACGTAATAGGAAGTGAAAAAACAAAATGTCATACGGAAGCAAAGAGATGCACAAGGCAACCTGCGCGGACTGCGGAAAAGAATGCGAAGTTCCTTTCAAACCAGACGGAAGCAGGCCAGTATACTGCCGTGAGTGCTATTCAAAACGAAGACCACCACGCCGATATTAAGCTAACAATTTAACAGCTTAACCCGTTTAACAATTTTCTTTTTTCTTTATTTTAATCCTGCAATTTTGCTCTGGCAAATTTTGCCAATTTTGTTGGCTTCCAGATTTTAAAACGAGGCTCCGCGCAGACAAATCGTTGATCTTCAAAGGTAGATGTCCAAAAATTGTAGCAAGTACACCGATAGATGCGAAAAATGTTTAAACTTGTATGCTTATCTTAACTTATTATTGGGTGATTTAGTGCCAAGTGTAGCAAAACGAAAAGCAAAAAATACACAGAATGAACAACAAAAAAGGAAAGAACGCGAAAAAGAAGCGAAAAAGAAACAGATGAGGGCGCAGCTTCCGGCCAAAGGCCAGAAACATTAAAGCCTAAAAGAACAGAAAAATCTCGTTCTCTTTATTATTTTCATGCTTTTTTCGTGGCATAATACTGAAAGTTTTTTATTAATTGATAGTGTAGTAAGTAACGACCGTTTATGAAATTAGCTGAAATCGCGATCCTGCTAAGAGAAATTGTTGACAGGTGCCCAAATTTGGAAGGCAGCACGTTTACCTTGATTCCGCAGAAAGCAATGTACCCACTGTACAATGGATACCACATAAATATCAAAACAAACATCACGAAGGAAAATATCGGCTGCCTCCGGAAAATAGTGGAAGGCCACGACTTGGTGATGCAGATTAAACCTGACTCAGTCGTAGTCTACGAAACCAGAGGATAAAGCCTAACCCACGCCGCTTACCCCAAACCAACGCATATTCTCAACCTTTAAAGCCACCTATGACAGGAAAGTTTTTGAGTGCCGATTCGAATGGGCTTTTAAGGGTTGATTAATCTGTCTAGAAGAGAAAAGAAAGCTGAGGGTCTAGAGCAACACAAGAAACTGCAACGTGAAAAAGACCAGAAGCGAAAAGAACGCAAACAAGTCTCACTCCCAGCAAAACACTCAAAAGGTAAAAAATAATTAAACGCACGTTAACGGCGTTTTTCCCTTTTTTAAATAAATTTTAGCGGCTACAACCGATTAGACTTTAGGCTGCGCCTTTAGCGCTTGCTGGTTCTTAAGCAGGTTCTTTCGAATCACTTTATAGTTTGGCTTTGTCGTAACACGGTAAATTTGTCCATGCGTGTTCTGATAGGTTTTTTTCCCGCTTGATTTCAGCTTAGGTTTTCTTTCTTTCATTGAAAATTGGCCTCCTCGTCAAATTTTTTTTGCTGCAACTATAATCCAGATAACCCTATTTTAGGCTGCTGGCTACCTAATGAAATTTTTTAAGAATTGCGCTGGACCCAAACAAGTTAATCCCTTTATCTGCCGCTCTGATTCACACCCAAATCGGTTACCAACCGCAAGATTCTCGTTTTGCTGCTTGAAACATTCTGGTTTTTTTCGAAAATTATTAAAGCGCTAACTTGTATAATGTACCACCCGGAGATAAACAAATGCCGAAAAAAGAAAAACCTTTAACTAAAAAAGAACGAGACGCAAAACGAAAAGCAAAGAAAGAGAAAAAGAGCAAAACTCAAACTTAAAAGTTAAGCCGAAAAAAACGGCAGATCCTTTTTTTAACCCTTAATTTTTGTTTTAACCAAACTTAGAAAAAAAGTTGCAAACTAATTTTCGTTTAAGACATGTGTACTTTGTCTTACCTTTTGCATTTTTGGCTAGTTTCAGGTTGTTAACCCGAAAAGCCCCTGCTGTTGGCGTAAAAACTGCAAAAATCGGGAGCAGATAACATTGGAGGCGCCAACCCCGGCGACGAAATGGGGGTTTTTAAACAAGACATAAAAAGAAATGTTGGTTTATGTAGGTATCCACAAAGGGCTTGGTGGAGGAGAACGTTAAATGGCGACTAAAAAGGTTGTAAGTAAAAAGATTGCTTTAGGCTTCATAGCTTTATGTCTTGTTTTGTCAGCTGTTTTGATTGGGGTTTTTATGCAGAGTTCCAACTCCAATAAAAATCTTCAGAATCAAGTGGCATCGAAAGACTTGATGATCAACTCCCTGAACTCCACCGTCAACTCCCTCAACGCCACGGTCGGAAACCTGAACTCAACAGTCAGCACATTGAACGCTCAAATAGCGAGCCTTCAAAAACAAGTTAAAACGGCGAATTCAGTCAACACTGGTCTTCAAAACCAGGTTACAACTGACACTTCTGAACTAAGTGCCGCCAACAGTGAAATATCCATTCTCCAAAATGAAGTTCAACTCAAACCCCATCATCGCATCCCTTCAAAGCGAATTAACAGCTTCTCAAGCACAAGTAACAACCCTTCAAAACCAAGTTGCCACCGAACAATCAACGATAACCCAGCTGGACACGCAGGTTTCACTCTCTGCAGTCAACCCTGAAAACTGGGATAGCCCAGTCAACGGCGGCTTTAGCCTGATTCAAATTACAGACACACAATTCCTAAGCGAATCCAACCCCGCATTATACAACACCTTAACCAGCTGGATAGTGAACAACACCAACGCCCTGAATGTTTCAATGGTCATCCACACAGGCGACATCGTCAATACCCCTGACAACATCACAGCTGGCAAAACGCCAACACCGCCATGATGCACGCTCTACAACAACGGCGTTCCATACTGTTGGTGTGCGGGAAATCATGATTTCATCGGTGAAAGCAGTGCCCAACAGGTAACGCTAATGGTCGTTGGCTGGGCGGAAGCGGCTTCTCAGCTTTTGACGTTTCAGTCATGCAGCATGAACCTTATTGGACTGCAAGTATCTTTAATGGGTCAAGCACGGCTGTTCACTTCAGCTATGGCAACTACCGTTTCTTGGTCATCAACATAGCTTACGATGCTAACGAAACAGTTCTAGATTGGATGCAGACGCTTCTAAAATTAACCCCTAACGATAACGTGATTGTGACAACCCACAATTTTCTAACTGGAGCGGGAACGTACGGATATACCCCGAGCGCTGCAGACATTGCTTGGGCAACCAACTTCAACGACACGCTTAGCCAATACTCAAACGTGTTTATGACCTTAAGCGGACATGACATAGCCGATGGGGGAACCGCATACAATCTTGAAAGCTGGAAATAGAGAGGACATTTTCTTTAACCGGCAACAAGAAGACAACCTGCAGGGCGGAGCAACGGCGCGAATCTACACTTTCAACATGAGTAACCCAGCGCACCCAACCATAACGTCTTACACCTATGAAACATACGCAAGCGGGTCAGGAGGAACACCTCTATACCTAACAGACCCACTGGACCAATTCAGCTTCACATCAAACCTAACCGCTTATTCTCCCTCCCATCAGCTCACAGGCGCTGATTTCTTGGGGTCAAGCGGCTTCATCACAAGTTTTGCAGGCCCCGATAACGCTGGCAAGCTATAACCAGACAGGCGACCTGCTTAGATTTTACAATTTGACTTTCAACGGCGTTACTTCCAACATGACGATGAGCACAGTCGGCGCCAACATCACAATAAACAGCTACAACTCCACCACCATATCCTACAACGTCAACTCAGGCAACGGCACCCAAACCTTCGCAGTGAACGCACAGCTGCATCAGTAACTGTTGACGGCAACACAACAACCTCTCCAAACTCTAACTGGAGCTACCTAAACGGCACCGTTACAGTCACAGGGGCAACCAACAAAGTAACCATTAACTTAACCTAAGCCGCAAAGAAAAAATCCGTTTAAAAAACATTTGCAAAAATGAGGCAAGCTTCCGAGCATCTACATTATCGGCTGGACTACGTCTTCTTCAGGCGAGTGATGTCGAGCCAACGCGTGGCTGATGTAGGCTTCTTTCGAGTTGAAAATTTGGCTGCAGTTCAGTGCATTGGAATTTGCCTTTTTCAAGCATTTTGGGCTCGGGGATGTCCACGTCTTGCATGCCAGGAGTTGCTGTTGCAAGGTCGTTATCTTCGTTGCGGTTTGAACCTGGATTGATTTTACCCAAACAATTCACCTCCGCTCACACTTGGACGTTAAAACACGTTTTTTCTACGAAACAATTATTTTTAAAGATGTGTGGTTGTGCGTAGCTGGCTACAAAGAAACGATTAAGCAAAGAAATGTTTTTCGGGTACATGCCGAGGGAAATGTTTCTATGAGTATTCTCTGAAGGTGTGTCCGCATTTTGTGCAGCGCATGAACTGTGTTGACGCTTCGTCGCCGCCGCGGGTTTGGACTTGCCAGACAAAAACTTCGTTGTTTCCGCACTTGTCGCATTTCATGCGGATGGTCTGCATGGTTTTGACTTTCTGTTCTTCCTCGCTTATAACGGTCATGAAAGGCTGAGATTTAGGTTGGATAACCCTAACAACCTTCGCTTGCTCCCTATTGCTGGAAGGCGCCTTGGTGAAGCCGCATTTGCAGCAGACAAGCGCCACTGCCCCCTCCGATTTTTTGGGTTCAAGGCGAATCCCGCATGTTGGGCAAAACTCCATTAACAGAAACCCCTCTTGATATTTCCCATTCATAGGAACTGACGCAATATAAGTGTTGTTAACTTGGGAATCAACAATTTCAGGCTGAAAACAGCGGTTTGCCTCTGAACCGATGATTTCTTATTGTATGTGACGCAAATTAAAAATATCCTGACGCTTGTATGAGAAGGCGGGGATAAACTTTGGAAAAAGAAGACGTCCCAAAAGCGAGTGGCAAACAATCGACCATGTGCTGGCGTATCTGGCAAGAGCTGACAAGCTTCCGCACAGGACAGAAGGCGAAAGAGTGCTGCTGGAACAAATCCCGCTTCATACCAAACGCATTTTAGATTTAGGAACAGGCGACGGTAGACTTGTTGTCGCTGGTTAAGCTGGGAAGCCAGAAGCTGAAGGTGTAGCGCTGGATTTTTCTGACCCTATGCTTGAACGAGCCAGAAAACGTTTTGCAGAAGACAAAAATGTAACTGTGTTAAAACACGATTTCAGTTTGCCGCTTCCCGCTAAGAAACTTGGCTGCTTCGACGCTGTAGTTTCCAGTTTGGCAATTCACCATTTGACGCATCCGAGAAAGAGGGAGTTGTACAGCGAAATTTTTGGTCTTCTAAATCCGAAAGGCGTCTTCTGCAACCTTGGAACGCGTAGCTTCCCCCACTGAGAGTCTTCATGTAAAGTTCATTGTTGCAACTGGGACCCAGACAGAAGACCCCTCAAACATGACCTCTGGATGTTGAAACCCAACTGGAGTGGCTAAGGGAAATAGGGTTTGTCGATGTCGATTGCTACTGGAAATGGCTGGAAATGGCGCTTCATGGTAGGTTTCAAACCCTAAACCCGCCCTTATTTCGGCAGTTAATCGAGCAAATAGAAAATAGAAAACGATAATAATGCGCTTCTGCAACAGTCTAGTTAGAGGTTCTTTAGAAATGTCAACCAATATGGAGCAGATTGACTGGAACCATTGGCTTTTGCGTTTAGTCGCCTTCATCATTGACAGCATTATTGTATCGATAGTTTCCTTCATACTACTTTTCATTGCTGCGGTTGCAACAATCGTTACCGGCGCGTTTTATGCGCGGATTTTATATCTTCTTCTTTTGGCTTGTTGTAGGTGTGCTTTACATAATTTACTTCACGATCTTCGACGTGGTCTGGGGCGGATCCATAGGAAAAATGCTTCATGGGACTTAAAAGTGCAAACGGTAAACGGCGGAAAAGTATCATTTGACAAAGCATTAATTCGCAACATAAGCAAATTCTACGGTCTCGTTATCCTAGATTGGATCATAGCGATCGCAACGCCAGGCAAAGATAAACGCCAAAAATGGACTGACCGCATTGCAGGCACCACAGTCGTTCAGACAAAACAGCCATTCCAATCCATCACTCAGCCTTCGCCAACCCCGGGTACGCCACCCCCACCGCCTCCACCTGCATAAAGCTCGAAAAATTTCAGTCGCTTTTTCTGATAACGTATTCTGAAAGCAGAGAGCCTAATCACCGCATTTTTCATTTTTACGGCTTGTTTTCTTCAAACATCTCTTCATCGATTAAAGTTGTTTGAAGCCAATTGTCAAGTTGTTTTTCGGTTAAGCCCACGCCGAATCTTCCATCCAGACGCTTTGTCACTTTGCCTTTTTCGAAAAGGATGACTGTCGGAACTGCTTCCACAGCATAGTCATCCCATAATGGGTTGTTGTAATCGTCAAGTATAACGTGAATGACTGTTGCCAGCGTTGAAGCCGACTATTTTTTTGTTGAAAACCGGGACAAATCTCATGCAGTAAGGGCACCAGTTGGCATAAAAAAACGCAAGAACTTTTTCGTTTTTTTCTAATTCTTCGTTTAAGCCTTGTTGGTCGTCAACTTTAATCATAATTCATCATTTTAAATCGGTTTTTCGCTGTTCATAAACATGTCGTTTCAAGCCTACGCAGTTAGCTGAAAGGAAGCCTAAATAGGTAATCCTCAAATCAAATAGCTGAAGACAATGTCGCGGAAATCTTACAGAAGAGGATACCCCGTCGCAGTTTTAGTTGGAATCGAGAGTGACCATGCCGCGTTTTGGCAGATTTTCAGCCAAGTGGCTAAGCAGCAGCAGACCATTTCTTTAAACGGAAACAGAAACGACACTAAAGCCACTCTACAGCTTCCACGAAGCCTTGGTGAACGCGTTGAGGCCCACCCTCAAAGAAGGCGTAAGAAGCATCATTGTTGCGTCGCCCACAAGAACCAGCTACGGGCAGGAATTCGTTAACCACATCAAAGCACACCACACCTGGCTTGTCCAAGGCACAAACAAAGCCGCAATTTCAACCATAACGGGTTCCGCAAGCTCCCCACAGCAAGTAGCCGCGTTGACGAAAACGAGCATTTTCAAAGATTTAATTTGCGAAACCACCGCGCAGGAAACCGAGAACCTGCTTGAAATCCTCGAAAAACGGTTAAACGCCTCCGACAACATGGTGCTTTTCTCCCTGCAAGAAGCAGAAAACTTCATCCTTAACCCGCAAGGCGAAGGCAAACCCAAACCCGAATACCTCATGCTCACAGACGAGTACCTCGCGAAAAGCCGACAAAAATACAGGGTACAAAGGCTCATGCAGGTTGCCGCGAACAAGGGCGTTAAAACACGGGTGATAAGCGCGGAATCAACCGCTGGGCAACCGCCTTACGCAGCTCGGCGGAATCGTGTGCTTGGCAAAACGCGAATAATCGCCTAAAGCAATTTTGCCTTTTCCAATTCTTCAACGGAAATTTTTCCTGAATGCAAAGCTGAAGCCACCAAGGCGCCTGAAACGCCAAGATTTTTCAACTCAACCAAATCCGCGACGTCTCTGACGCCGCCGCCAACATAAACGCTCAGAGCCAATCGTCACAGAACTTTGCTTAAGAAATCAACGTTGACTCCTTCGCCGCTTCCCACCCGCGTCAAATCCAAAACGATAACCTGCGAAACACCCATTTCCGCGAACTCCCCGAGAAGACACAGCGGCTCTATGCAGCCGTCAAACCCCGTTTTAACAAGGACTTTGTCGCCTTTCAAATCCAAGCTGACCATGACACGGTCGCTTCCGAACGCCTTCACCGCTTCGGCGACGAAACTCTTGTTTTGCAGCGTTTCGGTTCCAATCACAAGTTTCGAAACCCCGTTCCCGAGCAAACTCTTTGCCCTGCTCCATGGATGTTACGCCGGCGTCAACCATCAACTTGAGACCTGTTTCGTCGGCGATGTGTTTGAGACTGTGAAAATCCTCTGAGCAATCGATGATGGCGTCCAAATCGGCAATGTACAATTCGTCGAACCCAAGCGTTTTGAAAGCTTCGCCACTTTAAGCGGGGTCAGACGAATCGGCTAGGACGCTTTGGAGGGGTCGGTACTCGCTTCTTTTGCCCCTGACCGCGTGAACCACGACGTCCGTTCAAAATGTCGATTACAGGTATGACTTTCAACTTGGCTCAGCCACCTTAAAATGATTGTTAACAAATAAAAAAACCTAGCCGTAGCCAAGCAAAACTTTTAAAGGCTTCATTAATGCGCTTGATTATGACCCACGTTGAAATTGCTCATAAGCCCCGCAAACGTAAAAGAAGCCGCTGAAGCCATCGCTGGAGGCGCAGACATAATGGACGTCAAAAACCCGCAGGAAGGCGCGTTAGGAGCCAATTTTCCATGGGTTATCAAGCAGATAAAAGAACTCGCGCCCAAGAATGTTGAAGTTAGCTGCGCGTTGGGTGATGTACCTAATCTTCCCGGCTCGGTGTCGCTGGCAGCTTTAGGCGCAGCAACGTTGGGTGTTGATTACGTTAAGGTGGGGTTGTACGGGTTCAAAACGGCGAAGGAAGCAGTTTACCTTTTGGAGAACGTTAACCGAGCCGCGAAAGAATGCAACCCCAAAATCAAGGTGGCTGCCGCAGGGTACGCTGACGCACAAAGAATCGACTCGTTAAACCCCCTGCAAATTCCCGAAATAGCGTCTAAAGCCCATGTGGATGTCGCCATGATTGATACAGCGCATTAAAGACGGCAAAAACCTCTTCAGCTACCTCATCCGAGGCGCAACTCAAGAAATTCGTCGATTCCAGCCATCGTCTTGGTCTTGAGGTGGCGTTGGCGGGTTCGCTGCGAAAAGAAGATTTACCTGTGGTTTACGGTTTGGGCGCTGACATTGCTGGTTTGCGTGGAGCTGCATGCACAGGCGGCGACCGCGTTGGAGGCGAGATGAAACGGGCTTTGGTCCGTGAACTCGTGGACACGGTCAGGCAGGCTGAGGCGCAAGCTAAGACAGTTGAGGGCTTAAATTTGCGTGCCCACGGCTTAAGCAGAAAGCAGGTGCTGGCTGAACTTAAAAAAAGGCGCCGACTCGACCAGCGGTATGAATGACGGCAAAATCCTTGTGTTCCATGTGCACAAAGCCTCATCCGACGGCGGAGAAGGCTTACAGGCTTTTTTTAAACTCTAACTTAGGCGACCCAGGGCTTTTTCCCGGGAAGCGTCCAGCTTGAACAAGAAGTCGTTGCGTGAATTGGCGGCGCTTCTTCACGGCGAAAACTGCGTTGGGCACGTTGTTTCTGGCGGAACCGAAGCGAATTTGATGGCGCTTTTGGCGGCAAGAAACAGCGCGCACATAAGACGCTCCTGAAGTGGTTCTGCCCGAATCGGCTCATTTCTCATTCACAAAAATCTGCAGCATGCTCAACCTCAAACCCGTTTACGCGGGGCTTAGACAGCTCTTTCAGAGTTGACCCCGCACAAGTTGAAGAAATGCGTAAGCGAAAACACCGTTGCCATCGTTGGGACGGCGGGAACTTCGGAGTTGGGCGTCGTCGACCCGATTGAGGCGCTTTCACGAATCGCGCCCGCCGCAAGGTTTGGCTGCATGTTGACGCCGCCTTCGGAGGCTTAGTCATTCCGTTCCTCGCCGACGCTCAGCCGCCGTTTGATTTCGCGTTGGAAGCCGTGGAATCGATGACGGTTGACCCGCACAAGATGGGGATGGCGGCGATTCCAGCGGGCGGAATCATTTTCAGACATCAGGAATGCGTTGGATTGTCTTCGGACTGAAACGCCTTACTTAACTGACAGGTACCAGTACACGTTTGTGGGAACCCGCTCAGGCGCCGCGGCGGCTTCGGCGTGGGCAGCTTTCAGGTCGCTCTGGCATGGAAGGCTACAGGGAAATCGTGGCGAAATGCATGAAAACCACTTGGCTTTTGGCTGACGGGCTGACAGATGCAGGTTTCAAACTTGTCGTGAAGCCGACACTTAACATGGTGGCGTTCCGCAGCAGCGGCGGCACAAAACGTTTGGCGGAGAAGCTTCGGCGGCAAGGCTGGTTTGTCTCCTACGTGCCACGCTACGACTGCATAAGAATCGTCGTCATGCCGCATGTGAAGAGGCGGTTTGCCTTGGCTTTCTTGAAAGACGCCGCGGCGAATCGAAAAGCTTTAAGGAGACGCGTGGTTTCCATCGAATCTAAAAGGTACTGCACTTGAAAATCCTGGTTTACGAGTACATGTCAGGCGGCGGATGTCGCAGGGCAACCGTTGGATCCGAGCGTTTTATCCGAAGGATACGGGATGCTGCGGTGCCTCACCGAGGATTTCAAAGCTGCAGGACACGAAGTAACCGTTCTTCTGGATGAACGCATCTCAAAACTGAATCCACCGATTGCCGCGGATTGCATCTACCCGTTTTTCATGCGCAAGAAGCCGAAAAAATCCTTTCGTACGCCGCCAAAATCAACGACGCCGTTTACGTTATTGCACCTGAAACGGGGCAAACCCTCCAATCGCTCGTCACGCTCGTCGGGAAGACAGGTAAGCTTTCGCTTAACTGTGAAGCCAGAAGCCATCCGACAGGTCGCGGACAAATCGACTTTCACGAAACCCTGAAAAACAACGGGCTAAACACGCCTGAAACGTTGACTTTTAACTCAACGATGACGTAGACGAAAATTAAGAACGAAATCAAAAACAAGCTGACCTACCCTGTGGTCTTTAAACCCTCGGACGGCGTCAGCTGCGGCGGATTAAGCAAAATCCAAAACGAAGCCAAATAGAAACGGCCATCGACAAAATAAAGGCTGCATCGTCTCAAAAAACTTTGTTGCGCAGGAATTTGTCCGCGGCGAAGCCGTGAGCGTTAGCCTCCTATGCACGGACACCAAAGCTTTGGCAATCAGCTTAAACAAGCAAAACATCCATCTCGCCAAACCAGACGCAACCTCAAGCTACCAAGGAGGCGTTGTTCCATTTGACCATCCACTGAAAGCAGAAAGCTTTCGAGGCGGCGGAAAAGGTGGAGGCGTCTTTTTCTGGTTTGCGCGGCTACGTCGGCGTCGACTTGGTTTTGGCAGAGGATAAGCCGTTTGTGATAGATGTTAATCCTCGATTAACGACATCTTATGTCGGTTTAAGCGGGGCTGCAGGCTTCAACGTGGCTGAAGCAATGATGAACGCCGTCTTGAAGAACAAGCTTCCCGATCGGCAGGAAAACAAGGGTGCCGTTTACTTTTCAAAAGTTAAGGTTTCCAAACCTTCAATCAGCGCTTTCCAGAAAGCCGCCAATTAGACGGGGTTGTTTCGCCTCCTTTCCCGCTGGACGGCAACTCGGAAGCGATTTCGTTGGTTGCTGGAAAAGGCGAATCCATGTCTGAAGCGGAGTTGCGGTTCGAAGAAGCTAAAAAGCGGCTTCTCAACATTATCTGGAGGGGAAAATAGTTTGGCAAATGTGCTGGGGTTTGACATCGGCGGAGTCAACACTAAAGCCGCTTTGCTACAGACGCAAAAAGGCAAGCTGAAAGAAGCCAAGCTGGCTGTCGAGTATTTCCCAGTTTGGAAGGAACCTGAAAAACTCGCCAATGTTCTTTTAACGCTAAAGCAGCGACTGGGCGCCGAGCAGACTTGACGGCGTAGGCGTAACCATGACCGCAGAGCTATCCGATGCATACCAAACCAAACGCGAAGGAGTACACCAAATTTTAGCCGCCGTAAAAAAAACGTTTCCTAACACGCCAATTCATGTTTTAACAGCGATGCAGAGTTGGAGTCGACCGACGAGGCAGAATTGGCGCCGCTTGGGGTAGCCGCGGCTAATTGGGCTGCAACAGGCTGGTTGGTTGCTCAGCGGGTTGCGGACTGCGTGGTGGTTGATGTGGGGAGCACAAGCGCCAGCATAATTCCCGATCTTGGCTGGGAAAGTGGCTGCTGAGGGCAAGACGGATTTGGACAAGCTCATGTGCGGAGAGCTGGTTTACACGGGAAGCCTAAGAACAAATGTCGCCGCAGTTGTCCAGTCGGTCCCCATCAAAAGCGGCGTGGCAGGCGTCGCGTCTGAGTTGTTCGCCCAGTCCGCTGACGTCCACCTTGTTTTAGGCAACATCACCGAGAAGCAGTACACCTGCGAAACCGCGGATGGACGAGGCAAAACCATGCCTGAAGCCTTTGCGCGGCTTGCTAGAGTAGTCTGCGCCGACACAGAAATGCTGACAGCTTACGAAATCGTCGCCATGGCAAAGTACATCTACGATAAGCAAGTTATGCAGGTTGCTGAGGGCTTAGCCAAAGTCTACGCTTACGTGAAAGCGCAGGCGGCAAACGAAGTTCCCGTTGTGGTCACTGGGCTTGGGAAGGATTTTCATTGCAAGAAAAGCCGCTGAAGAAATCGGAGTGGAATCCATTGTTGATTTGGCAACGTTAACGCCGAATCGATGTTTCCATCGCTACACCCGCGTTCGCCGTCGCCTTGATGGCTGCCAACAAGCTTGAAGGAGAAACAGTCAGTTGGACGCGGTAATCGTTAAAGTCGGCGGCAGCCTTGCATTGCAGCCAGAAAAACTAAGAGCCTTATGCGCAAAATTGGCGAGTTTATCGCAGACGCACAGGTTAATTGTTGTGCCCGGCGGCGGGGAATTTGCTGATGCAGTCCGAACTTTGGATTCGCGTTTCGGCTTGTCGCCCCAAGCCGCACATCGCATGGCACTTTTAGGCATGGACCAGTATGGTTTGCTGCTCTCTAACTTGCTGCCCAACTCCCGAGTTGCAGACACGCTTGAATCCGTGCAGGAATCCTTGGATTCAGGTAAGCTGCCTGTTTTTTTGCCTGCCTCATCTTTATTTTCCGATGATGCGCTTGAGAACTCGTGGGACGTGACTTCTGACTCCGTCACCGTTTACATTGCAGGCAAACTTGCACCTGCCCAGAGTCATTTTGGTGACTGACGTTGACGGCATCTACAATTGTGACCCAAAAAAGTTTTCAGAAACAAAATTGATTAAAAAATTGTCTGCCCGCAACCTTGCAGAAATGGGCGGGCGGACGAGCGTAGACAGGTTTCTGCCTAAGCTGCTTTTGCAGTCGCAGGTTGAATGCTTTGTGGTTAACGGGCTCCATCCGCCTCGGGTCGAGGCAATCTTAAATGGGAAACAGACGATTTGCACTCTAATAACTAGCAAACCTTAGAAATCGTTTTTATTTTGATTGAGCCAAGATCATTTGGGTTGGGAAAGCAGCCATCTTTAGCCCGTATTTGCCTTTGAGTCCCATCAGTTCCTGTATTTCCACATATTTTTGCAGGAAAATCATGCCTTTTTGAGTGGTCGTCAATTTTTTTTGTCCGCCGTCTGCTTCTGTTTGTTCGAGCCAGTGCCGCGTCTGCAGCTGTTTGAGGCAGTTTTGAAGCACGCCGTAAGAAACATATGTTTGGCGTCGGATGCCGCTTTGGGTTTGGGGACTTTTGCATACACTTAAGATGTCTGCTATGATCTGAATGTGGTCCCGTTTCTTATAAAAAGACGTTTCTCCTTCTTCTCCTAAAAAAATATTGACGCGCAACCGCAATTAAACATTTGTTGTTGCTACTTATCAGCCACAAATCAGAGCCTCAAACAAGCCACCGCCTGAAAATGTCAGCCATAGTCACAAAAATTTGACTCAACATGACAGGATGTAAAAAAGAAAAATAAGATAAAAAAAGGAAAGTTGGAAGCTGCCGTTTAGATCTTTTTCTTATCTATGACTTCTCGGAAGGTTTTGTCGCAGCATTTGTAAAGAGCTATCGTTAGTTGCGTGCGTTTGCCTTTCTTGTCGGGTTTGCCAGCCATCTTCCAAGTCTTTGTTGCGTTTTTGACTTCTTTTCCACATGTTGGACATTTTGCCATAATTATCCCTGTCTGAAATGTTATCATATGAATCAGCATAAAACACTTGCGGTTGATGCACGAAAAAATGCCTAAAAAGGCTTCTTTTAACGTTAAAAACATGGAGAATGTAATCGTTTTACTGGAAAAAACAGCGCTAACTCGTTACATTGCGGGGCGCGAAAAAGTCTAAAAAGACAAAATGGTCGCTGAAAACTGAAGCATTGTAAAAGAATTATAAGTTTCAACCGATGAAGCTAAGGCTTGAAGAAGTAATGAAGATTGTAGGCTTAGACTTGGCAGGCGTCGAACACAGACCAACAGGTTTCTGCTTGCTTACAGTGATGAACGCTGAAACCTCCCTGATGTACACAGACGCCGAAATCCTCCTAAAAATCAGAGAAATCCAGCCCGCCCTCGTGGCAATTGACGCGCCGTTAAGTCTGCCTCCTGGAAGGAAAACGCTTGAAGAAAGAACAGGTGTTCACCTTAGAGAATGCGACAGGGAACTCTTGAAAAGGCACATCAAATTTTTCCCAGTTACCCTGGGACCTATGAGAAAACTGACTCAACGCGGAATAAACCTAAGACACACATTGGAAGCTGAGAGCTTAGTTGCAGTTGAGGCTTATCCAGGCGGCGCCCAAGATGTTCTGGGTATACCGCGAAAACAGAAAGGACTCGAAAAACTAAAAGCTGGATTGGAGAATTTAGGCATAAAAGGGTTGAAAAACCAGTTAAGCGACCATGAGCTTGACGCTGTAACCTGCGCGTACGTGGGTAAACTATTTCTGGAAGGAAAAGCCGTAACTTACGGAGCCCCAAACGACGGAATAATTATGCCGAAAGGCGAAAAAATTGCAGGCGACTGCCCCGCTTCTAAAGGGTAGGCAACCAAGAAAACCTGCTTAGCTTTTTCCCGTTTGTTTTTCGGTCTTCTTGCTTCTGGTGAACCTGTAGGGCCACCAGTTCCATTTCTGCGCTAAACCCATCAGCGACGGCACGAAGAAGAGGATTACGATGGTTACGTCGATAAGGATGGCTGCGGCGACTGCAAGCGCGATTTCTTCGAGAACAGCGATGTTTGTTACCAGCAGTGACAGGAAGACTGTTGCAAGCACGAGACCTAAGCCGACGATGGTAACCCAGACTTTGTCGATTGCTTCTACTATTGCTTCGTTATCTGTTTTTCCGTTGAGGACTTCTTCTCTGATTCGGGTTATGAAGAATATGTCGTAGTCGATTCCGACGCCCAGCATGGTTACTACCACGAAAAGCGGCGCGAAGTCAAGGATGGGAAGGTTCAGGGCATAGTAGAAAATGAAGGAAATGATTGCTAATGAGCATACGACGCTGCAGAGAATCGTGACGATCAAACGTACAGGTGTGAATGCTGATTTCAACTGGAAGAACAGAATCACGTAGACTGCCGCTGCAAGAATTGCGACGACTTCAGGAATCAGGTTTCCCATGAATGCTTGGCTGTCAGAAGTGGACTTGGTTTCTCCGCCATAGTAAATGCTTACTCCTTGCATAAGAGACAGTTGGCCGATGTTCTTTTCCATTCCCTGTTAGCGCTTTGATGGCGGCGGGGCTCCAACCTGAATCTGTCAAAGCTTACGGTGACAACTGCGGTTTTGTTGTCTTTGCCGATGGTTGAAAACATCTGGCTTTCATACTGCTGCTGGATTGGCAGAGACATGTTTTCAACTGTGAGCATAGCTGAAGTGCGTGCCCGTATGGTCTAGTTATGCTTGAAGCAGATGAGACGCCTGCTGGAAGCCTGCGGCGGCAGACGTGACTTCTTCAATCTGGTTAAGCAGAGTCTGGTTAAACTGGTTATCCCCATACGTTATCGGAGTGGGAGTCTGTTATAATGATGGTTGTCGGCGTTAAGGTTCCGCTTCCAAACTCGTTCGCTAAAGCTGTGAGTCCCTGGTTGCTTTGGAAGTTCGGAATCAGCTTCAGGAATTCCTCGCTTGTCGGAGTGTTATACATGACTATGAAGGCGCTCAACGCTATTATGCTGATGATTACTACGATAGGGACTTTTCGCTTGAGGATATCATGGGCTAAACGTCGCAGCCGTTTTTGTTCGGGTCAGAGTTTGCTTTGCTTTTCCCATTCAGTCCTGGCCAGAAAATCCTGTCACCTAACGCAATTTCAAGAGCAGGCAGCAACGTCAAAGATGCCGTGAGCAAAATTGCGACACCGAGCGCTATTGCAGTTCCAACATCGCTGAAGATAGGAACGTTGGCGACTGCCATAACGATGTAGGCGACAATAACGGTTATGCCCGCCGTTAATACGGCTTGACCCGCCCATTTAATCGAGATGCCTACGCTTTCTTCGATTGATTTGCCTTTGAGCCGCTCTTCCCTTGTGCGTCTAAGCTGCAGAACCGAGTAGTCCACAGCTAAACCCAGCATCAGCAGGATGGTCAAGTTGGAGTGAGGAAAGTGAGGCTTCCATGACCAATCTTCACGAATCCTTCGTAAATTGAGGCGAGCGCGACGGAAATCGAAACGCCGCCCAGTAGAACTGGAATGAAAGCCGCCAGCGGCGCCAAAAAGAGCAAGCCGACAATCAATAGTGAAATGGCTATGCCCGGGTCCAACAGTGATTTCTAAGGCGGGCAAGAAGGCTTTTGCGACGTCTGAAGCCAAAACTGAACCGCCAGTCACGTAGACGGTTCCGTAGTTTTGCAGGCCCGAATTTTGCACGGCGGTTCGCACGTTCGCGATTGTGTTGTCGTCTGGTTTGGAGGAGAAACTGAGGACAATCATCATGGTGTTGTTTTGCGAGTTAACGAAGTTGCCTGTTAACGCAGAGGTTAGCGCAAACGGGTAGTTTGTGTATGGTTGAGTAGCAATTTCGTTGTCGATGGCTCGGTTTATGTCACTGGCTGTTGCATTTGGCGAAAGCGATGCGAGAAGACTATTGAGCGAGGCGCTGTTCACGGAGAAGAGCGGAGACTGGGCGAAGGCGCTTTGGGTGGCGTTTGATGTTAATTCGCAGGCTAGTCTGCCATGTTTGCGCTGTTGGTAGGCGATGAACCGAGGTCGTAGGCTGAGTGCATAAGGTCAGAAACAGAAAAGCCTGAGTCTGCCGCAGTCAGGTTGCTGTAGCTTGTCTCTAAAAGAGAAATGGCGTAGTTTCCAATGGTCACGTTTGAAGGCGATTGCCCGAAACTGTATAGTTCATTCACGACGCTTGCGGGTGAGGCGCCCAGTGAAGATGCGAGGCTTGACGGAATACTTGAAATCATGCTGGTAATTGTTAAATTCTCAATTGCCGTGTTCTGGGTCCAGGTTGCGGCGTTTAAGCCTGAAGCGACAAGCCCAATCATTTGGCTTGTTTGAGCATCATGTATGTTAGCCAGAAACCCTGTGACTGCTTGGCCGACGGCGAAGGCTTCCCTGTTGGGCACTGAAGTGCTGGCTGGAAGTGCCAAGTAGCTAGCGTTCCAAGCATTGAAGAAAGCAGTGTAGTAGCCGATGGACTCGGCGTCGCCTCCAAAATTGGAGGTTACGCTCAATGTGTTTGTATTAGCTGCCGAGTTTGCGTCATAGGGATTTGTGTCTCCAACCCCCGTGAGCTGCGTTGATACGCCTTGCCAAACGTTAACGTATGCTGCTGGAATCCCCCAGACTAGCTGGGCTGTTTGGTTAATGCCGTCCTGCATCTGGAACAGGTTTTGGCTAAGCGATGACAGGTTACCCGTTAAAGCAAATAAGCCTTGGTTAATCACGATTATGCTTGATTGAAGGGCGGCTGTTTCATTAATTATGGCGGGCAAAGAGCCGTTGAGAACGCTTGCTTCAGTTGAGTAAAGGCTTTGTTCACCCGTGTAGTTGCCGACGCTTGAATCCTCAAACAAGCTTTGGTTAAGCGCCAGAACAACCTGCCGCAGAGCATCCGAATACACCGAAGCGTTCTCAATAACAATAAGAATGCTGGCGTCGCTGCCGTTCCCAGCAGGAAACTCTGTTCGAACTATGTTGGCTGCTTTAGCTGACATAGTGTTGGATGGAGCCCCAAAGCCGCCGGTCAAGTCGTAGGAGACGGATGAGAAGAAGCTTGGGATAAGGAAAAGCGAAAGCACAACTGCAACTACCCAAACGGCTATAACCCACTTGTAACGTCTACGAATAAAATGATTCAATAAATCAAAAAATGACCTTGCCATTCAATCCAGCCTTAACGACCAAACTTTGCGAACCTACATTTCTCGGGTAATCATAACAGTTGCCGTTTGCGGCGCCTTTCTTAAGGATTTCCCATAAACTCTAAACAAACTATCAAAAGAACATATGCACTCATTCAAGCGATCAAGCTTAAAAAAAGGTAAACCCCCATGACTACCCAAAACCGCTTGTTTCACGTGGATTCCACATTGCCCTGTTGCCTTTCAGGCGAAGAATTATTTTTTTTAACCGCTGCAATCGGCACTATAACGGCGACTGCAACCAAAAGAATGAGTACAAGACTGTCGAGGAGAATAAAAAAGAAAAAGAAATTATCTTTGGGAAGAAAAATGGGGTTTTAAGGGCTGGTTGTTATGAAAAGCTGTTTCATTGTTTCCACGGTAAAGTTGCTGTCTTTTAGATATTGCATCTGCGCGGTAAAGGCTTCTGGAGTTATGGCGGTGTCAAAGTTTTCGTTATCGATTTTGTGATAGAATAGGATAACTACGGTTGAATTGCCTGCGGTGTTGACGATGTCTTCAAAGTTGCTGAGAGAAGTGGTTTTTTCCATTGTGTAAGCTGGCAAATTGTATCTGTCGAATGGCTGAGACATATTCAGGGCTCTGGGACTGATGCCTCGTGCCGCAACGTAGTATTGCTGTGCAAGAGCTTCAACGGTAGCGTTTCCTGCTCCGCCTCCATCGGGGTAAACCAAGATAGACGCGTTGATTCCATGCGCTTTCAAGTTTAGTTGGCTCTGTTTAAGTTGATACTCGATTGAGCTGATGGGGAGCGTCGCCAAGTTCGGATGACTATATGTGTGGCTTTCTATATCGTTGCCTTCATCTGCTAACTTCACTATTTCATTCCAGCTCATGTATGACAAGCCTTCACTGTTGCCCCATGCCGTTCCCACGTAACTGGTTATTATTGCAAAGCTTGCCTTGTACCCGAAATTGTTCAAGATGGGAAGCGCATTGTCGTATTGGCTCTGCCAGCCATCATCGAAAACGATACAGACCACCTTTTGCCCTCCTTGCGGAGTGTTTAATTGGTAAACGTAGTTTATGTTGTCGTTAGCTCGTGCAGGCGTTGTCGCTTGGCCAAAATTGCGTAACCCGTAAGCTACACCAATTGGCGCAAAAAGCATGATTATGACGAAAGCAGCTATTTTGTTGCTCACTACTAGTTTGCTCATTTCTTCTTGTCACCTCGCGTTACCCAACCGCCTTTCCAAGGCGTAGCCCAAGCATACAGCAGAATGGTTATGCTGAGGAAAAACGAAAGAAACACAAACAGCGACCGATAAAACACAGCTTTAAGGTTGTACCCGAACGCCCAAAGGTTGATGCCGTTGAGGAAACCTATGTAAATTGTTCCCAGCAGGAACCAGACCGCTGACAGCAAGTTCCCAGTTAGAGGCGTTATTATGAGTGCACTTATGATTACTACTGGGCAGATAACGGTTAGAAACTGGTAGATGAAAAACGTCAGCGGGATCGGCATTTTCTTCTTCCACATGAATCGGCTCGCCAGGATGGTGCCGTGAACCCATGATCGGCTCCACATCAGTTGCTGCTTAAAGAAATGCTTGTACGTCTCGGGTACAAGCGTGTAGGCTATAGCGTTTGATTGGTAAACAACTTTGGCGTTTCTGGTGGCGTCTTTTTCATTCCCTAAACCTTTCCAAAGCACCAGATTCGTGAGTTGACGGTCGTCGCCAATGTGGATCGGTCGGCCCATGAATTTTTCGCTTAACCATCGGCTCATGAGGGGTTCGATGGCTTCTCTGCGGTACCCCGCCAAAATTCCAGAGCAGCAAGTGACTGCGCCAAGCTGTGACTCCATGCCTTTGATTACTCGGAACATGTCTTGGTACCAGAAATGCTGCAGTTTGGTGAGCAAGTTCTTGTTTATGTTTGATGCTTTGCCATGACCACATACGCTTACGACTTCTTTGTCTTGGAACGGCTGCATTAACAGCGTAATGGCTTGCGAATCAAGCAAAGTGTCACTGTCCACGCAAACCACAACGTCATTCTTTGACTCGTAGAAGCCTGAAGCAAAAGCCGCCCGTTTACCACGGTTCTCCTTAAAATCCAGCAGTTTAACTCTTGGCGAATTCAATGTTCGCACGGCGTCCGCCGTTTTATCTGTGCTTCCGTCGTTAACTACGATGATTTCCAGTTTATCCTGGGGGTAATCAATTTGAAGCAGGGCATCTATGGTTTCAACTATTCCTTTTTCCTCATTCTTTGCGGGGACAATTATAGATACTGAAGGTCTGTAGCCCCTGTCAGGTATGGGCTTATAGCTCACCGTTAAAACGCTTGTAATGATTAAGAACGAAACCATCAATACACTATAGACCTGAAACAGCGAAGCTACAAAACCGTTAACTCTCACCAGCAAAATAATCAGCAGAGACGCAATGGTGACCGTTGTAGTTAGCACAATCTTGGATTTCGGGTTTATCGACAGCATTACCTGCACCTCACCGGAGTTTGGTTTGCGTTATTTCGGGTTCGAAACAATGAGTCTACGATTCGTCCAGTGTGCATCTGTGAAGCGATGATTCTCTTAGACGGGACAATAGATTGGCAAAATTCAAGGGATTTTACGCATTTAGGTGGGTACGCATCACCTATTCCAACCTTCGCATCGGCCATATCCGCAAAGAGTTCTGGACAATTAAGATTAGGCAGCGCTGTAAGCCAACCTCCTAATGCAAAAGCAATCCGTTTTTGGTTATTGTTGAATCCAGAGGTCTTCAAAAAAACCTTAGACACATGCTCTAAAACGGGCAAACCACTGTTTCCCAATCCGAGTAAAAGGACCTTTTCCATTCTGCATTCTTCCATAAAAATTCGCTAAGCACACTGACCCATCTTGATTCCTAAAGCCGCTTAGATACTAGCTTTCGGAAACTGAAAACACAGAGATGCATTATCTATAATGCTGAATCTGCATCCGATGCTTCACAAGTCTGCGCCTAAAACGCCCACTTGGACAGGTCACATTGGTTTCCCCAAAAAGCCGCGTTATACTCCTACACTCACAAACTCCAACCGCCAACCAGCGGGGAAACGCTAGTTAACCTATCAAGCGATTGACGGAAGCGAGCATAAAAATATTTGTTGTAGTGCCGCAGCAATCACAAGCAAGCCAGCACATCAAACAGGCAAACGCATGCATTACACAATGATACCCTTGGAAATCTAAAGAGCAGTTTGAGAACTATTTTGAATTTCACTGCACTCAAAAACGAACTCATCTTCTCCTGGAAAAGAAAACGAGAAATGTCGAAATCTCTCAGCCTTAAAAGACGTTCGCGCATCACCTCCATGAGCATTTGGGATAATAGACAAATTATAAATACATGGTGAGTGCCAAATCGATGTGAGAGAAGAGGGGAAAATAGTGAGAAAACCGTTAATTGTATTCATAATGTTTTTCTTGTTAGTGCTTTGCCTACCCTATTTTGAACCTGTATTTAGACGGGTGGACGCTCAAACTACATCGTTCTCTGATGACTTCAGCACCAACACAGGCGATTGGCAGTATCTGGGCAGTGCATATAGAGACCAAACGAACGGTTACGTTGTCATATTGACTAATACTAGTTTCGGACAAGGCGGGGCTATATTCTTCAAACAGCCAATCGAAGGTTCCTTTACTGCTAACTTCAGCTACCTAATAGGCGGAGGATCTCGTAGCGCTGACGGAATTACTATGTTCTTTTACAAAGAGCAATATACATCCATAGATAACGGCGGGAGCCTTGGTTTTAGCTCACCAGGTAAAATTGTGTCAGGGTACGGAATTGAATTCGACAGTCATCAAAACATAGCTTCGGACTTTCAACATATGGCAGGGGGTCACCCAGATGCAACAGGCGACCCATCCAATGAACCATATTGCCTTAATTGAGGACTATGCAGGCAATCACCTGTTATACGCTAATGACGGCAGGGTTAACGATAACCATTGGCACAATGTTTCAGTAGACGTCCAACAGCTTTATGTCAGGGTATTTGTCGACGGCGGATTGGTCCTTCAATACTATGGTCAGTTAAACGAAACCTATGATGGATTCGGTTTCAGTGGAGCCACTGGAGATGACAGTGATTGGCACATAATTGATAATGTTTCAATAACTGCGCCCAGCAACCTAACTGCGCCCACTGACAAGCAAAATTTTGTCGGCCAATACCTCGTCGCTCCTGAATACTCGCTAGGCACCGTCGCAGCTACCTTAGCCTGCTTTGCAGCCTTAGCGTTTTACAAGAAAACGTGCCACAAAACTCACTAAATTCCGATCTTAACGCGTGGATATTCTGAAATCGACAAAAGGACAATATTTTTCAGACAATCAAAAGAAAGGAAGAAAAGCGCCTTTGCCTTTAGCTGAAAAATGTTCAAGCGTTATTCTGTTTGAATTTTATTTGAGCCATTTAAGAATTTCCGGCTTCTTTCTTTTTCCCGCGCCTTGCTTTGCTTTCGGGTGCCCCAAAATGAACGGCACCATCATCTGGCAGTTGTCTGGGACGCCGATTTTTTTGAGTATGTCTGGTTTGCTGTTTAGGAGGTTGACGAATCCCATGTAGCATGTTCCGAGCCCCAGCTCGTACGCTTTCAAAAACATGTTTTGGGCGGCAAGCACGCAGTCGAGAAGGTTGAGGTTTTCCCATTGCTTGTCTTTTTCCGCGCATACTAGAATAAGCATCGGCGTATCATAGCAGATAACGTCCTGTTCGGTGTTGTACTGATCAGCCAGTGGCGGCATGGTCTGCCTAACCAAAACTTTGGTTTCCTCCGAGACAAGGTTGATGGCTTTTTTGTCTTCAATGATTACAAACCTCCATGGCTGCCTATTCATCCCGGTAGGTGCCCAAGTGCCAACCTCCAAAATTGCCTGCACATGTTCTTTTGAAACTAGTTCATCGGTAAAGCTTCTAACGCTTCTTCTACCTTTAATGCAAACATCAAGTTCCATAACTAAACCCCAAAATAACAAATCGGAATTCGCATATAAACTTGATTAGAAACACGCAGATGTTGTGGTGCCAAGGGCAGGGTTTGAACCTGCGACGACTCGGTCTTCAGCCGAGCGCTCTCCCAGGCTGAGCTACCTTGGCACGAAGTGATTTGTTTGGCCTCTTTTTGAGAGAGGCTATTAAGTTCTTATCATAGATACTTATTTACGTTTTTATAGAAACAAAAAATTGCCCTGTAGGCAAGCGTTTTTGCGGTTTCTTTGAGATGCTTGAGCAAATGTTATTTAATGCACAAAGTTTGTAATGTGCGTTAAAACGTATCCCACGGTTGCACTTGCCATAAAACAGGCGAAAATAAGGGATCCTTCATGTCTATCTACGAAATCGTCAAATTGTCTTAACATTTTTTTGTACCTCTCTAATGGTTTGTCTTTGTGAGGGGAAAGGTTTTATGAAAGGAAACTCTGTATTTTGAATTCAGCATCAAACGGGCCGTTAGTCTAGCTGGCTAGGACGTCGCCCTCACGCGGCGAAGATCACCGGTTCAAATCCGGTACGGCCCACCAAACTAACGCTTTTTCTGATATAGGAGCGGGTAACCAGTCGCTGTTTTCTTAAATCTGTTTTTGAGCATGTAGTAAACTGGTTTGCCGCCTGTAGCTAACGCGAAACCTAAGCAGCTTACGCCTAACGCACGGTAAATAACCATAGTCAGCAGCAACCCGTAAAAAAGCGGCATATGCAAAGCATAAGCGAAGAAGAACACGCCTGCAGGGTAGATTACGAGTTCATCTGGAGTTGGAAGCAGAATATACAGCGACACAGCCAACAAAAAGGCTGAGAACCCGACTTTTCTTAAAGTCATACTAATCATATGTAATAGCATTTTGCCTAATAAAATTTATTCCAATCCTGCCTGAATAGATAGGCTGAACCCTAAATTAGCTCAAGTCAGCTTTGCAGTATAGGGTAGCCACCATCTTGATGCTGTTGTGGCTGCACAACCACAAGTCTTTAAAAGCAGTTAACGCTCAATGCCTTTAGCATATACACGAGTGTTTTTGGGAGGTGTAATTTATGCCTGAAACATCCATTAACATAACTGAGAAACTGCAGAAGATAGGCCAAACAGCGCAGGACTATAAAGATGCCATTGTTAACCAATTCAAGGACATGGAAGTAGAAGTGAAAGACTGGAATTTTGCCGTTGGAAAAAGCGACAAAGAATATACCGTTGAGATTAACCTTAAGCTCGGCATCCGCTCCAAAAAAGCTTAAACAAACAAATGCCTAACTAAAACCCCCTTTTCTTTAAGATTTTTCTTCAATTTTGAGGCTTCACAGTTTCCCAACCAAAACAAATAAAAACACGACAATGCATCCTCAAGGCTACTGTAGAGGAAACTCGTATGCCAACTGAAATTACCGATGTTGATAAATTTGTAGCAATGAGCGCCAAAGCAAAATACTGCTCAGTGCAAAGACTGAAAGACAACGTTAAACTGAAACTCCGCACACCCCGCCAACTGTACACACTGAAAATAGAGCCATTGAGAGTCGACGAAATCATAAAGAAACTCCAATGCGAAATCCAAGAAAAGGAAAAATAAACAACTTATCCCAACCATTCAATTTTCCTATTTCTGATCTTTCTTAAAAGCAAAACAGTGTTCTTTTACCATCAGGCATAGCCCCGTATACAAAAGCATCACCAAAACCCATTTTTTGCCCAACCGTGCGTTTTAACCTGAGCTAAAATGCGCAAATCCTTCGAAAAGCAACGAACTATAAATATACATGGGACACAAAAAACCAAAATAATGGCAATTACGACAATCATGAGGTCACAATCGGCTCCTTGACAGAACTGTTAAGGGCTTCAGGCTTTTCACGGGGGAACTTTGTGCACCTTGAGCTGGGTTTCGGCGCCGTTCAGTTGTTTTCAGGACAAATTTTGATCCAAGTTCGGCCTAAATCGGCCTTCTTGTGTTATAATTTGCAAGCTTTGTTTTATTCAGTGTAATTTCCTGAGCGAAAATCAAGCGAATGGTAATTTTTTACAGGTAAAAGATAAAAATGTCGGTTGGTAGCATGCAAAAGAAGCAATAAAAGCGCAACAGTTCCATGTCTGGTATTTTTTCAAAGACCTTCGCTATGCGAATGCCCGTTCCGTTTGGTTTTTGCGAAAGATAAAGAAGGTTTTTCAATTAGCTGCAGATAACTCTCCTGCAACGGCTAATGACGGGAGAAAGCATGAAATTGATTGAGCAGCGGGTTGTAATGGCTGAGGCGAAGTTGGTTGGGGGTTAAAAGTGGTGGTTGTTGACGCTTTTGTATACCTGTTGAGAAAACATGTGGGCTATTTTGGCTTTTTAGGCCCGATTCAGCGACATTTTGCTGGTTTAATGTTTATTTTGCAGAGGGTTCAGTGTGAGTGTTGAGCGTAATCTGATAATTTCTCTTCTAAAACTGACAAAAGACGGCCCTGTTTTAACTGAACTTGTCAAAAGAGATGCACACTTGCCTTCCGCTGTCACGATGAAATTGCTTGCAAAACTACAAAACCAAGACTTAGTTTATGTGAAACAGGGCAGCGTTGAAACTGAAACCGGCAGCAGGCTAAAACTTGCGGTTCAAGCCCTCACTCTTGGCGCAGACGTCGAGAGTGTAAGCAATTTGCTTTGTTGGCAGGAGTTTGAAGAAATCGCGGGTTTTGCGTTGAAAAACAACGGTTACACTGTTTCAAACAACGTTCGTTTCAAGCAGGCGGGTCGAAGATGGGAAATGGATGTTGTCGGCTGCAAGAAACCCTTGGTAGTTTGCATCGACTGCAAACATTACCAACATGCCATTGGGACCTCGGCCCTGAAGAGAATCGTTGATTCACAGGTTGAACGCACCCGAGCGCTAGCGGATTCCTTGCATAGCCCCTTGTTGAAAATTGAGTGTACAAAGTGGAGTGACGCAAAGTTTATGCCTGCTATTTTGTCACTTGTACCCAGCGCATTCAAATTTTACTATGAAGTCCCCGTTGTACCCATACTGCAGCTACAAGATTTCCTAAACCAACTGTCAGCGTATGCGGAAAACGTCAAGTTTTTCAACAAAAGCTTCAACAAACTAAGTCATAATCTTTAGAATTGAAGCCCTTGACACCTTGAACGCTGGGTAAAGGCTCAAAAGCAGGATTCCTGCTAAGGCGGCAAATAGGAAACCAGCTATTTCCAGTATCGTGAAGGCAGTGACTATGGGCTGCGGCATCAAAATCAACATGGTTATGATGGTTCCAAGCGAGATTCCGATGCCAAAGCTTGAAAGAAGCAAAACCACGCTTTGAACCGCCAAAACTAACATGACAAACCTTGGTTTTGCACCGACAGACCGCAAAACGCCGAATTCTTGATGCTGCTCATCCACCGCAAGCATCATGTAGCTTACCATGCAAAGGGCTGCGGCAGCCAATGTAAAGAAGGGCATGATCATTATTGTTTGCCAGTTCGACGCCAAAAAATTCGTGTCTTTTTCAACAACGGTTTTTAGCTGAAAAACGTTCAAGTTTGGATCTGCAGTGTGCAACAGGGTTTCGATTTGTGCGATGGCGGCTGTTTGGTCGGCTGAAGCCTTAAGTGTAACCAAAAGGAGGTTTGGGCTCAAAAGTCCGGAAGCGTTTTCGAGAGTTTGAATGGGAACGTAGGTGACAAAGCCGTTGTTTACTGGGTCAACGCAGACCCCGACAATGCTGAATGAGGTATTTTTAAAAGTCAAATCTTCAACAAGCGGGTTTGCTGCTGATATGCCCAGGTGTGAGTCGGGTGAGTAGATTGTTTGGGCAATTGAATCGCCTACAACCGCTTGGTACACGTCAGTCGGGGACAGAAATATGCCTTCGACGTTCCATGAGGCTGAGAGATGGGCGGAGTCGACACCGACGACTAGGGAGTTTGTTGTCCGGTTGCCCCCTAAGAAGGATTCGCCGCCTGTATCCGTGAAGCTGAAGTTGGCTACTTCCTGTATCTGCCCCTCGAGAACCAAACGCGTATCGACTACGTCAACGTTTGGCAGTGCACTAAGTTGCGCTATAACTGAGCTCGGAATCGAGAGATTTGGGCTGGAATAGTTAAAACCGCTTGTATTTGAGGCGCCTGAAAACTTTGACAGGAGCTGTTCATATTGGTTTCCCATGCTGCTTTGGGCTATGGCTATGGTGTTTTTGCCTACGCTGTCTTGAACCCAAGCCGCGGTTGTGCCACTTGCGATGACGCCTCCTCCGATGCAAACAGTGAGCAGGATGAAGACTATTGACAGCAAAATTACAATCCGAAAAGTCGCTGATTGACGTCGAAGCAGGCTTCGGCTAGTGATGCTCCAGGTTATTCCAGATTTTGACAGCGGCGTGTGCTTGGCAGTTGCGGTTAAACCATGGTAAGTTACGGGTGAAAGAGCCTTTATCGGCGACATTCTTGAGGCTTTAAGGAGAGGCCAAATGCCGAAAACTAATGTCAAAACAAAGAAAACGACGAAAACTATGGGTCCCGACCACAGATTGGGCATTTTATAAGACGAAAAAACATAGTTTGAAACGCCGTAATCCATTAAGAAACCTGCGATTATTCCTAAGCCGCACCCTGCCAGCGTGATTGTTAGCAGCTCAGTCATGAAGTAACCTGCGACAAGGCTGTTTGGGCATCCAGCTGCCTTTATCAACCCGAAATCCCGCGTTCTTTGAGCCATCATGGAAAATGCTATGAAAGAAGTCAACATTGCGCCCACTGCGAAAATAAGGATGCCTATAAAGAGAATAAATTGGGAAAACAACACGCTTATTCCCATTGTAAAAATGTTGGTCGCTGACGTTAAACCGCTTAGACGGCTACTGAACAGCAGCAGAAACGTGGTGGAGGCAACGCTTAACGCTAAAGTTGCGATGGTTAAGCCTGTTTGAAGCCTCCTGTCGAAGCAAATCGTTGATTGGAAAAGCTGCGCTACTCATTTTTACCCGCCAAAACGCCTTCTTCAAGGCATAAAACTTGATCCGCCAACTGCTTTATTTGAACATCATGCGTTGCCACAATAACGGTTTTCCCCTTTTCCTTCAGCAACTGAAGCACCTGCAGGATTTTCTGCGCGTTTTTATCATCCAAGTTTCCCGTCGGCTCATCCGCCAGAATAAGCGCAGGATCGTTAGCTAAAGCTCTGGCAAAAGCAACCCGTTGCTGCTCTCCTCCGCTTAGCTGAGCTGGAAAATGGTTGGCTCTGCTGGCTAATCCGACGGTTTCAAGCAGTTCCGCGATGCGTTTTTCGATTTCTTCTTGAGGTTTCGCAGTCCACTCCATGGGAAAAGCGATGTTCTCGGCAACTGTGAGGGTTGAAACCAAATTGTACGCCTGAAAAACGAAGCCGACGTTGTTGCATCTGTAGTCTGAGAGTTGGTCTTCGTTTTGGGTTGTCAGGTCTTGGCCGTTGACGAAGATTTTTCCTGTGGTTGGCTTGTCAAGTCCGCCGATGATGTTGAGAAGGGTGGTTTTTCCTGAACCTGAGGCACCGCTGAGAACTACGAAGCGTGCTTTATGAATGGAAAATGTGATGTCTTTTAGGACGTTGAGTTTTTCGTTGCCTATCAGGTAGGCTTTTCCAAGGGCCTCTGCATAAACTGCGGTGTCTTCTTGCGTTTGCATTCCTCTTTGCCTCTTCCGCGTAAAGGGGCACGTAACCGATAATATATGTTGAGGTACAGTTGCTTTCTTTCTTCAGGCGTAGGTTGTGTCCAGATTGAGGTTTCCCCGGTCGCGTTTGAGTATGCGGATTTTTTCAGGCAGCTTGTTTTTTTCCCAATCGTTCCAGGCGACTTCTTTGAAGAGCCACCTCTTGCCTAGGTGCGCTGCGACGACGGCGTGTTTGTAGGTGTTTTCTGAAGGGATGAATTCGTTGAGGAATCGGAAGAGTTTGTCAACTTGCTGTTTGGGAAAGTAGGCGTAGTAGGTGGCGTTTTTGACTTCAAAAGCGTAAGTGTGAAGGTCGCGTCTTGCCATGATGTCTGGAAGCGGGTTAAGGCTCGGGTTGCTTACGGGAACCCGAACGGCGTTGTAGCCTTTCTTTTGCAGAAGTTTCACCAAGACGGTTTCGCTGTAGAAGCCTCTTTTCCGCCAACGACGAAGCCTTACTCTGTCAATTTCTTTGCTCAAACGGCTTGCTCCCCTCGCGTTTTACTGCTTAATCAGCGCTCAAAGGATAAAAATTGTTGCCTTAGGAGAACTGGAAAAGAGGTTGCGTTGATGCTTTTGTACACCTGCCTCGAGTGGGTGGTGCCGTGGTGTATGCTTGTGATGGACACAATTTGAAGTAATGTGCATCGCACCAGTACAACTAATCACGTAAACGCCACCATCAACACATCAAAGATATTGCCAGTTTAGACTACATTAAGCACTGCAGAGTTAGCGCTTGACCCAAAAACGATGAAGACTAAACGGGAATTACACTCATGAAATTGGCGACGAAACAGGCTGGTGAACATAAGACCTGCAGCTCAATTTCATAAATTCTTCAAGAATGACAAAGAAGCTCACGAGAAAAACACTGAAACAGAAACTATGAAACCTCAGCACCCTGTTCGTTCTCAAGGGCTCAGCCACTACTTGACGTCGGCACCTCAGCCAAAATTGTAAGGTTGTTCGACTTCAAAATTGTGGAATTGCCACAGCCTCAGAAAAATCCCCTGCCAGAAAGAGCTCGTTTGCAAGAAATCGCCGCCCTCAAATTTTTCGTCCAAAAACAGCAAAGTTTCGCACACTCCACAAAAAACTGCGCAAAAACTCGAAGACAAGTCGAAAAAAACCGAGTTTGCTTCGCATGGAGATTCTCGGAGGTACTTATATGAGGCCACGATATTCCCCATGCCAGTTCATTGAGGCTAACTCGAAGAGTGCTAAAATGAGGTTTTTTAGGCGTTTTAGGCTTGAATAGGGCTTTTAAATTATCGCTTCCATCGAAAAAAATGCGGCGATTTTTGTTTCGTGGCGTTTCGCAGAAAATCAACCATGAAATATTTAAATTATGGCAAAATAGCCTCAAAAACAAGGTGTTTCACCGAAATAACCCAAGCGATAAACCGTTTTCTAAAGGCCGTAAGAGACGCAAAAAACTTTGAAAATCTAGAAAAACTTTTCCCGAAAAATAGCAACTTGGACCGATGCAGGTGGTTACGGCGGCATCCCTTTAATCGCTTTTTCTCTTAGAGCTTCTCAGCCAAACCTGGTGCTGCTTCACTATTCTGTCAGGCGCCAACGCCTTAAGCAACTGTGCAAGCAAACCCGCTGTGTTTCCTCTGTGATGACACGGCACCCACCGCCAGTTTTCTCAATTAGCCACGCGTGGTAGCCACCACCAGAAGCCATTTGAAATTCGTAAGCAAGACGCGTAGGAGGCAGAAACTCCACAACTTTGCAAGCCACAGTTGCACCAAACGCGGTGGCTTTCTTTTGTGTCGGGATTTAGGAACCCAGTTTTTCATTTGAATCGCGTGGCCAATGCGAGGTCCGGCGGCTGCCCTGCGGTGAACCGCATGTTGGCTGAGTTCGGGTACCAGGTTGGCCAAAGCTGTGCGCGGATGAGCCATGTCCACACGACCGTTGGTTCTGAGGGAATTTCTATTTGGTTTCGGATGTCAACGGGACAGTTTTCGGGTGCGCTACGCGCTGGCCACAGAATCTTTCCTGCCTCAGCCATAACTGAACAACAACAAGTAACTGTTTATCTCTAAGGGTAAAAGTTGTTGCACCTGCAAAAAGGGTTTTTCTGGTCGCCACAAAGTTCATTGGTTGAAGAATCCGGAGAGCCGCTTTGTCTGATTGGGCGGCAGCAGCATGTTTGAATTTCAGAAGACAAATATTTGAAAAATGGCAATAAATCAGAGTTCCGTAAATTGTATTCTGCACTCAAGCAACGTACCGATCCTCACGAGACGTGATTGACCGAATAATTGCTGCCTCAGAGCTGCTTTTTTCACCATCCATTTTAAGGCAAGCGCCATATCGCTTGTCCCAAGCCTGCCTAAATGTCGATAAACCTTTGGCATCGCTTGAAGATAAAAATGTGGCATGTGACTGTGGTTGCATAGGTGTTACCATCTTTTTCATTCATCACCAGAGCCAACGAAAATCAAAAAGAGGAACCAAAGCAAGCCAATTATTCAGCAGAAGGTGACGCGTGATAAACCACTAGAAGCTTCTTGTAACAGCAGCAGCTTACAAAAGCACAAAGCCTCAAAGCAAAAGACCGAATGACACGAGGAAACTTTGAGATTTTAATTCCGTTTTTTCTTTGGCTAATCGGCGGCAAACTTTTTTATTCTCAAACCCGATTCTGAACGTCAAGCAATAAAGAGACTTTCAAATTAACACAAAAACTGAAAGATTGCAAGTGCCTACCCTCAGATCCATATATGCAAACTACAATCCCCCTTGAGTCTGTTAGAAGCCTGTGGTGAACCAGAGGCAGGCAATCGGGCGCGCAAATTAATCTCAAGTCAAAGAGCAAAACAAGAACGCAAACACAAAATGTGATTTGACAGATGGCTGAGTGTCGTCTCAAGAAAGTCTTCTGTTGCCTTGCCCCCGCAATGATGCTACGTTGCAAGGTCTTTCAGACATCAAGTGCGGGCGGTATACAAAAGCATCGACAAACCCACTTTGGAACCCTAAGAGGCAGCTGCTTTTGACCACTTAAGACTTCTAATCTTCGAACACAAACGAACCTTAAATATACATAGCTCACGTTTGCTCTCCGTAAAGTAAAGCACCCATCGGTCGCCGGAAATTCCATTTTGGAGTTAAAAAAAAAGAGCACAAAAACCTAAAAATGAACCTAAAACCGCCTCAGTTGGCTTGTTTCGGGACTAAACCACTGCTCTTCACTGATCGACCGCCGACTTTTGGCGTCTTAAATGGGTTGCCGTGTAAAATATTCAAAACTGCACCTACGAAAGATACCTCGAATGAACATTTTTTACAAATAAATGCTAAATCTCTGAACTCAGCAATCACAAATATGACAGATTGGAGTAGAATTACAGGGCACGTCAACATTGTTAACGGTTTCGGAAAACGAAAACACCCATTAAACCCGTCAGCAACGACCCACTGAGCTCAAGCACCCGAAAGCGCAGAGTTGTGGCTCTCGAAACGTTTTTCTGCGATAGTTACAATAGAGATTTGATGGCATGTCGAACTTTAAAGTCGTAAATTACAGCTTCGGCTTCACGACTAAGGGCGAAATAGACTTCGTCGATTTGTCTGAAAAAGTTCAGGAAGAAGTCTTTGCGTCAGGCGTAAGAAACGGGGTTGTCCACGTGTTTGCCCCACACGCCACAGGCATACTAATTCTGACAGAAAACGACGACGCCTTGCTAAACGACATCAAAGAGTAGCTCGAAGAACTTGCACCGAAAAACAAAACCTACCAGCACCCCTCCAACGCCCATTCGCATTTGCGGTCCATGCTGCTTCCGCCTGACAAGACTCTGCCGATAGTTAACGGGCAAGTCACGTTTGGAACCTGGCAGTCGCTGTTCTTTGTGGAAACCGACGTTTATCCGCGCAAAAGAACAATCATCATCCAAGTCATAGGCGAACAATAAGCTCGGGACAAGGCGTCTCTACGATTAATTCCGGCTGATGCGCCAATTCCAACGTTTCTGCTTTGTTCGCCCGCCGTATGCTTTGAAAAAGACTCCTGTTCATGCGTTTTTAATCATTTAATGTTAATTGAGTAGCGTTCAGCCTCCAATTATTTAACTATTTAATGTAAATATTTACCATTCGAGAATTTTTCGGAAACATGTTTGAGAAAAAAGGTTACCGCAGTGAGCGTACACTGGCGAAAAGGCATTTCTCAGTCAATCAAAAAACAGACAAAGAGCTGCCGTTTGGAAGCGTTATCAGGACTCCTGCCACGTTTTTGGCGTCTAAACCAACCATTGTTTGTGCCCTTTCCTGACTGACTGCTGAAGCGGAGTTAAATGCAGACGTTTTTTCCCGTTTTCAAACTTTAGCAAAGCATTTGCTGCGTCTTTTGGATTAGAGTTAACCCATGTTTGCTCCGCTTTCAGATTAACCCTCTGGTCGAGGCCGAATCTAGCGTTGTTGTGCAGAATTCTGCACTATGGTTATTTAAGGTTCGATGCAGTTCGAAGAAAATCAGCCTTTCCGCTCAGTCGGAAGCCTCTTTGAGGACCCACGCGATCGCATTCGAGCCTTCCTATTCACAACAGCTCTATCAGTAGGCTTGTCTCCCATAGCATCAGCTTCAGTCTCATCCACCGACAAAGTTTCAACTCCATCTGGAAAGTCAGCGGTTGTCGCCTGCAAAGCGCCACATTTAAGCATCGACTCCACAGCTCTATCAACATCTCCAGGAGCCGTGTCAATGCCTCGGGTTGCATCCATAAGAACCACCGTTTCATAGCCAAGTTTGCGAGCGTCAAGAACCGTGTTCAAAACGCAGTAGTCCGTTGCAAGTCCGCCCACGAATAGACGTTGTATTTTGCGTTCTTTGAGTTCCTTGGCGAAGGTGCTTCCGTCAAAAACCGAGTAGCTTTCCCGCATTGGATCCGTGGCTTTGAACACGACAACTGCGTTTTTGGGCAGTTTAAGTATGGGGCTGAAGTTTGCGCCTTTCGTGTCTTGCACACAATGCGCGGGCCAAGGACCGCCCTGCTGCTTAAACGAGCAATGATTCGCAGGATGCCAATCTCGGGAAGCAAAAACGTAGGCTTTGGCGTCGGCAAAAACCCTTGCAAACTCGTTTAAGACGGGAATAATTTCGTCGCCTCCGGGAACAGGCAGGGCTCCGCCGGGGAGAAAATCGTTTTGGATGTCTGTTATCAAAAGGGCATCGGAACTTGTTATGCTGTAGGTTTTGTTCAAACACACATACCTCATAATGGCTGTTTTAAAACATTTTTTTAGAATTAAATTATCTAGCGTGAAACTATTGGATAAACCTTTTGCGAACCCTTCAGCCCTTCAAAATTTGGAGGGCACAGGCGTCAGCGTTGAGTTTTCAGGTTTTTTATGTGTTTTGGTGATGCTTTTGTATACGGTTTAGCAAGCCTTATCTTTTAATTTGCACTCAAATACCTTAGTGGCGTCAAAATGCGTACCAAAAACAAGCCGATTACAAGCAGGGAAATGCGAGCCCTGGAAGCCAACGCTGAATACTACGGCGTAAGCCTGCTTCAGCTAATGGAGAACGCTGGAGGCAGCGTTGCCCAAGAAGTGACTGCACGGTTTCCCGAAGGCAAAAAGGTGGCTGTTTTCTGCGGTTTAGGCGGAAACGGAGGCGACGGATTTGTCGTAGCACGGCATCTTTTGTCAGCTGGCTACAAAGTAGCTGTTGTTCTTGCAGGCAGAAGCAGGGACGTCAACCATGAGGCAGCCCGAAGAAACTATGCTATCCTTGAGTCAATGCAGGACAAAATTGCCTTCATTGAAGTGACTGACAGTTCAGCTATTCCACAAGTATCCGCCGACGTAATCATTGACGCTTTGCTGGGAACGGGCACCAAAGGAAAAATTAAGCCGCCGATAAGCCAGATAGTTGACTGCATCAACGACTTCGGAGGCTTTCAAAATCGCAGTGGATGTGCCGACGGGTATAGATTCGGATACTGGCGAAGTCTTGGGCGCCGCGGTTAAAGCCGATTTAACCGTCACTTTCCACAGGTCAAAGCCAGGGTTGGAAAAAGCCAAAAAATACGTCGGCGAACTCGTGGTGAAACCAATTGGCTTGCCCATGGAGATGGAAGGGTACACGGGTCCAGGCGACGTTTACCTTGCGAAGGTTCCGCGTAGCCCCACAGCTCACAAGGGCGATTTTGGGCGGCTGCTCGTCATCGGCGGAAGCGAAGTGTATTCGGGAGCCCCCACCTTGGTTTCGCTGGGCGCCATGCGCACTGGAGTCGACATTGTTTATCTTGCAGCGCCCACGCAGACAGCTTACGCGATTTCCTCAATGTCTCCTGACTTGATAACGGTAAAGCTTGAAGGCACCAGCCTGAAGCCAAGCAACATGGAAACGCTCAAGCCGTACTTGGGCATGGTTAACGCGGTTGCGTTGGGTCCCGGTTTAGGTTTGAAGTCGGAAACTGCCGAGTTCGTGAAGCTCTGCGTGGAAGAGGTTGAGAAGGCTGGGAAACCTTTGCTTTTAGACGCCGATGGACTTAAGGCATTTGCCAAGTTCAAAAGACCCCTAAAGGTGCCGCTTGTTCTTACGCCTCACGCTGGCGAATACACGATACTCACAGGTGAAACTTTGCCTGAAAACCAAGAAGAACGCGCCTTGGCAATTCAAAAAACTGCGATGAAACTTGGCGCCGTTGTGCTTGTGAAAGGCAAGGTCGACTACATTTGCAGTCCCGAACGCATCAAGTTGAATTTCACGGGGAACCCAGGTATGACTGTGGGCGGCACAGGTGATGTTCTCAGCGGCATCGTCAGCGGTTTAATGGCTCAGAGTGTTGACCCGTTTGAAGCTGCGGCGGCTGGAGCCTTCGTCAACGGGGCAGCAGGCGATTTTGCCGCAAGCGAACTTGGCTTTCACATGGTGGCGACGGACATTATTGATTGGATCCCGAAGGTTTTTGATGACCCGATGAGTCACGTAAAGGTGCGCAATCAACTTGGAACCTGACCCGGAACCTCCAAAGCCCGCTTTGCCAGTGAGGATAACCATTTACCATGCGGCACAGGATGACCCTAAAAAAAACACTGCCCTGCGACTTAAACGTCGAGGCTACGCAAGGATAGTTACCAAAGCAAGGTTTCTGCCAAAGCGAGCCATCGTGCTGAATCCTTTTGGCGAAATCGCGTTTTCTCCTGCAGACAGGGAGAGGCTTTCGCAGTTTGGGTTGGCCGCATTGGATTGTAGCTGGGAGCATGCCCAGAAAGTTATGGGAAAACACGTTAAAGGAACCAGCCGATGCCTACCCATCCTTATCGCAGGCAACCCAGTCAACTTCGGCAAACTAACGAAGCTTACAACGGCAGAAGCCATCGCTGCAGCCCTCTATATAGCAGGATTCAAAGAGGAGTCGGAGGAGCTTTTGTCGATTTTCACGTGGGGACACACGTTTTTTCGAGTTAAACGGCATGCTGCTTGACAACTACGTCACGGCGAAAGATAGCGCTGAAATCGTGGAGATGCAGACAAGACTTTTCAAAGGCAAAAAATGCGGCTAATAAAATATCCTTTGGAGGCTCACAAGAATTATCAGCTATAATGATTTTTTTGCTGAAAAATTTTGGGCTTCTTTTCCCATTCTATTGTTTTCTTCTTTAAAAAGAACGCCAAGGTTCATCTAAGCCACTTGAAGTATGTCCGCGACAATTCGGGAAGGAGTTAATAATTTCTTTTCTGACCTAAATGAGCAGAAATTACAATAAACCTCCCGTTGGAAGCGCAAACTGGTTTTTATTGACTTTTATCGAAATACATCGAATGGGCTTTGACGGAAATTAGCAGGAGAGCAAAAACTAAAAGCAAAAAGAGCTTGTGATACTTCTGGGTAATTCATATGGAACCAGAAGTTCACATAATAGAGAAATATTTCCAAGAGATTCTTCATTGTTTTACGATGACCAATATAAAGTGTGAACGCAAATTTGAGATTGACCTCTTAGCCATTGACCCAAAAACGTTAGAGCGTTATCATGTTGAGTCAAGTATTCACACCACTTCTAAACTTACAAGCAAAGCAAAATTTTCAAACGTCAAAAACAGTTTAGACTACTATCAAAAACACAAATTTGAGAATCAATTCGTTAAGCAAGTTATTAACGAAGTTTTTAGTAACCAACCTTATACCAAGATTCTTTTTGTATGGAATATCGAAGATAGAGTATATGAAATTGCTCGGAGAGACTACAAAATAGAAATTCAGAGCTTAATGGGTATTATCAGTGCTCTCATAAATACAAAACCGACTTGTGGCTCAAGAGATGATATCCTGAGAACAATGGAACTAGTTACATTAAGCTTAGGAAAAGAAAAAGCACGCGGAAGTTATAGCAGAAGAAAAAACCTTTGCTAAAAAAATCAATTAAATGTTAGCATTGCGATAGCAAAACTTAAAGGTAAAACAGAAGAGACTTAAAATGAAATTTCTTACACTGCTTTAAAAAAAGGCTCAATAAAATACCCGCTAAGTGTTGAAATAAAGTAAAAAATTCCACTCTTTTTATAAACGACTTAAACCATTTTCATGTCTCAGTAACTTTCGTGTAAACGGGCAAAACGAAAAAAAGTCCGATGTTATAAACAAACTCAACTTTTTAGGGATTGCTTGCATTTTCGAAATCAACTTTTAATTGATTGGTTATTGTAGTGTAACCTTGGGGTTATCACATCGTTGATGCTATGTTTAGCATTCAGAGTTATTGAATAGTTGGGGAGACTTCGTTTCGTTCTTTCAATGTGGAAGCATCATAGCGCCTTTGCCAGGTGGAGGCGTTCGCATCGTTACTGCGGTTGCCAAAGCTAGTGCCCATAGCATGTCGTCGTGACAGTGTTGTGGATGGTTGAATTGCAGGTGCTCGCTTTTGCTGTACCCGTACTGTTGCTCATTGATCTGCTGGCAAAGCAACCTATCGTACGGGATCGCTAAGCGGTTCTGCTCCAAAGCCATTTTCAGTCCCGTAAGCAGCTCCTCTTTCGACTGCAAAGTGAACGTAAGACCATCGGCAACTCTCAAGCCTTGGTTGCGAATCTCCTCAAGCACAGGCTCACCCACGCCCGTTTGATCAACCAGCACGTTTCTGAACTGAAATTTTTGGTTGGCTCTTATCAGGTGCCCAATTACCTGCGTGTATGGGGTTTCGAGTGGGAATTGATACATGTAAACGAGTTTGAGGGTTTCGCTTTCCCGTTTCAAAACGGTGAGGACGCTGTAATCTTGCAATTTACCGAAGTCTAAGCCCGCGTAGTAGTCTCCGCTTGGAATGGAACCTTCAAGGTTGTTGTGAAGCTCAACGCCGAGCTTTTGGGCTAACTCAACCGATGAACGAATAAGTGCCTGCGAGAAATAGCTGTTGAGAGCTTCGACGAATTCGGCTTCGTACTCCATGAGGTACTCTTCCTGGGTCATGTTTTGGCGGTTTTCATCCAGAATATGCTGGGTTACGAGTGGGCACTCGCTGGATTTTACTTTGTGCACGCTATAGGCGGGGTTTACGAAGGCTCGGTAGAAGAAATGGTTTTTGTCCCAAGGTGTGCTTAGAAGTATTGCGTAGCCGTCGGTTGTTGTTAGCATTGGGAAGAGAATTTGGGTGATGACTTTTTCGGGGATCCATGAGGCTTCATCCAGAATAATCATGTTTGCCGTGTAGCCTCTTAGCAGGTGCTCGGAGCATGGCAAGGCGATTATTTTACTTTTGTTATCAAACTGGATGAGCGTTCCCGTTGCCCTAAGGATTTTGCTGCGGAGGTAAAAGCTGGAGTAGACAAAAGACATGATGTGGTCGAACATTATCACTGATTGCCGCAGCGAGGGACTCGTAATTAGAACGGTGACGCCCTTGTTGGCGTGGGCAAAGTAGATGGCTTTTAGGGCTATGGTTGTGGTTTTGCCTGTTTGGCGACCCATGCAGGCGACGATTCGTTTACTTGAGTCTTCAAGCAGGGCAGCCTGATACAGGAAAGGCTTTGTATCCAAGATTTTCTCTGCAAAATCCACGGGACCCTTGATTTCGATGGCTTCTTGAACTTGCAGTCGCCTGATTGCTTTATCGATTTGCGGAAGCCTCCTAAAAGCCCGTCGATACTTGTGACCCCGCCAAAGTGGCAAATTTTCCAATCTGCGTCCCAAACTTCGCCCCTCTAATCTTGCCTTTCCCTGAAAACAGCGCTTTGCTTACATTTTTTCTTTCAAAGCATCAACTTGCTCTTCCCAAACCTTGCGCTCTTGGTCGGTTTGCGCTTTAGCAACTTTGTCCTCTAACTGGGCAAGCACAACCCTATCCAACTCTGCAACGTGTCGTTCAACCATTGCCAACTTCTGGATATAGTCAGTTTGCAAGATGATGTAGCTTTTTAATGCGGGTATCATCAATTTTATGCGTCGGATATCGAGTGCGGTTAAGCCTTTTTCGTTTAACCGCTGGATGCATCCAAGCGTCATTTTTGCATCGTCTTCAACAGTTATAAGTTGTTCAGCTGGCTTGATGGGTTCAAGTCCCCTCGTTATTAAAGCAGAAGCATTCGAGCACAGATCATTTTGCCTTTGTTCAGCGGATTTAACGGTTTCACAGCTTGTTGTTGATGATGAAGATGATGACACAATTGTTTCCGCGGAGACTACAAAACCTAGACGATAGAGCTTAAGTCTAACGCCCTCTTGGCTTCTATGAAAGTGCTCAGCCATCTCTTCAAGATTTTTACCCTGGCTACACATCGCTCTAAGATCATTAACTTCATCCTCTGTCCACAACTTATCGAGAACCATCCAAACTCACTCTTTATCAATCAAAATAACGTCTAACACCACTCTAAGGCGGCGAAAGGAAATCTGGTGACACATCGACCCGATTAGGAAGTTATGTCACTGGTGATACACTAGTGTTTAAGAAGAATTTAGGCATTGCGAACACAAATCGCTCAATTGCCCCATAAAGACCTAACGCCCTTATACAGAATTAAGCCTAAATACACGTTAATCACATCTCTGAGAAAATAGTTACCTTCAAAAGGTGAGATTGAAATTTTAAAACTGCTTTAAGCCGAAAAATAGCTATTAACTACCTGCGCTTAAACAGGTTAACCAATTAATGCTCGATTGTCATGGAAACAAAGGCAGGGGGATACATGAGTAAAGAGGCTGATGTGGAACGTTTCAATCGCAGGGCGGCAACCTATGAAACTGCAAGTAGTCAGGGCTACTTTTTTGACAGGGTTCAGAGAAGAGTTCTACAATTAGCCAAGGACCAATGTAACCCAGAAGTCGTTATGGACGTTGGCTGCGGCACGGGTCGATTACTTAGAAAGGCAAAGCAGCAGTGGCCCAATGCAAGGTTAGTGGGTGTTGACGCAGCTGAGAAGATGATAGATCAAGCAACTCAGTTGTTTCCAGAGGCAGAATTTCATGTTGCTATGGCTGAATTTTTGCCTCTGCCTGAAGCCTCGGTTGACCTTGCCTTTAGCACGCTGTCATTTCATCACTGGGCAGATCAAGCCAAAGGAATCAGTGAAGTTGCCCGTGTTTTGAGACCTCAGGGAAGATTCTTGCTGGCAGACATTGTTATACCGCGTTGGATGTCAGCTTTTGTTAGAAACTTTAGGTATAACAGCCCAGCCGAGATACGAGACATGTTTACCCAAGCGGGGTTAACTGTGGAGCTTCAGCAGCAGCCATTGCGATGGTCACGGGTTCTCCTGATAACCAGGGGTGCGAAGAAGTAAAGGAGGTTTTTCTCAGCCACGGCGTTTATCACTACGAATACCTGTTCTTTGCCTCAGTCGTACTGATTTCGCTTTCGGGTGTTCTGATGCCTGGACCCTTGTTCGCCGTCACCATTCAGAAAGCAACAAAACGAAAGGCTGCAGGCGCATTGGTTGCGATTGGCCACGGAATCGTCGAGTTTCCTTTGATGTTTGCCATCTTTTTCGTCTTAAGGCAATTTAAGATTCCGAGCTTTATCCAAATTGCCGTCGGGTTAGTCGGCGGCTCCTTGATGGTTTTGATGGGTACTCAAACGTTTAGGAACCGAAACAAAGCCGACGATGCATTTGTGAGTTCCAATCGGGATTCGATTCTCGCAGGCGTTTACACAACTGCCGTGAACGCTGGTTTCATCCTTTGGTGGCTGACCATCGGCACAACCTTGATTCTTAACGCTCAACTGTTCGGCATAATTGGCTTTTCCCTGTTTGCGGGGGTGCATTGGCTTTGCGATTTCTCTTTTTACACTGTTATAGCGTTGGGGATTTTTAGGTCTCAGCAGCTGTGGTCTCAACGTTGGAATCAGCAGGTGAGGAGGGGGATAACGCTTTTCTGCGTGGCTGTCTTCATCGGCTTCGGAGCTTACTTTGTGGGTTCTGCGCTGTGGGCGATCCTTGCATAGTTATATAGCATTTGAGGGTTACTGATAGTTATGGAGTTTAAAGTTGGAAACGCTGTCTTGCAGATAATCCGAGGAGACATAACGGATGTTGAGGCAGACGCGATTGTGAATGCGGCGAATTCGTCGTTGATGGGAGGGGGCGGAGTGGACGGCGCAATACACCGCAGAGGCGGACCTCAAATCGATGAGGAATGCAGGCGGATTAGGGAGACGGAGTGGCCTGAGGGTCTTCCAACTGGGAAAGCCGTTATAACGTCAGGCGGCAACTTAAAGGCTAAGCATGTGATTCACACGGTTGGGCCTGTTTGGCTTGGCGGCTTCCATGTTGAATCTGAGCTGCTCAAGCAAGCATACAGAAACTCGCTGAAGCTTGCCACTGCAAAAGGTCTCAAAACAATCGCTTTTCCATCCATCAGCACGGGGGCGTACGGTTACCCTATTGAAGAAGCCAGCCGCGTTGCTGTGAAAACGGTGAAGGCTTTTCTGGAAAAAGAAGACAAGCTTGAAAAGGTTATTTTGGTTTTGTTTTCTGAAGGCGACTTCCAAACGTACGCGGAATCTGCGAAGTCGATTTTGGCTGGTTAACTATTTTTGAGGTTTATTTCTTCAGTTTCCATTATTGACGCGACTGGAATGTCGAGTTTCTCCATTGCCTGAAGCACTGCGTCCCTGCTTGCTCCTTCAATGACGAATGCAACTCTGCCTTCGGAGCCGCAGCAATAACACGCTCTCGCTGCTACATCTTTAAATTTTCCAGACGCAAGATTTTTCGCTGCTCCTTCCGCGCAAGCCTTCGGATCCTTGCGCAAAATAGCTGAATTCACAATGTACTTGGGCATAAAATCAAATCCAATATACTATTGATGCAGCATTTTAAAAACTATTTCGGAGCCTCTGCGGCGGGTTTTCTGTTGTTGATTTGTTGCAGTCACATATGTATTAATCAATCAGGGTGCCTTTTTGTGGTTAAGGGTGATTGAAGAGTGAGAGAGCCAATGTTCGCTTGTCCATTCTGCGATGCCCCGCCGTGGCGGAGCCGCTACATGCTCTGGGTACACATGCATGAATGTATGAAAAAACCAAGAATTCAACCCTAAACCAAGTCTCATAAAAAGATGAGGAAACCCAACTGGAAGATTTCGGCGCCTTAGCTACTCAGTGGGTTTTGACGATTTGTTTTGTTCGACAATTGAGAGGGGAATCGGCTTTTTGAATACGTTTATATATTGAGTATTGCGATATGCTGGTTTGAGCGCTTCAATAAAAAAGATGATACGATGAGTCAATCTGAAACTATGTTAAGTCAGTCTTCCCCGTTTTCGTTAAGAAACGAACACGCTGAAGCCAATTTTGAAGCTGCAGTGACGCAGGCGGTAAACGACATTCTCGCCGGTTTAGGAGAAAACACAAAACAAGCCATTTACAGCCACCTCAAAAACGCGTACGGAATAAACAAAGACGATATTCCAAGTAAAATTGAAGCTTTCGCGAACGCCATTGAACAAACTTTCGGCACAGTTGGCAAGCTGATTGAAATAAAAATAATTGAAAAACTGCATTCCCAATTCAGGGATTTCCGGTTTGCTCCGAAAAACGGAGAGTTAGATTTCGTCGCATATCTTACCTGTCTGCAAAGCCGTCTAGAGCCCAAAGCCTAAAACCTCAGGTTTGAAGCTCGGGTTCATCTTGGCTATGGGTGTTGTTTTTAGCCGTTTGTGGTTTGAATTTCAATCAACGAGTACGTGTCGTATTTGCCGCCTATTAGTTTTCTGCCGTCAAGGTAGCAGAGTTCGATGAGGAAGCCTAAGCCCACGACTTTGCCGCCGAGTTTTTCGACCAGATCAATATTTGCTTTGATGGTGCCGCCGGTCGCTAACAAGTCGTCGATGATTAAGATTTTTTGTCCCTTCTCAATTGCGTCTTCATGCATCTCGATAATGTCAGACTCGTATTCTTTCTTGTAAACAAGCTCCACGCATTTAGAGGGCAATTTTCCTTTTTTTCGTATAGGCACAAAGCCCACGCCTAACTCGTAAGCCACAGCTGCGCCCACGATGAAGCCTCTAGCCTCGTTTGAAACAACCAAATCTATCGGTTCGCCCCTGAAATGATCCGCAATCTGCTTAATGCTTTCACGCAGCGCATCCTTGTCTTTTAGAAGCGGCGTTATATCCCAGAAAACCACGCCTTTAAACTGCGAGATCCTTCTAACCTTCGATTTCAAGTCTATCTTCTTTTTAGATTTGCTCATGTTAAGTTCTCCTTTTAGGCGAAGGCTCCTTTGAGGGCTTCTCCGCATTTGCAGGCAGGTTCGCTGGGCAGTTTGGCGACGGTTTCGGCGATTACGCGTTTGACGTTTTCGGTATTTGCCTTCATTATTTTGACGATGTCGTCTACGCAGACTGGGTGGTCTTTCCAAACATCGTAGTCGGTCACGGTTGATATGGATGCGTAGCATATTTCTGCTTCTCTAGCCAGCACGCATTCGGGAACCAAGGTCATGCCGACGACGTCTGCTCCCCACTGCCGATACATTTTTGATTCAGCCTTAGTGGAGAAGCGTGGTCCTTCGATGCAGATATATGTCCCCGTTGGATGCATTTTAGTGCCCAAGGTTTTGGCAACTGAGATTATGTTTTCTCTGAGTTCGGGGCACATTGGTTCGGCGACGCTTATGTGGCAAACCCTGTCCTGTGTATAGAAGGATTCTTCGCGTCTTGTTGTACGGTCGATGAATTGGTCGCAGAGGACGATTTCGCCTGGATGATACTCCTCCCGCAATGATCCAACGGTTGAGGAAGCCATGATGCGTTTTACCCCGAGTTTCTTTAGGGCAAAGATGTTGGCTCTGACGTTGATGTCGGTTGGTCTAATGGTGTGTTTTTTGCCGTGTCTCGGAAGGAAAGCCACACATTTACTGCCCAACTCTCCAACGGTTATTGAGTCGGAAGGTTTGCCGTAGGGCGTTTCCAACGTTACTTCCTGAATGTTCTTGAGAAGTTTAGGGTCGTACAGACCTGTTCCGCCGATTATTCCGATTTCTGCTTGCATGCTCTCTATTTCTCAAAAGTTGAACTTATAAGACTAGCGATTATTTTTTGCCCCTAGATAGAGTGCTTGTGGATGGCGCTTTTGAGACGGTTTTCTGTAAAAATGGTAGGGACACCTTGTCTGGTAAGCTGAGAGGGGGTGTCGTCGAATGTGGATTTTGGATTCAGATTTCTAAGTCGTAATCATATTATATATAAAGGGTCAGAATTGGGTAGCAGTACCCCAAATATGGAGAAACAAGGAGAACCTCTCATTGGCGTTGACAATGGAAAAACAAGAATTAGTGAAAGTGTACGATAAGCAAAATGGATCCTGGAAAACGGTGAAGAAAGATCAATCATACAATGATCAATTATTAACCATTGAAGAAACACTTTCAAGATTTGGACTGCTTAAAAACGAGATTAAAGTTTACTTGCATCTTGCCAGAGTAGGTGACATGAAGGCAGGAGAAATAGCAGAAGCAATTTCGCTTCATCGAACTGAGACTTACAGAATCTTGCGAGACCTGGAAAAAAGAGGCGTAGTTTTTTCCATTTTTGAGAAACCTCTAAAATTCACAGCTGTGCCATTGGACAAAGCTATTGATTTACTTGTAGATGCACAGAAAATAAAAATCAAGTTATTAGAACAAGAAAAAACAAGCCTCGTAGAACTTTGGCGATCCATACCTCAGCCGAAAGCTACACCTGCGAAAAAAGAGCTTTTCCAGATGCTTGAGGGTGAACAGCAGGTACTCATGAAAGCTAATGAATTACTTGAAAGAACAGAAAAGGAATTCCAAGTGTTCGCTTCAGCCGACTACCTTTCCCAGCTGTTTTATAGCGATTTCATTGACAAACTAAAAAGTGGGTCTGACAAAGTGAATGTTACGTTGGTTACGGATAACTCATTGAAAAGTGCTTATTTCATCGGGCAACTGCAGTGGCTAAGTGAATCTCTCCGAATTGCGGATGAACAAAACTTGCCGTGCATTATGATTTCTGACAATAAAGAAGTTCTCATTGCATTCCATGAAGACGCAGCGAATGATGAAGATGTGAAGAAGAAGGATAAAACAACAGCCATATGGACAAACTACAGTGCCTTCGTTAAAGTTCTTCGAATGCTATTCTCCAAACTGACTTGAACAAAAATTCAAGTAAATAGAATTTTAGTTTTTCTTTACCTTTCTTTTCCCCTTTGGAACCGCTTGCGTTTGCGTTTATTCTCACTTCTATTTTTCGAAGATTGATCATTATTCGGTTGATGGCGAAGTTTTAATGCCACAAGCAAACCTGCCAGAAAAATCGCGAAAGCTGCGCCGACGTAAGAGATAAACTCCAAACTTGAAAACCAATCGGTATCTTGAGGATAGCTGAGATTTACAATATAAAACATGTATCGGGCCTTGCCGATTAAAGCGGGTTGCCCAGGCGGGTCCGTCCATCCCACCATAACATATTGGTTTTTTCCGGTTTGGATGACGCTATAAGCTTCTTGGAAACCCGCGTCACCTTGAGTGCAACTCCATAAGACTTGTCCAGAATCATCGATTTTGAAGAGCCAAAAATCACGGTTTCCTGAGCCAAAGGAGAAAGTGAAGCCACCGACTAAGTAGCAGCCATCTTCAGAGGGAGTGACAAAATATGGCGAATCAGCGTTTTTGCCTCCTACTGTTTTCGCCCAAAGCATTGTTCCGTTCCAATCGACTTTTATTACCCAGGCGTGGATGTTGCCATGTGCCGTTTGAGTGTCACCGACTATTACGTAGCCGTCAGGGGCTTTCGTCATGGCAGAGGCTTCTTGGCTGCCTGTTTCACCGTAGGTCTTATTCCATAGCATGGTCCCATTAGAGTTAATTTGCATAAGTAGAAAAGCATAGTTGTTGTATCCTCGCGAGTTCGCGTAACCTGCCACCATGTAATTGCCATCTGGGGCTAAGACGCCGTTTGTTGCAGCAGTGTCGGTTGTGTTTCCGTAGTTTTTGTTCCAAACAACATTTCCCTTTGTGTCAATTTTGACTACCCATGAGTTAGATTTTCCATTTGCATTGGAGAATGTTAACCCCAAAAGTACAAAGCCGTCTTGTGTGGCAATTGCTGAAAAGAGTTTATTGACGTTTTCTCCGCCCACAATGGGAGTCTGCCAAATTAAGGCGCCTTGACTAGTTATTTTTGCAGCATAACCGTTTTCATCTCCGTAAGGCAAAAATTCGTTACCTACAAGCAGGAATCCATCAGTCAAATTAAAGGCGCATCTAAGTTCAATGCCTGACCCATCTAGAAACGTTTGATTCCAAATTACATTGCCATCAGCATCAAGCCTTAAAGCCCAACCCACAGTTACGCCTGTCTCATTTGATTCAAATGAACCGACAACCAAATATCCGTTACCAACGGGCAACGCAGAATATGCGCGGTCGTCATCTCCTACAAAGCCGTATTCTTTTTTCCAAATAACATTAGCGGGCGAAACGCTGACTGAGGTACCAGTAAGCTTTGGGAAAGAATTCTCAATAACGCTTATGCTAGCAGTGAATATGATTGAAACCGCCAACAATAGAGCCACAATTTTAAATGCCATACCATGAGTCATGTACTGATGCCGCTCCATTTGTTAAACATTAAACTTGGTTTCTCACATTTTAGCTTTAACATTTTTGTTATCCTATGTTGTGCAAGTTGCATTCGCTCTAACGAAAATACCGCGTTGATCTTGGCAAAGCATAGAGACGAGGAGAGGGTTGTTTGACTGATATGTTCCAGTAGTAAATGAAACTGAATATGTTCCATTACCAAAATCAATTATGTTTGGAGAATCCACTTTTACCCAACTATCAGTATCATTCTCAACATAAAAAGTAAAGTTTTGCGCTAAAGCGGGTTTGCCCTCGTTGAGCACGTAAATTGTTAAGTTTACTCGCGTGGAGTTACCTTCAAGTTGCAGGTAGCCATTCAAATCGGCTTCAGTAGTTACGTTTACATCATATTGCAAACTAGAAGATGAGGAATGCCCTGAAGAGTTAAAAACGAAACTGACACAAGCACTTGAAATTCCAGTACCATCTGCACCCCAAGAGACCCAGAAACCGTTTTGGTATGGAGCTACATTTAGGGGAGTATAATCCATTTGCAGTATAGCTTCGTATGAATCTGAAGTGATTGCTGCATTTAATTCGTTTATGTCTTTGGTTAAAACGCCCGGATTACCCTCGTTGGTTAAGTTTGCCTAGTGCACTAATCAGAGTGTTTCTTATGCTTTGCTGATATGACTGGATAACAGTGTTTTGGTCGGTTCCAACTACTGGTGTTTCTTTTTCCGTTTCAATGACATAGATGGCGGTGGATAATAAAAGCGATGTTATCAGTAAAGCTGTGATTATGATCGCTTGGCCCGAACTGTCGGCTTTTAGGTTTCTTTTCTTCATGTTAATCCCACTTCTGAAAGTTGAAGTCTCAAGATGTAGATTGTATATGTGCTGTTTTGGCTTGCGCAAACATAGTCTACCGAAAAGATTTTATCACTTACAGAGCCCGCATTGCAAATTGGAAATGGGTTCATTATATTCATGTGTGGATCGAAAACTGTTAAGTTAAACCATACCGTAAGCGGAAGAGAAGATTCTAAGCAATCTTTTAGCTCATTCCAATTCTGGCTATTAACTAATGTTGCCAAGTGTCCGTTGCTGTCTAAACTTAACAGAACATTTTGGGCGGTTGAAGAAAGATTTATTGTCGAATCCTGCACGGTTGGTGATCCAGGAATAAGAGCAAGGCATGACATCAATAAAATTGAGGCTAAAAACGCTTCGATTACACGTACTTGCCCTTTTTTGTCTTTTAGGAGATTCAGGAAACGACATCTCCTAAACTGATATCGACCTTGTAGAGTACCCCATTTATCGTGACCATATAGATGAAGACGTTTTGTTCTTCGCCCTTAAAAGTTGAACCTGTTGTCAATGGAACTTGAGGATAAGAGGTCCATTCTTGAAAATAAGTGCCGTTATTGAAACCGCACAGAACTATGACAAATGGGCTTTTGTCAATAATCTTGGGAATTAAGTATTGAGTTGAATTTTGCATGGAAGTGAGATTCTTCTGATATGCGTAGGAAAAAACGCAGCCTTTCTGAATAGTTAAGTCAGTTGAATTTGTGGTGAAGCTTAACGTGGAATTAATGGGAGTTAAAGTTAAAATGTCGTTGCTTGGCGCTGATTCTTGGGCTGAATTGAAGAAGTTGTAGATGGCGTATGAGGTTATTCTGTCGTCAAAAGATGCTCTTGCGAACACAATTAGCATGGCGTTGTTGGATGCTACGCTTGGGATTTGAACGTTAACGTTGCCAACTCCAACGTCTGAAGTGTTATTGGTTACGTTGGTCAGATAGTTGTTTGCTATGACATAGCAATTTAGAATTGCGCTGGTGGGTTCGGAATCGATGCTTGTTAAAATCGCGAAGCTGTAAGAAGTATTGCTGCCCGTTGTGTAGTTGCTTTCTTGTTCAATGTTTATGGACATAACTTGATAAACCGTTATGCCCAAAGCAATATTGTCTAATTTAGCGGCGTTGAGCATGTCAAGATAGGATAAGGAGAAATTGTTTAGATTGTTTAACCGAGTGATTTTATCTATGTCTAGTTCATAAGGAATTGTTGAGGCGCCCTCTGCTAATCCAAAGTCGACGGGAACATTGTTGCGGGTTCCCCAGTTATTGGGAGCTCCTGGGTTCGTTATGATGTAGTTGGCTATGGATTGTAGATAGCTTTCTTTGTTGATGTCTTGTGTGCTGTGTATACTGGTTTGCATTGTTGAACATAGAAAAGAAGTTGATATCAAAGCAGCGGCTACAATGATTGTACAAGCGAAGAAAGTGTCAATAGAGGTTGATGGCAATGTGTTATTTCTCCTTTAACCGAGCATTTTCCCAAAAATGCCTGAAAGAAGAAGTTTAGAGAGAACCAAAGACACGAATGCGATTGTTGCAAGCAATGCTGCGTGTTTAAATCCGGCGCCGAAGTTGCCTTCGCTGATTTTTCCGATGAAGAACCCTGAGATCCAGCATTGAATGATTATGCCTACAGAGAAAAGGGTAAGCTGAGGAGCCATAGCTATTGAAGCGACCGCTCCAAGGTCTGTACCGTCAATAGTTGTCATCATGCTATTGGTTAAGTTAGTAGTTAAGCCAACTATGGTTGTTGTGACAGCTATTAATGCACTCCACATGGAAGCAAGAAGTATGTAAGGTCTCAAAAGTTCACGCCGATTGATTTGTAATTCATGTTCTTTTTCACTATATTCAGAAAGTATTTCTAGCGATTGGATTGAGTTACCGCCGACTTCAATGGTTTCCACCAGCATAGAAAAGTTAATTGTGACAAACCAACTTCGAATTTCCTTACGAAAGTTATCAATGGTTTTGCGTAAAGGTACGCCCCATTCGATTTGACTACGCATTAAATCTAAAAATTTGGAGAAGGGCCCGTAATCTTTGCGTTTTGTAGCTTGCACTATGCTTTTTTCTGGTGAAAGCCCTGTTTTTTGTGATTCGGTTACTTCTCTTATAAAACTAGGAAGTGATTCTTCAGCATTATAGTTTAACTTTGCAATGCGCCGATACTGAATAGCAATCGGTAATGAACAAGCGACTAAAACTATTGTGGTAACAGCAGGTAATCCTATGGGGCTAACTGCTCTAGATAACGAAGGGACCATTGCGATGAGGGCTATTACGACGAATGCGGGTGGCACGAGGATTAAAGCTTTTTTATAAAGGTCTTTTAGATTGGGAAAAGCGCTTTTTTGAAGATTATGCGCCATCAAAATAAAGATCCCTGACATTACAGGCATAATAACAAACGCTATTAAGTAAGAAAGTGTAGGCGAGGTGGAAGCTGAACTATTTGACAGTAGTGACATAACATTTGATGATGCCAAGACAACAAAAAGAATATACGAGCATAATACGACAATTAGCATAACCGAGTATGCTTCAACCAAAGTGGCGACTTTCTCAATTGACCGATTCAGATTAATGTATCGCAGTTCAAAAATTGCTTTCAGCTGACTTTTCATGAAGTCAAACAGTTGTCCGCCACTTCTAATTGAAGAAACAAAGCCGCCCAAAAAATTTCTGTATAACTTGGAGGTTGTGGTTTCTGCACGCGCCTGCATTACGGATAACGGGTCCTTGCCCAAAACTTCAACCTGACGAACAAGTTCGTCTGCTTCTTTTTTGAATATTGGAAGGAAAGCAAGCTTTCGCATTTTTTTCCAACTATCATAAGGGGATATTCCGCTTGCAGCCATAAGCGTGAAAATCATTACTGCAAATGGCAGTTCCTGCTCGGTTTTCTCCTTTTCTTCGCTAGTAGCAGAAGATAGTGAACCGAAAATTTTGCCGATAAAACCGCCAAAAGCAGGCATTGGTTATTGGGCCTCGGGATGTTCTTTGTTGGCTAAATCCTCAAGGTTAAGTAAACTATTTAGTGCTTTGTGGACGCTTTTAAAGTCACGAAGATTTTTCTCAACCATGCTTAACATAATTTGTTTTCTTCGTTCAAACTCCTGTTGGACAACGCTTAGGGGAACACTGAGGTTTTTGGCTATCTTTGCCAGTAAAAGGCTTTTTTCTAGATCTTGTTGGAAAGTGTCTGAGGACATGTTCCAATAAAACACTTCGTGCGGAGCACCTTCGTTATCGATTTCGGCGACTTCAACAAATTTTCTGGAGGACATTTTTCGTTCTTGCAAGTTGATTCGTGAGATGTCGACTTGCTTGACAACTATTACGCAGTTCATAAGTGACAAGATGTTTTGGGGAATATTCATAGGCGGCTGTGTTAGCCGTTTAATAACCGTTTCCACATCGTCTGCGTGCATTGTACATAATCCGCCATGTCCCGTTGCTAATGCCTGAAAAAGAACGTACGCCTCTTCGCCCCTGATTTCGCCTACAAGGATTAATGCTGGTCTGTGCCTAACCGCTGACTTTATCAAATCGTAAAGTGTAACTTCGCCTGTGCTGTCCCCTCCGAAGCCTGTCCGTGCAACAGTTGACACCCAGTTTTCTTGAGGCAAGTTAACTTCTTGAACTTCTTCAACCGAGATCATCTTGAAATCCGGTCGAACCAAGCATGCAATAGCATTCAAGGCGGTTGTTTTTCCTGCACCTGTTGGTCCTACAATCATGACCGACATTTTATTTTCCATCAGCATCCAAAGATACGCTGCGATCGACTCGTCAATTGTTTCGTTGATTATCAAATCTACGATGGTCAATGGGTCTTCTTTGAATTTTCTTATAGTGAAACTTGTTCCGGCTGGAGTTGTTTCTTTTCCGAAGGATATTGCAAGTCTGTGTTTCCCCGGAAGGGTTAAGTCGACGATAGGGTGAGCTATGCTTACGTGTTTGCCTTGTCTATGAACGATTCTTGTTATGAAATCGTCCAATTCTTCCTCATCGGAAAAAATAATATTGGTTCGCGCGTTAGCGAATTTTCTATGATAAATGAAAACGGATTTGTTTGTGCCTAAACAGCTTATATCTTCAATTAACGGATCATTTATGAGCCCTTCGATTCTTCCATAACCGATTAAGTCTTTTTCAAGGTAGTAGACAATTTTTCTTTGACCTACTTGGTCGGTTCCTACAAAAACTTCCGGGTGCTCTTCTAGTATAGCTGGAACCTGTCTGTGAAACGAATCAACAAGCGTTTCATCTATCCTTGGAGCTTTAAGCTCATATTCAAGAATGTTCTTTAGACGCTTGTAGGATTCTCGTTCCTCCCTCGACATGGGAAGTTCATCAACAACATAGAAGAAGCTTCCTTCAGAGTCGTCTTGGAATATCCATGCATAAGAGAACGGTGGATGAAGAGGGTAACTTTCAACTTGCGTAAAGCCTTCAGGCACTTGGTAGCCCTGAATGCCTAAGTAAGCTATCATCTCCTCGTCTGAGGCCTTTGCCTTTTCTTGAATTTCTTCTTTCTTTTTGCCTAATTTCAATTCAATCACTCACTAGTTAATGTTAAAGTGACAGTTTGGTTCTCGTAGCAACATTGTAGAAAAGCTCTTCCCCAAGCGCTAACGAAGCTTCCTGATGCCACGACGTTAGCTGGCAAGTATATTTGTGGTTGACTTAGGATAGCAGTCGCTCCAAAGCCAGATGTAACCCATGCCCTAGACGAGTCGTTTGCTATACATACCCAGTATTCTTGGTTTCCAATTTGTGAAGGAAGATCCAGGAATTGAGTTGTATTTTGTCTATCTTGAGTTGTTTGAGTTAATAGAGTTAGGCTTTGTGTCGCTACGTATTCGTCAACATTGGCTAACTGTTGGCTTTCTGCGTCATTCTTTATGCTTACCATTGAAATGCTGCAACTGGAAACTATGATTGTGCCAACGATAAGAGTTGCAAGCAGTGAGTACACGTAACTTGGAATCATCGAGACCATTTTAGCTAATCCGCCTCTCGATTGATATGTTAGAAATTACGGTTTCTATGTTGATTATTGAGCCTTCACGTGTGCCTGAGATTGGAATGGAAACGCTTCCATTGGCACCGTTCAACTGTGAAGTTATAACCAAGTTTTGTTGATTGGAAACTTGGAGAGTTTCAGTTGTTAATTGTGTACTCGTGCAAAAGATTTGCAGGGGAAGCTCGCCATGTAAAGCTATTGGATCTGAAGAGTTCAGGTTGACTATATACACGCGAATGTTGGTGACGGCTAGACCATTTTTCAATCCGGCAGCAGCATACGTCACTGTTGGCCGAAACTGCAACTGGATCTCAGGCCCATGAAGTCCACTGTTATGTAAAGTTGACTTGGCGAAGAGCCGCTTTGTTTGGTTATTGTTTGGCTGTCTCCTGCCATGTAAAAGCCCGTTTCAATTGAGCCTGAACACGGAAGTTCATAGGCAACTTGACCTACGGACGCGTTAAAGATAGTTTCATCAATACCATAGTTGACGTAGATTGTGAGAATATTGCTGGTTGGTTGAACGTTTGTTATTCCGCCTGAATCTCCTAAGTCAAACGTGGCTGAGGAACCAGGCTGCCCTAAAGTTGAAAGAATAACATTGTCCAAAGACACAAAGTTTTGTTGGGCTGTCGAAACTTTAAGAGCTTTGCTTTGCGTGTTGAGGTTTGCAACTGAAAAGTAATAGGTAACCGAAATAATGCTTAATGTTGAAACCAAAAGTATCAGGAATGTAACTGGAATTGCTAAAGCAACTTTAGATCGAACAAACCTCCTGAAGAGTCGACCTTGCAAGCTTGAAACCAATCACATCATCCCAAGAGCATATTTAATATAGAAAAGCTTGAAGAGTGGATTAAGCCGTTTGTGTGTATAAACAAATTACATATGGCTTGCAAAAAAAAACGCCGGAAAACTGATCAAACCCATAAGTAAGCTTGTGCATACAAAAAATGCTCATGCATCTTCTGAGCTTGCAGAGCGTTTTACTTACAGTTAAGCCAATGGCATTTATGGCGATCTTGTCAGGGTCACATGGTTTGATGAACAAAAAAAGAGAAAGAAAAAGAAATGTGGGGGTGTGGGGGGTTCTTATTGAGCTTATTAGGTGCTTGCCTGGTAAGCTTGAACGTTAGCTTCTTGGTAGTACATTGCCTGCGAAGTGAACACCGTTATTCCAACGGTTAAGCCTATGTCATTAATGGTGATGCTATCTGGGCTGCTTATGTAAACGACCAGTGTATCACCTGATTTGAGGGTGATTTCACTGCCAGTGGTGCCCTTGGTTAAGGCGACAGAGGAAGACGTAGTTCCATAGTAGACATCGCTGAGTGCAGATGAGTATCCAAGGTCACTGGTGGGTGACTGTACCGCGGTATATACATTGCCGAAGTCAGCGGATTGGCCTCTGACTGTGATTTTGTTTATCACTACGTCGCGACCGCCAGTGTTAATTATGGCAAAAGCACCTTGAGCAGTACTTGAAGTTGGATTGTACCAAACGTGTAGATATGTCAGCGATAGGCTTTCTTCCTGAACCCGAGTGCTGGTAACGTTGATAGCATAGTAAGTAACGACTCCTGCGAGAAGCACTGAAACAACTAGAACAATCAGCGTAGTAACGACCGTACTTAGAGCCAAACGATTCTTAAGCATATTTTTCATTTTCATTTTCATTTCACTGGAAAACAAATCACCAAAAGTAAGATAAGTAAACTTGTGCATACAAAAAAATACACATAACAAAAAGAAACAAAAAAACAAAAAATCGGGGTTTTCTTAACATTATCCCCTGTTATTAGTCGTTGCTTTATAGGCGCCGTCTATGTTGATATCGAAGCGTATGCTTGTACGTTGCATTCTTGGTAGTACATCGCTTGCGCTGTGTAGAGCGTTATGCTTACAGTTAAGCCAATGTCGTTTATAGTGATGCTATCAGGGTTCACTATGTACAGCAGCATTGTATATCCTGATCTAAGGACCATATCTGTCGAAGCGTAACTGAACGAGTATGAAGGCTGGCTTGTGTCAGAAGGATTCAGATAGAAGGTCTGCGTTGCCGCTCCTCCTCCAACTTGCATGGTAGGCTGGAAGTACATGTCTGTGGCTACAGGGTTATCTGTTACCGAATAGACTATGAATTGTGCGTCAGATGTCCACTGTGCATCTTGGCCTCTGATGGCTAGTTTGTTGATGACAACGTCTCTACCGCCAGTGTTGATGACCATAAGTGAAGCCATTGAGTAGTCTGCGTCGCCTGGGGTTCCTTTGGGGTTAAGCCATACGTGTGCATCGGTTAAGGATAAGCTTTCTTCTTGGACTCTTGTGCTGACGACGTTGATGGCGAAGTATGTGACTACGCTTGCCAATAGCACTGAAATTACTAGGATAATAAGCGTTGTCACGACTGTGCTTAGTGCGTACTTGTTTTTTAGTAACTTGTGGAAAGAATTGTAATTCATTGTGTTTTCACCTCCTGTTTTGGGGGATGGACGGAGTGAGTTATTGGGAATTTTAAGTAAACTTTTAGGTTCATCATTTTGCTCACTCGTATTGAATTAGCAATTAGGCTTTTTCTTATAAATGTCTTCTGTAGCGAGATTTAATACACACTATACTGGTTGAAACTACTGATTAAGAATAACTGTATGAAACAGTAGAGACACACAAAAACGCTGCTAACCCAAAAAGGGGCCAAAACGGCAAAGATTCTAAACAACAAAACACACAATAGAAACCTATTGCGAAATCAATTGTATCTTAAGAATATTGATTCACCCTTCATAACAGATATTGTCCAGCACGCACAATACACAGAACCACGGGCTTTGCAAGCTGTTAGCCATGAACCCAAAAATTAAACCCCCACTAAAAATCCCACCACTGGTAATAATCGTAGTTTTAATAACCAGTCCCTTATTCATGGCTACAGCTTCAAGCCTCCAGTTAACAACCACCTCAGAATATAACAACTACGTGCATACCTACGTCAACTCTAAAGGAAACTTTACTTACGTTGAAAAACCCATGTTCCCAGTGCTAGTTAACGGCTCTCAGATACCTGTCGGTGGAAACTGGACCATTATCTGCCCCTTGCAAGCAGGCCATAATTACCATATTTACTGTTATGGATCATGGGTAAATCCTCCAGCCAAGGCGACGACAGATTACAACTTTTACGTTTATGGTCCGCAAGGAAACTTGGTGGGTTCGCACACGGAGTCGGCTGGTCTTCCGCCAAACTTGGGCACAACGGTTGATGATCCGCTTTTTGTGCCGGCGCAATCAGGCAACTATTCCTTTGTTATAGTGAATAATCCTTATGATAGTGTAGGGGCGCAGCAGGCTACCTTTATGATAATTGAGAACCTTAAGTGCGACACTTGGTACACTAGTCATGTTGAAGGCTTAAAGGACAGCTGCCCAAGTTTCTACACAAACTGGGCCTACGAATTTGTGACCAACGCATCATATGTTGAATTATACGTAAAGGTTCCAGAAACGGTTGACATGTATCAAGCAAGACTTTACTTAATGAATGACCCAGGATCTCCGAGCTTAAACTCTTTTCCACTGCCATGGGAGCCAGGCTTGTATGGTAATTTAAGCGGCGCCGTCGGCGGCTACAACTTTGAGCCTAATAGCGACCTTGGCGTAGCTTACGCGAGCGGCGAATGCATGGGACAATCAATGTTTCTAAATTACACTTCACCAAATACGGGGACAAACCTGTATCAGATGGTGCTAATGGGCGGGGCGGGTTCAGGGAACGTTACATTTATGTTGAAGACTAATTTTGAAAAAGCCACCTTGACGCCCTTGACTATTCCAAGCAGAGTTTCTCCAAACGCACCGACCGAAATCTCCTACAGGTCAAACGGCGCTAATTTGGACAAAGCGCAGCTATCATACACAACCAACAATTGGATCACTAAAGCTGATGTTAATATGAATGTCACCAATCAAGCATGCAATGCCACAATTCCAGGACAGCCGACGGGGTCATTGGTTAACTACGAAATTAAAGCAGTTGATGTTCTCGAGAATAACTTGGCAGTCTCAGGCAACTACACCGTAAAAGAGCCGTTAATTTTAAACATAACGGCGGTCAAAGATCAAATTCGCCTTGGCGGAAACATCACGATCGACGGAGTTCTCAAACCAAGCCTTAATAACTTCACAGTTCAAGTGCAATTCAACAGTGTCAACTCAACTAAAACGATAAATTGCGCTGTAAAGAGTGATGGTACTTTTGCGGCAACCTTCCAACCTAAATCATGTGGACAGTGGGTTGTTAGTGCAACTTGTTTTGAAACCAAAACATCTTTCAGTGCAGATAGCCAACAGCTGGTGGTAACTGTGATTCCTCAGCCACTCTACGTCAAATATTCACTTTTTATTGTTGCAGGATTCTTTGGTGCCATGGCGGCTATTGGCATAGTTTACTTCTTAAAGTCAAGGAAGTAAATGATAACTGTCATAACAATGACGAGCAGCTAAGAGACAAAGATATAATCCATCTTTAGGAACATAAGTTGGTTAGTCTTTGAAAATTACACACGCTCTTTTTGGTCAATTTTTTTGGTGTTTATTTTGGCTGAAGCACCGAAGTGGCGTCGATTTTTCGTAAAGTTTAGTTTTTCATTTTCTTCAAAGAGCTGATGCAAAATGTAATAGCCAAACGGGCAGCCTTTGTTCAAATAAAGGCAAGCCGATTTGATATCTCCCAAATAAAAAAGGCAAAAAACCAGCGACCAATGGAGACACGCAAAATCTGATAAAGCGTGGGCTTTATCACTTTGCCGCTGTAAGATCGGAAGATTTCTTGTTAAGTTTGAGTTTTATCGCCAATCTCGAAGCAATCAAGAACGCCGCTAATAGCCCGAAGAATGTGTAATACAAACCATCCAGGCTCGTTAGCTGCATAACGACGAATTGGGCGAAAGTGTACTGATGCCATAAGTAAATAGGCGTTGACAAATTGGTCGAAACCGAACCCATGTAACCAATAATTATTGGAGTAGTGTACGTCATGATAAGCCCAAAAATGATGGCGACAAAACCGAAAACGCAGCCAACCGCACCGCGCAGCCGCACATTGCCATTCGTCAAGGCCCCAAACCCTAACCCAGCACAGAAACCCACACAATAAAAACCCTTGAAAACAAACTGTATGAGAATACGTTGTGAATACGCGCATGAGCAATCCCGCAACAACAACTCCTGCGAGCCCACCTAACAATCCTAAATGCAAACGTCCGATGAAATTATCCTGCTTTGCGGCGGCGCATTTCGAGGGTTCACTGATGGGAGCGATTGTTGGCGAAGCACTCTTTCCATTCTCTATAACGAAAACTTTTATGGCGAATAACAGCGCCAAACAAAAGATTGTGCCCAAAGCGCTTTTATTTAGCCAACTGCTTGCGTCAGAAAACAGTCCAGGAATGTTGGCCAAGAAAACGAAAAACAAAAACATAACTAGCAAGATTCGAAGTAAATTCTGGATGAGTTCATCTAGAGGCATCAGCTTGGACTTCAACGTTGTGCTAACCTGGTTACCAAATTGGGAAACCCGTTCGAACACCAGATTTGACCGCTTGTCTATTCTTGTCAAAGGTTTTAGCGATTTTTTACTATCTAGCCGGGACAAGCCGGGAAGCGCAAAGATTTTGTCTTTGAAGACGATAAGGACCGCACCTAAAATAACCACGAATCCTAAACCAAAAAGCAGCTTGTTAAAGACTCCAAAACCAGTCCAAGCGGGCAAAAACGACGGCGCCAAGCTGGTTCCCAGAAAACTCAGAAATGCAATGATAATGCCAGAAACAAGTAATGAAGCCGAACCAAGTTTGAATAATGTCTTCTTGCATTTGGAATCCGCGTAAAGGACTAGACAGATTAAAAGAAGTGGAACAAAGCAACAGATGTACAGATTCCAGGTTTGGTCTGCAGCTGAGAAAACTGCGTTTATGGTAGTTGTTCCAGGTTCAACTTGGAGCGCCGAAACGCCTAGGAACGGTATGAAGGCTGATGAGCTTTCTGACGAGTTTTTTGTGTTGTTCAAAACCCAGTATGGATAGTAAGACTGGCTAAGGATTACATATGCTGGTTCAGATACATCCGCTGTCATTTCGATTTTGTTGAAGCTTTCGGTGCAGCTAACTTGAGCGTTGGGAAGAGACATATTTGAAAGGCCGTCTAGTGTTAGATTTGATATATTGGGAATGGTTCCATTGTCCTTAACTGCAAAGGCAATGCCTTGGAAATAGAGATTCTCATAGACTATTGAATCGTTGTCCTGGTATACTGGAGTGAAATATTGCGATGCGTTATTGAAGTAATTGACATAATAGTTTGCGTCGACAACGTTTGTTTTAATTAAGACATATTTTGTGCCGCATAAAGTTGAAAACAAAGTTAGGTTTGCAGCATTAACTCCTAAACGCTGAGGTATACTTTGCCACATATTTGATAATGACGTGAAAAGCTCGCTGTTTGAAGGGTAATCTCTCAGGCCAATCACCCCCATGCCGATTATTTCATGATTAAGGAGTTGGGATTCATAATCTGAATACCCCCAAATCAAAGGGTAATCTCAGAACTCGGAAGTCACCTGTTTGATTTTTAATGAAGTTGTCGCCGCCTGTGAACTGTGGAACTGGATTTGTAACTGGCGCTATTCCAGCAGTTAGATCGAGAAGCACGACGGCTGCTACGGCTACAGTTAGGAAAGTATGAATCAGTTTCCTTTTTCTTATCCAATGGATCTTTGGCAGCTTCTGGTTGATTAACTCGCTTAATGATAAAAGTCCATATCCAGCACACATGTAGATGCATAAATCGATTAGGATTTGATCTCTCTCTGGGACTCGAACAAACAATGAGGTCACTAATGTTGATAAAGGCGTTCCTATGGCGATTAAAAGAAAAAAAACAAAACTGATTAAGTAAAAAAGATAGTTTTGGTTGTTTGACTTATTCTGTTTTCTATAAACAATTATTGGTAGTAATGCAAAGACTAACATGACTAGACCAATATAGTATGACGCAGGTTCATGCAGTGAAATATTGACGACTCTTTGGAAGAACAACGAAGCATTGATTAGGTAATATGAAGGGATCGTGGGCACGGAAAGTGTGCCGACGTCTTGAAGCATCGAGAAACTGATTAAAAATGGCGCGATGGATAATACAAATAGTGCTGTACCCTCTGCAAGTCTCTTTAAAAGGGCGATGGTTTTCTCTTTGTTCTGGTACGTTGCAAGGTAAAAGATTATTCTCAGTATGATGTAGAAAAGGGAAAAGATAGTTATTTGTAAATCACCAAAGAATAAGATGATTAAGGAAAAGGTCGCGTAAGCCATGTTTGTCCTATTTGGAGAGGCAAACATTTTCTCAAACAAGAGCAGCACACCAGGTAGCACCGCGGCTGCTACGATGAAATCGATTACTCCGTTGTTAATGTGAGTAAAGTAAAAAGTACTGAACGAATAGGCCAACGAAAATATCCAAGCGATGGAGGTTTTATGAAAATGAAACTTTGCAAACTTGTAAGCGCAAAATTGGGAGACAAAAATTAATGCGCATACAAGAATTTTTAACCCCAGAACAGGATTGTTTGTGATGAGTGATATTCCTAGAAGAGAGCTGTCACCGATATAAGGGATTAAACTCGCATGGAAGAAGGTTGCAATCGCGCCCCCGTAATAATTGAAAAGCCAAAAACTCCCAAACGGAAAGTTCCCCGAATGCACAATTTTTAGGTTTGTCATAATAATTGCAAGAGTTTGATAATTATCAGTTTTCGCAAAATTGTCTACATATGCCAAGCCACCCAACATTTGACTACTTGGGGCAAAAACAAATCTACAATACCAAAGTGTGAAAGCAAATGAAATCGCAGCGTAAAACAAGACTTCTTTGTTTTTCACGGGGCGCTCCTCAAAAAACATTTTTTCCGGGAAGAGTTAATTGCGACCGTGCACGATAGGAAAACTCAAAGTCAACTACCCGCAGATTTGGGTTAACTTCTACGTTAACAGTTAGCCTTCTCTTCATGTAATCAACATTTCAAATAACTATTTCCGTATTATATAGTAATTATGAACCCACAATTCATATTTCAAAATTTTAATGAAACCCTTCTTTAAAAGAAGTTTGCCACGTCGAATATATGGAGTCTTTGCACAACGATATTTGGACATAAACTTACGAAAACGTTAGTTTGCAAAAAAAAGGAAAAAATTCGGTTCAATCAACTTGTTGCTTCAGGGTGCGCAGGTTTTATTCTCAGGCTTGATCCCCAATCCGTCAAACTGCGGGCCACTGCCAGATCCCGTTTCAACTTCTGCAAGGAGTGTATATCTTGTGATAGCCGCCGGAAAATGTATGAAGCCCTAAAATAGAATTTTTTGTAGGCTTGCTTTTGAGCTTCCTGCACTTCTTCACGTGTTAGCGAGCTCGGAATATAAAGTGGAAGAGTGCTTCCTAATTTGCCTTCAACATATATGTCCCAGATATCAGCTGGGATAACGTCTTCCTTAACCGCAAGATTAAACAAGTCGGATCCTGGAAAAGGCGTGCTTACATGAACTTCAACGTAATCGGCGTCAATTTTTTTCCCGAAATTCACCGTTTCATATAGCTCGTCTCGTGTCTCAGTTGGAAGCCCCAATAGAAGGAAAGCAGTCGTTTCGATTCCTATCTTTCGGCAAAGTTTAAAGGCCTTAAAAACGCTCTCATCGCCGAATCTTTTTCGAAGGATAGTTCTGATTCTGTTACTGCCCGATTCAACTCCGAAAGATATTTCCCGACAACCTGCTTCATGCATGATTTTCAGCAATGTTTCATCTACTAAGTCGATTCTTGTTTGGCAGCCCCATTTGACGTTTAATCTTCGATCAGTCAGTTCTTTGCATATCTGAAGCATATGATTTTTATTTAATGTTGAGCTGTCATCGACAAATTGGAACCATTCAGTTCCGAATTTTTGTATGCATTCTTCCATCTCGGTAACTACGTTCTCTGGGGATCGATATCTAACATTTTTGCCGATAACTGGACGACTGCAATATAAACAGTCGTACGGACAGCCTCGACTAGTGATAATAGAGGTAAATTTCTTTGCATTAATCGGCATAAAGTAGAGATCACTATTGATCAGATGCCTAGCGGGAAAAGGCACACTGTCGAGGTTCGAGGATGGTTCTCCATGATAAACCCCTTTTACTTGTTCACCGCCCAAAATTTTCTTCACGATCTCAAGAAACGTTGTTTCCCCTTCACCTGTCAAGCCAAAATCAAAATAAGGAAAACGCGTGATGAAATCCGGATCGGCGCTTATATGCGCTCCGCCCAACCCGACATGCACAGTATTTTCAAACTTTGTTCTCAAAGCCTTTGCCAGATGGACCGCTGATTGGGTTTGGGGCGTTGTCGCTGTCATTCCAACGATAGACGGCTTTTCGTTTTCAATTACGTGAATTATGTCTTCCACGTTGCTTCCGTCGGCTGGAGAATCGATGACTTTCACTTTTATATTTTCTTTCTCCAACACTGAAGCTAAGTACAATAATCCAAGCGGAGGATACGAGAGAAGTGCCTTTGGACTTTTTCTCCCACCCCGATGTGCCTCCATAAATGAGTGAGGCGGATTAATCAGAGTCACGTCCAAATCAAACACCTTCCTTCAAGTTTCTTCTTCGACGCCACCAGCTTAATACGCTGACAGCTTGGCGGATGCCAAACATTTCAGAATGCTCCATTAATCGGTATTTTAGGCGCCTCATGCGAGGAACGGAGGACGGCAGCTTGAACCTTCGTTTTACCTTTCCAATGTCCTGCCCTTTCGTAACGATCTGAGACATATCAGCCGTTCCCAGATTCGCTTCAACTGATTTGACGATATGAGAGACTTCAGTTGGATTTACACCAATGATTGTCGAGACAACAGCGTCCACGGCGACTACATCAGCTCCAGCAAGTACAAGATTCATTTCTACTGGGTCACCTGCGACGGGACCGTTGCCCTCCATGCCCATCAATCCATCGACAACAGTGAGACGCGATCGAAACATCTTATTCAAATCAACGATGACTTTATCGATGGTCTTGTGGTACTTGGCCCGATGCCTATTTGCAATTAGCCCGAAGACATTTTTTAGCCCGCAAGTTATAGTCGTGATCTCGTTGGTTTTAATCTTAGGAACATTTACAAGCACATAATCCTCGAAGAGCAATGTCGGCAAAGGATAGCCATTTCGTGTAGTTGTGGGATTTTTAGATAAGTTAACTAGTTTTACTCCCGTTTCCTGAGCCAAATCAAAATAGCCGCATAAATTCCACACTAATTCGGCATCCACACCAGCCACGTTAGATTCGACAATTGAAATGTCTGAGGTAATTGGTTTTATCAGCTCTATAATAGCGCGAACTATTCGTGGGTCCGTAGTGGCGCCAGTTTCGGGTGTTTTGTTTGTACATAAATTTGGTTTGATCAAAACTTTGTCATTTGGCTTAACAAAAGAACCGATGCCGCCGATCAAGTCTATGGATTCCTTAACCATTAATCTCGGATCTGTGCCTTTTATAATTGATACCGTTGACATTTTCCGTCTTTCCGTCGCCTATTGTTTTTCAGCAACCACATAGCAGTGATGGGCGAGAATCCGCTTCGGGAACGAAATGCGTTCGAATGGAAGTAAACCCTTGACATTAATTGGAATCTTTAAAACGTCCCTATGCCCCTTTGAACCAAAAAGTTCTTTGACGGTTACAACCGTATCGAAGAAGGGAGGTAAATCCACGTATCCCGATTCCGTGATTCGCATCCCAGCATTCTTAAAAAATTCTTCCAAACCGTGAATACACATGAACCGTTTATCTCCTCGTTCAGGATGAACACAAACGCCACCATAGACCGAGTGATAAAACTTATGAACTATTGTTCCAGGGTTTACGTAGTTTGGCACGAACGCTGCCACGTATCTTTTGCTAATTCTTTTCATTTCGTTAATTAAAATTGGTTCTCGCTGAAGGAACCCAAAGTTCCAAACAAAATCATAGCTTTCGGCTTTAATTTTATTCATACTCTTAAGCATGCCTTGAGTGCCGGTTTCGTCCGCGTTTACACAGACGTCATGATAGCATGAGAGAATGTTTCCGTCGATTCCATCAGTGGCATGGTCAAAAGGCACTTCAAGTGCAGATTTAAGATTGTAGTTGGCTTCCCATTTTTGCATGAGTAAATATTGAGAGTATTGGCGAAAGAGGTTTCCCATACCATTGTATGGCCTCTTTCCTTTCTGCAGCTCCCAGAGAGCAATCTGTTCCTCAGTAGGAATCTTCCTAGAAATTTTTCTTTTTGCAAAATCTGATCCGACGGTTATCAAAATCTTTTCGTTGTCCATTAATTCCTCGACTTGGGAAGCATGAACATGATCTTTTGATTTTTCCAAATTTGACACCTATCTCCTTTATTGACATTTTAGAGTTTTTACATTAAAATTGAATATAATAATTATGAATCCAGAATTCACATTACAGTTCGGAACACTGAATTCAGAGTCAAGTAAAAAAGCCTAGAATTCTTTGTTCTGATATTAATTTGCGGGTGCACGGAAATTTACGATGTTTTGTTATTTTATGGAAGACTGCGGTGATTAAGAGACTTTTTGGGCTCTTGAATCAAGTTTCCACGTGGTTTACCGGCTCATTCGTCAGGGAAAATACAAGCAATAAATTGTGTGCATCCTACCCAACACACTAATTGTTATAGAAGTCAGATGCGAATAGGGGAACTCAAGAAGACTTCGTTCGGAAGTAATAAAAACGGAAAAATCCGATTTAGTTAAGAATCGTAGAGCAAAAGATGCTGATTTTTCAGCGAACGCGAAAAACGACGATTTGCATGATGATATGCCGAACATTGAAACTTCGAACGCAAGTTCACCCGAAAAGGAAAAAGACATCAGATATTTGCATTTGGGCATATTCGGCGGAGCCCTGGGCGTGCTTCTTTCGGGTTTGCTGATGCGCGCAATTACTTCGTTTTCACACGACGTCTATTTTTCAGCCCTTGTCCTTTGCGGGGTACTTGGAGGATTAGGATTCGGCGCCCTAACCAATGGTAACAGCAAACTGCGAGGCTTAATCGGGTGCGTTTTCGGGTTTATCGCCATGTTGTTTGGCATTATTATGACTTATTCTACTCCAATAGTAATTGGCTACATGCGGACCTACACTTCTGACGTGATGTCGCCAATTTACAAGTGGCATGAATACTCTTGCGCCCAGTTTGTTGGGATTCAACTGATCAGTATAAGCGGCTTGTCTTATGCTTTCGTTGGGCTTTTGGCAGCATATTTGGTTGGGCCGCGCCTGACATTTAGTGACACAACACACATGAAAAATACCTTGAGTTCCGCGCCTTCGAAAATTGCAGATTTTTTGAAGTCACTTGACGACAAAGCGAATGCTATTTTGAGGTTTCTAAAGGAAAATAAAAAACTGGATCTGTTAGTTTTCATTTTCATAGTATTTTTAGCCGCTTTTCTCAGGCTGTATAACTTGGGAAGTTTTCCCGCATGGTACATCGATGAAGGAACTTGGTCTACCCTCGGCAAAAACATTCTAATGGACAACTTTAGAGAAAACCCACAGGCAACCGTATCTCTATACCCCTTTTTCTCATTTTTAGTGGGATTATCGCTAACTTTTGGTAACAACATAGTTAATGCAAGAATTGTACCTGCAATATTTGGGGTTGGAAGCACAATAATAGTCTATGTGCTGGGCAGAAAAATGTCTGGCAGACTCAGCCGGAACGTTGTCTTCACTATTTTATGCGATCTTTTTCTTCGCCGTTTACTATGAAAGAAGCGTTTTTCTTGACGTAGGCGTGGAATTTTTTTCCCTTTTATCCATGCTCCTACTGTATACTGTCATTATTGAGAAAAAAACCTCAAAGATAATGCTGGGCGCTTTAGCGCTCAGTCTTGGACTTGGCGTTTTGTGCAAAATTACCTCGGTCATGATAGTGTTTGCGGCAGTGATTATTCTACTTGTTTATAACCAATGGGGAAGTAAAAAGAAAATCTTAGGTTTTGCGTTTTTTTCAATGCTTCTTCCTCTCGGATGGTACGGAATTGTTTTATACCTAAATCCAGCAGATTTAGTTCAAGAGTATAACCTGCGTGCGTTTGCAAGCACTGGAATAACAAGTACGCCACTAAGCACCCTTATAGATGTAACGTGGGCATTTCTTCAACAATGGCAAATGAGTGCCAGTTTCGCATTTTTAGGGGTTATTTCTCTAATTTACCTCGCTAGTTCGCGCGAAAAGAAGTACGTTTTCATTTTAGTGCCTTTTCTAATAATGTTATCTCTTCAATATGTTTCAGGTTACACGGGCAGTTATTTATTCTTGCCAGTATGCGGCTTCCTCGCAATAGCATCCGGGCTTTTCATGGCCAAAACTTTTCAAGGTAATAGAACTCGATTACTCGGGATATTTCTATTTGCGTTTTTTATTCTCTTTTACGACCAAGCATATCCCGCCTACGCATTGCCAACAACAGATCTTGAGGCATTTCTGTTGCTTCTTGTTCTATTCGCATCGTTAGCCCTAGTCGCGGAGCGTCTAAATAAAAAATTCGAAATTCACACGGATTTAAAATCATTACTTTTAGTTTTAGCTTTGATTTTTGTAGTAGCAGTTTCTGGCGTGGTGGCGTATCAGGATTATCAAATGATCTCAACAAATGGCACAGCGTATTCACCGCTAACTTCAGACATTAGCCAAAATCAGCGAAGCGTTATCAACTTTCTTAACGCACACGTGGAGAAAAACGATATTGTGTATTGCGAATCTATCTTCGTATTTCAATTAAAATGCGATCCTAGAGACGACCAATTTGTTACCAATGCAACCGTACAGGAAGCCAAGTATGCAGTAGCGGACCCATTTTGGGAAAAATATGACTTGAATCCATTTTATGATATCGATATTGGCGCTCCAAGAAACTGGATCACTCAGAACTGGATTCTTGTGGCTACCTACGGGAACTATGGTATATACGAAAACCCCAACGTATGTAGTCAAAATTCTACTGCCACAGCTGACTCATTCGAGTTACAGATAAGGGATATGGTACCAACTGATTCGTCCATCGCTTTAAATTTCCAACGCATGAATAACCAAACATTGTTTAAACAAGTCTTAGCAGACGGCAAAGTATCTACAACGAATATTTCAGAAAAGTCATTTTTAGATGATGTTAGCAATATTGTAAGCCAAAGCTATTACGAAACCTCATGCAGCTTTGCCGTCATAAGATGCGAAAACACATTCTACCTAATGACAAACAATAATACAGCAGTTACTTGTTTACCCACCGCCGTTATTTCCACAGAACAAGCATCAATAACAAACCTGAATTTTGCAAATAATCACAGGGTTATCGCTACTGTCCAAAATACCGGAACAAATAATTTAACAATACAAAGTGCAAAGATAGATGGAAACAATGCTAACTTAGTATCAAACGGTAGTTTTGACATTGCTCATGGCACTTCTTTATCCGTTGATATTACGCCCATTTCGGGTAATTTCACTGATGGTACGCAGTACACAGTAGAATTGATCACTGCCGAAGGAAACACACTCAGCTACACAGCGATATTTACCAAGTGATGAAAATGCGCCAACCAATTGATTTGGAAACAAGATAACTCAAAGCATAAAAAACGCGAGTGTAAGTGTATGCCTCACAAAAAATGATGTGTTTGAAAGAAACGGGTAAATAACTTGTTTGAGTTAACCAGTCTTTTCTTTTGTCTGTCGCAGACGATAACACACAAGTCCACTAATAACAATTTTGACAAGAGACCTTCACGCAAGAAGGCTAACGAATGCAAACAAGCTCAGGCATGAAATTAGAACCTACAGTTAATTTAGCGTTTCCACACATGAAGGTTGGCATTGCCATACCAACTTACAATGAAAAAGCAAATCTTCAACCTCTTATTGAGCGTCTGCTTAAAGTTTTCGACAGCAACAAAATCTGCGGTCGCATAGTAATAGTTGACGATAAAAGCACCGATGGAACAGGAGAGCTTGCAGATAGCCTCGCACAATCAAACAGCAACATTTCTGTAATTCACAGACCAGGAAAACTTGGGTTAGGAAGCGCCTACAAAGACGCTTTTCAATTTCTGCTGAAGGACCCCGAAATCACCGTAGTAATGGAGATGGACGGAGACCTTTCGCATGAACCTGAGTATGTCCCGAGGCTACTTAGAAAGATAGAGGAAGGGTTTGACGTAGCCATAGGATCACGTTACATCAAAGGAGGCGCAGTAGGAAAAGAGTGGGCTCCAATGAGGCGTCTCATTAGCAAATCAGCTAATGCAATGGCAATTCTTTTCGCAGGACTAAATGTCAAAGATGCCACAAGTGGGTTTCGCGCTTATGAATCATATGCTTTGAGAACAATTGATCTTTCAAAAATAAGAACAAACGACTATGCATTCCAAATAGACATGCTTCACCACTGCCGAAACGCTGGCTGCCAAATAGCTGAAACCCCAATAATCTTTCAAGAAAGAAAACATGGAAAATCAAAACTTGGCTCCTGCGCAATTTTGGAATTCGTCAAAACTTTGGAAAACTCCTTCATCGCAAGAATTTGGCTAACCATTCTGTCAGTTGGCCAAGCCTCAACGATTAGGGTGACGAATTCTCTTTGGATAGGAATAAAACCTCTTCGCACAGCAATTAGAGAAGCAAATTCAAGGCATATTGGCGAGTCATCAAGGTTTGCGGAGCAGAATTACGACTGTTCAAGTATTAAAAATATTTCGAGATGGTGACCTAATGACCGCTATTCCTGTACTTTCGGATTTTGACGAAAACGGTTCCTGTTTGCAAACGAAGGCAATCATTCATGCCTTACCGACTTTGAGCATGATGGTTGGAATCGCTGTCTCCAACGAAGAGCAGAATATAGGCAACTTGATAGAAAACTTGATCAAGTCTTCTCCCAAAGAAATTGAAACCATATGCATAGTTTCTTCGGGTTCCACCGATAGAACTAACGACATTGTCAGGTCTTATTCTCAGATCGATGCAAGAATCAAACTTATTATTGAACCGGAAAGAAACGGAAAAGCTTCGGCGCTGAATATACTTCTTGCGGAATCGGAAAACTATGATTGCGTAGTCTACACCGGCGGCGATAACATTCCATGTCAAAAGGCGTTAGTTCGTCTCATAAATATGCTAAAGACAGAAGACGTGGACATAGTGGGAGCACGTCCGATTCCAGTTGATGATCCCAACAATTTCATGGGTTTCTGCTCGCATCTACTTTGGAATCTTCATCATCAAAGCTCACTTGAAGTCCCAAAAATAAGCGGAGAATTAATGGCGTTCAAAACAAGAATTATACGTGAATTGCCGCCCGCAATTATTAACGATGATGCTTACATTCAGACTCTTGCCGAGATGAAAAAACGTGGAATAGCGTATTGCCCCGAAGCAGAGGTCCTTTTGAAGGGTCCTTCAACTGCACGAGATTTTATCACTCAACGAAGAAGGGTATTCGTCGGGTACAAACAACTTGAGTTGTTAGTTGGCAGGAAGATTTCAACGATGAAGGTGCCTATGTGGAAGGACATATTAAATGCATGTCCCTTCAGAGGCGTCAAAGGAAGAGCCTACGCCGTGGGTTTCATTTTTCTGCAAGGGATAGCGTTTCTACTAGCCAAATGGGACTTCGCCAGGCATCATTTGCCTATAAAGTGGAAGATGGTTAAGACAACGAAGAGTCTTCAGATCGCTTCTGAAAGTATGTTACTTTCTAAAATAGAACCCTTTGCAGTTAGGCAGGCAGCGGAAACCCCAAGTTAACTTTCAAAAGAGGATAACGATGATTGGAACTGCACTTGAGTTGGCCCCGAGAATTGTAGACTATAAGTCATCTAGACTTATTGGTTTCAAACCAGCCTTGCCTTTAAGCTTGACCGTAAGCGTTACGAATCAATGCAATTCAAGATGCAAAACATGCTCAATCTGGAGACGCTACAGCAACCATCAAGAATTAAAGGCTCAAGAGTTCAAGACTGAAGAGTTCGAGCAAACCTTTCAGAACTTCGGAGGAAAAGTCTTATGGGTCACGATCAGTGGCGGCGAGCCCTTCTTGAGACGAGATTTGTCTCAAATATTTGAGGCTCTATGTGAACATTGCCACCCAGCCGTCGTGAACATTCCATCTAACGGCTTGCTTTCTTCAACGATTGAAAGTCAAGTCAGAAAAATGCTTGAAAAGAGTTTCGACACGAATCTCACTTTGAATCTCTCTCTTGATGGAGTGGGAGAAAAGCATGAGAAAATTCGAGGTGTTCCTGGAAACTTCGAAAAAGTTTTAGACACTTACGAACGAGTAAGAAAACTAAAAGAGGAGTTTCCGCGTTTTCAGGTTGGAATTCACACTGTTATTTCAAAATATAACATCAGCGATGCAGTTGACGTCTACGAGTTTGCTAAAACGCTTGAGCCTGACTCGTATATTACAGAGGTTGCTGAGCATAGAACTGAACTTTTTAATTTGGAGGATGACATTACCCCAGATGCGGACGCCTACACAAAGTTTGCCGACGAATTGTCTAAGCATATTCGGAATGACTACCTACATTCTAAAAAGAACGTTTCAAAGTTGACACAGTGCTTCCGTCTTGAATATTACCAGGTTGCTACTCAAGTACTTCGGGAAAGCAGGCAAGTTATACCTTGTTATGCCGGGTATGCGTCATGCCAGATTACTCCGTTTGGAGATGTATGGCCATGCTGTATCCTTGGATACGACAAGCCTATGGGGAATCTCCGTGAAGTCGATTACGAATTCAAGAAAATTTGGCACTCAAAAAGGGCTAACGAAATTAGAAAGTACATTAGAGGTAAGAACTGTGGGTGCCCGCTTGCAAACGCTCACTACACAAACATTCTATGTAACTTTACTAAGCTTGTTGGAGTATCCAAGAATCTAATGTCCTTTTAAGAATTTAACAAGTATTTAGCGGTACAAGCTGAAACCACAAAACTTATCTCATAATTAACAAGTAACATTTCAACAAAGGCAGAAGTTGAGAAAGATGGAGGATTTCTTTCCCGCATTAGATGAAAGAGAACTCAAAGAGGGCACGATGAAGCTTGTTTCAGTTGAAGGCACACCAATCCTACTCATTAAGCAGTCTGGTCAAATTTTCGCGATTGATAATCGATGCCCGCATCAAGGCTGCGGCTTCTCCGGAGGAACCTTGGAGCGCGGGGTAATTGTTTGTCCTTGCCACGATTGGCATTTTGACCTTATAACAGGCGAATATGACGAGGAGCCGTTGATGAAGCTGACGAAGTACGAGTGGATAATTAAAGAAGGAAAAATCTGGGTAAAGCTAGACTACTAAAAAGAGCCCAGTTACGCCTTTTTAGTTTGTGGCGCATGATACGGCTTCATTTTTGAATGTGTAGCCTTTGCAAAAATCCCAGAAGGCTTCAGCGATTTTCACAAGCGGCCTTTTCGGCCTCACAATGTAGAGCTTTCTTGGGTTTTTCGCTTCCTTAATCTTAACAATTTTCACCAAACCCGCAGACTGAGCCTTAATCGCCGCGATAGAGCCGACAACGCTTATGCCTCGCCCTTCTGAAACAGCAGTTATTATTGATTCCGTGCTGCCGAGCTCTAGCCCCATCTTCAACCGTTCAACTGGGAACCCGCTTTCTTCAAGCAGGCGCTCAACCTCTTTTCTGGTCCCAGACGTCTCTTCACGGCTCATGAAAGGGTACTTCGCCAATTCAGAAAGCTTAACAGTTTTTTTGTCGGCTAATTCGTGGTTGCATGGCACGATAAGGACCAATTCTTCTTCGCCTACTTGAACGAAATCGAACTTTTCAGAATAACCCTGCATTGTTCCAACAGCGGCAAAATCAACATCGTCGGCTTCAAGGCTGCCCAAGCTGGTGAGGCTGTCTTGAGCTTTTATTTTGAACTTCACTTCAGGATGCCGCTTCTGAAACCCAGCGATTAAGCTGGGAATCAGATGCTGCTCTGGCACCGTGCTTGCGGCAATTCTAATTGTGCCCGAAAGGTTTTGCTTAGCTGACGAAATTTTGGCTTTTGCTTCTTGGGCTGCTTGAAGCATTTTTTCCGCAGTTTCCTTCAACGTCAACCCTGCGGCGGTGACTTCTACGCCGTTTGCTGTTCGTTTGAATAGTTCAGCGTCAAAGTACTCCTCTAACGCGGCTACGTGGTGGCTTACGGTGCCTTGGCTTGTTCCAAGCTCCTTGGCGGCAGCTGAGAAGTTGTGGGTTCTTGCGACGGTTAGGAATGTTTTGAGGTAATCAAACCTGATGGTTTCCACGCGTTTTTGTGCCTCTGTTGAGGTTTGAAGACTGATGCTGGATATTTGGGTTTTGTTCGCTTGACGCATTGTCTTTTTTGTTTGAGAGCGTTTAAGGTTTGGATTGCAGCTCAGAAATTTGATAAAGTCAAGTTATGTCTGACCGTTAATTTTAGGAAAAGGAAAATACTCGTTCATCATCATCAACAACAAGTAGGTTGACCCGTGGCTTTGCCGCCCCGTCGGTTTTTAATTTTCGTACCCAGCCCCCCGACGGTTTTCTAGATGATCCAAATAGGGACATCTAGATGAACCAAATAGACGCAAAAACAGTCTCCCGCCCCCCCCCGTTTGAATATAAAACATAGCGATTAATCATGGATTGTATGCTTGTTTATGCGAGCACACCCGTAAAAGCTCAATCGTTTTTTGTTCATAAACGGGACAATAAATAATCCTGCAGCTTCTTCCCAACTCATAGGCAAAGTAACCTTTTCGGCTCGCAGTTTTGGCGATTCCCAATCGTTCAGGTTTTTCCGACTCTAACAAGCTTTTGAGGGCCAAATCAACTCTTTGAGCAATATCATCGCTCAAGTTCCGATAACTCGACTTAAAACGGTTTGACGGCTTAGCCTTCCACAAATCGGTAGCCTACTTAGCGCCTTTCAACTTATGCTCTTGCCTTTCTGCATGCAAAGCATTGAGAAGGTCAGACGAATTGTCATAAACCTTGGTTTCGTTTGAGGCGAATTCTTTTTCGCTTTCTTCTATTTCCATTTTTTCTGATGCGGATAGAGGCGGGCTCTTTACCGCGGGTTTCTTTGGAAGAATGGGCTTTAAAACTAAAACATCGTTTGTATGTTTAAGTTCAAACTCAGTGCCACTTTTCCACCCAAGTCTCTTAATTTCTTCTATGGGAATCTGCACTCTGCCATTTTCATCAAGTTTGGCTTTCGCCATCTAATTCACAGACAGACATCATACTCTTTGTAAAGAGATAAATCTTTTTAGAACAAAGTGGAAAATAACCCAACATTAGTAGTGCTGAAACAATTCTCACCACACAAAATAAAATAACTAAAAAGAATTATCTCCCTAAATACCTTAAACTAAACGTCATTTTAACTTTTCGAAACGAATTAAACTTCATTTACTGCGAATTAGTCGGAGTTCAAGCCTTTTTCTTGCGAGCCAACGTGGAAAAGTTTGAAGATGAATCCCCAAAATCCCCAACTTGAGGTATATCCGTTAGGGTTGCAACCGCATATACGTAAAAATAAGCCCAAATTGAGATTATTTCTTTCTTCTCTTGATTTTTCCTTTGCGTGGTGGAATTAACCATCCGAGAAAAGCAGTTAGACCACAACTAAACGCTGCCAATCCCAAAGCTTCACCATCGGCATTAACCCACGCTGTTGGTCTTGAGGGAACGGCAAACATGGCTGAAAGAGTGGCTCCAGTTATTTGAGGTTCGCTAACTTGAACTACCGTAATTTGTTAGGTATATTGAAAGGATGCTTGACCTGTTGAATTTGTGTAAAGTGTAACGGTTCCCATTCCTTGAGGCATAACCAGAACTTGAATATCTGCAACAGGGGTTTGGTCTGTTGAATTAGTTACCGTGATAGTCACTATCTGACCAAAGGTTTTAGGCGTGTCTGGGGAAATTTGAATATTCACGCCAGCGGTGTTAATGACGGATAATTGTTTAGGCGTTATCCACCACAATGGAACACCAAAAAAAATGATTAATGAAAGAAAAACTACAAGGAAAACTATTGCAGCAGCACAGCCAATATACAGCCATTTTTTCTTTGCCATGTTACCGCTATTCTACGCTATGAAGTTTTAAGCTTTTGCATCACTTGTTTTTTCTGGCGCAGTTCCTTTATCCAAGTGCAATTGCCTCAAAAAAATGTCAACTCTGTCAGGTACCGTATAACCTTCTTCCGGCATTGTATGCACATGCTCTTTTGCTTCATACAATCGTCCAGCGAGTTGTTTATCAGGTCTAAAACGTTTATAATACCGATTTATTGTTTTTCGAAGTTTATCTAGATATTTTTTATTATCCATCTTGTTATCATCTCCTGAAATTAGCCTTTTGGTATCAGCTATCCCTTAAGCCTTTCTTTATACAGTGCCCTAGCTGTTTTGCCATTGTTCTCTTTCGGTTAATCCTCTACTAGTTAAAACAGTCGCTTCGACAGTTTACTTATAAAAGGATCAAACCTCAAAACAGAATATGAGCGACGTTGACCTAACCCGACCTTGCGATGCTTGCGGAAAATTCATAGGCGGTTTCTTTGTGCACTGCCCAAAATGCCAAATTTACTTTTGCTACATTTGTTGGTTTGAGCTGATGTGCCGTCATGAACTTTTCTGCCCCATGTGCGGCAGTCGGGTCAGCTAAAAAAAGAATGGCAGTGGGAAACCACCTTTTCGGCTTACTCACCACTCTGAACGTGTCGTTGCATTTCTTCTTCCACCAACGCCTCAAGCCAAATATCTTCTTTAGCCTTGACGGAACTGTTTTTCTAGAAGAAGCCTTATATCAGCTTTTTTTAATATCCATTATTAAGTTATTTGAGGTTGAACAACTTGGCGACATTCACCGTAATAATTTATGAGGCGCCTTACGCAAAAGAACGCGCACTCTCCGCGCTTAGGTTTGCATGGACCTGCGATATAGAAGGGCACAAAGTAAGAATCTGGCTGTTCGAAAACGGCGTTTACTTGGCTAAGAAAGGGCAAAAACCTGCTCAAGGCTTAACCAACTATGGGCAAATGCTTGAAGACCTCATCAAAGGCGGGGCAGAAGTCAAAGCCTGCATCGTCTGCTGCGAAGCCCGCGGCTTAACCCAAACTGACCTGCTTGACGGAGTCAAAATCGCCACCGTACATGAGCTTGTCGAATGGACAGCTAACAGTGACAAAGTGATCACGTTCTAGGCGCACCAATTGGCAACCGAAAAATTAGATGTTAAAGGAAAAATGTGCCCTATGCCAGTGGCGTTCACGAAGCGGAAGCTGGAGAGCATGGTTTCTGGGCAGTTGCTTGAGGTTGTCGGGGAGGGCGAGTTGGAGTTTGATAATGTTCAGCGTTGGGTTAAGAATAATGGGCATGAGGTTGTTGAGGCGGCTAAGTCGGGTGTTGAGTTTAGGGTTTTGATTAGGAAACGCTAGCTGCATCAATTTTTCTAATATTGTTTATCAAAAAATCTTAATAGATGTCGCTCTTTTCACATATTCCCGCACGTGACCATTAATGGCGGAAAAATACGTAGAAATGTGGAAAAAACTCGGCATGGACATCGAGAAACACGACCAACTTCTAAACGGCTTAGGACAATACTACGGCAGCGCAGTCATGTCCCAAAAGAACCGCCCCAAAAAAATGGATTACTTCGATTTTGTCGTCTCTGAAGTCCACGGCTTAAGAATCAAAGAACTCAACGACCTCAGAGCAGCAGGCAAAAAAGTAGTCGGCGCATTCTGCATTTACGCGCCCGAAGAATTAGCCTACGCGGCAGATGCCACGATGGTTGGCTTATGCGCAGGCGCAGACTTCTCAGTTCCCGACGCAGAAACCGTCCTACCCCGAAACCTGTGTCCCCTAATCAAGTCATTTTACGGATTCAAGCTGAACCGAACCTGCCCCTACTTCCAATCCAGCGATCTCGTCGTCGGAGAAACAACATGCGACGGCAAAAAGAAAGTCTACGAACTCCTAAACGAACTTGTCCCAACCTACGTGATTGAAGTCCCCCACAAACCCGACACCCGGCAAGGCAAAGAGTTTTGGTTTAACGAGTTAGAGGCATTCAAAAGCGAGATGGAGAAGCTTACAGGCAACGAGATAACCGCTGAAAAACTGAAAGCAAGCCATAGAACTAATAAACGGCAAACGCAGGGCACTCAAGCGTCTATCTGATTTACGTGCAAATTCGCCTTCGCCAATCAGCGGCTTAGACGGCTTGCTTATCGACCAAATAGGCTTCATGGATGACGTCAAACGGTTCACCGCAAAAGTGAACGAGCTTTGTGACGAACTGGACCAACGCGTAAAAGACGGCGAAGGCGTCGCGAGCAAGGATGCGCCGAGAATTATGATTTCAGGTTCTCCGATGGCTGTTCCTAACTGGAAGGTACATAGCATCGCTGAGTCGCTTGGCGCAACGGTCGTCGCTGAAGAAAGCTGCGTTGGAACAAGATACTTCACTGACTTAGTAGAACCGAAAGGTGAAAGCCTGTATGATTTGCTTTGGGCAATAGACGAAAAATACTCAAAGATACCCTGCGCATGCTTCACACCAAACACCAGACGCATAGAAAGCATTACAGAACTTGCCAAACAATTCAACGTAGAAGGCGTCATATACTATACACTGCAAAACTGCCATGACTACAACGTTGAAGGAGTCAAAGTGGAGCGAGAACTCAAAGCACAAGGAATACCGATGCTGAAAATCGAAACAGACTACACCATGGGCGATTCAGAGCAAATTAAAACCAGAATCCAAGCATTCATGGAAATCATCCAAGCGAAAAGGTAAACACAGCCTTTTCCCAATTTTTTTAACCTTTAAACATTTTTAAGTTATTGAAACTAGAACATTTGTGTTCATGAAATGGCATGCAGGGTCGAGGTTTAGGAGGAAAACGAGTTGACTTACAGATTAACTAAGGCTGTTCCAGTTCACGGATGCAGCTGCAAGCTTCCCCAGTACCAACTTGGCAGGCTGCTCGATAACGCGGGTTTGTCAGGCGATTTCGGCGAAGAAGTGCTGGCTGGTCCATGGGAAAACTCCAGCGTCGTAAAAATCGCCGAAGGCATTGCGGTTTTGAACACTTTGGATTTTTTTACGCCGATGGTTGATGAACCCGAAATTCAAGGCAGAATCGCAGGAAGCAACGTAACAAGCGACATTTACGCCTTAGCCGTAACCAACATCGTAAGTGTCCTGTCGATTTTGGCGTTTCCCGAAAACATGCCTGACGAGTTAGCCGTGGGAATGCTCAAAGGGTTTGGCGATTTCTGCCGCGAAATGGGCGCACCAGTAGTTGGCGGTCACACCATTCAGGAACCCTTGGCCAATCATCGGCGGCGCCGCAACAGGCGTAGGCGACCCGAAAAAATCGTTTACACCAGAGGCGCGAAGGTCGGCGACCGACTTTTTTTGACCAAAGCCGCTTGGGGATTGCTCCTGCGATGGCGGCTTACAGGCTTAGAAAAGAAGAGGAAGGAAAAGATCTGCTTAAAGACATCCCAGAAGATCTGGTTGAAGCGGCAGTTAATGAAGCCGTTGATGGAATGACTCCTCAAACAAGTCCGTGGCGGAAGCCATGCAGAGGGTTCCAGTTCATGCGGCAACCGACGTGACAGGCTTCGGGCTTAAAGGCCACGCCGCAAACATGGCGGTTCTTGGAAAAGTCGACATCGTCATTGACACAGTTGGCGGTGATTCGTGGGACTCCTGTTTTGGCGGAGCTTTTCGGGTACCCCTTGTTGACTGGCGAAGCGAAGGAAACGGCTGGCGGGATGCTGATTGCAGTGGCCAAAGAAGACGCAGACGACTTGCTTGAGCGAGTTGGATAAGCGAAGAGTCAGGCATTTCGAAGTCGGATATGTGACAGAAGGCAATGGCAACGTTAACGTTTCGAAGAGACGCGAAAGTGATCGAGGCATAATAGAGGGATTCAGCAAACATCTTTCAGAAAGTATGCCCCTATTTGAATCTTAGAGGCATATACTTACGGGGCGTATTTTCTTGGTCAGCGGCAACGGACCCTGTTTGATTCAGTATAATATATATTGGCTAAGCGACGTACTAACTGATTATTACTTCTACTTGTTACTGAGGGAAAAAGTTGGAATCGGAAAGAAAAATCATGTCTGCAGGCAAATCATCACTCGTAGTCTCTCTTCCAAAAGAATGGCTGCAGCTAAACGAACTGAAAAAAGGCGACACCGTTTCCTTCAGCGTTCAACGAGACCGCGCCTTAGTTATTTATCCAAGCAACATCAAAAAAGCCACGCCCAAAGAAATAACTCTAAGCATAAACCAAAACGACGAAGAAATCTTGATATACTCAAAAAATCCTTAGGCGCCTTCTTAAACGGGTACACTGGAATTATGCTGACCTCAGGAAACATCTTCACTGTACCTCAAACCAAAGCTATCCGTAACATGGCTGGAAAGCTCTACATGAGAGTTATGGAAGCAGATTCAAAATGCGTGTACATTCAAAACTTAATGGATGAATCGATAGCATCGCTTGGAGCAGGCGATACAACGAATGCACATGATTTCACGTTCAATGTGCGAAGGAGCTATGAATGCGTTAAAAAATGATGACGTGGCATTGGCGAAATCGATTTTTTCGCTTGACGACGATGTTGACCACTTCGCTTTCTTCATACTCAGAATCCTACGCAACGCCGCACAAGACCCACATTTTGGCAAAGGAAATACATGTTGACCCATCGACTGCATGGATCACGAAACGCTTGTTTACCGAATGGAATACGCCTCAGATTACGCAGCCGACATCGCAAGGCACATCGTAATGCTCAGTGGCACACGAACAAAAGATCCCGGAAGAAGTCTTGGCGCTTATGATAAACGGCGGAACAGAAGCAGCTAGACCTTTATGTGAAGGCAGTTGACAGCGTTCTTCGCGAAAGATGTGTCTGCCGCAGTTGAAATAATGAAGCATAGAGCAGAGAATGGATAAACTCGAAGTGGAAATAGCATCCAAATCATTTACCGGGTCCACCAAAAAGCGCCGAGTTAGTTTGCGCCATATGCTCCATACGCGACAACATAAAAAGAATCTCGCACTGCGCCTTTAGCATCGCCGAGATAGCAGTGAACCGCGCCTTCAAAATGGTTAATCCTGAACCTTAGGAACAGCGCAGAAACTAACGGCTCAGGCAAGCCTCGGGTTAAGTCGACGACTTTAGAGCCCGACGGGCTCAACCAATACTTCGCTTTTTTGTGTTTCGCTTAGATAGCCATGTATGCTTTTTGCAGCTATTTTGCCTGAACCCATGGCGCTTATAACCGTGGCTTCTCCCGTCGCTATGTCGCCGCCAGCGTAAACAGCTTCCAAACTGGTTTTTCCCGTCTTTCTATCAATCGCTATTATGCCGCCGCTTAATGTTTCCAAGCCCTTTGGTGGTTCCTTGAATTATCGGGTTAGGCGTGCGTCCTATGGCAACAATCACCGTGTCAACATCCATGACTGCTTCAGAACCCTTAACTGGAATCAAGCAGTTCGTCTGCCTGCAGCATCTGGTTTGCCATAGTTCCATCGACACATACTCCATGCCCTTGACTTTGCCTTGCTCGTCGCCGACAAACCGGGTGGGAGCAACAAGAAACTTGAAGAATATTCCCTCTTCTTGCAGCGTTTGAAATTTCCTCTTGTCCGCGCAGGCATTTCTTCTCGATGAACGTCTGATAAGCTATAGCAGACAGCTTTCGGCGCCTAAGCCGCAAGCGCATCGGGCAGAATCCAAAGCCACGTTGCCGCCGCCGATAACAACTACTTTTTTGCCTATGTGTATGGGAGTTTTGAACTCGGGGAAATTGTATGACTTCATCAGGTTGACCCGAATCAGAAACTCGTTCGCAGAGTAAATACCGCTCAAGTTTTCGCCGGGAACGCATAGAAACTTTGGTAATCCAGCGCCTGTGCCCATGAAAACCGCGTCAAATCCCTTCGCGAATAATTCCTCAACCGTATGCAACCTGCCAATCAAAGCATCCGTGTGTAACTCAACGCCTAATTTTTCGATGTAATCCACCTCTGCCTGAACGATCTTGCTTCGGCAGCCGAAACTCGGGAATCCCGTAAACCAACACGCCGCCTGCGACATGAAGCGCTTCGAAAACCACAACCTTGTAGCCCAACTTAGCCAAATCTGCGGCAACTGTTAACCCGGAAGGATCCGGCACCGACAACAGCCACTCGTTTGCCATTCAGGCATGCTGCGGGTTGAGCATCGACGCCTTTTGCCAACTCAAGGTCAGCGACGAATCGTTCAAAACGACCAATAGAAACCGCTTCACCCTTCTTGCCTATAACGCAGTGCTTTTGACATTGCTCTTCCTGAGGGCAAACCCTGCCGCAAATAGCAGGCAAACTGTTTTTCTCTTTAATCTTGCTAATGGCTTCCGGGTACTTGCGTTGTTTAATCGAGTTGATGAAGCCTGGAATGTCGACTCCGACTGGGCATCCTTTTACTGCATTGGGGTTTTGGACAGGTCAGGCATCTGGAGGCTTCCGCTAAAGCTTGTTCCTCCGAATAACCTAGTTCGACTTCCAAGAAATTCTTTGTGCGAACTGGTACATCCTGCTTTGGTCATTGGAGTAGCTTTCCAGTCGACTCTGAAGCTTGCTTGAGTCGCTTATGGGTTGTGGCATGTGCATGCTCTCCCAAAATTCTCGCTGACTTGCGTGTTCAGTTTTTCCTCGTTTGAGTAGCTTCTAAGCCGCATCATTAATTCTTTGAAGTTGACTTGGTGAGCGTCAAATTCGGGTCCTTCAACGCATGCAAACCGAACTTTGTCGGCGACTGAAACTCGGCAGGCACCGCACATACCCATGCCATCGACCATGATCGGGTTCAGGCTGACGATCGTTTTTATTTTGTGAGGTCGTGTGGCTTCGGATACCGCATTCATCATCATGGGAGGTCCTACGGCATAAACAACGTTGAAACTTGATGCACCTTGCGCCATCTGCATCTTGAGTACGTCTGTGACGAAGCCTTTCTGCCCTTTTGAACCGTCGTCAGTTGCTACGTAAAACTCGTCAGAAACTTCCTTCATTTCGTCTTCCAAGATTAGCAGGTCTTTGTTTCTTGCGCCCATGATGGTTGTTACGTTGTTTCCTGCTTCCTTCAACGCCTGGGCGATCGGGTAAGCAGCTGCTGTTCCAACCCCGCCGCATACAACAGCCACTTTACCATAGTTTTTTATGTCACTTGGGTTCCCCAAGGGCCCTGCCAAATTCTCTATTTCTGTCGCCTGCTTGGAGCTTGCCGAGCTCGATTGTTGAGAACCCTACTTCTTGGAATATGAGGGTGATTGTGCCACGCGTTTTGTCCCAAGTAGCTATGGTTAGGGGTATTCTTTCGCTGTTCACATGTGTTTTGAGATATTACGAATTGCCCTGCTTTGGCTTTTTGGGCGATGTCGGGTGCATGTATTTTGAGTAGTTTTACTTGTGGGTTTAATTGTTGTTTTTGGGTTATTTTGTATTGCTGGTTGTTGTGGTTTTTTGCATTATTTGTTCCCCTTCTTAAATTATAAGTATTACTCTACTGTACTACGTAAGTACGATAAGTACAAGTAATTAAGCGTTATGCATGCACAAACACGTCGCAACCAACAAAAACGGACAAAATGAAACACCAAACCTTAATTGGATTCAACGATCTAAATAGAAGCGGGAGAACGTCATGTGCGCCCTCAAATACGCAGTTAAGCTTTGGATGGTTAACGAGAATGACGAAGCGGTTTTCGGCGACGGCTTAGCGGAACTCTTGGAAGAAATCGACAAATGCCACTCGATGCTTGAAACCACCAAAAACCTAGGCATGTCCTACCGCTATGCCCTGCACCGCATCACTTTGGCAGAGGAGCGGCTTGGGCAGTCACTTGTGAAACGTGTGCGTGGCGGATCGAAAGGCGGCGGCTCATCGGAAGTTACGGATTTTGGCAGAGATTTAGTTAAGCGGTACCGTTATACCCAGGCTGAGCTCAACAATCTTTTAGAAAAGATGCCGTAATGATTGAGCGGTTTGTTTGGGTAGATGTTTCGGTTTTGTGCAAGGGTGCCCGGTAGGAGGGTAAAGTATCTACGAAAAGACGATACGCTTTGACGGTACAGGGAAGGTAGTTTCTGACTAAAGTTTTGGGTCCTTTCAATTTGCGTCAAAGTTTACGGGTTTTGATATCTACAAGTCTATGATAAGCGGCTTAACGCGAAGTTTTGTCTGGAAAGGTTTATATTTTGACAATTGTTCGATATGACTAAATGATAACATCGAGATAATCTCCATGAACACAAAATACCTTGCAATAATAATGGTACGTCATAATAATAGTTGCTTCCGCACTGGGCTATTTAGCCTACAACGGAACACTCTCACCCAACTCCAAAATTTCCCCCACACCGTCACCCGCACCGACCGCATCACCCACGCTCACCCCAACAGCAACGCGCAACGCCCTCACCCACACCGCAAAACCCACCGCTACCCCAACAGCATCACCTTCAACCGATCTCCAACACCTGCTCCGACAGCAACCCCAACACCTGTAACTCTAACAGTGTTCGTTGCTTCAAGCTTAGTCAACGTCGTCGCAAACATGACCGCAGCATTCGACAAGCAATATAACTGCAACATAGTAGTCAACTCTGGCTCATCAAGTACACTTGAAGCGCAAATCGCTGCAGGCTCACCATGCGACGTCTTCATGTCCGCCGACACCAAATGGACCAACGCGTTAAACAGCTCAAACCTCGTCATACAGCAACTTCAACACCAATTTCACAACAAACAGTCTCTGCGTCATTATAGCGCAAGGCAACCCGAAAAACATTACATCACTGGCAGACTTAGCTTCTACCGCTACAGGCGCTAACAAGATACATATCGTAATAGCGCAGACATCAGTGCCTGTAGGCTCATACACAAACCAAACCCTGACAAAAATTAACTAACACATGGGGCAACCCAAGCTCTCCAAGCTACAACCCAGCTTACGCTAACTACTACACGAATTTCCAAAACAACGTCATTAACACGTTATCAACTGATGAACAAGTCGTTGGCGCCGTTAACCTCAACGTAGGAGTCGCTGACGCTGGCATCGTGTACTACTCTGACGAAGCTTACGCCAACCTGATAGGAGAAACAGTACAATTCCTTCCAATACCTAACCGCAGTAAACACTGTTGGCACCTACGGCATTTGCATACCTAGCGAAACAACTCAATCAGCTGTAGCACAAGACTTCTACAATTACTGGCTTTCAAGCACAAGGACAAGCGCTGCTGACAGAATTCGGGTTCGGGTCATAAAAGTGCATATTAAGCACTTCCACATCTTTTTTTTAAGTTATCGAACGGTGCAACATATTGAAGCATAGGTTCGCTCAACTCCGATATCCAGACAAAATTATCATTTTAATCGTTGCCCTAATCGTAGTAACATACTTTCTTTTCATAACCATACCAATTTTAGCAGTTTTTTTAAAAATCGAGCCTAGCCAAGTCAGCGCGCAGATACGTAACGCTGGAATCATAGAAGCCATTAAACTCAGCTTAATGACATCAGCCGCAGCGACTGTAATTGCCTTTATTTTAGCGGTACCATCAGCTTATTTCATGGTAACGAGAAATTTTCCTGGAAAAACATTCCTTGACACTATAATGGATTTACCTATAGTTTTGCCGCCTGCTGTAGCGGGTGTGGCGTTGCTATACACTTTCGCGCCGAAAGGACTACTGGGTCCCCTATTCAACAAACCGGGATTCATTATACCTGGAAGCACAATAGCCGTCGTTATTGCAGAAACTTTTGTAGCATCTCCATTTCTTTTTAGATCTGCCAAAGTTGGGTTTGAAAACATGGATAAAGACATAATTAACAGTGCCAAGATGTTATCGGGTTCTCGCCTTCAGGGTATTTTTCACCATCACTTTCCCGCTTTCAATACGGGCTATAATTTCAGGAACCATGATGACGTGGGCAAGAGCCATGGGCGAGTTTGGCGCAACCCTCATGTTCGCGGGAAACATTGCAGGTATAACGCAGACGATGCCTCTGGCAATCTACATGTTTCTGTATTACGAGCCCTTAGCAGGAATCATGTTATCCATTATTTTAATCATCATTTCATTCTCAATTCTTATAGCCGTTAAGCTTCTTGAGCAAAAAAGGTGGGGCGCCAAAAAATGATAAAGATTACTTCAATTTCAAAATCTTTTAAAGAAAAGAAGGTTTTGGAAAACCTCAGTCTCGAAGTTAGAGACGAGGAAATCTTGTCACTTCTTGGGCCGAACGGCTGTGGAAAAACAACGCTGTTAAACATACTTTCAGGCTTAACCAGGCAAGATGAAGGCAATATTTACATTGACGATGTGTTAGTGAGCGGAAAAGAGGGCACAAAAAAGGTTCAGCTTAAGCCGTCAGAGCGTAAAGTTGGCTATGTCTTCCAAACGGTATCTCTTTTTCCTCATATGCGCGTTCAAGACAATGTAGCATACGGGTTAAAGGCGATGCACTTACCCAGACAGGAAGTGAAAAAAAGAACGGAAAGCCTACTTGATTTCGTTGGGCTCCACGAATATGCAAAGTTTTATCCGAGTCAACTTAGCGGCGGGCAGAAACAAAGGATTGCGTTGGCAAGATCTCTGGCAACTGAACCGCAAGTGCTGCTTTTAGATGAACCTGTCTCCGCAGTTGATCCTCAACTAAGAGAATCTTTCAGGTTGGAACTCAAAAACTACCTTCAGGCACTAAAAATCGATGTGGTTTATGTTACTCATAACTTGTCTGAAGCTTTTGTGATGTCAGACAGGATAGCTGTGATGGGCAATGGACGCATCGAGCAAATCGGCGGCAGAACCGAGATTTTTGATAAGCCCAGTTCATCGTACGTTGCAAAGTTTCTGGGAATTAACACGTTCAAAGGCAGCGCTGTGGGAACCCGTGAGGGGCTCTTAGAAATCGATGTGAATGGCGAGATAATTTTGGCGCCAAAAACTCCTAACATCGTCGGAAAAAGCGTTATCGCCACAATTAAACCTGAAGACATCGTACTTTCCAAATCAGCCGAATCCAATTTCGGTGGGGCTCCAAGCAACTCTGTTCAAGGAGTCATAACTGAGATGGTTCAAATGAGATCAAACGCCCAAGTCACGATAGACGCAGGCTTCTTGGTAAAAACAAGAGTTTCTTTAAGCACAATCAAGAGTTTGGGGGTCAGCATAGGAGACAAAGTATACGTGTGTTTCAGCACTGACGCATTAAACATCTTTGAAGACAACAACATCGAATAACAATTTCAAGAAGCAGAAATCCCCGGCAGTTCATAGCATTTTTTCACACTTACAAAAAGGGAAGAGCGGCACTCAAATGTTGCCTTCGCAGTGGCAATGGTTGTGCTCTTCTGGATCTTCAAATTCAGCAAGTAAACCGAATAGACTGAAAAGCTTAAACTTATTTTTCTTTCGAGGCAATTGCTAATCCCTGATAAACCCTAGCGCAACTAACGATATAAACATAGTTTTAATTTCTACGTAAACGAGACTTCAGATGCCGCTGCAGGTTACCGCTTTTTCGGCGACTAAATCGGCAAGTTCTCCAGTCTGCATCGAAATCTTGAACATTGGAATATTGAACATGGCGGCTTTCTTTGTTTCTGGCGCGGACTCCATTATCAGACCTGAAACGGCAATGACCAACCCGCCCAAGTAGCTTTTTACTTCGTCAGCGGTTTTTGCAGCAATAATCTTGGGAAGCGTTTGTTCACGCTCGAAGCCTTCTAAAAGAGCATAGTCGAGCCCATTGAGGTAGGGCAAAATCTCTTTTATGCTGAGCCGTTTTTTGATGAATACGACGGTTTCGTCTCTGGGAACAGCAACTATGACTTCTGCCCCCGCAGTGGTGTACCTGTCAGTTTCAGTGGCAGGCGTATCCAACGTTGGGATGCGAACCATCTCCTTAACGGCACCAACACGGTATCCACGGCTTTTCAGTTCTGCAATTAAGTGTTCGATAACGGTGGTTTTCCCCGAGTGTTTCCCGCCGACGACCGCAACCATTTTTGGCAAAACCTGCACCATCCTGCCTCATACAGGGACGAGCCATATATTAGTTCTGAATGGCGTAGAGGGCGGCGTCTAAAATTAAGCCGTTGGTGTTGCAGCCTGTGCCTGGAATGCACTGTCCGCTGCTGTTTGCGCCGTCGCTGTACCCGTTTGAGGAGGGGTTAGGAATCATGTTTTGGAGGTAGACAACTATGTTTTGGGCGAAGGTGGTGTTGTAGAGTGCGAGGAAGCTGAAGGCTACTTTGGTGTAGATTATGGGGTTTATGTTTAGGTATATGTTGGGGGTGGTGCTGGTTATTTTCCATGTCTGGCCGTTGGGGGCGACTACCCATTCGTAGAGGTATTGGCTTGTAAAGGAGTTTCCTTCGCTGAAGGCAACGTACTTGCCTGTTGAGTTGTAGTAGGCTTGGTGGGCAAGGTAAACTTGCTTCGTCAGGGCGTTTAGTTCGGTGTTGGTGTTGTTGATTTCGAAGATTGCGCACAGCAATGGCTCGGTGGTTATTGTGGCGTTTGGCAATAAGACGCCGCATGTGGTGACTTTGTTCATTTGGGCAAGGTTTTCCATGGTTTGGTCTGGAACGTAGCTGACTTGGGGCCAAAAGCATGCGTAGCCGCTGTCTATGTAGTAGGAGTAGACGTTGTTTGATGCGGTGTCTCTCTCGACGCTTGGCAGCAACGCCGCGTAGTCACTCTGGTTATAAACAATGTAGTCTATCCTTGGCGCTAAACTGCTGTCGTAGTCTCTGAGATGGCTAAGAGCCAAAAACAGCCTCCCCGTGTCAGCCCCGTCAACGATGCCTGTTGCCTTATCCGACATCGCAGGGTAATCTTGCCCGTTTGTCGCATCGTAATACCAGTAGGGGTAACCCGTTTTCGGGTTCAAGGGTCGATTCTCAAGAAAACTCATGACCTTCGCAATCCGCGCAGTTGAACCCCACGCGCCGCCCGCTTTTATAAGCCCAAGTTTCTGAGCGTCAAGCACCGCCTGGATGTAAACCCCTAAATCCCAAGAGGTAAAAGGCTTAAAATTTGTGCCTGAAGCATACGGAAGCCCAGTGTTTGCGTCAACGCCTACGCCGGGTTGAAAATACGCCCACGCGTTTGCCGCTACCCCGAGCCAAACGGATTCATTGACGGGTTGACCCGAAACAACGAAACCTAAATTGCCCTCGTGAAAGCCTGCGGGAACATAGTCAATTCCCATCCACCGCCCTAGCTGAGAGTTTGAACTGGAAATCCCAACAAAAAATGAAACAAGCAGGATAGCTGCGATAGCGATTGCCACCGCAAACTTGGCTTTTCTGCCAAAATGCAGATGACTCTGCTTTGAAGAATCACTTTTCCCATTAACCTCAGGGATAGCGCTCAGACTAGCAATCTTGACACGTTTGGGCGCAGCAATTCTTTTGTTGAGCAGGTTGTGGGTCATTAAATTCAGCTGGGTTTGTTTGGGTTGGAACATGGTTAAGGTGGGGTTTAATTTAAAACTATGGCAAAATCATAGTTCTTCAGGCGAATTTGAGTTAAGGGATAAAAGTTTAAGCTGTGCTCGGCTTTTCATGGTTCGTCAAGTATTTTGAGGAGTTTCGGCGGCTAAGTTTTTTAGGGAAAGGCGTTAATTCAGTCGATGTTACAATACGGTAACATCGGGGCGAGGGAATGAAACGAACAAACCAAACCATGTACGGAGCCAACCTAAAAATCGCCACCGTTGACCTTGTTCTAATGTCGCTTTTTGCAAGCTTAGGAATCGCAACAAAAAACATCATTCACCCCCTCGCCGCCACCATAACCGAGCCATTCTTCATTCCAGCAGGCGCAGTTGCAGGCGGACTCTATATGATGTGGCCAGTGATGGCGTTTGGTTTGGTGCGCAAACCTGGGGCTGCAACGATGACTTCGCTTATACAGGCCTTCATCAGTTTAGTGATGCCTTTCGGCAACTTCGGGCTTCTGTCTTTCGTCATTTACCTTGGACCAGGCTTAGCCATAGACGCGTTTTTTCTGCTCTCAAGACACAAAGCATGCTGCGCGGGTTGCTGCATCGGCGCCTCAGCAATTGCCAACGCCGTTGGAACCGTCTTAGTTGCCTCGTTGATCCTTGTCTCACCGTTAATTTTACTTTCGTTTTTAGCAGTGGTTGCAGGGATAAGCGGCGGAGTAGGCGGGTTCATCGCAAACATGCTTCTTGTCAGAGTCAGAAAAATCGGTTTTGGAGGAAATTCAACTTTGAACCAAAGCAACAACCATCTTAACAGGGTGAAAACATGAAAAAAGCAACGAAAATTGCCATTGCAGCCATGATTATCTTAGTCGCCGCATCCATACCGCTGTACTACTACACGCGTCCGCCTGCGACCCAGTTCGGAACGATAGAAATCACGGGAAACGTAAAAAAACCCATGAACGTTACCCTGAGCCAAATAAAATCAGAAACGGCACTAACTATTCGAGCCACGCTCATCTCAAGCGGCGACCCCTCGCAAAACGGCGCCTACAACTACACAGGAGTCCTGCTTTCAACGCTACTAAAACAAGCCAAAGCATCGTCTAACGCCACTTCAGTCTTCATTCAAGCGTCAGATGGCTACGGAGAAACCCTCTCAATGCAGGACGCAATGAACCAAACCACCCTTATCGCCTACGCCAGAAACGGCTCACCTTTGACGCCGCTCAAAAACGGCGGAGAAGGACCACTCAGACTCATCTTAGGCACCGACCAGTACGCGCAGAGATGGGTCAAAGGCGTCGCCGTAATAAAAGTCAGCTAGAAAGTGTTAATCCCCGTTTTCTTAACTTAACCCATTGAACCCGATTTCTGCCAAACTCAATTGTAGAATTGCTTAAGTCGTTTTTTAATAAAGAAAAAAGGTGGTTTCAGCGATTAAAAGCTGAATTAACGGTTTTGTCTTAGCTTATGGTTAGTAGGACAACGTATTTTGCTGCGATGTTGCCTGGTGTGTTTAATGCGTTTGCGCCGACTACCATGGTCTTCAATGGTCCGCTGCCGTTTACTCCATCGGGCAAGTTTGCGCCGTTGAGCCAGTAAGCTAATATGAGGTATAGTGGCTGTGTTGGAGTCGCCGAGTTTCCTGAGCCATCAAACGTAGAGAAGCCAGTTCCGCTTGCAACTTCAGCATAAGTGTATGTAACATTGTAGCCGTCAGAACCCGTGATTTTAATGCTGTTACTGCTCGTGACTCCGCCGACCAAGTTGCAAAGTGACTGAAGCGTCACGCCTGTATAGCTGCCGTTGTTGAATACTCCTGAGCTGCTCTTGTAAGAGCCGCCCGTGTAAGTAACCGAAGGCATCAACGCAATGTCATTTGAGAACAACGTCACCTGATTGCCGTTGGCGCCAACAACAGTTACACTGCAATCTTGAATAGGCAGGATTAGGATTTGGGCAATTTTCCCGACTTTCTCGTTATTGGCTAAGCTTGCGCCTGCGAGCGTCAACGGAGCGTTGCTGCCTGTGAGTGCTGAGCCATTGGCGGTGTTTGCGATTAGGAGGTTGTTTGCGCCTATGCGGCTTTCATTGAAGGCTTTAGTGTATCCGTCTGAACCTATAACTTCAACAACGTAACCTTGAGCCAAGGCGCTGCTGCTTATGACTCCGTTGTTTTCAGCCCACACTACAAGCTGCTGCAGAGGCGTTCCACTCCAGTTGGTTACGCCGTCATTGTAAGTTGTGGTGTTCTGGGTAACTTGAGTTGCAAATGTTGCTTCAGACATTGCTACTGCTGCCGTGCCGTTAAATACGATGCTCCATGGAGCTGGGGTTGGAGTAGCTGTGGGGGTGGCTGTTGGGGTAGGCGATGCTGTTGGTGTAGGAGAAGCTGTTGGGGAACTTGTGGGGGTGGGTGTCGGTGAAGCGGTTCCCTTGACTTGCAATCCAGTTACCATTTTTACTGAGTAATGGCCTGGAATTAGAAGACCTTCGGAACCCAAGACAACAAGTCGCAGTGGCCCTTGATCCGAGGGGAATAGTGTTCCGTTTACCGAATAGGCTAAGACCATTGCCAAGGATTGCGTTGGATTTGCTGCGTTTCCTGTTACTGGGCTGAATGTGGTGAGGTCTTGTCCGTTGACTTGATTGTATGTGAAAAGAATTGAGTAGCCGTCTGAAGCCGTCACGTTCAACGTTTGAGAACTTGTCATTCCACCGACGAGGTTCAAAAAGGCTGTTATTTGCACGCCAGTGTAGGTGCCTGTTTCGGAGATCAATCCGCCGCTGGTTTCGAATCCGCCTTTACCTGTATAAGGCTGCATGGCTGCAATGTCTGTTTGGGTTAAGACTTTTTGTTGATCGTCAGCGCCTTTAACTGTAAGAGACATAGACGGAAGCGTAATTTTAGAGGCTGGCGACTTTTGTGATATAACGTATACTGCCGCTGCTGATGCCGATGCGACGACGATTATTATAATTATTATGGCTGCTAAGATATTTTTGTTAAATTTGCTATTTTTGAGTTGAGATGTCATTTAATTTTCCTTCAGGCACGAATTTTATCGATATGACTATATAATCATATCGGGGTTAGTTTGACAGTCATCCATTTCAAAAACCAAAAAACAAGAAAGCCAAACAAATCGCCAAAAACTTTAACGGTGTCTAGCCTATGACTCTGACAAGATTTTCAATTTCGGCTTCCCACCTACAGCAACCAGGCAAAGGGCAGAAGCTGACAAAAGAATTACCAGAAAAGTATTAGCTGGAAATTCTGGGACACCTCCGCCTTCAGAGTTGCCGCGAAAGCTGGTCGTTAACGTGAAGTTGTTGGTTGGGTCTTGTAGAAACTGGTTTGTGAGTTGGTTGTAAGTTTGTACATTTATTGTGCCTGTTCCGATGTTAAAAGTTAGAATTCTCGCGGTGTCAGCACCCCTTTCGACGTCGGCATCCTGCTGGTTAAAAAGCAACTCGTAGCGACCGTTGACTTCTGTCCGGTTTCCCGCGGCAGGATGATAATGGCCGTTTAGGGTCAAGAAGACGTTGGGGTGGGTATCGAGAACCGTTTTTTTGAAGTTTAGCGCCCAAGAATCGTAACTGCACTGTTGATTAATGAATGCATGAGTTGCCACGATGACATGAGATTGCGGGTAGGCGTCCAAGAGGTTGTTCGCCCAAGCCAGCACTGAATCGTTAGCGTGGTATGCGATGTTTACTACTAAGCAATCCCAACCGTTAACGTTAAAGTGAACTGCTGTGTTCATGCCGTCGAAGTCGTCGCCGACCCAGTACGTTTTCGACTGCATTACTTGTGGGTTAAAAGCTGTAAACTGGTTGCCTATCCAGCATGTTACGTCGTAATCGTGGTTTCCAGCGTCCCAGCAGTAGGGAACATTGTTGTTTAGGAGTATGCTCATTGACTCGTTCGCGTTTGCCCATTCTGTTTGGTTTGCTTCGTCGTTGACGATGTCGCCTGTGTGAATCACCATTTGCACGTTGTAGGTTTCTTTGTTGTTAACGATCCATTGGCATAAATTGTCAAAGTATGCGGGGTAGCTTTCTGAAAGGTACTGGGTGTCGGTTATCCAGACTATTGAAAAACTTGAATTTGCGTCTGCGTTGGCAAAGCAGGTTGGGCTGATGGTGCGGCGAATGAAGCGGCTAAAAAAGTGGTTAATACTAAGACTGAAATACAGGTTAATGCATGATTTTTCATATTGTCTTCTTCCAAGCTGGAGCGGTAGGCTTTTTAGTTTGAAATTAACTAACAATCCGATGTTACTATTAAATCATATCGTTAGCCAAGAAAAAAGAACTAAGCAACAAACAAGAAGCGAAAAAATGAAGAAAACAACAAAAATTCTCACCATAACCATAGCCACAATAATTGTCCTAGGCAGCCTTCACCTCACTCTACTACGGCAAAATAATAGGAAACAATTCGCAGTCAAACAAAAACGAGTTGACGCTGCCAGTGGGTGCCATTCCCCAATGGCAAATTGAAGTCACAGGCGACGTCAGCCAAGAAAAAACTTTGACGCTAAACCAAATATCAAAAATGCCGCTAACAGACGTAATCGTGAAAAGCGAAAACGCCACTTACTGCGGAGTTTCGCTCTCCGAGTTCTGTAACCAGACAGGAATTTCGTGGGATGCTGGACCCTTAAACATAATCGGCGCAAAAGGGCAATCGGCAACCCTAAGCACTTTTCAAGCATGGAACAGCACCTACTTCCCTTACAGCTACAGTTATAATGTGATTGTGCTTGCATTCATAAAAAACGGTCAATGGATAACCAGTCAAAATGGGGGCCCAGTAAAACTTATCGCGCCACACTTTGCAGGCAATTTCCAAGTTGAGCAAGTCGCAAAAATCCAAAGTAACCAGTGGACTGTCTCGAGTCACGGGCGACGTAGCGAATCCGCTTGTAATTACTGGGAAAAACATCACTGCTTTTCAATCACAAACGCTGAACGGAGAATTCAGACCTGGAGATGCACCCAACGTGACCGCAGACTGGACGGGTATACCGATCTTAAATATTCTTCAAGCAGCAAAAGCTTCCAGCCAAGCCAGCAAAGTCTGCTTCATCGGCATCGACGGCTACGAACAAAACTTCACGTTAGCCCAAGTTAGAGACGGAGCAATGCTACTTGGCTACCAAGAAAACGGACAACACCTACCGACAAGTCAAGGCGGACCTTTCAGAATCTTTGCGCCGACACCTGAATACAAGTGGGGGCAATACTGGGTTAAGTTTGTAGCAGAGATATACGTATGCTAAACTTCAGAGGAAGTACTTTTTCGTTTGCGCCTAAAACTGCGAAGTCAAGCACAATTTATAAAACCAAGCAGGCAGCTTTTTCAAATGGAGCGTGATGTTGTACGGTTTTAGTTGTTGCCGCGGTTGGGGTAAGCGGTTCAGGAAAGACAGTTACGTTAGAGTACCTGATTTCTCGTCTGTCAGCGGAGGGCTATCAGGTTGGGTCGATTAAGCATGTTCATCACATGGGCTTCACTATGGATAAGGAGGGCACGAACACGTGGCGCTACGCCAAGGCAGGAGCCAAAGTCATCGTCGCCATTTCGCCTGAAGAAATAGACATCATAAAAAAAACCCAGATGGCGCTCAACGACCTCGACAAAATAATCGCGTTGCTTGAACATGAGAAGCTGGATGTGGTTTTCATCGAAGGCTTCCACAGCTTAATCGCCAAAAGAGCAGACGTCCCCAAAATCGTCACTGCCAAAGACGAAGAAGGACTCATGCAGACGCTAGAAGGCACCGTGGAGCCAATCATCGCGATTGCAGGCGTCGCAGCCAAAAACTCAACCAGCACAACGTTCCGCAGCATACCCATAATCAAAATTCCGGAAGACGGACAAAAACTCGTTGACCTAATCAAAAACCACCTCGCCAAAACAAAACCCACCGCAAAAGCCGCGGACTAAGGAGAAAACTGCTTGACTAAACGGGCTGCGCTCATATTGGCGGGTGGAAAAGCCCGGCGTTTCCAAGTTAAAGGCGGAGACGTGTGGGAAGACAAGGCGCTCGCTAACCTTTCTGGTAAGCCTCTGCTGGTTCATGCTGTTGAAAACGTGCAGGGGGTTGTTGACGAGGTTGCGGTAAGTGTTTGTGATGGGCAACGCGGGGCAAATTACGTTGGAGTCCTCAAGGCGCATGGGTTTGAAGCCGTGCGGGTTGTGGTTGACGAAAAAGCCGATATCAGCGGTCCCACTGTGGCAATTATGTCGGGGCTCAAGCAGGTTGGGGCAGATTATTGTCTCACTTTGCCCTGTGACATGCCTTTTCTGCAGCCTAAAGTCGCAGATTACCTGTTTAGGCAAGCCGAGGGTTTTGAGGTGGCTACTCCAATGTGGCCCAACGGACGCCTTGAAACCCTGCTCACAGTGCTGGAGCGCAAAGCCGGGTTAGAAATCACCGAGACGCTGTGCATGCTTAAGCGTCCACGCTCAGACGACATCCAAAGAGGCGCCAGCAAAACCCTGCTCGTCTCCACCGTGAACGAAATCAAGGCGCTTGACCCCGAACTCAGAAGCTTCATCAACATCAACTCCAAAGAAGACCTCAAACAACTACAAACCCGCCGCGCCCACGGCCCAGTCAAAGAAAACGTGCAACTGAACCTAGGCAGTTTTCCAATGTCTGATTTGCAGCATTTGCGAGACGGCGCCAGAATGGCTCAGGAAGACAAACTTTCCCAAGCAGCAGGCACCTTTGCCTCGTGCGCCAGCAGTTTTGAAGCCTCGCGCTCATGTTTTTGGGCGGCTGTGAGTTGGGAAAGCCAAGGAGAAGCTTTGCTGAAACTTTCCAAACAAAAATCTGACCCCAAGCGGCTGCTGAGGTGGATTTTGACGGCAAAGACGCTTTTGTCAAAGCTGCAGACGATTATCGGTTAGAGGCTGAATTGTTTGAGGAGAACCGTTGCATGCTGCTGGCTCAGCGTGCGTTAGCTGACAAGGCGTGGTGCGAGTCGTGGGCTATGGGAAAGCACAGCCATGTCCACCGTTACCCGTCAAAAGTAGCCTAAAAGCCGAGCGCAGAAAACTCCAGCTTCCCAAACAAGTGCACTTCAACTTTGCTGCCTTTCGGCAACGTCGTGTGCGGCGGAACGATTGTGTAGCCGTTTGATTTTACGATGGTTGACAGCGCGCTTGAACCGCCTTCAACTGGCGCCGCCAAGAACTTGCCTTCGCCGCGTGTCAGATGAAGAAGCAGGAACCTGAACTGCGGACCCGAATCCAACGCTTCAGTTAACTCGGCAGTTACGTGCGGCTGCATCCCAGCTGACTCTGCGCCCGCGTACATGCTGATTAGGGGTGCTGCGAAGAGGTAGAAGCCTGCGATGCATGAGCCGATGTGCCCAGGCAACATGACGACGGGTTTGCCGTCTACGATGCCGAAGCCTGAAACCGCGCCAGGACGCAGCAAGACGCCCTGCACAACAACGCCGGGTTTTCCAAGCGCATTTACCGCGTCTGGAACAAAATCCTTCACCCCGACCGAAGAGCCGCCGATGGTGACGACGATGTCCGCCTGCGTCAAGGCTTCACCGATTTTGGCTTGCACCTTATCCATGGAGTCAGGCATAATTCCCAGCATGGAAGCTGACGCGCCAAGTTCAGAAGCCAAACCCGAGACTACGAGCGCGTAGTTGTTGGCGATTTTTTCGGGGTTTTTCTGGGTTTGCCTGATTAATTCGTCTCCTCCAGAGAGAATGGCTACTGTTGGCTTCTTGAAAACTTCAACCTTAGCCATGCCGACCGAGGCAAGCAAGCCTATGTCTTGCGGTCTCAGAACCTGCCCTTTTCGCAGAATTAAAGTGCCTTTCTTGAGGTCGTCGCCTAGAGGTATGATGCCTTCGCCAGACTTGATTGGGCGAAGAACTTGGATTTGGTCGCCGTTTAGCCTTGTTTCCTCCACTTTGACCGTTGCAGCCGCACCTTTTGGGATTGGGGCTCCACAGGCAACGTAAACGGCTTCTCCACGCCCCACCTTCACGGCGGTCGGGTAGTCAGCTGGGAACAGTTTACCGACAACTTTGAAAGCCGCCGGTGCGCCAACGGAGGCTTCTGTGGTTTTTTGCGGGTTGATTGCGTAGCCGTCTATGAAGGTTTTGTCGTAAGCTGGAATGTTAATGTCTGAGAATGCGTCTTTCGACAAGACTCTGCCTAAGGCTTCCATCAGTGGGACAGCTTCCGTATGCAGTTTGGCTTTGCAGGCGGCTTTTAGGAGCTGTTTTTGCGCGTCCAGCGGGTCTCCGCGTTTAGGCAGTCTCTTAATGTCGGGTCTAATCATTTGGGCACCTACAGAACTATCCTTTCTGCACCCGTGTAAACGTTCATGCGTGTTCCGCGAACAAAGCCCACCAGCGCGATGTTGGCTTTCTCAGCTGAGGAAATTCCCGAGTTAAGAACAGCCGCAACCGACGCCACGATGGGCAAGCCGACTTTCGCCGCCTTGTAAATCATGTCGCCAGGAACCCGCCCCGTAATAATCATGAAGCACTGACTGAAATCCTCTTTTTTCAGGGACGCTTCGCCGATGACTTTGTCAACCGTGTTGTGCCTGCCGACATCCTCGGAGAAAGCCACCATTGTGCCGTCTGTCTTGAAAATGCCCGAGTCATGGAGCCCGCCGGTTTCTTTGAAGCCCTTGGCTTTGAGGTTCATTTGGGCTATGCAGTCAAGGATGACCTGTGCCTTCACTTTCAGCGGCGACTTCACGACGGGAATTCGTTCGTCATGCTGGTAGGGCGATGTGCTGGCTTTAATCAGCGGGATAATGCGGGTGCTGCGGCGCGAATGCTTCATGCGCTCATCTAAATCCACGGTCGTCTTTAGAGTAATTTGGCAACGGTTTTCTTTTTCGCTGCTGCTTAGGGACTCGATTTCGTCGACGCCCCGCAAAATGTCTTCAGCAAGCAGGTAGCCGACGGCGAGCTCCTTGAATTGGCTGGGGCTGCACCAAATCACAAACGTGTAGGCGCCGTTTAGCGTTATCTGCAGGGGAACCTCTTCTGCAACGAAATCCTTTGTCTTCTCCGCTTTTCCCGCAGATAAGTCAAGCCTTACCATGTCAACCTGACGCATAACCCTGTCCTCGTCTATTGTTGTGTTTTGAACTCAACCCAATTGATAAGCTATTCGGCTAAAAACAAAGCCTAATCAACAAGCTCAGCAATATCGAAGAAACTTTCAAATTCTATTTTAATACACGATATTTTTTTCGGTTGAGAATTATTAGATTTGCATTAAGTTCTTTCTTTTCTAAATCCACTTTACTTAGGAAGCCACCAAGAATAAAATTTACGTCTTCGATTGTTGGGGGGTGTATTCGTATCAAGATTATGCCGACTTGTCCTCTTTTTGAAAAGTAATATATTGAGCCAAAACCTACGTCCAGAGTTATTATAACTCGGTTTTCAGCCTGCGCTAAGTCCACAATTTCTTCGTCTTCGTGACCCTTCAAAGTCGTCTCGGCAACTGCCTTAACGTCGAACCCTAATTTTCTAAGAAGAGTTATGGTTTGAGGTGAAATATTTTCGTCGGCTAAAAACTTGAGTATTTAGGACACCGCATACTCGAAAGATTCTTCGTTCTTAACAATTTTGGCAGCATAATTGACCGCCGCTTTAATGTCCTCTTCTGTCAAGGCAGGGTACGCTGTAATTATGCGCTTGAAATCATATCCAGCTGACAATAATTCGAGAATTAGGTACACTGGAATTCTTGTGCCCTTAATCACGGGTTTCCCGCCAAGAATTTTAGGATTCACGTCAATTCGTTCGCCCAATTTCATATCACACACAGATTGTTTTAATGAAGTAATGGAAATCCTTGCGACTTCAAACTAACAAATCATTAGTCGAAGAAATAACGTTTTTGGCTTAACTCGTCAGAAAATAAAAAAGCAAAAAGAGAAGGTTAGAGGTATTTTTCGTAGAATTTCATTTGCGGGTTGTTGGCTTTGTTCACGAAGATTTTGCCTGTGCCGTGCTCTGCCAAATCGCCTAGAAACACGTAGAATGGTCCTGCAACGTTTGTTGTGTCGTCGACTTTGACTTTAGGTTTAACGCTGTCTATGGTGAATCCAGGCATTACCTCTTCGACTTTGCCTGTTATGACGATTTTGCCGCCTGTCATCAATGCGCCCGCGCGGTTGTCACATTCCTTGTCAACAAGGATTGCGCCGTCACTCATGTGGTAACCCAGGTATCTGCCTGCGCCGCCCTTGATTTTCAGAACGCCGCCATGCAGATAGCATCCGACGTCGCTGCCGACTTTGCCGTCAACAACTATTAAGCCGCCTTTCATGCCTGTGGCTGTACCGCGGTAGGGAGAAGCTAAATAGTCACCTGCGTCTCCATGCACCTCAATTAAGCCGCCTTTCATGTCGTTACCTGACCATCCGCCTAAGTTGCCGTTCACTGTGATTTTGCCGCCAACCATTTTTTCGCCTGTGTGCATGCCGCAGTCGCCGTTGACAACTATTTCGCCTGTTTTCATGGCTTGTCCGATTCGTTTGACTTTGCCTGCGTCTCCGTTGATGGTTATGTAGGGTGTTTCAAGGTTGTCTTCTTGGATTTCGAAGAGGTCGCCGAGTTTTAGGTTGCGGTTTCCTTCGGTTACGGGCATGTTAGCTATTTCAGCGACGGTTTTGCCTTTGAAGACGTCGGGGCTGATGCATGCCGCTTGGACAGGCACTTCGAATTTTCTTTTCGGAGTTAGAGTGATCATTTTAGACACTTGCCTTTACGGTTAATTTTTCTGGAACTCTCAGGTAATGTTCGAACACTGGGTAATTGTCGTATTCGATGGTCCAGTATTGTCTGAATTTGCGTTTCATTTCTTCATCAATTACGCAGGGTTCTTTGGTTTGGACATCAAGCCACATGGTTTTGCCGGGCGTTGTGTTATTTACTACTTCGCCATCTTTTACGACGATTTTGCCGTCTTTGATGGTATATGCTGCGTGTTTGAAGGCTTTGCGTGCGACCTTGAATTTTTGGGCTATGTCGAGTGTTTCAGGGTTAATGTTAAAGATTGCGACGTCTGCGTCTGCGCCAACACCAAGGTGCCCTTTGTCTTTGAGCCCCAGCGCTTTAGCTTGGGCTGCACGAGTCATAATCGCAAGCTCGTACAGGGTCATTTCACGGTCGATTGTCGGCAGCAAACTCTTTTTCTGGGCTTTCTTATTGCAATGATTCAACGTGGCTTCACGTGCTTTCTTGCTGTATAACCAAGCCAGTACACGTGGGTAAGCAAAGAATGGCCCGGCATTGGGGTGATCGGTTGTCATCATCATTTTCCAGGGATCTTTAATTAGCAGAGCTAACTCCAACCCAATGGACCATTGAAGCGCGTTTACCGGGCTGTTTTTCTTGTAGTGTATAGGTATGATTCCGCCGCTGGTTTCAGTTTCGATGTCGCTGTTGACCCATTTGTTGTGTCCGCCAAGCTCGTAGAGTGAAAATTCGAAGGGTCCATCAGCGGTCATGGTTGTGGTTTCTGAGAATATGATTTGTCCCATGTCAAAGGTCATGTGGTTGTGTGCGTTGATGTAGTTTGAGATTTCCTCTGATGCTGATTGGAAGTGTACCCAGCTGTCACCTGCAAAGCTTGAGAATTGCAAGTGGGTAATGTGGCAAACTGGTCTGCCATTGTATGGCACGCTTTCAAGCGCTCTCATAGTGTCCAGTGTGGTTGTGTAGTTGCCGGGTATTCCCAGATTATTTGTGTGAAGATGAATAGAGTGAGGCAAATTCAGCATCGCGTTAACTTTTGCTAAGCCGCACATGATTTCCCGCGGGGTAATGCAGAAGTTCGGCACTTGGTCATCAATACTATGGACGTTATGCCCGAAACCCCAAGATTCTAAGCCGCCTGGATTAACGATTTTTATGGCGTAACCTTTGGTTATGTCAAGCATCCAAGCGACGTGTTTGGCGCATTCTTCGATGTTGCCTTTTGCCAAGTTCTCCAGAACAAACCACCAGTCGCCAATAAGCGGGTAAGTGGCTTTGTCAAGCAAGGGTATGTCGTTTAATTCTTCATGGGTATGTTTAGCTTCCAGAGGCGCCATTGACGGATTCATAACGGTTGTGTAACCCATACGGGAATAACGGTAACCAGTAGTGAAAGTGGATGGAATAGAGTAGCCAGTGCCGCGATCGGGTCATTGCGGTTTTGCGTTCCACATCCTTAACGTGGTCGTCTGGACGAATTATTCTGCCAGTGTTAACTTCTCCACCCGCAATGTGGGTATGGATGTCAACCCCGCCCGGCATAACAGTTAAACCTGAAGCGTCAATCACTTGGGCTTTGGCGCTGACTTTTTGGACGATTTTGCCGTTCTTTGATTGCTATATCCATTTTTTCCCCGTTAATCCCATTTATGGGGTCAAAGACGAAGCCGTTTTTTATGAGTAACTCAGTCATTTAAGCAACCTCCGCTTTTTTTGTTTTCTTTCTTTGCTTAATTTCGATCCTAGGCGCCAGTTTGTTGCGTGCTTTAAGTTCGGCGTTAGTTTCGGTTTCTGGATTTTTGGCTTTGATTGCTCGAACTTCATCAAGAATTTTCTTCAGAAGCTCCTCGTCGTTTAGGATTCCCGGCGGCGGCTCAACAACTTTGCGCAGCATTATCGGCACATGGTCCATGCGGTAAGCTGTACCTTCGTATTCTATGCCGCACCACTGCGTTGGAAACACTACGTCGCCAAGCCTTGAAATAGCGTTCATGTCTGGGTTAATGGTGATTAGGGGGTGCTTCATCATGTTTTGGACAGCTACTTTGGGGAAGTGCGCGCCTGGGTCTGCGGAAATAACTAATGTTGCGTCGTTGTCGCCGCGTCTGAGCAGGTCGATGGTTGTGAATTCTCCCGGGTTATACTGCGGGTACCCTTGTGAGAAGTCAATTGCGTATGGGTAGCCTGTTGTCCAAGCGAAAACCACGTTTGCGCCTGTGACGTTGAAGTGTCCTCGCATGGGTGAGATTACGAATTTGGTTTTTCTGTTAAGGTCCCGTGTCAATGCGATTGCTATTTCGATGTTTCTGAATCTGCCAATGCTCTGGGTTAAGCCAAGGCCGAAGAAGATGACGCCGAAGTCGCAGTTCACCATCGCATCAGTAACATCTTTGAGGTACTCAACTGGGACACCGCCGACTTTGTCAACGTCGAGTTCTTGGTCAGTTAACTAAACACCGCATGGCATCAAGAATCTCGTAGTCCTTGTTCGGCTCCACCTGAATGAAGTAGTCAGCTGCCTCAGCAGTCATCGTTTTTCTGACGTCAACAACAATCAGCTTACGCCCCGCTTTCTGCATCGTCTGCGGAGGCGCACCGACAGTGCATGCCTCGAGGAGCAACTGGAGGATGTATAATCATCAACTATTCGCCGTGAAGCCGCCTCGACTTTTTTGCGTGCTCTGCGGTACCCTTCAGCTTTTCAAGGTAGCTTTTCCATTCGCTGCCTTCAAAGCGTCCTTCCGTGAAGCTGGTGTATCTTTCAAGGTGCCTCGGATGCGAAGTCCATGGGTTGCATGCCCAGTAAACTATTAGGTCTGCGCGGTGCCTGATTTGCCCAAGAGTGGCTGCGGGGATACCGATTTCCTGCGTAGCCATAACTGAGGGACCGTGGCAAACGCTGCAACAGTTATCGAGGCTGAGCCTAATTCTTCAGCTAACTGCACGCCGATGCGTTGTGCTTCGCTTGTTGAGCTGCTCCAGCCGAAAAGCAAGGGGTATTTTGCGTCTGTTAGGATTTTGGCTGCTGTGTGGACTGCTTCATCCATCGAGACGGGCTAAGTTTGCCTTCTTTGCGTATCATGGGCTTTAGAATGCGTTCTTCGCTTTTGTAGCCGTGAACCATCTTTGGCTTCGCAGACGGAGCAGCCATTCTTCATCTTGACAATCTCGTTGTTTTCAACTGTAACTTCAAGGTCGTCGCATAAGCAGCCGCATATCGGACAAACAACTGATTTAGTTTCTGTAGTCATTAATGATTACCGTCCATACTCCTCTTATCAAAAGCTCATCTAAGGTCAAAACAACTTCGTTTGGTGCGGGTTCCACGTCAACCTGAACCCTTTAAACAGGGGCATGCCCATGCCGAAGGTTTCGTCTCCGCAGATGGCGTTTGCCCATAGACCGCATGGAATGAAAACCAAGCCGGGGTTGGAGCCATAGGGGTTTTTGGATGCTTTCACGATGACTGAACCGTATTTTGAAGTGACTTTCACGTTTGAGCGGCTTCTTATGCCGAATTTCTTCATGTCAGCCTCATCGATTACGCAGATGGCGGAGCTGTCAAAATATTCTTTGGAGCCTTTCCCCATCTCTTTCCCTACGCCCTGATCGATTGTTCTACCTGTAATTAGAATAGCATGCAGCTTTTGCTCTACCATGGTCTAAGACCTACCCAATAGGAGTTTATAGAGTCATATTTAAAATTAAGCAAAATAAAAGCGAAAAACCCACCTGTAACATGGCAGATAACATCAATTTGCCGAGGCATTCAAGCCACAGGTCACTTGGTTACCGCTCAAGAAAAGGCTCCTTTTAAATTTAACCAAAAAGATTCTTGAAATAACGTGCCCAGCAACCTTGGCTCTAACTCAACGGATAACAGGTTGCTGACCGTTTACATCGAAAACGTAGAAACATCATTGTTAGCCCTTATGCTTGTAGTTCGAAGCAAGTTGCTTAAGTAGGGTTTGAAGGTCAAGATTGGTTTAAACAGCTTAATGCGAACCGATTTTCGTAGAGTCTACTTTTCAGAACATGTGTTCTATTGAATAGTGTTAAGAGATTGGAAAGCAAGCTGTTCGGGTTATGTTTAACCCCGCAAAAAGACTACTGAGATTCAACAAAAAAACAAAAGTCATTATCCTTAGCATGTTACTGGCTGCTACGGTGGTACTATCAGTAACAAGCTTAGAAAACGATGTTTCTAAGTTAAACAAGAATTTGATGTCTAACAGTTTTAGTATAGTTCAGATTACAGATACTCAATTTTTGCCTCAAACTTACCCAGCATTATATAACAATTTAGACAACTGGATCGTGAACAACAGCCAAGCCATGAAGATTATGATGGTTGTCCACACAGGTGACATCGTAAACATTGCTAACGTACCAGCACAATGGGCAAACGCAAACAATGCCATGATGATTTTTTACAAACATGGTATTCCATATTGTTGGAACTGCGGAAACCATGACGACCTTCTTCCCCGCAACGGAACCAGAATAGGTGACGGTGATCCTGACACTTCCTGGCTGGGAGGAAACTACCCTGCCTTTAATGTCACAATTATGAGGCAAGAGCGTTACTGGGTTGGAGATATTTTCGACGGCAAAAGTACAGCTGTTCAGTTTCATTATGGCAATTATCGCTTTATGATCATTAACATTGAGTATAACGCTAACCAAACAGTCTTAGATTGGATGCAGACGCTTATCAAAAGTAATTCGAGTGTAAACGTGATTGTGGCAACGCATAATTTTCTTAATGGAAACGGAACTTACGGCATAGGAATCTTATCGATGTCGCGTGGGCTACACACTTCGAAAAAATACTGAACAATTATCCGAACGTGTTTATGACGCTAAACGGGCATGACTGCGATTATGGCCCAGCTGCCAACGTAAGAGTTGGAAACAGAGAACAGATTTTCTTTAACAGACAAGACCTAGATAAGGGACGGGGCGCGGCAACTGCTCGAATTTACACGTTTAACATGAAAAATCCAGAGCATCCCAATGTAATTATCTCGACGTATCAGACTTATGGTGTTCCTCACTACATCATGGATCCTACGAATCGGTTTAATTTCTCGTCAACGCTTATCCCTTATTCGCCTTCAACCGTTAAGATTGCAACTGGGACAGGAACAATTTACATGGCAGATGCCGTTCTCAGCGTTTCTCTGCCTCTTTTTGGAGTACTCTTTGCTTATTTGGTGATACTCCCAAACCCGTCAGGCACCACTGAAAATGGCTCTCTTAACGAATAAATTCTTTTAAGCAGGGTCAAAACATAGCAAACAGTCCTTAAATCATTGTGTTCAACTGACCTTTCCTCAAGCAAGCGAGGGCAAAACTTAAAACTGAATATTGGCAGCGTGGTCAAAGTTAGCGGAAGTGCGAACCGATTAACCTTAAGGATCTTGCTGTTCTTTTGGCGGAACAATCTGTTCTTTGGGGAGAGCTAAATGGCGCTTGAGGCAAGTGTTCTGGTGTGAGAGTGTTTGCGGAAAGCTGCGTTGGCGTTGATTCTTTTGTTGATGGTTTTCTTGGTTGTTTTTGGGTTTCAGACTGGCAAGGTTGCTGAGGCAGTTACCATCATATCGCCTACGAATAGAACTTACAGTCCTGGCGTGCTTGAGTTAAGTGTCAGCGAAGGCGGTTTAGGCGGCGGGAGCAATATCCATTATTCGATGACTTACACCTTAGATGGGAAAGGCAATGTTTCGATTCCTTCTGCGATTCAATACTTTGATAATTCGTTTCAAGTAATGGTTAATGGGTCTGTGTTTCTGCCTGTTTTGCCTGAGGGACCGCATAACGTGACGGTTTACGAAGAAACTTTTTGGGACATTACCCCGCCATGGACTTTCTCGGACAATGCCACAGTCTACTTTACTGTGGATGATGGAAAGGCTCCTGTCACAACATTTCTGTCCGCCGAAAACCAAACCTGCAGCCAAAACAGCTTTTCGTTAAACTTCACAGTAGATGAACTTACTTCATGGATAGGTTATTGTTTAGATGGACAGGGCAATGTGACTGTTGCGGGAAACACCACGCTGACTGGCTTGTCTTACCAAGAGCATAATGTTACGGTCTACGCTCGAGACCTTGCTGGAAACGTCGGAGCCTCAAAAACAATAAATTTCACCATATCCCAACCAGAGACGTTGCCGACGCCTTCACCTAAGCCCTTTCCAACAACGGCAATAGTCGTTGGCTCAGCGGCAATAGGAGTCATTGTTGTGGCGGTTACTGGCTTGTTGGTTTACTTAAGAAAACGCCATCCCCACGCATTCCTGCCTATTAGGCTCCTATAGATGTCCCAAATATGCTCTTTCGGCTGAAATTGCACTTTTTCAGAAAGGTCACTTACTCAAATTCAAACGCCTCAAGCCCCAAAACAAGAAAGCAACTCAAAACATGCTCCTTGAAATATGCTTATCCAAGAAGGGTACCCCATTTTTACATCAAAAAATCAAGGTAAAGATGGGTTCAAAGACCGGGGGGAGGGGGTCTAGTATTTACATCAAAATTCCAATGTAAATATGGGTTTTACAAAACTCGTTGCTTATTGAACCTACCCAGCGGGGGGTCTACTTTTTGCGACAAAAAATAACCGCAAAAAACAAAACTGAAAAAAGGAAATGGGGGAACGGTTTATTCTTTCTCGAAGTATTCTTCTGGTTTTGGCGGGATCAGTGGTAGTCCTCTGCGTTCGCGGATTTTTTTGATGGTTTCTGCCTGCATTTGTTCTGGTACGGGTGCCCAGCGGCTGAATTGTGTTGCCCAAAAAGCTCTGCCTGAGGTTGAACCTCGGAGTTCGTCGGCGATGCCGAAGCTTTCGGAGACTGGCATTTCTGCTTTGACGGTTATCATGTCTTCTTCGGAGGGCATGTCAAGGATTTTTCCGCGTCTTTTGTTGAGCATCGTGATTACGGCGCTTACGAATTCGCTTGGAACTTTACATTCGAAACTCATCAACGGCTCAAGCAGTTTCGGATCACTAAGGAGGATTGCGCAGTATATTGGTCTCCAAGTCATCGGGATTGCCTGTGCTGGACCGCGGTGCACTGGGTCTTCATGGAGGACAATGTCTTCCAAGTTTATTTTGAGGCCATACGCTGGTTCCTTGGCGAGGGGTGATGTGTGGACTGCTTCGCGGAACCCAGTTTTAATGTGGTCAAGAACTTCCTCCACGTACTGTCTGCCTCGGATACGGTTGCAGAGAATGTTGTTTTCTTCAACTGCCACTGCACCCTTCGCTTCGTCAGTTGACCAACCCAGTGAACGCAAAACTTTCGTTCGCTCGTCTCTATTCATCATGTCATTAATTTTGTCTTCTTTGATTGCTTCAATAACTTCGTCGGAAAGCTTCTCGATGGTTATCCAGAGTTTGTTGTGTTTGTTGGGGCTTTTACCCATAATTGCTGGGCCGCGGTAGTCGTGGCTTATGGTTTCTCGGTAGATAACGATGGGTTTGCTTAGCTTCACTTTTAAGCCTGCTTCCTGCATGCGGTAAGCTGTGATTTCAAGGTGAAGCTCACCCATGCCTGAGAGGAGAAATTCGCCGCTTTCCTTGTTCATGATGAAGTGCAGGTTAGGGTCTTCTGTTGTTAGTTTATGCATGACTTTGTCGAATAGCGGCAGGTCTTTGACGTCTTCGGGCTCGACGGCTACGGTTACAACTGGGTCGGAAACGTATCTTAAGCCTTCAAACGAGTGAACCTCTGCGCCGTCTTCAGCGATGGTTTCGCCGACGTGGATTGATGGTAAACCTGAAATGGCGCCGATGTTGCCTGCTGGAACGCGATCAATGATAACTCGGTCTGTTGCCATACTCATGAAAACCTGTTGTATGGTGCCTTTCTGGTTGCTGCTGACAAGTTGAACTACTTTTCCTCGGGTAACTGAGCCGCTGAATATTCTGCCGATTGCAACGGTGCCGCTGTGCGGGTCAACCTCGATGGTGGATATGCACATGAGTAATGGAGCGTTAGGGTCAACTTTCGCCATGCCTTGGCCTGTTGGGCTTGCAACGTCGCCTGGCCAAATCTGCGGCTGCCTGTATGGCTGCGCCTCGTATGGGTTTGGTAGGTGTTTGCAGAACATGTCTAAGATTGGGTCAGGTAGGGGTGCTTTTTTGCTGAGTTCGTCTACTTTGCGTCCGACATCTATGGGGTCGCCTGTGTATGCGTCGATGATGTCTTGGAAGCTGACTTTCTTCAGTTTCATGTGGTCAATGTTTAAGCCCCATTTGTGAAGGGCTGAGCCGAATGCTACACGTCCGTCTTCGACGGTTACTTGCCAATCTTTCTTGTGTTCGGCAGGAGCATACTTCTCGATCAGGTTGTTTACTCTCATGAGAATCTTTGCGAATCTTTTCTGAATCTCCTGCGGAGTAAGCTTGATTTCTTTGATTAGGCGGTCAACTTTGTTGATGAACAGGATGGGTTTGACGCGTTCTCGTAGGGCTTGCATGAGGACGGTTTCTGTCTGGGTCATGGGTCCCTCTACTGCGTCTACAACGACAAGTGCGCCGTCGACTGCTCGAAGGCTTCTTGTTACGGCGCCTGAAAAGTCGATGTGTCCGGGTGTATCGATGAGGTTGATGAGGTAGTCCTGGCTGTTGTAGGTGTGGATTAGGCTGACGTTTGAGGCGAAAACGGTCATTTGACGTTTCTGCTCAAGATCCCATGAGTCAAGGAACAGTTTTTGACCCGCAGTCTGCGTGCTGATGATGCCTGCGGCAGCTAGTAAGCTGTCGGAAAGCGTGGTTTTTCCATGGTCAACATGAGCGATGATGCTTGTGTTGCGTATGAAAGTTGGGGTCTCCATCAGTTTAACTATTTCGTCTGTTTGCCTATAACGCGCCATAATTATTCAAACTCCATTTTGAATGAATTTAATACTTTGAAGCATCTTTTTTTGGATATTTGCAGCATTTTTATAAACACTCGAAATTGATGAACTGACATGGAAAGTGAATTTGTAGCCTATTAACTTTATGGCAAGCTTTGCTGAAAAAGTTGGGTTCTGCGGGTTTGGTTTTCAATTGGGTTGGCTGTTTTTGGGTTTGCGGTTTTTTAGGGTTTTGCAGATATTTTTTTGTTGCGACTTTTGTTTTGGTGAAAGTTGCGACTTTCCGCTTTTGGGCTTTGTGTTTTGGGTTGCTTTTTTGGTTTAGGCTTGGTTTCTGCTTGAGTGTTGCGACTTTGGTATGGGCGGATTGCGACTTTCCATGTTGACTCAACATAGACGGCATTGTCGCGTATGGGCATTGCGACTTTCTCGGCGGCGGGTTCGATTTTGCGTGGGTTTTGGTTTTCATGACCTGCCATGGTTAATTGCCGTAAGCGCCGCCGCTGCTGTCCAAAGCTGCCCCCCGCTGCCCTCAGGCGCCCCCGTTGCTGGATCATAATACTCGCTAAAGCCCTCGCGCCCAAGGAGCAGGCTGGCTGCTGCCTCCGCCTCGCCAGCGGCATGCAGTTTCCGTAGCGCCTCAATCACCCGCACCTCGACAAAAGGCCATATCGCGGAGTTCTGGTATTTGCCCGGTCTGTTTCTGAGAAACACGCCGAACGGCACGCGGCACTTTCTGTACCATGTTGCCAGCGCCTTTTCTCGGTCGAACTCGTAGTATGGCGTGATGTTTCTGTAGCCGAAAGCTGTTTTTGCAACTTCAAAACCCCGAAGGAAACCTTGGAAAGATTTTTCCGGGGCTGTTCCGTTGAGGATGGCTAAGGCGTTTCCGAAGCAATCAAAATGACGATCCTGCACAAGTTCACCGCCAACCCAAGAAACAGCGTCGGCATACCAACCCAGCTCCCCCAAATAAAAGAGCCTGTTCACATTTTCCTTAACCAAGTTCGCCGCCGCAAAGTTTCCCTGCAACTCGTACATGTCGGCTAGAAGCATCTGGTTCGCAAGTAGACACTTCCCAATGTAGACAGGCATCGCATCCCTCCAATCCATGCCAGGGATAAACCGATGCGCATCCAGCTTGCCCTCAAGGAACGCAACGCATGACTTCACAGCCGCGCCATTTTCTTCAAAAAACTTGTCGCCTCCAGCGGCAGCAAACTTACGCATCCCTATGACAAACAAGATTTCTGCATCGGATGAGCAGCGCTGAAACCTTTGACGAATCAATTTGCTGACGCTGAAATCAATGACGGTTGGCATTTGCCCGTTGCTGCGCTGCAATTTTATGAATTCCGATAAGTGATTTTCAACATCCCTATGGTACCCGAGTCCTAGCAGGACATCTTCCGAGTAAACTAAATCTCTTAACCACAGCTGATGATACAGTTGCGTGCTGGCGTTGAACCCGTTCTCCGTTCTACACGCCTCTATAACCCCCCGAGCTCGTCTCCTCCCTCTCCAAAACTGTTTCGGATACGTAAGTGGCAGGATTCTTCAACAGCTTCCCCAATAACGAGTAAGTTTTCAACTATAAAAATTGAAGCAGCACAGTGCACATGCAAAGTGTCCACAAGTAATAACTAAACTATGACGCTTCCATTATTTGGGATAGTACGGGTTGTTCTGCTTTTCTTCGATGCGCCTGCCACTAACCACCAGAGGGTTCAAACGAGGGCTCAAACCTGTCCCCGCCAGCCACCAATAGGTCCAAGCTTGCGACCCATTGCACCGATACGGAGAGGCGGAAAAACCCGAAGTTTCACCCTTTCCATCAGGGTATAAAATAATGCTATCTATTCAGGATATTCAGCATTTCATTAATAGTTAGGATTCTGATTCCTTTGGATTCTTTCAATGCGAGCAGATGCTTGTCGCCTGAAACAATATAGTCAGCTTTACCGTCATAAGCTGCTCGCACAATAATGTCATCATCAGGATCCTCCACCACAGCCTTGAACTTAGATTTCACCTGCACTATTGTCGCGGCGTTTCCTAATGCTTTAAGAAACACAGTTGTGTCCTGTTCGTTTGTGTATTTTGCTACCTTAAAGTCCTCGATTACGTCGAGAAACTCTTCGAGAATGGCTCTGGACAAAATTATCTGTTTATTTTTTGATAATTTGTTAAATAGGTCACGTGGGTTCCCTGGCTTTATTAAAGCTGAAACTAAGACGTTTGTGTCAAGGAGCACTTTCATTCTTAATTTGTCACTTTGGCGTCTTTTTCTTTTGTCTGTGCTCATGGATTATTTGGTTTATCTCGTCGTTTGAAAGTTCGCCGTATTTTGCGATTCTTTCATCGACTCTTTTGTACATGGCTTCAAGCTCTTTTGATAAGTCGGGCTCTTCAAACTTCTTCAGTATCACTGAGTCATTGCACTCATAGACGAGGAATTTTGTTTTAGGTTTCAAGCCCATTCGTGACCTTATTTTTGCAGGTATAACAACTTGGCCTTTTTCGCTGAGAATCGTAAGGTCAGCCTTTTCATTCTGAGCCATTTATTTTTACCCAACACAATCTTACTTTCTTACCTAAAAAATGTATCCCCTCGCTACTGAAAATGGCAATTTTCTAAAAGTTAGAAAAAGTTTGTACTTGTACCCTGAGGGTTCAAATCCCGCCCCGCAGGCCAAACGCTCTGTTTGATGTTGGGCAATAAGCCTTTAGTAATAGTTTACCCATTGACGTAACATCGGGTAGTCTCATGAAATTCGGTGTTGTTGTTGAGAAAGATGAAGACGGATACTACGTCGCTTCAGTTCCAGAATTGCCAGGCTGCCATACCCAAGCTAAAACCCTTGATGAAGTTATGAAAAGAATCAAAGAAGCAATCCAGGCATGTTTAGCGGTTGAAGGACTAAAAAGCCAAGGACACACCGAACTTGTCGGCGTTCAATTCGTCGAAGTTCACGCCTAAATGAGTTTGAAGCCTCAATCGCCTCAAAAAAGTCCCAATGAGCTTTCTTCAAATTCGCACAGTAACCACTTATCCGCTCCAAGTGTATTCCTCTGACTGTAATACCAAAGTTCTACACTAAAGCTTTTTTCAAGTATCATAATGGAACAGAATACGGTTTTCAAGTCTCAATGTCTGTTTATGACGCTGAGAAGTTGAATCTTCTGTTGTCAATGCGTGCAAGTTTTCACTGATGATAAGTCTTAAATCTGCATAGCATAGAAAGTGAATTGACTGATTATGAAATGTCCTGCTTGTGGTCAAATGCTTAAACGAATAGAGGGTGTATGTGGCGAGTATGTCTGCATTAATCCTGAATGTCTTGAAAACAAGAAAACACTCACACAGGGATATGCAGAGTTTTATGGACTAACTCAAGCAGAAATATACGCGAACTATCGCATTGCACCTGCCAAAAAATAGGAGGGAGAAATAGCCAACACTAAAATAAGGTAGTTAAGATACAAACAAGGTGAGTAAACAAGCTGTGAAAAACCTGAATAACGTTTTATATCCAAAGTGTCCTTATTGTGGTAGCACTCGCCTTGAAGAAGATGAAGATGTCGTTAAGTGTCTTGATTGTGGCATGGGGAAGTATAAGGCAGGTAAGCATAAGGTAGGTTCTAGATAATTACAAGAAAATGGCATTATTTTCTTTGAGGTTGTTATTAATTGGCATGGCACAAAAGATATTTGGTTTCTTCTTCTAATTTTGATAAGTTAGATCTGCACAGCGTAGAAATAGCCTTAGCAGCAAGAGCCTTGTTAGATCCTAATGGGATGGAGATATGAACAACGAGTCTAAAAAAAATAGCGAGTAAATGGAAAAGAAGGACTTATTATCTTAATCGTTGAGTATACCGATGTGGATAAGACTCTTCACAAGTTTCTTGAATGTAAAAATTGTTGGGTAGCGTAATATGGAAAACTTTGAGAGATTAAGTAGTGTAGTTCTCATTAGAACCTGCCACTGTGGCATCGTATTTGAAACGTATGATCCAAAAAAAGTGTACCACTCAAACAAGTGTAGGACAAGTTACGTTAGGAAAAGATATGGAACCAAGATAGCCCAAAGAAGGGAACTAAAACTAAAGACGCTAAGAAAGCAAACTGCTCTCTAAACACTCTTCAACCCCTAATACTATACTCCAAATGCTTTTTCATATCATGTCCTAAGTAATGCCTAGTAAAAACAGACTTAGGAACTCTTCCAGCAATTATGCAGGGTCAGGCGCCGCTGCAAAGTTTTTATTCCCTTTGCCGCAATGTAGAGTGAATGTCACAAAAACAGTTTTTCCTAGACCGCTACGCACGGCTCGGCTGGACCTACAGGGAAACTCAGCTGCGGCAATCGATACGCATTAACCAGCAAAACGCAAAAGCCAAGAAACTTCCCGAGCGGCTCCGCGGCTTAGGAGTTGAACTTGAAAAAATACCTTTTTTGACTGCGGGGTACTGGGTCAACAAATCAAAAGTTTCCCCCGGCGCCACAGCGGAATACCTGCTCGGGTTGTACTCGATTCAGGAGGCAGCCGCCCAAATTCCCGCCTCACTCTTCACGGCTTTAGGTGGAAAAATGGTGCTGGATGCCTGTGCGGCGCCAGGAGGAAAAACGCTTCAGCTTTCGGACATAATGGGAAACAGCGGCGTCATAACTGCGTTGGACATAAATAAGATGCGGCTGAACGCGTTGGCTAATCATCTGGAGCGTTGTCACGTGAGCAACACAATCGTTTTCAATGTTGATGCGCGTCAAGCTGGCATGTTGAATCGGAAGTATGACCGCATTTTGCTGGATGTTCCCTGCTCGGGCAACTTTGCAGGCGACAACAAGTGGTTTTACCGCAGAACCTTTGAAGACGTTGAACGCAACGCTGAAGTGCAGAAGGCAATTTTGAAGGAAACAGCAACATGCTTAGCCGACGGCGGCGAAATCGTCTACTCCACCTGTTCGCTGGAACCTGAAGAAGACGAGTTAAACATGGATTGGGCAATCAAAAACCTGGGACTTCAAATCCAAAAGGTTGACTGCATAGGATCAAACGGGTTGACTGAGGTTTTCGGCAAAAAACTCGATGCTACCATGGCTCTTTGCAAGAGACTTTGGCCCGGGGAAACGCAGGGTTTCTTTGTCTGCAAACTCAAACGGGAGGCTAAGCGATGAAGCCGCTTGAGGTTTTTGCAGTGCGTTTGGGCGCCAAAATCGTCTTTAACCCAGAGTTCACGGTTGAGAAAAACCAACGGTTCTACCTGCTGAATCCCCGCCTCAAAAAGATGCAAGACACCTTCTACTATGCTGGCTTGTACCTTGGCAAAGTCAAAAACGGGGTTTTCTTCCCCAGCTTTAACCTGCTCAACATGCTTTTGCCTGTAGCGGCGAACAAGGTTGTTGTTGATCGTAAGGCTGCTTGGCTTTTCATCTGCGGCAGAGACATCTTCGGGTCAGGTGTGGTGAAGGTGATGGGTTCCAAGCGTAGGGGCGATTCTACTTTGGTGCTTAACGAGTTTGGCGAGTGCCTCGGGTTTGGGTGGATTGCGGGCGACTTAGCGGCCACCGAGAAGGTAGCGGTTAAAAACGTGTTGGATGTTGGAGATTTCCTGCGCAGAGAAACATAAGCTTCGCAAGGTGAAGATTAGGCTTTTTTCGTTATGAGGTGTTATGACCCCTTCATAAGAGTTATGAACTCCCATAGGCGCCGCGTTTATTTTCCCATGGTGAACGTTTATTCAATGTTTTAAGAGATAAGCTTATATATGTTTATGTTTCAGATGGAATCTAAAACATATGATTTAGTATGGTGAAAATCATGAGTGAAGTTAAGAAAGCTATTGAAACTCTCAAATCAAACAACATCCGATGGGTGCACAGCGCATTCGTCGATGTAAGAGGAATACTCCAAGACATGGTTCTACCAGCCAGAGAATACATAAGCGGCTCAGCATTCACCGACGGCATCGGCTTCGACGGATCTTCTGTTCGCGGCTTCAAATCAATCGAAGAATCCGACATGATCTTCATGCCAGACGCCAAAACCTTATCGATAATGCCATGGGTAACCGATGAAACGCAAAAAAGCGCAATCGTTCTGGGCGACGCATTGGAAGCTTCAGGAGCAAAAGAACCCTCCGTTACCTGCCCAAGAGGCTACGTTGCGAAAAGAGCAATTAAAGCCGCTAAGGATATGGGGTACACTGGGATTTTCGCGCCTGAACTTGAACACTTCGTATTCACCTCAATCGACCCAACCAAGCTGACATGGGACCTTTGGGCTGCTCCGAAAAGCGGCGAAGGAGACGCATGGGGTGCGCCACGTGTGGTGCCGAACTCTCCAGAAGTAACGCCCGGCGGCTTCATCCTGCGGCCTAAAGAAGCCTACTACCGAACCCCGCCAGAAGACACAACCGTTGAGTACCGAAACGAAGTTTCACAGGTACTGGAAGACAACTTTGGCTTAACAATCGAGAAACATCACCATGAAGTAGCAACAGTGGGCCAAGTAGAAATCGACTACAAATACGGCGAACTTCTCGAAACAGCTGACCGCGCACTCTTCTTCAAATTCGTCGCCAAAAACATCGCCAAAAAACGCGGCTTAATCGCCACCTTCATGCCAAAACCAATCTACCTTGACAACGCCAGCGGCATGCACGTTCACTCAAGCCTTTGGAAAGACGGCAAAAACGCCATGTACGACGCAAAAGACGAGTACTGCGAACTCAGCCAGACAGGCAGATACTACGTAGGAGGCATACTTGCCCACGCCAAAGCCCTAACTGCAGTGTGTTGCCCAACTGTTAGCAGCTACAAACGGCTTGTTCCAGGCTTCGAAGCCCCAATCTACGTCATGTGGTCAAAAGCCAACCGCTCAGCACTCGCACGCATACCCATGTACTACAAAGGACCCTCGCATGCAGCCCAGAAACGCGTTGAATACCGAGGCGTTGACCCATCATGCAACCCGTACTTGGCATTCGCATGCATAATGATGGCGGGCTTAGACGGCGTCAAGAAGAAGATTGAGCCAGGCGACCCAGTGGACGAAGACGTTTACAAACTGACCAAGATGAAACGCAAGGAACTCGGCATAAAAGAGCTGCCAACCACACTCAAAGGCGCATTAGATGAGATGGAAAGCGACACAGTCATCAAAGAAGCTATGGGCGACCACGTGTTCGAAGCATTCATCGAACTCAAAACAAACGATTGGAACCAGTATTGCCTGTACGTTTCCCCATGGGAAATAATGAAGTACCTCGACTACTAAGCAAACAACGCAATCGCAAAACAAGCAAGCTTTGAGTCAACCTCAATCTTGCCTTAATTTTTTTCTTTTTAATCTTTAATTTTAGCGTTTTTTCCTTTAAAGTTCACTCTCAGACGCCATTGCCCTTTGTTTACCTGTCAAAAAAACCGTTGATTTATAGACGACTGTTCATTTCCCTTATAAGCTGAGCTGGGACGTTAAAGATATTTATGCTTAAACGCTTATTAATTCAGCAGGCAAATAGCACTTAACGCTAAGGTGAAATGGGAAAATGAGAAATTTTAAAGACGCATCATGGAAAGAAAGCGTAACCAAAGTCATTGCGCAAATCCAAGAACAAGACATCAAATATGTCAGGCTTCAATTCACAGACATAAACGGCATGCTCAAAAACTTAGCCGTAAGCTCAAAAAACCTTGAAACGATTTTTGAAAACGGCCAATCATTCGACGGCTCCAGCATAACTGGTTACCGCCCAATCGAAGAATCCGACATGGTGCTGTACCCTGACCCAACAACTTTCGCTGTGGTGCCATGGCGTCCCAAAGAAAAATCCAGCGCCAGACTCATCTGCGACATCTACACCCCCCAAAACAAGCGGTTTGAAGGCGACCCACGCTTCGTCCTCGAGCGGGCAGTTGACAAAGCCACAAAAGCAGGCTACATCTTTTTCTGTGCCCCAGAACTGGAGTTCTTCATTGTTAAAGAAAGCGAGGAAGCAGGCGTCTTGCCTAAACCAATCGACATGGCTGGGTACTTTGACTTTCACCCAGGCGACTTAACAGACGATTTACGTCGAGAAATCGCCGACACCGCCGAAGCCTTCGGCATCGAAATTGAAATTTCCCATCACGAAGTCGCGTTGGGACAAAACGAAATCGACTTCAAATACGACGAAGCCGTCAAAACCGCCGACCGAACAGTCACGATGAAAATGTGCGGCAAAGTTGTGGGCGCAAGAAACGGCTACATCACAACCTACATGCCTAAACCCTTCAGCGGCATAAACGGGTCAGGAATGCACACTCACCAAAGCCTCTGGAGCAAAGACGGAACCCAAAACCTCTTCTTCGCAAACGATGAGAAAAACGGTTTCCTCTCTGACCTCGCACGCAACTTCATCGGCGGACAACTGGCTCATGGACGCAAAATGTGCGCCGTCCTCGATTCTTGGCCAAACAGCTTCAAACGGCTTGTTCCAGGCTACGAAGCCCCCGTCTACCTTGCATGGGCACACAAAAACCGTTCGCCACTCATCCGAGTACCAAACTTCGGCGGCAGAAAGAACGCTGCCCGATGCGAAATCCGCTGCCCAGACGGCGCAGGCAACCCGTATCTGCAGTTCGCTGTGCTTTTGGCAACAGGGTTGGACGGCATCCGAAACCGCATTGACCCAGGCGACCCAGTGGAGCTCAACGTTTACCAGATGACTTACGAGGAACGCAAAGAACGAAACATCGTTTCGCTGCCCGAGTCGCTGCAGGAAGCTCTAGACGAGTTTGAAACCAGCGATTTGATGAAGGAGACGTTGGGTGAAACCGCGTTTGAGAACTTCCTACGGGAAAAACGCCGAGAATGGGACCTGTACCGCACCCAAGTAACCGACTGGGAAGTCAACCGCTACATAAAACGGCTCTAACCAGACGTTTCTTTCTTTTCTTTTTTTTGTTTGCTTTTTGTGTTGGGTTTTGGTCACAAATAGTAGACCCCCTCCCTCGGTTTGTGCCAACCCATTTTTACCTTGGTTTTTTGATGTAAATATGGGGTACCCCCAAAGTAATGTAGGGTTTAGTTCGAATTGCTTTTGTGATTTAGAGCTCAAATCTTCCTCAATATACTTTTTCTTGGAGGATTTTAGGTATTTAAAGGCATGAAAACAGAATGGATAACTTTTTTGTCAAAAAGTCTCGACGCATTCCCCGCACTCGAAAACAAACGACTGGAACCAACACTGCTCCTCGTGTCTCCATAGGAAATCATGAAGTGCCAGACTAAGCGATTTTAAACCAAAACAAGAGATGACAAAAACTATAAACTAACTCAATCAATAAATCCCATTATGCCTAAACTGATTGATAGAGTTACGGTTAATAAAAACCCTAGAGTCCTGCTTTTTTTGGGATTATTAGGCGTTATCGTTTTCTCTGCAGGAGCAGAACTTATCTACATTCCATTAAGCGAAATAACCGTATTTAACATCGGTCTCAGCGATGCCACAAGGAATCTTTACTTTGCATCAGGCTCGTTTCTCTTAGTCGTAGGTTTATGGCTGATAAACGAATTTAGACGACCCAAAAACCCCAACCGCCTACGAAATGCCTTGATAAGTTTAGGCGGATTATTAGTTATCGTATTCAGCCTATTTTTGTTGCTAAATTGCGTAAATGCATTATGGTATTTCTCCTTTAAAACCAACCATTCAACGCAAACCACAATGCAATATGCGTATCAAAACTTCTATCGGGACGGCTTTTTAGCCTTAGGATTTGGGATTTGGTTGTCAGCCAAAAGCAAAGAATATCCGCAATTAAGAAGAATATCGAAAAAAAGCGATGTTGAACCTTAATTCACGACAAAACGGTAACATGCAGCGGGGCAAGGCTTTAATTCAAAAACATGCTTAACTTTTTGTGAGCTTTATGATACTTGGAGTTTGTGGGAGCCCGCGGGATCAAGCAACCGAGTACGTTCTAAATGAAGCCCTTCGGATGCTGGGCGAGAAAGGTTTCGAAACACAGTTTTGGACGGTGCGTGGAAAATGGGTTGATTTCTGCGCACACTGCGACTACTGCCTCCAAAACAAAGAATGCGTAGTCCAAGACGACGTGCAAGAACTCTACACCTTGCTCACTGAAGCGAAAGGAATCATCTTTGCGTCGCCCGTCTACAACGGCGGCGTAAGCGCCCAAACCAAAGCCCTGATGGATAGGACACGCGCGTTGGTTGCAGCGGACAAAAACGTTTTCAAAGGCAAAATCGGCATGGGCATCGTAGTCGGCGGCGACCGAAACGGCGGTCAAGAATTCGCGCTTATGCAGCTGCACACATTCTACATCATCAACGGAATGATACCTGTAGGCGGCGGCTTCTTCGGCGCCAATTTGGGAGCAACGTTCTGGAGCAAAGACACGCTCGAAGGCGTCAAGGCGGATGAGGAAGGTTTCAGGAGCCTAAAGAAGACGGTTAAAAAGTTCGCAGCTCTCATGGAAGGGACAGAAAAAAAGTAGCTGGTTAAACATATGGCTGAAAACGTCAAAACCAAGAAGCCTAAGATTGCTTGGGGAATAACGGGTGCAGGCGACAAAATCGCCGAGATAGTCGAAGTCATGAAGGAATTCAAGAAGCAGTCTGAGGGCAAAGTGGAGGTCGACGTGTACATTTCTAAAGCCGCCGACACTATGCTCAAATTCTACAGGCTCGAAGAAGAAATCAAAGCGAACTTCCCCAAAGTCATGGTCGAAGTCAACGCTAACTCACCCTTCTTAGCCGCGTGGCTTCAAAGCGGCAAATACGAATTCCTCCTAATCGCACCCTGCTCATCCAACTCGGTGGCTAAAATCGTCAACAGCATAAGCGACACCATGCTCACCAACGCCGCCCTCATGGGACTTAAAGCCTTCCAGCAAATCTACCTGCTGCCTACAGATTTCAGGGAAGGCGTGGTTTCCACGAAGCTGCCTAACGGCAAAGAACTGAAGCTGCGGGTACGCAAAGAAGAAGCCGACCAGGTGCGGAAGCTGGAAGCGATGGACGGTATGCACGTGTTCGAAAGCCCCCAAAAAATGAAAATTGCTCTTTTGGATTGGCTAAAAACCCTGAAACCCTAAAGCACCAATTCTCTTGTGCCTAAGAGCTATTTTTGGGCGACAATCGCGTTCCAATCCGAATCAGCCTCAGTGAATACCTTTACATCCACAAAACCCACTGACTGCAAAGAACGGCGGATTTTCTCCAGCGGGACGAGTTTTACGTGCGTTTCCTTAATCACTTTTGCAGGAGTAGCACCATACCTTAGCTCATTCACCAAAAGGAGCTTCCCGCCTGGCTTCAACACGCGTCGTATTTCCGCTAAGGCATCGGAAAATTTGTTCCAGAAATAGTAGGTTTCACAAGCCGTTACCAAATCAAAGAGGTCATCCTTAAAACTCATTTTTTCAACGGACTCCTCGATTATTTCAACGCGATCCTGAGAAATCAGTTTTTTGTTAATTCCTTTTGAAAATCTCACCATTTCCGGCGAATAATCGATACCGAACACTTTTCCTTTCGGCGCCAGTTTGGCTAATTTACCGACTGTTTTGCCGCCGCCACAACCCACATCCAAAACCACAAACTCGGCGCCAACGGTTACCTTTGATAGCCCCCACAATGTGAGCTTCGTATGATGCTGATTCATGCTTGCAGCAACCAGCCTGCCCTGAGGACCCGTTGGGCATCGGTATTGACTCCCTAAATTTACCATCTAAGACGCCTTAGGAATGCTAAACAACCCTTCTATAAATCCTGTTACGCAACGAAAATGTCAAAACCTTCATGCAAGTCTATGTCTTCCCGAACAAGTTAACCCTGAACCGAAAGGGTTTCTACATAAAGAATTAGTGCAAGGAAAAACGAAAGAGGAGGAGTTTATCCTTCTCTATCGGTCTTTTGGAAACTCGTGATTTGTTTTTATTTGCTTGAAGGCGCTTGTACGTATTTGTCCAGCAGCTTTCTCTTGTTTACGACGTTGAGTTGTTTGAAGAGGAAATCAAACTTTACCTCGATTTCAGCGGCAATTGCATCCCGTGTCTCGCTTGGAAGTTTTATGATTTCTTTCTTGAATGGCCCTAACCCTTTCTTTGCGGGTTTTGTAGATGAATTGGTCCTCGGTTTCGCCCGCCTTTGCCTCGTTTGCAGCGTTGACTTTTAGCCATGCATAAATTTGTTTTTTCAGGTCAGCTGGGAAATGTTTTGATTCGTAAATCATGTTTTGGAACTCGGTGGCTAAGTGTACTTCGGCGGTTTCGCATTCGACGAACTTGTGGAATGCTTCAGGAGGCAGAGTTGATGCCCCATGTTGGACCGCTCCTGCGAGTCCGTATCGTTTGCGGGCTGTTTCTGAGAGGGTCTTTAGAGTGTTGAAGTCGAGGCTGATTTGCTTTATGGATCCGTCGGGCAAGACGATGCCGCCGTGTGTGGTTCCTGTTTGAACTGAAATCTTGCTGATGCCGACTAAACCTTTGGGAAGCCTTTCTTTGAGTCCATCCATGAAAACATGCAGGTCTTCAGGCGTCGAATTCTGATGCCCAATCTCGCCGATTTCTCCGCCCACCGAAATCGTGGTTCCTTTCGGTTCATGTTGGCGGACAAACTGGGCAAGTTTTGCGCAGACATCATAATTTAGGAGCTGCTGCTCTTTGTAAGTCGGTTTCGATAAGTCGACAAGGGTTGAGGAGTCTATGTCGATGTTGTAGAAACCTGAGTTTATTGAATCGGCAATTAGGGTTTGTAAGCTTTCAATTTCTTTCTGGGGGTTTTCTTTGTATTTGGCGGCGTTGGCTTGGTAATGGTCTCCTTGGATGAAGACTGGACCAGAATAGCCTTCTTTTATTGCGGCTGCCATAACCATGCTTGCGAACTCGATCGGCGGCTGATTAGTGTAGCCGATTTCGGAGCGGGCAATCTCAAAGACGAAGGCGCCAGAATCATTTTTTTCGGCGACTCGGAATATTGCGCGAGCCAAATCATAGGTCATGCTGCGCAGATTTATTGCGGGAACCGTGAAACCAGAGAATTCTCCTCTGCCGCGAGCCATGTAGAATTCTTGGATGCTTGCGGGATAAATTCCCTTTGCGTTGGCGGCGGCGAAGATTTTCTGGGATAGCTGTTTCTTTTTTGATGAGGTCATCTTCCAAAATTATTTCTGTTACTGTTTTCTTCAACATCAAACGGTTCGGTTTTGATAATCTCACATCCTCAAATCGATGCCTAACTTATGTGCCATATTTCTCTTATTTTAGTATTAAGCCTTGCTGAGCGCTAACCCGCTGCAGGCTCTAAGCGATGGGAGACAGACGCGACGCTAACATTTTAATTTCCGCAGTGCTTTGCTTGATTAAGGTGTCCAAATGTCTTTCCAGTCTTTTCATGTTAGACCCACAGACCGAGAAATAATCAACCCCGAAAAGCTTCGGCAAGTGTAGCGGGTGGAAAAAGTTATAAGTGACTAATCTAACCATTTTAGTCACATAGTCATAAATGAAGGGGAAAATCACAAATGAGCCTCGGAAAGTTCGAATTCTTTGCAATGAATAATTTCCTTAGACGCGTAATCCAGAAACAAAGCGAAATGCGTGCATTCAAAAGCATGCTCAAGCACGAAGGCATTGACCTTCAAAACTCAAAAATTATGGATGCAGGATGCGGTTCAGGTTACAGCACAAAATTAATTCTAGAGACATTTAAGCCGTCGAAAATCATAGCCTTTGATTATATGCCAGACCAAATCGCATTAGCTACAAAGAAAAAGCTTCCAGTTGATTTCTTCGTCGGCGATATGAGAAAAATTGACCTACCAGAAGGCAGTGTCGACGCGGTCTTCATTTTCGGAGTGCTTCATCACATACCCGACTGGAAAAATGCGTTGGAAGAGGTAGTCCGAACATTGAAAAAGCAAGGGGTGCTGCTTGTCGAGGAACCAGAAGCCCGCGGTTTTTCATGGAGCATGTTTGAAAGGGCTCTGAAAGATACGGGTCTTTCTGTACTACAAAAAAGACCTATAATGCTATCCTATTTACAAAGTTACCTGTGTCAAAAAACATGATAAAAACAAGGATCAGTGAAAACTTTGGGCAGATTCTCAAAGAATAAGCGAGAAGAAGTTCGGGAAAACATTCAGAAGGCGAGCATAAATCTCTTTTCAAGATACGGTATAAAGAAAACAGCAGTAGATGACATTGTCAAGGTAGCAGGCATAGGAAAAGGCACTTTTTATCTATTCTACCCATCAAAGGAAGATCTGCTTTTTGAACTTATCAAGAAGGGATACAGCCCCCGATACGAATTTCTCCAAAAACTGGAAGATGCAGATAAAATAAACAAAAAAGATTTTAAGGCTGCCTTCAAGGCAATGATTAAAAAATTAGCGGAAAATCCTTTGTTACCCATGCTTTACAAAAGCGGCGACGAAGAGTATATAGTTCATATTATTTCCCATAAGAAATTAGACGAGCACACTAAGGATGACGAATGCTTCATTCAAAATTTAGTTCGCATCTTACGCCAGAAGGGATTTAATCCTCAGCGTTCGCCTGAAGTAATTAATGGACTTTTCCACTTAATCTGGCTCTCTGTAATATATCGAGAAGATATAGGTAAAGGTGGATTCGACGAGATCGAAGATTTAATAACAGATATGGTCTGCCAACAGTTGACTGGATAAGGGACAAAAGAAACAGAACTTGATAGCAAATAATGATTCTGTCCTTGAACGGTAAATCTGCCTCCTCCACCTTTGAGATTGCTTTACTTAGGAGTCTATCCACCTTCTTTCGCGTTTCAGCAATCGCAATACCGGGGTTAGTTTGAATTATGCTACCGAGTGGTCACATTAATTGCCTCACTCCAAAAAATTAATATTACCACGCTGTTAAGGTGAATGTATGTCGTTTCATGTTAGACGCAAAGACCGAGAAATAACTGACCCAGAAGAAATGCGGCAAATCTAAAAACCACCAAAGTTTGTCACCGTCGCCCTCTGCATGGACAACGAACCCTACCTTGTCTCGCTGAGCCACGGCTACGACCAAGCCAAAAACTGCATCTACTTCCACTGCGCACCCGAAGGCAAAAAACTCGTCTACCAGAAAGCGAACAATCGGGTTTGGGGTCAGGCGGTGCTGGATTTCGGCGTAACCGACGAATGCGACTACGTTTACAGTTCCGTCCATTTCAGCGGCAAAATGAGCCTTGTCAACGACCTGGCGGAGAAGCAGCATGCGCTCGAAGTGCTTGTCCGGCAGCTTTCACTTGACCCCGAAAAGAAAATGGCTCAAGTCAAACCTGAAAAACTGGAGAAAACCACAATCGGCAGAATCGACATCGAGTACATGACAGGCAAGAAAGGCTCCCCGAACAAAGAAAGACTACAGGAGTTGAAAAATTCAGTTTTCCGAAGAAAATGATGCTCGAGACATTCAAGTGCCGTCTGGGCAAGTTCAACCTGGTAGATTTCGAGGTTTTGGTTCGTGTAGACGGGTTTTAGCCAGCTAATCGCGTTGAACCTTGCCGTGCAGCCTGGGTAATGGTACAACTCGTCGTTGCCGACGTAGATGTATGAGACCTTGTATTCTTTGACGACGGCTTCCAGCTGGGCTGGGGTGCCCTGATATGCGTTGTCGATGTCGGTTTGCCGTTGATCAATCTGGCTTAAAGGGATGCCCCATCCGTAGGGCCAGTTGACGTATGATGAAACCGTGAGTCTGCCGCCTATCATGGCTGGAGGACACTGAATAGAGTAGTAAGTTAAAAACACGGATTCCTGCGGCGTGTTGCTGCGCACCCAAAGCCCAAGCTGATACTCAGGCCAACTTGCCGCCGGGATAATTTGTTCCGAAATTGTAGATGACTACGCTTGCGGAAGCCAAAATCGAAAGCAAAACCAACGTCACAATCACGATTTTCGGTGTTTTAGACAACATCACGGCGGCTAAAACGGATATGGGGATCCATGCGAAAATGAAGAATTTGTACATGTCCCACGGGTTAGGCGTAATCAAAAGAACAAGGGGAATCATCAGCAGAAAAAGCATGGTGCCCTTCAAGGTTTCGTTTCCAGATTTCACGAAGGAAATGATTGCGACAATGAAGGGTATGCCGAGGTTAAGGAGGTAGTAGAGCGGCGGGTCCTTCGCGAAGCTATTAGACGAAAGCCAAGCTTAACGAAATCGTGGCTGGCGGGCCATTATGGAAAATGAAAGGCAACGCTAAAACGGTCGGCAACAAGAAGTAGAGGCAATTTGTGAGTTTGAACCGTTTCAGATTAAACATTACGGCGACGACGAAGGCGATGTAGCAGCAAAGGAACCCGACGTTATGGAACTCAAAAAGCAAACCCGTCATCACCCCAGCCAGCAGAAGCCGATTTTTGCTTTCCATGTTCCTGCAGCAACGCCAAAACGAAAGCGAACACGGGCAAAGCCAATCAAAAGCGGTCGTTGCTGGAGCAAGTTGTCAAAGATAGGCGGCAACCCGAACGTTTTGGCCGTACTGGTAGGCGTAGTTTGGGGTGGCATTGAAGTGTCCTGTGAATAGGGCGTTGAAGAGCCCAAAGTAGCTTAAACCCCAGCCAAAAGTAGCGATGACCGTTGCGATGATTGCTGCTCGTCTGCCGTTGGGTCGGGTCAAGCGCGTAGATTGCGAGTCCGAAGATGGCTATGAAAACGGCGTTTAAAAACGGCAGAAGCTGGGGGAGGTAGCCGAAGACGTTTTCGATGATGGCTGTGTGGAAATCAACAAAGTAATAGTAGGTCATGGGTACCCCCGCGAAGTTAGGCATTTGCGGCGGAAAATTCCCGTTGTTGAGGCTTTCAATTATTTCGTAGTGCAGAGGCGTGTCCTGCCAGTTTGAACCCGTCAAAACTATGCCGTACTGGTTGCTTGCCCAAACGCTTCGTGCTAAAACGACGAGGGCGATGGCGAAGATTACTGCGAACAGGAGCAGGCTGGTTTTTTTGATTTGCCGCACGCGAAGGAATTTTGGGCGGCTGAAATCGGTTCGCCTTTCCAGTAAACCACCAACGCGTAAATCGCCGTCAAAGCCAGAAAGCTGAAGAGGATTGTTTGCCGCGAGTAGCCAACTGCCAAGGACAAGTAATAAATCAATTCGACGGAGACTAAGACGCTGAAGAGAGGGATGAAAGCCCAGATTTCATGGGATTTTAGTTTGAAGAATCGGTAGGCAATCAAGCCTGGAACCAAAAAAGTGAAGACGAAGGCGGCGAAGAGGGCGATGTAGACTGAAGGGAAACGAGGCCGCGGCGAGGATCAGCAGGAGGATGCAGAGCCAGTACCTCTGCAGAACCGATGAAGCATCAGTGTTACTTAATACCTCTCCTCACCCACCCATCACAAACAATCAAGCAACCAGAAATGTATTAAAATTACGCATAAAACATTCAGTCAAAGAGGCAAGCAACAAGAAATCGAATTCCTAGCAACTCTTCAGCGTCAACTGCGAGAAAAGTTAATTAGCTTAAGTTATTAGTATTGTTGCGGCGCTTAGGCCACGTGATAGCCCAGGTAGTATAGTTCGGTCCAGTATATGCGGCTGTCGCCCGCAGGACCCGGGTCCAAATCCCGGCCTGGGCGCCAATTCACTTCATTTTCAGGATTCTCAATACTACAGGCTAAGTCAAGATTTTGCGTGTTACATAAGTGATAAATCCAAACGCTCAAACAAACCACTATTTCACAGATCGCATATGCATTAAGCTCTCAATGTTTCCACAGAAGGATTAAAAATCCCAATTCTAGCAAAATTTCCAGATTTACGCTTTCAAAGTTACATCGGCACAAGTTCTCATTGCATCCGCTCAGAAGCGCCCAAAATTGTGCTAGCAGTGGCTTCGAGAAAAGGGCATCGACCACGACCATCGTGCCTACAAACGCAGTTCCCGAGAACTTGCGTCATCAATTTTTGCAAGGATTTTTTGGCATACCAAATACTGCCTGTTCCAGGTTTGTGGATCTAAACGGATGTTACGCCTGAAGAATTGGCACTCCTGGAGACAGTACGGAATTTTCGATTTACAGGAGGAAAATTTGAATTGATGATTGGCAGTCATAAAATTATTGATGCAATCGTCGCCAGCATTCCAAGCCTATTGATTTAGAATGTGGATGAATTCAAATCTAGCTGTCCAAAAGCAAGGATTCATTGAACGGTTTACACAAAGGCTTAATGGGTAAAGCACGTTGGTTTTCTGTCTTGTTTTTTTCTGGAAAAACATATCAAGCCGATGCAAATCATCATGCAAGTGTACCATGTCAGCGGCATCGGCGATTCAAAACGTTCACGGTTCAGACAACTGGCTAAAAGACATTTTGGCTGCGGCGAAACTGTCAAGCACCGACCAAATAACCACCCGAACATCACAGGACAGCCTCTGCGTCCTATGCAAAGGCTCACGGTTGCTCTGCGGCAAAACCCGTTGCCCAATCATGCTTAAAGTAAACTATTTCCTCAAAAGCGTCCCCTTGATGGGCGAAGACATCGCGGGCATGTCGCCGCCCAGCGTTTTCATCGGACGAATCGGCTACCCAAACGTCTACGCGGGTCCACTTGTGCCGCCCTGCATGAAGACACGGCTGTTTATGATTTGCCTGAACGCTGGTTCGGGAAATCCATGGATGAAATCGTTGGGTTTCCGCAGCATGCTTGTTCGGGGCAAACACAGGGTTAACGTGCGAAACTTTATGGACTGCAGGAAAAATCTTGGATCAAACCCGCGAGTTAGCCCTTGCAGACAGCTGCGTAGACATCGAACTTAAACCTTACCAAAAAACCCCACAGCTCGCTCTTTCTAGATGATAATGTTCAGCCGTTTGGTCCCTCCGCGCCGATTCGCGACCTGCATGTTGGCAACGCACGTTACGATGACAAAATCGAGAAGGCGTATTACGACACGGATTTGCGTGCTGGACCCGCAGTGCTTGACCTCTACAGCAGAGGCGTCATGGTCAGCAAGATTCAGAAGGCTTTCAGCGTCGGCGCCTTCGGAGTGGAAAAAAACGGCGGCTGGTTCCGACACGGTGGAGCATAACAGCCGTCGACGACATAATCTCCAAGAATCTGATGGCGAAAGTCAAAACCTACCCTGAAATCAACGAGTTCAGAGTTTACGAATCAATCTACATGGATAACGTTTTTGAGATTTTGATGATTCCGCAGAAGTGGAGCTACGAATCCATGGAAGCGTGGTACCCGGGAACCGTTTGGAACCCGACGGGACAAAGCATCGCGATTTTTTCGGATTGGGAAGGCAACAGCGGACGAACCACATACGCGGCAATAGGCGGCTGCTACTACTCTGCCCGCTTGGCAACCTGCGAGCAACTGGAGAAGGAACGGCGGCAAGCCACAGTGATTGTTCTTCGAGAAGCCCGACCAGGATACATCATGCCCATCGGCGTATGGCAAGTCCGCGAAAACGTCAGAAACGCAATGAAGCAAAAACCTTACCTTTTCAAGAGCTTAGCGGAGTCGCTGCAGTTCATAGGCGGCAGATTTGAAATCCCGATGCAACGCTGGATACTGCAAAGCGAACTGTTGAAGCAGGCGCTGTTCCAAAAGAAAATATCTGACTTCTTCAAAGCTTAGCGCCAACGTTTCTGGGCAAATCGACGGTTTTTCGTGGTTGGGAGACAACAAATTTTAAAAAAGCATCCTCTTATACTCTGAACTGAAATCCATGTTAAACTCCGCGTTGAAACGTTTCATGTTGCCTTTCGCGCCGCAAAAAAGCAGGGAACCATTCAACGTCGAAGTTGAAGAAGCCGCCGTTTACGCGCTGGCTGAGCTTGAAAGAATGAAAGGCGGCGGATTAATCGTGAAGCAGCCTGAGGAAAAACTCGTTTTCTTAACCAAAATCGGCTATCCCCTGTGGCTGTTCCCCAGAAACGAAACCTCGTACCTTTTCGACGACCTAAAAAACGCCCAGTTCGCCATGTCCTACAATGAATTGCCTTCAGCCAAAGCGTTCATGGAAAGCTTAGAAGCCAACTCTAAAACGAGGGAGGATTTCTTGGCTTTCCTCATCTGACCACGACAACTATTTTTCGCAGCCGAAGAAGGAGAAGGAAGTTTCGGTTGGAAACTTGGTTGTTGACGCGGATTTTAGAAAGGAATTTAATGCTTATCGCCGAGAAGCCGTTGAAGTCACGGGTCAGACGGCAAATTACGCTTTGCTTTCGCCGATCTTGGAAGAATCAGCAGTTTCCTCTGTTTTAACGGAAATCGTCAACCTGCAAACAGACGCCAAAGACAGACACACAGAGGCTTGCCGATTGCCTACGACTAGTAAACAGAACAACAAGCCAATTCATCACCGAGCTCGATTACGCGGCGGAAGCCGTCAGGGACGAGGACAACGCCAAGATTAAGGCTCAGCAAGAATTCGTCAACCCCAAAGTCGCCGCCCTGAACAGCCAGTACAAACGACGAATAGCCGAAATCACCAGAAGCTTCGATCATGAACTTGAAAATCTGAAAAAATCAAAGGCAAAAAGTGAAAAAGGCATCGAGAGCAGCGAAGGCAAAATCAGGCTTTACCAGAAGGAAGCCCAAGCGCAAGCTTCAAAAAACCATTTAATCTACGAGAAACGATGGAAAGAAAAAAGCGCCCAAACCAAAAAAGAACTCAACGCACTAAAGAAAGAGCTAAAACGCGCAGAAAAAAACATCAAAAACCTTTCTAAACAAAAAAAATCGCAGACAGCCAAGTTGCAGCTTGAGTTGGAAGCAGAAATTAAGCGTGCCCGCCAGCCCCTGTTGGATCTTGAAGCCACCCGCGACGCCAAAATGCTTGTTTTCAAGCGGGAAACGGAGAAGCTGCTCAAGCTTGAAAAACCTGTGGTGAATGGGCTTAACGACGCCATCAAGCTGGGGGAGGCAGTTAACGCCAAGTTCGCGTTGCTTGGCAGTGTGGACCAGCAGTTGAAGAGCCCAGCTCTGTTCTATGTTCCCTTTTACGCTGCGTTTTATCAGTCAGGGTCAAGCAGTCGCTTCATTTTTCTTCCGCCGTCCATGACAAGCGCCGACGATTTCGCCTCCAAACTCAAAGGCGCCTTTGGCAGGTCAAAGATTAAGCAGCTTCTGATTCCCCGTTTCAAAGCCATGTCAGAGCTAATCGAAAACGTGCAGGTTCTTGCGAAGCAGGACCCGTTTTTAGACAGGCAAATCCGAAGTTTAGGAGAAAAAAACAACCTTCTAAACAGCTATTTGAGCCGCGGCAAAATCGCGGAGGGCTTGCTTCGCCTGAGAAGTGAAGGTTGGCTTTCAGACAAGGAATACCAAGTTGTAAGCGACAGCTTGGCTTGAATTGGAAAGTTTAGCCGTTGTTTCCATTGAAAACAAAAATTCTACATCCAGAATCAACGGGTGGAAATCTCCTGTGAAAAATCCAAAAACAACCAAAGGCTTTTAACAAAAAGACTTATAGGCTGCAAGTGTTAACGTTGGTTGGTTTTTGAAATGGTAAATCACCTATTTGTTGAAGAAGAAGAAAACGAAGAAGACTGCGACGACTGCGATTGCGAAGACTGCGAAGACGAAGAATAAACCTTCTTACAACTTCTTTTTTCTTTAAACCCATCAAAAGAATTTAACCGTCAACGATATTTTAACTTTAGCCAGTTTAATCGCATTTTAGCTTGCGCGAAAACGAGCTTAGAAAAACTTAATGCGTTCCGCCGCTTCATCTATTGATAGCAATTGAAGGACGGTTTGAAATGAAAAGGTACACGGGCAAAACCGCGACGGCGATAATTCCGTTTCCAGATGACAAGATTTTGCTTGTGAAGCGGGACACTGTGCCTTTCAAGGGTTACTGGGCGCTTCCAGGCGGCAGAATGGACCCAGGCGAAAAGGTCGAGCAAACCATCGTCCGCGAATGCAAAGAGGAAACGGGGCTTGACGTGGAAGTCGTCCGCGTGATTGGCGAGTACGTGGAGAAAGGCACCAAAGACGACGTAGACTACGAATACTACCCAACATGCTTCTTGGTTAAAGTAGTTGGCGGCGAAATAAAACGGCAGGAAAGCGAAATCCAAGAAATCAGGCTTTTCCGCTTAAAACGGCTGCCGAACCAGTTGGCGTTTGAGCATCAAAAAATGATTGAGGACTACTTGAACACAAAGATAATAGGTATACACTTTTTCAAGTGCCTTCCTTACTTGCAGCGAGAATCTCTGAAAAGTCTGCTTCTTTTTCGGGTTTCATTCCTTTCTTCGAAACTTTCAGAACCGTCTCGTACCCCTTGCCCTCAAGCTGCTTCTGCATCTTCTTCATTGCTCTGTTCATTGCCGAAAGCGCGGTAAGTGCAGAACAAGATTACTTTTTTACCCTCGGCGCTGGGCATGCTTTCGATGAATGCGGCGGCTTCTTTGGCTGGGCTGGCTCCTTCCACTGGGTTCCCAATAATTAACATGTCAAATTCGGCGAGTGACGCTGGCTGCGCGGACGCCATGTCAAAGATTGGCGCCTTCACAGAATCCGCTATTGCTTGGGCTAGGCGTTTGGTGTTTCCCGTTCTTGAAAAGTAAACTACGCAGGGTTTCATGGTTTCACTATAGCGCTTGCTCGGTTAATATAACCTTCTATATAGCTGCCGATGCATCGACGGTGTTAATTTTAATACTTCAGCAATAATATTTCCTTTGAGTCAAAATGATGGATTACTCAGTCATTGCCGAAGCTTACGAGAAAATTGAGGCAACAACAAAACGGCTTGAAATGACGGATTTGCTGGTGGACCTGCTCAAGAAGACGCCTAAAGACGTCATCGCAAAAGTCGTTTACTTAACTCAGGGCAAACTCTACCCCGATTTCCTGGGCGTCGAGATGGGCGTAGCCGAAAAACTAGCCGTTAAAGCCTTATCCCGCGCGGCAGGGCAAAGCGAAAGCCTAATCGAGTCAGAACTGCAGAAAAGCGGCGACATCGGCGAAACATCCCAGAAACTCTTAACAAAACGGAAACAATCCACCTTTTTCAGCAAAAAACTCACAGTGGAATCTGTTTACGAAGCGCTGGACAAGTTGGCTAAAACTTCGGGTTCTGGCGCCGTCGACACGAAAATGGCGATGCTTTGCGGATTATTGACCGATGCGTCGCCGAACGAGGCAAAATGGATTGTCCGAACGGTTACGGGTAACCTGCGGCTTGGCATCGCGGACATGACGGTTCTTGATGCGTTGGCGATAGCTTATGCAGGCGGAAAAGAAGCTCGGGAACTCGTCGAGCGAGCCTACAGCATTTCGTCGGACCTTGGCAGGGTTGCAAATGTGGTTGTCGAGCAAGGCTTGGACGGAATCAAAAAATTCCAAGTCATGGTTTTCGAACCTATACGACCCATGCTGGCTGAACGCCTGAGCTCCCCAGAAGAAATCCTTGACAAGCTCGGCGGCAAATGCGCAGCCGAATACAAGTACGATGGCGAACGGGTGCAAGCCCACAAGAAAGATGACAAAGTAATCTTGTTTTCCCGACGCCTAGAAAACATCTCCAGCCAATACCCCGACGCAATAGATTTAATCAAGGAAAAAATCGACGCCAAAGAAGCCATTTTGGAAGCTGAATGTGTCGCGATGGATTTGGAAACTGGGGATATGCGTCCGTTTCAGGAGCTGATGCATCGCAGACGCAAATACGGCATTGAAGAAGCCATTTCACAGTACCCCATTTCGCTTTTCCCCTTTGACCTTCTCTACGTTGACGGCAAAGACTTAACCCAAGAACCACTGCGGGAAAGAAGGAAGGAACTGCAGAAAATCGTGAAGGAAACTGACAGGGTTACGCCTGCCATCCAAAAAATCGTCAAAAACCCCAAGGAGCTTGAGGATTTCTTTGAGGAAGCCATAGAGAAAGGCTGCGAAGGCTTAATGTGCAAATCAATCGCTCCAGAATCGCCTTATCAAGCGGGAAGCAGGGGTTGGCTTTGGATAAAATACAAGCGCGACTACAAGAGCGAAATGCATGACACCGTTGACCTCGTGGTTGTCGGCGCCTTTCACGGCAGAGGCAAACGGGTTGGAACCTACGGCGCCCTGCTACTGGCAACGTACAACAAGGAAGCGGACACTTTTGAAACCGTAACCAAATGCGGCACAGGCTTCACAGACAAAGACCTCGTAACCCTTCGCGACACCCTTGCCACGCACATAATTCCCCGCAAAAACACCCGCGTCCAATCCATGCTGCAGGCAGACGTTTGGTTTGAACCCGCCTTGGTGCTTGAGATTTTAGGTGCCGAAATCACATTGAGCCCGATTCACATGTGCGCCATGGATTCGATTCGGAAAGGCGCCGGATTGGCGATTCGTTTCCCACGGTTCACAGGCAAATACCGAACAGACAAAGCCCCTGAAGACGCAACGGCTTCGCTGGAAATCGTTGAAATGTACCATGCACAACTCAAGAAAATCAATGAACTACCTAAACCGTAGAAAACCATGAGGCTGCCGACAAATCATTTGAGGCGAAGCGCGCGTATTTTGTTTTCTCTGACTATAAGAAAATGCTCTTCAATTTTGGCTTGACTTTTCAAAGCATTTGAGACTATCTCAACCACATGTTGAGATGACTTTGGAGTAAACTTCAGAAGGATAACACCGTGAGTCTTAAGTTTCTGTCTGAAGATAAGTTCTGAAAAATCAGAATCAAAAGTTATCAATACTCTTTGCCGTTGGTTTGCAATCGATAGTACGATTTCATCGCTTGCTCCAGAAGTTAGCTTCTTCAAAGAAATAATGTCGATACCAGTGCTTTTTAGCGAATTAACGACTTTTTGGGAAATATTTTCATCGGCAAGAAACTTTACGGTAATGGATATACCTTCTCTTCCTTGACCATCTCGGCAGCATACCTTAAGACCGCCATTATGTCTTCACGTTTTAACTGAGGATAATCATCCAAAATTCCCTCAACACTCCAACCCTCAGCAAGAAGATCCAGAATAAACTCAACTGAAAGCCGCGTACCCCTAATTACTGGTTTTCCAACCAAAATTTTTGGGTCAACAACAATTCTTTCGTGCCAATCGTTCTGCATGTCCTTCTCGCCCTAATGCAACTTGAGCGGGCAATGATATTAACGCTTTTGTTGAACAGAAAGAAGAGAGCAATATTGGATCATAGGATTTTGAGTTTTTCTTAGTCGTTTTGGTAATCTAAAGACCACATTGCCCAAGGCTATCAAAGAAATTAATTCTATGCTTGGAAGGCTAAGACTGATAAGCATCAAGCGCTAAAATAAGGGGCGTGCGTGGTACCAGCTTGGCGCAAGAGTCAGAAAAAGTACGGTCACTTATCGCTTTCAAGAAGCGGCTTGAAGATCAACTTGAAAAATTAACCGCTGAATCCAAAGAAATTCAGGCATCTTTAGACACAGTTAACGAAATTTTACTTCAAAAAGGCTTCAAACGCGGAGACCTAAAAGAAGTATCTGAAACCCCCACAGCCCCACCTATTCCTAAAGAAGTTGTTTTGCCCAAAGCCGAACCTGAAGCACCCAAAGTCATCATTCAACGTGGAAACGAGCCGCCGAAAACCACCGCTCCACAACAGCCCTCAGAACGAGAAACCGTAATACCACTTAAAACCATGGCCGAGGAACCTTTGGCGCTGATAATCTTCGACAAGGTTGGGATGCATGTGTTGCCTGACGAGAGCAAAAACTTTAGCATTAGCACGCCGCCTTTCAACAATTTTCTGGTTGAAAAAGTGTTTACCAAAATGCAGGAAAAAGACGCCGAGCTTGTTAAAACGAAGCAGTTGACGTCGGATAAGGCGTTTTCTTTCAATGTGGTGCGTGAGGGCGATTTGATTCGGGAGATAATTATTCGCAACGTTGACGAGGAACGGCTCAAGGAGCTTAAGTCGAGTATCCGCTGGACTTTTGAGAAAATGTATGAAAAAATGAAGAGTTCCCAAGTCTAAGAAACTTGGGTTTCAACTTTTTCGGCTTCTTACCGTCGATGCTACGGCAATTCTACTTAGGCGAATCTTCTTTTGGTTTGCTTTTGCCGCGACGACTAATGGTTAGAGCCACTACCGCTAAGACGGCAACCACGGCAACCACTACTATCAGAACTATTTCTATGGTGGTTGCGGTAGGTGCTGGAGTCGCAGTGGGTTGGACGCTGCCAGTGAATTCTACTTTGACTTGGTGCGTGCTAAAGTGCGTGTAGTACCAGACGTAGAAGTTTTGGCTGTCCTGAGTGTAGCCTTGGTTTTGAGCTCTCTGCCCATCAATGTAGACCACGGGCAAGGCGCCCGCGGGCACGGTGCTCTTTGAAATTGTCATGTTCCCGAAGCCGACGGTTCCAGCAGTTCCAGTCACGTTGAATGACAGCGTTAGGGTTGAGCCTGACGCGGTTGCAGCGATGGTTGCATTTTCGTATTGAACGCTTGTAATGTTTCCAGTGATGGGAATCTCAACGACTCCACCAGTCTCGACAGTTGCGTTTATCCAGCTTATGCTCGGCTTCGGTGTAGGAGTTGGTTTTGCCGTCGGCGCTGAAGTCACAACTGGTGTTGGCGTCGGAGTTGGGGTGGGACTTGGAGATGGACTAGCAGTCGTGGTTATGGGTGGGGTTACCGTGAAGCCGCTACTTGTTCCGCTCTTGCCGCCGCCAGAGGTCCCGACGGTTACGCCTGAACCCGCCGCCGAAATGGTTACGGAGCCTGACCATACGCCGAGGGTGAAGGCGGGTGTCGTTGAAGGAGTTATTGTTCCAGTTGAAACTGTAAGTGAGTTTGTTCCTGTGTAGCTTGTAACTGTGTTTCCAAATGCGTCTTGCGCTGTGATGGTGAGGGTGAAAGCTGTTCCAGCTGTAACGGTTCCTGATGGAACAAGCAAAAAGTGGTCGAGGGCACCCGGGTTCACAATCAAACTTGTAGTGTAAGGCGAGGATGCATAGATGCCAGTAACCGTCCATGTTCCCGCCGTCGCCGACGTGTACGTGTTGCTGCTCCATGAACCGCCTGCGCCTGAGCTTATGCTCCAAGTTGTGGCGGAAGTTGCGTCCCAAGTGTTGCCATACGCGTCCGAAGCTGTAGCTGAAAAGGTTTGAGGGGTACCAGCAGTGACAGATGTGCCAGCTGGAGTGACGACGACAGTTGCCGGTGAGCCATGGGAAATGATAAATTGAGTTTGGACGGCGAGGCTTGTTGACAAATACACTCTCAAGGTTGGAGCGCCCGCCTTCGTGTCAACGTAGTAGAAACTCGCCGTGCTTGAACCCGCAAGAAAAGGCAGAATCGACATCTCATATGTGCCTGCTGAATCGCTGTAGAATTTGCCGCTACTTGAAGTTGAATTCAATAACGCATAAAACCCACAGGTTATTCCACCAAAAGAGTCATGCAGTTGAACAGTAGTTGCGGATGAAATTTGACCCGCTATCAAGGATTGACCTGTACCCGATGTGAAGCTATATGCGAAAGCGTCGCCTGTACTGTAGGGGTAGTTATCCAGGCAGATTCCGTCGCCGAAGAGGTCGAATGGGGTGTCAATGAAGCCGTCGTGGTTTGCATCAGTTCCTGTTTGGCTGAAGCCTGATCCATTTGGACGCGCCCAGAAGTTGCCGCCTATTCTGCTTCCAAGACTGTAAATTCTTTGTCCAAGCTGCAGGTTTGTGTTCAAGCTTATAATTGAAGCGGCCGCGTCGGAACCCGTGTGCTTTATGTATTGTGTGTCGTTTACGAGGTTGTTGTAGAAAGAGATTTGTTGATTGGTGATGCTGGGGCTTGAGTCACTCTGCAGGTTTATGGTATAGTAGTTATTCACGAAAATGTTGTTGGCGTAAACTTCGCTGTTGTAGGCGGAGTCAGCTCTAAGTCTCCAAGCTACCGCGAAAGGATTGTTAGAGAAAACATTGTTTATCACCGTGCAATTGCTGTTGACAGCATCTAAACCTGCTGCATTGGTACCGATCGAAGGTTCAATTGTAGGAGCCACGTAGCTGCTGGTAAAACTGTTACCGTTTACTACCACATTGTCCGTATCTTCGATGTACAAGCCGTCGTTGAAGTTAGCGTTGAAGATTGAGCCGGAAACCGTTATGTTAGATGCGGCTTCAACGTCCATCCCAACGTTGCCATTGTTGTAAAAGTTGGAGCCTTGAACCGTCCAATTAACTGCGTTGGGAGCCCCTATGCCCTCGTTGAAATTGTTGTTGAAAGTGGAGTTTTTGATGGTGACTAAAGAAGCGGTAAAACCGTTGGTGTAAATTCCATCGCCGTTATTGCTATTAAGATTGCAGTTTTGAATAGTGAAGTTTTGGCAGTTGTATGCGCCTAAGCCGGAGTCGCTGCAGAACGTTAGGTTAGAGTCTTTGATGAAAAAATTCATTGTGTTAGCCGCGCTTACTCCGTCAGTAGAGGTAGTGTCGTTGAAGCTGCAGTTCTGTATGCCAAAATTGTTCGCGTAGTAGGTGTCTAAGCCTACGCCGTTGCCGTCTATGTGAGAGTTTAGAAGGGCAAAGTTTGTGGAGTATTGAGCAATTATGCCTTCGTTGTTTCCGTTTATGTTGCAGTTTTGTATGGTGAAGTTGTTGGCGGCGCCACTGTAGGAAGAACTTAGGTAAATGCCCCCTTCGCCGTTGTTGGTTAGGTTGCAGTTTTGTATTGTGAAGCTGCTTGATCCTTGTTCAAATAAGCCATGGTTCGCGCCTGTTTCATTGATGTTTTCTAACAGGACGTTGCTGCTCCAAAGCATCTGGATTGCGTCTTCTGTCCCTGAGGGTGCGATTGTGAAGTTTTGTCCATCAACTATGACGTTGCTGGTGGTGTCAATGTAGAGTCCTACGTGTGCGTCATTGTATCCTATTACTGGGGTGCCGCCTCCGTACCAAGAAGAAGTAATAACGTAGTGTCCGCTTGAGGTGATGTGAAAGGGTAATTGGATTGGTATCAATGTATCTGCTTGGGCAGGCTTAATTAGAGTTACAACGCTTACTGACATCAGCATAAAAATTAAGGAAAATACAAATAATTTTTTATTAACATTCAAAGTAACCGCTCTCTCCCATGTTGCTTTACTTAACGGTTGCACATTTAGTTAACGTAGTATTTAACATTTGATGGTAACGTTAAATTCAATCCTGCGTGTACAACACCCATTACCAGACCACGAAAATTGCTTGAAAAACCGCATTGACGGCAACAATCAACATTTACCACTACCATCGGCTGCCCAACACTAAAGTGTTCCTTAATAACTTGGGGAAAAAATTCTTTCCTAAAGAACCGCCATTTCAAATGGCTAGTGGCGGCGGAAGCGGTGCTGGAAGGCTAAACTGCATGTTTCAGCAACGTTTCGGTTATCCTGTTTTTGGGGCACAAGCCGACGAGCCGTTCCGCTTCCTTTCCATCTTTGAAAAGTATCATGGTTGGAATGCTGAAAACTTGGAAGCGTTCAGCAGTCGCCGGGTTTTCGTCAACGTCAAGTTTCCCAATTAGAACTTTGCCGCTGTATTCCTTCGCCAACTCCACAATTGTCGGAGCTAAGGCTCGGCATGGTCCACACCAATTTGCCCAGAAATCAATCAAGGCAACCTTGTTGTTCTTTATTGTTTCATCAAAATTTGCGTCTGTAACATGAATAGGTTCAGTAGACATTCGTTTTGACTCCTTTTAACAATATTATTTTTAGGCACGTTTCATATAAACCGTTCGTGACACGTTTTCCACGATTTTCCAACGTAATCATCCAAGTTGGCCAGTTGGCTGCAGCTTTTTGAGCAACCGCGTTTTTCACGTTTCAACTGTAACGCTTAAAAGCAATACTTTGCCCTCAAGTCTTGTTAGAAGGCAGCTTGTTTTGGGTAACGAGTCTACGGAAGCAGGGCGGTTCGCCAACAGTTTAGATGCGGCTAAGAATTACGGTGAGGTCTGGCAGATTGTTAAGGAGACTGTGCAGTGCGCTTTGGGCACAAGAAGAGATAGCATGATGCTGTTTTTAGATGATTTGCCCCTGCAGTTGGGAGCGTATTACCCAGTGGGAACCAACAACATCGTTTTGAACCGGTCTTTGGTTGAAATTGTGGAGGCATCTGTAAGCTCTAAGCCCACGGTTAACGCGTTGGTTTACAACCTTCTGCTGCACGAGTACCTTCATGCGTTAGGCGATTACTCGGAAACTGGGGTTAGACGAGGGGTTGTGCAGGTTGCAGAGAAATGCTTCGGCGCGGACCACATCGCTTCGGTTGTCGCGCGCAAAAGCCCATGGGTGCTTCTTAAAGACATCTCGCTTGGACCACATACCGGGCAAAAAAGGGTTATGCAAATCGTCAAAGACTTCGAGAAAACAAGCAAATACATCGTCTAAACGGGCAGCGGGCCTTTTCGACCTTCCGCAAAGCCGCTCAGGTTTCTTTTTCGTTGATTGCCATGATTGAGAATTTTATCTGCTTCACAGGCTTGTTGGCTCTCAACCCATCGATTAAGCTTCTAAGCCGCTCCGAGGCGCCTTTGACAACCATGACTTCTAGGCAGCTGGTCTCGGATAGGTGTGCATGCAGGTACGCGGTTATCATGTCGTCAAACTCGTGTTGCAGCTTGAAGAGCTCTTTGTTTTGTTCGGCTTTGTCGTAGAGAACGGTTATGGTTGCGATGACGTTTCCCTGGATTTTTTCCAGTTCATTGTACTGTGTAAGGTACATGCGGACTGCTTGGCGGACTACTTCGGAACGATTTGCGCTTCGATCTTCCCCAAGGATGGTATCTAACTCTTCAAGCAGCTCGTTTGGTAACGAAAGACTGATAATGCTCATTTAATTCACCCTAAGCCTAATTCCTTCTTTCTATTGAGTTTGCTTGACTTAAATATTGTCTTCATTGCACCCGAAAATCAGGAGTTTCTTTGCTGCGGCGCTCTACTGCTTTTTGCAAGCGGTTGGAAAGTAGGCAGGGAGGGTCAGCGAGTTATTAAAAAAAGAGCTAAATTTAATAACATTTAATAAACAGTGAAGCTAATTTAATAAGAGGAGATCCATACGCGAAAAATAATCTATTTAGCAGCCGGAGTTTTGGTCGCAGTCATAATTGCGGCAACAATAACAGGTTTGTACATTAACAACAACACAAAAACAAGTTCAAGTTCAACATTAAAAGTTCTTGCAACGTTTTATCCACTTTACGATTTCGCCCAAAATGTCGGCGGCGACAAAGTTAATGTCTCGCTGCTTGTGCCAGAAACCGTAGACGTACACGAATTCGAACCCACACCATCGTCAATAGAATCAGTAGCTACCGCAAATGTGCTTATTTACAATGGGGCAGGTCTAGAGCCGTGGATCGGAAATGTGGTTAGTGCAGCAGACAACTCAAAACTGATCCAAGTCGATTCCAGCCAAGGAATTCAACTCCTTCCAGTTCCAGCCGCATTCCAAAAAGGCAACCAAACAGTTGACCCCCATGTCTGGCTTGACCCGCTGGATGCAAAACAAGAAGTGAACAATATTCTGCAGGGTTTAATTAAGGCCGATCCCGCCGACACTCAGTATTTCACGCAAAACGCAAACTCTTACGAGGCTCAACTTGATAATTTGAATTCTTTAGCAATTAACGCCACTACGGATACAGCGACTAAAGTTTTTGTTACGTTCCATGAAGCCTTTGCATATTTTGCTAACCAATACAACGTTACTCAACTCGCAATCTCTGGACCATTTGAAGAAGAACCCACACCAAGCGATATCCAAAACGTAATCACCGCAGTCAACCAAAACCACCTCAAATACGTGGGCTATGAGTCGCTTGAAAATCCGGCAATATCCCAGTCAATCGGCAGTCAAACAAACGCCACTCTGATAAACATGAACCCCATAGAAGGCTTGACAACTGCTCAAAAAGGTGCAGGCGACAACTACATTAGCTTAATGAAGCAGGACATAACAAATATTCATTTGGCTTTGACCAATGTTGGAAGCTAAATCGATCGTTGAAATACAAGATGTCAGCGTCAAATACCCAAACGGCGTATTTGCTCTTGACCACATAGACATCACTATAGATAAAAATGACCTCATAGCGCTCATTGGACCAAACGGGGCTGGAAAATCCACACTGCTAAAAGTTATTCTCGGGCTAATAAAACCAACAAGCGGTACAGTAAAGCTCTTTGGCAGCCAAGACTTAGGTAAAAACCTCAAATACGTAGGCTATGTCCCACAAACTGCACAAGCCCGAGACCCCAACCTGCCTTTTAGCGTCTATGAGACAGTTCTGCTTGGAAGAACTCCAGTTGCAGGATTACTGCATGGCATGCATTCAGCAGACAGGGACAGAGTAAATGAAACTCTAAAAATGTTCGGAATATACGAATTGAAAGATAGAAAAATAGGTCAACTCTCCGGCGGGCAATCTCAACGTGTTTTTTTGGCTAAAGCCATGGTTGCTGAACCGAAATTACTCTTGCTTGATGAGCCGACAAGCGGAGTCGATGCCGCTTCCAAAAAGGAGTTCTATAACATACTTGAACTGTTAAACAAGGAGCATGGAGTAACTGTAGTTTTGTCCTCTCATGACATAAGCGTAATAACAAAGATAGCCAATAGAGTACTTTGCATAAATAAATCACAATTCTATTGCGGAGAAAACGAAACCTTTGACGCAGATTCTGAACTTCACAAACTGTATGATCATCCAGTGGAGATTATAGATCATCATGGTCATCCTTGACATCTTGTCTCTACTTGGAGCGCCTTTCATTCAGCGCGCCTTTGTAATAGCCATCATCATTGCAATTCTTAGCTCTATCCTAAGCGTTTTCATCGTTCTAAAGAAAATTTCGCTCATAGGAGACGGGCTATCGCACACGGCTTTTGGAGGGCTGGCGCTTGGCTACACCGTCGGCTTCTTGCCATTGTGGATTGCAGGAATCACTGTAGTGTTAGGGTCCATCGGAATCAACAAGGCACTACGTTCGACCAAAATTTCAGGTGACGCCGCCGTTGCTGTTTTCCTGCAGCTGGGTCTTGCGGGAGGAATAACATTGTTGAGTGTTTTCAGAGGTTTTGGAGTAAACCTTGAGAGCCTCCTTTTCGGCAGCATTCTCATAGTAAATATGGAACAAATCATAACTGCAGCAGTTATTGCAGCAATCACTCTAAGCATAGTTTTTCTGTTCTTCAAAGAGTTTACTTACATAACTTTTGACGAAACCCAAGCCCGTGCGTCAGGAATCAAAACATGGGTGTTCGATTACCTGCTAAGCATTCTTGCAGGTGTAGTCGTAATTGTAGCCATACCCATAGTAGGCGTTCTACTAATTTCGTCACTTCTTGTTCTACCCGCATTGATAAGCACCCAAGTCACACAATCCTTCAAACAAACCGTCATTTTAGCACCAATAGTTGGCCTCGTAACAGTTACAATTGGAATACTCTTGTCAGTCGTCATAGATGCCGCGCCAGGAGGAACCATCGTTCTGACGGGCTTAGCAATTCTCGCGATTGTTTTTGTAGCTAAAAAAATAGGAAACAGCGCTAAGCAAAAACTAAAGTAACAAATTACAGAAAAATTAGGGGTTGTTAGTAGTTTTCAACCCAAACTTCAAAATAGGCTTTCGGATGGAAGCATACTGGGCATTTTTCTGGCGCTTCATTGGTTTCGCAAACGTAGCCGCAGTTTCTGCATTTCCATTTGATGGGTGCATCTTTTTTGAAGACTTTGCCTTGTTGGACGCTTTCAAGCAGCTTGTTGTATCTTCGTTCATGGTAAGATTCGACTTTTGAAATCATGCTGAAGGTTACAGCAACGTCTTTGAAGCCTTCCTTAACTGCCACCGCCGCGAAACCTGGGTACAGTGTGCCCCACTCAAGTTTCTCGCCTGCAGCTGCAGCTTTGAGGTTATCAGCGGTTGAACCGATGACGCCTCCCGGATAAGTCGCTGTGATTTCAACCATCCCGCCCTTGAGATGTTTAAAGAATAGTTCTGCATGCTCTTTCTCGTTGCCTGCCGTTTCCTCGAAGATGGCGCCGATTTGCTCATACCCTTCTTTGCGCGCTACGCTGGCGAAGAACGTGTATTTGTTCCTTGCTTGTGATTCGCCTGCAAACGCAGCTAAGAAGGTTCTTTTCTGTTTGGCTTCCGACAAAATCCAATTTTTTCAAGCTTCCTAATAACTCATTTTGCAGGGGAAAATAAAAGGGTTCCTTGTTTAGGCTCTGGTGCTTGGAGCAAAAAGGAGATGAAGGGAAGTTTTGTTGATTATGGGATGCCGATTAGTGCTTGGAACTGGTCTGTTTCGCCGTTTGATTGTATTGAATATGATGATGTTGCGATTCCTGCGGAGTTGGTGTGGGAAGTGTTTATGGTGGTCCATGCGCCGCCGTTGGCGCTCACTTGGAAGGTTACTGGAACGTTGGTTATGCAGGAGCTGCCGTCTGAGCTGGAGTCAACAACTTGTGCAGACAACGCGAAGGTTGGGTTGAACCCTCGTACTTCGGTCATGCTAACTGAATAAGTTACCGTCGCTGCTGAGGTAGCAGCACTTGCTACGTAGAATGTTGCATAAACTGTAGAGCAGACAACTGCAAAACAGATTACTAAGGCAATTATTAATGAGACTTTTTTGATTGTTTTCATTTTTGTTTTTCACCTGTGAGTTCTTTCTTTGAGTGAAACAACAGAACCCTGAAAACGCATATAAATCGTGTTTCATGCGACGTCATATATCGATTATGGACATCGCAATACTTCATACTGTAAACCAAACAGCCCACAAAGCTCATAGAGACCACAATCAGCCAAGCAACAAGAAATTCAAAACACCAACAAATTGACCCTACAGCCCATCTTCAGGCAATGTATATGCTTTTATCTGCGTTGAAGCCAATTAGTTGTTGCCGGATGATGAGAAGGCATTAGCTAGATACCAGATGATAGCTCAGAGTTACCCAGACGGCGAAGGGTGAATACTTTGTATGGTTGGTTACCATATAATTTATTCACCTGAAGATCAGCGGTTTCGTCTGAAGTAGTATGACACCAAGACAGCCATAGTTATGACGGCTGCTATGCCGAAAATCAAAAAGGCAAATGGAGCTGACTTCATTACCGCTAAACCCAGAGGCTGCGCACCCACAACAACCGTCATGGCCGCAGATTAAAAAAAAGCGCAAAGAATAACCGACGCTACAACTAAAGCAAAGAATACGTTTGAGTTCTGTTTCCAACTGTATTTGCCCATAGCGAGAGACGCCTTGCTTCCAACTTTTGCATGTATAGGGCTTTAAGTCTTGCGCAAACTAACGTAGAAACCGAAAAAAGCCGCAAAAAGCACTTTCAGTTTAGAGCGTCTACCCTGCGTCGCTTTTCGCTTCAGTCTAAGGGGTTTAGCGCATAATCGATAGTAATTCTTTTAAGGGCTATGGGCTATTGTTGTATGCTATTCGGTTAGGAGAGAGAGTGTTGGCTTCAGGTTCAGGGGTAAAAATTGTTCTTACGGCGTCGTCTACAGAAATGAGCGACTTCTACAATAATCCATTTATAGCGTTCACCGCAGGCTTCGCAAGAGGTCCATTCCCGCTCTCACTTGTCAGAAAAACCTTGTATCCTCCAGTTGACCGCAGACCAGACGGCAGGGCAAGATTCGCGCCTTACGGCTTAAGAAAAGTTGAAGCTATCCTTTTGGAAAGCGGGTTCACAGCTAAAGAGGTATGTGTAGTTCACCCTGACGATTTAGAAGACTTTGTCGGCCCAGAAACCAAAGTTGTCGGCATATCCTCGATGGATCCCACAGGCATGGGCTACGTAAGCAAAACCTACTCGTCAGTAATCGGCGGCGGCGAACCCATGAACGCCGTTGAATTCCAAAAACTCGTAACACACCCCAGCATCAAAAAGTACAAGCCGAAAATAATCGTCGGCGGCTTTGGCGCTTGGCAGCTGGAACGCAAACATGTAATGGACAGCTACGGTGTTGACTGCGTGCTTCTCGGCGGAAGACCCGAACCGATCCTTGACATTTTCAAGAAGGCAGTAAACGACCAGCCTCTTCCACGCATCGTAAAAGCTGACGAATCAATCAGCAACTGGGACTACAACGCCATCATGCCGTTAACTAAACATGCAGGTATCCATGGCGCCGTAGAAATTTCAAAAGGTTGTGGAAGAAACTGCCAGTTCTGTACGCCCACTATGCAGCACAAGATTGATGTGCCGCTTGAAAAAATCATGCATGAAGTCGCCCTGACCACGGCTGAAGGCAGCAACCACATAACCCTCGTCACCGAAGACCTGTTCCTTTACGGCGCAGACAAAAGTTTTGTGCCAAACAAAGACGCCGTAGTAAACCTGGTTAAAAACGTTGCCAAATACCCAGGCGTCAAAAGCATTCAGGCATCCCACATGTCTCTGGCGCCAGCGGTCAATAACCCGCAGATGATTAAGGAACTTGCCGAGATATTGATTGACCGTAGCTGGTACTCGTTTGGCAAAAAAGCAATTATCACCGCTGAAACCGGGATTGAGACCGGCAGCCCAAGGTTAATGAAAAAGTACATGGGTGGCAAAATGTTGCCGTACAAGCCTGAGCAGTGGCAGGAGATTGTTGAGGGCGCTTTCGGCATCTTGAACGATAATAATTGGTATCCGCTTGCAACTTTGATTATTGGTTTGCCCGACGAGAAAGAAGAAGATGTCCTGCAGACGCTTGAGTTGATGGATAAACTCAAGGATTACAACGCGTTTTACGTGCCCCTATTCTTCGTTCCGCTGGAGAACTGCGTGCTGATGAACAAGAAAGGCGCAGAGCTTGACTCGCTCTCGCAGGTACGATGGGACTTCTTCATCAAATGCTGGGAATACAACGTTAAAATTTGGAAACCAACCTTCCTCGAAAACCGCATCCGAAACCCATTCCTTTACAAAGCGGTTGACCACATTATCATCCCGTACGCTGGAAGAATCGCAGGCTTCTACTTTGGCTTAACAAGAGGCGAACAACTAAAACAAGCGCTGTGGACGCTTAGCATGTATGAGTCAGCCACAGTCAGAGGACCTAAGGGTAAGAAAAGCTCAAGTTAATCATAGGCGGCTCTTCTGCCTCCGCGGTTGGCTCCTGCTTCTCCGCTTCGCTTTGAGGCTGCTCTAAGGCTGGTTGAGTTGGCATTTTAAGGATTTTCCGCGCGTGGGTTATGTAGCCTGTGTGTCCAGTCATGAGTGTTTGAGGTCGGGTTTTTCCTCGTTCAACCTGCATGGCCCGCATCAGGCATTCTACGGTTTCGATGAAAACAAACCCGTTCTCTTTTAGCGCCTCAGTTGTTTTGACGACTTGGTCAATTGTTGGGCTGAAGGAAACAAGTATGCCTGACGGTCTCAGGGCTTCGTACGCGTGGGGGACAACGAGCCATGGAACCGCTAAATCCAAAATCACCGCGTCTACTTCCCGTTCCTCGATGCCCAGGGTTACGTCGCCGCTTTTCATTTCGACGTGGCTGATGAGTTTTGAGCGTTCGAGGTTTTTTGCTGCGTTCTTCTGGAATTCGTTGCGCAACTCGTAAGTGTAGACTTTGCCTGTTGGACCAACGTAGTGGGCAAGCGCTGTGGTTAAGGAGCCTGTTCCCGTTCCTGATTCGACGACGCGGCTTCCGGGTCCGATCCCGCTGAACATTACAATTAAGGCGGCGTCTTTGGGGTAGATGATCTGCGTGTTGCGTGAAGACTTCATAATGTAATCCGTCAACGCTGGCTTTAGTGTGGTGAAGTAGATGCCTAGGCTGCTTTTGATTGGCTCGCCGTATTCTTTCCCGATTAACTCGTCAAGCTTGAGGTAGCCTTTGTGGGTGTGAAACGTTTGCCCAGCCTGCATCCTAATCATGTAGGTTCTGCGTGCATCCAAGTAAATGAGAACGTAGTCTCCCTCGCATATTTTCTCGTTAACCAATTCTTGTTGCCTTCTTGGGAAAGTGAAAATGCAGAATGTGCCATTTAAGCTTTGAACTCCAGTTTCTCTGGAGAGCCATTAGGCTTTATGAGAAAAACGCAATGGGTGAGTTGATGAAGATTTTGTTCAGCTCTTTTCATATTTTTAAAAGAATAAATTAATATGCTGAACGCACTAAGAAATAGCCTGAGAAGTAACAGGGTGCAATAAAAGTTAATCACTTTGCCTTTTTTGGAGTTGAATATTAACGAAAATATCTAAAGAAAGCAAGAACCTGAAGAAAAGCACTTCTTCACCATCCAAAGTTGGAAAATCAGTTGTAACCGTGGGGATCGGTGCCTCCGCAGGCGGATTAGAAGCGTTCAAAGCATTACTCGAATGCTTGCCTGCCGACACAGGCTTATCTTTCGTTATCATCCAGCATCTGGCTGCTGGCCAAGAAAGCATGTTAACAGAAATTCTTGCAAGATTCACCACCATGCCTGTTCAAACAGTAGAAGACAAAACACAGCCCAAACCAAACCATGTTTATGTGATTCCCCCGGGAACAACCATGACCATGGGCAACAAGATCCTTAAGCTCAACCTAAAAGGCAAGACGACAAAGCCGATAGACGCCTTTTTTGCTTCTCTTGCTGAAGACTTGAAAACTCGAAGCATCGGAATCATCCTTTCAGGAACAGGTTCCGACGGAACCGAGGGGTTAAAAGCCATCAAAGCGTTTGGAGGAATCACTTTTGCGCAAAGTCCAGAGTCCGCTCAGTACCCAGCTATGCCTCAGAGCGCCATTTCAGCGGATGCGGCGGATTTCGTTTTGCCTCCTGACAAAATTGCTGAGAAACTGCCAATAATCTCTAAGAACCCGCAGCTTGTGCTCACGGAAATTGAAGCGAAAGAAGGGGCGGAAACAAAAGGTGCCGCTACAAAGAAAGAAACAGGTTTAGCCGCAGTTTTTTCCATGCTAAAAGCCGCGTTTAACGTTGATTTCTCGCATTACAAGGAAACAGTTGTGAATCGGCGTGTCAACCGTCGAATGGTAATTAACAACATGGAGAAAATGGCGGATTACGTGGAGTTTTTGAGGAATCACCCGAACGAGTTGGAAGCATTATTTAACGACATGTTAATCGGCGTCACTAGTTTCTTTAGGGAACCAGAGACTTTTGCAGTCTTGAAGGAAAACGTTTTTCCTGAGCTTTTGAAGAAACGTTCTTCTAAAGATCCTATTAGGGTTTGGGTTCCAGGCTGCTCAACCGGCGAAGAAGCCTACTCATTCGCCATAGCAATTCAAGAATACTTAGATGAAAATTCACTGAATTTTCAGGTTCAAATTTTCGGTACAGACGTTAACGAAAGAAACGTGGAGAAGGCGCGGCAAGGTATCTACCCGAAAACCATCGAAAACGACGTGGGCGAAAATCGGCTGAGACGGTTCTTCATCGTCAATAACGGGTACTTTCAAATTGCCAAACCTATCCGTGACATGTGCGTTTTTGCCAAGCAAGACATAACAGCAGACCCGCCATTCTCCAACTTGGACCTTGCCAGCTGCCGCAACATGCTCATATACTTCGACGAGTATCTCCACGAAAGAATAATCCATACCCTGCATTACGCTCTGAAGCTTGGCGGATTCCTTGTCCTCGGAGCATCCGAAAGCATCGGACAATTCACCAGCCTCTTTGACTCGGTGAATAAACGAGGCGTTATTTACATTAAGAAACGAGCCCAACCCAGCATTCCCTTCGGCTTGCAAACCTCAGCTTCTTTTTCAAGCCTTAAAAGCGAGAAAAGCGTCGAGAAGAAAGACGCGCTTTCGGTGTTACGCGACGAAGTTGATCGTTTACTAATCACCGAATACGTCCCCGCCTCCTTGCTTGTCAACAACGATTTGGATGTTCTGGTTTTCCGAGGAAACGTTTCACACTACATTTCCCCTGAATCGGGATTAGCAAGTTTAAACTTGACTAAGATCATTCGCAAAGAGTTGAGACCCGAGATAACGTCGGTTATTTACCGGGCAAGAAAAGAAAACAAACCTGTCAAGGAAAATGCGGTGCAGTTTGACTATGCTGGAGAACGGAAAACAATCAATATTCAGGTAGTTCCGCTTCGTGCGCCGCAGTATGATGAACCTTTTTTCCTGCTGCTTTTTGAAGATGTCAGTTCAGCAGCGAAGTTTCTTCGTCAAACGATGGAATCATCCTATATTTCTGAAGGTCAAGAAACCGCCAAAGAACGCCAAAATCGAGAGCTCAGAGAAGAATTAGATTCGACAAAGCAGACGTTGCAAAGAATTATTGAAACTCAGGAGGCGACAAACGAAGAGTTGAGAACTACAATGGAGGAAGCGCAGTCAAGCAACGAGGAGCTGCAGAGCACAAACGAAGAGTTGGAAACGGCGAAGGAAGAGCTTCAGTCAAGCAACGAGGAACTAAAAACGTTAAATGACGAGCTGAAGAACCGAAACCAAACACTCGCAGAAGTAAACGATGACCTGGCAAATTTAAACAGAAACGTGGACCCCGCCGTCATAATGGTTGACAAAAACTTAAGGATTAGATTGTTCTCGCCTTCAGCACAGACTATTCTGAACGTCTCGGCATCCGAAATCGGGCTGCCCCTGCCAAATATCAAGCTGGGAATAAACATTGAAAACCTGGAGAAAGAAATCTCAGAAGTGATATCCAAACTTCACCCAGTTACCAAAGAAGTCCGTGATGCAAAAGGCCGCTTTTACGACATGCGCATACGACCCTACATCACACAGGATGATAGGATCTCTGGCGCCATCATATCCTTCCTAGACATAGACGACCTAAGAAGATACCAGCGTCTGGCCAACATCGGTGAGACAGCGGGAATGGTCGGTCACGATATCCGTAACCCCTTGCAGGCCATTACGAGCGACTTGTACTTGATAAATGATGAGTTAAAAGCCATGCCTCAGGGCAAAAGCAGGGAGGCTATGGAAGAAAGCCTTGAGTCAATTGGGCAAAACATCGTTTATATTGACAAGATAGTCAGCGACTTACAAGATTATACGAGACCAATAAGACCAACCATTCAAGAAATCAACTTTAGCGAACTAATCAAAATCATACTTGCAAAAACAAACATTCCGAAAAACATATTGACACAAATAAATATTGACGAAAACTTGGTTCTCAAAGCTGACTCCTCGTATGTGAAACGAGTCTTAACCAACCTCATCGTTAACGCAATGCAAGCCATGCCGAACGGCGGCACACTGACGATTAAAGCAGTTGCAAATAGTGACAGATTATCTATAAGTGTTGAAGACACGGGCGTGGGGATTCCTGAAGAAGTCAAGCCTAACTTGTTTAAGCCTCTGTTCACCACTAAATCGAAAGGTCAAGGCTTAGGTTTAGCTGTTGTTAAACGCCTCGTTGAAGGATTAAACGGCAAAGTCAGCTTTGTAAGCCAAGAAGGAAACGGAACAAAATTCACCATAGATTTGCCTCTGGAAGCAAACAACAGTCCATAAATCAAAGCCCGTAAACTTTATTCGCGACAAAAATGTAAAAAAATAGAGTGGGCAATTTCCTTTCTGCTTTCACCAAGTGTGTTCAGCGTTTAAATGCAATTCTTTTCCTGATTCGACTAGCCAACTCTGAAAGAGCCGCACCGACAAAAGAAAAAATTAATCCTTCACCGACAAAAATGTATAGGTTCAACCCAAGTGAAGTATAATCGTTTTCTCCCCAGCTGGCTGTTCCGCCATTTGGAAGGGTGGTGGTTCCTGATTTTATTACGTGCCCAATTTGAACTTGCGCGGTTGCCCCGATATTTACGTTAAGAACAACCATCGTTACAAGCAGCAGAATCAGCATTACCATCGCAAGAAAAGGAGACTTGAACAAGTCATAAGCGTCGTGCGAATGCGACCGCTTCACTGTTAGACGCCACATTAACGCACCCGGCACAATCCACATGAAAACTATGCTCAAAGCCACCAGAGACTCAAACAAAGGAATCGACTGGGATTTGTCCTCGGCGAAAAAAATGAAAATCCACAAAAACGGGTTAATCAATGTCACAACAAAACCCGCAAACCCAATGAGCGTTGCGTCCGCCATCTTCAGCGGTGTGGGTTCCAGGGTTTTTTCCTTGAACGTCTGCAGAAACTGTGCTGCCAAACGTCCCTTTTCTGTTAACTGGTATTTGCCGTTTTGGTCTTTTTCTATGAGGTCAGCGAGGACTTTAAGGTGGTAATTGAACTTGCCCGTATTCCTGGCGTCTACGATTCGCATCAAATCCATATAAGAAAGAGGCTGATTTTCGCCTAACGCCAAGATGATTTTTTTGCGGATTGGATGTTTGAGAACATCTTGAAAGGATTCGAAATCTACGCCCATCAATCCACCGCTTTTATGCTTGCGATTCAGTTTGTGATGGCAGGATTTAAGATTATTTGACTAATTGGTTTGTCAAAGATTAGTCAAGATACTGCGGTTTTTGTTAAGGTTGAGCCTCGTGCTTAGCGCTTGCGTAAGCCTTATTAGTAAGGCCGAGACCCTAACTTTTAGGGTGTTTTTCACGTTTGTTTCTAGCAAAGCATCCATTCTGATTGTTGATGATGACGTGGCAATTTTACATGTTTTACGCAGAATTTTCCAAAACAAAGGCTACATTGTTACAGTTGCCGAAAAAGGAACCGAAGCCATAGAAAAACTAAGCGCCAACAAATACGACGTTGCATTAATTGATTTAGCGCTCCCCGACATGGAAGGCGACAAGCTTTTTCCATTCATAAACAACATTTCACCAGAAACAGTGAAGATTATGCTTACAGGCAACAAAGAGTTGCGAGATAGTATTGAAGGCGCCGACGTTTTTATTGAGAAACCCGTCGCCCCCGATAAATTGCTCAGCATCATAAGCAGCAAACTAAATGCGAGACCCCAAAAACCACGCCGAAAACGGCAAGATTAGCTAAAATCTGTTTGCACAACTGTTTTTTCGCGATGAATTAGTAAGTCTAAACTGTCAACTCTGCAAATAGTTGCATGTTGAAAAAAGTTAATTCCACATAGAAAAGTGCAGGTGTCGACTGTATGTTGAAGTATGTTGTTTCATATTTGGGGCGTATCAGAAGCATATAGTAGACCGGGAGGTAGATATTGCATTCAAACACAAACGGGCTCGTGGGTTCCTTTTGTGTCTATTTGGCTCCTATAGATGTACCTATTTGGATCCTCTAGAAAACCGTAGGGGTAGCGGGTACGAAAAAATAAAAACTGGCGATAACTCAAGGGCAAAAGGTCTGCGAAGTTGTTGATGATGAAGATGATGACACAATTGTTTTCCGCAAACCCAAAGACCTAGCCCAGATAAAAGTTGTTGTTGACGAAGGAGTATTTTCCTTCTTATTGGAAACGCCCCGTATTGTAAACGCAAACAGGGGAAAACGCTGCCATGAAGCCATCTGTTTGCCGACAAAAATATCCAAATAGAAAAAAAGAGTTCGAGGTACAGACTATATTGTTAATTCTCTGTGGGTGTTGTCGTATTCTTCAACCATGCGTTTAACTTTCTTTTCAAGCCGACGCTCATAGAGGTGTTCAGGTATCGGCGGAGGCAAAGTCTTTTTGCTGTGCAACTCGGTTGCCATCACGATGCGTCTTTCGCCTGCTTTAACCAAAACCTTTTCGGAGTCAACGAAATCATCAAAATCCTCTAAGGCTTCAACAATCCAGTAACCTTCACTTTTTGTTATAGCCTTAACCTTGTACAATCCCTTGTAATAAAAAAAGTCACTCACAAGAACCACATATAACTAATGTTCCCAGCGCTAAATAAACACTTCACTCAAGACGGAGCAGCCACACCTTTGACCACAAAAGGGGCTCTTCGAAACCTCGAACACCCCGAAAACCCGGTTATCCCGCTCAAAAAGTTCAATCAACTTGGTTTGCACCCACGGTGGGCGCCTCTTCGAGCTTCGAACATCCGTAAAAGCCACCGATCAACACAGCGAATGCTGCACCAACCCGCAAAAAAACCAAGCAAATTTCTTAGTGAAACATCAACCACCGCCGATGCTTCTTGCATATTCGACAACGAAATATTGAGACAGTAACCGTTTAGCGCGTTTTCACCACAAATTAATGCCTCATCGGATTCGGGACTATCTCCTTGGCAATTGTCGCCGAACCGAACTAAATGCGTCGCTCTTTTGAAGGCAACAAATTCAGCCCAAACTGCCCAGTCACATGCAAACGGGAACAAAACTTATAGGTAATCTACTCCTAACAAGTCCATGGGGAGGCATGGGAAGAGCGTGGCAAAAAAACCGGTTGACATCGGGGAGCTTTACGCGAAATGCCTCTCTGGAAACCCCAGAAAAAAATCACTGCCAGAACCGTCTTCAACTACTGCGTCTCGCCTTTCATGGTTTACTGCAACAAATTTGCGCCCCAAGAGAAAAAAGACCCCCAAAACGCATACACCAACCTGCTTTTTGAACAAGGCAAAGCCCATGAAAAACAAGTCATCGAAAACAACTATCCCAACCTAAAACCCCTCAAATACGTGACCCTTGAAGAAGGCTTTAATATGCTTTTAGAGGCAATGGCAAAAGGCGCCGCCGCGGCAACTGGCATGCCTGTTTTCTATTTGCCTGAAGGATTGTACGGCGTTGTTGACGTTTTGGAGAAGAGGCAGGGACAAAAATCCGTCTTCGGCAACTACTACTACATTGTAAAAGAAATCAAGCTTGCAAGAAACATTCGACAAGAACACATCCTGCAAGCAGCCTTTTACAACTACGTCATCGGAAAAATCCAAGGCTTCACCCCACCATCATTTTACCTAATCAACCGCGACCTTGAAGAAACCGAACAAAAATTCGACGAAACCGAACTGCTCGCAACGATGCAGGATATCAGGGAAATTTTGAGAGGCAAAAAGGTGGCTCCAACTTATGGCGCCTGCGTTTGGCCATGGGAAACCTACAACAACGAAGAAGCCGTCAAGACACGGGATGTTTCCCTAGTCAGCGGTGTTGGGCAGTCTTATAAAAGGAGACTTAATCGCCCGCAACATCCACACTGTCGAAAACTTGGCGAAAACGGGAGTTCAAAATCTTACGGAAATCGAAGGAATCGGGGAAAAAACGGCAACTAAATTCCATAATAACGCGGCAGCTCTTGCTTCAGGAAACCACATTAGGCTTGGATGCTGCAAATTTCCCGAAAAGAAGATGGAGCTTTTCCTTGATCTTGAGGGAACAGGCGAGCAAGTTCAAGAGGAGGGTTTGGTGGCGATGGATTACCTGATTGGGCTGTTGATCAGGTCCCATGGAGAAGAAAAATACATTCCTTTCGTTGCGCACAGTCTGAATCAGGAAAAAGAAATGTTTTCCAAATTCCTAAAGTGGGTTCTCGCACAAAACGATTACGTGATATATCATTGGCATAATTACGAAAGAGTCCACATCCAACGGCTAATTGACCGATACGAGTTTTCGCAAAGGAGGCGGAACCGATTCTGGGCAGCATGCGAGACCTCTACAAGGACGCAGTCGCAAACTTCGCCTTCCCAACCTACGGAAATGGCTTAAAAGAAATCGCCGCCTACATCGGCTACAAATGGAAACATGCCGACGTAAACGCCATGGAGTCAATAGCTATGTATTTTGAGTACGTCAAAGACCCCGCGGCGAACAGGGAAAAAATGGAAAAAGTAATCGACTACAACAGAGACGACTGCGTGGCGACTATGCTCATAAAAGATTGGCTGCAAAGCGAGTCAAATAAAACCTAAGGGGATTAGCCGAGTTAAGCGGCTTCGACGGGGGATTCCGTCTTTTTACAGACGTTTGCAATAGCCGTGATGATGGACCACATTGTGAAGATGCCGAAAACCCTCGTGTACTTGGAAGCTCCAGCGGCTTGAACGTCACTGACGTCTCCGCCGCCCTTCAAGTATCCTTTGATGAAGGCTCGGGTAAACGCTTCAGCTTTGATGTTGCCGCCGTTTAGAGGCTGCATGTAATGTCCCGAGTAATAGAGGAAGACAGCTAAATCCCATGGCTTGTCGCCTTTCTGAGCTACTTGGGAGGCTTGTTCAAAATCTATCAGGTAAATGCTGTCGTCGGGCTTGACAAGCATGTTTTCAGGCTTTGTGTCGCCCAAAGTGATGCCGCGTGAATGAACTTGGGCAAGAATTTCCCCTGCCTGGCTTATCCTGGCGAGTTCAGGCTCAACGTCCTCGCCCTTCTTGGCGGTAGCTACTTTCTTGATGGTTTGGTTAAGCCCTTCGCCTTCGATAAACTCCATAAAAACCAACCGCTGCGCGTTGCTTACATGAAAAATCTTCGGCACATTGAACCCTTCACTTCTAAGCAACTCGTTCATCGCACATTCCTTTGCAAGCCTTGCCTGAGCTGAAACAGAAAGCGACCGCACCCCAAACGACCACACCGTTAACGGAAACCACTTGAACCCTGACAGATCCTTATAGCGTTTCGCAAGCGCCTTTGTTTCGCCTCCTTTCCCTTTAGGCATGGATCAAGTAGACGTCGTTAAGCATTCCGCCGAGCGGCTCCACAGTAACGTCTTCGCTTTTACCGTCCAGCAGCATCTTCTGCGCAAAACCTTTGATGTCAATCTTGTCTGAGAGCGAAATCAAACCCTCTGAAGTTTGGAAGAAAACATATTTTTGAGGATCCAAAAACAGGTAAGCGGGATCGGGAAGTTTTGGCCAATTAATTTTCTGTGTCCGAAGGAAAATCTCAGTGTTCTGCGAAACGATGCTCATTAGCTGGGGGAAAAAACTGAAAAAAGACGTAAAAAGCGTTCGCGGCGCGTTCCGCGTCAAATTGAAAATCCTGACCCGTGGGTTCTGGCACTGGGCAATAAGCTTCTTTGAGATTTTGACGTAGCCGTTGAAGAAGTAGATTTTTCCTTCAGCCTCAAGCAGGCGTAACGCTTCGTTGTAGCTGTCAAGAGACCGCGCCTCGTTAACTGTGACCCCCGCGATAACGTTTGAAGCGTCGTAGGCAAGCAACGGAAAAATGCGGATTCGACTCAGAAGCACCTCATAGAGGAAATACTGCGGCTTAATCTGCATTCGACTGCAAGCTCGGGAAAACTGATGACTAAATTCTCCAGCAACTCAAGAATCAAACGTTTCTTGAGGGCAACTTCCTCCGTATGCAGGTATTCGTCGCTGATAACCCCAAGTAGGGAAAAACAAGTTTGCTTGCAATCGCCTCGCCTAAAAAGCCTCTCTCGATGTCCCGCTCAAAAATCCATTGGTCAACAGCCCAAACAAAAACGGGTCTTTCATTTATTGTCCTTATGTAACTCATGACTCTGGGCTGAAAATCCCGAATCACAACCACGATCTCAATCACAGCTCGCTCGTTGCTGGCCGACGCTGAGTACCTGTCAACCTGGGCAATAGCGGTGATGGCTGCTGACCCAGCGATACGTCTACAAAAATCCAGCAGTTGATCATTCAAATCCTTAGTTTTCTACGCCGCTAATCTGTTTCAACTGATTCGTCCAATATAGAATAAACCGCACAGATATTTAAAACGCATTTGCACACAAAACGACACAAACCGCCCAACCTGAACAACAAAGCAAACTAACCCAAACCGCAAACCCGCCCCCACACCACACGGCTAAACGGTCTGTTTACGAGCCGGCATCTTCGCCATAATAGCCAAAGAAGGCGAAGTCGTCTGCTCCACACCTTGCTGGGGCGAAAGCTTCCGACATATCAAATTCAACGACTCCTCAGTGAAATCAAGCATGTTCTGCCCGTTATTAGTGAGACTATAAATTTTCCGCGGTCTCTCAAAACTCATGTTCCACTCACTCTTCACAAAACCCTTCTTCTCAAGAGTATTCAGCAACGGATAAACAGTGCTTGGACCGAAATACACGCCGAAGCTTTTGCGGATCTTTGTTATTACCTGATATCCATGCATCGGCTGAATGCTGAGGAACTGCAGTATGATAAGGTCCAATAGGCCTTTCATCAGTTTGGTTGAAACCTCTTTTTGCGCGGTTAAGGTTCGTAACATTTTTTTTCGACCTGTTTTTGTGTTGAACAGTTCGGCTGTTCTTCATGGATACAATATGTCCTATTTCAGACATATAGTGATGTAGCTAATATTAATAAACGCTAATATAAATCTTCATACATACTACAAGCATACAAAAACATAGCAAGGCAATAAAAAACACCGACAAAATCTACATAAAACAAATAAACCCACACATCAAACAACACTTAAGCCCATAACAAGGTACAAACCCATGTCAGAAACCTACAAAAAAGAAATTGTACAACACATAATCAGAAACCAACTAGACATCCAACTTCTCCGCATAGTTCAAGCCCAACCAACATGGGGATACCAAATAAAAAAGCAAGTAGAAGAACAATTCGACATAAAACTAAGACACGGCGCCCTCTACCCGACGCTAAAAGCTCTAGAGGCAAGAGGCTTCCTGGAGAGCAAAAAACAACAAAAAAGCGGACGAGCCCGCAAAGTCTACGTTTTAACCAAAGAAGGAAAAGATTACCTTCAAACATACCGCAACATAATAAAAGAACTGCTAGACGAAAAAACGGGATCAACTACTACTAACCCAGATGTTTCAAAGAACTGACCATTTTTGAGAAGATTATGTCTTCATTCGAATCACCATTGACAGCCCGTTTTCTAATGTGCACATGTTTGGTTACAGTAACGAAATTTCGTTTTTTAAAAAATGAGGAATTGAAAAATGTTCATTTTTAGTTATTGCTTTGCGGTCGGTTGTTTTTCACCTCTCTTTTTGGATGTTTTGTTTTGGTGAAATGGGTCGGTGTTGAATTTATGATTCCAGAGGCTTCCTTGTGAAAACGAACACAAGCGCGAAGAGGATTGCTGCCAGCATGATGACGGTGGCGCCTAGTATAATCCAGTTTATGTTTTCGTTTGGCTCCGCAGCGACGGCTATTCTTGGTTGACTTGTGGAAGCTGGCATTTGGCTTGGCATCGGAGTAGACACTGGTAATGACATCGTTGTAGTTGACTGTGAAGAGGTAACGTTGGTTGGGGCTGTGGTAGGTGAAGGGGACCTCGCTGGGGAGGAAGTTGGGGTAGGTTGAGGGGTTGCGGTTGGGGTAGGTGTTGAAGAGTGGGCACCGCCTAAAGCGTAAAGATAGCCGTCGTATGAGCCTATGTAGACTATGCCGTTAACGATTGCGGGTGACGAAAACAGGAAGCCTCCCGTATGATATGACCAGATTAGAGAGCCGTTGAAAGCATTCAAAGCGAATAAATAGCTGTCCCATGACCCAAAGTAAACGACGCCGCCGGCTACAGCGGGAGAGGAATAGACATATCCTGTGAGCTGACGCTGTGAGTATGGTGAGGTAAAGGACCAAATTTGCGAGCCATTAGATGCATTAAAGGCGTAATAGCCGTTGCGTGCACCAACGTAAACAATGCCGTTGGCTACAGCAGGTGAATCATCAGCGTGATCGCCTAAGCCTACGCTTGCTTGCCAAATTTTGGCGCCGTCATTTGCTCTCAAACCATAAACCGTGCCGTTGTCAGTGTTAAGATATACAGCGTTATTGGCAACTGCGGGAGAGGAATAGATTGGGTCGCCCGTTTGGAATAACCATATTAGTGCTCCGCTATTGGCGTTTAAAGCATATATTTTGCCGTCGTTTGAGCCAATGTAAACGATACTACCAACGATGGCGGGAGAGGAAAACGTTGAGCCGCCTGTAAGGTACGACCATATTAACGCGCCGTTTGTGGCATTTAACGCGTAGACGTATCCGCTGTATGCACCGATGTAAACAACGCCGGCGCTGACTGCTGGAGATGACTCGATCCCGCTGTTTGTTGCAAACCGCCAAATTAATGCGCCAGTCTTAGCATTCAACGCGTCCACGTAGCCATTGTGTCCATCCCACAAGATTCCGACGTAAACCATGTTGTCAACAACTGCAGCCGAAGACTCCACATTGGCGCCGACATCAACTTGCCAAATGGTGCAACCGTTTGTCGCATTTAAAGCGTAGAAATAGCTGCTGTTTGAACCAAAGTATACGACGCCGTCAACTACGGTAGGAGAGGCTCTTAAGCGGTCGGCAAGGGCAAGGGCGGAACTGTTGGAGGGACCTGTGAAGAATTGCCAGGATAGGCTGCCGTTGGGGGCTACTGAAGATGAGAGACCTGAGCGTTGAAGGTCATGCCGATACATTGACCAGTTGTCTGGGGCTGGCTGGTTTGGCTGTTGACTTCCCGTTTGGTTGGCGATGTTGTATGTTATGCCGTTTAGTGTTAATTCGTCTGCGAACAATGGCTGGTCAAGGCCGTTTGAGTCTCTGACAGCCCAGTATTCCAGCGCCACTCCGACAGAGAGAACGGTTGCGTTTCCGTAGATATTTTTCCATTGGCTGGAACTGTTCCAAACGGTTCCGCAGGTGGTTAAGTCAGAGTTTGCTACTGTCCACCCCCATCGTTGTCCACCTTGTGTGGCTTGCCAGCTGCCGTCACTGGTGAATTGATAGTCGCTGAGCAGAACAACGTCTGTTAAGCCATCGGCGTTTGTGTCAAGCAGCAAAACAAATCTTGGCACTGCGTCACTATAAGAGGTGAAGACTTGAAATGACTGCAACGAGTTTAACGTTTTGTTGTAGGGGTACAGCACCATACAGCCAGAGCCTTCCGGCGCGGGAGATGGAATTACAAGTTTTGCGGCGTAAAGGCTGGTATGAGTTGTTTCAGTAGTAAGCGATGCTAGGCCGCCGCCGAAATTAAGTAATTTCACGGTAGTTGTGTTTTGGCTATTGGCGTTGGCCGTTTGAAATGAAACGCCCAAAGTTGCGACGTTAGATACCATTAAAACAAAGATGACGAAAGCGACGATGCTACTTCTATGCTTCATTCCCGTTTTCACCAATAGCTACCGAAGTTTGCTTCAGAATAAAAGAATTATCGTCAAAATTCGTTGACTAATTTTAGTTAAGGTTTCTTGACTAAAAATCAACCATGCTTTTCAGAGGGCTCTTGAAAAGACCGCCTGCGCGTAGGCACTTTTCTTATCTTTATTTGGCAGTTTTCCAAAATCTTGCGCGAGGATATCCATTCAGATTTGCCTGTACGATGAATCAACGACGTTATGTCGCCTAATAGCCCATTTCAGGCTGTTTAGGTGATGCTTACGTTTTGAATGTCGAAGTACCGTTTTGCTAAAAAGCGCAGACGTTCAGCGTTTTTGCCGTTTTTGCCTATTGCGACGCCCTTGTCTTTTGGGTTAACGGTGATGACTGCCATTTTTTTGCCGTCAGTTCTTTCAGTGACGCGCACTTCTCTTACTGCCGCGGGTTTCAAAGCGTTTTTCATGAATTGAACTGGGTCCTCGCTGTACTCAATGATTTCGTGTTTTTTGCCAGTCATCCGTTCGAGAGTGTGGATGTTTCTGCCGCCTTTGCCTATTGCGACGCCCACTTGACCTGCGTTTACGATGAAGATTGCTCGTTGCTCTATTTCGTCGATTATGCAGTCCTTCACGCTTGCGCCGCTTATGCTTTCAAACAGAGCTATGTAACGCATTTCGTCGCACGTGATTTTTATGCCAGTTGTCAGTTTTTCTCCTCCATTTTTTATTCTACAGGTTGTTCTTCTGTTATTTTGAGTATGTCAGAGTCCCCGGTTTCGCGGATGCTTAAGGCTGAAATAATGAAAAGTTTTTTGCATACTTCAGCGAGATCCATTGAGCCACCTTTGTAAGTTATTACGGGAACTTTAGAGATTTCTCCATAGTATTCTATTTGTTCTTTTGTGTTTTTGGGACAGTTAGAGGCTAAAACAATCAGCTTAGCCTTTCCTGTTTTAGCGTTTTGTAACGCAGTGTTAGATCCGTAGGATACTTTGCCTGTTTTAACCGCTGACGCTAACGCCTTATCTATATCTATCATGCTTCTGTCTTTCCTCCCTCTTTTACTTGCTTTTCGAACGTTGACATGTACAATTCAACTAAGCCAGTCCCGATTGGTATTGACTGCCCTACTATAACGTTTTCGGTTACTCCTGCCAAGGGGTCACTTTCACCTTTGACGGCTGCTTCAATAATGTTTGGCACTGTGATTTCGAATGCGGCGCGCGCCAAAACGCTTGCTTTCTTTCCGCTGATGCCGTGTCTTCCGATTTGTTGCACATCGCCTGTGGTGGTCATCATGTCTGCTACGAGCATTACGTGTCGTACGTCTACGTCTAAGCCCTGGTCCTCCAAGACTCCTTTGGCTTCGTGGACAAGTGCGTTTCTTGAGGCTTCCACTCCTAAGGTTTTAGCTATTTCGTGGATGTTGTTGGTTGTTGTTCTGGATGTGTCTACGCCTTCGACTTCTAAGACTTTTGACAGGTTCGAGCCATCAGTACGTATTACCCATTCGCCGCTTTCTTCAGTGACGAGTACGCGTTTAATGTCAGGTACACCTTTGACTTGGAAGCCTGGAATCTTGCCGAGCATACGTTTCAGCTGCTCAGCTTTCTTCGGCTTAATCTCCACTGTAGTGTCTGCCACTGTGACGGTTGCGTTCTGCAATTGCAGCCTTTCTTCCAGCAACTCCATGGTTATGCCTCTGTCATCCATCATTGATTTGTTTAGTTCAATAATGATTTCTTCGCGCACAGGGTCCTCGTAAATTGCGGATGCCAAGTTTTCGACGGAAGTGTAGATTATGTTTCTTGCGATTTCAACGGCGCCTTCTTTGCTTTTTGCATGTTCAGGCATCAAGAAGATGGTCATGATTGGGGTTGAGGGAATTCTGCGGGCGTCCACGATTTCGATAAGTCGGGGTAAGCCTAAAGTTACGTTTTGTTCTTTGACACCTGCGTAGTGGAATGTTCTGAGAGTCATCTGTGTGCCTGGTTCGCCGATTGATTGTGCAGCGACAATTCCTACTGCTTCACCTGGCTCCATTAGGGCACGTTTGTATTGGTCAGCAGTGACTGAGGTGGCTTTTTCTACGCTTTTCGCGGTGAGCTTGCCCTTTGCGAAGTTCTGTTTAAGCTGAGTCAATAGAATCGGAGTTAGCTGTAACTCGACTTTTTTGAGTTGTTTCTTGATTTCTTCAGCAGATGCAGCTTCGCCTTTTTCTTGGCCGATTTTTATTTGGTCGATGAGGCGGGTGACGTTTACTGCTTTTCCGTGGTCGCTTTTTGCTGGGTCAACACCGTCTTCTCCGTATCGGAATTGGATGATGTCACCTGCGGAGTCACGGACTGTGCTGTCGTATTCGAGGCGTATGTGTTCAAGTGCGTTAATTAGCCTACGCTGCATGTAACCACTTTGTTGTGTGCGGACGGCTGTGTCGACTAGCCCTTCTCTGCCGCCCATAGCGTGGAAGAAGAATTCGATAGCATCCAAACCTGACTGGTATGAATTGTAGACGAAGCCTCTTGCTCTTGGAAGAGGATCGTTTTCTTTAAAGTGCGGCAATGCCCGTTGTGAGTAGCCTCTTAAGATGCGTTTGCCTCGGACTGACTGTTGCCCAACGCAAGCAGCCATCTGACCGATGTTTAGGCTTGAGCCTCTTGCGCCTGTTCGTGTCATGACGATGCCGGCATTTTCCAGTGTGAAGTCTTCGTCTGCTATTTTGCCTGATTCGTCTCTGGCTACGGCAAGCTCATGCATAACGTAAATTTCAAATGATTCCTCCAAGGTTTGACCTGGCAACCGCGGGAGAGTGCCGTTTTGGAAGTTTTCGATGTGTTCGTCGATTTTCTTTTGAATGCGCTCCATTGTCTTTGCCATGCGACTGCGAGCTCTTGGAGAAAGAACCAGTTGCTCGTACGTATAGCTGAATCCTCGCATTGAAATGTATAGTTTTAGCAGGTGGGTTATGTTGTTGAGGAATTGTCTTCCTGCTTGTGTGCCATAATCTTTGATTATCCTGTGAAGCAAACTTTCTGACTGCTCGGAGCCGATTGAGCGTCGGTCGATGACTCCTGAAACCAACTGCCCATTTCTGACCACAACATAAGCGTCATGCTTGCATTCTTCCTCTTCGCATTTGGTGCAGCCTTGGCAGATGTTGGCTTTCAAAACGTAATTCAACGTTCTAGGCAGATAAAGGCTGAAGACTTGTTTGCCTGACCACATGGGTACGGGTTCCTTGATTTCTGGTTCAGGAATCTCTCCCGTGTAGCCTGTTGATGTAAGCAGCCTATCAAGTTGTGCCCTTTCGATGTAGTTGCCTTTTCTTGTGAAGTAGTATGCGCTGGTGATGAAGTCTCTGATGGCGCCGATGATGGGTCCGCCGAATCTTGGTGAAAGGATTTGGTCTTGAACCTGCATCAAAAGAAGCGCTTCGGTTCGGGCTTCTTCGCTTTGTGGAACGTGAAGGTTCATTTCGTCGCCGTCAAAGTCTGCGTTGTAAGGTGGGCAGACGCATAGGTGTAGCCTGAAAGTCTTGTATGGCAAAACTCGAACGTAATGAGCCATGATTGACATTCGGTGAAGCGAAGGTTGCCGATTGAAGATTGCGATGTCGCCGTTCTTTAGGTGCCGTTCAACGACGAAGCCAAGTTCTACGGCTTCAGCGATTTTGGTTCGGTCAACAACGAATTCAAGTCGGATACGTTTGCCGTCTGGCCTGATGATGTACAATGCGCCAGGATAGGTTTCTGGACCGTTAATAACAAGCTTCTTCATTTCCTCGATGTTCCAAGCTGTGACTTTTTCGGGAACAGAAAGCCGCATGGCAACGTCAACAGGTACACCTACCTCGTTAATGTCAAGGTTAGGGTCTGGAGAAATTACTGTACGGGCGGAAAAGTCAACTCGTTTGCCTGAAAGGTTGCTTCTGAAACGTCCTTCCTTGCCTTTGAGCCTTTGCGAGAGAGTTTTCAGTGCTCTACCGCTGCGGTGCCTTGCTGGCGGGATACCTGATGCTTCGTTGTTAAAGTAGGTGGTAACGTGGTACTGGAGCAGTTCCGAGAGGTCCTGAATAATTAGTGTGGGTGCACCTGCTTCCATGTTTTCTTTCAGGCGCTGGTTGATGCGGATGATGTCGACGAGTTTGTGGGTTAAGTCGTCTTCAGAGCGGATGCCTGATTCAAGCGTGATTGACGGACGAACATAGACTGGCGGTACTGGCAGAACCTGCAGAACCATCCATTCTGGACGGGCAACTTTCGGGTTGAAGCCTAAGACTTCAAGGTCTTCGTCTGAAATGCGTTCAAGCCTTTCCCTAATCATGCTTGGAGTTAAAGGCTCGGAGCCGGCTTCAGTTTGTTCAATAAACTTTGTCGGCTTCTCAAAAGTGATTTTGAATTGAGCTGACGCGCAATACGGGCACTGTTTAGCTTTAATTTCAGTCATGATTTCTTTGTAAGTTTCATCAGGGATCGTTCCTAGGAGCTCGTTGAGGCGTTCGATGCGTTGTCGGGCTTTCTTGGCGGCGTCTTCAGTTAGAAGTATGCGACCGCAACTGCGGCAGGTTGACTTCAGCAGGTCAAAAATGATTTTTGTAAATTCAATGTGTACGATGGGGACAGCAAGTTCGATGTGTCCAAAATGTCCCGGGCATCGAATGGCTGTGTTGCCGCAGGTTTTGCATCGTTGCCTTGGCTCAAGGGTGCCGAGTCTGCCATCCATGAGTCCAGCGGTGATTGGTGCGCCGTCTTCATCGTAGGTGTCTGGAGTTTGGATTTCGACGACTGACTGTTTTCGTAGATCTTTCGGTGAAATTAAGCCGAATGAGATTTCGTCTACTATCTTATGAATAAGTTCTTCCTGTTGTGACATGTTATGCTTTCTCCTTAAGCCTGAGTTTAGGCGTAATACACAAGCTTTGAAGCTCCTGCAAAAGAAGCTTGAAAGCGTACGAAACGATAACTGGCGAAATCTTTGCTTTCTCGTCGCATATCCTGCAAACATAACGCCTCTGCTTCATGTCGAAGTAAGCGATTTGCCCGCAGTTCTCACATATGTAAAGCGTGTACTTGTCGGATTCCTCCAGCAGCCTGTCTCTTAGCAGCATGGCAGCGCCGTGTCCGATGAGGCAGTCTCGCTCCATTTCTCCGAATCTTAAGCCTCCGCCTCTTGCTCTGCCTTCAGTTGGCTGCCTTGTAAGCATCTGGACTTGACCTCGTGCTCTGGCATGTATCTTGTCAGCGACCATGTGGTGAAGTTTCTGGTAGTAGACTACGCCTACGAAGACGTCTGCGACGAATTTCTCGCCGGTTGTGCCACTGTAGAAGGTTTCGCCACCTGTATGGCTGAAGCCCAATTTTATGAGACTCTTGCGTATTTCGTCGGGTCCTTCGTTGCTGAATGGGGTGCCGTCTGCGGGTCTGCCTCTTGCTGATGCGGCTTTTCCTGCGAGTGATTCGATGAATTGTCCGATGGTCATTCTTGAGGGGATTGCGTGTGGGTTGATTATGAGGTCTGGAGTGATGCCGCCGTCGCTGAAGGGCAAGTCTTCTTGTGGAACGATTAAGCCGATGACTCCTTTCTGTCCGTGTCGTGACGCGAATTTGTCTCCAAGTTCGGGGACACGTTGGTCGCGGACTCTTACTTTGACAAGTTGGCTGCCTTCGCCAGACATAGTTATGAATATGCCGTCCACGATTCCTGTTTCTGAGGGACGCATGTCAACGGATGTGTCACGCATTGATGGACCTTTAACTTCGAATTCCTTGTATTCTTCAAGGAATCTTGGAGGGCTAATTCTTCCAATAAGTACGTCTCCGCCGACAACCGTTGATTCAAGGCCGATTATCCCGTCGGGCTCCAGAAGCCGATAATATTGTTCTCCGCGGTATCCTCGGGTTCCTGGTTCGGGAACCGTGAATTTGTCTTTTAAGCCTCCGAGGTACTGGCGGCATTCAGCTTCGTATATGCGGTAGAATGTGGATCTGGCTAAGCCTCTCTCGATGGATGCTTTGTTGAAGATTAAGGCGTCTTCCATGTTGTAGCCTTCGAAGCTCAGCACGGCGACGATGCAGTTTTGCCCTGTTGGCCGCTGCTTGTAACCCATGACTTCCATTAGTTCAGTTTCAACCATGGGAACCTGTGGGTAATGAAGTATGTGTGAACGTGAGTCGACACGGTGGTGGAAGTTAGTGCCGTAAACTCCTAATGCCTGCTTAGCCATGGCTGCTTGATACGAGTTACGTGGTGACTGGTTGTGTTCTGGGTACGGAATTGTCGAGGCGCATATGCCTAGAATTGTGTAGGTTGCTATTTCCACGTGGGTGTTGTCAGGTTGAATCTGGTCAAAGGTTAATGCTATGTAAGCGTTTTCTTCTTCTTCAGCATCCAAATACTCGATTAACCCGTTCTTGACAAGGTCTTCCCAAGTCCATTCGCCTAAACTGATTTTCTCCATATGCTTAGGCTGAAGTTTCGAAATCCCGTTCTCAACGATTATGAGTGGGCGCCGAACTCTGCCTTCGTCGCAGTTAGCGTGCAATTCTTCGTTTTCAGTCATCATCTTCGTGAAGTATGTTACGTTGGCTTCAGTTGAGATTTCACCTGTTCTTCTTTTCTCGCGGAAAGACTTCACAATCTCAGATGCATTATTGCAGTAGCCGATGATGTTTCCGTCAACGAAAACTTTGGCGCCTGAAATGCGCAGTTCATTGGAGGCTTCTCCGGCTGGAACAGTGCCCATTTCGAAAAGCAACTGCCTAACTCTATCTGGATTCACGCCGACGGCGATTGAGGCTGACAGAGCCAAGTTTTTGACAAGACCGCAGTTAGAGCCTTCAGGCGTTTCGTTTGGACAGAGGCGTCCCCAATGGGTTGGGTGTAAGTCTCTGGCTTCGAAGTTAGGTTGGCTTCTGCTTAGAGGTGACTGGAGTCTGCGTAGGTGACTTAGAGTTGAAATGTAGTTTGTTCGGTCAAGAAGCTGGGTGATGCCTACTCTGCCTCGTCCCCAGTTGCCTGTTGCTAAGGCATGCTGGAATCGTTCTGTAATTATTCCTGGGCGAACGGCAGCTGAAACGGTTATGATTGGTCCTTTAACGCCTATGCGTTCAAGCTGATACTTTATGTCTCTTGTTAAGTTTCGGAATGAAACACGGAAAAGGTCTGCGAGAAGTGGGCCGCCGAGTCGCAGTCGCTTGTTTTTGAAGTGGTCTTTGTCGTCAGGTTGCCTCTTCCCAGTTTTCAATTGGAGAACGCGGTAAGCCATTTCGCCGAGGAAAATTGCTTTTTCCTTGCGGTTCTTTTCGCTTCTGCCAAGATGGGGTAAAAAGTTTTTGTCAAGGGCTGTTTCTGCTTTTTGCAGCCTGTACTCTTCAACTTGTCCGTGTGCGACGCGGTTGCCGATGAATAGAACTGCGTCTGCTGGTGTGTCGACGCCGATGGCTTTTTCGAATGAAGCGGCAAGTTGGCTTTGCATTTCGCTGTCAAGAGAAACTGCTTCTGCGATTTCTTTGTCTTTTTCTAGGCTGAGTGCGCGCATGATGACTACGAATGGGATTTCGGTGGGTACTCCGGGCATGGTGACGTAGATTGCGTCGTCTGACTTGAGTTTAAGTTCGATTCTTGCTCGGAAGCCGACGGTGGTTGAGAAGATTTTTGCTTGGTAAACAGGTGATGTGCCTTTTTCGTCTATGTCTACTATTACGCGGTTAGGTGCGAGGTCTTCCATGGCGACGATTACGCGTTCGGAGCCGTTGACGATGAAGTATCCGCCTTGATCGTCTGGGTCTTCTCCTGCCGCGATGAGTTCTTCCTTGGAAAGCTGAGATAAGAAGCAAAGTTTCGATTTCAGCATGACAGGGATGTTGCCGATGTAAACCAGCTCGGTGTCCTGTTCTCTGCCGTCAATAACTGGAGTCATCTCCAAGGCAATTGGAGCAGAATAAGCCAAGTTTCTCAGGCGTGCTTCCATAGGGTAAATTTCATGTTTTGTCCCGTCTACTTCGGTGACGTATGGACCGGTTATTCTTGATTGGGGGTCAATTACCCAGATTTGCCCAAGTTTTACCTTGTAGGGGCTTTCGGGGACTTCGATGGGGATTTCAGCGACTTCATCTGTGACTTCTTGTAAGCCGTGGTCGATGAATTCGTTGTAGCTGTCAAGATGCTGCCTAACAAGGCCTTTTTCTTTGAAAAACGTTTTTAATAAATCATGGATATCTTCTTTCTGGATGGTAGCGGTCAACTCAACACTTCTCCCAATAACCTTAAATTATGAATCGTTAGGACAGTTCTGTTCAAGCTTTCAACTCCAAAGCTACGGGGATTATCCAACTTGAAAAAGGGTTCTCCTAACTTTTCTAAAGGCACAAAGACATGCTACGCAGCATACTAATAAACCTTACCGTGTGTATTGAGCCTAAAACGAAGGAGCGCTAAAGTTTCATAGAGCCTTCGCACTAAAAAAGTTTTCCGACTTGCCGTTGCGTAAGAAACAAAGTGTAACCTGAAATTGGTTTTTGTCAGAGTGTAAACTTGAGAAAACAGGTTTTCTGAAGTGATTTTTAAGTTGAGACTTTTGTCCTGTGGAAAGTTGAGACTTTTTTCTGGTTGTTTCCCTTGTTGCTTTTTTGGTTTGGAGCTTGAATCGCTTGTAGTTCTGGTCGTGTCTGGTCGTGTTCTATGTTGCAGGATGGGCGGGTTGCGACTTTGTATGTTGAGGCTATGTTGAAGTTATTGTCGGATATGGGCGCAGTTGCTAAATCAAGAAAGTATTATGAACGTTAAAGTTGATTTCTTTGCAGCTGTAACGGACTCCGAGACCCAAAACAAAAACCCAGCCGCCAAAGCATCAGGCAGGATAACTAATACCTGGCGATTTTGTAGCGTCTTCTTCCCAGTTGCCGCTGCCTCTTTTCCTGCGCCTCAGACAACGGCGAGTTACCCGTCTTAACTTCAACAATTGTGGGTTCACCGACCTTGTTTCCGAAAAAATCCTTCTTCTGAACAATAAAATCTCCGCCTTCTCGAATCTTGGTGCAGTCATGCCCCTGCATAGCTTGGTCAAAAGCAAAACAATCCCGTGCAATATTGCCTTTCGCGCGCCTGCTTGACAAGTTGAACCGTTTCGAAACATTTCCCAACTTTAAAGGGTCGTCGCTTGATTTTTTCGTCAATTATTGCAGCTCTTTGCATTCTACTCGATGTAGCGGTAATAAAAAGTTGCCGCCGTGCACCATTTATCTTTCATACTCAGATTTCATATAGAAAAATGGTGATGATCAGCGGCGGTTATAAAGAACGAAGAATGAATATGCTGTGAGAACGCACCCGCAAGCTGAGACCGCCGCACCTATGTCTACGTAGATTGTATTTTGCATCTGAGACAAAAAGTACTCAAACGCTATGTTCGATCCCACGATTAATTCCATACCTGAGAATATCAGCGCCGTTCCAAAAATCAGGCACGAGGCAACTCTAATGTTCGATGCAAAGGCGCTGACGAAGTGCCCCCGCAGAAGAACTGCACCTGCAATCGCTGACACACCTGCTGTTGTAACAAAGAGGGCACTGAGTAGGTAGCCTGTAAGTGAAGAGAAGACCACAACTAGGACAACCGCAAACAAGAGACCAAGCAATCCAAACGCCTGCATGGCAAAGCCGTATCTTCCAGCACTTCTTTTTGAGTCCAGGCTCCTTCTCAACTGCAACATTCCTGCTATCGGAAGCAGGAGCCCGATTGCAACCAAGATTCCTGTTCCGATTGTAGCCGCCGTAGAAATCCCGGACACGCCGTTAATCGTGAGGAACGCGACCAATGCCACCGCCGCCGTTGAATAGCCCGTAACTACTGCACGCCAAGCCTTCGATGAAGTCTTCAGATTAGATTTAAAACTTTTTGATGATACGGCAACCATTTAACCGCCCACTCCGTATTTTTCGAAGAAGCTCACCATATCCTGTGCAATCTGCGTAAGACTTGGGGCAATTGGCTCTGAACCGACCTGAATGAACATATGCCCCATATTCTGAACCAAGATAAGTTGGGTTTGGTCCCCAGCTGCGGCAAGGTCGGAATATAGCTCAACCGACTGCGACTCGGGCACTGTCTTGTCCTTAACGCCCTGAATGATCAGAATGGGCGGAGAGTTTGCATGGACGTAGTACGTGGGGCTAGCTATCACCAATTTGCTCTGATTGTCGCCGAAGACTTTCTGAGGGGTTGAGTAAGAGGCATAACTAGTCAGGTTAGCGGGGCCAAACATGTCTACAGCAGCAGTTACGCTACTCGACTCGTTTAAGTAGAGTCCTACATCGAATTCTGAGTGTGCACCTGTAAAAGCCGCGATTGCCGAAAGCTCTCCTCCGGCACTTGTGCCAAATAGGAATATCTCGCTTCCGTTAACGCCGTAGATCTGCGCATTGGCACGGAGGTACCTGATTGCGCACTTCAAATCCTCGATTTGAGTTGGGAACTTGTACTGTGGAGCAAGGCGATAATTCACGCTTGCAACCACATATCCCGCTGAAGCTAGCGCATCGAGAAAGGTTGGGTTGATATCTGCTTTGTCACCGGAAGTCATCCCTCCACCGTGAACAAAGATTGCAAGGGGAAGCGGATGCGTGACAGTCCCATTAGGGATATAGATGTCCATCGTTTGTGAGTTGGCATAAGTCACGTCTCGGTGGGCAGTCCCAAGAGTGAACACGACATGTGGCGGAGCGTTCGACACAATGACATGGTTTATTGTGAAAGCGGAATAGAAACTAATCAGGATTATCGCAATGATGCAGACAACCGCAGAAACTTTGGGCATTCTCATTTTTGTAAATCAAGCAATAACAAGGAGCTTCATCGCTAAAAAAACTTTACTTTGCCTATCGCAATAACAATTATTGGTCAGGCACTCTTACGCCAGCGAACCAAGCGTTTTCTAGCCAACAAAAGAATCAACACTGACAGAACCACTACGACAAGAACTGTCGCGGCGGCTATCTCAAGGTTTTCGCTGGATGCCGGTGGTTTTGGAGTCGGGGAGTTTGAAGGTGTTATTGCGGGTGAAGGCGAACTTTTTGGAGTGGGAGTTGGACTCGGCGTGTTTGTCGGGGTTGGAGAGGTGGTAGGCGGGTAGGTTGGATGATAAAACGGCGTTGGCGTCGGAGTGACAACAGAACTTGAAGCGACAAAGTTGGCTGGTTCGATAAGTGTGGATTGAGGTGACTGGTTGAAGTCAAAGGAGTCGTTCATGTCGTTGGAGATGGCGTCTCTCGTGTGTAGGCTTGGCACGTTGAAGGTGTGTTCGGCGAGTGCAAGCATCGATGAAAACTCATATTGCGTGTGATCGATGTAGCCATGCTTTGCCCATGGAGAGATAACTATCGTTGGCACTCTGAAGCCTAAACCACTACTATCAATTTGCGGAGGAGCCACGTGGTCGTAGAAGCCACCGTAATCGTCCCACGTCAGAACAATCGCCGTTGACTGCCAGTATGGGCTAGCCATTACTTGATTAATGAGGTAAGAGACGTAATCCATTCCACAGTCAGGACGCGCAGGCGGATGTTCACTGACGGATTGCCCCGCAAAAACCGCTGGCATAGTGGGAGGCTGCCAAGCCCCAGGCATAATCCATGACACCGCGGGCAAACTACCATTGTTGACATCGTCCACGAAAACCTGCGTGTTTTTCACGTGAGCCGTAAGCTGATCGGGGTTGTCTTGGAAGTAACTGAATAGAGGAAGAGGATCCCAGAAGGTTGCGGCGAGCGGATCTACGTTTCCATCATACCAGTTCCAAGTCACGTTTGCGGCGGTGAGTTCCTGAGCCAAAGTCGCCCAAGACAAAGACACACCTGGCCAGTCCACTAGAAAGTCGCCGCCGGGTAAGTCTGTTTTAGGCGGATTTTCTGTCACGTCGCCGTTCGAAACCCAACTTGCAGTCGAGTTAACTGGGCCATCGGTTCCTGAAGCAATGTACAGGTGGTTTGGAAGGCTGGGACCCATTTCTGAAGAGAAGAAGGAGTCGTCCAGAACATACTGCTTTGCGTAGTCCCAGTAGTAGGGTATGTCGCTTCCATTGTAGTACCCCATTGTCAGAGTATTTCCCTCGGCTTGAACGAAACCGTCCATTTTGCCGTTGTCCCAAGCTTCCCGGGCTACGGCGGCTGCGTGGCTCAAATTGTCGGTTGATTGATCAGTCAAATGGTAAGGTGAGGTTGAATCAGTGGCTTGCATGGGAAGATCATCGGGGTCAGAGACTCCAGGCGGCAACTCATCGCCCACTATTGAAACAGGAGTCGTCGGGTTGAGATGGTATGACTGAACGTATCCAAGAGTTGTATCATTGGTTTCAAGTGGAAGAGAAGTACCAGCAACAATGCCGTTGGCGCCTGGAAAGGTTCCAAAGTAATTGTCAAAGGAGTGGTTTTCTTGAACGATAAATATTAAATGCTGAATTTTTTGTGTTTGCTCACTCGAAAAATGAATGGGTGCTGTGACGCCTGAAATCAAAAAAAGAGCCAGAATTAGCAAAACCGCTGTAATCTTCAATTTCATAGCTTACCTACCTACGCCCCCAAAAATAGCCATACGAAAGCCTCTTGAGTTAAGACAAAAGCATTTTATAAAGTCGGCGGTAAACAAGGCAATTCCCAGCTAGGGTTCCTTTAGACCACAACAGAGCCAGCATTCGATTAAGCGCCAAATGGGTGATGCAACAAACTACATACCCTTCGCGCGTTTGCCCAAAGGAAAAGCGTAAAAGGAACCGCTTAATTAGTTTATCAGAGCAGGTGTACTCCATTTTGAGAAAAAATAAATCTTTACTGCTTCTGGCAAGCATAATACTTGTCGTGATTCTTGTTCTTGCAAGCGGAGTCTTCAAAGCCCAGAAAAACGTAGTTGAAATCTTACCCGACCAAAATTCGGCGTTGCCCTATACGATTGACACGTATGGTAACGCTTGGGATGGACCGATAGCCTTTGGTCTGTCAGGACCTAACGGGGTCAACTATCTGGTTATAATGGATACAAACGGCACTTTGCTGGATCTTCGCACCTCAACCGGCGGATACGGCGTTGTAAAAAACTTAGCACAGAATACTTTTCTGTTTGAAGGTGAGCCGCAGTTAAGCAGTGGGGCACCAATCGCGCCAAATTGGGGAACAAACATCTGGAATGTCGCATCGAACACAACTCAAAATTTTCCAAACGTTATTTCACATCACGACGTCGACTATAACCCGATCAACAACACGTTTCTCACATTGCAGGATTATGTGAGGCAAGTTGGAAACAACTTCTATTTAATAGACAAAATCCTGGAGGTCAATGCTCAAGGCAACGTTCTTTGGACATGGGATGCCTACAATTACTTGCCTCTTAGCGACGCCGATCCTTTCAATAACACATCAACGTACAATGGGCAGCCCGTTATAGATTTCACTCATACTAACGCTCTTTTATGGGACTACAACAACAACGTCATCTACCTAAATGTTCGGAACACCAACACCTTCTACAAAATCGACCAGACAACCGGCAACATCATTTGGGGTTGCGGACAATTCGGCAACTTTACACTTGTCGATGCTAACGGTTCCGTGCTTCCAAACGGACAAAGCCTATTTTATCACAGCCACGACCTTGAGCAGGTTGCGCCTGATGTTTTCACCATGTTTAACGATGACTTTGACAATGTGACCAACTACAATGACGCAAACAGCCAGATGATAGAGTTTACGCTAAACGAAAAAACCATGACAGCCACAATAATTCGAAGTTGGACTGCACCTCAACAATACTACTCATCATACTTAGGGGCAACTGACCTATTGCCCAATGGAGATTGGATAGGCGACTTCGGAACTCCAACCCACCAGTTCACGGAAAACCAGCCTTGGAACTTCGTCAATTTAGGCGCTGCTTTGATCGACGTAAACTCTGCTGGACAAATAATGAGGACGATAACGTTCCCAGTAGGCTGGGCTATATACAGAAATCAAGTGGTAACCAACGTAACCGCAGATGCATTAAGCCCAATACCCACACCAACCCTGAGCCCCTCCGCCTCCGCCGCTCCCACGCCCTCCTCTGGATCAGCGATATCTTCATTTCCATGTCAATCCACAACTGTAGCACCAACGACGACATCAACCCCGACCTCAACGTCAGCTCCAGGCGTAACCCAGACGCCCACAACAAAACCTTCAGCTATCGCCTCATCCAAATTGCTAAGTTCAATCGAAGCCCTAATCGTCACAATTGCAGCGATAGTTATTGTGATTATTGCGGTAACCCTGGCTTACGTTAGAAAAAGAAAAACCAAAAAAGGCTAAAACTCTTCAAAGCTACCCGTTTGCACATTCAGGCAACTAACGTTTGACTACTTCGAAGGCTACTCTTCCCTTTTTGTTTTCGGTCTTTTGGGTTATTAACGGAAGCAAATTTTGGTCAATTTCATATCCTACACTATTGCGTTCGTTCTGCATCGCCACTTTCGCCGTTGTTCCTGAGCCTAAGAATGGATCAAGCACCGTATCGCCTTCAATGCTGAACATTTTGATGAGTCGATAAGCAATTTCGTCTGGGTAAGCTGCGGTTCTCCGCTCCAACTCACTTGTGGTCTGACGCAGACCCTTCAAAGCCCAAATTTGGCTAAACCACTCATCCCGCTGGGGCTTGGTGAAAGCGCTTTTGTATCGCTGCTTGTCGTGGGACGGAAACTTGCGTAAGTTGCCTTTGCGGAAAAGCAGAATAAACTCGCAGTCCAAAGTCACGTAAGCATTCGGAGGCAAAAAACCTGAGCCGAGGAAAGCGCCTTTGCCCTTGTACTTGGGTTTCGTCGTTGGTTTCTTCCAAAGAATGTACGGCAGCGTCGTGAACCCTATTTTTTCGCATATTTCCGTTATGCGGGCATGGTTGGGAAAAAGCTGGAACCTGCCGTTTAAGCGGCGGGTTGCATCGCCGATGTTTATGCATGCTATGCCGCCGTCTACGAGGACGCGGTAGGTTTCCTGCCAAACTTTGCTGAGGTAATCATGCATGACGTCGTAAATTTGCGCTACCGTTTCGCCTTTGCCGTCGGCTTCAAGTTCTCGCCAGAGGGCGGCGATTTTTGGGTTGGCTTCACAGAAGATTTTATCCCACATCTGTATCATGGGGTAAGGCGGCGAAGTAACCATTAGGTGAACGCTGCCGTCGGCTAGTTCGGGCATTTTCTGGCTGTTGCCGAGGATTATTTTGTGGTGGGTTAGCATGTATGTTCTCTAATGTATCCGTCATATAGTGTTTTTACTTTTGCGGTAAAGTGACAAGCGATTAAGGCTAGAATCAATCAACGCACGTACCAAACAAGCTGCGTTGGGAGTTTTAAAATGAATCTCAAATAATCAATGTTTAAATCGACAAAAGCAGGTTAGCGTAAAGGCATCAGGGGTTTGAATATTTGGGGTTAGAGACAGGTTTTAAGCAAGCTGTATGGATGATATTTGTCGCTTTGTTTGTTATTGGAGTTCTGGGTACTGTGTCGTTAGCCGTTGGAACGAACTCTCTTTCACTTGTGCTGTCACTCACAGTGAGTCTTCTAGCTCTTTTTGTCAATGGTTGTGGTATGGAAAGTATTTAAGAAAAGAACTGAAGAATAAATTGGATCCACAGCTCTGCTGAAGTGATTATGAGAAAGAAGTAAATTCAATGAATACGTTGAGTTTACGATTTACGGTGAGAAAATGTCGAAAACTGATGAAGTTTCATGGGACTTAACAGTCCTCTTTTCAAGCGTTAATGACCCGTCTGTTGAAAAAGCAATTAACGAAGCAAAAGCTTTCGCCGATGCCTTCGAGAAAGCTTACCGTGGAAAAATAAGCCAGCTTGACCCAGCCGAACTGCACAAATGCCTGCGAGAACTAGAGGCTTTTGATGTTAAGTCGGGCGACATTTCCCTTTTTGCAAGCCTTTCTTTCTCAGCCAACATGACCCTGCCAAAGGTGCAGGCGCTTTACGATAAGGTAAGCAAGCTTGAAGCACAGTTGGGAAAACAATTGGCTTTCTTTTCGTTAGAGTTAGGCGCTCTCGTCAAAGCCAAGCCCGAGTTGATTGCTGCCCCCGTTTTGGCGAAGTACCGTCATATGCTGGAACGCGTCCAGAGGCGTGTGCCCCACCAGTTAAGCGAAGTGGAGGAGCAACTCATCATTGAGAAAGACCAGTTCGGGGTGCAGGGTTGGGAGGAACTGCAGAGCAAATGGCTTAACACCCGAATGTTCGATGTAGTCGTAAAAGGGGAAAAGAAAACGCTTAATTACGGTGAAGCCAACGGGTTGCTGCCCCATCCAGACAGGGCAACACGAGAATCAGCTAACCGTTCAATCTACGGTTTGCTCGGCAAAGACGGCGAAATCTTTGCGTCAGCATTACGGAACATTTGTAACGACTGGGTCACGATGTCCAAACGCCGCAAATACGCATCGCCCATGGAGTCAAGCCTCCTAAACAATGATACCGAAGAGACGATAGTTAATAACCTGCTGAACGCCATAGAAAAAAACGCTGACGTTTACCGTCGCTATCTTAAACTGAAGGCGAAACTTATGGGGCTGCCGCAGCTGGGTAACCACGACATCGTAGCTCCCCTGCCAGATTCAACTGAACAGAAATTCACCTTTGAAGAAGCAAGAAACCTAATCGTCAAAGCGTACAGCCACTTTGACCCACAATACGCGACGGCGGTAAAAGAAATGTTTGCGCAGAGGCGAATTGACGCAACGCCTAAGTTTGGGAAACGAAACGGCGCTTTCTGTGCAAGCTGGTACAATGGCAAATCCGCGTTTGTTTTGGACAGTTTTAATGGATCTTTGAGCGATGTTTTCACGTTGGCGCATGAGTTGGGGCATGCCACGCATGATTTTTACATGTCTCGGAGCCAGACTCTGATGAATACGGGTGTGCCGTCCAGTGTGGCGGAGACCGCATCTATCTTCGGCGAACTCCTCCTAACCGACCTCATGCTAACGAAGCAAAATCAACTCAGAAGAGAAAAGCGGTGCTATGCCTTGTCCTTGATGAGGCGGGGATGACGGCGTTTCAGGTTACGGCACGGGTGTGGTTTGAGCAGGCACTCTACAATTCAATTCAGAACGGCGAATACCTCGACTACCCAACCATCTGCAGGCACTGGACAGGGGCGCGGGACCGCATCTTCGGCGACGCCGTCGCCTGGTTCCCCGAAATGGAGGCAGAGTGGACCATGAAGCCGCACTATTTCATGTCAAACTACCGTTTCTACAACTACCCCTACGTGTACGCCCAAATGTTCGTCTACTCACTGTACGAACGGTACCTTGAGGAAGGCAAAACGTTTGTTCCAAAGCTGGAGCAGGCGTTGGCGGCTGGCAGCAGCGTTTCACCTGTGGAAATCGGCAAAATCGTCGGCTTAGACGTGGCGGACCCAGGCTTCTGGAGGGGCGGCTTGAAAGTGTTTGAGCGCTTCATCACTGACCTAGAAAAAGTCATCTAACCCTTGCCAACGGATGGAAATGATTAATAAGACAGAACCCAAACATTTTTAGCTGCATCGGGCTGCGGTAACCAAGCCAGGTCAAAGGTGAAAGAATACGCATCGGCGTGTTCCACTAAGGACTCAAGATCTAACATTTGGCCGGCAAAGGCCTCGATGGGAAATCCTTTCCCTCAGGGGTTCGCAGGTTCGAATCCTGCCCGCAGCACCAACAAATCTCAAACCCCAGAGTTTTATTGAGGAAATTTTATTTCTGAAGAACTACTGTAGAGATTATTCGATTGGTGAATTGTGTTGGTTGAAGCGGTATTCACAGATGAGGACAAGAAAAATCTCAAGGTCTTAGCAGAGGAGCTTCCAAAACTTCGTACAGTTGTGGAAGAACTCATGGAAACGCTGGATATTTTAAGCGACGAGAAACTGATGAAGAGCGTTGACAGGAGCCTAAAAGACCGCAGAAAAAACAAAGTGCTTAGCTACAAAAAAATGTTAGAAGAGCTGAGCATCGATGAAAAAGAACTTTGAGCTCATCTTCACTTAGAGAATTTCTCAAGAGATTCAAATAATCCAGAATTTTTATAGGAAAATTTTAGTAAGCCTAACCCATGTAAAAGGTAATCGTTCGCTTGGTGGCTTAGTTGGTTAAACCAGTCTTGACAGAGCAGGATAAAAGAGACCTCAAGGTGATAGCTTCGGAGCTTTTAGAAATTCGCAAGCTCTTCGAAAAACTTGCCGAAACCTTGGTTAACCTAAGCGACAAAGAATTATTGAAGTTTTGTGATGCCAGCCAAGACGATGACGTAAAGGAAAACCAAGTTGACAAGTACAAAGAAACATTGGAAAAACAACTCGACAAGGCTGAAGAAGAATTTCGACGATAAATAACTATAGCAACTAATGGATGATTCTTTCCCGTAGACGTTCGCAGGTTCCAGCTCCTGCCCGTAGCACCAAACTGCCCTGCAAAGCCATTTTTAACCGCACTAGTACACAGGCTAGCAACTCAAAAGCCTCAAAAAAGCGCAAACAGCCCATGCCCGGGGTTCGGGGACCCCTGCCCGCCGCTACTCAGAAAAAGCCTGTTTTCTCTGCACGGTGTCTCCATTAATTTTCTTCGTCGCGAAAGTCGCTACTATCGTCACAAGTGCCAACGCGACCGAGAAGACTATGAGCAATTGGGGTGACTCGGGCAACGTCAGCGGATTCACCACTACGGAGACGGCGGTAGAGTTCACTGCTGCGCCCGCGTTGTCTGTTGTTTGAAGTATGAAGTTCCAAGTGCCTGTCGCAGTAGACGACGGAGTCGTGAAATTGTAGCTTGAAGAGGTGGCAGCAACCAGAGAATAGGAGGATGTTCCTGGTGCTTCGCTGAGCCATTGATAAGAGTAGGGGGACGTCCCCGTTGTCACAGTGGTGGATGTCAAGGTTGCGGTGTCTCCTTGGTTCAGTGTGTTGGAGGAGGGAGTCACCGTTGGGGCAGCCAAGGCAGGGTTGACAGTGACTGAGGCTGCGGTGCAGTTAACTGCGGTTGGGGTGATGTCGGTTACTTGAAGAATAAAATTCCAAGTGCCAGGAGTTGTATAGGCTGTGGTGGCGAAGTTGAAGCTGGATAGAGATGCGCCGCTTATTAGCGAGTAAGCTGATGCGCCGGGTCCTTTGCTGAACCACATGCAAGTATAAGGAGAATTGCCTGTAGTTACCGCGGTTGAAGTTAAGACGGAGGTTTGGCCTTGGTCGATGACGCCAGAGGAAGGAGCAACTGAAGGCGCCGCTAACGGTGGCTGCCCAAAACAGTACATGTAATCGTCCAATGAACCCACGTAGACTTTGCCGCCGGCAACTGCTGGAGACGAAACCACCGAGTAGCCTGTAAGGTACTTCCATATCAACGTGCCCGTCGTCAGGTTAAAAGCGTAAACGTTGTGGTCATTGGAACCCACGTAGACGACGCCGTTTGCAATTGCTGGAGACGATGACTTCTCCGCAAAGCCGCCCATTTTGTAACTCCAAACTAGACTGTGCGTCGCTATGCTTATGGCAGAAACGTTACCGTCATCGCAATTCACGTAGATTACACCGTTGTAAACGGCGGGGGAAGATTCAACCCATGCACTAGTCTTGAACTGCCAATCAAGGTTGCCGGTTCCAGCGTTGAAAGCGTCTAGGTAGGTGTGTCCTGACGAGTCTGGTGCGCCCACATAGACTTCTCCGTTGTAAACGGCTGGAGAAGAATCAACTTGGTTCATTATGTTTACTTGCCAGTTAACGTGGTTCGATGAAGCGCTCAGAGCGACCATGCTGTCGTCGGGCAATGTGGTTCCGACGTAAACTGTTCCTCCTGAGATAGCGGGGCAAGATTGGACGTCACCAACACCAGTGCTGGCTGTTAAGGTGTAATTCCACAGGTAGGCGCCCGTTGTGGCATTTACCGCAAACAAGCCAAATCCCATACTTGCGCCGAAATAGACTATTCCGTTTGAGACCGCGGGGGAATCTATGTAGGCGTTGGCATTTAAGCTGTAGTTCCAAGCTTGAACGCCGGTTAGGACGTTTAATGCATACAGGTGACCGTCCTCAGATCCCATGTAAACTAAGCCTCCAGCTATTGCCGGGGAAGACCAGTCTATTTGCCCACCAGTCGTGAAATTCCAAATTTGCACACCCGTTGTCGAGTTGACGGCGTAGATAGTGTTGTCGCTTAAGCCGTAGCCGTTTGAGCCAAAGTAAACCACTCCTCCACAAACCGCGGGTGAAGAAATAATTTCATTGGCGGCTTTGAACGTCCACAACGTCTGGTTTGTGGTTGGACCGTTTGAGGCTGAGACCCCGGAGTGTGTGAGATCGCTGTGGAACATGGACCACGTGTTCGGATCGCCGTTTGAATCGCTGCTTTGATTATCTGCTCTTGTGACGTTTAGAGTTCCGACAAAAACTGGAAATGTTAGGCAAACCATGAAGATTACTGCAATCACCGTTGATATGGTTTTTCTTTTCAAGTTGCTTCACAGCTTGAGGTAATGCCAAGCAAACTCTTATACGCTTTATGCATCAACAATACGTATCCTCTATCCCGACGCAAGCCAGTACACTGTGAAACCTGAGCCGTCCGTCGTGAGGTCGGAGACGTCAGTCAGCTGCACATTTGAGCCTCCAGAGGTGGCTGCGGAATACATGGTGAAGGCTTCCCACGGAAAACTGTTGATGTCGCCACTGCTGGACCCGATAGTCGCGTTGCAGCCTGTGAAAGTTACGTTTCCGAAATTCGTCAATTGTGTAAGGACTTGGTTTACGGTTGGTCTTTCCATTATCCATTCAGCGGTCAACTGGCTCGAGTTGTAGGTGACAGTTGTCTGAAATGTCCGCGAGGTCGTGGTGTCGGTTACGTTGATGACCCATTGGTTGGCTGTTCCGTTCTGAAGCTGGATTGAAGCCTGCATCTGGTCTCCGGCTGAAATAGCCATGGAAATGGGCATCGTGTAGTTTGGAAGAAGTTCATACCAAGCGGAGTAGGACGCTGAACCGCGCCCAAACCGCACGTTCCAATCTTGCTCGGTGCCGCACTGGATAAGCGTGCTGTCGTTGAAGGGTGCGCTGGTTACTCCTCCTATGCCTATCCAGATGGCAGAGTACGTGTTACCTGTGGTTGGTGTTACTGTGGGCACTATCCATGAAGCGTTGACGCTTGTTACGGTGGGTTGAGGGTTTTGAGGGTCAGAGTAGGCGACGTAGCCTGCCCAGTTATATGCTGCCGTCGAGTTTGGCGGAGGCGTCGGTGCAGGCGTAGGAGTAGGTGTGGCTGTCGGTGTTGGAGATGGAGCTTCGGTTGGTTCAGGCGTTGGGGTAGGGGTTGGCGCCGTGGTTGGGGTTGGAGTTAAAGTTGGTTCGGCGGTGGGGGTCGGGGTTGAGGTTGGCGTTGACGTCGGTGCTGAGGAAGGGCTAAGCGTGGGTGTAGGCGAATGCGTCGGAGAGGGCGCCCCGCTGTCTTTTTCAGGTGTCGGTTGGAATGCGAGGTATGCGCCTAAGCCATCTGCAACAGCGATCGTAATCAGTAGCAGGGCAAGAACTTTGGCCAATGCTGTGTCCTTCAAGCTTTAGCCTTCACTTGGGTTTCTTTAGCCATTCTCAGTCAACCCTATTTTCTAATCCTGACGCAGAATTTAATCTTAATGTGATGTTTTTCAGGAGGGAAGCATTCTGAGGTCACTTTTCTGGAGGGGTTTGGTGTGAATTTTGAAAAAAAGTTTTATAGTACAAGGTTGCTAGGATGCGTTATTGAATCTAATTCGGACAGGGAAGTTTGATGGGGAAGAGGATAGTTTATTTGTGTATTGCGTTGTTACTGTTGTCTTTAGGTTTAGCTGCAGTCCCAAAAACGTTTAGCCAAGTAGATAACGTCAAAATCATAAACTACAGCTGGTACATTGATCCAGAAGGGTACCTTGAAGTTGTCGGACTCGTCCAAAATAATGGAGCTAACGCGATTTCAACAGTTGTGCTGTCGGGAACAGTAGTGGGAGCAGGCGACATTGATTTAGGCGATTCAGTAGCCCAAGTCTGGGTATCCGACTTACTACCCCAGCAACAAGCCCCGTTCTACATGGAATTCCCCTCGCCTCACAATATCCAAGACACAGCTTGGTACCAAGCAGCCGCAGACGGTGAAATATCCAGTTTCTCGGTCAAAGTTGCCTCGGCTAACGAGACAAGCAGCTACCAATACCAAGGATTAGAAATAACAAGCAGCAAAGGTTCAATCGGAACCACCGGAGAATACAACGGCGCCTACAGCGTTAACGGAGTAATAAAAAACACAGGCACCCAGTCAGCAACAAAACTTACTGTTGTCGGAGCCTTCTTCAACTCTTCGGGCGCCGTGGTAGGCGTAGGATATACAAATTACCTTAACCCTACGGTTCTAGTTCCAGGTAACACGACAACGTTCCAAATTTCCGCCTTTGACTTGAACCAGTCAGTTGTCCCAGCCGCCTTGCAAATCAAGAAATACCAGCTGCTAGTTCAGACCTCGGGACCGATTCTTCAGGGAACCGCACCCATAGCATCTCCTCAAGCCACAGGAACCACTGGACCAACTGACAAACCAAACACGCATCCATCTTCAAACCCAAAATCCAACATTTCAAACATCTTCCCGTTTGCGGTTGCGGCAGTGATAGCGGTGATTGTTTTGGTAGCTGTGGTAGCTGTGGTAAAACAAATCATGAATAGGAATGCGAGAATGCACCCCCAAGGTAAAGAACGCCAAAAAAGTCACGAAAAAGACCCCTTGAATTAGCCGCGCGTCCCATCAGCAGATGAACAACCTTAGCAAAACCCGCAAAGTTGCCACGCGGCTCTCCTCTTTTTTAACTATCATTCTTTTTTAAAGCTCAGTTTAATGAATTAGCACTCAGATGTTGATTTAAGGCTAAATTTTAAGATCGAGGTCATAACGAGGAAGGAGATTTCCGCAAGTTATAATAGCTAAAAACACAAGTTCCTAAATGTTGGGAAGAGCTAATCAACATGCTTATTCCTAACGCTAAATAAACACGAATAGGAGAAAAGAAAAAATTGAATTTGTCAAAAAATAAATCAATGGCTATTCTGATTGCAGCAGTTCTAACACTCTCTTTGGGAGCACCAATGATGCTAACCGCAAGCGCACACAACACTTCTACCGATAAAACCCAATGGAACATTCCAACGTACGCTTACATTACAGCTACACCTAACCCAATCGGCGCAGGACAGACAATACAAGTTTACATGTGGCTTGACATGGTTTACGGAGCAGCCGGAGGATCAAGCGCAGTCATCTCAACCAACGGTTCAACAGCCAGCGCAGCTTTGCTATCAAACAACTGGAGATTCCACAACTTCAACCTCACCGTTGTACCGCCTAGTGGTTCGCCGACAACAACCATTTTCCCAAACATCATAGACTCAACATCAGCTCAGGAAACAGGCTTTACACCCAGCTCAACCGGTGTCTACACTCTGATCTTCTCGTTCCCAGGTCAAATCTACGGAGCAAACGGTGACGGCTACGAAAAATCATCAATCGTCGGAGATTACTATATGCCAAGCAGTGCACAAACAACAGTCACAGTGCAAGCAAACCCGATACCGGCAGCAATCACCAGCGAACCATTACCGTCAGCTTACTGGACACGACCAATATACGGTGAAAACACGAACTGGTACGCGATTTCGTCAAACTGGCTAGGCTCAGGTTCAGCAGGCTACTCTGGCTCTGTTGGCCCAACCGAGTTATTCTACCATCCAGACGGCGTAGGATCCTTAACTTCACACGTTATGTGGACACAGCCGCTTGAAATGGGAGGCATCGTCGGAGGCCAATTCGGAGTTTCGGCACAGCAAAACTCAATCTTCGATACTAACTCGCTAGGAGTCGGCTACTTCGAAGGCTCAGCCTACGAACAGAGATTCGTCAACCCCATCATAGTGGACGGATACCTGTACTTCACTGAACCAGTTGGATTTACTCAGCCAAGCGGCGGAGCAACAGTCTGCGAAAACCTGCAAACAGGACAGGTAGTATGGAGCAGCACTCAAATACCATCATTGTCATTCGCCTATATCTACAACCTTTGGGACCCTGACGAACACGGAGTCTTCCCCCCAATTCTGTTCACAGCCAACTTTGCAAGAGCGTTCAATGCTTTTAATGGACAAGCAATGTTCAACGTTACAGGCGTACCCTCAGGCACCGCAATTGTCGGACCAGAAGGTGAACAGCTCAAATACGTCTTAGCTGGCTCGGGCACAAACTGGTACCTCAGCGAATGGAACTCATCAAGACTTTGGCAATACGACATTAACCCATACACAGGCGGCGGAAGCTTAGTTCCTTCAATCATAAACTCAACCAACGGCCTTCTCACTTCAGCCTTTCCAATTCCATTCGCAGGCAGCACAGGCACTCTACCACCAGGCGCTCCAGCAGGCACAAGCAACGTAGTGCACTACGGAGACTCATTAGTTATCAACGCAAACATTCCCAAGAACTCAAGTGCACTTGCCGCAGGCTCGACAACAACGCATCTCAAGGACATCAACCAAGATTCATTGACCACCTATGACTGGAACATTTCGATACCTTGGCGCAACAGTATGACCACAACACCGTCAATAGTTGCAGCCAGCTACGACGACATATTGCTTCTCCGAAACGGCACTCTAGGCAGGCGGATATGCAGCAACGGGCACAGGAACACCTCAGACTCCTTGGACATACTTTGCTGTGGACGTAAACCGAGCTCACACCACATTCGGTCAAGTACTTTGGATGCAGACATACTCCCCGCCAGCAGGCAACATCACTGTTGTACAGGGACCAGTTGACTTCCAAACAAACGTCTTCATCTTGAACTACCGAGAAACACTGCAGTGGGTCGGCTACGACATGACGACTGGAAAGCAGCTTTGGGCACCAAGCACACCACAATCAGCGTTTGACTACTACGGCAGCCCAGGTCCAGGAACCTTAGCAGGTGAAACAGCCTACGGCTTCCTCTACAGCAGCTCATTCGCAGGGATATGCTACGCATACAACGACACAACAGGCCAAACTAGTATGGACTTACGGCAACGGCGGCGCAGGCAACAGCACCAACGCAGGGTTGAACACGTTCTACGGCGACTACCCAAGCTTCATCATGGCTATCGGCAACGGCGTAATCTACGATGTTACAGTTGAACACACCATCACGGACCCGATATACAAGGGTGCAACCGCAGAAGCCATCAACGCAACCACTGGAAAAGAAATCTGGAAACTCTCAGCGTACGTGTCAGGCTCGTTCACTGGAACCAGCTTCGCCATGGCAGATGGATACGCAACATTCTTCAACGGATACGACGACCAAATCTACACTGTCGGACAAGGACCCAGCTCAACAACGGTCACAGCCCCTAACGTAGGCGTATCAACAACCGCGCCCATCGTAATCAGTGGCACAGTAACCGATGTTTCCGCAGGAACCCAGCAGACAGAGCAGAAAGCGGACTTCCCCAACGGCGTACCAGTATCTTCTGACGCATCCATGCAAGACTGGATGGCATACGTCTACCAGCAACAAGCAAAACCAACGAATTTCACAGGCGTCAAAGTCCAGTTATCCGTCTTAGACTCTAACGGAAACTACAGAGTAATCGGCACCCCAACAACAGACCAAAGCGGCACCTACAGTCTAACATGGACTCCAGAAATATCAGGCAACTTCACAGTCTACGCCAATTTCCTCGGCACCAACGGCTACTACCCATCATCAGCTGAAACACACGTCTACGCAAGCCCCGCAGCAGCAACACCAGCACCCACGGCAACACCGCTTAACGGAGTAGCAACTCAAGCAACAGTCGAATACATAGGCATAGCAATCATCATTGTGATAGTCATAATCGGCGCAATGACATTGTTGATGCTTAGCAGAAAGAAGCAATAAAACCGAACAAAAAACAACATCTCCTTTTTCTTTTTTTTGTCGAACTCGAGGAATTTTTTCAAAAAAATAATAAAGCCTGTTTTTTAGCATCTGCGGTTGAATTATCAAGGAACCTAAGTTTTCACTGCAAGGTAGGGTCATAAAAGTTTGCGTCCAACGATAGTTTTCTTAACGGGTTGTTTTCTCCTAGAACATTCTTTTCAAATTCTGGCTTCCGTTATCCAGCAAAATGCGGGCCGAGCGCAAATTGAAATGAGTTAAGCGAGCCACAGAAAAAGCGCAAAGTCGGTTTAAAGTTTTCACTTGCTTAGAATTAAAAATAAAAAAAGAAAGAAAACGGCTGCTATTTCTTTCCAAGTTCTTCCATGATTTCTTTTGCTCTGTCGACTCGAACTTTGCGTTCCTTCACCATCCGTTCAGCCACTAAATCCACCATTTCAGCTTTTGCACCAGCAGTAATCGCGATGTTCCTCGCATGAAGTGACATGTGACCCCTCTGGATGCCTTCATTTGACAACGCTCGAAGGGCACCAAGATTTTGGGCTAAGCCAACCGCAGCCAAGACTTCCGCGAACTCGTTGGCCGTCTTAACTCCGAGGATTTTCATGGCAACTCGCGCCACGGGGTGAGTTTTAACGGCGCCGCCGATTAATCCTACAGCCATCGGCAATTCGATGACGCCTTCCAAGTTGCCGTCCACGTTTTTTGTCCATTTTGAGATGCTTGTGTAAGGTCCCTTCAACGCGGCGTAGGCGTGTGCTCCAGCTTCGATGGCGCGGTGGTCGTTGCCTGTTGCGAGGACAACTGCGATGATGCCGTTCATTGCGCCTTTGTTATGTGTCGCTGCACGGTACGGGTCAGCAGCGGCGAAAGCCGAAGCGTAAGCAATACCGTCAACAACCGCTTCTCCGCCCAAAGCTTCTTTGGGTATGGTGCACCAAGCCTTCGCCATTCGTCTAGTGGCAAGGTTAGAGATGATGCGAAGGTAAACGTGACCGCCAGTTAGCTGTTCAATTTGGGGCGCTATTGCTTCAGCCATGGTGTTAACGGCGTTTCCGCCCATTGCGTCGCGGCAGTCAACGTAGAACTCGACGATCAGCATCTGTCCCATGGTTGTTTCGATGATTTTTGCGTCTAAGTCTTTGGCTCCGCCACCGAAAGAGTTCAGCACTGGGTCCTGATCATTGGCTTTTTTAAGAATCTCCGCCTTAGCGTCTAAAACGTGTTTTTTTGCCTGTTCAGCATCTTTTAGGCGGACAACTTGAACTTGCCCAATCATGATTGGAGCGGTGCTGCTTGTGTGGAAGCCTCCTCCATCACGGACCATTTTTGCGGCATAGCAGGCAGCAGCAATAACACTTGGCTCTTCAGTCGCCATCGGAATAAGGTAGTCTTTACCGTTAATTTGAAAGTTGACTGCGAGCCCCAACGGTTCAGGGAACACGCCGATTACGTTTTCCACCATGTGGTTAACCGTGTCGAAGGCTACTGCGCCCGTGTTTTCAAGCAGCGCGATTTCTTCGTCGGTTAAACCTGCAAAATCTTTAACGATTGCTAAACGCTCCTTGAGCGGAAGCTTGTAGAATCCTGAGATTACAGATGTTTTAGTCATTTTCCATTCCTTTGCTTAGGGTAGGTTGAAAGAGTAGTTTCATTTTGCACATTTAAGCTTAACCAAAATCAACCAAAAATGTCTGCTTACAACGTGGTTTGCCCAGGGGTTCTTGGCATAGGGAACGCGGAGACGCCTAATCTTTTGCGGATTTCCTTAGCTAAAACGGCGCCGTGGCTTCGATAGTTGTCTGTGATGACTTGTTTTGCCTTTGAACGCTTCACATACTCGAGTAAGCCGTCGAAGTCTGAGTGGTCGCTTAAAGCCACCAAATATTCTCTTTCACCGATTTGTTTGCATGCTGAATTGAATTCCCAGCCGCTGAGGCAGATGCGTGCGTTGGGTAGACCGACGTAGCCGCGGGCGTTCATGTGGTAGAAGGCGACGCATGGAAGATTGCCCTCCAAAAGTTGTCGTCCGTCAACTTCCGTTGAAAGCGACATGTCGCCGAGACGCATGCCATGATGCTTGCAGACCTGGGCAATTTCATGGACACGCTCAGGCATAACGAAGGGCACTGAAACGTCGGCGTCTCTTAGAAGCTGCATGGCTTCCTGAAGTTTCCCGTGGTACCCGAAAACGTAAACGGCGCCGCCGCGAAGACGCTTCTCAACCATCGACACAAAAAGCTCGCGAACATCCACGTTGAATTTGCGTCTGCAAGAAGGGCTTCCGTATGTTGCCTCAACCACAAGCACGTCGCATTCCACAACTGGGGTGTCATCTATGCGGAAGTCGCCGCTGTAGACAATCCGTATCCCGCCAGCATCCTCAACCAGCACCTGAGCAGCACCCAAAATATGGTCAGCTTTATGGAGGGTAATGCGTTCGTCGCCGAACATCATCGGTTCGCCGTACTCTAACGTTTCAATCGGGGCGCGCCTAAGCTTGAGGGTACCGTCGAGTTTCTCGGCTAGGTCCCTTGTGGCGCTTGTCATCACAACTTTCTGGCAGCATTTGATGCTTTTACGCAAGCCGCCAAGATGGTCAGCGTGGGCGTGGGTTACAATCCGCAGGGGTCGACTGTCATCGAACGCGTCACACGCGACGCTGCTTCCCAGCAGAACTGCACCGTTTTTCGCAACCTGCGCCCTTTCAGCCATCCCTTGTGTCCTTACCTAACTGTTTTTTCAGCCAACCACTCGACAAGCTGCTGTGGACTTTCGCTTGTTATGGTTATGCGTATGGGGCCTAAGGGGGATTCTGCTGTTTCCTCCGAAAAAGAAATGTGCCCCGCAAAAGCGACCTGCTTGTTTATGCAAAAGCTGATTGTGTTTCCTCTTATGCTGTGAAACAGGGCTTTTCTGGCGGCATCGCGAATCCTGTCGTTTCTGAGCATATTACGAAATTTGAAAAGGGAATCCTGCCCAGATGTTTCAGCCGCCAAAACGCTTCCTTTGAGGTCAGGCTTTACTGCGAAGGTTACATTGCCGTCTAGTACGTTGAGGACTGCCGCTTTGACTTTTTCCTCGGTTTCCGTCGGGTTAATTTCCGCTTCCGCGTGAACTACTACTTGGTCGTCCATTTCGCCTCAATCCTTCCCAACGCGTCCTTCACTTTATCCTTCACCTGTTCAGCGCTATTATCGTTAACTATCAACTGCTCAGCCATCGCTATAACGTTACCTAACCCGACGCCTAACTCACGCATGTCACGTTCATGAAACACTTCGTACCCGTCGGGGTCGTCGCTTCGGCGGCGGCTAGACAAACGGGTAAATCTTGCTTCTGGGGAAGCATGCACAGCTAAAACGGTGAATTTTGCAAAATGCTGCTTGAACGCATCGACCTCGTAGAGGCTTCGCAACCCATCGACCAGAACCTTGACGCCTGCTTGTTCCTCAATTTTGGGGATACACTTCGACGCGACCACGATGTTTCCGCCTTCCGCGCGCAGTTCAAGCATAACTTTGCCTACGTTGTGCGGCGTCAAATCCAATCCCCGTTTGGCTGTTTCTTCCCTGACCACGTCACCCATAACCACGATGGCGTAGCCTAATTCGCGTGCCGCCTCAACAACCAAGGATTTGCCTGACCCAGGCATCCCAGCTAAACCTACAACTATTTTGTCAGCGTTCATAGCGTACCCTTTTTTGCTTCTATGTCGGTAACTTCCATTAAAGAGTATCTGAAACTCGGAGAAAGTATCCGCTTCTTCGGTGGCTACTTCAGCGCTCTGAAAAGCTTGTGCCCTTTTAACTTCAGCTTGTAACTCGGAACCGACTTCCAAGTGTAACCGCTTAGGTGACAAATCTTATAAGAGGTGAGAATTAACTATGGTCGATGCCCGACATGACCTCACCGCCTGAACCTGCAGCGAACCCGAACACGAGCAGACCTGCCTACTGCCCACTCTGCGGAATGTCCATTGAAAAAACCGACTTGAAATGCAGCAACTGCGGATGGGAAATCCAAGAAACCTACAATTATGATTGTTACTCTCACAAGCCAAATATTTCTGAGGATGACAAACAAGAGGGGTTTTTGCTGCGCTGCAAAAACGCTTGGTTGACCGAGACAGAATTTCACTACTGCAATGAGACGGGGCACATCCTGAATATGGCTGCGGCTTTTTTAAACGCCAAAGGTTTATTGGCTATCCGATTTAACAACGGCAAAACGGAGCAATTCAGGTTGGCTCCATTTAACGATAACGTATCTAATGCCTCGGACTTTTATTGGGGTAAACCAGGTAGCTTTGAAGAAGGAATTCGCAGATTCAACTATAATGTGAAAATTGAAAGCAAGGAATGGGCTGCGGCTATTAACATGCTTATTTCAAAGAGGAACCGTGAAACGATAAACTGCTACCGATGCGGGACGGCGAACAGGTCAACTGAACCCCAATGCCTCCATTGCGGGGCAACCCTGTAATACCTATCACTAAGCTTTTTTTAGCATTCTACTCTCAAGCAGCGGCTGGAAGCCCACAATTCAGATAAGCGTTTGCTTAAAGGATTTATGAGGGTGTTCTGCTAAAGGTATTCTGAAGGAAAATAGATGTCCGAGCGGATAAGAAGCTTCATTGCGTTTGACATGCAAAACGAACAGGTGCTCAGCAGGCTCGCCGCAACGCAGAAACTTTTGGTTGAAACAGGAGCGGACCTTCGACCTGTGGCGCCGCAAAACATCCACATAACAACCCGATTCTTAGGCGACATCAGCCCAAGCATGGTTGACAAAATCTATGAAGCCATGAAAAACGTAAAGTTTACGCCCTTCATCATCAAACTCTGCGGATTAGGCGTTTTTCCCAACCTCAACTCCCCCCGCGTTGTTTGGGCAGGAATGACCGACGGCGTGGACCAACTCAAAAGCATTTTCACTCAGCTGGAACCGCAGATCCATGCGTTGGGTTTTGCGGCGGACGCTTATGGCTTTAGTCCACATTTAACTATTGCACGGGTAAGGTCTGGGGCAAACAGGCAGAACTTGGCTGAACTGGTGACAAAGAGGGCTGATTATGAGTTCGGCATAATCAAGGCAGACTGCCTTCGGCTCAAGCGGAGCCAGCTTTCGCCGGAAGGTCCAACGTATTCGACGCTTAGAGAATATTGCCCAGCGCAGGAGCAAAAATGACCGTCATGCTTGAAATCGAAGCGGTAACCAAGCAAGCTCTTTTGCAGATTACGCCTACGGAAAGGGACGTAGCCAAAGTTGAGGCTATAACCCGGGAAATGGAGCAGAAAGTGGCGTCGGCTTGCAAAGAAGAGGGTGTCTCCGCTGTCGTGCGGGTTGAAGGCTCAGTTGCCAAAGACACGTGGCTCAAAGAGAACCCAGACATCGACATCTTCATGCGCCTGCCTACCTCAATCCCGAGAAAAAACCTGGGAGACGTAGGTTTGCGAATCGCCAAAAAAGCAGCGGGCACCTACAAGCAGATTGAACGTTTCGCGGAGCATCCTTACCTTGAAGTTTTCGTTGAAGGCTACCGAGTGGACATTGTTCCATGTTATGATGCTAAGCCAGGCGAGTGGCAAAGTGCAACTGACCGCACCCCCCACCATACCGACTACATGAAAAGGCATTTGACGAGGGAGCTGCGCGGCGAGGTTAGGCTTCTTAAAAGGTTCATGCAGGGAACAGGCGTCTACGGAGCCGAAATCAAAGTCGGAGGCTTCAGCGGTTACCTGTGCGAACTGTTGGTCTTGAAGTACGGGGCATTCGCTAAAACCGTTGAGGCTTTTGCGCACTATAGTAAACGGGTGATAGTCGACATCGAAGGCTTCTACGCGGGCAGGCAACGTGAGTTAGCTCTGCTTTTTCCTGAGCCTTTGGTGATTGTTGACCCTGTCGATAAAGGAAGAAACGTCTCATCTGCGGTGCAACCCGAGAAGCTCTACAATTTTGTAGCTGCCGCCAGAGCATTCCTCCAAAAACCCGATGGATCCTTCTTTTTCCCTCCGAAAACCGACGCCATGCCGCTGAAACTCTTAAAAAGCGAGTTTGAAAACCGCGGTTCATCCACAGTGTTTCTGGTAATTGATCAAGTGCCCGCTGTCCCCGATGTCCTTTGGGGTCAACTTTACAAAACAAAACGTTCGCTTCACAAACTAATAGAGCTTAACGACTGCAAAATCCTCAAAGACGAGGTTTGGAGCAACGAAAAAAACCTCAGCGTCTTCATCTTCGAGTTGGAGCAGCAAGTTTTGCCAAGCGTCAAAAAGCACCTTGGTCCGCCGCTTGAACGTGAACCCGAATGTGAGTCTTTTTTGGCGAAGTACACTGGCGGCGAGCATGTTATTTCAGGACCCTTCGTCGAAGATGGACGTTGGATGGTGTTGTTGCCGCGCAAAACAAACGATGTCGCAACACTTCTGATGGATAAGCTTGCTGGGGGAGGCAAAAACGCTGGCGTCGCAGACCTGATTGCAGAGTCAATCCGCAAAAACCTCAGAGTTGCGGTTAACGAAGAAATTGGCGGGGTGTACTCTGAGAACAGCGATTTCGCGGTTTTCCTAACCGAATTTCTTGTGGGCAAACCGTTCTGGCTGAAAAGCCAGTAGAGGCCCGCCCAGAGTTTTTGCCTGTTCCGCTCAAAGAACAGTCTGTTCCTATGGGAGAGCTATTAGACTGTTTGATGCTTTCTCAGACATACAAGTGATGAATCAACGATGAAAACAAAAGGGAAACTGATGATAATTTGTGTTTTCATTTGTCTGGCCAGTCTAAACTTGGTCAGCTTCGGCGTTAAGGCGCAGTCCGCTGGAGCCATAGTCATTAACGCGGACGGCTCAGTTTCGGGAACCAGCCTGATCCAGCGGCAAGGCAACATTTACAGCCTTACAGGAAACATCTACGATTCACCCATTACTGTGCTGTGTAGCAACATTGTTTTTGACGGCGAAGGGTTTGCGCTTCAGGGTGCAGGCGGCTGGGGAACACCGGGAGTCGGAGGAGCAGAAAATACCGCGGCGATAGACCTGACATGCAGCAACGTTACTGTCCGTGACTTTTACATCTCAGGTTGGGAAACAGGGGTCGCTGGCGCCTACGATGGCAACACCGTTTTGGACAACAATATCAGCAGAACCGAAGACGCCGTCGCAATTTACGGTAACAGCTATGTCGTTTGCGGCAACTTTTTGTCAAATAGCATCTACGGGGTCTACATAAAAGGCAGCGGCGCCCTTGTCGCGCAGAACCAGATTGCCGACAACTACGGCGGCATAGTGATTTTTCCCACTCTGAAAACCACCGTAACTGAGAACAACTTCACAGGCAACAGAATTTGCCTCACCATCGGCACCTACTACGACTTCAGCTACCTAATCTACGATAACAACTTCATAATTAACTCAGACACAACCATCGTTTCAACCAATTCGGATCAGCTGGGACCCGTCGACCAAGCACCGCTTCCTCAATGGGACAACGGCTCAGTAGGCAACTACTGGAGCAACTACGCCGCAAAATACCCCAGCACCGCCCCCGTCGGCAACTCAAGCATCGGCGACACACCCTACCTAATCCGAACCAACCCAACAGCCGTTGACCGCTATCCACTCATGACACCCGTCGCTATCACCAACTCTGCAGACACCTCAACTACCTCGAACCCGATCGCCGCCGCCTCAAAGGCTTCGTCAAATCCAAGAGGCATCGTTGTAGAGAGCGCCATCATAGCCGCCATAGTCGCCGCCGTCACAGCATGCGTCGTGTTAGTGCTTAGGAATAAGCTGTTCTGGCTGCAGAAAAATAGCAAGTCAGCATAATTCGTTTTTTGATTGCCAACAGAAGGCGGGTCGCTGTATATGGAAAGTGTATATGCTTTCCGTAGATGCTTTGCCTACCTATCGGGTACCCTTGCACAAAAACACAAAACACTAAAAACAAAAAGCATAACCAACCGCTCTGCCACGGCAAATGATTTCGGCAAAAGGAAAGGAAGGACTAAACTTATTGGGTTACGGAGTGGTACCAGCTTATGATGTATTCTGGCAGGTTTAATCCTCTTTGACCGAGCCGTTCAGCAAGCTTAACTGGCACTGGGCTTAATGCGAATGCTGCCCTCGTGTAGAAGCGTCTGGGCGTTAGCGGCTTGGTTTCTTCAGGCAGGACAAGCTTCAGGTCCGCCTTCTTTGCCAATGTTGAGTCTTTGGCGCTGGTTATTGCGAAGACTGTTCCAGCAAATTTTTTGATGACGTCAGCCCAGATGATTACTGGTCTTGTTTCGCCTGAATAAGAAATTAGGATTTCAAGGTCGCCTGCCCTTGGATGCGGAGTATTGACGCCTCGGGTGATGTAGACGTTGTCGCCTAGGAAGCTTTTGATGTGGAATAGTCTGACGCCTGTCATTTTGGCTATTTCGTTGGCGGTGCCTTTTCCTCCGAGGAAAACGTTTGTTCGTTTTTCAAGTATATCGACAAGCTGTGTGTATGTTTCGGAGTTGATGTTTGAGTCTATGATGTCGCCGATTCTTTCTAGTTCCTCAATGCAAAGCTGGAAAACCTCTTCAACCTCGAGGTTTCGAAAGACTGCTTCAACCATGCTGTTCAAAAGTTCAAGCGTGCCCAACTCGAATATGTCGCCCATCATGCCTGTCTCGCTATATTCGGTGCCGGGCTTTGATTTTCCGCGTCCCTTAAGCTCAACAATGTTGCCGTATTTGCTGACTATTTCTCCCAGCGGCGATTCAGGTGCAGAGGTGAAGAGCCCCATGGAGAACCTGTTTGTTTTCTTCTCCTCTATGTATTGGGCTAAATCCTGCGCCATCACTAAGGGGTCGTCTGAGTAGCCGCTGCCGCTGTTTATGAGAAGCAACGTTTTTTTGTAGCGTCTTGCAAGGTCAGCTGCGGCGTCATACATGCTTTTGCCTGGGAAACCTGGGTCATCGGGGGTTAAAACCACCTTGTTTCGCCAACCCGCTTGGCTTAGCGCGATTTGGCTCAACGCAGCGTTCAATGAGTAAAGGGACCTACCGGAGCCGCCGCATATTACGCAGTCAGCTGCTTTTAACTCGTTAAAAAGAGGCGCAAGCTCTCTGTGCTTGATGCTCAAAATGTTTTCTTGGATTTTGTTGACGTACCCTACGCTGCTGATTTTGCTTTTGATACCAACAACCCCCACGCAGAAACATCATTTAACGACTCAGTATATTATCCTTGCGCTCACCAGCATGTAAAAAAGCCAAGCACCACACCAAAAGGCAAACTGCAGGTTTTCTAGACGAGATTTTTCCGACTGCGTCCGCTAAACGTTTATATGAAAAGAAGCGTCAGCCAAAGAGCTTAGTGAAAAAATAATGCCGTCTCAAATGGTTCCTGAGAAATTTGTGTTTCTTGCTAAATTAGCGTTGGAGAAGGGTGCTGCTGACGCCAAAGTCATCTCCACCAAGAAAGTCGTCGTTGAAGACCGCGTGGTTCTTAAATGCAAAATCGGCTGCAACAACTACGGCAAAACCCTCGCTTGCCCACCCTACACGCCGTCGGCTGAGGAGTTTAGAAAAATTGTCGGCGAATACAAGTATGCCATGTTTATGAAGTTTAAGTCTAAAGCTTCGGGCGACGCGGAAGTGCTGAAAAACCTTAATGTGGCAGAGTCTGACCCGACGGTGCCTAAAGAAATCAAGGCGAAGGCTGCGAAGTTTTGGGCAGACTGGAAAGAAGACAAGAAGCTGATGCTGCAAGCCGTGGTTGATTTGGAGAAGGCAGCTATGAAGGAAGGCTACAGCCTTGCAGTCTCGTTTGTTTCAGGAACATGCCAGCTCTGCGAAAAATGCAACACCCAAACAAGGGTCTGCGTGCACCCCGAGTTGGCTCGCTGGTCAGAAGACGCAGTGGGAGTCAACGTGAGAAAAACCGCGGCTAACGCTGGGATCGAAGTAAAGTTCCCGTTCGAAAAGAACCCTGAATCCTTCGCCCTGCTACTCATAGACTAAAAAATCATCCGTGAATCAGCTCACGTCATTTTTGTGATGGGTCATGTTCACAAATAGTAGACTTCACTCCTGTTGTCTGAACCATTTTTACCTTGGAAATTTGATGTAAAAATGAGGGTACCCCCTTGGTTGGGCATGGCTAACCCATATTTGTGGTGGATTTTGGTCACAAATACTAGACCCCCTCCCCCTGTCCGCCTCTAGACCCATCAGTACATTGGTTTTTATTCTTCCAGCACATTTAACCATGCGTTTTCATACATGAAATAAGCTCAATTTAGTCTTCTTTTCTTGCGTTTTGCGCTTGCATTTTTCGTTAGAAACGAACGCAAACAAACAATGGTCAATCAGAATATGCTCAATTTAAGCTTAAAAGTGCCCCTGCTACTTAGAATAAAGTCGAAAAGATTTTGACGGGGAATCCATAACCTTTCATTCACTTTTAAGAAATGCAGCCTCCTGCATCGCAAGGCAAAAACGATGATAACGGTTCCTATACCGCAACAATCCTCAGTTGGCGTTAGCGCCAAGTGGAGTATTGTTTCTGTATGTATTTAGCTCTTGGCTTTCAAACTAATGTGGAAAAAGGTGACAAAAACGTGACAAAAACTAAACATTTTACGGTATTTAAGAGTTTGGGCAAACTATAAAATGGACATGCAAAAAACGAGGACACTTTTAACAAAAAATTGTTAAAGACATGGAAAAACCAAATTAGGGTTTTAAAAGTTTGCTGTGAAGGTTGTTACGCCTGAGGGAACATATGGCCACTGCGGACACAGACTTTAAGCTCTTTATGAAACAATCCACAAATAAGCCATAGTTGTCAGCGTCTAAATTTGCTCTCCTTGCCCTTTTTTGCCCTGCGAAGTTAAAACAAACCTAAAATAGAACTAATGAACAAATAACGTTTCTATGGGTAAGAGAAAAAGTGGCTTTTTAGTCAGAATTCTCACTTATTCTGGTGGCTTCGGGATAGGATATGGCATAGTCAGTTATTTTTATCTACGCAGAAGCGTTGGGTCACTGTATTGGTTACCATGGCTAATTATAGGAATAGTTTTAGAATCTACGGGTATCTATCTTTATTTAAAGAAACCCAAAGCCAATTAATCATTTTTTTTGCCCATGCGCTTTTTTTGACCTTCGCTTGCCGTAGGAAAAGGTTATTGCTTCAAGTTAGCTGCTTTTCTCGTATGAGTAAAATTATGGGGTAGGTATGGGAGCATAGGTTGGTAAGGATGGAGGGGCTAAGCTGTAAGCAAAGAGTTGCCCTGAGATTTCGTAATAAACATAGATGTCATTCATGTTCCAGCCGTCATAGGGGTTTACACTTGAAAATTTCTCGGTTGTAGTGGGGCTTACAATTTGAGTCCCATTCCAATAAACGAAATTAGTTTGGTCATTGCCGGTAGCAATTATTGAAACCACCGTTATGGGTGAATTACCGTTGTTGGTAACGTGAACAAAATAGATTGGGTCCCACTGAATTGGTAAATAGGCTGTGTTGAGAGCAGTTACGTTTACGCTGATTCGTTGTCCATTGTCAGGTATCGCTGATGAGAGATTAGGTGTCGCAATCGGAGTTGTCGTTGGAGTGGCGGTTGGCTGTGGTTTATTTGTTGGGTAAAGCTGGACATTGAACTGTGACATGACGACTATAGCTATTAGCGAGATTGCAACCACTATCAGAGCAACAGTCAATAATCTTTTATTCAATCTTCTTTCAGCCATGAATGGACTCAATCAATTTGAGATAAAAGGTTATTCGTAAAGGTTTCTTGACGGGTTTTAGTCAAGGTTTCTTGACTTAATGTCTCAATGTTGGACTAACGACTTTTCATTATCGTCCCTAAGGAAGGAGCCCAGTTTTTTCCATGTTGGATGTTTGCCTTCTGGGTCGGAAAGGTAGCAGGCTGCAACGGCGTTCGCCAGAGTCAAACGTGACAAGTCGGATAAACCGTTGTGGTCTCCGATGATATTTCCCGCTGTCCAAGCATCCCCTGCGCCAGTCGCCCGAAGCACCTCCACCCTAAAAGTAGGCGCAACAACCTCCGTTTTGCCCCGCAAAGTCGCGGAGAAAGCCGTGGTATGCAAATCAATCCTCGCCTGCAGACGCTTCGCTAAAACCCGAGCTGCCTCCATCGCCAACTCCTCAAACGGCAAACGCTCCTTCTTGTCGGCAAAATCTTTATCCATGAGTCGGGCGTAGATGATTGCTTCGTTTTCGTTTACGCTTAAAATGTCGATTAAATTGGACCGCAGGATTTTCTGAGTCAAATCGGGGATTGCGGCGCTGTTCGGGGAGGGGTTGGCGGTGTCGAAGTAAGTCTTGGCTTTTCCCTGTTTTTTTGCCTTTCCGAAAACTGCCCGGGCAAGTTCTGTGCCGTTTCTCAAGGTGCCAGCCCAGTTGAATAGGCACACGTAATCGGCGTCGTCAATCACCGAGTAGTCGCTTTCGTCGAGGTCGCTGGGTCCGAAATCTGCTAAGTCGCCTAAGTCACGTATCATTACGTTTGTTTTTGCGTCTTTGTTTTTGAACTCCAACGCGGTTGTTATGGAAGATTTGCCCCGCACCTTAATGTGCGAAGTGTCAACTGCTTTGCCTCTGAAATAATACCTCATCAACTGCAGCCCCCAGCGGCTTGTGCAAACAATTGGCGTAACCGCTACCTCCAAATTCGCCAAAGCAGACGCCACGTTAACGGCGTTTCCGCCCTGCATGTCAGTTTGGGAGATGCCATCTATGCTGCCGCCCTTGCGTTTTGCTACGTCGCCGATTAAACTTGAAAATTCTTGGGGGTTCCAGTCAAGGTTGATGAGGCGGTCAAGGAAAAAATCAGGTAAAACCGCAACTTTAAAGTCTTTATGTTTCTGTTTTGCAAAATTTTCCAGTTCTTTCTTACATTCCACGGCGGACATTTGACGGCTCCTTGAGGGTTTTTTCCAAAAAGCTTAAAACAACCTGACGATTAAAAGGTTGTCTAACGGGATAACGGGGATTGGGGTAAGGGTATTTGAAGTTCAAAACGGAAGTTTGTCTTCTATCACTTGCGCTGTCATTATTCGTGGTTAGCGCTTTCTTCTATTCATACCAAACAGGCAACACGAGCCTGATGTTAAACTGGAGCGCCTACCCATACCAAGGCTACAGCCTTGCGTTGATGGCTTTCGGCTCGGTTCTCACTTTGGTCGCTTTTGTGTCTTATTCAAAACGCGGCAAAAACATCTACGTTGAAGCCTTTGATTTTTCAAGCGAGGATAAATCTAACTAGCATCCACACGACGTCCCCGCCTATCAGCGCTACGATTAGACCTGCAGTTATGAATATTAGCATGGGTAATCCTGGGGTTGCCCAGACGTAGTTGTCGATTTTTCCAGCTTGAGCAGCGTTTGATAAGCGTTCCACGATTCCGTCTCTTCCTTCTTCGCTTGGAATAACCACCAGTTTTCGGTTCAAGGTGCTTTCGCCATCGGCTTCAACGTCTTCCATCGGGAAAATATGCCATTTCTCCTTAAGCTTTGCAACCGTCACTTTGTAACCTGTTATTAAGATAAGGATTTTTTTCCAAGCTGACTCCTGCGCCAAAGTTCCTGTGAACATTTCTTTTCCGCTTCTTTTATGCCAAACATAATTCCGCAGTATCATGTAGACGCCGCTTGCTGCCGCAAACAAGACGCCGTTGCTGAAGATGGTCATTGGGTAGATAACTTGCGAAACAGGCGACAAGCTGTTTGCTAAGAGGGGCGTGAATAGGGCGACGGGTGCGAAGGGCAAGGAAAAGGCGATGCACATGAGGGCTTTTGAGTCGGCGCCGCCGAATGCCCCTGTATAGAAGAGCAGAAATGCTATGCCTACGGTGAAGCCTACGCTTACGCCGAAGAGGATAATTTTGGATTGGTCGAAGAGCAACAGGTCGGATACGCTAAGCGCGATTGCTATTGGCGCGTAGATTGCCCAAACCCAGTTGCTTACTTCTCGGGTTTTGTGGTCGCTCCATGACGAGTAAAGCAGAATGGATACGGTAACTGCCACCTGTGACCCGATTAGAAGAAGTTGGTAGTTCAATCTGTCACCTTTCAGTTTAAGCTAGAACTTTAATTCCATTTAAAGAATGTGAATGTTAAATACTTATCCCAGATTCTGTGGACGCAGTAGTAGTCATATTCACGTTTTTCAAAGCACCGAAGCTATTGGCTTTCGAGTATAATGGACAGGAACGCTGTTTTGGAGTTCGCAATAAAAATTCAAAAAATACATAAACAATAGTTGATCAAGGCTTATGAGAGGTTTGCTGAGGCTCTGGCGGATTTGGATTTTTCTTTCAGGAGAAAAAGAGAAATGAAATATACTTCATTTCTTCAATTGCCATTTCACGATATTGGCCAGAGCCCTCTCAGCCGCATCTCTTTTTCTTCTTTTTTTTGTTGGTTTTTGGGGACTAAAAAAAGGGAAAGGGAATTTTTGGTTGTGTTTGCGTTTTTGGTTTTATGGCTTTTTTCTCAGCAAGAGTATGCCGACTATTGCGATTGCGATGATTATGGCGATTACTGCTGCAGCGAATCCAAAAGTAACGTCTGACATTGTTGCAAGATTTGATACAGGTGAAGCTGTTGGTGTCGGTGTTGTTGCTGGGCTGCTAACGTAGAATGAGGTTTCAGATGAAGATGGCCAGTAGCCGTTGGTGCCTGCGAATTGTGCGTAGACAGTATAGTTTCCGTTAATGTCTGGAGTCCATGTTAAGGTGTAGAAGCCGCTTTGGTCTGTTGTTGCAGTGCCTATGGGTCTGTAGTTGTGGTTAGAGTCTAAGACATAGAGGTTTACTGGAACGCCTGTAAAGTTGCTCGGCATAGCCTGTTGCTGGTAGACATGGCTCATCCATTGGCTCATGCTTGCATCGGATGCGCATGGTACGCCGTATGGAAAGTCTGCTGCTTGCTCAGTTTGCTTGGTGCCTGCTGAAATGTCCATCACTGTTCCGGAGATTACAACTGGTTGCCCGGATGACAGACCGGCATGTGTTGCAGTGACTGTGGTTGCGCTTGGTCCTTGACCTACACTGTAAATTTGGTTGTCATAGCCGTTGAGAGTTACCGAGAACCCGTCTGCGATAGCGCCTATCATTGGAGGACCTGATTCAGAGGTGACTTCGTTTAAAGTCCAGATTTCTTTGCCTGTTGTTGCGTTGATGGCACGTTGCAGTGCGCCCTTGTAAATTGGGCTTGAAACTGTGTGTTCGGTGGTGGTTGTGTATATTACTCCGTTGCCGACGGCGAAAATTGAGGTCGGATAGTTTCCAGGTCTTTCAAAGCCGCTGTTTGTGCTGTTTCCTGATCCGCCGTTGCCATATGTCCATAGCAGCGTTCCTGTTGCGAGGCTGTAGCAGGACATTATTCCTCCGAAGCCACAGTAGTAGATGTTCCCGTACGCTTGTGCTGCGCCTGCTTCGTTGCCGCCGCTGTTGTATCCGCTGTTATAGTACATCAGTTGCTGCTGGCTTTGGTCGCCGGTTGGGCCCCAAAGTTGTTTGCCTGTTGACATGCTGAAGCCGACAAACTGCATTGTTTCCTTGTAGAATTGGGCGAAGTAGCCATAGGTTTGGCAAGCGCTTGATGGTCCACTGTAACTGACTGTTATGTTGCCTGCGGGTGCTGATAGTGTGTTGCTCCAAAGTTTCTCGCCGATTGGACCCACACTTGCATTCAGGTTTATGCCATAGTATGTGTAGGGTGTCCACGAAGTAGCTGACGGCATAGTTCCGCTAACGAGAATAGCCATGTTCCCGCTCCATGCTGCGACAATTGTAGGTACTGGAGTGACGGTGTTTAGCCATGATAGCGAGTTGTTAAAGTCGTAGCTGTAGAGTGAGCTTGCGTTGTTGACGACGTTGGCGTAGACCAGGTAGTTGTACGTTGCAGGTGCGTTGGGGTTGTTTCCAGCGACTGCTCCTAAAACGGGCTCTGTTACGCTTGCGTACATTGATTGAGTTGTTGTTAAAGCTGCGCCGGTTGTGGTTGAGTCGTTGTAAATTGTCGGGGAATTGTCAACTGCTTTGGTCCATGGGTTATACGTGAGGGTCCAAATTTTAGACGAGTTCCATTCGCTGAGGTACAGGTTAGGGTTGGTTGATGTGCCAAGGTTTGTAACGATAAGCTTCAGTTGCTCTCCTGAGGGACCTTGCATTGCTGTGCCTGATGGGACGCCGGTTACGTTGAAAAGCGGATCTCCTGTGTATGCGTCGAAGGCTCTGGCGAAGTTGCTTGTGAATAGTACCGGTGGGAAACCTCCGTGCTGGTTAGGGTCGTATAGGCGATACACGTAGGCGAAAGATAACGTTGGGATTTGCGTGGTGGTCCATATGATTTGGCCTGTGCGTAGGTCTTGGCAGACTGTTGGTCCGCTAGCATACCCTGTGAATGTTACAGGTTCTTGGTAGTACAGGTATCCGTCGACTATGATGGGGTTCTCGAATCTGGTGTTATATGCTGAACCTTCGAAATATGTAGTGCCTGCGTCACTAAGTGCTTCTCCTCCAACGAGACCACCTGAATCAAGGGGGTAGGTCCACATGATGTGGCTTGTTATAGGTCCTACTGCGTTTCCCGGCACGAAGGTGCATCCTGAGGCGCCTGTTCCGTAGCCTGCTGAACCCGAGCCTAACCAGTTTGATGAAATGGTGTACCAGTTAGTGTTTTCTCCGTATATTGGGCGTGTCCAGTAAGCTGTCGGAAGCGGCGTTTGGGGGTAACTTCCAACTGGGGTTTGTTGCACGGTGAATGTGCATTTTGCTGAGCTGGCTGCGTAGGTGTCGTTAATGTACAATGATGTTGAAAGGTCGTCGCTGGTTGTGATTGCTTGGCCTGGGAAGTTGAAGTAGGCGGTGTAGGTGCCTGCTACTGTAGGCGTGAAGGCGTATGGTTGGTTGCTTGTGGGGTCCCATACTATTGCAAAAATTTGCGATGCCACTATATTTCCGTCGGGTCCTGTTATTGTGAGGTTAAAGTCGTGGAATCTGTAGTTGTTGTAGAGGTTTGTGTTGTCAAAGGTGTTAGATAGCCACATGTATACTGTCACGGTTTGGCCGACTCCTATTGGATTAGGCACGGCTTGAATGTAAGCAAATGTTGGATTGCTCCAAGATGGCGTGTGCGCGTTAGCTGTCGGTATCAAAAATGTTGAAGCTGCTATTGAACTAATCAAGATTGCTGCAATCAAAATTGATATTGTTTTGGTTTTTAGATTAATCATTTTGTCGTTTTCTTCCTTAATTTTTTCGCGCAATATTGCGCTATGAACCCTCAAATGACACCAAGCGCCTAATAAGACACACTCACTTATCGTAAGTACAAAAAAAGCACTAATCTTTCTTGTGCGGTTGCGTCCAAACTACTTAGTATTGGACGGATTTTGAAAAAGCAAATAAGGATAGAATGCACAAGATTAGCAGCATGTTTGCTACCAACATGTACCCTACAGAACGGATCATAATAGAGTCTGTTGCGACAATTCTTTGCCTTATCCTTGTCAGGTTCATGATAAAGCCGTATAAGCTTACTAGAGAAGGAACTTTTCTGGGGTTACCCCTCGGATTTGCCTTTCTGGGAATATCATACGGTTTGGCAGCTTTATCATATTCGCCTCTTGGTTTTCCTCGAGAGCTAATATGGCTCCCAGTTCTAATAAGATCATTCGCTTTTATATTTCTTACAGCCACATACTTGTTTTCAAATACGAAATCAAAAAAGGGCACGCTACTGGGAGAGCTAACTATCAGTCTGGTAGCTATTTCTCTCGCCGTTTTGCTTCTAATTGCATTTGTTGCTCCAGAATTTGCTTTCAAGGATTACTCGAACGCTAACGTATACTTGAGATTTGTTAACATAATCCTCCTCTCGTACATTGCTATCTATACCCTCCGAAGTCACGTGAGGAACCCCGACCCAACAACTATTTGGATTCCTTTCGGCTTCATTTTTCTTGCAATAAGCCAGTATACGTTGCTCTTTTGGTATATTGACACAAGTTTCTCAGCATTCATAGGATCCTTGGTAACTCGTTTTGTAGGTTTAGCTATCTTTCTTTTTGTCTCTTACCGGACTTTTTATGGTTCAAACAAGAAAAAGGGGATGAAATGAAGAAAATTCCTCGCAGAGACAAGTTGAAGATTTACGGGGACCTTTTGTCTGTATTGAGGAGTGAAGGTAATGAAAGGGAAAGGGTTGTTTTAACGCATGTTCAGGTGCAAATTAATGTGCCTTTTGACCGGCTGAAGAATTATATAACGGAGCTTAGAGAACTTGGCTTGATTGAAGATGAGATGTCTCTTAAACTTACTGAAAAAGGCAAACAATACATTATGGAATATGAAAGAGTCCTTGAATTTATAAAACGCATGGGTCTAACTTACTGACAGCAGAAAAGCGTTTGCAACGGACACTTAAGGGAAGTAGGGGTTAAAAAAAGAGGCTAGTTGCCGCAGGTCATATCTATGGTTGGCGGTATTTCTGCCAGCACCCAAAGTCCAGGCTGCGGTCCATTGTAGATTTGAGGCACTGAACCGTCAAAAGTCACCACGGCACCGCACCATGAAACGTCTAAAGCAGTTTGGAACGTCACTGAACTAAGTGTCACTGGGAGGAGCGAGATTGTTTTGGCTGTGCTGTCCGCGCTCAGTGCGCCTCTTGCGGCTGCTGGAGTCATGCCGTCGAAGACATAGAGTCCGTGGTTAAATGCGTCAGTGAACATTATGCCTGCGCCGTTGGTTCCGTCGGTGAATTGGCTCCAGTGGTGAATCCAGGTTTGGGTTTTGTTGAAGAGTTGTGTTCCGCTGGCAGCAATTGGGTCGCCTTGAGCTGTTCCGTTTTCAGTCTGTAATTGGCTCAGGGTTGAGGATAATGCGATTGGGCAGAGTTGGGTTATGGTGCGGGTTGGGGTTGAGCTGAGGAACATTAGGCTGAGTTGATAGGTGTAGTAGTTGGCGTTTGCGGGCAGAGTAATCACTACGTTGGCATAGAAGTTGGGGCAGTTGGTGACTCCGCTGCTCCATTCAGCTTCCTGCTGCACCACGTCACGCACCACTCCATGGTAAATCACATAGTCTATTCCTGACCCATAGGTGCTGGCTTGACCGTTTATCTGCTTCATGAAAGTCGCCGTATCCGAGGTTCCGCTGTCAGCTAACGTCGCGGTTGCGGTAAAGGGGCTGCCCCCGAATTGGATGTTTAGCCCCCCGTTGCTGAGGTAGTTGCTACCGGGGTTATCTGCCGAGAATTGGGTGTCTCTGTACGCCAACGGGGTTTGGATTGCTTGGCTGCTGCCGTTCCACCATAAAGTAAAAGCGGACACATGCGTGTTCACAAGAAAAACAACCATTTGCCTGCTGCCGAAAACCGTGGCGTTGTCTGTTAAACCCAGAGGCACAGTGTAGGAAGAAGCCCAATCTTCAATCTGGAAAGGCACTTGCTGGTTGACGCCGTTTATGGTTTCGTTAACGTGGAGGGCTTTCACGGGTATAGGCGGAACAGGAATTGTTTGAGTGGTGACCTGCATGTTTTGCCCGAGCCAAATCATGGTTCCGTTTTGCAGAAGCTCGATGGCGACTGTTGCCGCAGGATTCTGCAATGACAGGAATATGTCTTGGTCGGATTCGGGTCTTATCAACGCTGAAGCCACTTGCCAGGTGTTTTGTGAGCTGTCACCTGTTTTAGTGAATTTGATTGTGAAATTGGTCGAGCCTGAGCTTAAGTAGGAGTTAATGGACATATTGTTCCAGCCGCTCGTTAGCCCACTTGAAAGAGTCTGCCATGAAGCCCCGTTCCAGGCGGCAACAGCCACCTTGTTCGAGCCCATGGTGCCTGCGTCTATGCAGAGTGCTGGGTGAATAAGCGCTGTTGTGTTCAGGTTTGTCCATTGCTCTTCAAGGTTTAGCCCGTAGGAAGCCACGCCGCTTGTAAACGTAGATGAATCCACGTTAATGTTGAACGGCGCTGAAGCCGTCACAGTGAATCGTATCTTCCAGTTTCCGATGTTGTCTCTGTACTGAGTAGGATTCACTGTGAAGGTTTGGCTGTTCGGTGTTATGGTTGTTCCTAATGTTGCAGTTAAATACCCATTTCCGCTGCCGGGATATTGGCTTGATGCGTAATTGTAAAGCTGAAAAACGGCGGCTGAGTTGGCGACGGTTGAGTCGGCATCTATTGCCCAAATTAGGTTATTCCAATTGTTCATGTTAGAGGTACCTGAAAGCTCAGCCTGACACGTGTATTGCGCGGGCAGCAAGACGTTGCTGATGCTTGTTTGCTGTGCAAGAGATAACGCATTATCATCAATCATCAGGTGAGCATCGGCGGAATCCGTAGTTGACGCGCTAACGTAATAGTCTATTTCAAGGTAATCCGTTTGACTTACAACGGTGTAAGCCGGAAAGTTGTAGGTTCCTGAAAGCGTGGAAGCGGAAGTTGTCAAGGCACCTGAAACGGCAACGTTACTTGCAATTGTCTGCCTCACGGTGTTGGTTGATGTTCTTATGATGATGGTCACATTGATATTTCCTACTGCGGAAGAAGCGGAAGGGTTGATTAAGACTGCGCAGCAAACATACCCAACTGATTTTGACGGCTGCCAACCTAAACTGACCGATCCAACCGATGGGCTAATTACGTCGTCCCCTTCTCCCGCGTACTTTTGTGATGTTTGGCTCCATCTTAGGCTTTGACCGCTGTTATCAGTAATGCTGTATGATGTGCCTAAGTTGGTGCCCAAACTGGCATAGACCGCTTGACCAACGGCTGTTGCTGTCACAGATACCGACGGGGCTGAACCGTAATTTGCCGAGCTGTTTTGTGTCTGTATGGGGCTTGATTGGTTTACGTCGTAGTATGAAACTGCTCCTCCAACCGCGGTTGAGTGCTGGCAGACATTTGCACTTGAATTGTATGTGAGCCTGACGCTGGGTTTACTAGGTAAAATATGTATGATCTCACTTGCGGGTTTGTGTTTGAAGTATAGGCGTTAGTTACCTGTTGCGTCATCGACACTCCGTTGAATTTTACCCATGAAACTGTGGCAGGTCCAGTTGAGCCTTTAGCCGCTGATACTGAGACTGTAACTACAAGTAGGCGATTATTTGCAGTGCCGACGGTGTGACTCCAGGAAAAAGAAGAACTTCCACCCGTGTACGTGTAGGATGATTGAGCATCATAGCTTACAGTTGCAAGTGAGTCTTTCCATGCTCTATAATTGAAGGCCCATATATTGGCGGGAATCGTGGACACCCCTTGGAGACTGTAAACTGCTTTACCCAATAGGCTGCTTGAACTTGACATGGAGCCGCTTAGAGTTACTCCGGCGGAAACTGCGCCAGAGGTGAGGAAACTGTAGTAGTTCGTGCCCGAAATGGTGGTTGTTCCCTGGTTGCTGTAGAGTGTTTGAGAGGATGTTGAACTCACGTAGCTTCCGAAAGTCATGTATGACCCGTCGTCGCTTGCCAGGTTGCTGGGCGCGCCTGAGACAAGAGTTGTTGAACTGTCCAGACTGTAGCCCGATGGATGATAAGGTTGAGGCGTGGTTGCTATGTTCGCTTCAGTCAGGGTATCGTAATTGCCTTTTGGCGGCACCTGCTGCGCTGTGAAGTTGCTGTGTGTTCCCTGGTCAGAGACGCCGTCAACGTGCGAATTGGACTGGTTTACGTAGTTTCCGCCGCTTTGCGATGTGGAGTTGAAGGTCAAGGTTCCCGTGTAGTGACTAAAAGAGGAAGCTGCAACCATGATGCCTCGTGAATCTTGGACTTGAACGATGAAGGATTGCGGGTTTATCGAGGAAGGAATGTCAACTGTGTAGGTTCCGTCGCCTGAGACCGCTGGCGAACCAGTCGGGTTCACCATGCCCCACGTCAAGTTCGAGTCTTGATACTGATAAAACCTGAAGCTGGATGCACCTAAACTGACCACGGGCTGAGTGCCGTCTTGGGTAACGGTTAGGCAAACCTGATGATTCAACGATGAATGCAGGACTTGCACGCTTAGCTCAGATGAAATCGAGTAGGCAACGCCGTAGACGCCCAGCCCAGTCAGGTCGTAGGTAACGTTGAGGTTTCCTTGGCTGAAACTTGAATTTGTAAACCAGTTCGTGCTAAGCGATAAGTCAGTGACCTTAAACGAGGTGCCCCACTTCGGGTTTACGTCAACGATGTTGTTTAATCCGCTGTTAAGGTAGCTCTGAGATTGATCGTAAGCGTAGGAAGAGTTCCCAGTGACCTGCAGAATGGAGCCGTAGTAGCCGACGGTGAAGCCTAGCACCTGTTTTAGGGATAGGTTGGTTTCGTCAACTGCGCTGATGATTTGCGGGTGGGTTTGCGTTGAGGTGTAACGAATGGTGGAGTATGTTACCATGACGCTTGAGATGAGGATAACTGCGACGAAAAGAGAGGCGATGATGGAGAATTGGCCTTTTTTATTCATTCTTAGGCACTTCATCTAGGTGCCTCCTACCAAACCAAGCTGCAAAATGACTAGACGCGAGGTTTCATAGCTATTGTAGTCCGAACTGTAGATACGCGGGTGGTAATCGCAGAGTAAGCCTAGTGCCGTAAGCCTGATGTCGGGTGTGCGGGTTAAACCCAGAGCGTAGAATCCACCTTGAAACGATGTGTGCCCGTTAGCGGTAACAGTATGCCTGTACACGGCGCCTGGATTGTAGCCGCCTTGCGGTGTTGAAAACGTAGGTTGTCGCGGTGAGATGATACGCGCTTAAGATGGAAGTGGGCAAGGCACGGGTCGAAGTCTGGTATGTTGAGGGGTAAATGCCGTAGTAGTTACATTCAGTGAAGGCTTCATTTGACAGGTTAACCACTCCCGGGCTGCCTGTGCTGCTGTCTCCGGTCCATATGTTGGCTTATCTATTCCTTCAAGGAAAGCGTTTAATCCCTGAGGTCGCTGACCATGTTCATTCCGTATATGCCCCAGTTGTTTTGGCTGTTGGAAAACAAAGCGGTGTTAGTTACATAGTAGAAGGGCCAACCAACTATGCTGGTCCATGTCCAATTGTACTGATTGACTTTTTGACCTAAAAGATAACAGTATCTGGCGTAACCATCTGTTTGGTAGGGAGTCCCTGAATACGCGCTCGGAATCGGCACGGCTTCTCCGCATGTGTTGATGATAACGGCGTTTTGAACGTTTTCTCCATGCAGACGGCGTACCCATTTAGTAATTGTCCCCAATTCATCCGTGTTCTGAATCATAACGGTTCGCGCAAAGTAAGGCGACAACAGATTTTAGAGGTCTTGCGCCAAATTTTGAACATTATAACCCGTGATCCACCAGCCGTTTGAGTCGCTGCAATTCAGGATGTACAGGGTTATTCCGCCTCCGCCGTTTGCGTTTTCCCCGATTTTCTGCGGAGTAGGGTCAAATGTCACGTTAGATGAAGAAACAAGGTAGGAGGATGCGTCAGAACTGATTCCCAAGTTTGCTGCGTTTGACACAGATTGCTTAAGGGTGTAAAGCGTGGAGCCGCCTTCGCCGCTGTTTACGTTGTAAACGGTAAGGTTGTAGATGACGTTGGGCGGCAGGGAAGCTGAGAGGGCAACTTGCAGGTTTTCCCATGCGGTTGCGTTTCCTGTGTCGAAGGCTGCTTGGCTTAAGTCGTTGTTTGAATTTAGAGTTTCAAGAGTTGTAAGCGAGAGACGCCCCAAATCCAATGGAGACACTTGGCGGGGCCAAGGCAAAACCGCAAAGTACGATGACGCCATAAACGCGCCAGTCAAAATAACTATCACCATCAGAACCTCGACAGTACGCATCATTTTAGTTAACCACCTGTATGCCTTTGGTGCTCCAAAGCGACAGCTTAGCCTGGTAAGCTACATCGCCAATCATAACCTGACGCAAATCCGTCGCAACCCACTCCTGCCGAGAAGGATTCCCCCCGTAATTCACCTGAAAACTCAAGGCGCTCATGCCCCAAGGCATCACCACAACGCCGCCTTGTGTGGCGGTCTGCTGATAGGTAACTATCAAAATGCCTGTTGTAGCAGTCGGCATAGAAATAGTCGGGTACGGGTTGCCTTCGCCAGAGACAACGGTGCCTACTAAGCCGGGGCTGCTTGTTGAGCCAAGAGACAACTCGCTAAGTGAGTAATCCTGCGTTGAGATGACGCAGGTCACGTTGTATTTCATGATTAAGCCTGCTTGGCCAGAGTTGTTTAAGTCGTAGCTGTTAGCTAAAGCGACAGAGTGAGACGCCATGTCCTGCATGACGGGAACCACGGTGTCGTCTGAAGTTGAGCCACTAATGTGGTAGCCTACCCCGACGATTCCGTCTAAATGAGCGTAAGCGATAAACGCGTAAACCTGATTCGGATTTGTTACAGCTGAGAAAACCAATGAGGCTACGCCTTGCTGGTTGGTGGAAGTGACATTGTCAACTATGGTGTAGGATGGGTATTGAGCGGGAGTTTGACCCAGCGTGACTAAAATGAGACAGGAGTTTATGGCTGCGCCCTCAAATGGGAAGCCGGCTCCCGTGGCGCTTATAGAGAGGCTCAGCGGGGAAGGATAAGTGTTGGTTTGGGTTACAGTCACGGCTACGTCGGGCGTTAGTGAAAGCTGGAAGCCGTAAGTGCCTTTTATCCCCAGCAGCTGCAACGCCTCAGAGTAGTTTAAGGCTTCAGCGTTAGGAGTCGCCAAAACCGCTCCGCCCGCAGAGGTCACCCTCGTGTACATCGTGTTAGGTGTCTTCGCGTACTCAACCAAATCACCCGTTGAAGCGCCTAGCCGCATAAGCGAAAAAGCGCTCAGCCGATACTCAGTGAACTCGGGGTCTTGCACGCCGAAGCTTGAAGGAGCCGAATCGCTTTGCCCCCAATAGTTCGGGCTACCAGGGTTAAGCATTATTTCATCCAGCAGGTCACTGCATTTTGTGGCGATAGCTTGATGTTGCTGGTAGATGACTGCGGTCTGGATGGTTTGCCCGAAGAGACCGATGAAGAGCAGAATGGCGGCTAAGAAAATGACGATTGAAACCATGTGGTCTACAGATACGCTTGACAGTTCATTCTCCTCCGCTAGCTGCCGAATGACAGCTGGATGGTTTGGTCAGGGAATTTCTCGGCGATTAGGCAAGCTGTTGGCGGGTTGCCGACGAGCACCGAGTTTACCCAAACCACGTTCTGCCCCAGCGTCACTTCGGTGCTGGCTGACAGATTTTTGCCGACTAAACTCATAGTAACATTCAGCACTTTGCTAGAGCCATACTCGGCATCCGAAATGGAATGCAGCGAGGCCCTAGCCGTAAAATTGTAGCCTTCAATTGTCGCAGGAAACGGAAGGGTGCTGTTGAAGGTGCAGCTCAGAATCGAAGTGTGATTAAGCGAAAGGTAAGTCTGCTCGATTACGCTGCCGAGGCTGCTGACGGTTTGCTGAAGCTCAAGCGTTTGACGGTCGCCTACCCACTGTCCCATTGCGACGTTGACGAACATGGGAAAGAGGAAAATTTGAAGGATCAGAACCGGAATCAGAATCATGTATTCAATAGTGGGTTGCATTCAAGTCACTCCGTCTATGCGTACAGCCCCACCGAAACCGAAACTTGACCGATGAAGACTTCCGTTGTGTAAACTGTTGAATCAGGAGAAGACCAGGATTCAGATTGTCCGTTCTGATTCGGGAATGGGAAAAACGAGCTATCGTAACCTTTAGCTAAAGCGGGGTAATCTGGAGTAATCGTCACTTTCGTGATGCGGCTTTGCATGTACTGATTGACGTTCTGGCAGATCAACGTGACGGATTTTGAAAGGCATGGACTTGTGCCGTTGGTAAGCAGAGGCATGTAAAATTCAACGTAGTTTTCGTTGCCCACTTTGGAGGTCATCATCCTAATCGTGGGGACAACAACTATGCGAAGGTAGTTTCCGTCGCTCATAGCAAGCTTCTCGACGGAGTATGCGTAACTGTCAGGCGCCGCTGACCCGTTCTGAAGAAACGCGTTGTTTGACGATCCAATAGGATGCTTGTAGTTTTTACCAAGCGAGTACTCGGCGGTGGGAACGTTGTACACGATTATGCCTGTTTCTAAGGTTGTGGAGTTGAGCAGGGTTCCGCCGTTATACATGTCGACGGTGTAAGTCAACATGTCAGGCAACGTCTGAAGGCTTCCGTAGGTGCTCGTGTACTGAATTGTCTGTGCCCTACCAATCATCCAAGCAACGTTGTCAATCTGCAACCCCGTCGTAAGCATAAACTGCTCGTTTGTGCTGAATTCGTTTTGAGCTATGCTTAAAGTAAGGTAGCTTTGGCCGTAGCCCATGGCGACAAGAACAATCACTATGATGGTAGCAGTCATAATTATCGTGGAGATAGCGGGGCTAAGCGCCTCTGCTGTCCTTACCCAGCAATTTTGTCCTTCGCCCAAGCATGTTTTTAGCCATTTTCGCATTCTCCAATCAAAGCTTGATGAACATCGGAATCAACTTTGCAGCGATGACGGCTATCACGACAAGGATTGCCGCGTGCTTGAATCCAGCAGCGATTGATTCTTCACTGATTTTTCCGCCGACTATGCCGATGAGGTAACTGTTAAAAATAACCGAAGTTAGGAATATTGTCTGTGTGAGGCCCTTGCCCGCGTTAGCCTGTGCTGAAACGCCCGTTGTTGTTGTTACGCCGAAGCCAGTAGTGAAGTTTAGCATCATCGTGGTTGTTGCGACCAAAAGGACCGAGGCGAGATACGGCATCATCACGTATGGTCGAACCGACATTTTCTTTTCTTTGTCAACCTCAGAAGTCAAATTGTTGAAGTTAGCTAAAGATTCAATCATCGCTATTGTTCCGCCGCCCACATCCACGGTTTCCACGAGCAGAAACATTACGATCTGAACCATCCAGCTCTTTGTCCTATGCAGGAAATCCAGCATAACCCGCTTCAATGGTATCCCCCAAGAGATTTCAGCGCTGATTTTTCTGAGTTCCTTACTGAATGCTCCGTAATCGCGTTTGGATAGGCTTTCGATACATTTTTCAGGTGAAAGCCCTGTTTTTCGAACCTCGGTTAGGTCGCGTAGGAAACTTGTGACTCCCGCTTCTAAGCTGGCTTGCTTTTTAGCCATTCGCATATGCACGATTCCAGCTGGTGCAGCCGAGATGCACAGACAAGCTGCTATTGCTATTGGCAGGTCAAGACCCATCCCTATAAGCTGGGTGAATATGGGCAATTGTGTTGTGTACATGAAGTTGGTGCATAGTAGGAACACGAACACTCCAACGACTGCGGAAACCGCGAATATTTTGTAGGGCTTCATTTCAATTATGGGTGTCTTGGGCTGCATGCTATGCGCCAGATAAATGAACATCACAGACATCAACGGCGTGAAAAGGTAGGTGTACATGAGTATTCCTGAGAAAGTCGATAGGGTTGGTGATGCCGTGGATGCGCCGCCCTGAACTTGCTGTACAGCGAAAAGGATGTAGAAGCAAAGCGACATCATGACCATGACGATGATGAAAGTTTCCAGCAGCATCCCGAGCCGTTCAGCCGCCGCTTTAACGCGTAGCGCGCGTGTCTTGAAGATGTCTTCGGCTTTGCGTTCCAGAAAGTGACCGATGTCTCCGCCGATAATGACGGTTGACGCATACCCACTTAGGAAATCTTTGAAAATATCTAGAGGATTTTTCTTTGCAGCTTGCTCAAGAGCCGTTAAAGGATCCACGCCGAAAACTTCAACGTCTTTCATTATGTCTCTTGCTTCCCTACGCATCGCAGGCATCAAATCCACATCTGAAAGACGCTTAAAACTTGTATACGGGGCGATGCCGCCTGAAGCCATAACGCTGATGTACGCCGCCGCAAAGGGCATTTCACGTTCCAAAGATGAAGACCTATCGCTCGCGTTCGACGTCGGCATAAACAAGAAACCTGCGGCAATGAAAAAAGGAATAGGAACCAAAATCAGCAAAGGCAAAACATGTGTTACCAAAACAAGTACAATGCCTATGAAAGAAACTGGAAGAGCACACAGGGCTGCGAGGAACATCATTGAAATATAGGTGTCATGAAAAATCCTAACCCGTCCCCTCTCCAGGGATCCCGCAACGGGGAAGATATGCCCCTCAAACCATGGAGCCCAGCGCCCGAAAAGGCGGTAGGACAGAGCCTCAAATTTTTGGAGCAGCGGCAACCGATTTTTCCTCCTCGCTCATCTTGATTTTCAAGTAAAACTCTTTCGGTCTTGCATAGTACTCCGCGATTATATGAGCCACTTCTTTGTAGCTTCGGATTTTCTGTTGCCGCATCCAATGCAGAACCTCGCTGCGCCGCTTCGTTTCTTCAACCAACTCCGCCGTGCTCTGACCAACCCGTTTTGCGACAGCGTCGAACATCGGGCTTTTGTCAAGGAAAGAAACTTGCTGGTCCGCAATTGGATCCCAAGTGAAAATGTTAACGTAGTTTTCGTAACCTGCAATTTCGTTCGTTGAAAGTATGCGTCTGTAAGCCTTCTTCACACCAGACTTAACCAGGTGAACACGCTGAACCGAAATAACTACGTTCATCAGCGGGATGTAAGCGGGAGAAATCTCCATGGGTTTCTGAGTTAATCTTTTCACGGCTGAATCCAGGTTTTCCGCGTGCATTGTGCACATGCCGCCGTGGCCTGTCGCCAGTGCCTGGAACAGAACGTACGCTTCTTGACCTCTGACTTCGCCTACAATCAACATGTCAGGTCGATGCCGCATTGAAGCTTTAACCAAGTCGAAGAGGGGAACTTCACCGACTGCGTTCCCGCCTAAACCGTAACTTTGACGGCTAATAAGCGAAACCCAGTTTTCATGCGACAAGTTTAACTCCGCAGTTTCTTCGATCGTGATGATTTTGCTGCCGGGTTTGATGAGGCACGCCATAGCGTTCAGAGCGGTGGTTTTACCTGCGGCTGTTCCGCCGAGAATCATGATTGAAGCGCGGTTTTCAAGGCAAATCCAAAGGTAAGCCGCAAGATCCTCGGTGAAAGTGCCGATGTTGATTAAATCGATGATTGAGTATGGGTCATCACGGAATTTTCTGATTGTAAAAGCTGTGCCGAAAGGCGTGATTTCACGGCGGTAACAGACAGCCAAGCGGTGCTTTCCAGGAAGCGACGCGTCGACTATTGGGAAGGCTGAGCTTACGTGTTTTCCAGCCATGTGAACAAGTTTGCCGACCATGTTGTCGAGGATTTCGTCGTTTTCGAATTGGACGTTGGTTTCGATGCTTTCGAAGGTTCGATGCCAAATGTAAACGGATTTGTTGACACCGTCGCAGGAAATGTCTTCAATGTTTGGGTCACGCATCAACGGATCAATCTTACCGAAGCCAACAAGATCCCGCTCCGCATGATACAAAATCTTATACCACGAAACATCAGGCAACCAACCCAAGCTAATCCGGTATTTATCCACGATTTTCTTAGCAGCTTCAGCGAAGAATTTTCTCGGATCAGCAATTTCCTCTTTCGGCGAATCAATCTCAGCAAGCAAAATCTCAAGAACACGATTATAAATTCCACGTTCAAAATTATCAAGCTGAAGCTCATCAAGAATGTACCTATACTCGCCCGTCTTAGGGTCTTGAACAATAAAAACCTGCGAAAAAGGCTCATACAAAGAATATTTGTCGACGACCTTCAAAGATTTAGGCAAAGCCTTGTTTACCGTCGGGAGTTCCTGTTCAGGCATTTTCTTTTTGAAAGATGGCGCCCATTTTTGGCATCTTGAATTTCTTTTTGGATTTTTCGTTTTTGTTTTCTTTAGGTTTGTTTTCTTGCGGCGCTTTTTGTGTTTTTGCGGGTTTTTTCTTTGGTTTTAGGTTGGCGAAGGTTTGGTTTAGTTTTTGTTTTAGGCTTTGGTTGGGCATTGTCGGTCTATCTTAGGGTTCAATTTTTCACCTATTAAATATTATGTCTCAATACACACTAATGTCGAAGTGTTCAACACAACTACACAAACCAAAACACCAACCCACCCCACCCAAAACCTGCCCAAAGAACAAAAGAAATTTAAACCAACGAGTAATGTCACTACACGAAAGACTCCCATTGACGGAAGAATTACCTTGAAGCAAACCACAAAAATCATTAATCAAGCTAAAGCAGAAGGCAGAAAAGCGCTTCTTGAACCCGAAGCAAAAATGATCTGTCAAGAGTACGGCATCCCGGTTACCAAGTTCAAGGTTGCCACGAACGAGACTCAAGCGGCGAAATTCGCTGAGGAAATCGGTTATCCCGTTGTGTTGAAAATTGTTTCGCCTGATGTTATCCATAAATCCGATGCGGGCGGCGTTATGATTAACCTGAAAAACGGCGTTGACGTGCAGAACGCTTATGGAAAAATCTTGGAAAACGTCAAGAAATACAATGCGAACGCGAAAATCGTCGGTGTCCTTGTTCAAGAAATGGCTCCTTCGTCAACTGAAACCATTGTGGGCGCCATTAAGGATCCGCAGTTTGGGCAAACAATCATGTTTGGCCTCGGAGGAATATTTGTTGAGCTTCTCAAAGACGTAAACTTCCGAATTGCCCCCATAACCGCCAACGACGCCAAAGAAATGATCACCCAACTCAAAGCCTACCCCCTCCTCAAAGGCTTCCGCAACACACCCCCCGCAGACATCGACGCCCTAGTCGACATACTCGTCAACACCTCACGCCTCGTAGTAGAAAACCCCGAAATCAAAGAACTAGACCTCAACCCTGTCCTCGCCTACCAAAGAGGCGCAAAAACCGTCGACGCAAGAATAATCCTCGAATAAACCGCGGTATCTGCATGAAATTGCATCCTAAACTGACTCTAACACTTAGGTGAGCCTCCTCTAACACATAGATATAATAGCTGCACCGCCCAGCTTAGGCTTCGATGACCATGAGTGAAACTGAGCAGGCTGAAGACAACCTCAACTTTAACGTTAACAAAATCGTCAACCAAGCCTTAAGGGTCTTTTACAAGGATGCCTTGCGGATCGCCCTCACCAGCCCGACGCAGTCAGTTTTCTTTCTGCGGACGCTTCGGTGGCAAAACAAGGCAGCCAAAGTGAGGCAGAAGCTGGAGTTGGAAGGACTCCATGTGCCGCCCATCTTGGTCATAAGCGTAACCAGCAAATGCAACCTGCATTGCGAAGGCTGCTATCATCACGCGTTGCGGGCGACGACGGATGCTGAGATGAGCGATGAACGGATTGCGCGTTTAGTGGATGAGGCCAAAGAGCTCGGGATTTCTTTCATTGTTCTTGCAGGCGGAGAACCCCTCATGCGCCCCAACATCTTGGACATCTCCAAGAAGACGCCTGAAATAATGTTTCTGATGTTCACAAACGGGCTCCTGCTAACGACCCGGTGCTGGGGCAGATGGCAAAAAACAAAAACATCGTTCCCCTCCTCAGCTTCGAAGGGTACCAAGTTGATACGGATGGGAGACGCGGCAGCGGAGTCTACAGTCAACTGCTTAAGTCAATGGCTAAGCTGAAGAAGACGGACCTGTTCTGGGGAGCAACCTTAACCATGACAAGAACCAACTTCGACGAGGTGACAGACGAAGGCTTCATCGGGCAACTTGTCGAAGCAGGATGCAAATTCTTCATGCTTGTCGAATACACTCCTGTGACGGCTGGAACTGAAGATTGGGTTCTCACCGAGGAGCAAAAAGCCAGAGTCATCCCTATAAGGAACGGGTTCCGCAAAAAATACCCAGCTCTCTTCATCGCGTTGCCGTGGGATGAGGATGAAATCGGCGGATGCCTTTCAGCTGGACGCGGATTCGTTCATATAAGCGCAGAAGGAAACGTGGAGCCTTGCCCATTCATCGCCTACTCAGACACAAACCTCAAAAACATCCCGCTTCGGGAAGCTTTGCAGTCCAAGATGCTTAAGACAATTCGGGAAAACCATGCGGAACTCAAAGAAATTCAGGGCTGCGCTTTGTGGGAAAAACGTAAATGGGTAGAGTCGCTCGCCACAAACAACCAGTCAAGCTAAGCGTGGCATTTGTTGGCTCTAATTTCCGCCGCAGGTAATCAATTTTCGGATTGTCTTGACCCAGCGAAATGGCGCCGTTTAGACGGGTAGTTTTCGTTTGGGGGTGCTGACTGTTTTCTTTTTCGGCAAAAGCAGGTATGCTGACGCCACCACGATTATTATTGAAGCTGAAATCCCCACGATGGTTAGGGTTGGGAAGGGCGCGATGTTGAAGTAAACTGTTTTTGAGTTCGAAAGCCCATACGCGCCCACGACATAGACTGTTACGTGGTGTGAACCGTTAGATAGGGCGGCTATGGTTACGTTTCCAACTATTGTCTTGTTCGCTTGCCCATCTAGGCTGTAAGCCATGAAGGTGGCGTTCTGGTTCAAGATGAAGGTTAACTGCAAGTCAGTGGACCCGTAGGACTGGTTAAGCGGCATTATCATGTTGATTTCTGGGGGAAGAGAATCGACTGAGAAGAAAACTTTGTTTGAGCTGCCCATGTTGCCTGCGCTGTCGTTTGCGTAGAGGACTATGCTATGTTCTCCTTGAGTAAGGTTGGAGAGTTACAATTTCGCCTTTGACGGTTACGTTCGCCGTGTCATCAACGCTGTAACCGACCCAGGAAGCGTCCCTGTTAACTGTGTAGCTTAGGATTACCTTGGAGTAGGTTTCGTTGCCGGGTGAGTTTATTTGAATTGTCGGTGGAGCTGTTCCGTAGCCCATCGGCGTGTATTTTTCAACCGTGTTAAGCCAGTTTGTTCCGTCGAATCCGCCGACAGCGTACAGGACGTCGTTTACGGCGACAACGCCCAGGTATGCCCGAGCAATCGGCATCGAGGCGCCGTTGACCCATGAGTTGTTGACTGCATTGTAAACTTGCACGGTGCTGCTGAAGGAGTTTTCGTTGAATCCGCCTATGGAGTACAGCAGAGAAGGCGCCATAAAACCAACTGTTACTGCGGCTGAGGCGAAGGTTGCGTCAGAAGGCAAGTTTGCGCTTAAGCCCCAACTGTTGCTTTGGGGGTCATACGCTTGGTTGGAATTGACAAAGTTGCCGGTTCCTTCGGTTCCCGGGCTTTTGGAGCCGCCGATAACGTGTATTTTGCCGTTGATTACTCCTGAAGCGTAGCCGTAAACAGCCTCCGGCATGGACGGCTGCAGTGGTCCAAGTGTTGGCTGGTTGGGTCATAGACCTCGTTGATGTTTGCTTCAACGTAAAATGGGCTTTTGCCTGAATATTCCATTCCGCCTATAAGGTAGATTTTGCCGTTCACCACGTTTGCACTTAAGTCAGCTCGGGGAGTAGGCATAGAAGCTTCTGTTTGCCAAGTATCTGTCGAGGGATCGTAAACTTCGTTGTTTCCAACGTACTGGTTGGTGCCGCCTATTGTCCCGACGATTCCGCCTATACAATAAATCTTGTCGTTGTAGACGGCGATTGCGAAGCCGCTTCTAGCCGTCGGCATCGACGACTTAGTAGTCCACATGTCTGTACCAGGTGTGTACTCCTCGTTGACGCTGAGGGGTGAATTGCCGTCAAAGCCTCCGATTGCAAAGATTTTTCCGTTAACAACCGCGACGCCTAATCCTCCTCGGGCTGTGGGCATTGATGCGAGGGAAGCCCATGAATCTTGGTTTTGGCTTGCTTGAGCGTTTGCATGGGGTAAGTTGAAGGCTGGCAGAACTATTAGTGCAATAATAAGCATGGATACTGGAATTTGGATATGCTTATTTATTGGTACCCCACCGCATGATTTACGTATATTAGCACTTTACACTTATAATGTTTAAAGAAATCGGTGACGACAAACCAACATCCCCAGTCAAGCAAAGCCAAATTCGAGGCTCAGCAAGTTTGCGGCTTGGGGAAAAGTTTAATGGCTCTTTCGAAGAAATTAAGGGTGAGGCGTCTTTGTTGATTAAGAGTGTTTTGGTGGCTGTTGATGGGTCTGAGAACTCTGACAGGGCGTTTGATTTGGCTTTGGATTTTGCTGAGAAATTCGGCGCGTCCCTCACGGTCTTGAATGTTTCTGAGTCGGTTGTGATGGCGGCGGCGCCTCAAGAGACAGGGTCTTACCCAAGCGGCAACGCGGCTATCGTCACAAAGGATTTGAGGGCGATTCAAACCGAGGTTTTACGCAAATACACGGACCATGCCAAGGCAATTAAGCCCAACCTGGCGGTTTCGTCCTTGGCGAAGGCGGGAGACGCTGCTTTCGCAATCGTGAACACCGCCAAGGAAGGACGCTTTGACGTTACAGTGGTGGGGCACCGTGGGTTAGGCAAGACAAAGGAACGTTTCCTCGGCAGCATAAGCGAAAAAGTAGCGCATTCAGCACCCTGCACAGTCATAATAGTAAAATAAACCATCTATTCACCAAATTAGACAGGATGGCAAATTTTTGCTTTGTAAGTTTTCAGTTTTGCAAGTCTTTTATGAATTTCCTAAAGGGTTGAGAAGCATATTGAGTAAGAGATTTATTCTAAGCGGCTTTGGACTATGATAGGTCTTTTTGCAATTGAAAAGACGCAAATTATGTATCAAAAATTAGGTGTTTGACAATGATTACTGTTATTGGTGCGGGTAAAGTGGGAAGCACAGCTGCGTTTGAAATTTTACGTTACAAAATAAGCGACGTAGTCCTAATCGACTCTAACGAGAATCAGGCGAAGGGGGAAGCTTTGGATATGATGATGGCTGCGCCCGCCATTGAGTTCGACGGCAAAATCACTGGAACCGGCGATTACTCTGCGATGCGGGGGTCGGACCTTGTGATTGTGACTGCTGGGCTCGGCAGAAGACCCGACATGACGCGCATTGACTTGATGAATACCAACGCGGGGATAATGCGGTCTATCGTCAAGGAAGTTGTCAAGTACGCGCCAGAATGCAAGCTTATGATTGTTACTAACCCCGTGGACATAATGACTTATGTGGCTTTCCAAGAGTCAGGTTTCCCGCGGAGCCGCCTTTTCGGCATGGGCAACATCCTTGACACCATGCGCTTTCGAACCTACATCGCTGATGAACTACATGTCTCCCGAGAAGACACCAGCGCATTGGTGATAGGAGAACATGGCGATTCGATGGTTCCGCTTGTCGAGTACGCCTCAGTTTCAGGAGTTCCCATAACGAATTTTCTGACCGAGGCGCAGATTGAAAAAATCGTCCATCTAACCGTAACGTCGGGCGCAGATGTAATCAAGCTTAAGGGCTCAACAATTTACGCTCCAGGCGCCGTCATCGCCACCACGGCTGACGCGATTTTAACGGGCAGAAACAGGGTTATGAGTGTGTCAACTTGCCTTGACGGGGAATACGGAGCCTCAGATGTTTCAATCGGCGTGCCAGTCGTTTTGGGCAGAGAAGGCATCGAAAAAATAATCGAGCTTGAACTGGGCAGCCAGTCACAGGAGCGTTTCGCAAAGTCCGTTGCCGTGGTCAAAGAAGCCTTGGCCATGCTGAAGAGCTAACGCTGATTAACCTTTGAATTTTGGATTTGTGCAAAAAACCTGTCGGTGCAGAAAATTTAGGGTTGCTAGCTGTGGTTTTGTTTTGCTTGTGCGCAGTAAAAGTTTCCGTTGATCTTCGTGAATGCTGGGCACTTGCCGCCGTTGCAATGGTCTAGCCACTGGCAGGGGGACCTTACATCGTACACTCTTGGCAGGTATCCGCTGGTACTAAAATTTTCTGTGGGTTTTTGTCTTTTGTTGATTTTATCCAAGATTGTTTCCATAAAAGAAGCCTCTAAGATTTGCTTTTCAGCTTGAATATGTAGTGCTAACTTGTCTCTATTAAAATTGTGTTACAGTCAGTTGGCAACAACAAAAGCATATAAGCACTAACATGCAGAAAAAAGGTAAGCGGCAGCTATTTTTCTCGGCTCAAAAATCCATGCGTCAACCAGATTTTTTCTTTTGCCGTGCCGCCACAGATGCAAAATCAGCCGCCGCATGAATTTCTGAGAAAAAAGACATTCAACTCGATTCCACCAATTATTGGCTCCCAAATGGCTTAATTTCACGCTCCAAACCCAAAAATCAACCCAAAACAATCTTAGACAACTAGCCGCCTACACGACAGGGGTACCACATTTTTACATCAAAAAACCAATGTAGAGATGGCGTATGTTTGAAAATTGGCTTTCTTTTTAGGTATCGGTGCAGTTTTTGTTGTAGGGTGTGCTTAGGACTTCTTTGACTTTGTTGGTTATGACGGGTCCCAACCCATCTACGGATTTTGTCCAGTCATCTGCGTTGATCAGCGCGTTCAGCGGGGTCTGGTAGGATTCAAGGATGGCTTCTGCTTTTTCTCTGCCGATGCTTGGTAAGCTGGCTATTAGGTAGACTTGGGCGTCAGAAATCGTGTCGCATTTCTTGAACGCATGAACCACTGGGCTTCTCTTGTCCACAACCTGCTCCTGTTTAGCTGCGGTGTAGAGGAAATCAACTGTTTCCTTCTGGTTCGACGTGTTAACTATCGCTATGCCGTTCTTTGCAAGATTAAACATTGCGCCCCAAACCGCGTTAGGCTGGATGTTGCTGTACTTGTAGATTATCGGCAAATAGCCCTCCAAGACGATGAGGGCCTTCGGGTAGGCGTCTTTTAGGGTGAAGATTTGCTCGAAAAGGTAGCGTCTGGTCAGGGTGTAGACGAAGTCGTTGACGGTTTTGCGTTCAACCGCGCATTGATCAGAAAGCACGTAGTCGCCTTTCTCCAGCATCTGCTTCTGAACGTTTGCGCCGCGCTCAACTAAGCCGTTCGCAATCTTTGCATGCGCTGCTGGCTTCGCGGCTGTCAATGATGATGGTGGGTTCTTCGCCAGGCTTCTTCTTTTCGTTCACGTAGGGAAGCAACGTTTCTGCTCCAGACATAACTTCAACCTTAAAATACGATACCGCAAACGCAAGCTTATTTCACTTGCGCTCAGGCAGCCGCAAACCTGAAGGAAACAGCCACTCGCCTATTTTGCAAGCTAAGGCTTTATCGGAAGCGACACAGTTTTCGCCGTGAACGACGCCATAATGTAAACTGCCGTTTGCGGCATTGTTTCTTTGACTTTTGCTTCGAACTGCTGTTTCTGTTTGTCGGACCCATGCATGGTTACTGCAACGTCGGGTTTAACGTCAGCCACCATTTTGTAGGCGTTTTCAGGCGAAGCCGTCGGAGACATACGGCCAACAGGAACAATCGCCACCTGAGAGGCAAAGTCTTTGAGGCTGACATACCCTGAGTCGCCCCCGTGGAAAACCGTTACGCCGTCCATTTCTATCTGGTAAAGCATTATTGGTCCACGGTGGATTCCCTGAATCGCCGTGACGTTGACGTCGCCTAAACTGTAGTTTTTGCCGTTTTCGGCGCTTACAAGTTTGTCAGCAGGTATTTTTCCCTCAAGTTTCCCAGCTACTTTAGCTTCAGCAAGAATCGGGGCGACGGCGGTTTTGAAGATGCCCTGTGTTTTTCCAGATGAAAAATGATCTAAATGGTCATGGGTAAAAAGAACCAGATTAACACCTTTTAGGGCGTCAATCTCGTCGCCTTTGAGCATGCCTGCGGGGTCAATTAGGACTGAGTGATTTATGCTTCTTATGATGAACCCTGATACGCCAAAATAGTACAGGGCGATTTGATTCTTCTGCAAAGGAGCGGAAAAGAACGCACGGATTCCGTCAGCTTTGCTTTTTCTGAACAACTCAAACACCTGCTTTTCTTTGAAAGAATCAAGTATAAAAATCAACCGCATGCCTGATAAGCCGCCAACCAGGCGCAATGAATCTACGTTGGCGCAACTGGAAAGAAATCTCCGATAAAGCAATAAAAAATAGAAAGCCATTCGGAGTGACAAATAGTGATTTTATTCGTATCTAATCAGGAATAGAGGCTGTTTTGCTTCTCTACGCCTTACGTCAAGTGGTACATCTTTGAGCGAAACAATTGCGAGCCTTCCCCTAAGTCGCTCTCTTTTTGACCTCTCTTGAAAGTTTTTCTGCATTAGGATAGAGTTTTCTGTATGGTATTCCATTAACTCTCACCTTAGTAGAGGCATTCATCAACAAAGCATATACGCACTTGTGACTGTATTGAGACTACAACAACTAAGAATCAAGCACAGTTAAAACAGCCTAAAATTGAGCAAACATAACGTTTACCTAAACAAATAACGTCCTGACTAAAACTAAAAAATCTAAATATGTAGGTTTGAAAACAAAAAATAAAGTGGAAGGGGTTTATGGTCCCTTTTTGGTTACTTCTTTGATGACACCCGCAGCTACGGTTGTGCCCATGTCTCTGATTGCGAAGCGTCCTAGCTCTGGAAAGTCAGTGTATTGTTCGACTGCGATCGGGTGTAGCGGTTCCATTCTTACCCATGCTGCGTCTCCTGTTTTGAGGAACGCTGGCTTCTCTTCTGTTACTTGGCCTGTGCGTGGGTCGATTTTCTTGACGAGTTCGGTGAATCGGACTGCGATTTGCCCTGTGTGGTAGTGGAGTACTGGTGTGTATCCTGCTGCGATGGCTGTTGGGTGGTAGATGACGATGATTTGGCCGATGAATTCTTTAGCCACTGTTGGCGGGTTGTCGACTGGTCCTGCTACGTCTCCTCGGTGAATGTCTGCTTTTGCGATGCCTCGAACGTTCATGCCGATGTTGTCGCCTGGTTCAGCGATTGGAATCATTGTGTGGTGCATTTCGATTGATTTTACTTCGCCTGTCTTGTTGCTTGGCATGAAGATGATGTTTTGTCCTGGTTTGAGGGTGCCTGTTTCGACTCTGCCTACTGGAACTGTGCCGATGCCTGTGATGCTGTAGATGTCTTGAATTGGAACGCGTAGGGGTTTGTTAGTTGGTTTAGCTGGGACTTCGAGAAGGTCTAATGCCTCGATCAAAGTTGGACCTGTGTACCATGGAAGTTTTTCGGTTTTCTTGATGAGGTTTTCGCCGGTCCAGCCTGAGACGGGTATGAAGTTGATTTTTTCGATTTTGAAGCCTACCATGCGGAGCATTCTTGAAACTTCGTTCTTTATTTCTTCGTAACGTTCTTTGCTGTAGTTGACGGAGATGTCGTCCATTTTGTTTACTGCGACGATTAGTTGACGTATGCCTAAAGTGAATGCTAGAAATGCGTGTTCCCTTGTTTGTCCGCCTGGTCCGATGCCTGCTTCGAACTCGCCTTTTTTGGCTGAGCAGAAAAGAACTGCTGCGTCTGCTTGGCTTGCGCCTGTAATCATGTTTTTGACGAAGTCGCGGTGGCCTGGTGCGTCGATGACTGTGTAGTTGAATTTCTTGGTGTCGAATTTCAAGAATCGGAGGTCAATTGTGACTCCTCTTTCTCGTTCTTCTTTGAGGTTGTCGAGTACCCAAGCGTACTTGAATGTGCCTTTGCCCATTTTTTCGGCTTCTTCTTCAAAGGCTTTGATTGTCCGCTCGTCGATTGCGCCTGCTAAGTAAAGAAGGTGACCTGTAGTTGTTGATTTTCCGTGGTCAACGTGCCCCATGATGATGAGGTTTAAGTGGGGTTTATCTGATTTGCTCATTTTTTCTTTCCTCTATTAATCTTACCCTAATTTTGGAATTCGTTAACACATCAGTTCACCCAATTATTTTAAGTTTGTGCGTCTGATTTGCCTAAAAAAATTAAAGTTGAGACTTTTGGTTTGGTGAAAGTTGAGACTTTCCGCGTTGGCTTTTTGTGTTTTGGGTTGCTTTTTTGGTTTAGGCTTGGTTTCTGCTTTTTCGTTGCGACTTTGGGATGGGCGGATTGCGACTTTCCATGTTGACCCCATGTTGAAGGCATTGTCGAATATTGTCGGTTATGGGCGGTTTCGGACGGCGGCTTTTTTGGGATGATCATTTGGCTTAGCGTTTTAGGTTTCTTGCGGTTGATGTCCCAAGCAGGATCTTTTTTTTATCGTGTTGTTGGTCAATTAGCTTAATAGCGGCTGGTTAGCTATTGGCTTTTATGGGCACAGGTGGCGAAATGGTTCGGGGTGTATCCGTGGTTACTACCACTTGGAATGAGAGAGAAAACATTGAGGAGCTAATCCTCAGAGTCAGGTCCGCGCTGAAGGGCGTTCCCCACGAAATGATAGTTGTCGATGACAGCTCTTCCGATGGGACTTTAGAGGTTGCGAGGCGCGTCGCGGATAGGGCGGTTTCTAAGGTTCGTGAAGGACAAACCAAAGGTTTGCTATACGGGATGAAGCTAGCAAAGTTCCCAATAATCGTGACGATCGACGCGGATTTAGAAAATGATCCGGAATTTATCCCGGCATTATTACAGAAACTTGACCAAGTTGACTTGGCTGTGGCTTCAAGAACAATTGTTCCGAGATTTTCTGAGAGGTTTGCTTCAAAGACGCTGGGTAAAAAATTGGGGGTTTCAGATTTTTACTCAAACTTTAGAGCCTACAAAAAAGAAACCCTCGAAGGTCTAACCTTGCAGGGCGGCGAAACCTTCGGCGGCGAGCTCCTGGTTAGGGCGAAGAAGAGGGGGTTCAAAATCGGCGAAATAAAGTACCCAGCTGCCGCCTAGACGCAGAACCCCACGCATAGGCGGGAACATCCGAGCAAACCTCAGAATATCGGCGGCGACACTCAAGTGCCTGCTTTTACTGTGTTTCTAGAGTTGTCGTGTTGCTTTTTTTTAGGTGTCATTTGCCTTGGGAAGAAGCTTTGTCAGAGGTCGTTTTTCAGTGATGATTAAATGGGGTTCCCGTGGGCGTCAATACCGCCTTCCAGGCTGTTGTAGGCTTCAAGTTGGTTTGCCAGTGCTGATATGGTTGCGCAGTTGCCGCCTTTTATGGCGTTTTGCACGAGGTTTATGATTTGGGTTTTAGTCAGGGGGTAGTTGATGTATTGGTGTTCCGAGTTCAGAAGCGCTGCAACAGCTTGCCGAGCTAAGGCAGTTACTCCGCCTCCTCCTGACTGAAGCGCAGTCAACAATGTTGGATTGCTATCGCAACCTATCTTTATACAGACGCCGAAGACAGCGTTGAAGGAATCCGTCGGTTTATTGCCTTGCCAGAGGCAGGTGTGATTCTTCCAGAATCCAGGTGTTAATCCTGAATAGTTGTTTTGCACGGTCAGTTGTTCATTGCAGTTCCCGCTTTGGGATCCAAGGTAGTTGCAGTCGCCAAGATACACTGCGCGGAAATAGTAGGTGCCTGTGGAGGCTGGGGTGTAGGGGTCGGAGGTGGCTGAGCTGCAGTTCAGAGTCTTTATTGAACCGTACTGGACAAAGGTGACGCCGTCGGTTGAAACCTCAAAAATTACCTGACCCGTTGCTCCGCATGTAACGTGAGCTGTGTCTGTAACTGAGCATCCTAAAGTTATCGAATCGCAGGATAGACAGGTGGTTGTGCATGAAGACTTCTTTTGTATGACGGTTAGTTGTTCGTTGCAGCTGCCGCTCTGGGATCCAAGATAACTGTTGTCACCCAGGTAAACAGCTTTGAAATAGTAGGTGCCTGCCGCGCTGGGTGTGTAACTGTCGGAAACCACTGTGCCGCCGCTGAGGGTCTTAAGCGAGCCGTACTGTACGAAGCTGCAGCCGTCAGTGGAAACTTCAAACATAACTTGACCTGTCGCCCCGGAGGTAACGTACGCCGTGTCAGTTACTGAGTTGCCAAGAGTGATTGAGTCAGAGGAGAGGCAGGTCGTGGTGCATGAGCACTTCTTCTGGACAGTTAATTGCTCGTTACAGTTGCCGCTTTGTGAACCCAAGTAGTTGCTGTCGCCCTGGTATACGGCTCGGAAGTAATAGGTGCCTGCTGAAGTCGGCGTATAGCTGTCGGAGACAGCTTTGCCTCCGCAAAGGGTTTTGACTGAACCGTACTGAACGAAGTTGACGCCGTCTGTGGATACTTGGAACACCACGTTGCCCGTGGCGCCGCAGGTTACGTATGCGGTGTCTGTGACAGAGCACCCGACGGTAATCTTGTCAGAGGACAGGCAAGTGGTTGTGCAGGAACACTTCTTCTGTATTACAGTCAATGGTTCGTTGCAGTTGCCGCTTTGAGATCCAAGGTAATTTGAGTCACCCAGGTACACTGCACGGAAGTAGAAGGTTCCTGCGCTGCAAGGCGTGTAGCTGTCAGAAACCGCAGAGCCAGCGGAGAGAGTTTTGCTTGAACCAAAATTGCTCCATGTTGCACCGCTGTTGGATGAAACTTGGAACTGCACCGTGCCCGTCGGAGCGGGGAAATTTGTGCCTAAGCCTTTGACGGTGACTGAGTCGGTGACTGAGGCGCCTAAAGTTATAGAGGATGAGGACAGTGAAGTTGAAACGCAAGATGAGCCTTTGTTGACGCAGAAGGGTTCGCTGGTGGCGCAGCTGCTTGCTGACACGTAGTTATTGTCGCCTGAGTATCGGGCTTGGAAGTAGTATGAGCCCGCTGAAACCGGAGTGAAGCTTGAGGAGACCGCTAAGCCGCTGGCTAAGCCAACTGAGCCGCCAACTTGACTCCAGCTGTGTGTGTCGGTTGACACCCAGAAGGTCACCGAACCCGTTGGAGAACTGAAGCCAGATAATCCCGTGACGGATACGGTGTCATAAATGCTTTGTCCCAGCGTAAGAGTGCAAGCGCTCAGGGTTGTTTTGATGGTTGGAGTTGCCGGATTCACGGTCAACTGTTCTGCTGTGTTGCTGCTTTGCGACCCCGGATGGGAGTTGTCGCCGACGTAGACTGCTCGGAAGTAGTATGTGCCCGTTGTGGTTGGTGTGTAGCTGTCTGAGGTTGCTGAGCCGGCGGAGAGGGTCTTTGTGGCGCCGTACTGAACGAAGGTTACAGCGTTGGTTGAAACCTGGAAGATGACTATGACCTGTGGCGCCATTGGAAACATATGCTTTGTCAGTGACCGAGCCGCCGAGAGTTATGGTGCTGCATGAGAGAATTGTTGTCGTGGATGAAGGTACAGCTTGGACGGCTAATGGTTCTGCGGTGTTTCCGCTTTGGGATGATAGATAGTTGGAGTCTCCTGTGTAGATGGCTCGGAAATAGTATGTTCCTGTAGCTGTGGGCTTGTAACTGTCTGAGACTGCTAAACCACCTGAGAGAGTTTTGGTTACGCCGAAGCTGTTCCATGTGACGCCGTTGTCAGTTGAAACTTGGAACTGAACTGTTCCTTGTGGAGTTGGGAAGCCGCTGCCTACTCCTGTGACGACCACAGAGTCCGTAAGTGATCCGCCTAAGGTTAAGGTGGATACGGATAGCTGGGTTGAAACGCCTGACACAGCTTTAATGACAGAGAAAGGTTCACTTGTTGAGCCGCTGCTAACAGAGACGTAGTTGCTGTCACCCGAGTATTGTGCCTGGAAATAATATGAGCCAGTCAACGTGGGAATGAAATCGGGCGAGTTAGCTGAACCGCCGTTTAAGCTGACAGCGGAGCCGAGTTGACTCCAACTTTTTCCATCAGTCGAAACCCAAAACGTCACTGACCCGCTTGGGGCTATGAAGCCAGATGACCCCGTTACTGTTGCGGTATCATGTAGGCTTTGGCCCAAAGTAAGGGTGGAAACGCTGAGGGTGGTCGATATGCTTGGGGAGGCGAGGTTAACTGTTAAGGGCTCTGCGGCGTTGTCGCTTTGCGATCCGAGATAGTTACTGTCGCCGAGATAGCTTGCCCTGAAATAGAATGTTCCAGCAGATGCAGGAACGTAGCTGTCTGAAACAGCGTAGCCGTTTGTTAGCGTCTTGCTTTGGCCAAAGTAATTCCATGAAGCGCCGTTGTCAGTTGATACTTGGAAAAGAACGGTGCCTGTGGGGGCAGGAAATCCGTTGCCTAAGCCAGAAACTGTGACTGAATCAGTTACCGATCCGCCAAGAGTCACAGTTGATGCTGACAGCACGGTGAAAATGCTTGATGCTGCCGGGTTAACCATGAAGGGCTCATCTGTGGCTCCGCTGGTAACCGCCAAATAGTTGCCGTCACCTGAAAATCTGGCTTGGAAGTAATACAGACCCGCCGAGGTTGGGACAAAGTTTGTCGAGACCGCGACGTCGCCGTTCAAATTGACGGAACCGCCAACTTGGATCCAGTTGACGTTGTCAGTGGAAACCCAGAAGGTTACTGATCCAGATGGAGCTACGAAGTCAGGCAACCCTGTTACCGTGGCTGTGTCATAGACGCTTTGACCCAAGACTTAGCGTTGAAGAGCTTAGAGAGGTTACAATTGTTGGCGTTGCGGGACTTGTGGTTAACGGTTCGGCTGTGTTGCCACTTTGAGAGCCAAGGTAGTTACTGTCACCCAAATAGATTGCTCTGAAGTAAACAGTGCCGACACAGGATGGAGTGTAGCCGTCAGAGACGACGTAGCCCGCTGTCAGAACCTCGGCGCCGCCCAAATTTGCCCAAGTTGCACAATTATCAGTTGAGAACTGGAACTGGACCGCACCTATGAGGACTGGAAAACCAGTGCCTAGTCCCCGTGACTGCGGCTGAATCAGTTACGGATCCGCCCAGAGTTAACGTGGATGTGGACAGCTGGGTTGAAACGCTTGATGAGGCTTGGTTGACTGTGAAGGGCTCATCGGTGACGCCGCTGCTTACTGCGACGTAGTTGCCGTCGCCTGAATACCGTGCTTGGAAGTAGGTTTTGGTTGAACCGAAGTTGACCCATGTTGCCCCGTTGTCGGTTGAGGCTTGGAAAATAACTGTGCCAGATGGAACGGGTAGTTGCCGCCTAAACCCGTAACGGTTACGGAGTCTGTCACGGATTCGCCCAGGGTTAAAGTTGAGTGGATAAGGAAGTGTAGGCGGTCGCTGTTGCTTGCCCCACGCTGAAGGGTTCGCTGGCTGCGTCACTGGCAACCGAGAGGTAGTTGCTGTCGCCGGAGTATTGCGCTTGGAAATAGTATTGTTCCCGCTGCGGTGGGTGTGAAATCAGCAGAAGTCGCAACGCCCGCGGTTAAGCCTGACAGATCCACCAACCTGACTCCATGTTAATCCATCAGTTGAAACCCAGAAGGTAACCGAGCCGCTTGGATCAACGAAACCAGACACGCCTACAACGGTTGCGGTGTCATGGATGCTTTGACCTAAAGTCAGTGTTGGGGTACTCGTGGTGGTCGCTATGCTTGGGGTTGCTTGGTTTACGGTGAGGGGTTCCTCGTTGTTTGCGCTTTGAGAGTTGTAGTAGTTGGAGTCGCCAAGGTATTCAGCTCGGAAATAGTAGGTTCCTGGCGCTGAAGGAATGTAACTGTCGGAAACTGCGGTGTTTGGGTTGCCGCCTGAGAGAGTTTTGACGCCGCCGTACTGGCTGAAGATATTTCCGTCTGTGGAGACTTCGAACTGCACTTGCCCAGTGGCGCCGACAGTTACAGTCGCGGTATCTTCGACTGATTGTCCAAGAGTAATCGTTGAACTCGACAAAGTCGTAACCGTGGTTGAAGTTACCTTTTCTTCAAGTGTAATCAGCAAAGGTTGTGATGCAGTATCAGGTGGAGTTGTGATGCTGTTCCAGTCTTGGCTGGCGCATACAACTGCCATAACGCCTCCGAGGGGGGGCGAATAGTTAGGGTTGGCGTTTGCATTGTTTATCATTGTCCAAGCGTTCGGATACAAATGATGGGATGGCTGAAAGCCGTCTATGATATTCCATAGTGCATACTGCACATCAGTGGATGTGCCTAACTTATGGTTCAGAATGTAGTTGACTTCATTCCAGTTTACTTGCGCTAAGCTAGGCAGGCAGCGAAGAAGAAAGGCTGGGGTACATGTAAATTGTTGCGCTCTCATAGGGATATGCATTGTCTCCGCACCAGCCATAGAAAACGCCGTCAGATATCGGGAACCCGGAGGGTATGCCGCTTAACGAGAAGGTGGTATAACATGGGTCGTTTGCATTGTGTGTCAAAACAGTCAAGGTTACCGGTCCAACTGGCAGATTCGGGGTATCCGCTTTTGACGTTGCAATTAACCCCAATGAAACAACGGTTATGAATAATAGTAGTATAACTAGTGAAATACGCTTCATTTTACTCCTCCCCTCAATATTGAAGGGCGGGTAAGCAAGCGGTTGCTAATAAATTTTTCAATAAATTGGTATCAAAATAACCATTCTATTCGTCATTTTTGAGGAAAGACATGTTTGTTGTCGTGAGACTTTTCAATTGATTATTGGCAAATGTATCTGACGAGTCAATCCAAGGATTTACAGTGCAGCTTTCACAACTAACAAAAAATCTCCGATGAGTATCGTTTAGAAAACAAAAAAAGAGTTGAATCCCCTATCTAATCGCGGATTGACTCTTGCGTTTCACAACAAACAAAAGAGCCACTGCAAGTAGAGGGGCAACTATAGCCATCGCGGTTCCCAATGAAGATTCGGGAAGCACAAAAGTGTTAACGGTGAATTGGTCGTCCACATTACTCTTGCTCTTCCAAATTCCGCTAGAGAAATATCCGAAGTCTGCTGTTACGTACCATTGACCTGAATCAGTTGCTGGATGGGTTGAGGTGAAAGTGCCAGTCGATGAGGTTACTGTGTCAGTGAATGAAATTCCGCCTGGGCCATCCCAATAGAATATAACTGTGTTTACTTGAGGATCCGAAGTTATGGCGGTCATTTGTACATTTCCCGAAGGAACTGCGGCGCCAGATGGGCTGTGATCAAGCAGTATATAGGTGTTCTGTTTTTGCGAAAGCCAGAGGAGCAAGGCAACTGCAGATAACTAGGCATGGCTATTGATACTGAAACGATTTTTCTCATTTCGTTAATTCTCTCCTTTCTCGATTGCTTAGTCATCAATCAAGTTAACCATATAAGGATTAATGGAAAAAATGAGCAAAACTCTATAGTTGGATATTGCGATCTTTCAGTTGAACGTTTCAAACATTAACCCTTACCAAAAACAACAATCAATTCTTGGAGTTTCTTGAGAAGATTAGTCAAAATTTCCTGATTGAAAAACAGGAATCATATAGAGCTATCCACTATTGGTGGAAAAAGTAAATTCGCAAAATAGGTTGTTGTTTGTTGACAGCCACAAACCGTTAAGTTCAAAGCTTCCTTAGCACTGAAATATACTGGAGCTTTTTGGAAGGATAAATAAATGAGTCAATCTGACGAGAAAACAGTTTGGAGGTTGCGACGCTTGCCGCGGGCTGTTTTTGGTGCACGGAAGCGGCGTACAGTATTATTAGGGGTGTGGAGCGGATTGAGCCTGGCTACACAGGCGGCTCGGTGGCTAACCCGACTTATGAGGAGGTTTCTTCTGGCTACCACGGGGCATGCGGAAGCCGCCCAGATATTCTTCGACCCCAAAGTCATAAGTTACCGCGAAATTCTGGAGATTTTCTTCACAATCCACGACCCCACCTCGCTTAACAGGCAAGGCGCCGACGTTGGCACACAGTACAGGTCAGCCATCTTCTACCACAACGAAATACAGAAGGCTGAGGCGGAGAAACTTATCGATGAACTCACCAAAGAAGGCATCTGGGACAAGCCGATAGTCACCGCCGTGGAGCCGCTCAAAGTGTTCTACAAAGCTGAAACCTACCATAAAGACTACTACAAGAAGCACCCCAAAGAACCATACTGCCAAGTTGTCATCGCACCCAAAATCGCGAAGCTGCAACACCATTTCATCGACAAAATCAAGGCGCCCCTATGACGGAAACGAAATCAAACAAAGCAACGCCGACGAAGTCTTATGGCAAATAGAAGAGTCGTCATTGCGGGATTTTCTGCCGATTGTGGGGCGACGCAAAGGCAAAATCTTGGCTGCCGAAGTTCGGAAAGCTAAGCCGCAGCATGTTCTGGAAGTCGGCACCCTAATCGGATACTCGGCAATCCTCATGGGCAAAGAACTTGACGCAGACGCCGAGATAGTTTCGATTGAAATCCACCGGGAAGAGGCTGAAAAGGCTGGAGCAAATGTTGTTGAGGCAAATTTGGAGCCTAAAATTACGATTATAATGGGCGACGCGTGGATGGTTATTCCCACTTTGGATGGGCCTTTTGACTTTGCCTTTATCGACGCAGAGAAAAGCGAGTACTTGCAGTACCTCAAGCTTGCCGAAGACAAGTTTCATGAGGGAACGGTTGTTGTGGCGGATAACGCTGGAATCTTCGCTGAGCAAATGAGCGACTACTTGGATTACGTTAGGAAATCGGGCAAATACGGAAGCCGCTACGTGCAGGTAGGCGACGACGGTATGGAAATAAGCGTCAGGGTTTGAACCTGACCTCTAACTACGCAGGTATCTTGCAGACTAGCTCAGTTGAGTTCCATGCGTCTTCAACTATTTGCTGAACAAGCTCATCGACGAAGCAAGTCTTTCGCCAACGCCAGTTAAACGGTAAGCCTTCAATGTTCTTCTGCTGAAAACCAGTTTTTTGCCCTTCAAACCCCGCAGATACTTGTAGATTATTCTGGTTGAGAAACCCTGTGTCTTTAGCGAGGCATCCTGCGCTGATTCCTCCGTCGGCGATGGCTTCGTAGATTTTCTTCTCGGTTTGCGTGAAGCTTTCTTTTTTAGGGTCGCGTTTTGATCTGAAGAAGAAAATGTAGTCTCTCTCTTTCGGCGTGTCAATCAATTTGGCTTAGCATAAGCGTTTGAGTACGCGTGAAACGTTTTTTTGTAGAACAATCGGCTCGATGTCCTTGAAGGTTTTTGGTCCAGTAAGCAACGCTTGCAAAAGAGTTTCTTCGTAGCATTCTGATCGGGCAGGCAGCTTTTGGAGCGAACTCTCGAAAGTCCGCGAGTCACCTGCATCAAACGGAGACCAAAAGCGGTGGCATAGTATTCTTCTCCCACTTGGGCGGCTAAGCCGACGGCCATTAGAGGATGCATGTATTCGTCGCAGATCGTGCTTTGGCTGTGGCTTTGACCTGCCTCTTTGAGTTTCTGCTGAAGCTGACCCACATTGAACCTGCCGTTTGCGATGGTTTGAAGGATAAGGAGCCGCGTCTCATTCTTCAGTACGTTGAAAAGCTCTTTTAGGTAGCTGGGATTAGCCAACGCTTTCCGCAGCGTCCGCAGCTCGTTTTTCAGCTTGTAGGTTTGGCATCGGTCTATGCATTGTAGCGGAGAAATCGGGGAGCAGCCTCTGCAGTTTGCTTCGAGGGATTTTATTATTGCTGATAAGTCGCGGTTGTTTTCTGTTCTTTCGGGGGGTGTTTTAAACCGAGAACTACTTGTTTTCCCATCCAGTTCCACCGAAAGGCGTTTAGTTGATCTTGATGTAAAAGCGTTTTCGTCAAGAGATGTCATACTGACGGTTAGTCCAATTTTCTTGACTAACTTTTTTTGGCGTTTTTACCCCCATTTGAAGCCTTAAACCTTCGATGAACTGCCGAACTATCGTCAGCTAGACTGTTGTGTTCGCGCGTAGGCACCCGATAGAGGGTAAAGCATATACGGAATGCATATACACTTTCCATATACACTCAGCTCCAAAATAAAACCGCCTTCAACGATGGCAGTTGACACTAAGCAAACCCAACTTGAATTTTGACAAAATTTTATTAAAACTCGTGGTATCTGCGGGGTTTTCCGTGTTCGTTGTTTCTTAGTTGTTCTCCACATATGGGGCAGTATGCTTTTCCTTTTGATACTGGGAGCGTGCTGCCGGCTGGGAAGAAATGGTCGTGTGCGGCATCTGAGGTCAAAATCGAAGGTTTGGGTTTCGTAGTCGTGGGGGTTGGTGATGATGTCTTCTTCGATGGATAGTTTGCTCTGTTTGATTTCATGTTTAGGCTCCTCGGCAGCGACAGCAGGCTTAGTTTGGCGGTTGGTTTAGCGGGAGGTCTCTTTTTTGGCTGGAGCGGTAGGCTTGGGAGCTGGCTCAGTTGAGATGACAGTGTTTAACTGAAACGGCAGTTTCGGCTTCTGGAGCAAACAACCTTGGCGATTTTTGTTTTCGGCGGGGCTTTGTGTGTGTGGGCGGCAGATGTCTTTTTTGACTTTAATTATTGCGCCGGTGGTTGAGGTTCCGCATTCAGTACAGTTTTCGCTGGATGGGGGAAGGCAACGTCCACATTTTCGGCAAAACGGCATATGGCTCACTTTAGCTTTTTACTGCCGTTTTCGAACGTTTAAACTTTGGCGAGCTTTCTTGGGGATTTACCTGAATGTTTAAAGGTTATTGAGCAAGTTTTTTAGTTGGGTGGGCGATGACGACTCTGGCCCCGAAGACGTGAGGATGATGAGGATCTTGAGTGCGAAAAGCCCGGTGCTGAAATCAGCGCTGCTGGCATAAGAGCCCACCTAAGGCGCCTCAAGCCAGATGTAAGACGCAGCGAACCTTTGGATTGCTTGTTGCTGGAGTTGTTGTCAGTTCTTCGGTTTTCTTTGGGAGATTGCAATCACGCTGGATGTCACGACAACCATTACTAGCATGATTATGATGGCTGCTTCAGGACCAAATTCGGGTGTGGTTGGAGTCGGTGATGGAGAAGCAGTTACTTTAGGTGTCGGCGATGGGGTTAGCAGATGGTTTGACGAGGGGTCGGTTGGTGTTGGAGTGGGGGAGCTTACAACCGGGGTTGGTGTTGGGCTGCTTGGTGGCGGAGTGGAGGGGTGGCTGCAGGTGCATTGACGGCGACTAGCGTCTCAGTGGAGTTTACGGCTGCTCCGGTGTTGTCTGTAACTTGAAGGATGAAATTGCAGTTGCCAATGCCCGTGGAAGATGAGGTTACAAAATTGTAGCTCGATGAAGTCGCACCGCTAATCATTGAGTAAGAAGAGGCGCCGGCAGCTTCCCAGAACCACAAGTACGTGTATGGCGATGTTCCTGTTGTGATTGGAGCCGAAGTTAGGCTGCAAGTTTGACCCTGAGTCACGGAAGCAGATGAGGCGGATACGGTTGGAGCAGCTAAAGCAGAATTCACTGTCACCGTTGGGGCTGCCGATTGAGGTGAGGTTGTGCCTGCGTTGTCGGTCAACGTCACTGTGATTACGGGTGTGCCTGCGGTGGTGGCTGAATATCGGTAGGTCGATGCGGTCATGCCGCTTTGGGCTATTCCGCCTACATACCACTGGTAAGAGACGTAGGGAGTTGAGCCGCCCGACGGGTTAGCAGTGAAAATGTTGCTTTGGCCAACATCCATCGTGTATGCGGCGGGGGTTATTGAAACTGTTGGAGTGACGTTGACTGTGACTGTTGCTGCGGTTGAGTTCACTTTTGTACTTGTGTAATCTGACACTTGAAGCAGGAAGCTCCAGACGCCTGTAGCTGTGGAAGTTGTGGTTGCGAAACTGTAGCTGCTGGAAGTTGCAGAGGCAATCGTTGAGTAGACGGAGGCGCTTGGAGCCTTACTGAACCACTGGTACGTGTAAGGGGAAACGCCTGTAGTCATCGCCGTGGAAGTTAAAGTTGACGTTTGACCTTGATCCAACTTGACGATTGAAGCAGTCACTGTTGGAGGAATCAAGGCGCCTGCGGGATACACCCCGATGACCAGGCTTGTAGAGTTCACTGTTGCGCCTGAGTTGTCGGCTGTTTGAACCATGAAAGCCCAGTTGCCCTGCGCAGTTGAACCTGTCGTTGCGAAGTTGAAGGTGGCGGAGTTGGAGCCGACGGCGACGTAGTTTCCCGTAGGGGATTTCTCAAACCACTGGTAGATGTATGGTCCCTGCCCCCGTAGTCATAGTTGCGGTGAGGGTTGAGGTTTGTCCCTGATCGACTGCAGGCGGAGAAGAAGACAATGATGGAGCAGCTAAGGCGGATATGATTGAAACTGTGTATGAGTAGGCGTTGGTTACGAATACTACGCTTTTTACGGGGTCACAGGCTATGCCGTAGGCAAGTGAACCTACAGAGATGGAGCCAACAACTGGTGTTGGTGCTGTCCGATATGACTGAGACGGAGTTGGTGTATTCGTTCGATACGAATATTTCGCCTTTGGCTGCATCGTAGGTTACGTCTTCAGGATGTGACCCTGACGGCAATGTCACCGTTGCGACCACTGTGTCAGTAGCAGTCGATATGACCGAAACGTGTCAGACTCCTGGTTTACCACTAATATTTCGCCTTTGGCAGAGTCATACGCCATGAATGTTGGACGTGACCCGACGGATATTGTTGCAACTTGGGTGTTGGTGGAATCCGAAATGACTCCAACGTGTTGTCACCGTAGTTTGTTACGAAGACTTGCCCATGTGTCGGATCGTAAACCAAGCTGTACGGGTCGTAGCCAACTGTCACGTTTGCGACAACGGTGTTGGTGGCGTCCGATATGACTGAAACAGAATTGTTTTCCCAGTTAGCTACGAAGACTTCGCCTTTTCCAGAATCATACGCACAACCGCTCGGACCCAATTGAACAGTTACGGTTGCAACCACGGTGTTGGTGGTGTCGGATATGACTGAAACTGTGTTGCCGAGGGGATGTTTCTCCATAGTTGCTTACGAATATTTCTCCTTTGCCAGAATCATAAGCGACGCCGTATGGGAAACGCCCTACGGGTATAGTTGCCACCACTGTGTTGGTGGTTTCTGAAATAACTGAAACTGCGTTGGAGCCAGCCGCTGCAACAAAAACTTCATTTTTCGCGGAGTCAAACGCTAAGTCCTGCGGGTAACTTCCCACGTTAACGGTGTTCGTGCTATCCGATATGTGCCGAAACTGAGCCGGATCCATAGTTGCTTACGAATATTTCTCCTCTGCCCGAATCATAGGCAGCGCCCGCAGGGTTGCTTTGCACCGAGACTGTTGCCACGACCGCGCTTGTTACGTCAGATATTACTGAGACTGCATTTGACCCGTAATCTGTCACGAACACCTCGTTAACGGAGTTATCGTAGGCCACTGCGTCAGGCTGCGTTCCCACTGTCACGCTTCCAACAACAACGTTTGTGCTGTCGGAGATGATTGAAACCGTGCCAGAGCCGAAGTTAGCAACAAATACTTCGCCTTTCGCGGAATCGTAAGCTGCGCCTGCCGGGTTGGTTCCCACGTTTACGGTTGCGACCACGTGTTGCTGGTGTCAGATATGACTGAAACCGAACCCGACTCCGTAATTTGTTACGAAAACTTCGCCTTTCGCAGAATCGTAAGCTAAGCCCTCGGGGTTGGTTCCTACAGTCACGGTTGCGACGACTGTGTTGGTGCTGTCCGATATGACTGAAACCGAGTTAGATCCGTAGTTTGCCACAAATATCTCACCCTTTGCGGAATCGTAAGCAAGGCCTGCTGGGTTGCTTCCTACGTGTATGCTTACGGTTGCTGTGTTGCTTCCGTCTGGGATGACTGAAACCGTCCTGTTTCCATAGTTGGAAACGAAGATTTCGCCTTTGCCTGAATCGTAAACTACTCCGTACGGGTCAAAACCCACCGTCACGGTTGCGACTGGGTTGTGACTGAACGCGTCAGTGGTGTCTGACAGGATTGAGACGAAGTTGGTTGCCCGGTTAGCCACGAAGATTTCGCCCATTGCAAAATCATATGCTACGCCAAGGGGATTCTGTGTAGCCACGGTTGCTACTCCCGAGTTGCTGACTATCAGATAATATTGAGATAGAGTTTGCCCCATAGTTGGCGACGTACACTTCGCCTCTGCTGGAATCGTAGGCTAATCCGTAGGGCTGGTATCCTACAGTCAATTCGCAAGTACCAAGTTGGTGCTGTCTGAAATCAATGACACTGAATTCGGAACCCTGATTGGTTACAAAATCTCGCCTTTGCCAGAATCATAAGCCACCCCATACGGAGAGTCCCAACAGGCACATTTGCAACTACGAGCATTTGTGCTATCCGAAATAATTGAAACAGTGTTGTTTCCGTAATCGGTGACAAATATTTCGCCTTTGGCAGAGTCATAGGCTACTCCGCTTGGTTGAGGTCCAACGTTTACAGTCGCAATCACGGTGTTGTTTGAATCCGCTATAATCGAAACTGTGTTGAGTTAGAGTTTGCTACGAATACCTCGTTTTTGACTGGAATCATATGCTACGCCGTATGGTTGCGATCCTACACCTGTACGGTTGCAATCACGGTGTTGTTGATGTCTGAAATAACCGAAACTGTGTTTGGCTCCTTCGTTAGCAACAAATATCTCTCCTTTGGAGGAATCATAAGCTATACCTTCGGGGTAGGATCCTACGTTAATGGTTGCAACCACGGAGTTGTTACTGTCGGATATTACTGAAACTGTGGAAAAACCTGGATTGGTTACGAATATTTCTCCTTTAGCGGAGTCATATGCTAAACAGTATGGGTTGGTATCCTACGTTAACGGTTGCAACTATGATGTTGGTGGCGTCGGATATTACTGAAACGGAGTCGGATCGCATAGTTAGTTACGAATACTTCGCCCATACCCCAATCGTAAGCCACGCCTATTGGTTGGGTTGTTTGCAGCGTAGTTGATGTTTACTCCAGCACCCCATACTGCATTCGCTGTGGATAAAACAAAAAGTGAGATAATAATTAAACCTAAAATCTTAGAAGACTTAACTTCTCATAGAAATACCTCAAAAGACTTCTATAGACAAAAAAAAGCGGCTTGAAACCTACAAGTCCTTTGCATCCTCCATCTTATAACCCTATTGGCGCTAGCTTATGTAACAACTATTTTTAATTCAATAATGAAATTATCCAAATCGAGAAATATCAAAGAAAGCATGTGAAAAAAGGAAAAGAAAAATCTAACGCCAGTTAGACGCGACCGATTTGGAAGGAGGCTTGGCACTTAACCGCTGATTGTTTATACCCTTTTATTGCAGTATGGGCAAATGTTTTGGTCTTCTCTGACGGATCTTTTGCAGTGAGAGCAAGTTTTCGAATGCGATTGGTGGTCGACTGTAACTTGACTGTTGCTGCTGGCTGTCTGTAACTTGATGGTTGGCTGTAACGCGAGGCGTATGGGCTTGGTCTGTAACTTGAAGTTTGGTTGTAACGTGATTGGTAGGAACCTGATGATGACGGTGACCTGTAACTGTAGGGGTGTACCGTGAGGAGCCAGCGGGGCCAGATGGCGCTGGACCGTAATTTGAAGATTGCGGACTGTATCCTCCTCCTGGCCCGTATGGCGCCTGAGGTGAGTTCTGGACCGTAAAGTGAAGATCGTTCGCGGTCACGTTCCCTTTCCCTTTCAAGCATCATTCTCTGTTTGCCTTGTCTTGAATACAGGAGTACTCCTGAAATGGCGAACGCTATCAAAACCGCTACAATTACTCCGATTACAGTTGGAGACCAAAATCCGCTGGATGATGAAGTTGGGGTCGGCGAATAGGTGGGGATTACCATTGCCGTTCCTGTTCCATTGCCGTTTCCGTTGCCATTGCTGTTACCATTTCCGTTTCCGTTCCCTGACGATGAAGAGCTGGAGGATGGGGCGATAGGGGAAGCGGTGGAACTACCGCCGCCTGTCACAATAAAAGGTGCGCTGACACTGAGCCCGGAACTGTCATACACGGTCACATGGTATGTTCCCGCGGGAAAATCAGGCACAGTGCAACTGCTCACTATGTTTCCAGCGCTGTCCGCGGTAACAGAGGGGGCAAACATCTGGTTATTGTTGCAAACGAAAGTTACTGGTTCAACTGGAGAAAATCCCGATCCAGTTATTTGGACAGTTGCGCCAACGGCGGCTTCCGCAGGGCTGAAGGTTACTTTCAAACCCGCAGCTTTAGCCGAAGGAACTGCCGCCGCAACCAAAGCTAACATAGTGATGAACAATAATACGGTTATTAGTTTCACTGTTTTTTTATTAAAGCCTGCGAATGATTTTTCCAACATACCTCTCCCCTTCTACTTACGAGGGTTATCTTGCTTATTTAACAATTGGTTATTTAACACTTTGCAAAATGCATGGCAAACGGAAACCAAAGGCTTTTTTTGAGAAAAAACGCCAAATTTAGCAATTTGGATGGTTAATCGAACTTTTTTCGTTTATGCCCTCAAGTTCAGGAACTCACTGTCAGGTTTCCTATCGTAGAAAACTAAGTCTCCAAATCAAAGAAAACTTGGCAACATCTTTGCGTGCCTGTATTGACGAATTGTATATGCTTTCCGTATATGGTTTGCCTACCTATCGGGTACCCTTACACACAAACACAAAAAACACTAAAAACAAAAAGCTTTGGTGACAAATAACCTAACCATGCCATTTGGCATTGACGTTAAGAAGAAAAAGGTTTCTTCAAACGAAGCTACTTTTTGTTTCCAGTTTTCTCCCACAACTCAAGCTTCTCTTTTTTGAGTTCCGTGCGTTTCCGTTGCAGGAACCTGTAGACCGTTTGATGCTGGCACCCTTCGATAATCATCTGCGCCGCATGACGTGCTGCATCCACCTGGGTGAAGCTTCCGATGAACCCGACTGTGTGCCCATAAACCACCATGTTGGCTTCCGTTAATTCTTCAATCAGTTTTCTTGTTTTGCCGTCTGTACCTATCATTCTGCCTTTTACACGTTTGATGTCAGATTCGGAGCGCCCGAAGACTTGTCGCAGGTCGATCAAGTCGAAGATTTCGTCTTCGTTGCGTATTAGGCGGTAGGTGGCGTCAGGTGAGAATCCTCTGCCTATGGCAGTCACAACGTCTTTAGCTTTCAGCAGCACCGATGGGTCTGGAGCTTTTTCTGTAAGCTTGATGGTGACGCTGCCTTCGCTGTCCACGTCGATTTTGACGTTAAGTCTATCTTCAATGTACTGTTTTGCTTTTCCTTCTTCACCGATAAGTATGCCAACGCGTTCTTTCGGAATCTTTACAAACGTGTCTAAACCTGACATTTCAACCCACAACCATCTTATGCAATTCTTCAACTGAAATAACTTCAACATTTAACCGACTAAAGAACCTATTCACATTCGTAATATCACGCACCAGCAGCTCGTCAGCCAATGGATGCTGAATTGAAACTGACTGAGACATGTCAAAAACCACGGGTTTGCCCTTCCACATCATAATGTTGTATTCGCTGAGGTCGCCGTGAACTATCTTTGCTTTCTGATAAAGCCGTTTAATAGAAGTGACGATTATTTTGTAGATTTTTTCGGGGTTTTCTGGAGGCTGCTCCTTAAGAGAAGGCGCACTAACACCCTGTTCCCCAATAAACTCCATAACTACAACGTTGCTTTTGACTGCAATAGGTTTTGGTACACGCACTTTTGCGTCGGTGGCTTCTTTGAGGTTGCGGAATTCTTTTTGTGCCCAAACCGTCATTAATGAACGGGTATCGTGTTTGACGTCTTTAAATCGGGGGTCGCCTTCGATGTATTTGTGCATACCTTTTTTGAATTCGGCTGAAGAGGTTAAATAAATTTTTACAGCTAAGTCAACGCCTTCTTTGGTTGTGCCCCAGTAAACTCGTGCTTCCTTGCCTGAACTCACTACGCCGTTTAGCTCGTAGAATACGCCACTGTTTAGCATGTCGAAGACAACCATGCGGGTGGTTTGGTCAAAAACCTCCTCCACGGTGGCGCGTTCTTTGGTCATATCGTGGGTCAGCATCTTGTCTCTTCGCTCCACTCTCCTTTCGTTGTGGGCAAGGCGTTCTACAGCTTTCTTAGAAGACATATAATCAGCATTTGATAACCCGTTAAGGTATTAAAACCGCTCGGAAACCCCTTGAATTATTACACATATGATATGAATTTTTAAAGAACTTTTTTGCAGTCCATAAACAAACGGCAATTCAAACATGGAAATCAGACAAAACTAACCTTCGCATCTTCCCAAAAATCAAAGAGAGAACATGAACTTAAAGAAACTTTTTCAAAAGTTGAAGGCTAAAGGGTTAGAATTCCCTTGCGTCTTAGCGTATCAGCTTGCGAATGAGTGTAGCGCCACACGACGTCGCCGCGTTTGTCAGTTTGGAATTCCCAAGGCGAAACTATTACGATGTCGCCTTCACGTATCCAGACGCGTCTTTTCATTTTGCCGCGGATTCGGCAAAGCCGTTCGGCACCGTCTTGGCATTTGACTAAGATGCGGTCGAAACCAAGCAGCTTCACTACTAACCCCAACACTTCGCCTTGTCCAGGGTAAGTCATCTCGCTGATTGCGCCTTCACTTAACACTTTTTTCTTTCCCAAACAGTACGAACCCCGTTTGTTAGATAATTGAAAAACAGTGCTTTTCATGCTTAAAAGCATGTTCATCGAACAATTCAGATTCAGCACCACAAAAACAGAGAATTTACCGTTGACTTGCTGCTTAAGCCGTCGGATGCAAGTTTAAATTATTCTTTCTTTGAATATGGTAAAGGGAGATTCACCGAAGTGTCCTATGTCTTTAACATACCCTACCGAGGCAACGCAAAACTCAAGCAGGTCATGGACAGAATACGAGAAGACAAGAAACTACAGACCTACTGGAGATGCAGCAACGTCATGGCTATAGAACGCATGGGCTACACTGACCACGGTCCAACCCACGTTAAAATCGTTTCAAACATCGCGCTAAAGCTTCTTCGGATTCTTGTAGAGAAAAAACTGATAACGCCCAGCATAGTTGAAAACTACGGGATGCAAAATGAAGATGCGGAAGTCGTCGTGGTTTTAGCCTCAATCTTCCATGACTTAGGCATGATTGTTCAGAGAAACAACCATGAAAAATACAGTGCAACCCTCGCTTTGCAGTTTATGGATTGCTTAAAGCCGACTTACAACGAGGAGGAAATAGCCATCATCACCTCAGAAGTCCTGCACGCCATCGTGGCACATGAGCAGCCGCCCAGCGGAGACCCAACCCACAGAGTACTAACCAAAGAAGCAGGCATAGTAGGCATCGCCGACGCCTTGGACATGGAGGCGGGCAGGGCAAGAATCCCTTTCCAAGCAGGCAAAATAGACATCCACGCGGTTTCCGCGCTTTCAATCGAGAAGGTTGAGGTCGAACCAGTTGAAAACGGGAAAAAACCAATCGAAATAAGGATCAAAATGTCCAATTCAGCAGGAGTTTTCCAAATAGATGAGCTTCTGAAGCCCAGAATAGTCTACTCAGGGCTTGAACAGTTTTTCCACGTAATCGCCGAAATCACAGGTGAAAAAGAAAACAAGATTATCGATAAATTCGAAATTTAAGTTCACAGTCCTGCGAAGAGCATTAAAGTTACCGCTGTCTTAGTAGAAGGCAAGTTAGGGGCAGATTAGGTTGGAGACAAGGAAAGAAGTTGACCCATTAGGCGAGAGACGCATTCCCAACGACGCTTATTTTGGCATTCAAACGTTGAGGGCGACGGAGAATTTCCCCGTAAGCGGAATCAAAGCGCCAAAGGCATTCATCGACGCTTATGTGCTCGTCAAAAAAGCCGCCGCCGCCGCGAACATGCAGTTGGGTTGTCTTGACGAGAAAAAGGCGGAGGCAATCGTTGCCGCATGCGATGAAGTGTTAGCTGGCAAACTAATTGACCAGTTCGTCGTCGACGTCTTCCAAGCTGGCGCAGGCACATCCTTCAACATGAACGTTAACGAGGTTTTAGCCAACAGCGCCTTAGAAATCATGGGCAAAGAAAAAGGCGACTACAAAACCCTAAGCCCAAACGACCACGTAAACATGGGGCAATCAACAAACGACACCTTCCCCACCGCGCTCCACCTCTCCGTCCTGATGGCGTTGAAGCCGCTGCTTTATGCGCTGGACGAGCTTGCAGAGGCGTTTAGCGAGCTCGGCAAAAAATACGGTTCCGTGCTCAAGTCAGGCAGAACGCACCTGCAAGACGCTGTGCCCGTGACGATTGGGCAAGAATTCGCTGCGTACGGTTCGGCAGTGGCTAATGCCTGCGCTGAACTGCGAAAAAGGCAGCAAAACCTGTATGCCGTTGCTTTAGGCGGCACAGCGGTCGGGACAGGAGCCAACGCCCACCCCAAATACAAGCGCCTTGCCGTGGCTGAGTTAGCGAAGCTTTCTGGGTTCCCACTTAAGCCTGCAACAAACAATTTTGAGGCGCTTCAGAGCCAGCGGGCGGCGCAGTCGGTTTCCAGCGGTCTAAAGGAGTTAGCGTTGGAGCTTATCAGGGTAGCAAATGACCTGAGGCTTTTAGCGTCGGGTCCAACGACTGGGCTCAACGAGATTGTGCTTCCGCCCGTGCAGCCTGGATCATCCATTATGCCGGGAAAAGTGAACCCTGTGATGGCTGAATGCTTAGACATGGTGGCTTTCCAAGTTGTAGGAAGCGACGCCACGGTGTCTTTGGCGGTTCAGGCGGGGCAAATGGAACTCAACGTTATGACGCCAGTCATCATGTACAACATGCTTTTCTCAATCGAAATCCTCAGCAACTTCCTCCCAGCCTTCACCGAGAAATGCGTACGAGGAATAACCGTTAACGAGAAGCAGTGCAGCCAATACTTGGAGAAGAACCCGTCTTTAGCCACGTTGCTGTCCCCCTACATCGGCTACTTGGAAGCGGCAAAAATCGCCAAGCAAGCCCAAGCTGAAAACCGCTCAGTGAAAGAAATTGCGTTAGAGAAGAAGCTGCTTAAACCCGAGGAAATCGACAAGATATTTAGCCGCAAAAACCTGCTCAACGAACCAGTTAACGTTAGCCTGCTGTGCCGTAGCCGCTGACAGTGACAACGGCGTCGGTTGCGCCAGCATTTGATTGTGCGTCAAAGACTACGCCGACAATTATGCTCTGCGACGGAAACAAAGTCAGGATCTGGTCGTTGCTGAGCCACGCTGCTCCGTTGCTGGTGAAGGTTTGTGTTACGGGGTTTGAGACGACGTTGTCGGCGAATAGCAGTCGGATGCGGACGGTGACGGTTTCGTTGTTGGCGAAGCTTCCCTGAACTTGGATTTTAGGTTCAAACGAATAAATGTTTAGCGGAACGGTTTGGATTGTTGCGTTGGCGCCGTATTGGCTGTTCACGCCGACTGGAACGTTAACGTTTTGCCGCTCGAAGGCGGTGCCGACGCCTGAAATCCAGTTGCTGTAGGGGTTATGTATGTTTGCTGTCCAACTGCCCAAAAAGTTGACGTCGCCGTCCAGCATGGGGGCTGGGTTGCAGTTTTTTCCAAGGTCGATGGCAAACATGTCGTTTGGGACGTCGGTGAAGGATTCAAACACCACGCTGGTCAGCAGCGTCTGATACATCGAGCCGTTGACTAAAAGCCCAGTTTGGTTTGTTACGCCGTCTTGTCCCAGCCACATTCGGATGTTTTGTATTTGGCTGTCGGAGAACTGCGCTTTGTCTTCGACGTTGATGCCGACTGAGTTGTCGCGGACGTTGAAGAAGCAGCGTTCGATGTCTGAGCTGGCGTAGGAGCCTGTGGCGTTGACGGTGGGGGTTTCGAAAACTATGCCTTGCGTGGCGTTGATGAAGTAGCAGTTGTCGATTTGGGTATCCTCGCTCCACGTGTTCGTGTTAGCCAAGTCTATCCCCACTGACGTATTCTCAAAAATCATGTCGGTGACGGTTGTTCCAAACGAGTTCTCGATTCTGAGGGTTCCGTTGATTACCGTTAAGCCCGAGACCGAGGCGTACTGCGAAGTTGTAAAGTTGTCGCCGTAAACGATTATTTTGTGTCCGTTTCCGATGATTGTTGCTCCGTTGCCGACGATTTTGGCGTCAATCTTGTTAGAGACCAAAATGTCCCTGTTCAAAACGTAGGTGCCTGCGTTCAGGTAAACCGAGTCTCCGTGTTTTAGGGCTGAATTGATGGCTGATGACACGCTGCCCGACCCTTCGACGGTTGAGCCCGTCTGCATGTTCTTTAGCTGGTAGCTGTTGCCGTGTTGTGTGAGTACAAAATCGTAGGCTACCGCGTTTGAGTTGAAGCTGGGACGCATCAGAATCATGTAGGTGTTGAACGCTGAGAGGGCAAGCACGGCTATGAGAATCAAGGCGAGGACACGTTTAGAGACAGTTATCTTTGAGTTAACTTGCATGTTGAAGGCTCAGAGGTTTAGGTACATGTAAAGAGCAACGTTAATTAAATTTTGTGATATCGGGGAGCTCGGCGGCTGGTTTGTTGTTCGGGCTGGTTTTTGTTGTTTGTGTTTTGGGTTGCTTTGTTTGGTTGGGGCTTGAAGTGTTTGTTGGTTGAGTCAAGGATAGTCTGTAGTAGTCTAAGGTAGTCTGGGAAAGTCAAAATTAGTCAAGGAAAGTCAAAAGTTGGCGGGCAGGGTAGTTTTGTCTGTTTTATGTGTTTTTTCGGGTTGCGTTTGGTGCTGCTGGGTGATGTTGATTTGGCGTCAGAATTTTTTTTGCGCAACCATTAAAAGGAGTAAGCGCTGAATAAACACGGGTCGGGGGTAACTAATGGATAAAGTCAAGGTTGCTTTAACCGTTCTGTCTATAATGATCATTATTGTTCCGATTTTGGTTGAAGTTTACGTTTACAAGGACAATTTGGAGGGGCTGGTTTTTCCGCCTCAAATCCAGAACCTCATGAACGGCAACAACGGCAATAACAACAACGGCGCCACCGCCGGAACCCTAGTCCGAGCTGCCTTCCCTGTCGAACTTCCAGATGCCTCAACCCGTCGGGCAACCCCAGTATAACCCAACCACGGGCGCCTTCAGCTACCCCTTCAACTTCACCAATCCCCTTTCAACCCAACTTTCATTCAGCCAGCTTTCCGCCCAAGTAGCCACCGAAGACGGCACCCCAATCGGAAACGTCTCCATCCCGCAAGCAATCAACCTGTCGCCCGGAGCAAACGCAATATTAACCGCGTTGGAAACTTGGACACCAGCAGCAATAAACCAGCTTGAAGCACAGTACCAAAGCGGAACCCTCAACATCGCATTAAACAACGTGAACGTAGTCGTCGGCGGAATATGCATCCACATCGACCACATCGACGCAGGTTCAATTACGGACCTGCAAAACCTCGCGTCAAGCCTCGGAGGAAATAATTTGGATCGAAAAATTAATTGGCTTGGCTTCGCTGCGGGAATCATCACCTTGTGGCGCTTGTAATCTCGCTCTACATGCCGTGGTGGCAGCTAACAGTCGGGCAAGACCTCATCAAAATCAACGCTTCCCCAGTCAACACCAACTTCGGCTTATTCGGCACCCAATTCACCATACCCATGATTTGGGCACTAAACCTCGTAACGATTCTGACATTCTCCGCCAGCGGCATAATCATGCTGATTTACTCGGTGATTCCCACGAAACCCTACGCGAAACATCTACTCGGCTTCTCATGGAAAAAACCGCTGTACTCAGTCATAAGTTTCGTCGCCCTGCTAGTAATTATCCTGTTGATCGCGGGACACTTCGGCATGTACATCCCCATAAACGGGTCAGCAACAGTCACCTTGCCAAGCAACTGGACCGCGGGCGCCACCGTCAGCGCCTTGGTTTCAGGAACATTCGAATTGCCGTTTTTCCTCGCAACGCCAGCAGCCGCACTATGCATATTGGCAAGAGTATTCCACGGCCACTTTGCCCCAACCCCAATCCAGCCAGCAGCAGCCGCCGCCCCGCAACCGCACCCGCAGCACCCACCGCCTAAGCACATCAGCAACCAGCTTTTCTTAACCGTTAAAGTTTAAAGGCTAAGCCACCATTATTCTATGAACCCCGAAAAAATCAAGCCAAACAATCATGGGGCTGTCGGCTAGCTTGGTCCAGGCTTGTAGCCTCGGGCGTTATAGACGTGAGTTCAAATCTCTCCAGCCCCACCAAATGTCTATTCCGAAAAATTCATTCAGTTTCAAAAATAATTATTTTTATAACTGTTGTTAGAAAGTATCACTTTAAGCCAGAGTAATTGGCAGTTAGTCGAGTGAAGGGGACAAAGGGGATGGAATATTTGCCATTCTGTTTGACTTAATTTCACCTGATGAGAATTTAACTTGATCAACGGTCCGGTGGCCAAAGTTAAAGGAGATGCACTTATCTTCTACCTTTTCTCGTATGTTTAAGCACTATTTTCTCAGGAAAATTTTGTAAATGATAGTGAAAATCCAATCTGATGACAGGCTCCTTCAAACTGTTCAATGGAAATCTATAAACATGTGAACGTGTGTTTTGAAGAAAGCTTTGGTCTACATCAAATTCTAAGTAGAATCTAGTTCTTTTGGGTACGAGTTGACCCCATAATTGGCATAATTCTTGGTTGGACATATTGGGAGTTAAATCTGTGAAATACCAACCTTCTCCATAAGTGCAATCTAATGATGTGGAAAAATTAGAAGGCTTAAACTCATTTGTTTCTATTATCTCATTATATGCTCTCTCTTCGGTATAGTGGTACACTATCATTTATTTTCCCCCAAAGTTGCAAAGTACTGTATACAACATTCTCTTAATTTGGATATATCATTTTCCATAATTATGATTTCCGTCTGCTTTACGTGGTGGAATGAATTTTCAGAGTAATATTTGATGCTAATCATCAGTAGTGCTAAAGCTTCGTTTATATCTAAGCCTCCATGACCGCTACCTAAGACGGGCATACGGAATTTACTGATCTTCTTGTCAGCGGTGAATTCGAATATTTTTCCCACACAATCGCAAATAATATTTGGTTCAGCTTTGATTCCCACTTTTTCTTCTCTAAAGGTAGATGCAGTCATCAACACTTTAGCGGGCGTGTCATAGGGCGAAGGTAGAAGTATCGTGGTTCCCGGAGTTAATGTGCCATTTCCGGTTTTACGGTAGCCAAGTTTTTCCAATTGCTCATTCATTACTTGCTGGATTTTTGATAGTTCATTCGGGTAAAATTCCAGAATGTATGCGCCGGTCGCACTCCTTTTATCTGAAGTGCAATCGTCGACGAATGTTGTATTGACAGGAAGTACAACTGCTGTCTCTCTATCTAAGCCAGCAGCGTCTTGAATTTTTCCCTTTCTCAAAATGACTGTGGTTCGTCCAAGTTTGAACTTTAATCCGTCTTTAATCTTTGCCGCTCTTGAACCTCTTTCTATTTCTCTAGTTACCGCATATACACTTATTCCAGAGCAAATTAACACGCATCCTGTTGCGAACATAATTAAATTCGGGTTTACCTGTAACCTAAAATTACTCAGTCCATTAAAACTAAAAAATGAAACAAAGGCGAAAATAATTCCGGCTATTATTATGATGTTCAAGATGGGTGCACTAACAATATCACGCAAGTATTCGAGTATCTTTGACAGATCGCTCATTTCTTCCCACTGTTTCTAGATTTTCTCTTTATCTGTATGGTTCCTTACACGAGATAAGTTTTCCTGTATTATTTCCGCACACTGAAATAGTAACTCTTTTTAGAAAAAATGAATCAGCCTATAGGCTGGTTCAAATCTGGGAAGCCCGACCAAAAATCTCGAGCATTCATTTTAAGACACGAACAAAAGTTTAATTGAATAAGCTCTTCCATAGAGGAGTTTGATTGTCAAAAGCTTCGAATCGCCTAAACCCAAGATTATTATTTTTAAGATCTCCAAAGCATGCTGGGCAAACCATTTCTTTAAGAATTAAGTATTTTCGTCTCCAAGATCCGTGCTCCCGGCAAGTAGTTCGACCACAAATTTTGCATTTGAAGCCATGGATGGAACTGATTAAAAAGCCTCCTGAATGGGTCGTTTTCCCACACGTATCGCAAATAATCGCGCCCGCAACGATTGTCTTATTGCATATTCGGCATTGCCGCAGATTGTCTGATTGAGACAATAATCGTCCAGATGGAGCTTGAGCGCCCTCAGTGTAATAACTTGTTGAGCCTAATTTGAAATCAATCCTGATTAAAGGAAGGTAAAGCTGCCGTACATCACTAATGTAAACTTCTCTCTCGCCTGGGACACATGCCTTAACATATCTTTGGTTGTTACGTCCATAATAGGAGACGTTTTTGGAATGTTTTTCTATGATAAATTTCTTAGCGCTTCGCTGCATTGTCGTAGAGTCAATCTGGAAAGTTGGTAACTCACCCACAAAGTCTTCATGGGGCTGATTAAACTCGTCCTGAGGTTCCGACTCCAAAAAAGTGCTAATGCCATCGCTACATAGATAGCCCGTGTTTCCATCTAGAAACAGTCGAGCGTGGGAAGCGCTCTCGCGATGAACAACTCCCACTGAAGTCTCAAAAACACTATTTACGTTATACGTTATCGAATAGACGGGTCTATAGGAAATCACTCTGTTTAAGTTGTTCATCATTTCATTGGGATGCCGTGGATAGCTTGACGAGAATGAGGCGACGTGGGAAGATATTGCATAAGCCGTTTTATCTCTTGAAGGCAGTGAATAAGTCCACACGCTTAATTTTTGTCTGCCGCTAACTATGGTAACATTGGCACGAGAAGCCATATCGATTAGAATAGGCCGGTCTATCATATCAATTTGGGTATTAGTACTGGCAAGATTCCTTGCATACTCCAACGCTTCTTTAGTAAAGTGCCCTGTTGTAACAAGCATGCCCTTAACTGCTTTTGAGGTGATGACGGCTGAGTGCAACTTTTGAACTATTGGTCTTCCGATACTAGTTTTCGGCTGATGCTTGCATTCCACTACGATTAAACCCTGCGGCGAATGAATTAGAATATCCCTACCGCCATCTTGAGTAAATAATATTTTCTCGACATGCCCGTAACCTAATCTGCTGAGAATATCTGCAACAAGTTCTTCGAAATCGAATCCCGACATTTTATCTAAGAAAACAGCGGCATTTTCCAACATTCAAGTGGCACGTACCTTGTGCCTATTTGCATGAAATCACTATTTTAAACTTGTTACCGCTTAATTATTAGCAAAGTGCTAGTAATCGCATGGTTTAAGACGCAGAAAGTTTTTTCCTATTAAATTGTAGTAATTCCTTATTAGTGAGAAATGCCAGTAATTATTAGCAGTGGTCAAACTATGGATTCAGTTATCGTTACGAGGCATTCGCAAGTCACAATCCCTAAAGAAATACGTGAAGCAGCGGGTATAGTGGAGGGCGATAGGGTGAAGATGAAGGTGGTAGAGGGAAAGAAGATAGTGATTGAGAAAGCAAACGAAGAAGCTTGGAAAGATTGTACTGACTTTCTGCCCGAGGACTTCGAAAAGCTGCTGGCATCTCTCCGCTCTGACTCAAGAAATAGATTTAAGCGTCTTGGGCTGGTTCCCTGATTGAGCGGCAAAAAGTCTAAGACAGAAAGAAAGCTCGAAACTGTATTCGTTGATACCTCGATAATTGTTGATGTGGATAGAGGAAGAGAAGACGTTATTGAGCTTTGTAAGCAGCTAACGAGTACTGATAGTGCGTTTATAAGCACTGTGAGCGTTTCGGAAATATTAACGGGATCATACCTAAGGAAGGATTATATTGGCGCGGTAAAGAAAGCCGAGCAGGTACTCAGTCAATTTCGATGGATCCCATTAAACGGTCAGATAGCCAAGCACACTGCTCAACTGAACGCATACCTTATCGCAAAGGGGCAGCCGATAGAATACCAAGATGTAGTAATCGCTGCCTCCTTCATAGCGGAGGGCTGTGACGTCCTATTGACCGAGAACAAAGAGCATTTTGAAAGGCTTCCCAACTTGAAAGGTAAGGTAATGACTCCCAAAGAGTTTGTCAAAAGACAAAATAGCTAAGCTTGGTCTAGGCTTGTAGCCTCGGGCGTTATAGACGAGAGTTCAAATCTCTCCAGCCCTCCAGTCTCACCTGCTGTGTGCTATAGGAAACCTTATTTTTGTTTAAAGGTGCATTATGGAAACTATGCGCACTGTTAAAGAGATAATGAAACCTGTCGTCAATGTAGGACCGAAGCAGACAGTGTTGGAAGCTGCTAACCTCATGAAGGAGTCTAATAGAGGCAGCTTGATGATTGTTGATGACAAAATTACCGTTGGCATCATAACCGAGAGAGACCTAGTTATAAGAGTTATCGCAAAAAACCTTCCCCACACTACCCCAGTTTCAGAGGTCATGTCATCCCCGCTAATAACAATCGACGCCAATATTACCCTGAAAAAAGCCGCCAGAATTATGGGCGAACGAAAAATAAGACGGCTCCCAGTAACCGAAAACGGAAAAATAACTGGAGTCCTAGTTGCATTTGACGTATTGCGCCAATTGTCCAACAAGACTTTCGCTGAGGACATATGGGAAGCCCTTGGTGGAGAGCGCCAGTAGCAAGCCCTTTCAACCGCGCCAGAACCCTAATTGAGCCCTCAATGCCGATGTTGGGAGCCAATTTTTGACATTTTATTCGTGGAGTTGCCCGGCGTTGCCCCGTTCTTTAACGAAATGAGCTTCATTTGGGTTCTGTTGCCTTGCTTATCTGGTATAGAACGTCTTGGAAGTCAGTTTTGTTTGGTTTGAGCCCCCGCTTTGAAACGCTCAAAACATTCACGTAACCCTTGGTTGTTAGCTCTTTTTCCAGAACTTTTAGGGTTCCGCCTTGTTTTATCGCGTATGTGCAGAAAAGGATCGTTTTCTTTCCTTCGCCGTTTGGCAAGCGTTTAACAAACGAGTGCGTTTCGGGAGCTGGTCCAAGACCCATAACTGGTGTCCCGATGATCAACAAGTCGAAGCCTAAAACAAGTGAAGGGTCAGGGGCGGAGGCTATGTTGAAAATAGGCGCTTTTAACAAATCCGCAATTGCTTCGGCTAAACGTTTGGTGTTTCCTGTGCGTGAAATGTACAGCACGCAAGCCTTCATGCCTACGTTATAGCAACAGATTATCTTATAATCTTTAAGAAAGCCCCTGGAAAACCAAAAATTTATGGGTTAACCTTGAAAACTAATTTTTTGAACGTAAAGGCATATAGTAATTTGATTGCCTTTTTTTCTCAGGTTGCTCTTATTTGGTTTCAGGCTTGATTTTGGTTTCGTATTTGAATGTGCTCATGCAGACTTTGCAGCGGACAACGTTTTCTTCAGGATAGTATAGTCCTTCTCCGCCTACGTCGTGGATCGCGTTCTTGTGGATTTTGAAGATTAGTTCCGCATCGCAGTTCGGGCATTTTTTCCTGACAATGGTGTATCCTCTGACGCCTCGTTCAAGTTTTATATCAATTGACAAATTCATTACCCATCAGTAAAATTATCCTGGATTCTAATTAAGTTTTTACGAGTTTGGAAAATGATGTGAGCGCTAAATAGATGATTTCGATTTTCTTGCAGTTAATTCTTAACACAAATTTGACGAAAGCTATGGTGGTTTTTGCCAGAATTTATTGTTGGTTTATAAGCGGCTTAAGTGCATTTTGATAAGGGCTTGTAAGAAGTAATTTTTGCATAGCCAATGGAGAAGGTTGATGTTGATGTTGGATACCAGATCAATGTATGGAGAGACATTTAAATGCAGATTATGTTCCGAGAAATTTCATAATCCAGAAGAATTAAGAATCCACCGAATGAGCGAACACAAAGGCCATTATCTCACGCTTACTCTCAAACGTTAACGCTGCAGAATTTTTTCTTTCTAAATTTATTATCCGTTTTTATAAACTTGTTTTTCAGTGTTTTTGTTTTAATGCGCCATGATGATAAACACGTTAGTATGAAGCGGATAGCTTAGCCGCGTTGATTTATTTAGATTCGGTTTCTGAGGCGCTAATCTGCGTTCCAAACGACAATGTTAATTAGGAGTCGCCTAACCTATTGGCTACGATTGTTATGCCTAAGACTCTGCCTTACTGGTTCATTCGAGACGGCGAAAAACTGATCCAATGCAGCAAAGACGACTTTGACAAAGCCATCATCGAAGGAAAAAGCGTGAAGTACCATGGCTACGCCAACAAAAACGCGGAACGCATCGCAGAGCTGCAGGAGAAGTCCAGAATGGCGCTTTTGGCAAAACCCGAATTACCCACCAAGCTCCGCAAGGCATTAACCACCCCAAAAAACGTTGTTGAAGTCCAAGTCATAATGGTCGACGACGAACATTTCTGGGAAAAAGAAGCCAAACGCCCAAAATACCAAACCTGAAACCGAGATTTTTCTTAATGAAAATTTTCTATTTTCGCTAGAGAATGCAAAAAACTGTTGTTATTTAACTGGTAATCAAAGGGTTTTTCTATCTTTTCGCCGTTGATACCTCTGTGGGGTAAAACGTTTGAGTAAAACAAAGGGTCAGAAGGTTTCCGCTTATCCTGACGTCATAACCAGTCTGCCTGAGGCGAAGGTTGCTTGCGAGGGCGGGAAAGCGTGGATTCTGCAGGCAGAGGATAGCCAGCTTGTTTTTTTCCAGTTTGAACGTGGCACCGATATGCCAGCGCATAGTCACACTTACGCGCAGTGGGGTATGGTTGTGGATGGCGAAATGGAGTTAACTGTCGACGGCAAATCGACGCGGTACAGGAAAGGCGACGAGTACCTTGTTGCTGCGGGGAAGGCGCATTCTGCCAGATTCTTCGACGATACCCGAGTGATGGATTACTTCTCGGAGAAAAACCGCTACAAACCCAAGTGAGTGGCACTGATTTCGGAGAAAATCTGCGGAATCAAAAGAGACCAAGCAAATTCAGCAAAACAACCGCTGCCGACGCGCCGACAACGATAAGCATCATTTTTTTCGAGTTGAAAAACGAGTTGTTTGCGGCTTCGCTTTCTGTGAGTTCGTATTCTTTTATGTCTTTGGTTTTGGAGTTTATCTGCACTTTAGCCGTCAGCTTCGGAACTGACATCTCGACAATGTACAGGTCGCCGTCCATTGATACCTTCATGGGCTGCCAACTCTGTTTGTAGCCTAGCCTTTTGAGGAAGTCCATGGTCTGGGACGTGGCGTTTTCCGCATCGAATCTTGATATTTCTTCTCCTGTTCCAGTAGACATTAATCTTCAGTCATAATTGCGGCTTCACCATTTTAGGATTTATGAATTCAAAAACCACATTCAAAATCAGCACAGCTACCAAACACGAAAATGCGTCTAAGCTACCTTGAAACTGCGGGTTACGGCGTGCGGGTTCGGAAGCTGCGGCAGAGTTCCGTTCATTATGCCTGTCTGGTTCAGAAGGTTGTTTTCAAACGTTTTCAACTGACTCAACTCAGGCATGTTTTGGGTGTTGATTGTCTGTTCGATGGTGGCTACTGCATAGGACACTACCGTGCAGGCAAATACAACCGACGCAACCACTAAGAGCAAGGTGGCTACTGTTGTCTCCAAAGACTTCTTCTCCTTTCTCACTGAGACAAGTTGTTGAAAAACGGTTTAATGGCTTGCTCCACTATCCGAGCTATATCCAACATTGAAATATGTCCGACAAAACTACCATCAACAAGCCTTGAAAAATGGGAAAGACCCAAAAGTGGAAAAGCCGATAGTTACCGATTTATTTTGGCGCCGCTTGTCCCGCTGCCGGCTGTGCAGGTGCAGAAGGCGGCGGAGTGGATGCGGGCGCTGCTGCTGGAGCCGCGGCTGGGACTTCCGTTTTTTCTGCTGGGGGTATGCCTGATATTATCTGTATTTTTTCCGCCATCGGGTGAAGCAGGTCAGGCGGCGGGTACGGCGTGTTCAGGTTGGAGGAAAGCATGTAGATTGAGCTGAAAACGTGTTGGTAGATGGTGAAGAGTAACTGGGGGATTTTTGTTTTCGGGTTGACTTCCAGCTTCTTTTTTATGTCCTCTGGCTTGCCGACTAGGCTTACGCTGCCCGCGATGTTGTATTTCACGACGTTGGGTTTGGTGGAAATCGCCAGTTCAAAGTTGAGGAGCACTTCGTTGCTGCCTGGTTTTTTCTGCTCCTCCAGCTTCGCGTTCACGTCAAAAAACAGTTCTTCCTTCGCTAGGTACTCGCCGGATCTTTCAGCGTGTAAACTAGTAATATTAATTGAAACGGTGACTCCGGAGACCGAGTACTGCGGGTTTACGGCGTATTCCTTCTTTACTTCATTTTTGTGTTTTCAATATTTAACTTTTGCATGTAGCCAACATCGCCTGATGTTTCTGGGGCTGGCTGAGCCCTGGGGTTTTAGGGGTTTGTCATAGTTGTAGAATGCTGGCACTGAGAGCTCTGCGATGAATTTGAAGGCTTCATCTCCCTTGGCGTTTGCTTTGGGTTTGAGCACGATTTTTTTGGGTACGTCTTCTTCAAAGTATACGATGTAGCTGATGGTTGTTCCAAGCCCCAAACGGGCAAGCTGCGCAACAGTCAATTTGAACTTCTCGTTTTCCGCAATCTTAACCTTTATTTTTTCGATGGCTTCAAACAGGATTTCTGCTTGTCCCTGCTCAGTGAAGCTGATTTGGATGTCGCCTGACTGCACCCAACAGGAAGATTGCACCTCTTTTCCTTTGCCGCCTTTCTTGCCTTTGTCGGCTGGCTCCGCGGGTTTTTTCGATTGCGCTTTAAGGTTTTTTTGCAGCGCCGCTGACTTCTGGTACCATTCGTCGTTTTTGTGGGTGCCTTCCAAGTCGCGTAGCAGTGTGCCGAGCCATTGGCTGTAGTCTTCGTAGAGGGCGCGGTACTGCACAGTTTGATTCGTAAGGTACTCTGTTATGTCCTTTAGGGACGTGAATGTGCGGATTTCTGTTCCCATGTTGGTTCACCACTTTGCAATAAAGGTTAAGTTGACTGAACTTATCTACCGCATTTTTTGGATAAGAGGGTTTGTCTATTTCAGAAATTACATACTTTTTGCCAGTCGGCGTTAGCTGTTCTTGGCTTTCTCGTAGGCGTTGGCGACGGCTTCGCTTGTCAAGACACCCACCACTTTGGAAGGCGCCTCTTTGTCGACGACAGGCATCAAATCGATTTTTTCCCGGGTCATCAGCTTGTAGGTTTCAAAAACGGCTTCATCGGGAAAAGTTGAGATGTTCTTCAGCGGCATCTGCTCGATTCGGATGTTTTCGCGTTGGTCTTTGGGAACTTTGATTATTTCGGTCCATGTGACGACGCCTTGGAAGACGCCGTCTTTCTCGACAAGCGCGTCGTGGTAGCGGGATTTGGAACATGACTTCGAAGGCTTCAGCGAGGGTTTGCTCGGGACGAACTGAGCCGATTTCAGACTGCATCACATCTTTAACCCGCACGTTTGCCAGCGTCGTGGAAACAATTGTCTGCTCCGCCTCTTCACTGGCGCCAACATAAACGAAGACGCCTACCACAATCCACAGGAAGTAGCCTGGAAACAGGATTCCGAAAACCGCCATGCCGATGCCCAAAATCCTGCCGATGTAGCTTGCGTATTTGGTGGCAGCCGTGAACTTCATGCGTTCAGCCAGCAGCGCCCGAAGAACTCTGCCGCCGTCCATGGGAAACGCAGGAAGCAGGTTGAAGGCGCCAAGCAGCAGGTTGAGGTACCCCAAATCCAGCAGCAGGTTCCCCGTGGAAAGCACAACGGAAGACGGGCGCAAACATGAATTTTACAGGCAACACGAAGTTTACGGCGACAAGAGCCGCGCCCATTATGAGGCTGGTGAGCTGGACCCGCAAAAGCCATGCGCCACTCTATCTGGGGGTTTTCAGGTATCTCCTCGATTTCGGAAACTCCGCCGATGGGGTAGAGGATGATTTTGCGGACTTTGATTTTGTAGCGTCTGGCGATGACTGAGTGGGCAAGCTCATGGAAAAGCACGAAGACAAACAGGAACACTATGAGGATAAACGAGTAAATTTGGCTGTAGTAAACGGAGAGCCCGAGCACCGCCACAATAAGCAGGATGAAGGTCAGGTGCAGCTCGATGGGGATGCCGTATGCGGACCCTATTTTAACAGAAGTTTTCATACGAAAATGGAAGGCAAAGTCCGCTTATAAATTTTCGACAATTCCCCGCTGCAACACCATTTATATAATGCTTGAAGCCTAGGCTATTTTGAGGAAAAATGTTTGTCTGAGCTTGTTTGGAATAAGCCTGTTGTCTGCATTTTCAAGGAGCGCGACGATAACCCAGAGATTGACCCGTTTGTGGTTGTTAAAGCCAGAAAAATATCGGTGTCCACGCATGGCGAACGGCAAAGTGGAGGGAAGACTTGCGGATTTCTTCACTTTGATGGGCGACGCGGACTACCTTTCCACCGCAGCGGGCGCGGCGGACCATTACGTGATGTGCTGGTTTGACGACTCTGAACCCGACATGACAAGGGACCTGAGGCGTCTAAGAGGAGTAACCTTCAAAGGAAAAGTAACGTTTGTCCTAAACCAAGCCAAAAAAAGAACCTACAACGCAGCTTTCAAAGCTGAACATGCCAAACTGAAATAAAACGGGCCAAGAAAACTTCCAGTTGCTGACGCTGACTATCTGCTGAGTTTAAATGACGCATTCTGCTGAGGGATTTTGCCCGAAAACGGGAATTACGATTCCTTTTTGGCGGCTTTTTCTTTAGCAATCAAGTACTCAACGTATTCCCTCATGCTTCGGTCGGCTTCCTTCGCTTTTCTTTTGAGCGCTGCATGTATCTCTTCGCTGACAGCTATTCGTTTGCATCGATTTTCATTCAAAAGCCCCAACACCCTTTTCTGTATTTAACATGGACAAAATATATAATTAAAATGGTGAAACAAATGTTCGTACAAGCAATCGGTTTTTTGGCTTTTTCTGTCTGAAACCTTAAATGTACGTCCGATAACTCTTCTCTTCAGGGGTAATACATAACGCCGAAAAAAGGCTACAAAACCATCACGGTGAAGACGGAAGTGTATGATTATTTTTTCAAAGAATGGCTCAAAGTCAAAGACGAATACGGCATAAAACGAGGCGTCCGAAGCTTCTCAGCCTACGTCACCTACCGCTTAGCGCAACTCATGACCGAAGAAAAGAAGAACGAAAACCCAAAACCGTAATTCGCTAGAGGTTGAAACGTCTAATTTTCATCCGAACTCTTTGTTTTTGCCTCTAAAGGCTAACCAAACAAGATGGATTAAATTGGCTATAATTATCGCCAGAGAAAAAGCAACCAAAAAACATAATTCATGCACCTTGCATAGTTAAATTCGGGTTTTTGTTTTGTCAAGCGGCGACTCAGCAGTTCTCAAGAATCTGATGGTTTTGCTCAAGACTAAATCGCTTACGTCAGAAAATGTTCTTAGACGCGAAACCAGGGAAGTAGACGAGATGTTTATGGATCTTTTAAGCGTTTTTCAACGGTTCTACGACCAAGCGGCGGAAGCCGATAAGCTGACGCTTAGAAGCATCCAAGACCTAATAATCCTCGTGTCTGAGCAGGTGCATTCATCGCATAGGCAAGCGGAAAGCACAATCGGCGACTTCAAAAACTACGTCATTGCCCTTGAAGGCGCATGCAGAAGCTTCGACGGAGACTTTGAAAAATCAGTTACGCAACCTGCCGAAAAAGAAGCACAAGCCAAAGATGCAGAGGAAGAAATAAGAGCAAAAGCCCTGGACGAGTACAGCCAAAAAATCAGACCAAGATTCTACGAGTAAATTCAAAAACAAACGGTTAGGAGGCGATAGATGTGTTAACGAAATCTGTCAAGTTAGCGTCAGTAAACGACGTGAAACCGAACAGCATGATGAGGGTCACGGTTAATGACCAGAAAATTTTGCTTGCCAACGTAAACGGAAACTACTACGCCATCGGCGACGTCTGCATGCACCGAGGCTGCCAACTATCCAAAGGGAAACTGGAAGGGGAAAAAGTGATTTGCCCATGCCACGGATCCACCTACGACCTCAAAACAGGCAATTTCCTCAAAGGACCCACAAAGAAAGGCGAACCCAAATACGACTTGAAAGTCGAAAACGACGACATCATGATTAATCTTTAGATTACCGCTCGATCAACTCAACAAGAGTCCCATCTGGGTCTTCAACAAAAGCTATTGTCGGCCCCTCTGGTCCAAGCTTGAACGGCTCATCAGTAACCGTCACTTTTTCTTTCCGCATCGCCGCAAGGGTTGCCTTTATGTCGGGCACTGTGAAGCCTAAATGGTCAAACAGCCGCTCTTCATATTGGGGCTGAGCTAAACTTTTTTTGGTCACGGTAAAACGTTAACTCAAGCGTGCAGCCTTCGCCTTTTGGGTCTTGAAGGAAAACGATTTCGGCGTTGGTCTGCTTGATTTCGCGGCGGCTCAAGAACCTTCAAGCCTAAGAACCGCGAGTAAAAATCAATTGACCGCTCCACATTACTTGTTCGGATGCTAGTATGGTCAAACATGGTCGTCAACTCTAACTTTTCAATCACACGGTTCGTTATAACCGTTAAGCTAACAGAGTTTTCTTTCCTCTTCATCTAAGGCTTTGTTCACAAGCTCGTCAGCCTTCGAAATGAACGGGTTGAATCGTGGAACGTTTACAAAACTTATTTTTTTGAAACAGCATTTTAGTTCCCGAGCCTTAAGCCAAAGTTTTTTCAGCTCAGGGTTTTTTACGCTATATTCGCCCGTCATTTGTTTTCCAACTAATTCGCTGTCAAGGTGGCATGTGACTTCTTGCGCTTTGAAGGCTTTAGCGAACTCCAACGCAGCAATCAAAGCGTTATACTCGGCTTGGTTGTTGGTTGCTTTGCCGATGAAACGCGAATCCGCCTTGATAACCTGCCCCGCCTCGGTTACGGCTAGAAAAGCAATGGCTGCTGGTCCAGGGTTTCCTCTTGCGCCGCCGTCAGAGTAAAGCGCCAAACGTTCAAGCATGTGTTACCGCTTCTTAACAGGTGCTAACCGCGATTTATTATTTAAATTGTTAAGCCAGCCTTGCTCGGATTTCGGTTCTTTCGGAGTCGAACTTGTTTTGTTCGTTAACTTTTAATAGGCTCTGTCATATACATGAACAATAATTCAGCGTGAGAGAAACTCGTACATTGCCAAGAACCAAAACTTTAGCCGCAGTCACCCTGATTCTAATCATATCGGTAGCTTTGCTGCCGCATTTTACTTCGAGGAATTCGCTCAAGGGCACTCTACCGCTTTAAGCCGGGTTGCATGCGTCGGGCGACAGCATCACGCAGATAACCGTTTACCCAAACGATCTTCAAACCTTGCTGGGTTCAAAATCTACAGTGCAAAACTTTGGAGTCAGCGGAGCCAACAGTTAACTTTAACTCGGAAAAACCCTACATGTATGAAAACGCTTTTGAAAACGCAATTGAATTTCAGCCAACAACCGTCATCATCATGCTCGGAACCAACGATGCCCGCTCAAACGTCTACCCTGCAATCGACAAATTCGTAAACGACTACAAACAGCTAATCAACCAATTTGAAGACTTGAAAAGCAAACCGCATATTTTTCTGGTGATTCCTCCGCCAGTTTACAACAACACAATCGACATAAACGGCTTAGATCTTTCGTCGGGGGTTGATTCCGCGCATTGAGCAGGTAGCGAATGAAACTGGCTTGCCGCTTATCAACGTCCACACGCCTTTGCTTAAACCACCCTGATTACTTTGTTGACGGCGTTCACCCCAATGATGAAGGGGCACAAGTCATTGCAAACGCAATTTACCAGCAGACTAATTTCACGGAGAAACTTAGCCTATCAGCCTTCTGAGGACGGGCACTTTCTTCATGAGTAAACAAGCCCCAAAGTAACGAGCAGGATACCAACCGCCACAAGGGGAATCTCAACGATCGGGCATAACCGCCAAGTTCAACGTGAAGCCTAAAGTGCCAATTGCCAAACCCTCCATAATCATCACGTGGAAAAGATAAATTGGAAAGTGTTGTTGACTGATTAGCCGCGACAATCTTTGCCGATGCGCGGATGCTTTTTGCCCGGCCAATCAGCGGGAAACCTGCTTAAAAAGCGTACAGGGCGATGGAGGCTATGACTACGTTTATGGCTAGGTAATCGAAGAAGTAGTAGTCTTGTCCCAGCGGATGCAGAGGAAAGTTCATGACCCATGTGGTCGCAACCGTCAACGCAATGCCGAGAACTAAGAAGCTGTACATGAACCGACGCCGCATCCGAGCTGTCTGCAAGTAGAACCCTAAAAGGAAGTAGCCGATGTACCCGCCCATTATGAAAACCTCGCCGTTTACGCTGTAAGACGTGAAAAGTGGTATAAGGGGAACAACAAGATGCCGACAAACCACAGAATGATCAGGTAACTGACCAAACTGGGGTTCTTGAAGTCTGACAACCGCACGCATAACAGGAGTCATCAAGTAAAGTCCCGCTATTAGGTAAAGGAACCAGAAATGGTAGTATGACCCTGTAAACAAGCTTATGATAATGCTCTTGACCCACATTGCTCAGGGTCACAGCGGCTTTTGTGACGTAGAATCCCCAGACAATGTAGACAGCGGTCCAGAAACCGAACGCTATTCCTATGCGGTTAGCTCTTTTTTCAGAAATGCCTTGATGGGTTCATTGATTTTTGACGGCTGAAGCAGCAGGGCGCCGCTGAGGATAACGAACAGCGGCACGCAGGGCAGGGATATCGACTTGTAAATGGTGTACGTCCACCAGACCCAGAGTTGAAGGGACCCTGATAGATTTGGTCGTAAAACGTGTTGGTTACGTGAAGGAGAATCACCAAGAAGATTGCTGAAACCCGAATTAAGTCAACGGGAAGCGAAAATTCCGCCGCTGGCTTTCTTCCTTGCCGCCTTCAACGGGTTCAAAGAGCTTGATTAGGATACCCCACCCACTCGGGCACTAAGAGAATTACTCCGCCGCTACTTATTTATAGATTTTACATTTTCACAATTCGCCTATTTTTCCGGCAAACTATATGAAACAAGAAACGGCGAATGACCCCGAAAAGGCTCCAAACACGCCAACGCCTTGACCGCAACCGAAAATCGAAGCCTTGTCTAACGGTATTAACCCCGAAAAGGGATGCAATCGACAATCCGATTGGTTGTTACTGCAGATGCACAATCACATTCGGTTTAAGTGCTAAAAAATCTTTAAATCAATTCAAGCAGTGAGAAAGTATCTTGACAAGCAATTTACCGGGAAACGCAAAGCTGAATTCGCAGGAACTCCAGTTTGCACTTCTGAAACACCAAAAAGAATGGAGCAGCGCCAAAAGGGAGCCAGAAGAGGAAAACTGGACATCATCGCTGAAATCCTGCTTTACTGCGAGCAGCAGAAAAGCAAGACAAGCATCATGTACAACGCAAACCTAAATCATGCCCAGCTGAAAAGCCAAATCAGCAGTTTAACATCGCAGGGTCTGCTGGCGAAGAACCTGAACAAATACATCATCACCGAAAAGGGATACCGATTTCTGGAGTTGTTCGCGCAACTGAACGATTTGCTTGAAGAATACAAGATAATCAAATGACTTCTGCGAGCCGCATGTTCTAAACGGCTGACTTTCATCAGCGGCTAGCCGACTTCTGATACAATTGTTTTAAGGGTGCCCTCGAAGTGAAATTTACGATGATAAATTTCTAACCTGTACGTTGCCGTTGCGGAGGCTTCGTTCTTTTTCGGAATGATCATCTTTGCCTACGGCTTCGGACAAGTCTACGATTGGTGGTACGCTAAAAAGAAAACGCCTGATGGCTTAAGCTACTTGAGGGATTCTTTGAGGGCTGCGAAGTACGAGAGAACCTGCTCCATCTGCTCTTCAGACATCGCCAGAACCGTCCGCACCGCCGCCTTCTGCTTAGGCGAGGAAGAAACCCCAATGGTTGCCAACGCGTAATCCAGGCTTGTGAACAGGGGATCCCATGGGATAGTGACGTGTTTGCCTTTAAGGTTGTAGAGGGCAAGAACAAACGCGCTGGCTCGGCTTAGGCTGTCCTTGAAGTTTTGAAGTGTCCCGCCGATGGTTATGAGCGTCGTAGTCTTTCCCCGAAATAAAACTCTCGGATGACACCGTGATTTTGCTCCAAATTTTTGATTTCGACAAAAAGGTCCTGCTTAAGTTTTGCCTCAGCTTCTGCCAAACATCTTCACCGCTTCCCTGTATGCTAAAAACAAGTACATAAGAGTTTTTTACTCCAGCAACCCATTTTTCTTGAACCCAAACCCAGCAGCTAATCCCCCCAGAATTGTTTACATACGTTTCCAACGCAACACCGCTTTGTCTGCTATGTCAAAAAAACAAATAATGCGGCAACAGTTGAAAGCAAAACTCTTAATAGCCAATGCCTCAATTGACAGGTTTCATGAGCCAAACCAAGGAAATCGAGCAGAAATGGCTTGCCAAATGGGAAGCCGAGCACGTTTTCGAAGCTGACCCAGACCCGAAAAGAAAGAAGATTATGGTGACTTTTCCGTATCCGTACATGAATGGTCCGCTGCATGTTGGGCACGCTTTTACGGCTTCACGGGTTGACGCCTACGCTCGTTTCAAACGGATGCAGGGCTACAACGTGCTTTGGCCTTGGGGTTGGCATTGGACAGGTCAGCCGCTTCTGGGAGCAAGCCAACGGGTGGCGCGGGGCGACGAAGCCTTCATCAAGGTTCTGCGTGAAGTCGACGGCGTACCCGAATCTGAACTCAAAAAATTCGTTGAACCCCTCTACATGGCGCAGTACTACACCGACGAAGGACGCAAAGCAGCCAAAGGCATAGGGTTCAGCGTGGATTGGCGCCGTGAATTCACAACGGTGATGCCGACTTACCAGAAATTCATCGAGTGGCAATACAAGAACCTTCGGGAAAAAGGCTACGTGACGCGGGGAACGCACCCGGTGGTTTGGTGCCCAAAAGACCAGAGCCCCACAGGCGACCATGACCGCCAAGTAGGCGAAGGAGTAACCCCCGAAGAATACGCCCTCATAAAATACGTGCTCGACAACGGCACATATTTGCCTGCAGCTACCTTCCGTCCTGAAACAATCTACGGCATAACAAACATGTGGATAAACCCCGACGCAACCTACGTTGAAGCCACGGTAAACGGGGAAAACTGGATAGTCAGCGAGGAAGCAGCGGAGAAACTTAAAGAGCAAGAAAAGAAGGTTCAGGTGAAACGTACCTTCAAAGGCAAGGAGCTAATCGGCAAAACCTTCCAGAACCCAATAACGAAAGACACTTTCCCAATTTTGCCAGGCTGGTTCGTAGACCCAAAAACCGCGACGGGCGTCGTCTACAGCGTTCCCGCACATGCACCCTACGATTGGCTAGCACTCAAAGACCTACAGGAAAAACCCGAAGTTCTCGGCCAATTCGGCGTGGACCCAGCCATTGTGAAGAACATTAAGCCGATATCAATCATCAAGGTTGAAGGCTTCGGCGAGTTCCCAGCCTTAGAAATTGTGCAGAAAATGGGCGTTAAAGACCAGAACGACCCCAAAGCAGACCAAGCTACGAAGGAGCTGTACAAGAAAGAATTCCACAGCGGCATCCTCAAGGAAAACTGCGGACCGTACGCTGGGAAAACCATTCGGGAAGCCAAAGACGTCTTGATTGAGGATTTCCGCAAACTCGGCGTCGCTGACCGCATGTACGATTTATCGGAGCCCGTTGTTTGCCGCTGTATGACTCCATGCATCGTGAAGATTCTTAGCGACCAATGGTTCCTAAACTACTCTGACCCCCAGTGGAAAGCGTTGGCGAAGGAAGTTGTGGCTCAAATGACGGTCTACCCAGAAGCCACCAAATCATGGTTCATCACCGTGATCGATTGGCTGCGGGAGTGGGCATGCGCCCGAACTACAGGTTTCGGAACCCCGCTGCCGTGGGGTAAAGGCTGGATAATTGAGACTCTGAGCGACAGCACAATGTACATGTCGTTCTACACCGTGAACAAACACATTAAACAAAACAACCTCAAAGCAGAATCCCTGACGCCTGAGGTTTTCGACTATATCTTCTTTGGCAAAGGCAACGCAGCGCAGCTTGAAGCGGCAGTCGGCATAAAGGCTTCTTTGCTCGACTCGATGCGCAGCGAATTCCTCTACTGGTACCCCTTTGACCTAAGAAACTCCGCTAAAGAGCTTGTACCGAACCATCTGACCTTCTGCATCTTCCACCACGCCGCCCTTTTCCCGCCTGAGCATTGGCCCAAAGCGATGGCGGTTAACGGCATGCTTATGGTTGAAGGCAAGCAGATGCACAAAAGCAAAGGCAACTTCATAACCATGAAAGGTGCAGTGGAAAAGTACGGCGCCGACGCCACCCGATGTGCCCTGCTTTTAGGCGCAGAAGGAATGGATGACCCTGACTGGCGAGCAGAAAACGTCGCCGACCTCAAAACAAAGTTTGAAGCATTAAATGGGTTTGCAAGCGGAATCATCGCCTCCGCCAAGGTGGAAGAGGGCACGGTGATGGAGCGGTGGCTTGAGAGCAAGCTTCAAAGCAGAATCAAAGAGGTGTCGGCAAGTCTTGAAGAGTTGAAAACCCGCACGGCTTTGCAGGTTGCTCTGTTTGAAACTTGGAATGACATGCGCTGGTACATTCAGCGGAAAGGCAGCACCGACGCCAAAGAGTTGGCTGACGCAGTTAAAGTTTGGGTTCGGATGCTTGCGCCTTTCGCGCCTTTCCTCTGCGAGGAACTTTGGAGCAAAACAGGCGAAGCGTGCCTTGTCAGCGTGGCTCAATGGCCAGTCTGCGACGAACAGAAAATTGATGTTGCGGCTGAGGAACAGGAGAATCTGGTACTTGACGTGATAGAAGACACATCCAACATCTTGAAAGCTACAAAAATCACGCCCAAACACATCTGCTACTACACGACCGCCTCCTGGAAAATGCAGGTTTACCTCAAAATCCTCGACAAAAGCTTGGCTGGAGAAGCAAAAATCAACGAGTTGATGAAAGAGTTCGCTGCTGACAAGGAATTCAAGCCGCGCATGAAGGAAATTGCAGCCTTAGTGCCGAGAATAATGAAGGCGCTAACGAAGCTGCCTGCGGAGCGGAAAGCCAACTTACTCAAGATTAAAGGCTTGGCTGAGAAAGAAATCCTGGACGGCGCGGTTAGCTTTTTGAAGGAACGCTTCAAAGCTGAAGTTTCAGTTTTCAGCGAAACCGACGAAGAACGCTACGACCCTAAGCAGCGGGCAATGATGGCTATGCCTAATCAACCAGCAATCTACGTCGAGTAAAAGCTCCAAAACCAAGCAAAAAACAAGTCAGTCGGATATGAACCCTCAGCTTTTAGCTGGGGACTTCTGCTGGTTCTTCGCGATTTTTAAGTTTCTCTTCCAGAAGCAGAAGCAGCTCTTGAGGTTTAACAGGCTTAACAAGGTAAGCATCTGCGCCTTCGTCAAGCGCTTTGACGCCTGTTTCAAGCGATGGGAAACCAGTAATCATGATTTTTACGGTGCTCTGGAGTTGTTTTTTGAGTTTTGCCAGCAGGTCCGTTCCATCCATGTCAGGCAGCCTGATGTCGACTAACGCTAAATCGTAATGGTGACTTTCTGCTTTGTCGATGGCTTCTCTGCCGGTTTCGGCGACATCGATTTCGTAGCCGCTTTTCTGGAGAATACGGGTAAAAGTTCGAAGTATCGATTTATCGTCATCAACCACAAGTATGTTTTTTTTAGACCCTACCAATGAATTCGTCTCCATTTTGCAACCAAAACCAAGCGCATGCTTGATTTGACCGACAAAGATTCTGACCCTTTTTTGGGTATTTTAAAAATGGTTTCCGACCCTAATAAACGCTATCCCGCCAAGCGGTATCTAATAAAAAACAAACTGGAAAACCAGAGAACAAGAAACCGCCGTTGACTACAGCTCCCGTTTGAAGTAGTGTTCAAGCAGCCTTCGTGTGCCCCTGCGGATGACCTCCGAGAGCGTTGCGGGACTAATTTCAAGTTTAGCAGCAAGCTCCGCCATGCCGACTTTGCGCGGATAATCGAAAAACCCGCTTTTCAAGGCAAGCCAAAAAATCCGTTCCTGATTCTCCGTTAAGACCCCGATTTGCGGCTCAAACTTGCCTACTTTTAGAACCTTCACGCTGCCGCATGCCTTCTCCAAATCGGCTATTATGCCTCGGTAGGCTTCGAAGGTTGGCACCATGAAGCTGTAGGTGATGATGTTGCCCTGCATGCTTTTGCCGTTGACCAGGAAGGCGTCGTGGGACAGGATGGTGTTGCAGACTTGGCAGCCTTCGCTTTCAACCCAAACCGCCGATTTTCCTTCAACGTGGCCTTTGGCTGCGAGCTCACGGGGAACCCGACGTGCCTGCTCCTCGCCGACATCCATCAAGTGCCTAACGCATCCGCTGCTGGAGCTTCGGACGTCAACGACCTTCATCTGCTCAAACCCAAGAGCCGCAAGCCGCTTAACCATTCGGCAGTGCTTGTTTTCAACTTCGATTACGACATGGTAAGGTTCACGCCAAGCATCAACCAACAGCATCAGCCTTAAGTTAGGTAACGAAGAAACCTAAAGTTAAAGATGTTTGCTAAGACATAGGCTCCCCTTGGTCGAGTCGTGGCTGGCACCCATATTTGTAATGGTTTTTGGTCACAAAAAGTAGACCCCCTCCCCTCTGTCGAGCCTTCTGTTCACGGCTTGTTTTGGGTTGCTTTTTTGGTTTAGAGCTTGGAACGTTTGAAACTTGAGTGGGCAACCTGCCTGAAAAAGGGCAATTTCAGCCGAAAGCGCATGATTGGTTAATCCTGATGATCCAAATAGAAATGTAAAAGTTTTAAATAGAAAAAATGTGGATAAATGGAGATATGGATGAAAAGCAGACAGGACAATCTTTCTTGAGAGTTTATTTAGGAATTTCCTTGCTTTTCTTTGGTGCATGGATAGCGGCGGTCAACGATAATTATTTTTATCAAAATTGGGCGATTAATACTGCTTTTTTCGTGAGCGGCTTAACAATATCCTTTTTGATTATTCACTCTGGCGTCAGCGGATTGCGGCAAAATGGAGTGGAAGTAAAGATTGATGTGGGAAACTTAAGAAACATTAAAAACGCGCCGATTTTGATAAGCTTTGTCTTGATGACTGTTGCGATAGCAGTTGCTCCTTTTTACCGATCAGAAACAATCAACAGTGGCGGCTTTATTTCTGTGAGTTATTGGCATCCTTTTTATTTTGAAAGCTTCATTTTATTTTTTTCTGGAATAGGAATCGAATTCTTTATGATGCTGCCATACTACAATTACCATGGGGCAAAAATCACGGAAGAAGCTCCGACTCTGAACAAAAAATTGTATCAACCTTGATGATAGCTAACGGGAAAACATGAAGTTAAAGATACTTACGTTGTGCAAACGATTTGAGGTTTTCCGCTGCCGTAAACGTTGCTTTGTTTCTCTCATCGTCTACCCTCTCGGTTCATTGTATATCCCAAATAGGCGCATCTAGATGTCCCAAATATGAGGCTTTTCGGAGCCAGGGCTAATCAAAAAAGTCAGGGGAACAAGAGCTTTGTTGCTTCTTTTTGTGACAACATTCCCTTATATTCCTAGGAATCGTAAGAGGGCTAACAAGAAAGGACAACACACGATTACCAAATTGGGCGGGTTCAACGGCTAACAGGAGAAAAAGGGCATGCCCATACTGTTTTTGTGCCCTGTCACTGGGTAGCGCACGGTTAATCCGCTTAATCCTTTTTTTTAACCCCCCAAAAAAATGCGTTGCAATTTTGACAAGTTAGCATGCGTACTGTAAAAGTATAAAGGCAGATTTTGAATAGTAGATATCGAGCGAGGGGTTGAATCTGTGTTTGAGCGTCACCACGAAAAACTTTTGCCCAGACATCTCTTTATCCGGCGCGTATTCAAATACGCGTTGATTTCCCTCGGGCTAATTTTGGCTTCCTTGGTCATCGGCATGATCGGTTACCACACGCTTGAAGGTCTCTCTTGGGTTGACTCCTTCCTCAACGCCGCCATGCTGATGGGCGGAATGGGACCCGTCAACGCCTTGCGCAACTCAGACGGAAAAATATTCGCTGGAATCTACGCTCTATACTGCGGGCTGGTTGAGATAATTGCAATTGGAATTTTTGCTGCGCCGATTTTTCATCGGTTCCTGCATCATTTTCACATGGATAATGAGGGAAAGTCAAGTCAATAAGATAAAATGGTAAGTTAGAGTGCCGCTTGGCAGTTTACTCTTCTGTCTAAAAGGATGCTCAGAAACGCACGATTTGGGAGCCTAAGCCCCATAGTACAAATCCGAAAGCAGAGCCATTTCATGACAGCAGATTTACCTGCCAAACGACCCGTTTTTGTTCGCTAAGTAACTGCTACTTCGGCGAGATTATAAAAATTTGTGGTAGTACACAAGCAGTCACAGGCAACAGTCAAGCCTGCGCTTCACGGTTTAAGTATAAATGGACTAACTATTCTGGAAAACAATTTCGAGTGCCGCTTCTTTTGCCGATGCACATTTTTGTTATTCCGCAATTGATCAGAGTATGGCAAAAGCTACAGTTTATTAGCTGATGAAGGCGCAAACTATTCATTTCTTTAGGTACTAAAGCTTAAAAGTAAATTACTCATACTATCCTTGTGGCAATTAATGTCCCTCTTAACCGACAAGGATATTACGAAGTTGCTTGGGAAAGACATCGTTATTGACAATTTCTTTCCAGAAGGGGTGACTCCAGTTGGCTACGATTTTCATGTCGGCGATTTTGTTTATTCCCTTGATCAGTGTTCCCTAATTAAGCCAGTCGATGGCTATTATGATCTACCACCCGAGAGCACAATTCTAATTCTAACTCGAGAATCTCTATGGGTTTCAAAAAGAATAGGCGGTTTGTTCCACTCTAAGGTCTCCCTCGTAACACAAGGACTTTCACATATTGCAACTACACTTGATCCAAATTGGTTTGGACCTCTTTTAATAACATTCCGAAATAATAACAAAACACCATTTAAGCTGCAAGAAAATCGGCTTTTGTTGACGTTTGGGGAAGCCAAGTTGAATCTGGAAAAAATGAAGAAGCAAATTGAAGTGTTGGTAATTGCAAAAGGATTCTACAACAGGTTGGAAGACATCCCGAAAAAGCTTCTTTTCGCATTCATCGAATTAGGCGAAGCAAGCGACGCTTGGAAAAAAGGTTTGCCAGAAGAAAAAGTCACGGGTCCGAATCAGGAGAGTTCAAGGGAACGAGTTGTTAGAACCCGAACCGGTGTAAATCAAATAAATTGACCCCCTGAAATCGCGTCTATTATTAATTGCGACCAACTCTCAAAATGCGGTTTGTTAGCCTTCAAAGTCTCAATATCAAGAAAATCCAATTCTGCCAGCCCTTTTGTTCCTCTAACTATTTTTTTTTCTGTAACTTTACTTTGTGTATGAATATCTTTTGGATACTTGATTTCGTATAGCCAAACCAACCCAAAATGAACTTTTCCGACTTCATCAGAATCATCATTTATGAAAAATTTCAGCTCCGGCTTACTCAATAAATAAGGTGGTTCCACCATAATCTCCTCGTCAATCTCTCTCTGGACTGCTGTATAAAAAAAGCTTAAGTTTCTGGTTTTCTTTGAGCCAAATTCCGCCATTTCTTTTTGACTTTGATCTCCGCTATTAATATGTCCGCCAATGCCTATTGAGTATCTTTTCCAGAGCCTGCTTTCCCCTCCTTTAGGGGTTCTTTTGTAGGTTAAGTAGCATTCATTTGATTTTATGATACCATAAGCAATAAGTTGTTTATACTGAAAATTTTGTTCTGCTTCGGATCTTGGAAGGGCAATAAGGTTTCTTCGAATTTGATCCCAAAGGAATTGAATGTAGAAAACCTTCTGAGAAGAATATCCGGACAACAGCTTACTTTCGAAACATAGCACCTGTTCTTCATCCATTTCTTTCATTATTGACCCTCTCATTCTTTTTGCTAAACCAGTCTTTCTGTACAAGATTCTGAATTTTAAATTTTCCGTAAGCAGACCGTTGATCTTTTGATTTCCGAAGGCTATTTGTTGGCCTATATTAGGACCTAACTAAGGGCAGCTTTCAGATTGGCGCATATTTTCTTAAATGAACGTAGTCGATGTTTTTTCTTCATAACAAGAGCATCTTGCGAGAAAATAGCTGAAAGCTTATTACGTGATAAACGTTTTACGTTTTAGATGCCAGCCGCTTAGCCTGCCCCAACATGAACATGGATGAAGCCTTCGAGAAAAAACTGGCGAAAAACCTCGGCAGACCCTTCCAGTACGGCGAAGGACACCGCAGCAAAGCGCCTGAAGAAAAACAGAAGTGACCGCCAACTTTTTTATGCCGCATTTTAAGCTATACTTGTTGAATCAACGTGGACTTTGCTTACCCCGTTAAGGTGCGGTTTGAATGCAGCCGATGCGGCTTATGCTGCGGCGACACAGCGCAAAAAACAAGGCACATTCTCCTTTTGAAAGGCGAAGCTGAAAGGATCGCGCGGAAACTGGGCAGCAGATAGCTGGTTTTTGTGTGGAAGTTGACGGCAAGCGCCCTTATGTTTACGAGATGAAGAAGTCAAGCGAAGGCAAATGCGTCTTCCTCAAAGACAACCGATGCAGCATTTACCCACTAAGAACCCTAATCTGCATGTTTTACCCGTTTGAACTCAAATTCAACGAGAACAAAGAATCATACGATTTTGATTTTACAGTTGAATGCCCAGGAATAAATCAAGGCAAACCGCTCGACAAAGCCGACTTCAAAAAACTTTTCGACCTGGCACAGGAAAGGCTAAATCAAAAGATTCGGCGTTAAAGCTGCTGCAGGATGTCGGCTTGTTCCAGGGTTACGCCGCAGTAGTGGCATTTGAGTGTTAGGGGTTCCTCGTTTTTGACGTAGAATTTTGGCGCTGCGGGTTCGTCGCTGTTGCTTATGCAGCAGGGGTTTACGCATTCGATTATGCCTTCGATGGTTGCTGGCAGTTTAACCTCGACTTTCTCGAGGACTTTGTAGTTGCGGATGATGTTGATTGACGCGTGGGGAGCAACCAAGGCTATTCGGTTAACTTCCTGCGGGTTAATGGCTCGACCCTCAATCTTCACGATGTCTTTGGCGCCGAAACGTTTGCTCGGAACGTTGATGGCGATGGTAATCACCAGTTTTTCCTTACCCGTTATCCCCAAAATCCTGACAACATCAAGCGCGTATCCGCCTCTAATATGGTCAATCACCGTGCCATCCTTAATCTTTGAAACCCTAAGCTCCATATCGCTCATAGAAAGCTCCCGCCACAAAGGTAAGGCACACGCAACAAATAAGAATTTACGTTAACGACAACCAATTTTTTAGGCATTTCAAAACTCTTATTCGGAGACCGAAGAGCCCTCAAGTCGCCCGTAGAACTTTGCAGCAAAGCGGTCGCTAAGATATTGCCAAGGATAGATTTGACTAAGGAGACAACTTCCAATTCTCTGAGACGAATTAAATCAGGTATTTCTAAAATCTGCAATCATCCTTGGGTCTCTTAGGCTGGCGACAGCGTTTAGAACGTTGGTTCTCCCCACACAGACATCACCCTTGCACGACGAAGGTGATTCAGTTTTCAATCAGCATCCGAAGCCGCTATTTCCCCGGCCACCCTTCTCAGGTCAATCATGATTATGACGCCGAAGGGCCTTCCTGAATTATCGTATGCTGAAAAACCGCCTTTTGGGGAACCTTCGCTTCTAAAAGTTGCCGCCAGCCGATCTTTTCCAGGGACCACTTGTAAGTGGAAAACTGAGGAACCGGGCTTACCGCTTCCAAGCTTCGCCAAAAGAACTTTCCCCGGTTGCTCCAATGACGTTGGCTCCAAAAAAGAACACGCTTCTTTTTATATTCATAAAGAATACCAATTTTTCATCATTTCTTAATCAAAATTGTATCTGAAAATAGAATAATAAGCAAGCACCATATTATTGTTTGGCAGACAAATTAACGCAATTTTTGCCGAATGTTGCTTGTTTGAACAAAAAAATGTCTTTTTCAATGTACGACATCTTTTAGTAGAATTTCAATTCATATTTTTACATATTTTAAAAGCAAAATCAAATTATGCACGGAGAACCATTTTGAATATCCTAAAGGAAGGAACTATTATCCCCACCTCTGAAGGAAAGATTCCAGATTTTTCGCGGGGTTGGCGACGGCAACTGTGTTGCTAGCCCGACACAACCACATAGAATTATTAAAGCTGACGGGAATGTTTTCAATTAGCGTCGTTCGAAAGACGCAATTTCTTGTGGGAAGTGAAAACTTGAGAAACTTCGACATTCAAATTTCTCATCAAGCGGTGTGGAAAATTGTGCGGTTCGTATTAGTTATCCAAGTTTTCAATGCCGCCATGGATTATTTCATGTTGGATGGCTTACGACTATTCCGTGCCAATCTGGACCATCGCTGCATTACCCATCGTCTACACAATCCTGATTTTAGCCATAAAAGTCGCAGTTGAAAGAGAAGCAGCACTTCCGCGGTAAGCTCCCCTCTTTCCCACCTTTTTGCAGTGAATTTTTAGTTGATTTTTTCTTTTTTACCCAGGTTAGGGTAAGGCTATGTTTCCTGCGACGCGGAGCTTTGCGCCCTCCAAATACATCAGCACTGCCCTATCGTTTGGGCGATGGATTAGCGGTTTATCCAGCGTTAAAGTCAAGGTTGGTTTTCTCCAGTCGCCCTCCGTCTGTCACCGCTTCGACTTTGGCGGTTAAGAACTGCGTCCAATGGCCAACATGCATAACCATCCCCGCCTTTATCGGGGTCTGCCAATACTTAATCAAAGAAGCATGTGTTTCCAGCTTAGATGCCGTCTTGATTGACGGGTCATTTGTCAGAACTGTGCCCCGATCCAAATCTTCAACTTCGATGTTTTTCAAGGCAAGCCCCACACGGTCGCCTTCGCCTGCAACATCAAACTCGTCATCGTGCTTCTGAATCGAACGAACCTGCGCCGACTTCCCCGCTGGCAAAACACTGAGAGCTTCATGTTTCTGCACAGCCCCATAAACCACTACGCCGAGCACAACTACACCGACGCCTTTAACGTTAAAAGAGTGGTCAACTGGAACCGCCCCAACCGCCTGCTGCCCAGCTGGAATCTCGACGGGACCTTGCTTGGAAGCTTCTGCCAAAAGCTGCTCGCGCAGGAAGTTGGCGTCGTCGCCTACGAACTGGAATTTTTCCAGGCTGGTTCCTTTGATTAGAGGTTCGATTTTTTCTTTCGGAATGTAGTTTCTTAAAACGAAGTAGCCTTCTTTGATGTCTGAGCATTGAAGCATAACTAAGCATTCGCCGAAGGTAGCGTCTATTTGGTCTACTACGACTATGGCTTTTTTGGCGAGGGAAACAGCGTAGAATAGAGGCGCTAAGCGTTCAGGGTACCGTGTCGGCTCGATAAGGGTTATTGTATCTTCACCTTTCTTCACGTTGTAGAATGTTAGGTCTGTGGATGTTCCCTTTTTGCCGATGCTGCCACCGTATCCTAAAGCGCCGAGAACGGCGACTGTAATATTTCCCATAGTGACGACCCTTGTAAATAACCCCATGTGCCCAACCTAAAGATAAGTATTGTGAACAAGAAAGCCCGCCTCCACCAAAAAACCACGCGATTCAGTTCCCACCGAACCGTTCGCTTAAATCCACGGCGATTTCTTGCCTTTTAAACCTGACGTCGACTGTCCATCCACCGTTCACACGTCTCAAAAAAATTCGCCATAATATCTTTGAAATTGACAAGATTCAAAGCAGCTAATGTTAGCAAGGGAATGTAGGCGTAAGCATAGAGGGTGGTGCCTAAGCCGCGCGTGAGAATTACGTTCCAGAACGATTGGGCTATTGCGGGGTAAAGAAGAATGATGTTTGACATGATTATTGTGGCGAAGGCGGTTTTCACTGTGAAGGTGATGCTGTTTTTGTTGTAGAAAAGGAAAAGGGGCAACCCGAGGAGGGCAAACCTTGGGTCAAAGGCGGCGAAGGCGAAGACGATTCCTGAGGCAAGGGGCTTGTTTTTGGCTCCGAGGTAGAATGATAAGAGGAAAAGGAAGGTTTCGAAGACTTTAGCTTGACCTTCAGCCCATTGCCAGAAGTAAGTGGCGAGGGACCCCCAATGCGGCAAAGGAAAAGGCAGCAAAACAACCGCGGCAACAACCAAAACCACAACCAAGCCCTTCCGATACAGCAACTGATAAAGCAACAGCGCAATCAAGGGCAAAAGGGCAAATTGAAAAAGGTCAAACGCGATGAACGCTTGATGGTAACTGAGAATCTGGAATGGAGAGACCAATAGCAGAAAAGAAGGCAGGTACTTGTAGTCTTGCGGCTGCGGATTAATGGTTGGCTCGCCGTCGTTGATTGCTCCCCGGGTGTACAAGCCTGTGGGGTTGTGCCAAAGTCGCCATGCGCCTACGTAATACGCTGAAAAATCTTTCGCAAGCGCCCCGCCCCCGTCTAACTTAAAAGTTTGGGGGTAAGCAGACATCAAAATAGAAAAGTTGAGAATAATCAAGGCTGCTATGACTAACGTTAGCAGAACCTTGCTGTTTCGCGAATATGGCGGATGTAACGTTTTGAAGCGCAAACTTTCACTGATTCAGTTTTTTTATGTGGCTCTTACACTCATCTGTCTAAGTTATTAATTAGTTTTCACGCCGACTCTTTTCTTGAGAAATTCGCTGGCAAACCCGATAAACGGTAACCTACTCAAGGGAAGTACGAAAAGTTCTTAAGTAATTGGGTCTTTTCCCTAACGGCAACAGAATGCAGAATCAACTGCAATTCAAGGTAACGACCAGCATCATGAAAGAGGCTGGTTCGACCAACTGAAAAGTTAAAATAGTCCGTTGAAGAGGTGAAAAGGTATGGAAAACATTTACGCAGCGATGCTCCTTCACAAGGCAGGAAAAGAAATAAACGAAGATTCAGTAACCGCCGTTCTCAAAGCAGCAGGAATAGAAGTTGACGTGGTTCAAGTTAAAGCACTCGTAGCTTCACTGAGCGAAGTAAACATTGATGAGGCGCTCAAGGCAGCACCACAATGATGGCAGCCGCTCCAGTCGCAGCACCAGCAGGCGCAGAAGCAAAACCAGCAGCCGCACCTCCAGAAGACAAGAAGAAGAAAGCTGAAGAAGAAAAAGCCAAAGAAGAAGCAGCGTTAGAAGGATTAGGCGCCCTATTCGGGTAAACATGCCGTTAATGGGTGTTTTACTACCCATAACTAAACTTTTTCACCCTTTGTAATCTTTTAGATATGTTCATTAATCTAACAGTCAACAAATCAGTATGAGCGACAATTTAGTCAATGTCAATTTTTCATATTGGGAATAGAATTTCTTGTAAAATCCAAAACATTAGCCCGGTAAGAATAAGTGAAATAACAATTGACAACACCCAACCTCGAATATTTGATCTTTTGTTAAATTTTTTCCCCTCAGCCGAATCTAAACTTGTTTCGCCTGACAAAAACCATTGAAATGGAAGGAGATAAAATATTTTGACTTTTGCTTCAACCATTCTTTTGTAACTCTCTTTAGTTATCGCCCCATGTATTGAGGAAGTAATGTCGTTAATCAGTTCCAAAGTAATAATTATGTTCAAATATCCCGAAACAGAGGCATACCTCAAACCTGTACGAGCCATGTAAAGTATCAGCATAAAAACGGCAAAAAAGTATAAAAATAATTTTGGTGAAAAGCTTATCATCCAAAACGTAATTTTATAAGTTGATATTGCTGCAAGCCCTGATCTGCTCCAACTAGTCACTTGGAATAGCGCAAAAAGAACAGCACCTAATCCTAAGAGGCGCTCACCCAGCGATACTTGAACACCCGAGTAATAATTAATTAATGAATTTTTCTGCTTCATTAAAATCCTGAAGTTTAATAGCAGAGGGCATAAGTTTACTTTTAGTGCTATACAGAGTTTTGTTTTAAATAATTTGCTAGACAAAATATCAATTACCATTACAAAATCTATTCTATCAGCAGGTTCCCGGTTCTTGCGTAGTTTGAGTTGGCTCGCTAGCAACAGGCACGTTTGCGTCTTGAACGGGCTCGACCGTGGGAGTTGCCGCTGGCAGGTTTGCTTTCTTTCTGTGTTCAAGCCAAAGCGCCACCGCGATTACAGGCGCCCACCCCGTAATAATAAAAACGGTAGCGGGCATGCCACCTATGTTTCGTCCAACAATCGAACTAATCCAATTTACCAAATCAAATAAGAAACCGTCCCAAATGCCAAAAACTATCGTTATAACGGTTGCAGCGATAAGGGCAGTCTTTTGACCGAATCTTTTGTACGTTTGAACTATAAGGATGCCAGCAAAGAAAAAGTCGCCTAAACCAAGTCCTCTGAAACCGATGGCCAAAGCGGTAGAGTTTGGAATTGTAACCATCTTAATGGGGATGTTGGGCAGGGAAACGAGTACTGGAAGCCCAAGTCCGCTAAATTTAGTTGCCGCAGTAACCATTGCGGTGCTTCCGATGACCAAAATGATATCCATTGCTGTTAAGAGAACTGCAAAAAGCCCAACTGTCTTCCAATTAAATAGTGTGCTTAGATACAGGATAATTAGAACGGCGAAGGTTAAAGCGAAAACATCCATAAGATACGGAGCCCAAATCGCCGCTGTTCCCGCGTTATTTAAAAAGTTAAAGAAGACAAACAGCAAAACAAAAATCGCTGGAGGCTGCGCAGCAACATACCAACGCTCTTTATGGACCGTGTTTTTCCGCTCGTAAAAGGCGACGCCGAAGCAAAACGCTGCTAACCCCATGAAGGCTGCAACTCTCAGTATGGTGAAGGCATCTTGGAGCGGCGGTAACGCGCAGGCTGCGCCTGCGATGATGGAGGCAGCGCCGAACCCCACTGAAAGAAGCTGCGCGCGGACTTTTGGGATGCCGCTGAACAAGTATGAGATTGTGAACAGCAGCATGGTGTATGAGAACAAGAAGAATACAAGAATTACGTCGCTGAAGAGTTCTCCAGGTGTGTAGATGGCGGCTAGAGCTAAGCCTGAAACGATTATAGCCATGAATACGACGAGGACAATTACATCTTTAATTTTGAACTGCTTCTCCTCAACAGTTGACATCAATCGGCCTTCCGTGCGCTTATTCAAAAACAGGGCAACAACAATTACACCGAATAAGGCCAAAGGCATGGCGACGTCAAGGGTAAACATAGAGAGAGCAATTATCGGCGACGCATTTATTTCTTTAGCCAAAAGCCAAAAAAGCTCCGAAGCACCCAGCAATTAGAAAACGGAGAAACTAACGGTTAAACTTGACGTTGAAGATGGCTAAAGACGCAAAAATCGCCTCTTCCGTCCTAACCGTCGCCGTTCCCTGCCCAGGAATCGTGTTAACCACAAAGTCAACAACCCCATCGAGCCTTGAGCCTTGGTCTTTGGCAATCTCATGCAACCCACGCGACGGCGCCCCAAACGCCACCAAAACACTTCGGGCGCGGCTCCATTTCGCATCTATCCTGTCTGAGGCTTCTTCGATGTCTACGCCTATCCTAGCCGTTGCAATCGTCAAGTCGAAACCGCCATCAGCCACAAACTGAGGAAACGGCTTGGTTTCTGCGCGTACCTGAAAGCCCCAGTACGCCTCGATGTCATCGCGGTTTGCCGCCTGAACCTGCACGCGCTCGCCAACATTAACAACCTGAAGCGTTAAACGGTCACCCACAGCATACTGCCTGTCCCTCAAAATCGCAGGCTGCTCCACCCCGATGTCGACAAGCAAGCCATCCTTTACCTCGGAGAGCACTAATCCTTCGCGGTACATGCCGACTTTCAAATCACGGGTTTTACCGCTCACCGGATGATGAGGCGTTCGGAGCGGCGGCAGAATCCCCGCAAACTGCAGATTCGGCTCAAGTTTGAAAAGGCTCTTGCGTAGATACTGAGGTGTCTCCAAATAGTTAAGCAGAAGCACCATGAAATCGAGGTCTCGCGCCTGGTTAGTTTTAGGGCTGTCTGGGTAAACAATGATTTCGTTCACCCTGAAAATCGCCGCTGCCCGCCCAATCAACCCGACCTTCGCGGTTTTTTCCCGAATGTGAGGCGTGTCTGAAATCGTTGATGCAGGGATGGCGATTGCAAGTTTCTTTTTATCCATGGTTTTCTTATCTCCTGTCCGCTTGACCGATATGCGTCTGCGTTGAGCTTAAAAGGCGGGGTTTAGATATAAAATTGCGGGTTACTGGAGGACAATGAAAATGGCAAGTTCCGTTTTAGACAATGCCGAAGGCATTAAATCGGTTGATAGAAGCGACATGATTAACTTCTGCCTTAACTCCGCGAAGCTTTACCGAGAAACCGCGGGTTTAGCCGACAAAATCAAAGTAAACTATCCTAAACCAGCAAACGTAATCGTTGCAGGCATGGGCGGCTCAGGAATCGGAGGAGAGCTTCTTAAAGATTGGGCAAAAAAACAAGCAGCCGTACCAATCGAAGTCAACAAAGAATACGACTTGCCAGAGTACGCGGGCAAAAAAACCCTTGTTTTCATATCAAGCTACTCAGGCGACACCGAGGAAACCCTCAGCGCGTTTCTTGACGCAATGAAGCGGAAATGCATGGTTTTCTGCGTCAGCAGCGGCGGCGCCCTGCTTGAAAACGCGGAAAGACTCGGCGTGCCTTACCTGCGGGTTCCAGGCGGTATGCCTCCCCGAGCCGCGCTTCCTTACATGTTCGTTCCCCCTCTGATTTACATGGAGAAGGCAGGCTTAGTTGAAGGCGCCTCAAAAGAACTCTCCGAAGCGATCCAGCTTATTGAAAAAATAAGCAAGGAAAACGCGCCCCAAAAGCCCACAGTGGAAAACTACTGCAAAGCCTTAGCGTTAAACATCGGGAAAACTTCCCCTGTCACGTATGGTTTTGGCATGTACCGCGGTGTTGCCCTGCGTTTTAAGCAGCAGTTCAACGAGAACAGCAAGGTTCCCGCAAAATCGGATGTCTTCAGCGAACTCAACCACAACGAAATCGTAGGTTGGGAACGTGCAGGCGACCTCGGCAAATGCTACTCAGCCATCTTCCTAAGAGACTCCGACGAGCCGACCCCGATTCAAAGCCGAATCGAAATTACAAAGGAGCTTGTGGAGCATGCGGAGGTGGAAATCCTTGAGGTTCAGGCGCAAGGCAAAAGCAGCTTGGCACGGATGCTGTCAACGGTTCTGGTCGGCGACCTCACAAGCGTTTACCTCGCGGTCCTACGTGGGGCAGACCCGACGCCTGTCAAAACCATAAACTACCTAAAAGACACGCTCAAACAAAACGGGTTCAGAGAAAAAGTAGTAGCCGAACTTGCAAAACTTTAACGCTAAGTCCTAAACGGCTTTTCTTCTGCAACTATTCTTTTTCTTTTTTGCATCAATAACAGCACCAACGCTAACAACGCAACAACAACGATAATGGCGGCAACAAGCAAATAAAACACGGTCTGATTCAAACCCAGAATTTGTGGGCTCCAAATGTTTGTCGCATATGCCTGCGCATTAACGGTGTAAGTTCCCAAGTTATCGGCGCTTTGAATATAGAAACCCGTGGCTTTGTCCCATTCCTTGTTTCTTTGAACACCGCCCAAAGTGCTGTTTGTGCATGTGACTGTTCTGGTTGCTCCCGCAACGGTTTTCTGCATTTGTCCTTGAATGGTTACGTTGTTGTTGATGGATGAATCATAGAAGGTTTGGCTCGGTCCAAGATTTGCAGGTATCATTATCCAAGCTTGAACGTTCCCTGCAGAGAAATTGAAGAACCGAAGGGCACTCGACTCAGTTCCATTAACGTATCTGACGGTGAAATTGGCATGAAACGCCTCTCCTTCTACATCCACAATCTCGATTTTAGCCCACGTCAAATCTTGCGCGGCAGGAACAGCACCAGCAGTTTTAACGGAGTATTCAACCCAGTTGCCCGTCTTAACGCCTACCGAAGGCTGAGCCTCCGCTGCATTTATCGAAATAAACATAAGAGCAATAATGAAGACTACTGCGACGACTGTTTTTTGCATGAAATAGACTCAAAATGTGTAAGGTTTTTTCCACTTATAACGCTTTTTGTGAAACGAAAATTGGAGAGACGTTAAGAAAAAATAGACGCCCAAAAAGGAGGTTAAGCGATGAATTTCGCAAATTCCTTTTCCGCAACTTCCATAGAAACAACTTGCGGCGGACGCTTAAACGCGTAAGCGCAAACAGGTTCAACCGCACCCTTAAGCTTCTTGTTCAGCGCCAACTTCATCGCGCGCACCACGTCGAAGAGCACGCTGCCTGCGTTTGGCGCGTCAACGGTTTGGAATTTGAGGTCGATTTTCATCGGGGCATTGCAGAAGTAGACGCCGCTTATCCAGAAGTAGCTGTCGCGTTTGTTTTGCAGAAAATCAACGTAGTCAGTTGAGCCAGCTACGACTTCAGCTTTGTACGGCAGTGATGCTGCTACGGATTCAGTTTTTATGCTGCGTTTTGCATCGCGGCTTCGATCCATGGTATCCACGGATTCGGTTCCCCCGCCCACGTCAAGCTGATAAGTCTCAGCGATTTTCACGCCGCTGTCGCTTAGCAGCTTAAGCAGCGTCTTATGCAACGCGGTTGAGCCAACCTGATCGACCAAGTCGTCGCCGACAAGCGGAACTTTTGCGTCGCTGAACTTTTTCGCCCATGCTGGGTCGCTGGCTATGAAGTTTGGCGTAGCATTCACAAAAGCGCATCCTGCTGCCAAAGCTTGCTCAGCGTACCACTGTGTGGCTTTTGTGGCTCCGCTTGGAAGCAAATTAACCATGACTTCGGCGCCTGCCGCCTTGAGAACCTTAACAACATCCGCATCAGGTGCTTTGCTGACTTGCACGATGGCTTCACTTAATTTCCCTAAACCGTCAAGCAACGGACCCCTGCTAACCTTAACACCTGCAGAGGGCACGTCGGCAACTTTTGGCGCGTTATTGGGCGCGGCGAAAATGGCTTCTGAGAGGTCTTTGCCAACCTTACGGTCGTCAACATCAAAAGCCGCAACAACCTCGATGTCTTTTGTGCTTAAACCCGCCAGTGTGGGGTTGCGTAACCCAACGAAGTCTTCGGGCTTGCTGAATTTCTTGTAATAATTAATTCCTTGGATGAACGCTGAGGCGCAGTTTCCAACGCCGATCAATGCAACTTTAACCTTGGGCATAATTTGGCACCTTGCTTGGCTTCTCTATTTGCGAATGGATTATAAAAAGCTACGCCGACATTTGCGCCTGAACAAAATGCCTACTGAAAGTTTTTGCTTCTTTTAGGCAAGTCCATAAGAAACGCTTATTAAATGATGCGAGGTAGATTTCAGAAGCCAAGGCAAAGTGGGCAAGTAGTTCAGCTTGGTATGAACGCTACATTGGCATTGTAGAGGTTGGGGGTTCAAATCCCCCCTTGTCCACCAACAACATTCAGATGCTTTGTTCTTGCTCGATATTATTCTATGCAGTAAAATTTATCTGTGTACGTGTACACATACATATCCATGGGAACGAAGACCATTTCGATAAAAGACGAAGCGTACGAAGCTTTGCTCCGCGAAAAAATGGACAAAGAGAGCTTCACCGATACTATTCTGCGCATAACTAAAAAGTCAGGCAAAATTGCGGATTGCTTCGGAACTTGGAAAATGACTGACGAAGAAGAAAAAGCCATCAACGCCGAGCTTGCTAAAGGATGGCGCACAGTTCAAGAGAGAATCTCCATTGAAGTGTCTGGACACTGACCTGTTAGTCGCTATCCTGCGGGGCAAGGAAGAGGCTAAGAAAAAAATTGCCGAGTTAGATGAAGAAGACAGAGGCGCAACCACCGCGGTGAATGCCTTTGAACTCTTCTTCGGCGCAAACAAGTCAGAAAGAAAACAAGAAAACCTAAAAGAAGCCACAAAACTTATTGAGCGGCTAACTGTTTTTCCATTGGACTTTGCATCCTCAAAGAAAGCAGTTGAAATATCCGCGAAACTGGCTGCCAAAGGGGAAACAATAGATTTCAGGGACGCTATGATAGCAGCAATATCTGTTGAGAACGGCTTGACCCTTGTGACTCGAAACCAAGCGCACTTTAAGAGAATCAAAGACTTACAAATAGAACCTTGGTAAAACACCTAAAGTGCGCAGGACCCAGCAGGTTCGAACCCCGGCTCGTCCACCAGTTTTTGTTAATTGTTAGATCCAGACACGTTTGATTTCCTCTATGGCGTCGAAGTGCGGGTCGTCGGAGAGTATTTTTGCATGGTTCATCAGCGCTGTGGCTGCGATTATGCAATCTGCCATGGGCAAATTTCTGTATTTGCCCTTGAAAAAACCTGCTTGTTTCGCAATGATCGAAGTAAGATTTTGTATTTCTAAACCACTTTGAACCAAATCTTGATAACGGCTTTCAGCCATGTCTTTTCCGCGCGTGGTGTAAGTGATTTGGGTGATTTCCGCTATCACCATTGTTGGCAGTATTCCTTCGCATTTAGCTTCAAGTGCTTGCATTTTTCTTCTTATTTTCTCTTTTGTCTCAGCTTTATCGGAATAGAAGAGCTCTCTCAAAACCCGGGTGTCTAAGACTTCTTTCAAATCAGTACTCTTCTCTGAGCTTATCAATCATCTTATTTACTTCCTCAACCGTCGCGTACCCAGCATCGATCCCTGCCATATCAGACAATTTTCGTATTGGCTTGAACAGTACCCCTTTTTCTGTGAGTTCGACTATGAGTTTGTCGCCTTCTTTGATTCCGCACTTTTGCCTGATTTCTAAAGGAATCGTCGTCTGTCCTCTTCGCGTAACTTTAACTATGCTGACATCTAACGTTTGCATGATTTTCACTGCAGATACAAAAGAGTAATCCTACCCTAAAAAATTTTCCTGCCAAAAACAAAAATAGGATAAAAGTAAAAGAGGTTTAAAGCCACCCATCCACCAGTTTATCCCCATTAGAACCGCGAGTCTAAAGCCATAAAAAACCTTATGAATTAGCGAAAGCAAGAACCTTTTGATGAGGGACTCAATGCATGTCGAGCTCTGAAAGGTTGTTGGGAATCGTTAAGGATGTTGTTTTGCCAGTTGATGCTCACACTAGGTATGATGTTTATTTTACTGACAGGCGTGTTGCGATTGTTTGTTTGGGAAAGGCGGAACGTTTTGAATCTGAGACCGAAGAGACGCTTTCTTACATGCCTTCAGCGTTCGGGGTGCCTGCGCCCATAGGGTCGTATGTGGAGAAGGCGAAAAGTAAGCCGTCGATTGATGAGGAAGCAAAGGATCTGTCTCTGGACGCTCTTTTGAAGCTGAGCAAGAAAAGCTGCGTCTACACCAACGAGGAAATCGAAGAAATCAAGTTGATTCTGGGAAAAACGCCGAAATTCGTGATTCTAAGCAGGGACTGCGAATCGAAATTTGCTCCCGACGAAGATCAGTTTTACCAGCTGATCGATTTGATTCCGCTGGTTGACGCGTTGAAGGACAAGCTTTGGATTACGGGCAAATGGACCGCGCTTTACGGCGAAGGCTCCGCGGTGGCTGACTGCGTTTTCTGCGGCTTCTGCAACGACGCGGACGCGGTGTACTGCCAGAGCTGCGGCAAGAAACTCGGGGATGAAACCGCCGATGCTGGTGCCGCTGCAGAGGTGGCTTGCGGGTCCTGCGGCGCAAAGAACAGGGCAAAGGCTTCATTCTGTAAGGGATGCGGGAAGCCTCTTCGTTAGGATTGCCAAATAACGCTTGTTAGGTAGACCGAGACGGCAACGGGTTTTCAAATTAATAATCTTCTCTAAGCCTACCCTAATATTTACAACAAAAATTCACCGCAAATGCCAACAAAGAAACCCGCAGGTTCCCGTCGCCTGCCCTTAGGCGAGGCTTGATTCGTCTACGAGATGAACCGTTCCGTCTGGGCAGTAAACTTGTTCTCCGAACGAAACCCGTCGATAAGTTCTAATGCATGGCTCTTCTCGAGCACATCCATCGCAACCTTGCGAGATAATTTTTTTCATGTTTCCTCTCTTCCGCCATAACTATTGGGAGCCGCTTGATTTAAGGTGTTTTGCACGTCAGGGCTTGCTGGGCGGCGTAAGTCTTAAGTTAGGCAAAGCTGTTGTGGCAATGGGAAATTGAGCCGATGAACCTTGCAGATTTAGCGTTAAGCGTCGCCAGCATCATCAACTTCACAGCCCTACTGCTAATGCTGCGCGCCGTCCTCAAAAACCGAAACGCACTGCGCGGCTACAGCATCACCGGCTCGTTCTTGACGTTTGTCTCGCTGGTCGGCTTCCAAATCGCATATTACCTGCTAAACAACATCGTCGGCTTCGTACTGGGCTGGGTAAGCGTCGCCTTCTGGTTCATCGCCTTCATCTACACGATGCGGCAACGCCTAAAAGGCACCGAACCCGAAAAAGAAATGATCGAACCTTAAAACACCAAACCCAAATCGCCAAACGGGCACCTAAAAACCCAGTTCTACCGTGTAATTCAGTGTCCCGCAGGTGGGTTTTAGCGAGTAGCTCAAGCCTGCCCATGAAAAACGGTTCTTTGTCCGTTCCCAACCCCTGAACAGCTTCGCACCCCGCATCCGTCGCAGGCTAAAAGAAAGCTGCCCCTTGACGTTAACCAACGACGCCCAGTCCGCCGCCACCGCATCCCACGCGCCGATGTCCCGCCCCAAAAGTGTCAAGCCGTTTGCGTCAACGTATTTTTGGAAAGCTGACGAGCCTTGCTCATTTAGAACCAAGATTTCATCACACCTTGACAGAGACAAATCAGAAAAGTCAACGCTGACTTCAATTTGGGTTGGCTTAACCTCGTACGTTACGGTAACGGTGCCTCTGGGTTTCACTTTTAGAAATTCAGTTTTTATCTTCGCTAGCTGTCGAAGCTCCATGACTGCGTTGAAGTATGGCGACAGGTTCTTTTTGGAGAGATACGCTTTCGCGAAGGTTTTTCTTATCGAGGAATAGACGCCGTCGTCGATGTAGGTCGCGCGCCAAAACTTCTTTCTGGAAACAGCATCCATAACGTAGGTTTTGCTGACCCTGCGGGTTGAGGCGGTTCTTTCAATTGAGATTTCTGCTGAACTGGAAAAGTAGGTTTTGTCTCGGTACTTCACGACTGGAGCTCCAAAGCCAAGCCCCTCCTCTATCAACTCTTCACCGTCAAGCGTCAGAACGAGACCCTTTTGGAGCGAGGCGGTTTCCATGCAGCGGGGAAAAGTGTCTTCGTACAGCCGTGTTGTTAATCGGTTGGTAAGCTCAACGGTGACGGGTTCCTCTGCGATAGCCGAACGCAATTTCTGATTGCTGTACAAGTCAATCAAACCGTCGCTGACTCATTTTACAGATTGGTAACTGGCGGAGTTAAAGATTTTGTTTTGGAACTACTCGGCGCTTACGTAACCTTCCACCTGTTAGCCCTCATATCTTCCGCGGCCATAGGTATGCTTGAATGCCTCAAGCCTGTCAGGTCCATACTGAGAAAACCTAAAACTTTTGAAGCAATCAAAAAATAATCATTCCACAACGCTAATCTGCGCCTTGAATTTCTTTATCAAAAGGATTTTGATGGCTAACATCCAGGCGAAAACCTGCCACGCCACAACGATCAGAAACCGCGCTATGAGTCGCCAGCTTCTAATGTTATGTTCAATTTGAACTGCGGATGAGACGAGGGATTGGGGAGAGACAAGGTAGAAAAGTTGAACAAAATTTGTGGTGAGAACCATAAAAACCAGCGCGATGACCCATAGAAAATGGAAGTTGCGGAAGTTGATTTTGGTGAATGGCAAAGCTAAAAGGGCTAACGGGATTACAACGTTGATGTAGGGTTCTGAGAGCCAAGAGTAAGTGAGGAAAAAAATAAGCATTATACCGATTGCTTTCTGGGTGAGCTCAATGAAGGTTTTCGGTGGATCACGGTAAACCAAGTAATAGCCCAACAGTAAAGCAGGCACCCAAACGTAACCCAAAAGCTCCAGACCCGTCGGAATCGTAACCGTGTCCTTTAGGATTTCTACTATGTTGAAGGGTGTCATGCCGCCGGCTCTTGTGAAATACGAAGCCAACTGACTGCCTGAGGAAGGCATACTCCATCCGAGAAGGAAGAAAGGCAGAATCCACAAAGTCACGATCACTGCGGCTGAAATCAATAGGTACTGTAGCGTTTTGGACCAGTTCTGTTTTTTTGCTGTAAAAAGTAGGGGTAAACCGAGAAGTGGAAGGGCAATGGGTTTTAAAACAACGCTTAAAGAAAGCAGCAACGCGCTTCCCTTAATCATGCCTTTGCTCAGGAGGTAAAGTGAAGCAACACATAGCAGAGCTATCAGAGTGTCGAATTGTCCCCATGCAGCGGTTGTTAGCAGAACGAAAGGATTGAACAGCAGAAAAAGCCATGCGAACCTGATTTTTCGTTCAGATGCACCCTGCTGCCGCAGCAAGTTCCTGGTGAGGTAGGCTAAGCCGATGTTGGCGGCGATTACTGGGAGTTTTGTTGCAAAGTTGTAAAGAAAAATGTTCGGTACAATGTTGTAGGATAACCTGTAGATGGCGCCTAAAAGCAAAGGCCACAGCGGCGGATCCCCGATGATCGGGTTGATTCCAACCATGTGTGGAGAAAAAACAGTGATTAAGTGGGGTTGATACGGGTTTAACCCTGCATTGACAAGGTACCCTGCATCCATGAATGATGTTTGGTCGTAGGCGTGCCCAAGAAAAATCGCTAAGGGCACCTGCACTGCAACACTTAACAGGACAGTTAGAACGTCATGGCTTAAGTGAAGCTTCACCATCAAATCTTCCCAAATCTCTTTAGTGAAAAGGCTTTAGCTGCTCAACAGAAAGTTAATCAAGTAAGCATATTTAAAACTGGATGTTGCTCAAAAAACGCGCAAGAAAGACGGTTGGCTTAGTTTTTGCGAGTTTGATGGGGCATGGTTTAGGAATATTTGTCCCATGGTGTTCGGTGTCGGTGATGCAGCTCCGAGAGCCCATGACCCTGTCAGAAGCGTTTCGCCGCTGTATGCTGGTCCAAGGTCAGAATCCGATATCCAATAGTAAGCTGTTACGCCGATGCCTAAGGTTGATGCAGCTTGGTTTAGTGCGTTCCACCAGTTATACTCGACTTGAAGATCGCTGGAAGGCACCGAAAAAAGGCACGAGCCCGCCTCGTTTATGACCAACGGCGCGGTCACGCCCATGCTTTGGACGGCTACTTGCAGCTGCTCCTCCACTGCGCTGCCGTTTGTTCCCCATTCAAGGTTGAAGCTTGGTCCATGTCGGTAAGCGTGGGTTGTAAAAGCCAGGTTCACTGCGTCGGGTAATGCGTTGCTTATCTGCGAAGCCCAGCTCAAGTCGTTGTATGTCGGCACCAACCCTGCGTCCCACTGCATAAAAATCAGGTTTTGCGCTCCCGCAGTGCGAATTGCGTCATACATTGTTGTTAAGTAACTCATGTAGCCTGAAGATAACTGCGTCATATCCCGAGTTCTGCGGCTCATTCCACGCTTCAAAAATCACGTTTGAGTAGCCCTTCAAATTATTAGCCATCAAGCTCCAGAATTGGCTCCAGAACTGCGGCTCCGTTAACCCCGTGCTGGCGAGGAAGTTCTGTGCGGGAGAATCCCAGTTGCCCATCGGTTGCCCTTGTGCGCCGCCGCTGTTGCTGTCCTGATAGTTGCTGACCAGCTCGTAGGGGCAAAGGTCTACGTAGATGCCGTATTTTGCCGCTTGCGCCGCGACGGTAGCTATGTAGGTTTGGTAGCTGATGGGCGTGGTTAAGTCGGGGTAGTAGGTTGGGTCCTGCATGGAGGGCACAATGCTGTTTTGCCAGTACCAGTTCACCGGAATCAGCATCCGAACCATATTCACATGCCAAACCTGCTGGTAACACCGAAACGTCGCATCCATCAGCGGTATGTTGTCACTTATAGGATTCCATTTTTGGCTCCAATCAGCCACCGCCATGCCTTGTGTTGACCACATTCCCGATGCTGACTGCAAGTCGCCTGTTCGCCCGATGCCACGCAGAACAACGGCTTTGTTGCTGGAGTCAAGTATCTGGTTTCCAGAAACATGCAGCGCTGAAGCTGGCGCAGTTTGGAATGTTTGTGGAAACGCAAGGGAAAAGCTTCCGCACAAAAGTATGATGCATCCTATGAAAGAGAGTTTGGAGAGAAACTTCATTTTAGTTTCCATCTTGAAGCAAAAACACTTCTTAGCAGCTTAAGGTGGCTAATATGAATTTGTGGTTGCACCCAAATGACAACTAGGCGCAAACCGAACGTTGCCGGTTTTTTGGGTTTGTTTTTTCCTGAAAAATTTAAGTTGAGACTTTTGGTTTGGTGAAAGTTGCGACTTTCCGCTTTAGGTCTTTGTGTTTTGGGTTGTTTTTTTGGTTTAGGCTTGGACTGTTTGAACATTGCGACTTTGCTATGGGCGGAATGCGACTTTCGATGTTGATACTATGTTGAAGTTATTGTCGCGTATGGGCGCTGCGACTTTCTCAGCGCAGGCTTTAGGGCTTGAAGATTTTTGTAGGTTGCTACTTTTGAGGGCAGGCTGGTTGGCCGCCACTGTATGAGGATAGGTATTTTTTTCGGTTTCCCTGAATTTGGTGGGCTTGACTGGAAATAGTCTTTAAGTTGGCTTACAAGATACTATTTACAAAGTTCGCATGTCTACTTATCTGCCGCCTGAAGCCATGTCAGGTTAACATTTTTGGTGATTAATTCTGCAACAAAATTAGGCATCTACACCTCTGTCCATAGGTACGGTTGTTTTGGGTTGTCTTTTTTAACGTCTGAATCTTTGTTTTAAATGAAGGGTGAAAGATACAACGAAAAAGAATATTTAAATCAAGCTATTTGGTCTGCCTTTAGGCCAACCATCTGGGTATAAATTTTAAAATCACTGAAAATTGCGTATCCCGTATGTTCTTTACTATATTCCATCACTGCTTCAATTGGCTCTGTCTTAAATTGCCGTTCACCCCATATTGCCCACACTAAGTCTATGTTATTTTCGTTCATATATGCTTCGAGCAGGTCTTGGCGTAGGTAGGTCAAGTAATGCCGGTTGCCATACAGTTCACCCCATTTTATTGATATGGAAGCCAGTTTGCCATTTGCTTCAAACAAGTTGAATGTTTGGGGTTGGGAAGTGAGCTTGAATGCGTCAGTTAGTTGTTTTGCAGGTACGTCTGCTGAGCACGCGTTATTTATACTGCTATGATAGCTTTCCCATGCATAAGTCCTAATGGGTATGAGGTAACTAACAGAGACTTTTTTGCAGACTTCCTGAAATTCGTAAGCTGTCTTATCAATCAACTCAATTTTATTGGTTACTAAGAAATCATCAATTGCTGCATCGGAACTTTTGTCTACTAGTTTAGTGATCAATAGATTGAGTAGCTGTTCCTTGGACAGTAAGGACCCATCGGGCAATCTGGCGACTTTCGTAACCTTAACCGGTTTTTCGTCCTTCCAACGATAAAATTCATTGTTTCAAATTCATTATAGTGAAAAGTTTCACACCAAGGGATTTCCCCAGCGTAAGCGTAATGATCACTAGGAGTGGAGAATCTTTGGGGTAAAGACTGCCTAAAGTCTGGTTGCTCATTCAGACAATAGACAATTTTTTTGGCATCTTTTCTTTTGACCAAAAAACCTTGAATTAGAATAAAACAAGCTCTTTTGCAGTTAAGGTCTTCTTGATTAATATCACCATCTATCAGCACCCACGGACCTTTTGTACCGTTGATTTTTTCAAGTACTATGTATGGAGAAATATCAACGGCACCATCGCCGCTCTCAATCCATTTTGATAAGTCGATGGATCTATCGCCCAAATAATCGATCTCAACTATTTTGTTATTCAGTGGGGCCTCTGGAAAGCTAGGGTCAATATCCGCTTCGGGAATCCGCCCTTCATCTATACATTGTTCAGGCAATTGAAGGTTATCTTGGCGATAACCGGCGATCTCAAAGAAAGCGATCCAAGAGTACTTTTTACCGTATCGTTCAACCTTTCCAACGCCATCATCTCGGGGTATAGAATGATACCAAGCGATTTGTCTATCGATAGCCTCAAACAAACTATGGTCATAGCCTAAGTCATATAATCTCCAAATGATATTAGCATAGACCTTTTTGTATTCAGGATTATCGTAATCATAATTGCCCCGTTTAGGTACCAGACTACCTATCGTATAGTTACCAAAATCCATCTGAATAGGTGCGCTTCCATCATGGTATTGAGCCTTATCTTTTTCATCACATGCACCCCATTGTCTGATCCCGCCCTCCTTAAATGGAGGCGTAACTTTTGTTTTTTCATTTGTATTCAGAATATGAGGGTGGTGAATTAGGGGATATGAATGAAGCGTTTGGCATAATCCCTTGATAGGATATGAGTTGTTGCGTAAAGCGCATTTTTTCCAAACATTTGAGCATATATGCAGAGAGCTTGTTTAGGCAAGATTTCTTGCCTAAAATTAGGATTTGCAAAGTCATTTTGACATGCCATTGAAATTCCGTAAGATGCGGCAAGCATTCGTTCAGGAACATAAGGATCATTTATTTCAGGGAACTTAGTCGCTCAGTTGGAAGAATGTTTCTGGAAAACGACGGCCATACCAATAAAGACCCCTTGTAGGCCGGTGTCTTTTAGATCCCTAACCGTTGAAGTAAGCAGCCATTGGTAATACTTTGCCTGTAATAGTAGCATTTCCTCATCAATTAGTGAAATGTCGGAGCTTTACAACTTTCCTCAAATTTCACAAGGTCCTTTAGATACTTTGTCGAATTTTGCCTAAGGCTTTCTCGTCCAGCATAAGTCTCGTTCAGCCATGGGTAGGGATCTTAAAATTTTTATCCAAAAATCTATGTTTAATGGATGACCAATCTGACGCATCGTATTCAGTTGCATGTTGTAAGAGCGGCAGTCGATTTTCCTTTTTAGTAAAAAGCTTAGTTATTAATCGTTTAGCCGAATCATTCACAAAAGAGGGTGAAATTTCGAATAAAGCTTCAATAGAGGAACTAAATGCCGTTTCATTTGTTGAAAGCTCATGCAAGTACTTACCGAAAATTGAAGGCGTCAATCAAGCGGTGCATTTAAGAATGTCTTCATTCAATGGGTGTAGTTTCGAAAAAATCGTTGCTTAACAAGTTCTCTACAAACTGCTGAAATCACAAAACAGCCTATTTGATCCGGCTGATAACGAAGATAATAGCTCAGTTGCAATTATATATCCGCCCATTAGGTTGTATGCAAAAGAAATTATGTCTCTTTCTTCAGTATAATCTTTAGTTAGCAAACCTTCGTCTATTAAAGCATAAGTTAAAGAGCGTTGCAACAAGTTCTTCTATGTTTTTGGAGTCAACTATTTGGGTCACTCTTAAAAATAAAAAAAGGTATGCTTGTCTACTCTCCCACAGCCTGCGTCCCAGCTTTTTGAGTGAGTTTTCAATCTGGCATATCACCATATTTTGAAAGTTTAGAGCAGACTCTCTTGTTAACCTGATCGAGATATTGTTCGAAAACTTGGAGCAATGTCTGTTGCCCCATGTAGACGCGCTTTTCCATCAGTCTATCGTGGTTCTGACCTTCGCAAAAAATCCGTAAAAATAAAGGGTTAGCAAACTGCGTTCTTTAGAGTTTCCCGTAAACTCGTTTTTAATTTTGTAAAATTTAAAATACTTTTCAACAGCTTGCTCGGTTAGATTGTCATCGAAACTCTCTACATGAAGAAAAAATCATTAATAAAATCGTCTGATTGCCAGATTTCATGTTGATAAGCTCTCTTCTACAAGTAGTAATTAGGATTATGTTGGCCATGGACACGAATTTATCCGTGAAGCCTTGTATACCATTCCTCCAATATATCCACCGATTTTGCTTCATCCAACGCATCTATTATTATGGGCACCTTGGTTTTGTGCACTTTGGCAAAAGATTGAAGGGTTTCCGTGAAATCATTCAGGAATAAGCAGGAGGGACATCTAGCATCTGCAATATTTGCGTTTCTATGGGTGAATTACGGAAAAATGTTTCCCCATTAGTAAAATAGCAGGCGAATCACCTTCAACACGACTTTGACAAACGTGGCAGGCTTAGATGCGTTTTTCCGAATCCGGCCTTTCCGAATATATTTAAGAATGATTTCGTTAATTTTTGAAGGTTATAGTCAATTTCGTGAATTAACTTAACGAATTCTTCTGCTATGTTAGCAGGATAACTGCTTACTCGTGTAGCAGTCCTGATAAGAAATGCCCGATCGGGCTCCTTGGCAGAAATGAAGTTTTCAGGTTTGAATTTTTCGAGCAATTCCAGGTATTTACCGTTACGGGCTTCAGTTCTTGTTCGATTGTGTCCAAGTTCGCTTCATAATCTAATCTTTGTTGATCTAGAGGAACGGTTAATCAAATTCTTGACTAAATCGTTTAGTCTTTACTTTTAAAAAACCATTTATTTGATCGAGTAATCGACCAATTTCGTTCGAATTTCTGTGTAATCAAGCCGCTTATCTGACTGCCTTAAATTATCGATTCCTTTTTGAAAGTCTTTGATGAATGACTCAAGCTTTTCGTTTTGTTTTACTAATTTCTTCTTTGTAGCGCTAGACTTCTAAAAGGCTGCGAATGTAAAAATCTGCGTCGGTTTCGACATGGAGATCAGGTATGAACTTATTCCCCACGGCTCAGACCTTATTTGATTATTAACTTGATTCTTAAACCAGTTGATATCAAGCTCAAGCTCACCAAAGAACATGTTCCTAATTCCCAAGAATAATGATCGGCTGAGAAAACTATTGAATTTACGATCACCCCAATGCTCCAAAATAATATTTGGGTGATCTTGCCTTATTATTTCACTTAACTGATTAAACCATTTTTACTCAGACGGATCTTAAATTCTAGGGCGTACATAAAATCCATCTTTTTAACTTTGGATGATTTTTTATAGAAGTTTCAAGCGATTTTGTAATTTGTGCTTTTCTACTTGAAAACTTTTAGGCGTTTATATGGATAAAAGAACTTCGCCTGCCAACCCCATTCGTCGCCATTTGGCAACGTTAAATAAAACTCAACACCATCGCCGCCTCCGCTATCATCAATGGAAGTGAGAATGCCACTTTTTTCATAGAGCCTTTCAGCTCCTTGATAACAAAACTCCTCAAAGCTCCTCCATTTGTTATTTTGCATTAGTAGTTAGCTTTGCCCAATCTATCAAATTATGCACTCAAACAGCCAATACGGTTGAAGTCAGCTATATTTTTTGTTATTCAATTAGAATTTTATTCACGATTTATTCTTGGTATGAGAAATAGTCTTAAAGTTGACTTGCAGAATAGTATCTGCGAAGTTTGTATGCCGAATAATTTGCCGCCTGAAGCGTTGGATAAGTGGGAGCTGGTTGAAGCTGCTCATACGCCTAAAGAAAAAATGGATGCTATGATTGAGTTCCTAAAGTATGTTCCACACCACAAAGGCACCATGAAACTGCGCGGCGAAATGAACCGCAAAATTTCCCTTATCCGCGCGGATTTGGACAAGAAGAAACGCATGGGCACAGGCAAAAGCAGCGGCGGACCGAAGCTTTTTGTAGAAAAAGAAGGTTCAGCGCAGATAGCACTCATCGGCATGACAAACGTGGGCAAGAGCTGCCTGATGAGTGCCACAACAAACTCCAAAGTAGTGGTTACCCCCACGCCTTTCAGCACCCATGAACCAGTGCCAGGCATCATGAATTTTTTGGATGTACAGTTCCAGATTGTTGAAGCACCCGCAGTGATAGAGGGCAGCGCAGGTGGGCGTGCAGCAGGTCATGTGACGCTTGGCTTAGCGCGGAACGCCGACGGCGTGATTTTGATGGTTGACTTGTCCCAAGACCCAATTGAGCAGCTGGATCTGGTTTTGGCTGAGCTGGAGAAAAGCCGCGTACTCGTAAGCAAGCCCAGCGGAAAAGTGGATATTGACCGTCGCCACGCTGGGGCTGCTTTGAGGGTTATTCTTGTGGGCAAGCTTTTGGATTGCAGCATGCAAGAAGTTGAAGATTTGCTTCGCAGCTACAAACTAAACGACGCCATAGTGAGAATAAGCGGTGAAGTACGGCTTGACGATATAGAGGACGCCATTTTTGAGACCACGACGTATAAGCCGGCGGTGATTGTGGCGAACAAGTTGGATTTGAAGGTTGCACCAGCGAATCTTCGTCGTTTAAAACAGTATGTGAATGGCAGGTTGCCGGTTGTTGCGATGTCATGCGAAGAAAAAACAGGCATCAACGATTTGGGGCAGGCGCTCCTCAAAAGTTTGAAGGTTGTTCGGGTTTACACTAAGGAGCCTGGCTCCAGGGAAGATACGGGTCACCCGTTTGTTCTTAAGGCAGGCGCAACGATCAACGACTTGGCGAAGAACATTCATAAGGAGTTTGTGCAGAACTTCATGTTCGCGATGGTGTGGGCGAAGCGTTTGCCTTTCAGCCCGAAAAAGGTTGGGTTAGGCTTCGTTTTAGAAGACGGCGACATCGTGGAAATACACACAAGAATGAGTTGAATCAGCAACCAACCCGTTGCGTCGATTAAGTGTTTGATAAAGTTATTTTCTTAAAAACAAGAAGGTTTATGGTGGAGGCGGAGGTGGCGGCGGCGGAGGTGGTGGAGGCGCTAACTTGCCTTGTTTTCGGTTGCTTCTAAGCATCGTTAAGGCGATTAGGGCGGCTACAACAATCACGACGGCAGCGACTGCAACATACATCCATAGAGAGTTTACTTGACCCGGCGAGTTGTTTGCAGGTGACGAGGAAGTCGGTGTCGGCGTAGGCGTAGGTGTAGTTTGACTATTCGGTGTTGGAGTGGCGGAAGGCGCCGAGTAAGGCGTGTATTCAACCAGCAGTGAGTAGTTGGCTATTTGGTTGGACAGGTTGGCTGTGTTGTCTGTGGGTGTAGCGGTGAATGTTACGGCGTTGCCTGCAGTAAGCGAGCCGGATGTATCTAAGAAGTCTGTGCAGTTCATACCGATAACGGTGCCTGCAGAATTATAATACGTCACAAAAACCCAAACATTGCCGACTGTTTGGGCGCCGCTGTTTGTAACGGTTCCCGTGATTGTGTATACGCCGCTATTGAGGAAATTATGGACTGATCCCGCGGGAATTGTCAAACCGGAGTACAGAGTTGCATTTGTAGCAATCTGGGCGCCCATGTGAAGGGTTACGTTGGTGACTGTTGGTACCCATGCTTGGTCTAAGGTTAGGCTTTGCTCCGGAGTAAAGTCAATGTAGAAGGGTGCTTTTTGGCCTGGAAGCAGTTCAGGGACTCCTATGAGCGTTGTCCAGGATGAGCAGACGTCATCGCCAGTTGAATTGTAGGCGTCGCCGCTGATTGAGACCGTCTGCAGAGCGGTTGTTCCAGTATTTTGGACTTCGCCTACCGCGACTAAATCGCCATAGTACTTTGCTAGAGTTTGGGATGTAGCGGGCGAAGTGTACCAGCTGTAGCTAAGAAGAGTTGCTTGAGTAGTTTGCGCTCTCACATGTGGCGCTGACAAAGCAGCAAACGCGCCGATAACCAAGATAACAAGGACTAAGGCTGCAACAAATTTCTTCAACATCTCTCACCCAACACGATGATTCCTAACGAACCAACATCTCCATAAAACAGTTATTAAACTTTTTCAAAATTAACCCCAAATTATACCCCCATTTTCCAAAGCAAAAATGCCCGTTTACGCTGGGCTCCTTTTCCCCCAACGCCTAAATTTCCACGGGCACAGCCCCTCTGCGGTATGCCTACCATTTTTGTGATGGTTTTCTGCCACAAATACTAGACCTCTCCCTTGGTCTTTGCCGACCCATATTTACATTTGATTTTTGATGTAAATACCTAGACCCCCCTCCCCTCCGTCGGAGGCTTCTGGTGAGGGCTTGTTTTGGGTTGCTTTTCTGGTTTATAACGTGAGTCGCCAGCAAGTTGCCTTAGGAAGCGGCAAGAAAACTCAATTTGATCCATCCCAAGATTATTCAGGAGTTAACGGATGTGCCTGAGTAGTTTTGGGTTAGGCTTCTGCATTTGTGGCACAAAATCTTTTTTTCGCACGCCTCTCGGCATTCCTCTACGGGAACGATTTTTTCGAGTATTATTGAGCCGCAGTTGTCGCAGAGAAACCTGGCAAGTGCGACGCGAAAGTTAAAATCAAGAAGAATCAGCGTCGTTGTTCTCTTTCGCCCCGTCTCCGTTTTCTTTGTGGCTGCTGAGTAGTTTTTCGGCGTATTCGTCGATTGACTGGGCGGCTTTGTCTGCTTGTCGCTTTATTTTGTCGTAGACTTCGGTGTTGATTTTAATTTTTTTGTTTTTTGCTTGTTTTGGTTTGGTTTTCATGTTTGCCCTTGCTTGGTACCGTACAATACAGTACGTCGTTAATTAGCTTTACGTGAAAAACCAACCGTCCAAAAACCCCTCGCTTTCCCATCTCAACATACATAACCTTAAATAATGTACGCACAGTTAACGCTAAAGGGCAAAGAGGGAAACAAAACGCCAAGACAAGGCTACAAATGCATTACAATTAAAGCTGAAGTCTACGACCACTACTACGCCAACTGGACTGCACACAAAAAAGACTACGCAGTCAAAGGCGTCTCAAGCTTCTCAGGCTACATAACCTATACCTTAGCCAAAGCAATAGCAGAAAAAAACGACTGCTAAAACCCACAATCTTGGGCATCTGAAAAAGCGGGGAAACACGCTACTCGTTCTCGAAGTACTTTCTTTTCACTGCGAATAGCGTCACCATTATGACCGACGGTATCGCAATAACCTCTTCAATTAACGAATTGACGTCGGCTATCTTCATAGTTTTCGCGGGTTGAGTTGGGTGCTGAGGCGTTGTTGACGGTGCTGGGAAAACTTGCGCGTTAGACGACGGATACCAGGGCATTAAGAGAGTTGAGGAAGAGACAGCTTGACCTGAAGAGGTGTGGTTGGTAGATTGGGTTGTGGCGCTGGGTGTGGGCGAAGGTGTGGCTGTCGGCGATGGGGTCGAAGACGGCGTGAGCTGCGAGTTTTGCGTGGAGTTTAGCAAGTTGGGGTTTGTTATATAGGCGTATTTCAGGGTCTTGTTGACGCTGTCATAGTAGCTTATGTGTGCGTTGTCTTTGGAATCCATCTTTATCGAAGTGTATTGCAGGTTGCTGCCTAGTTGACTGTCGGCGATTTTGATGTTCCATGCCGTGCCGTTCCACCATGCGTACCGCAATTCGCCGTCCCCTGCGTTGTAGTAGCTTATGTGAGGGTACCCGTGGCTATCCAAGGCCATCGAGCTGCCTAAGCCGACGCCTATTCCTGAATCAACGGTCGTTATGTTCCACCCCGAAGCCGTCAAAGTGGCGCATTTAAGGAAATCGTTTTGGGTCCCCACAGTAAGACCGAAGTAGACTATGTACACTTTTCCAGTTGAGTCGATTCCGATTGACGGAATCATACCTGTTTTTGAACCGACATCAACAACGTTGATTACCCATGCCGATCCATTCCAGCAAGCATATTTCAACTCTTGGATCGGTTGCATTTCAAGGTAGGCGATTTGCGGGTTGCCTTGGGAATCCAACGCAAGTGAATTGTATGCGACTTGCGTCCCGGTGTTGTCAACAGTCTGCGTTGTCCAGCCCTGATTCGTATAGGTGACGTATTGAAGTGACTCGTTTGCTGTTTCCGCTAAGCTCATTTTGACGTTGCCGTTTGAGTCGAGGACAAGCGAGTTGAAGCTTGCAAGATACGATGGCGAAACGACGGGCACAATGTTCCAGCTTTGAGTCGTCCCCACAGAGTAATCAATTGTTCCCGATTGGTTTCTGTAGACGACGTGAGGGCTTCCCTGCGAATCCATTGCAACCGAGGGCACGGCTCCGTAGATTCCGTTTTGAACTGTTTGGAGACTCCAATCTTTTCCTGTCCAACTCGCGTATCTCAGGATGATGTTGGAGGGTCCGTATGGTGCGTACATGTCTATGTAAGCTATGTGAGGTGTGTCGTTTGCGTCAACGGCGATAGCGGAGCATTCGCCTGAGTTGGCTGCTGAAGATTCAACAACGTATATTCCATTGGGTTGAGGCATCTGCGTTGGCAGACTGAGAAACGTGATTGCCACGGGAGTCGGGAACAATGTTGCGTCGACAGCTGCATCCTTCAGTTCCCTATCCTGCCCGCCACAATAGCTTATCCTCGGGTAACCTTGAGGGCTCAACGCAAGGGATGGAGCGCTGGCAATTTCTCCTCCCGGGCAAGCCGCCTGCGAAAGCCAGCAAGAGCCGTTGAAATAGGCGTATTTCACATCCCTGTTCTTCAGGTCGCCATACGCAATGTGCGGGTTGTTCTGCGAGTCCAATGCGAGGCATGTGTTTAAGCCGACATTTCCTGTGTTTCCTTGATTATCGACGACTTGAACATTCCAAGAGTTGTTGGCTTGATGCGAATACTTCAAGCAGCCGTTCAATCCGTCATAATAGCTGATGCAAGCGTGCCCATTTGAATCCAGCATAAGGGAATCGTATAGACCAACGCCTTGGTTCGCATCAACGGTCTCCATGTCCCAGCATGAGCCGTTCCATGAGGCGAACTTGAGGATGCTGCTTGACGGTGAGCTGCCGACTTGCGCGGCGCAATAGCTTATTCTGGGGTTGCCGCTTTGATCCAACGCCAAAGAGCTGAAGAAACCCACGGCTCCCTGCGAATCAACCGTTTGGATGCTCCATTGGGTGCCTGTCCAGCTGGCGTATTTTAGTTGGTAATTTTGGGAGTCTTGGTAGGCGATGTGTGGGTTGCCTGTTTGGTCCAGCTTGAGGGAGCAGAAGTTGCAGAGAACAAGATGATCAACTATTTGAATAGTCCAGCCTAAGCCGCTTGAGCTGGCGTACTTCAATTCGCCGTGGCTTTGGTCGAAGTAGGCGATGTGGGGGTTCCCGCTTGAATCCAGAGCCAGCGAAGAGTAGCCTGTGTTGTTCCCGATTGAGTCCACCACTTTGAGGTCCCAGCCCATGGACGACTGGGCGGCGTATTTGATCTGCTTGTTTGCGAGGTCGCAGTAAGCGATATGCGTGTACCCTTGGGAATCAAGCGCGATTGAAGAGTACCAGGCAACGTTGGGGCTTGAATCCACAACCTGCGTCCAGTCAGGCGTCGCCGCAAACGCGTAGGGGCCGATCAAAGGAAACAACAGAAATGAGATTGCTAACAAGGCAAAAAGGAATGTTCGGGTTTTTCTGCAAAACGGGTTAATTCGGGTTCGGCGCGGTAAGACGGCGTGTTTCATTTTTGGGACACCTCTTGCTCCATTTGACTTGGAGGTTTAGGTGCCGATAAAAGGGTTCTCGTAAAGATTCCTTGACGAATTCCAGTCAAGAAACCTTGACTAAACCCGAGTCCACCCCGTTTCCGTGCTTAACCATAGGCGGAGCCAACTCTCACGTATTCAATGGGTACTAAACGAAAAGAAAACGGAAAAATAAGGTTGGAGATTTTTGTTTATCTGCTGGATTGTGCGACGCGTTCGATTTCGTTGCGTTTTGCTACGCCTGCGCTCTTGATGTCTTTGTTTGCTGCCAGGATCAGTTCGTCTGCGAGTCCTTCTTGGATGCTGCGTGGGGTGTTTGCGCTGGCTAAGCGTGCGCCTTCAGCTATGTGTCTTATGGCGAGGTCTATGCGGCGTTGCGGTGCGACGTCAACTGATAGGTGGTAAACGACTCCACCGTAACTAACACGCGTGGTGTCTTCGCATGGAGAAGCGTTTTCAACAGCTTTAACGAGGACTTCGATTGGGTTTCTGCCCGTGCGTATGTAGATGATTTCGAAGGCTTCTTTGACTATGTTGGTGACTTTGGCTTTTTTGCCTGAGTTTTTGCCTGGACGCATCATGTTGTTGATTAGGCGTTCAACGATGTTGACTTTGGCTTTGCGGAATCTTTGGTGTTCGTGGCGTCCCATGCTGTGTGGGGCAACCATCGGGGTCAAGTTTAGGTACCTTTGCAGTCCGATGTCTACTACTGATATGTCTTTGAAACTCCATTTCTGGAAAAGCATGATTTCTTGAGGTTGAGCTACAGTTTGTGACATACAAATTACCTTGCTGGTTTCTGTTTCCGTCCATAGACGAGTTCGTTTAGGCTTACGCCGTTAACCATGACGACCTTCCATCTGACTCCTGGAATGTCGCCCATTGCTCCGCCTCTTGTTCCGCCGATGCCTTCAACAACGACTTCGTCGTGTTCGTCAACGACGTTTAGGGCGCCGTCTCCGGGCAGGAATGCAGTGATTGTTCTGCCGTTTTTGATGAGTTGTGTGCGGACGCATTTGCGGATGGCGCTGTTCGGCTGTTTTGATTCAACACCGACTTTTTCCAGAACGATGCCTCTTGCTTGGGGTGCGCCCTGCATCGGGTCAACTTTCTCGTCGAGCATAAGCATGCGACGGTTAAAATAACGATCGTGCCAGCGGAAATTCTTCCGTTTAGCTTTTAGCTGCCTGGCGGCGAATTCTCCTCTTGGTGATTTGGAACCCATACTTTAGATATTCCTTCTTTTTGCACATGCATAGTCCAAGAACCAATATATAAACAAAACGAACTGATTTCCAATCTTCAAGATTGATGCAGAGTCTCTCTAACCCGCCGGCTTTTACCTTTGGTCTTTGATAATTTGGATAGATATTCTTCTAATGCATTTTGACTTACTTGCCAGTTTCTGCCCACCTTAACAGCCCCAATGATGCCTCGTCGAGCAAGCAAACTTAGATACTCTTGGCTATATGGCGTTAATTTTGATGCTTCAGCTAGACTCAGAAGCTTATTCTTACGTTCACTTGGTTCCACAGAGCTCAAGTAGATATCTAGTGATTGTTCAACACAACGGGCGACAAAATTCACCAAAGTTTTTGGATCGCCATTATCAGCTTTCATGAGAGTGTTGTAGTATCTTCGTCTGTCAACCTGCCTAATTACAGTTAAGGGATAGCCATTTTTTATTAGAATGAGATTCATCAGTAACCTGCCTACCCGCCCATTTCCATCGTCAAAGGGATGAATGAATACAAGTTTATGATGGAAGATAGCGGCCAACTCTATTGGTCTTAATTCTTCTGGGTTATTATCCAACCATTTGATCAAAGAATTCATTAATTCGGGCACTTCAAATGCTGGCGGAGGCATGTAGTCCCTGCCCTCAATGTAAACCTGACAGTTCCGGTAATTTCCTGCATTCTCGCAAAAACCGGAAAAAAGTATGTTATGTAACTCAAGAATATTTTTTTCCTCTATTTTGTTCTTTATCATGCATTCGATATAGGCGATGGCTTTTGGGTGATTAACAGCTTCCAGATGCTCGCTAAGGCTTTTTCCGTTTACCGTAATGCCTTCTCTAATCACTAACTTGGTTTCTTGTAAAGTCAGAGTATTGCCTTCGATGGCGTTCGAATTGTAGGTGTAGGCGATTTCCATGTTTTCGTGCAGTTTTCTGACGAGGCTTTCAGAAAGAGGTCTATAACTATCTAGCCGAATCTTCTTAGCAATGATTCGTTCATGGATTCTTTCATCGAGTAAGTTCATAGAGACTTTCAACAAGCTTCAATCCGATATTTCAACATATCGGTTAAGAACAATATTTTGGCTTACCGATAAACGCTAATATCGTTTATAAAACAGTTTTACGTTTTTGGTTTTCGAGCCTTACAGCTACCAACCCAATCGATAAGTAGCTTATTTCCCCTCACCGTCAGGCGGCTTGTTCCAATACATAGTGTTGTGGTTGTTGCTTCCCGCTTTCGCCCCTTGTGATTTGTTGTTTTATTTTTGTAGTTTTTAGCGCGTAGGGTATCGGGCACGTTTTATTTTCGCGTATAGCGATGTCTCTTTCGATGGAGCACATCATTTGTTCGTCTTGGGCGATCCCGAGTCTTTCAGTGCTGTGCAGTGTTCCAGGATGTCTTTGAGTTCGGGTACGGTGAAGTTGTTCCAATGTAGGGTGGGTTGAATTTTCATCCAAGATTCCTCATTCAACTTGTTTTGGGTTATTCTTACCTAAAGAATGATTGTGTTGGCTCACTTAAAAAATTATCTGTTTGTCCAAAAAAACGCTCGTAAAAAATTAAATGTCCAAAAAATAAGTTTTAACAACCAAATAGCTGTACGTTTGTTCAATTTTGTTTGTATAGGAGGCTCTCGCGTTACAGATAAATATGGAAACAGCCTCACTATTATTTTAGGATGCAAGTTCTTAAACAGCACAAGAGAGCAGTTTTGGTCGTGTTGTTGTTAGTGGCGGTGCTGATTGTGTCGCTGTTTGTTTTTGAGAACGCTTCTAAACCTTCCTCGACGCCCACGCCCTCCCCCGCCCCGACGGCTTCCTCCAAACAAACTTCCAACGCGGGTCAGGTTCTCCTTCGCCCACCGCTTCTCCGATGCCGTCCACGACGGTTCAGCCTACGCCTGGGCCAGGGTCACACCTTTTTCCCGGAGAAGTCACCCAATTTGAGGGGCAAAACTTGACGCCGATAAACGCCTACCTTGACGAACTATCTTCCCATCCAGACGTGTCTATCGGAGGAGTGCAGGTCTTGAACCAGTCAACTTACCGTTTAACAGTCACTGGCTTAGTGAATCAACCAGTGGAGTACACCTACAGCGACGTAGTCAATAACTTCACTTCTTACCAGTATGTCGCCCCGCTTATCTGCGTAGAAGGCTGGAGCGCCACGTGTCTTTGGCAAGGCGCCCTTGTCAGCGACCTCATAAAAGAGGCAGGCGTCAGCCCAAACGCCAACACCCTCATCTTCACCGCCTCCGACGGCTACACCACCTCGCTTCCCCTCACCTATGCAGAGCAGAACAACTTGACCCTTGCCTACAAAATGAACAACGTAACCCTAACCGCTGCCGCAGGTTGGCCTCTGATGCTTATACCTCAAGACCAATACGGGTACAAGTGGATACGTTGGGTAACAGAGATCGATGTGTCAAACGACTCAAACTACCGTGGATACTGGGAAAGCCGCGGGTACCCCAACAACGCGTCAGTCACCAACCCCGACGGCGCATCGCCGATTCTTCTTGGCTTGTTAAGCCCTGCAGCCTTCATTCTTTACGTGGGGGTAATCATAGTAATTATAGCGGTTTACGGGCTTGTGGTGAGGACCAAAAGAAAGCGCAGTGAAAAGGTTCTCAAAAACACTTAGCCTTCAAGACAGCCACCCTGAGCCAACCGTTGACTTCGAAACACGACGCAATTGGAGCCAACTTTACGTTTTTTTGGTTCTTCACAAAAAGTTTTAAGCATAAGCGCACACATGTTTGGGAGAGGTTGTATAGTTTGGATAAGAAGTGCCCAGTTTGCAAACGGGTTTACACGACGTTTAACGCCAAGAGCAAATATTGCAGTGATGCCTGCGCTAAGAAAGCTGGCAAAGCAAAATAAGCTCCATATGGCTAACCAGCCTTTTTTTGACCCTATTTAAGGGATTGGCAAATTAAAAATAACAGTTCATGCATATTATACTGTGCTAATTGAAGCTTTGTTGGAGGTTTCAGATTGGCGGAAAATGTTGAGTATGTTAAGGGTCTTGAGCCTGACAGGTGGCATTGGCAGAAAGACTGCAAGCAGTACCCTAGCGTCGTCATTCGGAAACGCCTCGGCAGACCGACTTCTGACCTCTGCGACGAATGCCTCGACTTAGAAAACCTTCAAATGCGGAAAATAGCGATGGCTTAGGCAGGCATGACACCTAAAACGTTGCAGGTTAAAACTTAGCCTACGCTTTACAGGTCCTAAACCTCAGAACAAAGCGGCAGTTCAACCGTGATTGTCGTTCCCGTTTTAAGCTGGCTTTGAGCGTTGATTTTTCCTTCGTGTGCTTCAATGATTCTTTTGCAGTTTGCTAATCCGAAACCCATCCCCTTGGCTTTTGTCGTGAAAAGAGGCGTCCAAATTTTACTCAAGGTTTCCTGTGTCATCCCATCGCCTGTGTCGGTAAAACTGAAATGCACAATACCAGCGTTCTCGCGGCTTTTTATGGTTAATTTTCCTCCGTTAGGCATCGCGTCAAACGCGTTCTTTATTATGTTCATGAATGCTCGGCGGATTTTGTCCGAGTCAACATGGAATAATGGCACCTCGTGGGTTTCATCTATAACTTGAACGTTCTGCGGCGACAAGACGAGGGCTAAAGCGCCTGTCACCAGTGATTTGGGCGTAGCAGATTGGTGTTCCAGATTTATTTCGCTTGCGTAATCTATCAGGTCGCTGACTATTTTGTCAGAGTAGCTGATGCTATTTTCTATGCTTCCAAATATCAGCAAGTCGTTACTGTCCATGATGTCAGCGTGTTTTTTCTTCAAATAGTAAGAACCCGCCCTGATGGCTTCCAGAGGATTCCTCAGATCATGACCTAAAATCCCAGCTAACTCGCCGATGGAAGCAAACCGCTCAGCCTTAAGCAGTTTTCGCTCCATCTCCTTATGCTCGGTCACATCATGTAGAACAAACGCCACGCCGACATCTTCGTCATTGCCATCGCTAACCACGGAGCAGGACAACATGCAGGTTTTCAATTGGCCAGACTTCGAGAGGAACGTTAACTCATAATTGCTCAACTCGCGACGTTTATTCAGTTCAGCCATAATTTGCGGCGGCACACCCTCCTTATTGAGGACGTTTACTCTTTGCATGATGTAGCCGATGGATTTTTCAAGAATCTGCTTTTCCTCGAAACCAGAGAGCTCAACAAGAGACCGATTAACCTTAATCACGGTTCCGTCTAGGTTAACAAGAAGAATTGCGTCAAGCATTGAAGAAAAAACGTTTTCAGCCGCGATCTCGGGTCTAAAGCCAAACAGTTCATGCCTAAGCATGGCGTAAACTACTAAAAGACTCGTAAAAGTCCCAGAGATACTGCCTAAAACTGGAAAATTGACACCCTCAACAACAAATAGGGAATCAGTCACCAGTGAAATGAAAATAGGAATTGCTAAACCGATAGCCACGAATTTGGTCTGCTGCTTTCTTGTTTTGTCTATAAGGCGATTGTAATAATTTATGAATAAGAAGATCGTCAAAAGCGCAAGGACTCCAGCCCAAAGACCATCAGACCTTGTACCAACCGAGGACGCGGGGTAAGTGGTGGCGTATCCCCAAGGCTGGAGTGCAGGAACCACGGAGACCCAGTGGGTAGTTAAATCAATCAGGGAGAAAAACAAAGCAGGAACATACAGCACCACGTAAATTAACTTGTTTTTTAGCAGGTCATTTTCTGTGAAGGCAAGTCCAAAATGCAGCATAAGCACAGGAACAAAGGGCCAAAAAGTAAGCACCTTGCTCCATAAAAGGGCGGTCTCAAAAGAACTTGTCTGACTCATCATAAAATCGCAGAAGGCCCAGTAAGCGTTAGCTGACATTAAACAGAGAAACAGCCTGTTTACGACCGATTTCTTGTTTATGAAATATACACTTATTCCTAAAGTAACAGAAACCGTACTTGCACAGAGGTATAGCAAGGCGTAAAAGTTCATTTATTTTTTCAATCCTACGTTTTTACTTTACACCTTGTCATTTGATGGCAAGCTTTGTGCATACATCACAATCTTTTGGAAAAAATAAAACCCTGTGTGCGAAGAATTAGGAATAACATTTTTTCAACACGTTGAAAACAACAACAATAAAACCAGTTTCGCTCTCATGACTTAGCAAACCCCGACCAGAATACATGATTAAACATAAAGGCATGATTTAACGCAAAGCTTTTATGCTAACTCGTTTGATTACCAGTCTGGTTAAGGGTTGCCTTCTGGTTCACCCCCTTCTCTCTTCCTGAAGGTTCCAGACAGCCCTTAACCAACTTTCTCCTGCAACCCAACGCTTGGCTCAGAGGCGCTTTTGGGTGGTTATCAGCATGCTTTTATTTGAGGCACAAGAACTATCCATTAACAAACTCCGAAAACACCAGCCTAGAAGGCGCATGCTAAATGGTTGAACTTAGACTACAAGAAAACCAACTCTTATCCGCCCTGCAGGCAATCGGCGGAAACGCCACAGTAGAGCAGCTAATCGAGAAAACAGCTATGCAGGATTCAGCGGTCATGCGCATCGGCCTCACGCTAGCGGAAAAAAACCTCATCGCCATACACGCGAAACACCAAAACGTCGTCAAGTTAACCGCTGAAGGAGAAACCTACGCCAAAGAAGGGCTGCCTGAACGCAGATTAATCCATGCGGTGGCGGCTCTGGGCGGAGCAGCAGACCTAAAGGTGGCGGCGCAGCAGGCAGGTGTGGAACTTCAGTTCATCCAGATTGCACTTGGCTGGGCTATTAGAAAAAAATGGGCGCTCTACACTTCAAGCGACAACACGTTGCGACTCAACGAAAACCTTGTTCATCAAGCCTTTGTCCCCGAGGGAGCAGATGAAAGGCTCCTTGCAATTGTGGCGGGGAAAGGTCAGGTTGCGCTTGAAGAAATAAAAGATGCTGATTTGAAGGAAGCTGCTGAGGCGCTTAAGAAACGCAAAGTTCTCTCTATTGAGCCTAAAACAAGCCGCACATTGGAAATCACTGCAGAAGGCAAAAAAGCCGCAGCTGAAGCCAAATCCGCACCCCAAGAAATCACCCAGCTAACACCCGAACTCATCATCACGGGCAAATGGCACACTTCGAAACTTCAAAAATACAACATAGCGGCGCCTGTCGCTAAGACCTGGCCCGGCAAGAAGCATCCGTACCTACAATTCCTCGACGAAGTCCGCGCTAAACTCGTGCAGTTAGGCTTCCAAGAGATGACGGGTACGGCGGTTGAAACGGGTTTCTTCAACTTCGACGCCCTCTATGTGCCGCAGGATCATCCGGCAAGGGAAGAAAGTGACATCTACTTCACTAAGGATCCAGCATATGGCGACGTCAGCCAACATAGCGAAGCAGTTGAACATGTGCGGGAAACGCATGAGAACGGTTGGACAACGGGTTCCACGGGGTGGGGATATAAGTACTCGCTCTTGGCGGCTCAGCGGCTGATTTTGCGGGGGCACGGCACCTGCCTTAGCGCCCGAACACTTGAAGCAAAAAAGTTCGCAGTTCCCAGCAAACACTTCAGCATCGCGCGGGTTTACCGCCCTGAACTCATCGACCGAACGCACCTTTCCGAATTCAACCAGGTGGAGGGTATAGTCATTGACGAAAGCCTGAACCTGAAAGATCTTCTGGGTGTGTTGGGAAAATTCGCTATGGAAATTGCTGGAGCCGACAAAGTCCGCTTCAAACCCGACTACTTCCCTTTCACTGAACCCAGCGTTGAACTCAGCGCGTACCGGGAAGGCTACGGCTGGGTTGAATTCGGCGGCAGCGGCATTTTCCGTCCAGAAGTCACGTTGCCTCTCGGCGTCAAAGAACCCGTCATCGCATGGGGCTTAGGCGTCGACCGACTCTTCATGATGAAGGCGGGGCTGGAGGATATTCGGATGATTTTCAGCCAAGACCTTGATTGGCTAAGACGCAAAGAGGTGACGTAAATGCCGACAATCGACGTTGAATATCGGGAGCTTGAACGCCTTCTCGGTTTGGATCTGCATTGGAAAATGGAGAACCTCGACGAAATCTTGGCGTACGTTAAAGCCGAAGTGAAGCTTTTCAACGAGGCGGAAGGCATCGTCAGCATCGAAATGAAAGACACCAACCGACCTGACCTGTGGAGCGTAGAAGGATTAGCACGAGGGCTACGATGCTACCTGGGCTTAGAAAAAGGGCCGAGGCACTACGCGGCGGAGAAACCCGTGGTGGAAGTCAACGTGGACGCGAAGCTCTTCAACATACGTCCCTTCATCGCCTGCGCCGTCATAAAAGACGTACAGCTAACCGACCCCGTAATCCGCGGGCTCATGCATCTGCAGGATAAGCTGGACAAAACTTTCGGAAGAAACCGCCAGAAAACCTCAATCGGCATCTACAATTTCCATTTAATCACGCCGCCCATAGAGTACCGCGCCGTCGACCCGCGTGAAGTCAGTTTTGTCCCGTTAGGATTCACCGAAAAAATGGGGTTGGACCAGATTTTGGAGCAGCACCCCAAAGGCGTCGAGTACGGGCACATAGTGAAGAAGAACCCGCTGTACCCGATGCTTTTTGATTCGAAAGGAAAAGTCCTGTCTTTCCCGCCGATCATCAACTCGAATGATTTGGGCAAGATTACGGAGGAATCGCGGAATCTGCTTGTTGAAGTCACAGGTACACTGAACAGAACCGTCGTTAATACGTTGAATTTGGTGACTGCTGCGTTGGTTGACCGCGGAGGAAAAGCCTGCTCAGCAACAATCAATTACCAAGACACCTCAGGCGACATACACATGGACGCCGTCACGCCCGACTTTGGCAGCCGAACCGTGCCGCTGAGTGTGGAGTACACGAACAGGCTTCTCGGGCTTGAACTTTCAGGCAAGCAAATCGGCGGGTTGCTTTTGAAGGCTGGTTTAGGAGTTGGCAAAGTGGATGCTTGCTGCGTTGAGGTTGTGGTTCCGTTCTACCGTGTCGACGTGATGCATCAGGTTGACTTAATCGAAGACGTTGCCGTCGCTTACGGCTACAACAACATCGCGGGGCTCTGGCGTGAAATGCCTACGACAGGCAAAGCGAAACCTGAACAGCAAGGCATCAACATCGCACGCGACTTAATGGTTGGCTTAGGCTACCAAGAAATCTTAACCTACATCCTGACAAACGAAGAAAACATGTTTACAAAAATGAACCGCACAGCATCGGGACATGTGGAACTCGCGAACCCCAAAGTTGCATCAATGACTTGTCTGCGCAGCTGGCTTCTGCCAAGCCTCATGGAGTTCCTCAGCAACAATCAATCCGTCGAGTTCCCGCAGAAAATATTCGAGCTTGGAAAAGTAACACTGCCAGACGAAGCGGCGGAGACGAAGACGCGGGATGAGGAATGGGTCTGCGCGGCAACGACACATGCAAACGCCAACTTTACCGAGGCAAAGTCAGCTCTAGACGCTTTCTTCAGAAACTTGGGGGTCGAATGGCAAATAGCGGAAACCACTCATCCAAGCTTCATCGAAGGCAGAGCAGGCAAAGTAACGGTCGGCGATGTCGAAGTAGGTTTAGTGGGCGAAATTGACCCGTCTGTGCTTGAGGCGTGGAAACTTGAAAACCCTATTGCAGCGTTCGAAGTCAATTTCCACAAAATCCTTCTCGGAAAAACTAAGTAAGCACTGTTAGGCAAAGAGAAACCGAAAATAGTTTAGAACCATGAGAGGGTTCCGTTTTTCCTCGCTGTTTTCAGGCACCAAATGCAGCCTCACTTTGTTTTGTCACCCAACAAAAACACGGTAGAAAAACAAGTTTTCTTAACCTAAGCGTGAAAAAAGAAGGATATTGATTTCACTATACACAATAGTGAGTAAGTTTGCGGCGTATCACCTTCAGCCACTAAGTTATTGTCATTGACGAAAGAGTTATTTGAGTCAAATCAACTGATGCACCAAACTCACCCATAATGTCATTGCCCCATATCTTACTGTAGACTTCAATTCCCATAGCCCAATATGCTCCACCACCGTATGAGACGCCGTAGCTTGCTTGAATGCCGATGGAGTCTGAGCCATAAAAAGTCAAAGTACCTGATGTTACTGAGTACGTCCGTACCGTTGGGTTCGCTACCATTGACCATGCTAAACTGCCGCCGATCGGAATACCCTCCAGGACGATAATCATGAGGTCAAGTTCCGTCCCCTGATTAGCGGCCAAGGAAATCATATTTCCTGTAAGATGCAGTACTCCGCTAAAGGTATGAGTGCCTGCACTTAACTGCACTGCTTGTGAGGTGGCTACAGTTGGTCCCATGCCGTCGCATTCGACTCCGCATTGATAGCTGTAAATGCCCCACGCCTCAAGTTCACTAGATCCGACACCTGACTTGGCAATAGTTGCGGTCTTAATAATGGGCTGCCCGCCTCCCGATCCACTTACGAATGAGTATGGGGTATCTGCATAAGGCGGGTAAAAAGTTGTCGCTGCGAAAACTGGAGAAATTAATAACATTGCCGTCATAGCTATTGTGAAAAGTGCCAGGATGATGATAATTTTCTTTTTCTTTGATACTTTAAAAACTGTTTCATTCAAATTATTCACCTCCTTTTGATTTCGAGGGTTCTTTCATGAGCTGAGTCCTGCGATCGCATATATGCTTTATTACTAATTCATACTCACAATAGTATTCCTATTCCAATTGTGAATGTTTTTGCGAGAATACGAGAAACCAAATGTTAAGCAGTAGAGTTTATACCACATTTTCCCGAAAAAATCTCTTCTTGCAATTTCATCAGTTTTCATTAGTGTTTGTGGAATGGTGTTGTAAAGGTGAGACCACTTGAAAATATAGTCACAAGAAAGCACTAATTGTAGAAAGGTCGCAGACCGAAAATAATATAAAATTAAAGGCTTGAAGCATAACTCTTCATGATGAAAAGGCGAAACTTAAATTAAACGAGGATATCCTTTCTTTTTTAAAAAAATGCCAGAAGATTATTTCAATGGTGGAGTGGCTTGCATGAATTATTTGTCTCTGGATTTTAGCTCTAATGCTTTTCTCTTGATCTGACCGCTTCATTGATTGTAACATTAAATTGTCAAAAGCCAATCTCTCGCAAGTTTGTAATGGATATACGTCTAATAGTGAATAATTGAAGAACTATTGTTCCGACTAACATCGTTCAACTTAGAGTTTGCTCTACTTCGTAATTTTTGTGCCGAGACTGTAACAACAGTCTAGTAAATGAGTGGATTTCTTCTACTACGTTTGGCAAGTTTTCTATGATTTTTTTCCCCTTCACCGTTAGCTCATAAGCTCGTCCAGGGTTATCCCGAACACAGGTTATCAAACCTGCCCGCTCTAGAGAAACTAACGTATTATATACCTGTCCAGTGCTCGGTATGACTCTAAATTTCTTAATCACAAGATTATTTATTGCATAACCAGTCCTCGACCGATGTGAAAGAAGGCAAATAACAATCATATCCAAGAATTCTTTTGAACACCTTTTTTGAATAGATGTGCTTTGTCTCATTTTTTACTCTTCTTTTTCTGACAATACCTATCGGCATTACCCATATTCGCCACTAATTTCTTTAAAGAACAAATAACTAGACAATTTATAAATTAAACGACGGTTTATCGCCAGCTATGCTTTTCTGTGGTTTTGCCCATAGAAATTTCGAGTTTTTTAAATACATTATGCGGGGACGCCATACAAATGCTTCCGTTATTAAGTCTGATCGAATGCTTATGCGCGGATTGTTGAAAAACTATCCTTTCCAAACAAAAATGCAAAGTTGAAAGTTGATCATGCCGTTTATGACTAAGAAGAATGGCTGTTCTGAGAGTTGAGAAAATAGGCTTAAGTGAAACTGGTATCGAAACCTGTTCATCTTATGGGCAAAGAGCCTCTTTTTACCGCTTTTTTCTGCAAACAAGTTAGCATTTTCGAAAACTATCTTTTCGCGATCCCAAATGTGTAACCCGAAAGTCGATAGGGCTGATTATTATTAAGTGAATGCGAGGGCTTTATCCAACGTTACAATGGAAAAAGTGGAAGGTCTCTCTTATCCTATGCGTTCTCAGTGGTTGACATAGAAAGCTTCGGAATTAATGCTGCATGTTTAGTCGGAAACCTAAAACCACGATAAGGTTCCATTTTTCCTAGCTGCCCTAAGACACAAAGCGTAAGTTGCATACCCCAACGGCACGATGATAGCACACATTAGCGCCAAAATCTCTAAGTTAGGCAGAATCATGGCGATAGTAGAGCCTGTTAATATTTGCTTGATGCATGTCATGAAGTAATATGGTGGGGTCACGTAGGCGATTATTCGCAAGGGAGCCGGCAGGATTTGTGGCGGAAAAAACACATTCCCAAAAAGAGATATCGCTATGGTCATTAGCGCTGTCACTGGGTCGCCTTGCTTGGTTAGAATTAGTATTCCCGAGCCAATCATACTAATGCCTATGAATGTGCCAATGCCTAAGGCAAGAACAATCAGTGCCCCGGCAATGTTTACACTGAGGGTTACTCCGAAAAAGTACACACCGATAACAAGGTAAATTGCTACTATGCCCGTACTCCAGACAAAGCCCCAAATAGAACTGCCGATGATGAATGTCGTTAAGCTAGTCGGCGAAACCAAAACTTCTTCAAGCGACCAAGGGTTAATGGTTTTTTGCACAAGTGTCAAGGCTTGTCCAAGGTAAGTGTTAAAGGCTAATCCGATAAGTAGGTAAGTTGTGTAGCTCGTATGGTATAATTGAGTTACAGTTTGATTGACTGAACTTTGTCCAAGATAAGCGAAGGATAATGCCCCGAAAATTGCAGTAAAAACCAGAATGAGAATGTTTGTTTTGTAGGTGGAGAAGCTAACTATGTCGCGCTTCATAAAGTACCAAATTTTCTCAAGCTCATTCAGCACAGCCACGACCGCCTACACCCTCCCAGTTAACTCAATAAACGCATCTTCCAACGTTGGCTCTTCCCGCTTGAAATTTACCAGCTTGATTTTTTGTTCAAAAAGGAAATCGAAAACCAACGGCAATTGGTCAACGGTTTGAAGCTCAATATGCAGTCCTCGTTGTCCAGCCAACAGGGGCAAATCATTTTTCTCCACGACTTCTATCACGCCTGCTAGCGTCCGAATTTTCTCAATTTGAGCTTGCTCTATGCCTTCAACCACCAGTTCTATTTGCTCGTCTTTTTTTATTTTAGCTTTCAATGCCTCTGGGCTGTCGAAAGCGACGATTTTTCCCTGTTTGAGGATGCCGATTTTTGTGCAGATTTGCGCTGCTTCCTCAATGTAGTGGGTTGTGTAAAGCACGGTTTTCCCAGTTTCTTTTACGGTTTGCTGGACGAAGTCACGGATGGTTCTTGAAGAAATCGCGTCTAAACCCGTTGTGGGTTCGTCAAGCATTATTATCGGGGGGTCGGGCAGAAGCGTTCGGGCTAATGCAAGCTTGCGTTTCATGCCTCCGGAGTACTTCTGGAAAGGCATGTAAGCGTTGTTTTCTAAGCCGACGAGTTTGAGCACTTCAAGTATCCGTTCGCGCCTCTTCTGCCTCGGCACATTATAGATTGCCGCGAAAAACTCCAAGTTCCGATAACCGTTAAGCCGCCAAAAGAAGCCACGTTCCCCGACGCTGAAAAGTGTGCCAAGCGAACGTTTAACCTGCATCTGCTGCTTGACAATGTCAAAGCCGTTAATCAACGCCGTTCCTCCGTCTGGCGGAAGAAGAGTGCAAAGCATCTTAACCAACGTGGTTTTCCCCGCGCCGTTGGGACCGAGAAGCCCGAAAAGCTCGCCTTTCTTGACAGTGAGGTTAATATGGTCGACGGCGTCGACGGTGACGGTTTTACGCCTCAAAAAGCCGCCTCCGTTCGGAATCGTTGACTTGAATGTTTTTGTCAAGTTGATGGTTTCGATGGCGTTCTCGTCTTGCACTTCTAAACCTCTTGCTGTCACCTTAACTCTGATTTTGCAACTAATTAGCGTTGCAACAAGAAACGACTAGCTGTATTTTAGTTAAGTTATCGGTGAAACAATTAAGCATTTTGACGCCGCAAAAGAGCACGTTGAACTAAAACTTATGGATGAATGGAGTAAGCTGCTTGGCGTTCTCGAATTTCTGCGACAGCGGCACCTGCAAGTATGCTCCGTACCTGTTGAAGTATGGAGCGCCTTTCCTTGAGAACAGGGTTAAGACTTTGCCGTCGTGGTCAATTTTGAAGCCCGTGTCACTTGCCTCATGGCTTCTTATCAAAATCTGGGCGTTCAATCTACCGAGAACCTGCTCAGAGACATCTTTGCCGAAAAGTTTTCCCGCGCCCCTCGGCGACAAAGCAGTTCCATGCATGCCCTCGGCGGGGTCGTTCCACAACAAATCCTCCAGCAAACCCTCATTGTTTCCCTCTTGGGCCTGCGCGACATCTTGGAAACTGTTGATTTCCGGGGAGACACCGCCATGAACCATCAAGAAACGTCCATCAACAAACACCCCGTTGTAGAGCCAACCCCACAACGTGCGTATCTTTTCATAGACTCGCTCAGAGTCTTCGCCGAATTTGGCTTGGAGCCGCTCGGGTAAATCGTGCGGTGAAGCTTCTAAATTCTTTGGTCCCTCGTGGTTTCCACGTAGCAGGACCACTTGTTTTGGGTAGTTTAGTTTCAGCTGAAGAATCAGATAGTAGATTTCGGCTGGTTTATCTCCCCTGTCGCCGTAGTCGCCGAGGAAAATCATTGTTGCGTCGGTTGTTTTCTGCATTTTTTGTAGGAACTGGCTTTCTTGAAGTATCACTGAAAGGCTTTCGAGGTCTCCATGCAAATCGCCGATGACTAAAGCTTCCCCGAGAGGTTCTACTGTGACAAGTCGGTTGGTTATTTTTAGATTTCCAATTTTCCCGTTTTCGCTTTGCAGCAAGGAAGTGGCTTTGTCCAGTGTTTCGATGAGGGCTTCGCTTTGAATATTTTGGGCTTCTTTGACTAATGCATGTAAAGCCAAATGGAGACACCTGACGATTTAGGGGATTTGGACTTTTATGTCTATTGAGCTGAGGATGTTTTTCTCAATTGTCCTCTTCAGGTTGCTGATTTTGTCAACTGCTTCGTTGTATGCATTTTCCTTGACAGCCTCATGTGTTTCGACGCTTGTTTTCCGAGCTTTAAGCTGTTCAAGCTGCTGCTGATATGCGGCGAGACAGCGTTTTGTCTCATCCATCACCGAGGAAGCCATCAGCTGGTCTCTTGATTTCGCCAACTCCACGCTTCTAACTTGAATTTGACAAAGCGAGTTGGTCTTTAAAATCTCATTTATTGACTGCTCAGCTTTCCGCGCCTTTTCGTCTTTTAACTTTAACTTGTCCTCTACCAGAAAACGTTGCAGTTTCTCCAAAATTTCTCTGAACGCGGGGTAGTTGTCCTGCTCCGTTACTAAGGCGTCGAAGGGGTTTTCCAAATACAGGCTTATTCTGGTCAGTTCATCGGGAGTTATTCCTCCGCCCCCGCCGAAGGTGGCTAACGCCTGCATTTTTATGAATGGCTTCTGTAGGTGCCGAAGTGTGTTTTTTAATTCGTTGGTTAAACCGCATATTTCGTTGTTAACTGTGTTTAAGTTGTCGATGGGTCCTTTGGTTTTCAACTCTTCAATTTTCTGCTCCAAATCAGCGATTTCCTTCTCGAGGGGGAGACGCTCATTGGTAATTTGGTTTTTCTCTTCACCTATCGTACCCCGCTGATTCTGCACGTTTTGGAGTTCGTTCAGCAGAGTGAAGGCTTCTTCCAGAGTTTTTGTTTTGACGTATTCTTTTGTGAGGAATTCATTTAGGAATGTGTGGGTTTGTTTGGCTTTCTCGTAAATGGTAAGGAATCTTCTTCGGTCCATTATGAAAAACGGGGAGATTCTCGGGAACCAATTTTTGATGTCTATGTCGGTTACGATGAAGATTTTTTGGATTTCCCCAGCGTACCTGCTTAAAGTGTCAAAAGAGATTTCTTCTGGCGCTTCAAGTTTTTTGAGCCTATCAACAAACAAATGCGCAAGCTTGTTGAGCGCTCGGGCTCGATTGTAAACTTTCATGTTTCTTTTTTCTATTTCTCTTGTGCTGTTATCCAGGAGCATTTTGCTCATGTCGTCGATGCCTTGGATTGCCAGCTTCATGTCGTCCCTTAGCTTTTTGGCTTGGGCATGTACAGGTGAGAGGATGGAGTTTGTTTTGTCTTCAAGCCAAGGTTTAACTTCGTTGGGTGAAGTGAACTTGATGATGGTTTCAGTCAATACTTTTCACTGCTTATCCTTTATGTTATCGAGGGCTTATTTATCAATTTTAGCCCTGATTCCACCCCATTTCACCTACGTGATTTTGAGTAGCTACTCTTAAATAGCTAACCAAGGATGAACCATCAAACGAGACAAGCAACAATGAACACCAAAACACTGGCCCTAATCATAATATTCGTCGCGCTGACAATGGCCCTAAATGTGGCTGGACCAAAAATTCCAGCACCCTACGCACCATTCCTTTACTACCAAATCTGGGAAATACCGATAGTGGTCGCTTTCTTAGCTCTCGGATTAATAGCTGGCTTAATAATATCAGCCATAAACACGGTCATTTTAACAATTTATTTCACCGGAGGATTCTCGCCACTCGGCCCAGTTTACAATCTCATCGCAATCCTCTCAATGATGCTAGGCATCTATGTCCCCTACTTGATTGTAACTCGGGGATGCAAAACAGAAAACTTGTCTGATGCCCTCAAGAGGCACGCTAAAGTGATAAGCATATCTGCAACAGCCTTAGGAATCGTTGCCCGTATTGCCGTAACATCAGTCGTAAACTACTTCACGCTCCAGCAACCGTCTCCTGTCGGCTTTTCATATAAGCCGGCGGCAGCCTTGGCTTTCGTCCCCCTCGGGGCGCTATTCAATGGCACTGTGGCACTATACACTATACCCGTTGCATTTGCAATAGCAGTGCCTGTTCTTTCAAGATTCAATCTAAAATGAAAAACCAGGAATTAGAATCCTAAGGATTCTGAGAGTACCTTAGGGTTGATTTGTCCTGCTTTGAAGGTGTTGCCTGTCTTCGCGTTGTTTATAGTTATGACTGCGGGTGCAAACAAGCCGTGATCTATTTTGTAGAAGTCACGCCCTGCTTCACGGAAAATCTGCAAGAACGGCTTTCCGTAATCCTTTGAAGCCATCGACGGCGCCTGCTCCACAATTTTCTGCAGAGCAGCTTCATCATCATAATCCACCGTGCAGTAGACGTTTCCACCGTAAAGAATCGCGTCGTTTGTCCGTGCCATCGCTATTTCGAAGTCTTTGCCAAGCGGCGGAATGGGCGCGTAACCCAGCGCGTAACGGATAACTTTGGGGCTTAAGCCAAGGGTTCGAAGTTTGTGGATGCCAACTTCCACGATTCTTCCCGCAACCTGAGTTAAACCAGCGATGCTTGCCGTCGGCGCAACCACGACAATCAAATTCGCAGGTGAAACGTTGCTGGCGGTTGTTACTTTTTCAATAAGCGCGTCAGATGGCAAAGTGTTGCTTTCCAACGTAAGAACGGCTTTGTCACTTTGGTCCTTGTAGCCTATTTCCTCGTAAACATCCTTAGGCTTCAACGCCAAAGCGCGAACTGGACCCGAACCAATGGCTATCTGGTCACCGTCTTTTATGCGCCAACCAGCAAACTGCGAACCCAAAGCCGCTATGGCTGGGTGATCCATGCTGACGGTTATTGATGGGAAGGTTATGTTGCCGTAGGTTTTGAAGCCAATTTGGGCTTTTCCCGCGCCGCCCATGCAGAGTTCGGTTAGTTTTTTGCCTGCTTGAAAGCCGCCTGAAGCGTTTACGCCTGCATCTATAATCGTGGCTCCAGCCGTTGATTTTGAAACAGTTATCCCGTAGAATTCTGGGTTATCGATAAGTTTTTGAGCTATTTTCCAAGCCATTTGGTTAACACTTAACGCCGCCATAGTTTCATCTCAAGTAATCTACTGTTGGTTTCTTTTTCGATATTAACTTAACGTTGCCCCCGAAGCTTCAGCCTGTGAAAAGCGGACCCAACTTTGTCTTTGAGGAAGTAAATTATGGTTGGGGTAAAGATTGAAAGCGATGCCAACAGGAAGTTAAGTGGAAACACGGAGGGGTACTCGAAGAGGTTGCCGCCCCATGACCCCGCAATGTCGAGCCAGCCGCCTGAAAGCTGAATCAGCGACCAAACCGTCACCGCCAACAAAGCCCCGCAGAGCCGGGCAACATACTTTTCCCGTCCCGCAAGGATTTTGGAACGGACGTTTGAAAAAAAGATTTCTCCCGCGATAGCTCCCGCAGCCCCGGGGAAAAACGCGTTAACCAAGATTTTCTCAACCAGATTCGCGGGAACATACATGCCTATCCATGGAGTCGCAACCCAGCTCAATACAGGTAAAATCGGGCTGCCAGTTGCGATTCGTATCGTAGCTGGAATGGAGTAGATGACTGCGCCAGCGATTCCCCAAACCCAAAACCTCCTGCTCTTAAGCATGTTTTTGAAGGCTTCTAAATACATAGGTTTTAACTAACCTGAGACGTTTAAAAAACCTTCCCAAAACATCCAAAAGCAAACCAAAGCTGGTCAAAGGCTGTTTTACGGTCGATAACCGCTAAGAGTGCAGAGCGCCAAGGCGGCGGCGGTTAAATCCGCGGTGGTTCCTGGATTGCATTTGTTCTGGTTTGACCGCAGTTTACGGTCGAAGCGTTTGAGGCTTGCTTTGCCTTTTGCTGTGTCTAATCCGCCGAGTTCTAAAACGGCTCTTGCGTCAGCTGACACTTCTGCCGCTTTTTCTTTCCCCATTTTACGGGCAATGAAGCTGTCGGGGCGAACGGAGAGAATTTTTAAGAAAGTGTGAACGACCGCTGTGTTCAACGGCTTGCTTTTCAACTGCCTTGCCAGGTACGGGTAGGCTAAGTCGAAGGTGACGGGGTAGTTGTTAACCCATTCAGCGCATATGTCGTCGTAAGCCGCCGCCAAACGGAAAACCTCGAACAGGCTGACGTTTTCTTTTAGCAGGCGTTCCTTTGACTGCGGGTCATTTAAGTCGAGGTCGGGCGCCTTGTTTAAGCCGCTTGGGCTGGCAATATCCACTGCCTCGTAAAGATGCACTGAGTCCCAAGCCGTAGTCGCTTTGACTGCCAAATCGATGTTCTTTCGCAGAAGAGAAAAATCCAGCGTGAAATCCTTTTCCGTCGGAGCCATTCCCGCCGCCACGGCGATAGGCACGAGCAGCATTATGGTGCCGAGAATCGTGTTTCCGCCCCTCTGCCATTCGCTGACGTCTTTGGTGCAGAATTTTATAAGTTGCCCCAATTCAACCTCGCCGACGCCCAGTTTGCCTTCTGCCACCTGTGACCCGCGGTAAGCGGCTTCTTGGAAGCTTGGTCCAGCGGCAACGGCTGAAGCCAAAAAGTGCTGGCAAGTGGTCCCCTCAAAGCTTGATGCCAAGTTGACGTTGCCTGGTTTTTCGGCGCTAACTTCAAGCAAAACCGCCAGCTGCAGGCATTTGGAGACGTGTTGAGCCTTTTCGCAGTTCTTCATTGGATGCATCGACTTAATTGGCGCAAAGAAGGTTTATTAAACTTATTAGAAAATAAAAGCAGGGGTTCATGTGAGGGCACGTGAAGGCGACTTAATCAAAACGAAAAGCGGCGTGGTTTTTGACGTTAAAGGCTTAACGCATCCAGCGGGAAAAATCGTTGCTTTTCCACGGTTCATTCCTTCGCCTCAGGGCACACGGCAGGGCAAAGACAGCCTTTACGGCAAAGTGTACAGTCTGGGCGACCGATTCAAGTACCTGCAGGAAAATTACCCTGACCTCATCGTTTTTGACGCCGTAATGGGCGAGACTATGTGTGAAGTTCCTGTTGATCAGGTGGCTGAGCACTACAAGCCTGAAGAAAAACTCTGGGCACTACGCACCTCCAAAGACCTCACCGTTTTAGAAAGCAAAGCCTTGCAGCTGGCGGAAACCCTCAAAAAAGAAGCAGGCATCCCATGGAGCAGCATAGGCATTTCAGGCTCGATAATGGCTGGGTTAACAACGGAGAAGTCAGACATCGACCCCCTTGTTTACGGCGTGGAAAACTGCAGAAACGCTTACGCTGCTCTCAAAAGGCTTCGTGAGGATGAGCATTCAGGGTTCAAGGCTTATACGGAGGGGGAGCTGCAGGAGCTTTTCGATTTCCGTTCGAAGGATACTCAGATGAGCTTCGAAGATTTCGTTTTGGTCGAAAGCCGCAAGGCGTTCCAAGGCAAGTTCATGGGCACAGACTACTTCATCCGCTTCGTGAAGGATTGGCGCGAAATCAGCGAGCAATACGGAGACGTATGCTTCAAAAACAGCGGCTACGCAAAAATAGTTGCCAAAATAGCTGACGGAGCAGACTCGCTTTTCACGCCCTGCTCCTACAAGCTGCAAGACACTCAAATTGTTGAAGGACCCAACTTGCCGTCAATAGATGAGATTGTTTCATTCCGCGGCAGATTCTGTGAACAAGCAGAAAACGGCGAGACGATTGAGGCTCAGGGAAAAGTTGAATTGGTCACAGACAACAAAACAGGCACCGAACATTACCGCTTAATCCTTGGGAACAAACCGTCAGACTACATGGTTCTCTCGCGTATTTAATGCTGCACTTTGAGGACTTGTTCGTAGTAGCGTGGGCAATAAGTCAATGTGACCTGGTGGAATTGTTCAGTTGGCGACATAACTTCTTCAAGATTCCCTTCAACCAAGACTTCTTCGTCTTTTTGTGCCTGCTGACGGAACTCCTCCATGAAAGAGAAAACCCTCGTGCACCTCGAACGCTTCCTTTGGACCGCTGATAACCTCCAGAGGCTCAATGCCATAGATCGACGGAATAAACGGCGCCTCGTCGTCGGCTGTTATGCGCGCTTTAAGTTTAACCCAGCCCCTGCTGTGTTATGCACGTCCGCGGATCGTATTCTGATTTGATTTCGCTCCAAGCCTTCACAGGTTCAAACTCGGCTTTAATGGTTCGCCCGCTTGCTTTGTCATCGTATAACCCGTAAATCTGTTTTCTGCGTTGATGCCAAACGAAGTCTTCAACGGTAAAGTTTTGGAAACGCCAATCCTTACCCTCCATGGCTTTGTCAGACTCGAACTCGTTATGAAAACCAGACTGGGCATCAGCGTACAGGGCTTGGAGTGTTTCGTCGCATTTTGGCGTTCTCTTTTTTGCCGTAAACTATCAGGTCGATATCTGAAAATTTGGGGTGATGAAATCCATGCAGCATGGAGCCGAAGACACCGAAATTCTCCGTTTTCAACCCTGAATTATTGAGCGATATCATAAGGACCCGCTCCATAGCTGCCAACAACTCATCTGTTGGACCCGCGTCAAGCAGCTTTTGCAGTCGCACCTCGGGTTTTCTGGCTTCGGCGATGTCGCCGTTTTTTACTCCGACAAGGTTTAGCCCGAGCATTTCGTGGAAAACTTGGTACTGCGGGTACTTTTTGTAGACGAGTTTCATGCCTTCGTCGTTGTAGAATTTAAAGTAAAGCTGCCCTTTGCCTTCTCGCGGCGCTCGGGGGTCTTTTGACTGGAAAATTTTTGATGAAGCATACTCGGCGTCGCAGATGTAGGCGGCTGGCGGATGCGAGTAGCCGAAGACACGGAAGATTAAGCCTTCAGCGGTTTCGATGGCGTCGCGGTCCCGCAGCGCTACGCTATTACTGGCCAAATGTATTCTTCCTCTGACGTAGCTGTTCCAACAACCACCTGATAATGAACCTCGCTCGAAGTTGTAGATTCGACCCGTTCAAGTTTGCCAGAAACCCTGATTGTGCTGCCGCACCTTGCAACGTTTCGGTAAAGCCCAATGTTTGAAACAACTTGCGAGAGGTATCTTGTCTAATTCAAGTTCAGACTGGTCATCCAAAGGCTTGTAACCCGAAATCCCGTATATCTGCGGGACGATACATGGTTTCCGTGTCGTCGCTGACGGTGGCTTCAAATCTTACTGGGTCAAGCGGGACGTAGCGGTAAGCGCCATATTTTTCCTTGATTTGCTCAGGTTTTTTGGTGGCGTTGTACATGAAGATTTTTCCTTGGTACCTTCCTTGGAATTTTCTTGCGGCTTCAATGCGGTTGCCCACGATGTAGGTGAGTTTTCCAGCATTAACAAGCCGCGCGATTGCTTCTTCAACTTGGCGGAAGTTTTCGGTGCCGTAAACGACAAAGTCGATGTCGGATTCGGGCGCATGCATCTGCAGGGCAATTGAGCCGTGAATTCCCAAGGTCGCATAGGTCGACGCCTGATTCTTTAGAGATTAAATTGATGAGGTCAAGCGCCATCTGCTGCAGTTTGTCGCGTTTCGGCAGGTTCGTCAGCCAAACCAATCGGTCTTTGGGAACAAAAACCTGCTCTATGCGGTCAAACGGCGCGGTGATTAGTTCTTTGTTGCGGAAGGGGCAGAAGTAGAGGTAGTCGGGGAAGTTTTTGCGGAACGCCTCGATGAAGGTCTGATAATTCTTTGCCGTGTAGAGTTTTTCAGCCCTGAAAAGCTGATTGCCGCCGAACTTCCAGGTGCGTTCCAGCATTTCCACATTGAAGAGTTCCCTGTACTGGGCGGGAATGTACTTTAGGAACGCGAATACGCGGTCGTCGGGATGTTCGTAGCCGAAGGTGTTAAGGATGAAGCCGTCTTTAGTGACAAAGGTGTCTCCATCCATTGGAACCCAAATATCTTCAGACATAAACGCATCAGCGAAATAAATTAAAAGCGATAACTAAAAAAGCTATTGCAGGCTGTTTGCTCATATTTTGTTTTAGACTCCTAAATTCTTTAAACACGCGTAACTTTAGAATAAAAGCCCAAATAACCAAATGCTTTTGCCAAGTTTCTATAGGCTGTATATGGGAAGTGTATATTGAATCCGTATATGGTTTGCCCTCCTATTGGGTACCATTGCACAAAAACGCAAGGGTCAAAACCAACAAAAAGGTAGAAACCAACCAAACCAAGCCGCGATTCAATAGTAGTATTTTTCCGCCAGTTTCTTTGCTTCAGCGTCTTCCAGCGATGAGCCTAAAGACCGTTCTTGACTTTCTTCGTTTTCCTCTGCCGCCGCTTGTACCTGCGGTTTTCTCGAATCCTCCTTCTTGACTTTTTCAAGAGCCTTGGCGACGTAGTCGCTGATGTCCAGCCTGCTCATGATTTTCTCAGACAAGGTTTCAGGGGCATAAGCCAGCGGCAAGATGGCGATGAATAGGAAGAAGCTTGCAAAAGAGAAAACGGTACCAACTGAGTCGTCCAAGATGTTTTTTGAAATAACCGACCCCATCATGTGACCTGCCAAATTAGAAATTAAGTACGGAAGGACACCGACGAAATAATATTTCTCACTATTCCGCTCATGCGCTATGTCCCCCCAAATTGTAACTAAGAAAAGCATGGCAAAAGCACCCCAAGCTATTCCATCTGCACAAACGTAAAACCAAGCCGCAATCGAAGCAACATTGCCTGCAACATTGCCCGAGTTGAAGAGACCAAGAGCGGCATATCCTATACCCAAAAGTGCAAAACCGAATAAAGCAATCCGTTTTCTCCCCTTCTTGTCAGCCAAAAAGCCACAGACAACCGCGGAAATTCCTGAAAGAACATTTTCTATAATTAAATAGTTGTTGGAAAAGGCTTGGGACAATTTGCTGAAGTAATCCGCATTGATTTGCATCGCCAATTCATTTATGAGAACAAACATAAACCAGGGAACAAGATACAACAGGAAAGTTTTGTTTCCAATAACCGAACGATAAGAAACCGCGTTTTTAGTCTCCGCCGTTCTATCGAGGGGCTTAAAAACAAATAAGCTGCCCAAAGCCAAAAATCGCCATGCCGTTAACGCGGTAGCTATTACAAGGTTCTGTGAACCTCCGATGGTAGTAAGGATTGGAAAGCCAAAGCCTATCATGAGAATTATTATCGCGCCTGACTTACCCCGATTTTCAGACTTGCTGGTTGCAGCGAAATACCCCATGCAGATGGGCATACCTACCCCAAAATAAAACCCTAGAAAACCCGATGCAATAATGGAGCTTAGAATATTAGTAAAATCCAGAAATGCATAAGACACTGAGAGCAATATTCCCGCAAGAATCCAATATTTCAAAAAAACTAGGCGCTGCTTGAACCGATTCATTAGCAATGTCACAAAGAAAGCGGTAATTATTAGACACACAACGTTAACGGAAATTACCGCCAACAACGAATTGCCAGCGAAGTCGCCCCACAAAAACCTAAAAGCACTCAGATACCAAACAAAAGCATTTGCCACCAGAAAAGTGCCCACTAACAGATCCTTTGACTCTGAACCGAGCTTCACGTTAAATCCGCTAAGTGGCATCGGTATCCATGGAACGGTTGTACTGTGAAAAAATAGTTAAGTTTTAAGAAGCCAAAATTTAAGGTTTGAATCCATATTTTGAATCCAGTCAACAGGTTCAATCCAGTGGAGGAAGAAAAAGGGCGGAAAACAAAAAGTCGACGAGCGAACCTGTCCAAAAGCAAACTCAGGCGTCTAGGCTACATTTCGCAAGCTAAGGCTTGAAGCAAAATCGCTGCCTCGTTCCCTTTTTCAGCCTTCAAAAGAGAATTCTCTTTGAGTTCCTTTTGTCCCAACTCCGCCAGCTCAGCCTTCAACTTTTGAATTTCCTTGGAATTTAGGACTAAATCAGCCATGAGTTGAAGATTCTTTTTCAGTGGCTCCTTCCTGTTGATAAGTGGATCTATTTTTTTTCTTAACAGTTTGTTTTGACGTGCGTAAATGACTGGGTAGGGCGGCAATTCATGTTTGAGGCGGTGTTTAAGCTCGGGAAAGTTGTTCATATCCATAAATTCATCCTTCACCGATGACAAAATGCCAATTACTCTGCCATAACGCGCTATTTCAGAAAGAGCGTTCCCGTTGGCGCACCCAACTATTCCACCTACTCTGCATTGAAGTTCAGCCACGCTCCCTTTCATTTTGAGGACTTCAAAATACTCCTGAGGCGTCACTTCTGGCGTCTTCCACAATCGGGTTTCAACCAACTCTGCTTTAATGCTTTCGAACATTGATTTCTCTACCAAATCGAAAATAGTTTTTCTCTGCTCACTCAGCAAGTCGCCGCAGACGTTGTTTAGAAGCGTGACTCCCTCGATTAAGAAGGTGTCTCCTACAAGAATAGCCATTTCTTTTCCGTATTTGCCGAAAACCGTTTTTCTTCGAAGTTTCCGTTTTGATTTGTCAATGATGTCGTCGTGGATGTCGCCTGAAGCGGTAATTAGCATCATCGGAGTGGCTAAAGATTTTGTTTTTTCTGGGTTGCCGCCTACGGCAGCGCAGGAAACATGTATCAGGGTGGGAAAAATCGGCAGGACATTTTGAAGAGTTGACTGAGCATAATACTTCATGGCGGCGTTTAATGCTTCGTCGCCGTAGTCAGACTCAAGGATTTTTCGGCAAGCCTGATCCAAAACCTGTTTCCCATGAAGGCGAATTATATCTAAAGCATGGTCGGTTAGTGAGTTGTAAGTCATATCAATACGCTTTCCTTTTGATGTTTATCGAATTTAGGTTTTTTCTAAAAAAAGAAAAAAAGAAAAATGGTTCGGTTGGGAAAATTAACCCCATCCGCCCCAGTATATGTTGCCTTTGGCTCTGATAGCTTTCTTGCTCATTGCATCACCTCTTCCCGAGTTAACCGATTATTGTTTGGGTTCTTCCAATTGGGAGTTTCATAGATACACTGACCCAACTGAGCAGTTATTCCCTGTCAATCTATGTTGCAAATGTTACGCCAGCGGCAGTTTGGGTGGTGACGTTGGCGTTGATCCCCTGCTTTGATATAGCATATCGTAACTTGTAATATATAAGGACTAGGCATATACGTACAACAACAATACAGTTCACCTAAAACAATGTTCAATAATAAAAAAATATTTAATCAAATGCTTAAATTTCAATATTTCAGCGAGCATTTTTTCCCTTATTTGACACTGGACGTCTCTTCAGAGGGGACAAGTTGAATCACCCGATAAAGCTGGACTAAACATCCAATTGGGTAGTCGCACATACTTTGTCTTTAGTGATTTTCCTTTAGTTTTACAAAGAAAGCTGTGTTCTGCCTTGTTGACGTGAGAGCCGAGGTTTTCATGGGTGAAGGTGGTGCTTGGAAGTGTATTGGAAATGGGTGGTAAAATTTTTGGGGTTGGTTGGGAATTGGTGAAGCGAAAAACTTAAGTGTAGAGAGCTTGTAGTTTTGTCTTAGAACCAAAATATATGGATGTTGAACCAATTGGCTGTTGAAGGTTTTTTCGAAAACAAAAAGACACCAGTAGAAGCTAAAGTCGGCGACTTAACCCCACAATCTAAAGCGGTTAACGTTACGGCCAAAGTTGTATCTAAGACTGAAATCAGAGAAATTCCAATGGGCAGAGACGGCTCGCCACATAAGGTGAGCGACGCGCTGGTCGGTGACGAAACGGGCGTTGTGTACCTGACACTTTGGGATGACAACATCGACAAAGTAAACGAAGGCGACACTTTACGCGTGGAAAACGGCTATGTTACTCTTTTCAAAGGCAACATCCGCCTGAACATCGGCAAATACGGCAAGCTTGAGCCAGCAAAGGAACCATTGACCGTTGAAGTAAACACAGAAAACAATGTGTCAAGCAAAGCATACGAGCAAGAACGCAGACCATTCAGAGGCGGCGGCGGAAGAGGCGGATACGGCGGCGGTAGAGGCGGCGGAGGATACGGTGGCAGGCGGTTATGGCGGCGGAAGAGACAGAAACAATCGGGATCGTCGCGGCGGCGGAGCCGGTGGCGGCGGTTACAGACCGAGATACTAAACTAAGCTTTCGATGTGTTGAAAAAACAATCTAACTCTTTTTTGCTTTTTTATTCTTTTGTTGCACTGCTGGCAGCATGAAGTATTTCTACGAAATCTTGCTTTAAGCCTTAAAAGAAGCTTAAAGGCTAAATCTGAAGCCACGACTTTTCAAATTGCACCGTCAAGCTCAGCGCGGGGTAACTCGAAAAAATATCAGCTTGGATTTGGGCAAAGAATATATTCCTAGCTCCACATTTCACCGTTTACTTCAGGTGCAAAAAGCCAAATGCAACTTCCCAAGATGAAGTTTACGTGGAAAACGGTGATTTTTCCTCTGTTGGGGTTATTTGGTTTTTTCCTTTATATTTATCTGTTCAAAGTGGACATTTTCGGCATTTTTGCCACGGCAAAAAAAGCTGACCCGTTAATTTACTCAGTTGCCATCGTTTTCGGTTTGTTTCAGGTTTTGTTTTTCACGGTTTCGTGGAAGGTTTTGACTAATCATCTTTCCATCAAGATGAGTTTGGTTCGTGCTTACCTCTATGTTTGGTACGGCATGTATGTTGATACGATTGTTCCAGCGCAATCCATCAGCGGAGAGGTTACCCGAACATATTTGCTTACAAGGGACGGATGCGGCTCATTCGGCAAAGTTGTTGCGTCACTTTACACTCACAGGTTCCTCGGCACCGCCATAAACGCTGTTGCATTAGTCGCAGGGTTAGTGTTGCTTACTTTCGGAGGCAACGTTAATCCCGTTGTTTTTAATCTGATCATTTTCGTCGCGGTTGTAATCGTTGGGATACTTGTTCTGATGGGAATTTTGTCGTTGAAGCGGGAATGGACCTTAAAAGGGATTAATTGGGTAACGGGTTTTGCACGGAAAATCAGTAGAGGAAAAATAAAGCTGGAAAAATTGAAAGAAGAAGGCATCGAGATTACAGATCATTTTCACGATTCAATGAAGGAGTTCCGTCATAACCCCAGAGCTATAGCTTTTTCGTTGTCCTACTTGCTTATTTCCTGGTTTTTCAGCCTAGCCATCCCGTATCTTGTTTTTCAATCGCTGGATTACCCGGTTTCAATAAGCATAATTATTGTCACTTCAGCCATATTCTTAGCTGTCAAATCGATTCCTGTGGGCATACCTTTTGAAGTTGGGCTTCCCGAGGCAGTAATGACGACACTTTACATTTCGATGGGCATCCCAGGAGCAATGGCTGCCACAGCCACCATACTCACAAGAATCATCACCCTCTGGATATTTTTCATCATAGGCTTTGGAGCGCAGCAATGGCTTGAGCTAAAACCCGCGTTAACAACTGCCGTGAATACGGAAAAAATTAAAATCGACCCTGTACCCTAATAGTTCCTAAGACAAATAAATGAATATTAAAATTGAAACCGCTTCTATTCGGTTGCTGGATAAACTCTGCGAAATCGAGAATCAATGCTTTGACCAAGAAGCCTTCACGAAACGGCAATTAGCCTACCTGCTTACCGACTACAATTCCATAGGTTTGGTTGCTAAAGCTGACAGCGAGATTGCAGGGTTCATAATTTCGCAGGTTGAGATCGAAAACGACGCGCCCTTCGGACACATAGTCACGCTTAATGTTGCGCCATCTTACAGGCGAAAGGGAATCGGCAGCCAAATGCTGAGGGAAGTAGAGAAAATTCTGAAGGAAAAAGGAGTAAGCGAAAGCCATCTGGAGGTCCGAGAAGACAACGCCGCTGCAATAAAGCTCTACCAAAACAGCGGCTACAAAAAAATTGCTAAACTGGAAAAATATTACGGCAATAAACACGGGTTGTTTCTGAAAAAAACGCTCTAGAAGGTGCCGTTCAGCCTCAAATTAGCGTTCAGCCGTTTCTAGATATGGTTAAATATCTTGATGCGGTGTATGTGGCGGTGAGTGAGTGGGAGAGCCTCGAGGAAGAAAGTCTAACGAGCAGACACTTGTCCGAACCATCGTTGTTTTGATCCGCAATAGTACTTGGCGATGCGGCAAGCTTGAAAAATCCATCGTGCAACATCTTCACAAGCGCCATGAGAATTTCGGCAAAACTGAAGTCTCTGTTAAAGAAATAATGCTTAGCCTCAACATCACTGGCGAAAAAAAAGACGAATGCTTGGATGCTCTGCGAAGACTTGAAAAAAGAAACATCGTGAGAATAACTCCTCTATAAATTTTTTTATTTTTTTGTTCAAAGCAGTTTCTTTTCTGCATTATTGTTTGATTTTTGGTTTATTTTTTAAGTTGCGACTTTCGCGGGTGGTTTTTTGTGTTTTGGGTTGCTTTTTTGGTTTAGGCTTGGCTTCTGCTTTTGCGTTGCGACTTTGGGATGGGCGGGTTGCGACTTTGCATGTTGACTCCATGTTGAAGTTATTGTCGGATATGGGCGGCTTAAGGGCGCTGCGTTTTTTAAGCGCCAATCGGTTTGAGGGGATTGGATTTCTCCTGCTGCTCGGCAAGCAGGGCGACTGATTTTTCGCCTGGAAAACCGGGATCGACGCTATTTGACGAGTTTGCTTTCGTCTGGCGGCTGCTTGATTAAACCGTGTTTCATCAGCAGCTCTGTTGATTGCCGAGCGTTTTGGATTATGGCTGTGGCGCGGTCAAACAGTTCCTGCCTTGACGGCTTAATTCTTGCAACGCCGTCCTCGATCGATTTAAGGGCGCATGCAACGGCTTCCCGCGGGAAAACTTCCCACTCATCCATCTTCGGCAAAATATCCGTTTCGCTCATGCCCCGCTCTTCAGCGTAGCTTGCGAGTTCCTTTGCGGCTGCGATGCACATGCTGTCCGTCACGCCTCTTGCTCGCACATCCAACACGCCTCTAAAGATGGCTGGGAACCCTAAGCTGTTGTTGACTTGGTTTGGGAAGTCGCTTCTGCCTGTGGCTACAATTCGGGCTCCTGCTTCCTCGGCTTCCCAAGGCCAAATTTCAGGTATCGGGTTCGCGCAGGCAAAGATTATTGCGTTTTGAGCCATAGATTTGACCCATTCTTTCTTGATTGTGCCTGGTCCCGGTTTTGAGGCTGCGACAACTGCGTCGACGCCTTTGAATGCTTCCTCTATGCCGCCTACTCTTCCTTCCGCGTTGGTTTTCTGGGTCACATCGTATTTCCATGGGTCTTCTTCTTTTGTAATGTCTTTTCGGCTCTTGTCTACGACGCCTTTGCTGTCGGCTAGAATTATGTTGCCGGGTTTAACTCCCCACTTCATAAGCACGTAAGCCGTACGGATGTTGGCTGCACCTGACCCTACCAGCGTGATTAGGCTCTCCTGCGGTTTCTTGCCTACAATCTTGAAGGCGTTCATTAACCCTGCCAAAATCACCGTGGCGGTGCCCTGTTGATCGTCATGCCACACGGGAATATTGAGTTGCTCGGAGGCGCTTTCAAGAACGTGGAAGCATTTGGGTTTTTCAATATCTTCAAGGTTGATGCCGCCGAAAGACGGCTCTAAAGCCTTGCAAATCTTCACTATTTCATCAGGATCCTTAGTTCTTAGGCAAATCGGAAACGCGTCCACCCCGCCCAGATACTTGAATATGAGTGCTTTTCCCTCCATCACAGGCAACGCGGCTTCAGGTCCGATGTCTCCTAAGCCTAAAACGCGGGTTCCGTCTGAAACCACAGCAACGGAGTTCCATCGGTTGGTTAATTCAAAGGATTTGTCTGGGTCTGCTTGGATTTCCCTGCATGGCGCCGCTACGCCCGGCGTGTACCAGATGGCGAAGTCGTCGACGCTTCGAATAGCGCATTTTGGGATAACCTGCATTTTCCCCTCGTAGAACCTATGCATCGGCGAAGAAAGCTGAGCGGGTCTCTTGGCTTTCGCAAGCAACTCATCCACTGTCGGTTTACGCTTATCTGACGAACCCAAAACACATTTCTCCTGTTCAACCGCTAAATACGATTAGATGGTTTTAAGCGTTTCCACGGAACAAATTAAAGGGTTTATGACTTCGAAAAAATGGATATCTCTGGCTGTACGGTTTTCCTTTTTTGTACCCGGCCCCTCTACGGTTTTCTAGATGATCCAAATAGGGACATCTAAGATGAGCCAAATAGACACATAAAAACAGCATCCGACCCCGTTTGCGTTTGAATGCAACCTCACCCTCCCGGTCAACTAGATGCACCTAATAGGCACCAACTATGAAACAACATACTTCAACATACATTTGCTACCCGCACTTTCTATGTGGAAATGGCGCTTTTCAACATGCTTAGGGGTGTTTTTTCAATGTGAAATTAGTGAGTTTGTAGGGAAAACATCGAAAAATGGCGTCAAACAAGGTTAATTTTAGGGTATCTCTTTATTATGTTCGCAAAATAGTTTTGGGCAGCAACAAAATCTTCGATACTATGTGTATCTGACCCGAATGAGAAAACGTTCTTTGTATCTACAATTAACTTGTCTAAGATATCAAAGGGAAGCCTGTGTTTTGAGTTAATTTCCAAAGTTTTCTTACAATTTATGAATTTTTCGATGTTGGCATGATCTATCTGAGGGTGTGCTATAATATCGCACGTGGATTTTAGAAGCCATTCTACTTTGCCCTCGCCGTGGCATGCACCCAGTACTATGTCAGCTGACCGCATCACGTCATCGTTCACATTTAGGTCGCCAGCTTCATTCAAGACCTTTGCTTCTACACCAACCAGCACCTCTACTCCAGCATGGTTAAGGGTGGTTATTTCTTCTTTGAAGGCAAACCAGTCATAAGTAGGATTCTTCGAAATGTGCTCAGTAAACGCAATCGTTTTTACATTAAGCAACTTTGCCATCTTTATAATGTCCTCAGGAGCAGCCTTGCCATCCGTAACTTTGGTGTGGATATGATAATCGTCCATTTGGTCACCTTTCAGTCCTTATCCATACCATGTCCTCTCTTCTTAGCTCCTTAAAATAGCCATATAAAACACTTGAGATTAGCAGTATCCAATAGCCGAAAAGCCCAAGTTGCAGAAAATCAGCCAACTTCGGATGCTTCTTTGATATCCTCAATGAAAGCCAAGTGCCCGGCACAGATAAAAAAATCCAGAAAACAAACAAAAGGCCAACAAGGCTTGCGTAGGAAGCATAACCAAAAGTAGTCAATAATCCTTTGATGCCATCAGAATAAAATAAATTAGAAAACAAAGCAATTAAAAGGGGCACGCCGGGAGACATGAACCCACCAAACCATGATTTGCCCTTGTTTACAGCTATGCCGCCAATTAAAGTGCCCAAGAACGCAAATGGTACAAATCTGCCTAATGTTGAAATTAATGTCATATTGACGTTTAATAAAATTCCAAGAATCAAGCCCAACGATGTGAAAATGAAAGCAAGGGGCGCAGCTACGATAGCTAGCCAAAAGGGGTATCCGATGGTTGCAGCTTTTCCAAATCTTCGTTTACCTATTTTATTTTTATGCTTAAGTGTGACGCTAATATTTCCTCTTGCCCACCTGACCCTCTGATTCCATAAGCCCATAAATGTTGTTGGTTCATCAGCTATGACAACTATAGAAGGGTCAAAATGAATGTCTACTTTTGTTTCAGTTGCAATTCTCCAAGTGATATCAGTGTCTTCAGCCAGGGTATCGTGTTGATAACCTCCAACCTGGTCTACAACTTCTTTTCGGAAGATAGCACAGCCGCCAGGTATGATGTAATGAACGCCTATTGTATCAAATCCTCGCCTCGTGATTTTTTGAGCCGTTGCGGATTCGAAGTCAACGAATTTATTCAATATCGCCTTTTTCTCGGAAACTTCGACATATCCAGCGACAGCCCCAACTTTTCCGTTACTAAAATGTCCGGCGGCAATGCTGAAAACATTTTCAGTAAGCTGAACATCAGCATCTATAAAAAACAGTATTTCTCCACACGAATATTTTCTTCCATCATTCACAACGTAAGCTTTCCCCTTCCCGCCCACTTTTCGATTAACTAGTATGACATTTTTAAAATTAGAATTCGCCATTTGAATGTTACCAGTATCTGAATCTATAATTTTTGATGCGTATTTTTGTACGATTTCCTGAGTCCTATCTTTTGAACCGTCGTTTACTACTATAATTTCTTTTTTATCTGACGGGTAATCTGTTTTTAGAAACTGTTCTATTGTCCTTGCTATTACATCTTCTTCGTTGTGAGCAGGCACTATTAATGAAAACGTTGGTTCATACGACTTATCAGGCTTGAAATTTCTGTACCTTAGCTTATTCAAAGGTGCTAAACACATTAAAAATAACAAAAGGATGATTACTATGTAACCTAAAAATAACAATGAGTTTATGATTATGTCAAACAAGAGGGATAACCGCGTCAGATTTTAGAAATATTTCCTCGTTGTACCTAGTCATTATGATGTCAGGAGTGTACTTGAGCTCATCGTTACAGATTTTTTCTCCAGTGAAAACTTTTATCACTAAATCGATGTAGTTCAGACCAGACGCAATAACCAACGACAAGGAACCGGCAACCCTCGGGTTAACTTCAACAAGTTTGAACGAACCCTCAAAACCCATTAGTTGCACATTCCACGGTCCAACTAAATTTAGCTTCTGTGCAATTTTATTTGCTAATTTGCTGATTTCGAGGTTTAAAACGGTTTTCGCTATTTTTGATTCGCCTACAGCTCTAATTCTCTTATTTGCAACTGAAACCAATGGTTGACCCTTCAAATCCGATAACCCGTAAACGGAGTACTCATCCCCTTTCAAGTATTCCATAACAATGGATTCTTGATATTCTCTTCCGTTTTTCTGTAATGCTACCTCCAAAGCAGCCTTGTTATCGCAAATATAGAATCCGCGAGAACCTCTTGAGTTAACCGGTTTAACCACGCATGGGAATCTTGCATTCAGAACGGAGAATACTTCTGGGCAGTAAGGTTCACCCTTAAAAAAGTTATAGGTATTCAGTTTGTTATTTGCGATTTCAATAGATTTTGGGTTTGAAACAGCAACTCGGATGTTTTCCTGCTCGAAAAGTTCGATGTTTTTTGAAAAATGTATCAATTCTTCGCTGACTGTTGGAATAACCAAAGAAATTTTTTCTTTACGGCACACTTCTAAAGTCTTGGAGAGGAATTCTTTGTCGTTTGCAGGAGGAACTATGTGTGCGTGTTTTGCAAGATATAAGCCAGAAGCAAGGTTATCCACATCAACAGCCACAACAAAATGCGTTTTCTTCAAAGCTTTTATTGTGCACACACCTGCGGGTCCCCCCGCGCCGGTAACCAAGATCTTCATTTTGCTACCATCCCCACTGCGCGCTCATTTTGATTACTTCGAAGGCTTCTGCGTAATGAAATTCTTCGGATTGCGAGGATCTAAATTGTGCAAGGGCTATAACGGATTCAACATTAAGGTAGTTTTTGGAAATTTGTGACTGATGAAACTTAAGCATCGCGATTTTTTTATCTATAACATCGCCTATATCAACAAAGAATGTGGGTGAAAAGAAGGGATTCATACCCCCATGAGTTTCGTAAGCCAGTATGCCCGTTGCTTTCTTGGCGCCTCTCATAGTCTCGTCGTAGATAGTTACATGATCTTGATGATACGCCTTGTTAGAATGTGTGTAGACGATTTGTATTTGAAATTCTTCGCAGACATCGGTTATTGCGTTCATTACTTTTTGTCGTTCCTGCCACAAGCCCGTATCTGGAAAATGTAAAAATTTTATATTAGTTAACGGTACACCTGCATATGTAAGAGCTTGAGTGCTTTCCTGAATTCTGTCCAATCCACAATTTCCGCCTTTTCCTTCTTCGCCATCCGTAAAAACCAAGACATACACTTTATTGCCGTTTTGTACATGCTTGATTAATGTGCCACCGCATCCAAGTTCAACATCATCAGGGTGCGCACCCATGAAAAGAATGTTCATCCTACTGGTCTCTTTATTTTTCTCTGCAATGAGTTCTTTTATTGTTTCCAGCAATTCGACTGCATCGAAAGGCTTCAATAAATATCCGTCGGCTTTTTCGTTAACTGCTTTCACAGCGTTTTCAATTGAAGGGTGACCTGTGATGATTATTTTGACCATGCTAGGCTGAATCTTTTTCAGTATGCTAAGCAGTTGAATTCCTTTCATATCCGGCAGGTCGATATCTATAAGGGCAGCGTCAAATTGCAATTTCTTGCAGGTTTCGACAGCGTTTTGGCCATTTTCCACAGCGTCAACTGAATATCCTTCATCTTTCAGAATTGAAGTGAGCAAAGTTCTTACTTCTGCATCATCATCAACAATAAGCACGTTATTTGGCAATTAAAACCCTCTTTCCAGTCTTTTGGTTACAGCAAAATAATGACAAAACAAAATAATAATTCTTTAGCGAAATAGGAAGACCAATTGAGAATAAAATGCGATCTCGCTCGCTTTTAGGAATTATTTCGTTACTCAATTTTGTACCCTTCTTTTCCATTTTTGTTTATTTTGGGGATAGTTATAGTGAATTTCGCGCCTTTTTCAGGTTCTCCAGTTTCTTGAATGTTCCAGCCATAAATTTCGGTCATCTTTTTTATTAAAAACAAACCGAAGCCTGTGCTGCCTCCGGTGCTGTATCCCTCTGTGAAAAGCCTCGGTTTATTCTCCGCAGAAATGCCGACACCATCGTCTGTGTAAATAAGCTGCAACTTACCTGACTCAGCTTTCTCAAAATATACCCGTATTGTCGTGGTCTTTCTGCCGTATTTTCTCGTGTCTTCAATCAAATTGAAGAACATCTGCCTCAGAAAAGAATCTGAAAGAACCATTAATCCTTGGCATTCATTTATTACTTTTGGAATAGGCCCCGAAAAGAGGGCTACCGCATCGTTTAGTGTCTCTTCAACATCGATGTAAGTTAGTTCTTCCACGCCTATCTGCTCGTACATTTTGGCGAAGTCAAAAATGTTCGAAATTTCCTTAACAGCCTGCTCCATTTTTCCAAGTCCCTCAAGAATATCTGCTTGATCCGCATGTTTCTTCTTGATCAAATACGAATATCCAGTCACCGCTGAAAGCTTGTTGCGAGCATCATGCCTAGTCATTTCGCCCACAACCCCCAGTTTTTCATTAACCAACACCAATTGATCCATCATCTGGTTCAATTTTTCTTCAGCTTTTTTGCGTTCAGTGATGTCTCTGGCTACGCTAAGGATTAGTTTTTTTCCTTCCGAATCAAATGTGCGGGCATGGATTTCTGTCGGCAACAAGGTTTTGTCTTTGCGTACATAAATAGAGTCGTAAACTGCGCTGCCTGTCTCAAGCAACAGCTTGACCACAGACTCAAATAGAGCAGCAGAGTCAGGTGCATTTAAGTCGCGAACATTCATTTTTGCCATTTCGTCCATGGTATAGCCGCCCAACGTGTAAGCTGCCTCGTTGAAGTTGACAATGTCTCCTTCTGTATCATGAACAAAAATCAAGTCTGTATCTAAATCAAAAATATTTGCAGCCATTTTCAGTGCCTCTTCAATTTTTTTGCGTTCACTAATGTCTGTATTGTAGCCATTCCAGATAATGCTGCCATCGCCCAGTCTCTCCGGTGTAGACTGTCCCCATATCCAATGGATTTGCTGACCAGGAAGTTGCACGCGAAACTCACATTGCCAAATCGTCATGTGCATAGCAGAATGATCAATGGAACGAACTACGCGATCCAAATCTTCAGAGACTATTACTCGGACAATTGGGGAAAAGTCCTCGCGCACATCTTGTGGTGAACAACCAAAAAGGTTACGTATGGCAGCAGAGGCGTAAGGTACGCAGTATGTGCCATCAGGTCGCCTCATCAATTGGTATAGCATTCCGGGTATTTGAGAAGCCAGCTTCGCCAATCGGATATCTCGTTCTCGCAACTCTTTTTTTGTCTTATTGTGTTCAACTACTTGTCTTATGGTATGTGATAGTTCGCCGTAGATTATTTCGGGGGTGCCTTGTTTGTTTACGTAGCCGTCAGCACCAAGGTTTAGCGCTTTTATGGCTACTTCTTCTCTGCCTTTCCCAGTAAATAATATGAAAGGGGTTTCGTTTTTTTGTTCACGCAACTCCTTTAGGAATTGCAGTCCATCTTTCTGTGGCAGTTCATAGTCAGAAACAACAACATCATAATGTCTAATTGCCAGTTTTTTGAAAGCTTCATCAACACAACATGCATGGTCAACATCGAAGCTACCCATATCCATTAAAATCTGCTTCGAAAAATCTATGATGGACAAGTCATCGTCAACCTGCAAAATAAGTATGCGGTCATATGTAGGAGCCATTTTCAAATCGCCCCTTGGAAGTTGGTCTAAATCGCCGTAGCGGCACAATCAATGTAAAGCTATCAGTGGCTAATTTAGTTTGTGGACTTGCAATTAAACTCAAAACTCCATATCATGAGTTCATATGCTAATTCGGTTTAGAGAAGCTTGACTAAAGTTTTCAGAAATTCTCCAGTCTATCGCTTGAATAACCAAGGTTAACTGCTAGTAACCTTTTAATCTACTTGCTACAATAGCTAAAAAAAGGTAAAGACAGTTGAGCAAAGACGAAGTTAAATGTTCAAAACCAGAATGCGACAAATTCACAGCCATCAACGAGTTGGCACGTCGCAGAGGATTTTTCTGGCCATCCTTCGAAATTTACGGCGGAAGCGGCGGCTTCGTAACCTACGGACCGCTAGGCGCCAGACTGAAACAGAATGTTGAAGCCAAGCTTAGAGAGCTTTTCGTCAAGAAAATTGGCATTTACGAAATGGAGTCATCCATTATTGCACCAGCGAAAGTTTTTGAAGCCTCAGGTCACGTGGACCACTTCAAAGAGCCGATGGTTGAGTGCCAAAACTGTCATACCCGTTTCCGAGCTGACCATCTGCTGGAAGAAAAAGGCATAAGCTCCGCAGAAGCAGAAAAAATGAATTTAGACGAAATCAAAAAAGAAATCGAGCGCCACGAGATAGTTTGCCCCGATTGCAGCGGCAAATTCGGCGAACCCCAACGTTACTTAACCATGTTCGAAACCACCATCGGCCCATACTCGGGTTCCGTCGGTTACGGAAGACCTGAAGCTGCACAGAACATCTTCGTCGAATTCAACCGCCTCTACACTGGCGCACGGGAAAAGCTTCCCTTCGGCGTCATAAATATTGGTCACGCACTGCGCAACGAGATTTCGCCCCGACAGGGATTGATTAGGCTTAGGGAATTCACTATTTCAGACTTAGAGTTTTTCTTTGACCCTGAAGAGCCAGCGTGCTATAGGCTTTCAGAAGTAGAAAACGAAGTGTTGCCTATTCTGCTCTGCGAAACCAGACTCAAAGAATGCGAAGACACCACGAACATGACGGTTCGGGAGGCACTTGACCGCAAAGTAATCCGCAGCGAGTGGCAAGCGTTCTTCATGGCGATGGCGAAAAAGCTCTTGGTGGACCTTGGGGTTCCAGCGGAGAAGCAGCGGTTCATTGAAAAATTAAATTGGGAAAAAGCCCATTATTCAAGCCAAAGCTTCGACCAGGAAGTGCTCGTTGACCGTTGGGGTTGGGTAGAAGTCTCAGGTCACGCTTACCGAACAGACTACGATTTAAAATGCCACATGCAAGCAAGCGGCGTAGACATGACCGTCTACAAAGAATACGCTAACCCCGTAGAGAAGGAAATGCTTGTTGTCAAACCCATAATGGCAAAGCTTGGTCCCGTCTACAAGGGAGAAGCCGCAAAAGTCGCCGCCCTACTCGCTAACGCTCCCGCTCAGGAAGTAGCCGACGCCATGAAGAATCAAGGTTTCTTCGCGGTTGAAAACTACGAAATCAAACCTGACCAAGTCGACATCGGCAGTTCAAAAAACCATTGTCCGCGGCACACGATTCATACCGCACGTGGTGGAACCCAGCTTCGGCTCAGACAGACTCTTCTATGTCGCGTTGGAGTATGCGTACGGCATAAAAGAAGACAGGGTTGTCATGAGTTTTCCAAGGACCATTGCGCCGATTCAGGTTGGCGTTTACCCGTTGATGAGCAAAGATGGCTTGGACACGAAAGCAGTTCAAGTGCAGAGGCTGCTGGCGAACGAGGGTTTCATGACGGATTTAGATGAGGCAGGCTCCATCGGCAGACGCTACGCGAGGGCAGACGAGGCAGGTGTGCAGCTGGGAATAACCATCGACTACGAAACTTTGGAGAAAGAAACCGTGACTGTGAGGGATAGAGATAGTTGGCTGCAGGTGCGGACGGCAATTAAAGATTTGCCTGAACTTCTTCACTGCTACTTCCAAGGAAAAATAAACTTCAAAGATTTAGGCACCGCAATCGAAAGTTAATCAGCTACCTTTTTTAATGGACACAGAATTACTTACATCGTAAATTCGGGACAATTATTGGCGGGGCGAAACGTTGGTACTTCCTTCAGAAACAGAAGAACGCGTAAAGAGACGGGCATTGAATGCTTGCCAAGATAACTTACGAAAAGTAGTTGATGTCTCAAGAAAAATCCCTCAGCTTGTAGAGTGCTTTGCAAGCGGCGACAAAGACGGTGTCCGCAGGCTTTTTACTGAAATCAGAACAGGTGAGGAAGAAGTTGTTAAAGCAAGACGTATGGTCTCTCAAGAACTGTCTGAAATAGGCGCCATCTTGATTGCCCGCGAAGACTTCTTAAGGTTCACCAATTTATCAAGCGAAATAGCCGACTTCAGCGAAGGCATCGCATACTACCTCGTGGAAATCATGGAGCATAACTGGAGCCTCTCCTCCGACGTAAAAAAAGACCTGCTTAAACTGTCATCAGCCGTCCTAGACAGCGTCCTTAAGCTTAGGGAAACAATGATGGTTCTAAACTACGGCTCGCAGAAAACCCTTGAAAAAGCCAAAGACGTAGAAATCGCGGAGCGCATAGTTGACGACCAGTACAGGGCGTTAACCATAAAAGTGCTCAACGGCAAACTTGACGTCCCCGTGCTTCTGCTGCTAAGAGACATCCTTCAACTGCTGGAAAACTCCGCTGACAAAGCCGAAGACGCAGCCGACGCCGCAAGAATGATTTCGTTCATCATGTAGAAGAGCCGAATGCGATGCCTAAAATAAAAGTTGAACTCATCGAAAACTTCTTAGTTGTATGGGATTCAAAAGAAGGCGCCCAACTCTACAAAGCAGGATACTTCGGCAAACCCCTCGGCATCCCTAAACCGAAAATCCCCGAGTTCGACGCACCGCTCATTCTGGATTTGATGGAAGGCCTCTATCTTTTAGAAAACAAGAAAATAGCCATCTACGAAGGAGCAGAGCAGGAAAGCGTCGGCCCCAAGAAATTGAAGCAGAAAGTTAAGCAGTTATACGATGAGTTTGAGGAGAAATACGCGGTTTACCGTGACCTTCGCAGCAGCGGCTTAATTGTTACGCCAGGTATCAAATTCGGCTGCGACTTCGCCGTCTACAAGTATGGTCCAGGCGTTGAACATGCTCCCTACATGGTTTCTGTCAAGAGGGCAGGCTCAGACATGTCAGCCACTGAAATCGTCAAAGCAGGACGATTAGCCACAACCGTGCGAAAACGCTTCATAATCGCAGTTCCCGATTTAGCCGCGGAAAAAGTGCAGTACCTGATTTTCAAATGGTTCAAAGCCTAAACTTCTGCGAATTTACTTCCAAATCCGCTTAACCCAATCCACTCTGTCAAAATCTTTGTCATTGGAGTAAATTTCACTAATCTTATGTTGCTTCATCACTTGTAGAGTCGTAGAATCAACGAACCCAATTTGGCTTCTGTCAATGCTTTCCGAGGATGAAATGACATCGTTCCAAGACATGGCAATTTTCGTCATTGAAAAGTATGAGTTGATGACCACAAGGAACGCTCTTACTTCTTTTCGTCTTTGATTGTATTCTAACCATTTGACAACTTCCTGAATAACTGGCAGGCTCGTAACTGTGGGTTCTCCGCCTTCAATTCTGTCAAGAATCTTTCCAGAAATTTCGAAATCGACTTTAGGCGATTGAATAAACTGATAAATGAAGACGTTTGCGTCCACGAACCGCATCTACTTGGCCCTCGATAGCTTTTCCTCAATACCTGCCGCTGAGGCCGCTAACAATTGTTGCTTTATATGACCCCTGTTTTTTCGTTCCTTTGCCTAAACTCCTGAGTGCTTCGGTTGGGTTAGGAACAGTGTTCGGGGGCAATATGACCAGCCTGTTATTTATTATTTCCAATTTCAAACAGTCGCCTTCCTTTATGGCGAGTTTTTGCCTGACGTTCGCGGGGATTGTAATTTTGCCCTTTTGGAGCACCTTGACTTGTTCACTCATAAAGGTTACCAATAACACACTGTTCGGATCACCTAATAAGATTACCTATCAGTGTGCACCGTTGAGAAGAAAGTTAGGGCAGGGAGATTAATTCGCTATTATTGTTTGGTTCTGGAATTCGCCCCTTATTGTTTGGTGTGGGTAGATTTTTGAGGCTACGATGCTGCAGCCTTCTTCCAGCGTGACGTCGTCGGCTATGACGGAGACGCCTGAGATTTTGGTTTGGCAACGCTGGCTCGAGTGGATAACTACGTGCCTTCCCACGATGCTGTCGTAGACTTCAGCGTGTTCGCCCACGATTACCCTGTCCATAATGGATGAGTTAACCACCAAAGCGTTCTTGCCTATTCTGGTGAAGTTGTCGATGCAGCTATCAACGATTCTTGCGCCGTCGTCGATTTCGCAGTGCCTGCCGATCAAGACCGCGCCTTCAAGGGTGATTTTCTTCTGCTTGATCTTCTGGATGATTTCTTGCCTGCGCTTTGTTGAGTCGCCGCTTTCGCCCTGTACCCATACGAGGCTTCCGTCATCTAAGCGTCCTCCGAAATCGCTTATGGCGGGGAAGCCGCCGTACAGCAGCTTCTTCATGGCGTCCAAGTAGCTTTTGGGTGTGCCCACGTCGAACCAGTTGCCTTTCAGCGTGTAGCCGTAAACTGGGCGTCCGGTCTCGATAACGTAGGGAATGAAGTCATAACCGAAGTCTAAACGGTTTTTCTCCTTGACGATTTGTTGGATGCCCTTCTCCTTGAAGATCTTCTTCACTTCGGGCGAAAGCACGTACAGTCCCGTGTTGGCTAGGTTGCTGGGTGCGTCTTTCGGTTTGGGTTTTTCGACGAAGCGGCAAATGCGGCCGTGTCTTGTCAATGTCAGCTATGCCCAAGCCTTCGACGTTGTCGACCTCGCGCAGGACGATGGTTAGGGTGGAGCATTTTTCCCTGTGGAAGTCAATGAGACTTTTCAGGTTAACGTCGAAGATGTTGTCGCCCTGAACTGCAAAAACGGGGTTGCTGAGCTCATAGTAATCCATGTTTATTCTGGCGGAGTCTGCGCTTCCTAAATCGTCCACGTTAGGCTGATATTTAATGTGGATTCGCGGTTTGATGTTGTAGCGTGCGCTGAATCCGTAGCCTGACTCGAAGTAGTCGTAGAGGTCGCGGTAGTTCGTGTAGCCTTTCACGCCGAAGATAAAGTTGCGTATGCCCTGGTTTGCCAGCGACAGAAGCGAAAACTCAACCAGCGGCCTGTTAAGCAAACGCAGGCAGGCTTTGCTTGTTTCAGCCGTCAACGGCAGCAGCCTCGTTGCTTTTCCGCCGACAGGTATGATTACACGGATTTTTTCAGGAGCGTAATTGTCCCCGACTAAAGGTGCGTAATTGTCACTCAAGCAGTTCACCGTAAGCTAACGCATGCTAAGATAGGACGCCATATATCATTTTAATGTTTCCCAAACCCGATTTCCCAAAGTAATTACCGCAAAACCAATCTTAAGGATAGCAAAAAACCTGCAAGATGCAAAGCTGTCTGCCTAAAAGTTGCAAATTACTCTACTTTAGCGAGGCGCAGTTTAGAAATTCGCCAAAAAAACCGTTTTTTCTTTCTACATATATATGCGCATGTTAAAAACAATTAAAAGCGGCTTCCGCTGCATGAAACACAACGAAGGATGTTAACATGTCTGAAAATTTCGCTAAGAAATGGGAACAGAAAAAAGAAGGAGAATCATTCGGCACAACCATAAAAAACACAATTACACCACCCCCGCCGCTGAAACCCGCATTGGACATGGCTGTTAGAAAATTAGACATGCAAATCGCCAAGCTTGACCAAGCAAACGACCGCTTCACACAGAAAGACAGAGCATTATTCGCCAAACTAGTCGATGCATACACACACCACGACACACCCCACGCCAACATCTACGCAACCGAATTGGCTGAAATACGCAAGATGGGAAAAATCATCATGAACGCAAGGCTTGCACTCGACCAAATTTCGCTACGCATAAAAACTGTCTCGGAACTGGGCGACGTCGTCGCAACTTTGGGGCCATGCATAGGCGTATTGCGCAGTGTCAGCACTGGACTTGGCGGTGTTTTGCCTGAAGCAGAAGGCGAACTCGGCAGCATCGGCGACATGCTAAGCGGCTTAATGTTTGAAGCAGGAACAAGCAGCGGAATGTCACTGAACTTCGAGAACGTAAACGAAGACGCAGCAAAAATCCTATCTGAAGCAGCAACCGTCGCAGAACAAAGAGTCAGCCAAAACTTCCCAGACCTACCCCCAGGAATGCCCACGGGCCAAACAGCCAACAAAACCCAAACTTAAAGAACGCAACAAAGCGGTTCTTCCCTCCTCCCCCCATTCTATCTTTTTTCTTTGTTTGTTTTAGATAAAAAAAAGGCTTTTTTAGGTAAAAGTTATATCGACTGCGAACAGGTTAGATTTTATGAACCCTAAGCCTGCCAACCGAAAAATTCTTTGCCCAGATTGTTACGAGAAAATGAAGCCTGTACGCAACAGCCAAAAAATAATAATCTATTATGAATGCCAGAAATGCGGCAACCGCGTCCTATACAGCACAGCGGGACATTAAACCTGAAAAGACAAAACCTTGCTTCAAATGGGTTGGCTTTGGGCAAAGATGTTTTGCACGGACGGGTTTGGTGCATCAGTTGTTCTAAACATTAGATTTAAGTGAACAGCGAACCCCATAGGGGAAACGTTGAGGAAAAGGCATGAAAAAGAGGCGGGCGGCTTTATTGGCGGCAGCCATCATCTTGATTGCCACCGTGGCGGGAAGCTCCATTTTTTGGTTATTCATAATGCCGGATGTAGATTTCTGGATTGATACAAACTACAAATATCAAAAGGTCGCCGGTAACTGGGTAACCATCAACTACGCGACCAATGCGTCAGTAAATGGCTGTTTTATCCCCATCGGCTGCAAAAACAGCGGCTTCATGCCCGCAACCTTCGAAATCACCGTCACTTTCAACGGTGCTTCCTTCTCGACGGATACCCCGATGCCCTATCAGCAGGTCGGCAATTCAGCAGCTAAATTTGCGTTTACTCTCGGCGGGCACCAAGAAAAAAATGTCGAGGCCCACTTCACAATAGTCAACAGCACAAGATTCATTATTTCGCTTTCACTGCAAACAAGCCAAGGCGTATTTAGAGTAGTGGATGCGCAGAGAGGCCAACCTTGGGACGTTTCTTACCGCCAACTGTACTTTTACGAGGGAAGCTCGAACGACAGCTTTATTCCAGATGAACTTCTCCCAGCCTTAATTGCCTAAAACAGAAAATTTAAGCCTGCTTGGAGCAGGAAATTCGGCTGGCAAGAACAAAGGAGTGTTCTAAACTTTAATTCACTTGCTCCTCTTTCAAAAAGAGTCGTTGCTGTTCTGTTCTAATGCTTGGACTTATATGCCACTCCCTGTATGTTCCCGTTGAGGTTCAGCTGATTGAATGGAAGCGATGGAACCGAGCTTGAGTACTCGTTACGAGGCAAAGCATGGCAAGTTTACTGGTTTTTGCTTAAAAACGGCAGCGCCGGCAGGCGTCCGCGAAGTTCAGCGTGCCCTTCATTTTAGCAGTCCCAGCATCGCGTTTCATCATTTGGAGCAGCTGCGTGAGTTGGGTTTGGTGCAGAAAGAGGAGGTTAGCGGTCGCTACCTGCTGGTTGGTGAAGTAAAAATCGGCGTGGTTCGCCACTTTGTCAAGTTGGGCAGGCTGCTTTTCCCAAGATACTTCTTCTACGCCCTGTTCTCAACCGTGTTTCTCGCTCTCTACGTCGCGGTTCTGTTCGACGGTTTCACCCGCAACAACCTGTTCATACTTTCGTTCGGAGCAATCGTCTGCACCATCTTCTGGTATGAGGCTTATCGAGTATGGAACATGCGCCCATTCTAACATTTAGAACAGGCTGTTCGCGTGCTTAGCATCAAATAACAAGCGCCAATATACCTATAATGGAGATAAAAAGTATGGTTCAAAAAGAAATAAAGAAGAAAACAAGAATCTACGCATTAATCGCAATACTCTCAGCCATCGTACTGGTTTCGGCAATCTACACCATTAGCAACCCAACAACAGTGCTCGTTTCAACCGCAAATGTTTCGCCCCTGAAAGTCTTCAGCTCCATCACTGAAATGAAAAATTTCCTTGCAGCTAACGCCAACGCCGCCAGCAACTTCACAGGCGGACCCTTAGATTCCCAATACTACACAGTACGAAACGTGCAAGCCCGACAAATGCGCTTGCGCCAGCAGCCGCGTCAACCACGGGGACTTCCAGCGGAAACCAATATCAGTTACTCGACAACCAACGTTCAAGTTGCAGGGGTAGATGAAGCTGACACAGTTAAAACTGACGGGCAATACCTCTACACGATAAATCAGGATTGGGCTGCGCAATCCCAAAATAACGTTTACATTGTAAACGCTAATCCGCAGGACCCAGCGGTGGTTTCAAAGATTGCTTTGGGCAACAACACCAGTTTGGCTGGCATGTACCTGAGCCAAAACGGCAATACCTTGGTGGTTGTGGGAAGCAACTACGCCAACATGATTGTTTACCCGATGGTTATGATTGCGGGTGGTTCAAACTGCCCTATTACCCTGGGTACGCTAATTATGGGGTTTCAAGCTTTGTCTACATTTTTGATGTGACGAACAAGGCATCGCCAATTCTGGCATACAATTATACGATGAGCGGCAGCTACTTTGACTCCAGAATGATAGGCAACGAAGTTTACGTTGTTATCAGCCAACCCGCAAACCTATACAACGGCACACGTTGTTTTGCCAACCGTCTACAACAACGCTATATCCTCCACCATTATGCCTCCAAGCATCTACTACACTGACCTAAACAACACCTACTTCACCTACACCACCTTTGTCGGCCTGAACCTGTCAGACGCTTCTCAGGCGCCTTCAAACATGACTATCATGATGGGCGGCACAAGCAACATGTACGTTTCGCAAAACAACATGTACATAACCTGCCCCGAAACGGCCAAGACACAGCAATCTACCGAGTAGGAATCAGCGGGCAAAACCTAACCTTCCAAGCCAAAGGTTCAGTGCCAGGCTACATCATCAACCAATACTCCATGGATGAATACAACGGCTACTTTAGAGTGGCAACCACCACAAGCTCGGGTTCATTCGTTCAATCAAAACCAGCAAAACAACCTTTACGTGCTCAACATGAATATGACCATTGTCGGCAAACTGGAAAACATGGCGCCAGGAGAAAACATCTATGCCGCCCGCTTCATAGGCGACACATGCTACCTTGTAACGTTCCATCAAACTGACCCGTTCTTCGTAATTGACCTCAGCAACCCGCAGGCACCCAGAGTTGCTGGCGAACTGAAAATCCCAGGTTACTCAAGCTACCTTTACCCGTATGACGCAAACCACGTTATCGGAGTAGGGTCGCAAACCACTATCGTCAACGGAAACGAAAACATCAACCTTAAGCTCTCGCTCTTCGACGTCTCAAACATAAACAACCCAACGGAAGTAGCAAACTACGTCGTCGCAGGCAACTACACCTCGTCAACCGCCCAAAACGACCCACACGCGTTCCTCTTCAGCCTGGAGAAGCAGCTCTTAGTCATCCCCGTTTCAATAAAAACTATGATACAAACCTACACAGAATCCAACAACTCCACAGTTCCAGTGCCCGCCAAAGTAGGTCTTCACAGGATCTACGCCTGTGGTTAGCCCGCCAGCAATCATTATGAACTCAGAAATGTGGCAGGGAGCATACGTCTTCAAAGTTGACTCCACAAGCGGATTCACACTTAGAGGCACAGTGACGAACCTCAACGCGACGATGCTTGGCAACGACGGATTCATAAACGAAAACTCAGGCTTCTACTACATACGACAACCAAAATGACCAATAACACGCGCACTCTACATCGGCAACACACTGTACACGATCGCAAACAGCGAAGTCAAACTGACCAACCTAAGCGACCTGACGCAAATCGCAGAAGTAAACCTAAACTAAACCCTTCCAATCTTTCTTTCTTTTGTTTCAATAGACATTAAGATTTCAGAAAAGAAGAAAATACTCCTTCATCAACAATAATAGATCTAAATTTTCTTTTTTCGTCCAACTACCCGTAGAGGTTTTCTAGATGATCCAAATCCCCAAACCCAAAACACGACTACGAACTACCTACTAACGACTACTACTTTCAATCTTACACTCACTCATACTCTCTCCCCCCATCAGCAAAAACAATTACAATAACAGGTTTGTTGCTTAGTTGACTTTGCTCATTGAGAAAGGCATAATAACAGAATAAGAATACGAAATGCGAATTAAAACAGAGTGTTAGAATAAAATAGGATAATAAAAACAAAAAAGGGTTGTAACAGCAATCTTACCCAAATCTTTTAAGAAGAAACTCACATGAATGCTAACTCAAGGTCTATGCAAATAGCGCGGGCTCAAAGACCCTATAGTTGTATAATGTTAACGGCAACCTGCCATGTTGTGGAAAGAAGTATTTGAATGTGGTAAACCTTAAAGCCTAACTTCTGAGCGTCTTTAGTTATCTGTAGTTCATTCGGTGAAGATGTAAATTCTAGTTCTCCCTCTGGCAGCTTGTCGTGCCATTCTGTTTTTTACATCAACCAACACCTTTTGCCCCGTCTTTACTTCAACACCGCAGTAGTCAAAAGCAGGAGGACCTCTCCTATTCGGAGTTCCATCATCATAGGGAACATTAAAAATTTCGCCATCACCGGTTACAACTCGTTTACCATGCGCTACAACTCTTTCTTCTAAAAATTTGAAGTCTTCAACGGAAAAAGGATTTGTGCCTAGCCGTTCCACAATCGTCCTGTATCTTTCCTTAATTATTTGAGCTAAAAGAGTTTGTGCTCGCTCGGTTTGGTCACTTTTATAATGTTGAAACATTCGAAATTCATAGTTAACACAACCCACTTGCAGATAAAAACCGTCTCCGCTGGTCATATTAATAAGCCTGAAATCCTTCGTAATTTCGCCGATATTTCTTTCAAAGAGATATTGTGCAATGAACTCGCCGATATGTCCCTTAGAACCTCTGGGAAGGTCCAAAACATTAAAGGAAAATTTTTTTACCACAATCCCCATGAAGCTTACCATCATCGTATCGCAAAATTTACTGAACGACGTTTAACTTCAAATATTTGCCCGTTTATATTAACAGAGGTGACTGATGTTTTTTTACCGATAGTTTTTAATGTTTTCTTTAATTCAAACTTTAATACATCTACAATTTCTTTTGCGACTGCTTCATAGTTAAGTGAATTAGGAATATAGATAGTCCAGTCCTCAGTTATTTTGAAATTCGTTATTCTCATGGTCAGAAATGACTTCGGCTCTTTCATCCCTCCATAATCATAAATAGTAATCTCAAAGCCATCCGAACTTGTGTCTCTTCCTAAGACTGTCATTTTTACTCAGTTTTATCTGAGTCAATTCAGTTTTAAGTTTTTCGTTTTTTTCTTCTTTTGAACAACAAGGCAAGTCTAAATCTGCAGGTGTTTTTCGCCTTGTTAAAAGTGCCTCTGGTTAACAGACCTTTCCCAAATACTCTTAAGAGCCGAAGAGTTAACAGACCCTTTTAAGGAACACCTAAACAATAGACTCCAATATTTTTTGTAAGTTATTGGGCTGTGTAAACTTGGATTTCAACTTCTTGCGCTGATTTTCCCAAAAACTCGCTCAACGTTCCCCGCCATTTGGGTTTGCCGTTGGCTGTGAATCCGACGGTTTGCGCTATGCCCTTCCACAGGAGCGCTTTGTCGTAGTTTTTTGCGTCCTGCGGCATGAATTCGAAGATTGATCGGCTGGCGATGATGACGAGTTTCTGTTTCATTCGGGAGATGGCGACGTTTACGCGGTTTAGGTTAAGTAGGAAGTCGCTTTCGATGCGCACGTAGTCGGGGTCGCTCACCGTTGACGATATGATTATGAAGTCTGCTTCGCCGCCTTGATACCGCTCCACCGTGTCAACCCGCAGGTTCTCGTAGCCGCCAACCAGCAGATTCTTGACGACGCCCCGTTGAGCATTATGCGGAGTAACAACGCCTACACAGTTCGGGTTTCACGGCTCGAACCAACGCATTAACGATTTGAGCCTCAACCGTGTTTGACTGAAAACTTTCCTCTTCATCGTGAACGACCAGCACAAAAACGTTTTCAGGCTCCAAAACCACCCTCAAACCGTCAGTTGAAGCGACGGAGCCGTGAAGAGTCTGGGTTTGGTCTGAACGAAAATCGATCCCGTCCTTATTGTACACCCAGTCCCGCAGGAACTGCGCAACAACTCGGTGGCATCGGTGGGTTTCGCTGAGCCGCTCGGTTGGTATGTCGGCTTTATGCTTTGATTTGATGTGTTCCAAGCCCAAGTCTTCTTGGCGGAGTAAACGCAGAAAATCCATAGCTGACAGAAAAGAAGCCATTTCCTCAATGGTTCGTCGATCCTCTTTTTCCCAGTTGTGCGCTTGAATCGGAGGCAGTTGCCGATGGTCGCCCGCGACCAAAATCTGGGCGGTTTTGTGGACAAATGCGCCTGAAAGAATCAGTTCTGGAAGCCTCATCATGCTTGCCTCGTCGACCACAAGCAGGTCAAAGTAGCCTTCATCCCAAGACGGCTCTTTACCGCCGATCTTCTTCATAAGACCATACAACCCCGGCGGCGTGACACACAAAACCAGAGGAAAATCGTCGCCAGCGTCATGAACCAGCCTGCCCTGGCTGGAGAGGGCACCCTTGAGTTCGGTGACAACCTCTTCATCCTCATTGTAGTTCACGTATGTGATACCGTCAACCGCTTTCCCAGACGAAAACTCGCTGTTCACGACCCTGTAAATCCTCAAGTTAGCCAAATCTTTGCCGCCTTCCACGCAGTAGCTTTGCCAGGTCTTCGCCAGTTTGTTGACAAATTCGTGGATTGCCTTGTGGGTGGGTGCAACCATTAACACGCGGCAGTTACCTGAGGCTTTGTGAGCAGCAATGTGAGTTAGCACTGCCAACTGTAGAGTTTCGGTTTTGCCTGTGCCAGGGGGACCCTGAAGCATAACAACCTGCTCTTTGCTGAAAACCCGCTCGATAAAACGGTTCTGCTCGGGTTTAGGAGGCAACCTTCTGTCGTTAGCCCAACGCAAGAAAGGCTTCGCGGAATCCCTCGCCAGCGGGGTGCGGTCGGAGGGTTTGTTTGTGCCTGCCAAGAAGCCTTCCAGCAAACAGTACAGCTGGTTGTCGTCGGTGTGGTCTAAGCATTTTTTTGCCCGCTCAGAAATGATGTCGTCTGCCATCTCATCCAAAATGTAGATTCGTCCTGCCTCGAAAACCTGTTGTTTGCCGTCTTTCGCATTCGTCTTGTCGGTGGTTGGGAGGCTGTGCCACGTTCGGTACTGCCGGGTTTTCCCGCTGGGCCAACTGAGCACTTTAATGGCTATTTCCATTTTGCGCAGGTTAACTTTGTCGATAATTACAAGCGCGGATTTTTCCAGCTGCGAAGGAGACTTCTTCTGTATTTCCTCAAACTGTCCCTGCTCGTTCTTCTTGATTTCCGTGGCAACCATCCAGTCGCCTGAGCCTGATTCGTCTGAGCCTTTGATTCGGCAGGCGTTGATGAGGCATTCGGATTTGGGTAACCCGAGGCTTTCATAGATTACTTTGCCTCTGACGATGAAGTCGCGGTCCAATTCTTCAGCGCTTGTGCATTCAAAAATCACTGACCTGCCCGTCGCGACACGCTGGGTTGGAAGCAAAGAGTAATGTTGGTAGAGTTCTTGGCGTTTCGCGAAGTATTCTAAATCCAAAAACTCGCTGCAACTGCTCTTCAGCGTTGCCTTGCCCAGCGTGAACTTGGGAATTTGCGGCACGGGAATCGGTTTCTTGCCTAATCGACGGTTCCGTATGTTTAGAGACCGCTCAACATGCTCCAGCGCCATGCAAATCTGCATTCCGAGAAGCGTTAAGTCTTCGTCGCTGATTCTCCGAGTGTTATGGGGGAAGTCGCACCACATGCGCCGCTCCACCATGATTCTTGCTTGGGCTTTCTCCTGGTTGCTGTCAAGTCGCCCTTTCGCAGCCCACAGATATTCGATGGGAATTTGGTTTCCGAAGCGGGCGCGGGCTGGATAGTACCCTTCTTTGTGTCTGAGGTCGGGTCCTATAAGAAATGCCATGGTGTCGTCGGGGTTTTTTGTGTACGGCATGTCAAAGTTGAAGAAGCCGTCGTAGAAGACGCGGCGTAGGTCAAGCTGTGAGCCGTCTTTGCGGTTGATTACCCATTGGTTGCTGCTGAAGTAGCTTGATTGCTTAAGAACCGGCAAAAGCCCCGTGCTCGTGTAGCCAACCGCCTTCCTCAGCAAAATTTCGTCTTGCACTATTGAAAACATGGGCTGGTCAATTGCCTGCCTCAAGCCGAGGAGGTCTCGGACCGCGCAGGCGGTCACTAGAGAAGAATGTCGTCGTACCGCGTCCATTAGGTGGTCGCGTTCTTGGCGTGTGTAGAAGTAGAGGTGGATGGGGGCTTCATCTGGGCTGCCGACGTCAACCGCGATTTTGTTGACGGCTTCGGTTAAGGCTGTGAAGAACGCCTGCAGCAAGCTACGCTCTTCGTCTACGCAGTCTTTCTGCTCCTTGGGAATTGCTTTGACGATTTTGGAGATGCTGATGGGTTCGCCGCGGTATCGTGTGCAGCTGACGCGGGCGGTAATCATTGAAATGATGTTTACCAAATAGTCCCATTGAATGTGAAAGTAGACGCGTATCATGCCGTCAGGTTTGAAGAGAAGTGCACTGTCGGCGCCTTCCTGCGGGCTGTCTTCAGGCAAGGTTCCGTAGCCTGTCCCAGTTAGCCAAGGCATCGACCTAACTTTGTTTGCGTAGGGGCTTGTGGGACGGATTCCAAAAAGCATGAATTGGGCTCTCTGAATTAGCCTGTCAAGCTTGCCGCCGATGATTGGGTCAGCGGACAGGGACTGCACGTTCTGCGGGTCTAAGGCGCGAATCTCCTTGAAGTTGTATGGTTTTTGCTCCTCTTGCCTGGGTACAGCCTTCAACTTGGCAAGGTCTTCCAGCAGCAAAATCCCATGCAGCCGCAGCGCCTTCTGCTCGCCCCGAGTCAAATTAAGCAGCGCAACGCTTTCTTTCTCGACTGCTCGAACCACACAGCATTCGTTGTAGCCGCAGTTGTCACATCGCCAAGAAAGCTGATACTCCACGTCGCAGAGGTTTTTTTTGTGGATTCTGAAAAGCTCCCCGTTTACGCTTAGGAGCCTTTGAACATCCTGGATTAAGGGGTCAAGACGAAAAGAAGGCAGGCTCTCTGGCGCAAGATTCTCTAAGTCCGATTCTTTGTTTATTACTCCGCCTTCAAAATCGACCTTGGATGCAAGCTCGCCTATAGCTGCAGTTAACAGTTGCACGTAGATTGCCACTTGGATGCGGTGCGCCGTCTGCTCTTTCCATGACGATTTGATTTCGAAAATGCGGACTTTAACTTTGCCGGTTCTGCTTGGCCAGACGCTGATTAGGTCGGCGATGCCTTTTACATCCCACAAGCCGATGTGACCCATTACAGGCGCTTGATAAATCAAAACAGGTTTGTAATCTGCTTCTTCTTTGGCTGAAACAGCGTCTCCAAGAACGTCCATTATTGATTGGCGCGATTTTTGCCACTCGATGGGCCACCGCTCTTTTTGCTGTTTAGGGTCGTAGCATGTGAAGTCTTTGTAGTCGGCTGCTTTAGACTTGAGTTCCTGAACCGTTTTTTCCTCCAGCTGCTTGCCAGCGGTGAAAAGCAGGGGGCTTAAGGGTTTGTGGAAGGCTTCAGGCCAAGGATTTTTTTTCTCATCTTTCTCTTCGAAGCGGAGTTTGAAAAAGCGTGGGCAACAGTCGAAGCGGATGTACTCGGCGATGCCCGATGCGTCAAGAGAAGGCAAATCCTCTGTGGATTCAGCTTCAACACGCTTTTTCTCAGCCAACCTGCAGATGCCCCCAACTCCCATGAACCAATCGACAGGTTGCTTAAATGTTACGTTTACGTTTAAAGGCTTTACCCGTAAACTGGAACACCAGCGGAAATCACGTGACGGTCTGGTTGTAGTAGTAGATTTGGGCGTATTGGTTGAGAGTTGGCTGGATCAACGTTTGGTTGTAGAAAATAATGTTCAATTTTCCGTTGTACCTTGATAGGAGGAGTTGGGTGTCGCTCCAAATTTTCGCCGTGAAGGAGTCGTTGCTGGCTGGGAATAAGCCCCAGATTGTGTCCGTGGCGCTGCGGAAGGCGAACCCGAAGTTTGCAGGGACAACATAAGCTGCCTCAGCCGGGTTTGACCCGAACTGGTCAGGGTCCGTGTGGACTGCGGTCCAGAACGTTTGCAGAGTCTTAAGGTCATCAGGGGTCAATGTGCCGTATGAGCCGGGAACGGTGGCGTTGGGGTAGCTGAAAACTACCTCGTAGGTGGCTCCGGCGCTGTAAGCCAGCGACAGGTCACTGTACATTTCGTCGGGGGATTCAAGGTAGGGCTGCTGGTCATACTTCCACGTAATTATGATTCCCCACTGGCGATTGAAGGATTGAGCTGCCCCTCTCTCCAACGCAATTGTGGTTTGTCTGCTTTGGTTCCCCACAAACTCACCGAAAACCGTGCTGTACCCTGACGCGTAATCAAACCAGTAAAGCCCATAGTCCGAAGTGAAGATTCTAGCCGTTGGCTCCGCAGTTCTGTCGCCGATGGAAGCGTAAAAATGCACGATGCCGCCCAAGTTGTAAACGTACTCGTCAGATGCTTCGGCGGAGCTAGTGGCGTTGTGGATAAGCTGAAACCTTGCGTCATCCAATTGGTTTCCGCCCGGCTCATCATACCTGTAAAAACCCAACAGATGACGAGGATACCGCAGCGTAGCGTTGCCCATCCAGTCAAAAACCGTGTCGTTTCCAGGGTAACCGTTGGTGCCGTTGTACATGGGGTAGCTGGTGATTAAAACGATAAAGTTCATTCCCGCCTTGTCAAGGTAGCTGCAGGACTCATCCAAAGCCGTCCTATTAAACGTCAACCGAGGAGAGCCTATGACCAAGAGATTGGTGTAGCCTTTAGCCTATGCCTAAGCCGAGTTCGGTGTCTAAAGCGTAAACCTTGAAGAAGTACCTGTGCGTGCCTGAAGGCGGACATGGACCCATGTAGCCCGTCTGTCTCGCACCGTTTAATCCCTCCATATCAGGCACCGAGTTCTCAGCAATTTTGTTTGTTGACGCAGGGATGTCCCCAGACGATCCAGTGGTCGAATATGCCGCTTGGCGCGTCAGGGTCGTCTATGACTAAAACCAGGGTTTTTGCTTCCTTCGGGATGCCTTCAATGGTCAACGGCAGGTTGATGTCTTGTCCGTCGCAGGTGTATTTTCGCGGAATGGGCTTGCCAGAGTCAAACGCTGAACTCCTAACGGCTAAATCTGCCATAAAACCTCACTAAAAAAGAATTGGCAAAACAGATAAATAAAGAGTTGCGGAGCAGGCTTTCAGCTTTTTTGCTCTTGCCATTTCTCCACGATTAGTTTGCCGTCGCTTGGGCTGAAACTTACTTTGACAGGCATCGAAGTTTCGCATTTCAACGGGAACATGCTGTCGTCAACCACGCGTACAGGTAGATAAAGCAGGTACCTGTCGTCTTTCCGCTTGAATATCGTTCCTTTCCCTTCGTTACCCACGCCCACTCACCAAACAAGTTAACGTTTGCTCGTTGATAGCATTTAAGCATAGCCCAATATTAAGCCTTACAACACCCGAATGCCGCCGCACAGGTGGTTTTCTTTTAATTGTCGCCTTTGCGGAGAAGCTCCTTTGCGCTGCCAACGTTGATTCGATAGAAGATAACGGTGAGGACTGCCGAGATTGCTGCGCTTATGGCGACGCCGATGGCATAAGTCAAATTGCTTACTGAAGAGTTCGTGAACAAGCCTATGCCGTAGGGGACAAGAACAGGAGCAATTACTCCTGCCGCAACGACTGCACATAGGATGAAGCCGATCAGCGACCATTCTTGACGCACCATCCTTGCCCGCCTGGTTGACGAAAAATCAGGGTACTTTAAGCCGATTTGCAGCGACACTGCAGCTACAGGCAAAACCATGAGGAAAGATTCAACGATGGCAACTATTGTCTTTCGCAATGTCGCATGATAGAATCCCACACCGATAGCCGAAGTAATGGCCAATACAATCACTGAAAACAGAATAATGAAGAAATACTTGCTTCTAACAAGATTCTTGCCTGAAATTGGAGAGGACGATATCCGCCAAATAACTTGTCCTTCCTCGCCGATCATAATTTGCCCTAGCCAAATAGCCATGGTGCTGGCAGGCACCAAAAACATGTATCCCACCCAGAACGGGTTAGCTGAAGCTGATGTGCCGCCGTTACTTATGCCTAAGGAATTGAAGATTCCAACGATAACTATGATTATTGGGAAAATGTAAATGGACAACAGTTCTTGGCGTCGAGTGAAGGCTCTTAAATCCTTTCGGATCAACGCTGCCTCAACGCTGGAAAATCCAAGTCGCCCCAAAAGCCCAGTTTTCACCGAGTAAACTCCGCCTTTCTGCAGTGTAATCGCCGGCGGCTCGTAGAGTCCGAACCGCTTGTTTAACTCGACAGCAAGGTAATACAAGCCTGCAATGAGGGCGGCTGATAGGGCTGTGAACAGGAGACCCTGCAAAATCATGCCTCGGGTTATGTAGGAGAGTATCAGCGGCAACCAAACAAACGGTACGTACCACGCAGTGTTTTGAACGGCAGTTAACGCGGCGATAAAAGTGCCAGTTTGATTGATGACATAAAAGTAGATCAGGTAAAATATGGCAAGGTACAGAAGCGTACTAACGAACCTTACCCAGATGGCTGCTTTTCCACTTGATTTGTAGACGGCTCCTGTGGAACGCACCTGCAAAATCCTCACGATTTCCGTCAACGAACTAGCCAGAAACGCTGAGGCAAACAAAACCACAATTGTCAACAAAGCCTGCAGAACTATCCCGTTGTATGCTGAAAAGACAAGTAGCCCCGTGCTTAGCCCTGCGACAATTGCCGCTGGCAATCCTAGCAAGCTAGCCAAGATTGAAGCCAAAGTATGTTCCTCCCACGTTACCGGCAGCCAATACATCACTTGGCTCGACGCCTTCCCTGCCAACTGGATCTGCTGAAACAGCGAAAACACGATGCTTATGCCTAAAACAAGAGTCGGCAGCACCGAGAAGAAACTAAGCGATTCAACGCTTAAAGGCTGTAAACCCTTAGGAACCCCTGTTGAATAGACAGATGAAGCAATGACGTTTGCCCCAAAACCGCCGATTATACCTATTATCGCTGCCACCCAGTAGGGCCAGTAGGCGATGATCTTGTTTTCTCTGTACCGAGTAGCTTTTATTCCCCGAATTAGCCTGCCTGACTTTCGTTCAACACGAAGCAGGTAGAGAACGTTTCGCCAGTTCATTTCATTAGTTCCTCAACGACAGCTCTCAAATCTTCCGTACCCGTCAACTTGAGGAAAACATCCTCCAAACCTGAATGCGGCATACTTGCCGTTTTCCTGAGCTCATCCATGTTGCCAAGAGCCAGAAGCTGCCCCTGATACATGATGCCGATGCGGTCGCATATCGCCTCCGCTATTTCAAGCACATGCGTTGTCATGATGGTGGTTACGCCTTGCCCCTTGAGTTCGTGCAGAAAATCCTTAACGATCCTTGCTGAACGGGGATCCAACGCGTTCAGCGGCTCGTCAAGCAGCAGCAACTTGGGTTTATGAATGAAAGCTGAGATTAGGCTGATTTTCTTTTTCATGCCGTCCGAGTAACTGTTTATCATGTCGCCTTCTCGACCTTCCAGTTGGAGAGCTTTGAGGTACTCGGTTATCCGCTGCTTCTTCTCTGCAGGTGGCACACTGTAGACGTCGGCGATAAAATCCAAATATTCTATGCCTGTTAGGAACTCGTAGATGTTGGCTGATTCAGGAACGTAGCCTGTAAGAGCCTTAACTCCCACAGGGTCCTTGGTAACATCTAACCCTAAAACGGTGACGCTTCCCTGATTAGGTGCAACCAAACCCAGCAGCATCTTTAGAGTCGTGGATTTTCCTGAGCCGTTGGGTCCCAGCAACCCGAAGATTTCGCCCTGCCCGATTGACAGGGTAAGGTTGTTTACCGCCACGATTTCGTTGTAGCGTTTTGTTACGTCTCTTAGCTCAACAGCGTTCGAAGTGTACATGCTTAACTGTGCCCCAGTTGTTGCAACAGTAAAAAGCAATCAGTATTTAAGGATAATGCGCATCCGAGTGGTGATGCGGTTAAGTGACATCCATTACCATCGAATTATTCGAATCATAACATATAGAACCTGGACTATATGCAGTTAGGAAGATTTCGTTGCCCAACATGATTTCTATTGAGTAGCTCCCTGATGGAGCGTCGTCTGCCAAGTTAATTGTCAGAACAGTCGAGTTAGATGCGTACGGTTGCAGAATTAGTTGGCTTAGGCTAAAAGAATACGTGAAAACTGCGTCTTGAGCTGAGGTACTCCATCCAGACGAATTTCCGTTGAAGTTGTAGTTTAGGTCGCTTGTGTAGCCGACCACTGTGAGGTTTTCTATGGGGACTTCTAATTCTGACGAAGTTACTGATTTAAAGGTGAGAGTTATTTGTTGCGCGTTACCTTGCGAAACATTGATGTTTTGAGGAGAGATAGTGAAAAAATACATTACGGGTAGGGCCACGGGAGACCCCATAAACAATGCCACAAGTGTGTGCGAACTATTCACCTGTTGCGTCGGAATGAATATTGTAGGTGATTGACAAGTATACGTTTGATTGTCAAACACCCAAGCCAAAAAAACGAAACCGACACTTCCATCGTCAGTCACAGTTATGCCTGATTGATTCATAGGCACTTGGACTATTCCGTTAGGCGTCACCGAATTGGGGTCGTCGTTTGTGGTTGTAATGTTAAGAGTCCAATAGCCAACCTGCGACGAATTATTGCTTTGAGAGGATGAAGTTGCAGTCGGCGTAGAAGTCGGCAACGGGGACGTCTGGGAAGAGTTGTATGTAGATGACGTTATGTCGGATAATTTGGGCAAAGGCTGGTTAGCTGCGAGTTGTTGAGAAGGCAACGAGAAGAACATACCAAAAACTAAAGCGGCAGTAAGCGCAACAGCAATTGGAACGGTATAGCTATTCAGTTTAATTGGTAAACGCTCAGGTGGCTGAGGGCACCAATTCTTAAAATCTTCAAATCTCCTACGCATTCTCATTCTTATCGCCAACTATTTTTGCAAACAATGCGTCTGCAAGTTTCGAGGGCAAAATTTTGTTTGTCTCGTCGAGGATAAGGAAGTTGCGGTCTTTTGCTTCCGACAGCAGGGCATTTCGGCATTCGGTTATTCGGCTGCATTTTTGGCAGTTGCCTTCGTGTTTGTACCAGACTTGGACGCCGTTTTTTGCGGAAAAAGTTATGAACGCCTGAGTTTTGAAGTGACTGCTGTAGCCGAGCAGGAACCCTTTGGCAGCGTCCAGGTTTTGGATTTCAATCTTGTTTATTTTCGCGGTTTCCTCCAGTGCTTCGCCGATTTTGAGGTTGGCGGTGTCTATGGCTTTGTGTACGGTTTGGCGGGTTACGTTGAGTTCTCTTGCGATATGTGCTTCTTGGAGTCCGCGGCTTTTTAGGTCCCAGATGGTTTTTTGTTTAGGCGTTAGGTATCCGAGGCTAAGTGTCATTTTTCCCTCACCGCGTAAGCATTATGAAGCTTACACAGTAAGCATGGCGCTCCTAGTATTTAGGCTTTTCCAAACTTACCCACAAAAAAACGCCTCTAAATCGCCGCGGAATCGGGTTTAAAGCCGTTTTTTACTTACCCATTGTTGACTATCATGATTTCAAGTGGAGTTGTCTGCAGCAGATAACCTGTGTCGAGGTCGCCGATGCCTGGGCTCTTGCCGGCGATGTAGTATGTTCCAGGTGAAACTGCTGGTCCCGGGTTTGGGCCGCTGTATCTCTGAGACCAAGCGTAACTATCGGTTACGTTTTCACCCGGTTGAAGCGTTTTTAGCATTACCCACTGCGCCATGGCTCCGTCATTTGTATGTTGGTAAATTAAGTTGTTTGTGCTGTTGCTCACGACAAAATCCAGCAGCCACATATCAACCGATATGGTAACATTTTGGTTGCTGATGTTTGTGAGCGTAAGTGTCACGTTAACTGGCTCGCCGACGCTGAAAACAGTTTTTTGAATAGACATTGTAAGCTGGAAACTGCCATTGACCGCGGTAACCTGCGTAGCGGTTGGCGGAGTAGGTGTCGGTGTCGTGGTTGGTGTTGGAGTCAAAGCAGGCGTTGCAGTGGGCGTCGGGGTCGGTGCAGGCGTGGGGGTAGGCGTTAGCTGGGTAGTGTTTGCAGGTGGGGTTTGCATTAGAGGGGCAGAATGTGTCTGTGCGTTTTGGAAATAGGGCAAGGAAAAGACGCTTATGGTTAACGCTGCAGAAAGTGCCACGGCGAATAAGATGATTAACGCCGTTCTTCTCATGAACACCAACTGGTAATAGGCCTATTGACTTCAAATATTTTTTGGATAAAAAACGGAGAACGACAAAAAAGGGATGAGGGAAGGAAAATTTGGTTCTTCTGACGTAGGTTTTTATTTGAAGTTAAGTTCGAAGCTTATTGGAACCGCTTCGCCCCAGGACTGCCTTATCGGGCAAATCTTCTGCGCCATCCCGTAGACCGTGTTGGCTTTTTTGCGTTCGCGTTCATTGTCTGTTTGCAAGCCGACGTTCATCTGGAAGTGCACGTCGGTGAAGATGAGCTTCTCCATGCCTTCAATGTTCATCTTAACTGTAGCTTTGGTATCCAAACTCTTCATTCCCAGTTGGCTGTTTTTGGCAATCAGCATAAACAGCGTGTTGATGCATGATGCTAAAGCCGCTGCGAAGATGTCTTCTGGCACGCAGTACCCTTCTTTTCCTCCGAACATCGGGGGTGGACTGACAACAACGAGTTCTTTGCCTTTCACTGAAAGCGAACATTCGGTTCCGCCTTTCCAACTAGCAGTTCCTTCAAAATTCATTTCTGGCAACAAAAATCACCAGTCTAGTAATAGCTATAGTAAAAATTTAATGTTACGGAAACCGAATCGTAAACCATAGAAAAAAACTATTTTTATTGACTAGAAGAACGGGCATTAAGAGCGCCGTCCTAACTCGCTTGGCTATTACGGTTAAGAATACCAAAAAAGGTTGAAAAAAGATGCGCTGGGAAAAGGGGAAAATGGAGTTTAAGCGACGCGTTTGTTGTTTGTGTGGGGTGGAGATTTTTTGAGTTTAAGGGTCGCTGCGAAAGCTACAAAGCAAGCAGCTACAGCAGCTAAGGCACCGATTGGGTACTCAGGCGCAGAAAACACATTTAGATTTCCAACTAGACAGGGTGTTCCGCCTAGGGCTGATGCGGGAATTGTGCCTGTGACGGTGTCGGGGGCAGTGAATGTTGTGGCAACTGGGACCCAACTGCCGCTACTCCAGTACATGATAACGCTTGAACTTGAGAAGCCTGCGCCGGTAAAGCTCACAGTCACATAAACGTCTGAGCCTAAGGCAGCACCGTCATCTCTCACTACATTGACATCATAGAAGACTGCACCGCTAACCGATATTGCGCCTGTTCCCGACGGCTGTTGACTACCGTAGTAGACAGAGGTAACGTCCAATTTTGTGCCATCTGACAAAGAAGGCCCAGAGACAGTCACGCTGGTACCTGTCGTCGTTGATTGATCTACCGTTGCAGAGCCGCCAGTTACGGGCATAACAGAGTGAGCAGTTGGGGCAGCCGCAAATGTTGCAGTAGCAGTTGCATCTTGGTTTATTGTGAGGCTGATGCTTTGTGAGGTTGGTGTTGGGTTGCTGGCGCCTGAAGTTGTCCAAGAGGTGAAGGTGTGACCGGAACTGGGGGTTTCTGTCAGCGATACGGAGTCGCCGGCTGCTAGGTAGAGCGTTGTGGATCCGCCTGCGGGGATTGTGCCTGAGCCTACGTTTGAGCTGTAGGATACTGAGCCGCCGCTGCCAGCGTTTAAGGTGAGTTGTTTGCCGCCTGATAATTCGCCCGCCCAAACATTCACCACCATAGAGGCTGACAAAGATGACCCGTCAGTATAGAAGGCGGTAGCCGTCACGGTGTAGCTTCCATCGGAGCCATAGGTATGACTGTACGAAGAGCCTACGCTGGCTCCGGAGCCGTCGCCAAAGCTCCACTGAACATAACCGAAATCTGAGCTTACAGCAGCGTTGAAGTCAACTTGTAGACCGTTTATTGCAGGAGTTGAGAGGATGAGAAACTGGCCAAAAGCGTAAACATTTCCGTCGTCTGACCCAACGTATAGTGCACCATTAGATATTGCCGGTGAGGAACGCACAGCAGCTGAGTCAAACCAATTACTCCAAATTAATACACCGTTTGCAGCATTGAAAGCATACACGTTGCCATCGTCTGAGCCTACGTAGACTACGCCGTTGGCAACAGCAGGAGAAGACTCCACTGCGCCGTTGGTAGTGCATTTCCATATCGGGAGACCTGTCGTCGCGTCCAGAGCATAAACGTTGTTATCATTACAGCCAAAATAAACCACGCCGTTAGCAACAGCAGGAGACGAAGTCACCTGACCCCCACTTCCACTTAGTGAATATGTTGAAAAGCTCCAGTTTAGGTTGCCTGTCAAAGCATCTAACGCGTAGACGTAACCGTCTTCCGACCCAACATACACCACACCGTTAACAACAACAGGAGACGAAACCACCGGACCACCAGATACCGCGTATGTTGAAAAAGACCAATCCAGCGCACCAGTTGTAGCGTCCAGCGCATACACGTTACCATCATCTGAGCCTATGTAGACTACGCCGTTGGCAACAGCAGGAGAAGAGGATACCGAGCCCCATGTTTGGTAGCTCCATATTTGGGCACCGTTTGCAGCGTTCAAAGCGTACACATAGCAATTCTCTGAAGCCACATAGACCAAGCCGTTGGCCACTGTAGGCGAAGAATCGATTGGTGAGCCTATTGGGGAATGCCAAATCAGGCTGCCAGTTGCACTGTTCAAAGCATAGACGTTGCCGTCGCCTGAACCCACGTAGACTACTCCGTCAACAACAGTTGGAGAGGAATCCACCGCGCCAAACGCAAAGAACTCCCAAAGTTGATTGCCTGTATAAGCGTTCAAAGCATACACGTTCCCGTCGTCTGAACCCACATAGACAACTCCGTTAACAATGGCAGGAGAAGAATACACAGCACCGCCAGTTGGGTAACTCCAGAGAAGATTGCTGGTGGTAGGTCCGGTTGAGCTTGAAGAACCACTGTGTCCAGTGTCACTGTGGAACATAGTCCAATCGCCAACAGCAGCGGCGTTAACGGTGGCAACGTTAGAGTCGAATGTGACGGCGGCAGCATCGGTTACTTGGACATATACACTGTCGGATCCAGAGGTGTTCGGAGTGAAAGTCCATGTCGCACCTGTGGCGATGGGAACAGAGTGCCCGTTCAAGAACCAAAGGTAAGAGAAGGGTGCATCGCCGCCTGTAATGGTTGCAGTGAATGTTTGCGGTTGACCGGCGTCAATGTTGACGGTGGCAGGCGTGATACTTACTGTTGGGGCAGGATTTACTGTGAAGTACGAGAGGCCAGTGTTAGCGGATATGCCGAGGCTGTCAGTGACTACGGCGTTAATGTTGGCTGGACCAACGTCTGCGGTTTGGGGTGCATAATTGAAAGTTTGACTGGTAGCACCTGAAACAGGAGCGCCGTTAACGTACCATTGATAACTGTAGGTGCCTGAACCTCCAGTAACTGCAGCTATAAACTGTCCAGATTGCCCAACCTCCAAATCGCCAGGGGTGTTAGAAATCCAAGCGTCAAGGGCAGGATTCACCGTTAAAGTTTCGGCGACACTTGATGAACTGGCGATAGTCGAGTCTCCTATGTAGAGAGCCATTAGGTAGTAGGTGCCAGAAGCTTGAGGAGTATACCCGATTGTGCTGGAACCAGCATTCAGAAATGTGCTTCCAAGATTAATCCACGTACCGCCTGTTAAGACATAGAAATTAGCGAAGCCCGTAGCTGAACCGCCGCCTGTGGATGCACTCACAGTTGCGGTGTCAGCGACAGAAGAGCCTAAATCAATAGTGTCTGGAGAAAGCGCAGTTGTCACGGTTGTAGTTTGAGTAAGAAATAGAGTAGCGCTGCCGCTGCTGGGAGCATTGTCTGCATCGCCGCTGTAAGTTGCTGTGATAGTTACTGTGCCTGCGTTTGTGTCAGTGTAGGCTGTTGACGCAGTTCCAGACGACAAAGGCGTCGAAACGGAACTGAAAGTGCCTGTGCTGCTGCTTGTGCTCCATGTTATGGAACCCGTCGGAGTAGACCCCAACACTGTTGCAGTGCAAGTAACAGCCGAACCGACTAAGACAGGGTTAGATGAAAAAGAAACGTCAATCGGAGTTAAAGTGGGGGGTGAAGTTACCGTCTGAAGAGACACGCTTTGCCAATACCCCTGATTCGACCCTGCAGATGTGGTTGGGTAGCCTTCGAGCCTGAATGAGTTGAATGTAGAATGGACCCGTACCGACTTGGACTGAAGCGCTCCCCAAGACTTGTCCACCCGAACGTACCGTAAGAGAGGCAGTGCCACTTCCATCCACACTTATGCTCAATTGATAAATCGTGTCCGGCTGAGGCGAAGAATACAGCGTAGAATTCTCTACTGACCAGCCTTTGCCAGTATCGCGACTTTCCCATATACCGTACCACCCGTTATGTACACCCAAGTTGCCGTCAATGCCTACACCGTGATTTCCGTCAGCAGTACAGATCCACAAGGCAAAAGGATTGTCATGGCTTGCTGCTGCCTTCGCGGAAGCTTGCAGCGTAAAGGGACCTGAAAACGACTGCACACTTTGAATCGTTGAAATTTGATAATAATTGCTTACGCCGCTTACGCTCATGCCATTTGAACTGGAAAAACTCAAAGTCGGATCAACAACCGTAACAGGGTTTCCACCATCTTGCGATTGCCAAGCGTCTGCTACTTTAAGTCCGACAGGTCCATTAACTTCCCAAAGAAAAGGATTCAGAGACGAATCAGTAGTAAAATTATCAAATAGCCCATTAGATATCCCCAAAATGTTGCTACCGCTGCTTGATAGATGAGTGCCATCGCCGCTGTAAGTTGCCGTGATAGTAACGATGCCTGTGTTTGTATCAGTGTAGACTGTTGACGCAGTTCCAGACGACAATGAAGTTGAAGCGAAACTGAACCAACCAGTGCTGCTACTTGAGCTCCACGTTATTGAGCCTGTAGGATTTGTCCCTGAAACCTTAGCAGTACAAATCTCAGGAGCACCAACTGAAACAGGGTTAGAGGAAAAAGAAACAGAAGTTGGACTGGCAGAAGGTGAAGCTGGAGTCGTCGTCTGAAGAGACACATTTTGCCAATACGCCTGATCAGACCCTACAGATGTGTCAGGCATACCGGGCAAGTCTTCTTCCGTCATGAGTGAAATGTAGAATGGACCCGTGCCCACTTGAGCTGAAGCCAGCCCCAAGATTTTCCCGCCTGAACTAACCTCGAGAGAGGCAGTACCACTTGAATCCACACTTATGCTCAATTGGTAAACAGTGTTTAGTTGAGGCGCAGAAAGCATCAGATTATTCTGCACGGTCCACCAATTTGAACCTGAATCAGCACCCAACCAAATACCAAGCAACCCTCTATTCACCAAGTATTGACCATTCGACAACGGCTCAGCATAATACCCATCTACACCTACTGGTTGACCATTATCACCTAACTCACCATCAATACCCACACCGTGATTCCCATCGGCAGTAGAAATCCACAGAGCAAAAGGATCCCCGTAGCTTGCTGTGGCCGTCACTGAAGCTTGAAGCGTGAACGGACCAGAAAACGAATTCACACTTTGAATCCCTGCAATTTTACCAGTTCCAATATTCATGCCCATGCCAGAACTGGAAAAACTCAAATTTGGACTTTCAGGTGCAGCAGGACCCTCTGGCGATAACCAATCTCCTGTCGCTCCGACATGCCAAAGAAGAGTATTCAACCCAGAATCAGCCGTAAAATCATCCGATAATGAATTGTAAATCATCAAACTGCTCCTACCGATGCTGGGCTCATTGGCTGCATCGCCACTATAAAGCGCAGTAATGGTGGCTAAGCCTGGGGCAGTATCATAATAAGTGACTGACGCAGACCCAGAGATCAAAGTTGTATGTATGGAACCAAATACGCCTGTAAACCTGTTGCTGGTACTCCAAGATATCGAGCCTGTAGGATTTGACCCTGAAACCGTGGCAGTACATGTGAAACTTGAGCCGAGGGTAGATTGGCTAGGTGAACAGGAAACAGACACGCTAGATTGCTGCGGCACATCTGCTTTAACAACATTTAATGTTCCAACGAATGTGGAAACCAACAGGATAGTTAAAAAGATTAAAACTAAAGAAACGGATGATACTCTCTTGTTCATAAATGCATCACTCTCTCCTTTCCCTTTCGCAAACATGCAAGCGCTAACTGTAATAAATGTTGTCTAAACGTTATTCTTACTATAAACTAAAAAATAAGCAAAATTCCATTATTTATCCCCCTTAGATATATCAAGTTCAAGATGAGCAATTTTTCTGTTTTTCAGAAATCGCAAAGCCATGGAAGATAAATCGATCTGCCAGTCTTTCCATGTATACTGAAGTTCTTAATGTTTTAATGAAATAAGCTTAAATCCCGCCTGTGTCCCAATTGCTGAAAGAGAAACCGAAAAATGACCCATGTCATTGAAACTCGCCACTTAACAAAAGCGTACAATTCTTTTAAGGCAGTGGATGACCTCAACATAACGGTTGAGTCTGGGGAAATCTTCGGGTTGCTGGGGCCAAACGGGGCAGGTAAAACAACAACCATATCGATGCTTTGCACCATTCTTAAGCCGACGTCTGGCACCGCGACGATTAACGGCTTCGACATCGTTAAAGAAGCAAATAAAGTTCGCAGATCAATCGGCATTGTTTTTCAGGATCCAAGCATCGACGACCGCTTAACAGGAAGAGAAAACCTGTACATACATGCAAACATGTACGGTGTTCCACCCTCGGAGCAGAAAGAACGCATAGACCGCATCCTAAAACTCATAGAACTTGACGACAGAGCCGACGATTTAATGCGTACCTACTCGGGTGGGATGAGGCGGAGGCTTGAGTTGGGACGCGGCTTGATTCATTACCCCAAAGTGCTGTTTCTGGATGAGCCCACCGTCGGGTTAGACCCGCAGACAAGGGACCACATATGGAAGTACATTTTGGAGCTAAAGAGGGCTCACGACATCACCGTGGTTTTAACTACTCACTACATGGATGAAGCGGATAGGCTTTCCGACCGCATCGGCATCATGGACCACGGCAAAATCGTCATCTTAGATTCACCGCCTAAGCTTAAAGACACGTTGGAAGGCGACGTTGTCGTAATAAAAACAAACAAAATTGACGAGCTATCCGAACTTGTAACTAAATGGTTAGGGTTAAGTAACAAGAAAATCGTTGACGGTGCTTTGGAAATAACTGTGCGCAACGGCAAAACTGTGATGCCCCGAATCATGGAGTTGGCAACCCAAAACAACATCTACGTTGAATCTTTACTGCTGCGTGAACCTAACCTTGAAGATGTCTTCCTGCATTACACAGGCAGAAACATCCGTGAAGACACAAGCAAAGAGCTGCATGGAGCCGCAGCAGCCCGCAGGAGAGCAATAAGGTGAGTGAAACCCGAGGCTTCTACAGTCTTTGGCTCCGAGAAATCAAACGCTTCATCCGCGACAGAACCAGGCTTGTAACCAGCTTCGTTCAGCCTCTGCTGTGGCTTATAATCTTTGGAGCCGCCTTCGCCGCGCGAATCGTGTTGCCGCCAGGCTTAAACTACCAGGAAGTTCTGCTTCCAGGCATAGTCGGTCAGACGCTGCTTTTCACAGCCATGTTCATGGGCATAAACGTCATCTGGGACAAAGAATTCGGCTTCATGAAAGAAACCTTGGTTGCACCCGTCTCCAGACTGACAATTTTTCTGGGAAAAATGGTTGGAGACAGCACAGACGCGTTCATGCAGGGCATAATTGTTTTCGCCATCGGCTTAGCCATCGGCATCCCAATAAACCCCATAACGGTCCTCTACGCATTGCCTGTGATGTTGCTGGTCACTTTTGGCTTGGTAAGCATCGGATTAACGATTGCAAGCTTCATGGGCAACCTTGAGGGCTTCGGCGCCATACAAACCTTCGTGAACTTGCCGCTGTTCTTTCTAAGCGGCGCATTGTTCCTGCTTAAAGGCGGTGGACTTCCCAGTTGGCTCTCTGATATCGCCGTTTGGAACCCGTTGACCTACGGCATAGACGCATTAAGACACGTTACTTTGGGTGCTGCGTGGGTGCCTTTTCAGGTTCAAGGGCTATGGGTTGACCTGGGCGTGGTCGCGTTGTTTGACGGATTAATGGTTGTCGTCGGCACTTGGGCGTTCACAAAAATGAAATAGTGCAATTTAAAAATTGGAAAAAAGAAATCGAAAAAAAGATTTTTACTGTTTGTTGGTCATTTCGTTTATCTGCTGCTCCATCGCGTGTCCACGGCAGTAAACAAGGGCTTTGGTTACGCCTGGGACAGATTTTGCGGCGGCTTTTATGTCAGCGGCAAGCTTGAAAGCGATCGGGCAGAATGGGCTTGTCGGAACAAATTCTACGGTGAATTCGCCGGGCGCGGTTTCTTTGACGCTTTGGATCATCTCCATTTCAGCGAAGCTTTGCCCAGTTTCGGGGTCTTGCACTTTGCCAACTTCTTCACGAACTTGATCTTCTAGTTTGCTCATTTCAATAAACCTCTACTGTCGAATAATCATGAGTTTTCTTCGCATATAAACTGTTATCCTCCCAATGAAAGATTTTCACGCCCAGCAAGTTAGCAGTTGATGCGAAAAAAAGCTCTGAGGTAAACTTAATGCGTTGATGCGACAAAGTAAAATGTAGAGGCGGCTTCGGGTTTGACGTTTGACGAATCATGCATTTTCTGCAAAATAGCCAACAAGACAGCACAAGCCAGCATAGTTTACGAAGACGAGGTGGTGATGGCTTTCCTCGACATAAGACCCTTAACCGTGGGACACACCCTCGTGATACCTAAAGCACACTACGTCGACATCTTCGACATCCCCGACAATCTGCTTAGCCAAGTTTACATCGCAACCAAAAAAATTTCGGCGCCCGTCAAAGAAGCCACGCATGCCGACGGCATAAGCATTATTCAGCAAAACGGTAAAGCCGCAGGCCAAGACATCTTCCATCTGCACGTGCACATCGTTCCGAGGTTTGAAGGGCAAAAGCTGCCGCGTTTCGGCGACCTCGTTAAGGTTGAAAGAGCCAAACTTGACGAAATGGCAAGCAAAATTAAAGAAAAACTTTAAAACGCCAAAATGGTTGATTGAGAATCAAAATTGGAAAGCAACAAATTTTTAATACCAAAAGGCGCTAACTTCACCCTTTCTGGTGAGCCAGATGAAAACACAATTAGAGTCATCTCCCTCAAGGCAAATCAGCTACAGACGAGTCAAATGCAAAATCTGCTTCGGATCAGGCAGAGACACAAGCAACTCAGACATCGGCGTAGCATGCCTAAAATGCCGAGGAACAGGCTGGCGTCTGTTTCCAGAAGGATACGCAGAAAAATGCCCCACATGCTCAGGCAGAGGCAAAGACTACCGCATAGCCATCAACGGGCAGGTTTGCCCAGATTGCGACGGCTTCGGCGAAATCAAACAACTCTAACCCAAGACCACTCGGAGACTTTTGCAAACCCGACAACGGCGACATACAGGTAACATTTTTGGGATACTGTTAAGTTAGCAGGCAATACGGTCTTCCAAAGTTTTAAATTCTGACCGATAGCATACGAGAGAAGACTAAGGGATCCCACAAAATGTTTAAACAATATGCTCTTCTGCTTTTTGTTATTGGTGTTTGGTTGATTCTTTTAGGTTATTATGTCGTATCTCAAAATCCGATTTATGGGAATTCGACAGGGGGGCCCATCCACACAATTGGATATAATGAAACAGGCTATTGGGTTTTCTCAGTTCCAGGCATTATTTTGGTAATCGTGGGTATTTGGCAAGCATACAAGAAGAAAGAAAAATAAACGATTTCATTTTATTTTGACTCTTTGTTTGGTGCATTTTTGGATATTCTTATATGAATGGAAATGCCATTGTTATGTAGCGATTTTTTAGGCAGGTGGTATTTTGGCAAATAAAAAAGGCGACAAATACCAATGTGAAGACTGCGGACTAATACTAATGGTCGATGAACCATGCGGCTGCGAACCGTGCAAGATAGTTTGCTGCGGCACACCCATGAAACCAGTTGCGGCAACTCAAAAAGCAAAAACAAGCAGCCCTAAACCCAAATAAGCCCTCAGACAACAGCCTTCTTTTCATGCTCTGGAATTAATGAAAACCTACTCGGCAAAGGGCTTGGTCAAAAATAATTGCAAAAACCAAATTTAAAAAACGGTCTTCTTATAAAAAAATAAGGTTTCCGCAAGAACGGCGGAATTCGCTTTACATTGGTTTCTCCACCATTGCCATCTTCGGCATCAAAACCGCATCTATCGCGTGGCAAACGCCGTTATCCACCACTAAGTCGGGTCTGATGATGTTTGCCCCGTTAACCTTCATGTTTCGATGCAGATGCCACATTTTCGCGTCAATCCGCAGTTCGCCTCCGTTGAGAGCCTGCAAATACTCATGCTTAGCTAAGTCTGCAGCCATAATCTTTCCTTCAGCAACGTGGAACATCAAAACGTCCTTCAGCTTCGCCGTATCCTTAAGCAGCATGTCAAGCGCGCCGTTAGGCAACTTCGCGAACGCGGCGTCAGTGGGCGCAAAAACCGTGAATGGACCTGGACCCTTAAGTGTGTCAACGAGTCCTGCGGCTTTTATAGCTGCGACTAGAGTTTTGAACATGTCTGAAGCCATGGCAGTATCAACAATATCCGCCAAAAAAATCACCTCCGCCTAAATTTAACCTAAAAGATTACACTCAAAGAAATGGCAAAACCATCTATAAACCTTAGCTGGCTCGCATGACACCCAAATCTTCGGCTGAAAGCCATCGGCTAGCTTGCGTTTGCGTGCAACACGGGCTATAGGGGTCAACTGCCTCTACGGAAAGACGAAACAATTCGTCGATACACTTTAAAAATTAAAGCTTCGACGTTTAGGTCGGCTTCTTAGTTTCGTAGCTTGCGCTGGTAGGCTCGGAAATGCCGAACCTCCAAAACCCCATGTAAGGCGCCTCCAAACCCATCTGCCACAGCGCCGCCGACAACTCGCCATAATGAATCATGTCCTCGATTACCATGTGGGTTAAGCCTTTTTCAACGGGAATATCGGTGGGTTTTTCGCCCCAGTAAACGGTCACTTGCCTGCTGAGCTCTTTACCTGAAAGCTTGCACAGGTAGGCTTCGGTTCTACCCCGCACCTCATCCGCATACCGCTTGAGCGACTCCATATCCGTGAACAAGTTGAAATCTGGGTTAACCCACTGTTCGAGGCGACCGGGAATGATGAAGCTGACCCAGCGGTCCTCAACCAACGTCAAATGCAAAAAGACATCGCGCATCGAATCGAAACTCAAACCCTTGTCTGCAACAACTTCAGACCAAGGCAACTTCGCCAACGCATCAAAATAGAGCCCACGCACAATGTGGTTGTAACGGATCAAATCGGCAACTTGCATGGGACTGCGTATGTGCCAATTGATATTTAAAACTTAAGGGCTAAATTCAAAGCAACAGAGTCCGATTCTTGGGGCATATACCCCATATTTTGAACCTCAAACACAAATAAGTTTCGTTAAGACTGTAGGTTAGCGAAAATTCAGTTTTTGGGTCTTAGTGAAGGGCCTCATTATTCTGGACAAAACGTTTGTTGATATCTGCACTCTGCAAAAACACGTCACGCATGCTGTCAAAACTCAAACCCCTATCCGCAACAACCTCAACCCTAGGCAGCGTCGTAAACACATCAAAATACGAACAACGGGGTTAAACGGACTAAATCGGTAACTTGTATGAAGTCTGCTTTGGGCTGAATTGCTATTTATTACTCGCCAACACTCAACAGATCGGATTTACTGTCTGTAGAGGTCTGAGATGTCAAAAAATGACCTTAACCCCTTCTTAATCGTGAAAACCTTTGCGGCTTCACGCATTGGCTCTTTGCCGCACAGGATTTTGGCTGCAGGATCAAAGCAACTAACTCCAGCCAATGTTGCCGTCAACGCGAACCCTCCCGGCACAAAAGAAGAAGCAATGGTGCCAGCCAAGAATACGGCTTCCAAGAGACGAGCCTTCTTCCTGTAACTCTTAATCAGTTCATCGAACTGATTTTCGATGTCTTCTAGAAGGGCTGAGGATTCCGCGAAGGAGACATCCTTTTCTTTCTTCGCCAAACATCTTTCAAATTCGAATAGTGCCTGCCTTGCCTTGGTATAATCATGGCGGCTGTCGAAAGCTTCGTCGAAAGAGGCAGGTTGGTACATTTTGAGTTTTTTAGCTAATACTTCTCCCGCTGGTGAAAAGAGGTGGACCCCACTGACTAACCCCTTTTCATACGTCTGACTGCTGTTCGTCATGGCACGCCAAGATATTGTGTGATAGCCCGACAGTGAGTACAATTCTGGCCCTAAATAGTACAACCGGTAAATTTCAAGCAAACGGACAACTTCGCTGATTTTGTCGTTTTTCAGCAGATCCTTAACATTACATACCTCTTGACGGTAACCCAAAGCAATCAGTTGCCTGACTGCTGTTTCAAAAGTTCTCCTAGCCCTTTCTGAGTCGCCGGTGAATCCATCAACCGAACTAACCGATTTTGCGCAAATCACATCAACAATCTCTTCGATCAGGGCTTGCGTTTCCGAATCTTGAGGAACAGCTGAGAACGTGTAATCAACAATGCGCCTGGATGATGGAAAGCCCCGCTGCAACAAGGGATCCAGAAAATCAGGTAGACTTTTTGCGGTCTTCGGAAGATTGACCGTCACTACGATCAATTTCTGCTGTTCTAAGAGCGAGAAGATCATCGACGCTTAACCCATACCAAGACTTGAATTCAGGTTCATTTCTAAGTTCAACATTCACGTGAACTATCAAGTTTTCCCTGTAAGGCAGAAGCTCATGAATTTTGGTGTAGGGTTCAAGAGAACTACAATAATTTCCTTTAAGTGACTCTTTATACTCGGGGTAAAGCTGTAGCGGGTTCTCGATTCCCGAAGAACTTAGTCTCGCTAAGATTTCTTGCTCTTTCTTGAGATACTCCTCGATTTTCCCTTTATCCACGAAAGGCAACCTGCTTTTCTGTTAAAGACAGAATTATTTGTATTCCATTTATGAATAGGTCACTTATTAAATAGATATGTGCGCTAACTCTTTTGAGTTGCTAAGCAGGAAGAAATCTTGGAGCTTTTTTGCTTAAGCAGCGGGCGGTCTTTTTTGTGCGTACTGGTACCGTCGGGGCTTGCCGATGCGTGTGAGTATGTTGTCTTTGACGAGGTCGACTAGTGCGTGGGCTACGGCTGTTCGGTCGTAGTGGAAGCCTTTGCGTGCGAGTTCGGTGTGGACGTCGTCTAGGCCTCGGGGCTGGGTGAACCAGTTTTCTTCCCAGAGTTTTTGGATGACGCCTTTGCATGTTTCGGCTCTGGGTGGGGGGGCTGGGCGTTCGGCGACTTGGGCGAGGTTGGTGTTTTTTAGGCGTTCGGTGACGGTTGCTAGGATTCTGTCTACGGCGGTTTGGATTTGGTCGGGTTGGGCTTCGATTTCGAATTCTATGTCGCCGACTTTCATTTTTACGCGTATTGGTGGGTTTTGCTGTTTTTCTGTCAAGTCCGTCACTATTGCATATTGAATTGTGCAAGATGCACATGCACAATACTTAAATATTTCACCAATAACACTATTGCATATTGGTGAATCATCGTGATTGAACAATATACAATTACTAACAAATATAACTTTCCACAACCCAACATCGACACAGCCCTCCCACAGCGCTTTTTAGAGCAAAGCCTCTACTCGCTCAGACAAGTCCAGCACCAAAACCCCCAGCTGAACCACCCCACCTTCCCGCAACTAAACGCAGCCGACCCATACCCCTCCAGCATACAGCTAAAAGCCGAGCCAATCCAGATGAAGCCAGACCGCCAGGAAACTCTCATAGCCGCCGTCGACACTTCAACCATCAAAATCGGCGAAACCTCCACAGGCATCGTGGTCGCGGTGCGGGGAGCAATCACGTGGCGCCAAAACCACAGCTACAAGTACACGCGGCTGGGCCCCTTCATTTTCCACATAACTGAAGACAACAAAAACGCGGTCTTCAACACGCTGGAGCACGCCTACTTCAGCTCCACTTACAGCAGCATGCACAATTCGGCGCCAAACATCATCCAGATGCCCATGCGGCTTGCCAGCCTGCTGGAGCGTTGGATGCAGACGATGCTGGCTAAAACCGTGAAAGACGGCGTAATCCTCTTTGACGGCTCACTCACATCGGGAACCATCGACACGCCCACCCAGCGGCTGCGGGAAATCCTCAGTTACGCAAGAAGAAACAACAGCACCGTACTTGCCTTCTCCAAAGCCACAACGCTTAGGGCAAACGGCATCTTGATAACTGAGCAGCTTCCCAACCATGAGCCGCCGTACCTGCTGGAAACCACGGGTTTGCATTCTAAGCCGCCGATGATGCTGCTGGGCGAGGTTTATGTGGCGCGGCTGAACAAGGCGAATTTTGCTTTCCGCTTAGACATCGACAAGGAAACGGCTGACGAGCAGAGGGTTGGGGCGGTTGAGAAAGTGCTTGGCAACGACCTCTACAAACAAAGCTACCCTGAAACCCTGCGGCTCTCCCATATCCTGTGCACCTTCACCGCTAACGAAGTCTTAGCCATCAAACACTTCATCACCCGCAAACACGGCATCCAAATGGTGAACCGCCCAGACATGCATCGGCTGCTTTTCGGGCCTTTCGGCTCAGGGGAAATCTACTCATGAAACTCTACAAAAAAGAAGGCAACGTCCTTCAAATCATCAGTTTCCCCACGGAAAGCGCCGAGAAAGGCGACTACCTGCTCGTTGAGGACCAAGACGCATCCAAAGCTTTAATCGCCCAAGTCATCGACGTGCAATTCGCCGCTGTCCCAGGCGTGCTTGAGGAGCTTTTGCGTACCTTGCCCGACGGAGGCGAACCCCTGCAGGGCGAAGACATTGACCCGATGGAAATCGCCCCCCACATCACCTACATCCAAGACGCCAGCCTACTAATCTGCAAAATAAGGGCAACCTTGGAGAACGACACTTTGAGTCCGAGCAGCAGTTGGTTGCCAAGCCGTTCACAGTCCACCATCAAGAAACTCTCCATTCCCATGCTGATGAAGCTGGCGAAAGTCGACGGAAAACTTCCAATAATTTTAGGCGGCACCAAAGACTCCTCGCTTCTGACCATTGACGCGTCAGCTATAGACGGGACACTGAACATTATCACGGGCAAGAAGGGCTGCGGAAAAAGCCACCTCTCCAAGCTCTTGATGGTTAATTTGGTCGGGTACAAAGCCACCGTCGTCATCTTCGACCTCAACGGCGAATACACCAGCCTCGGCATGAGCAACGACGGCAAAAGAAACATGTACTACGACAAAATCCACACCCTAACGCCTGGGCAAAACTTCAAAGTCGCCCTCGAACAACTCCACCTAAACACCGTCATGGGCATACTCGTGAATGCGCTGCATCTGCCGGGAACTTCAGCCCGCGAATTCCGCCGAATCTGGAAAATGCTCAAGGAAAAAGGCAAACTAAACATGCAGGAACTCGGCGAGGAAATTCGAAATTTGAACTGCAACCAGCATGTACGCGACGCTTTAGCTTCCCGTTTCCATTCCCTTGCCAACTCGGGTTTCTTCACCGACTCCCTGGCGAAGCAACGTTGCTGGATGAGAGCCTTTTGCAATCCAAGGACCAAGGCGGCGCCATCGTCATCAACCTCAAAAACACTTCAAACATTGACCGCCAAATCGTCGTCGAATACGCCTTGGGCAAGCTGGTGGATTCCCTGTCGAACTGGAAGCTCAAAGCCGTTTTCCTCTTCGCCGAGGAAGCCCACCTTTATCTGCGCGAAACCTACTGGGACGACATCGTGACCCGCATGCGCCACTTCGGCATATTCACCACCTTCATCACCAACCAACCCGACACCATCCAAGAAACGATTTACCGCCAAGCCGACAACATCTTCCTCTTCAACTTCACCAACGAACACGACCTCGACGTCGTCAGCCGAGCCGCACGAGTAGACGCGGAAACAGTGCGGTCAATATAGCGCATGACTTGCCGCCTCATCATTGCCTTACACTGGGCAGAGTTGTAAGTGACTTCCCAATAGTAGCCCGCGTACGAGCCTTGGACATCAAGACAATGGGAGAAACACGGCTGTTCTTTGGTGCCTCCTAAATTCTTCTTCGACCCCAAAATTGCCTAAATATCACCAAGTTTTTAAGCAGTTTAAAGCCAACTTCGTTTGAGGAATAAGAGAAATGCGCCGACGCCTAGTTATTATCACCATTATTCTCGTAGTTGTTTTGGCGGTTACGGGTTTTGTAGCAGCAGAAGAAACAGGCATCATCACAATCAACGTTTTTAATGACTCCGATAGCCGTGTAGTAACTAACATTTCCAACAGTACCATACAAGCGCAAACTAATTTTACAAACAGCCAAGCATCGGAAAACATCACTTTGACCAATTCAACCCTGACTTTAAACGTGAACGGCGAAAACATAGTTATCAGCACTCAAGGAGGCAACTTAGTCGTCAGCGCCCCGGGTCAAAACATCTCTCTGAGCTCCAGCAACCTTCCGCTAGTGCCGCTAAACATTGGTCAACTCCCCAATTGGGTTTCAGTGGAGCAAACGGGCAGCTTCAACGTTCTGGGCGTCACAACAACTCCCAGCACTTACACTTTTTTCATTGAAGCCTATGGTAGCCAATCTTCAACGTTAAACCAGTTGATATCCGGCGGCACCGACGTTTTCCCAACAGCTTTCTACTTCGATTTCGGGTTGCAGCCCATGGCGAAGTTCGTCCCCAACCAAGGCTTTGTCAACATCGGCTCAGGCGCCTCCTTCGGGCCTAACCAAGCAGGAACCGAAACCCACCTGAATTTGGAGCTGGCTCTGTTCACAAACCCCAACCACCAATCAAACACGTACCTTCCCGACAGCTACAATAACTCTGGAGAGCAAAAATTACTCAGTGCAAGATATCGCATACTACATAGCCCAGTACCTGCAAACCGCAGGCGGCACCTAAGCAGTCAACCATAGGAGCTGGCTTTTTCCAGTTTTTCCCTGTTTTTTCTAAAGAAAACCCGAAAAGAAGCAGTCAAGTTGTAATTTTCCACCGATTGAAGGGTACCCATTGGAGTTCCACTGCGTCGCTTGCAGCTTGGGCGTCGCCTGACTTCACATGGACAAGATATTCGATGATGACGTAATGGTACTTTACTTTGCCCGCTTCGTCATAGTCTACGTTGCTGACCACGTCAATCAGAACTGGGTTTTCAACGTCAAGACCCGTCTTCCTCCTTCGTCTCGCGGATAACCGCCTGCTCGGGGCTTTCGGCAAGCTCAACTAAGCCGCCTGGAATCGTCCATTTGCCCCTGGCTGGCTCGTTTCCCCGTTTTATCAGCGCGATTTTGCCGTCTTCTGATTATGACTGCGCCGACGCCTACGACTGGCTGGTCAGGGTACAACCGCTTCACAGGTCAAAACGCCTCTGCTAGTTGCTATAATCACTCGTACCTTAAAGCTTCAACGGGCTTAAGTTTAGATGCACGCCACGCTGGGTACAGGGCGAATATTACGCTGATGCCTATGCCGAACGCTAAAGAGCCAACGAACACTTCGGGAGTCAGCAACGGGGTTACTTTGAAGCCTGTTCCTCCGAATGCCCCTGAACCGAGCAGCCGCGCGGTGATGTTTGCTAATATCCAGCCTGAAAGTATGCCAAGCAACGCGCCGATTAAGCCGATGATTGCTGATTCGCCAAGGAAAATGGACAGCACGGTTCTGCTTTTCATGCCCAACGCTTTTAGTATGCCGATTTCGCGGGTGCGTTCGATGAGCGAGACAATCATTATGTTCATTATGCCTATGCCTGCGACGAGCAGTGAGATGGCGGCTATTCCGCCGAGGAACAGTTGGATGGTGCCGAAGATGGTTGAAAGTAGGCTGAGTACGGCGGTTGAGGATATGACGGTGACTTGTCCGTCGAAGTGGTCAGTTATGAGTTTAGACACAGTTGAGATTGTCGCGTTGCTGCTGTCTTTAAGCTGAACGATTATGTAGTCACATTGGTTTGTCCCAAAAAAGCTCTGCGCCTGGCTAAGAGGCATATAGACGCCGTTGTCTGAGGGTCCGCCGAAACCGAAGCCGCCGACCTTCTGAAGCACGCCTGAAACCTGCGCAGTGTAGGTTTCGTTTACTATTTGCAGTGTTGTCGCGTTTGTCCATGTGATGCCGACGCTGTCGCCTGCGCTGAAGAGAATTGTGCCGTTTTCTTGGGGGTCAACTACCCGTGTGCCCACAACTACGTCGTTGTTGGTTGGGTTAGCGGGGATGGTTCCTGAAGCTGCAACAAACGTGGTGGGGTACTGCTGGGCGTACTGGCTGAAATCTACCCCGTAAAATGTCGCTGAATTGTTCAAGCCGTCAGCGTCAACATAGCCAGCTCGCTCAACAACAGCCATCGAAGAATTAATCAACGGCGACAAAGCGTCAATCTGACTAGTATAATTATCGTAAAGGCGAAACCTGAACCGCTAGCCCCTGAACCGCCGAAGTTTATTCTGCCGGCCTTGGTCTTGCTGCCCTTCCTCCGCCAAACCGCCGCCACCGCCGCCACCGCCGACAGCGCCTAAAGCGTTGCTGCCCGGCACCACAATCAATGTGTTTGCTGATAAGCCTCGGTTAAGGTCGTTAGTTATGCTTACTTGCAAGCCTTGGGTGATTGAGAGCAAAGCAACGATGGCTGCGATGCCTATGATTACGCCCAACGTGGTTAATGCGGCGCGGAGTTTGCGGAGTTTTATTGCGCTAAATGAGTAACCTAAAATGTCGTATGTTTTCATTGTTGATTCACCACTTCAGACACAAATTGCTCCATCAAACATCTCCAAAGTCCTGTTTGCCTCCCTCGCCAGATGCTGGTCATGAGTAACCATGATGATGCTCACGTGATTTTCAACATTGAGTTTCTTAAGCAACCCCACAACTTCAGCAGCCGTTTTAGAATCAATGTTCCCAGTCGGCTCATCCAACAGCAGAAACTTCGGGTTGTTCGCCAACGCTCTGGCAATCGCAACACGCTGCTGTTGTCCACCGCTTAATTCCGCGGGTTTATGGTTTATCCTATCTTTCAACCCGACTGTTTCAAGCAGCTCCGCCGCTCTTTGTCTTCGCTCAGACTTACCCACATCCGCAATAGACATCGCCAATTCAACATTGCCTAATGCGGTTAATCTGGGAATCAAATTGAAGAATTGGAAAACAAACCCGATGCGCCTTGCGCAGGTCGGTGAGTTGGTTGTCGTTGAGTGTAGAGATGTCGACGCCGTCGATCAGCAGTTGCCCCGAGGTGGGTTTGTCTAAGGCGCCGATCAGGTTCAGCATGGTTGATTTGCCGCTGCCTGAGGGACCAAGGATGGAGACGAAGTCGCCTGCTTCGACTTTCATGTTTACGCCGCGGACTGCTTCAACGGGGACTTTTCCAAGCATGTACGTTTTCTTTAGGTCTATTGCTTCAACGAGTGTTGTCATAGTCTTTTTCCTCAACATGCATTTCCGTGCTTAAACCATGCGGGTATTTATTTGTTCAGGTACCGCCATGAAAGAACCACGCATATGATGGTCACGATGACTGCGAAGGCTCCGACGAAGGCAAAGTCAAGTGTCAAGGGTCCGAATCCGTCGCTGAACACCATGAGCCGTCTTACTGCATCAATCGTGTAGGAAATTGGGTTCCAACTTGCGATTATTTGTAGCCAGCGGGCATCTGGTTGATTGGGAAGTATGCGCTGCTAGCAAACATCAACGGCAGGGTTATCAGCTGGAAGATTGCTTGAGGCATCTCCATTCGTGTGGTTCTAAGGGTTAAGGCGGTGAACAGCGATGATAAGCCGACGCTGACGAGGAACACTATGGCGAAGACTCCGAATATGCTGTACCAGGCGAAGTTAGTTCCTGTAGTTAGCCCCAATGCGAAAGCCACTGCGGCTACGATTCCCGCTTGGAATATTGCTCTAACGCTGGCTGAAAGCACTTTTGACAGTATTATGGATGAACGCGACACGGGCGTGCTTAAGACTTTGTTCATGAAGCCTAAGCGTTTGTCCCAAACCACTGACATGCCTGTGAATGCGGTAGTAAAGACCACGGTGAACGCGACCATGCTCATAGCCATGAACGAGAAGTAATTAGATGTCCCAAACGTATGCATCATTACAACTTTCGGGTCAACCCCCGGAATCCCCGACACAATGTTGCCTATGTTCATTGCTTTGCCCAACAAACGCCAGCCAAAGAATCGGCTGAATTATACCCATTGCGAGAACGAAAGGCTGCTGATACCATTTCTTGAGTTCACGATTAGTTAAAGCCCATAGACCATGGAATCGGCTTTTTGAGACTTTGTTTCTTGGTTGCTCATTGCGTTCTAGCCCTCCGCATAGCCACTCGCTGCTGCATAACGTTTTCCCGTGACTCCTCAGCGTCACGCATCGATTTGCCTGTGTACTGTAGGTAGACTTCGTTGAAGGTTGGTTTTGTCAAGTGAAAGCTTTGTTACAACATGACCGCTTTTTCTTAGAGCTTCAATGATTAAGGGTGCGGTTAATTCGCCGTTTGCCGATTTTATGATGTAGCCGCCATTTTCCTTTTTGACTTCTTTGACATGCTCAATTTTGCTGATTAGCTCGGTTATGTCTTCGTCTTTCTGAATGGATAATGTTATGATGTCTCCGCCGAAGCTGTCTTTGAGCTCCGTTGGGCTTCCGATAACAACGATTTTTCCATGATCAATAATTGCGATGCGGTCGCATAGCGCGTCGGCTTCTTCAAGGTAGTGGGTTGTCAAAAACAGGGTCATGCCGAACTCTTTTTTGAGCATTTTGACGTAGTTCCATGTTGCCGCTCGGGTCTGCACATCTAAACCCAATGTAGGCTCGTCGAGGAACAGCACTTTTGGACGGTTGATTAAGCCGCATGCCAACTCCAATCTTCGACGCATACCGCCTGAGTAAGTTTTAACTCGTTTGTCTTTGAAAGTGGTCAACTCGACCAGATCGAGAAGATCCATCGCCCGCTTCTTGGAAACTGACCGTGGAATGCCGTAAAGGTCAGCGCACAAAAGGATGTTTTCGTAGCCTGTCAAGTCTTCGTCGGCTGTGTACTCTTGGGGAACAACGCCGATTGCACCCCGCACATCCATGCTTTGCTTCGCGATGTCGCCGCCCAGCATCGTGGCTTTACCCTCGGTCGGCTTCGTAACTGTTATGAGCATTCTGATGGTTGTGGTTTTTCCTGCGCCGTTGGGTCCCAGAAAACCAAAGATTTCTCCGTGTTTAACGCTGAAGTTTATGTGGTCTACGGCGGTTAAGCTGTGGTTGTAGACTTTGGTTAAGCCTTCAACCGTTATGGCTTCTTCATTCTCACTCATTTTTCTCGCCTTTTACTCTGCCTCTTATTTCGTCAAGTTTCCCAGATGCTTCGTCAAGAGCTTTCAAAGCGTCATCTAACTCTTTCTCAGAATAGTTTTCCCTTAAAGCCTTAGCCAACTTAATCGACGACACGAATAGCCGCTTCATTGAAACACGGACTTGATTTGATTTTTCCTCCGGCATATTTCCGAGGATTCTATCGAAAAAGGGGCTTGCAAGAAAACCAGAGTTTTGGGTGAATTGTTCCCTGATTTTTGTCTGTTCTGCAAAAAATTCTTTGCCTGTTTGGGTTAATTCGTACCGTTTGAACCCGTTTTCAGTCGGAAGCTCCTTTACGTAGCTGTTGTCTTGGAGCCAGGCGAGCAGGGGGTAGATTGAGCCTGGGCTGGGTTTCCAGGTTCCGTCTGTGTTTTTTCCGATTTGCTCCATAAGCTCTGAGCCTGACATTGGCTTTTCGTTTAGTGCTTCTAGCACGTGGTAGCGAAGGAAACCTTTGGGTACCATGGCGTTGTGGCGTAGCCAGTTTCGCCTGTGGAACATCATGTGTTTTTCTTCGCGCATTCCGTGTCTGATTTGTTTCTTTTCTTCTCTTTCTTCCTTATCCATCAATATCACCTGCGATATCATTATCGATATCGACATTCGATATCACATGCGATATCAACAGTGATATTTAAATCTGTTGCAAAAATCCCCAAAAAAGCTTCGAGAAACCGTGAAAAAGCTAATTAATCACAGTTCCAACTTTCTCGCCGTTGACTGCAGCCAAAATGTTTTCAGGCTTAAACCCATTAACAACTATGAGTTTGACTCGGTGACGCTTGAGAACTTTGATGGCTTCGGGATCGATGATTTGGTGAATCCCCGCCTGATGAACGCTTCCCTCAAAAATCTTTGAAAACTCGTCAAAACCCAAACGGTCCAGCTTTACTGCATCTTTGTGCTTTCGCGGGTCTTTGTCGTAGACACCTTCTTGGTCGGTGCCTTTCAACAGCAAATCAGCGCTTAAACGCTCAGCAACCAACGCGGCAACGGCGTCCGTGGTGATGCCAGGCTTTAGGCCGCCCATCACAACAACCTTCCCTTCACCGAGGCATTGCGCAGCTTCGTCAAGCGTTATTGCCACTTTGCTACAGCCCGCTTCGCCGAGCCGTTTGAGGAAGAGTTGAGCGTACAGCCGGGACACTGAAATGGCAAGTTCATCCTGCCCCGTCATGTCCAAACCAAGGTCTTTGGCGATGCCGATGAATTCCCGTGCCAAGGCGCCGCCGCCGACAACCACAGCGACCTCGTGACCCTGCGCCTTCACCGCCTTTATCAAGTCAGCATATTTGCCCATCAATTCGACGTTAATTGGCGAAGCAACAACTGAACCGCCTAAACGCACAACCAAACGCATAGCCATCATTCCTTCGGTTGCTTACAATGGCGGTTTAAGGTTAAAAATCTTTAATATAGCAAAAGCAACTGTTAGAGCTTGGGTTTGTGTTGTTGCAAAATGACCTTCACAGAAGCTTCAACCTCGAGGCAAAGGCACCTTTCAATTTTGATTTGACTGCTCAAATTTTCCGAAACGGCGACCCCCAAATCCGAATCTACCAAGACGAGGTTTTTAGTCAAGCGGTTCGCTTGGACGGTTGGCTTGTTTTGGTTGAGGTGTCTTCAGCGGGCAACGTTGAGCAGCCCAGATTGACGGTTAAGTTGAAGGCAAATGAGCCCTTGACGGCGCAGGACAAGCTGAAAGCCAAGGACATTGTCAAGTACATTTTCAACTTAGATTTTGACTTGGGCTCCTTCTACAGCGAAATTAAAGGCGACCCCGTCATGCATTCGATTGCCCAGCAGCTCTACGGGTTGAAGAATCCGACCACCGCCACCGTTTTCGAGTCGCTTGTTGACTCAGTCATTGAGCAGCAAATCTCAATCAAGGTAGCTATCGCGTTGGAAGACAAGTTGATAAAGAAATTTGGCGACTACCTCATAATCGACGGCAAAAACCGTTTTGTGTTCCCGACGCCGCAGAAAATCGCTGCCGCCAGCGTTGATGAGGTTCAGCAGGTTGGGTTAAGCAGGCGCAAAGCCGAGTATATCCATGGATCGGCTGAGTTGATTGTGGCTGGAAAGTTGGATCTTGAGTGCTTAAAAAATCGGGAAGATGCCGAGGAAATAATCAGGGAGCTTGATGCTGTTCGGGGTATTGGGGTTTGGACGGCGGAGTTGACGATGCTTCGGGGGATGCAGCGGCTCGACATGTTGCCTGCGGATGACCTTGGGATTCGGCGGGTTATTTCAACTTACTATTGTGGCGGAAAATCCATTAAGGCGGATGAGGCGCGGGAAATCGCAAAGAGGTGGGGACGGTGGAAGGGACTGGCGGCGTTCTACCTCATAATGGCGGAAGTCAAGGGCATCAAAGTTTAGAAACCCATGTCCTTTCCAGCAACAGAGCCCACACAAATCTTTTATTTGCATTACAGGTAATATGAATCTCTGGGGTTAGCGTTTGGTTGAGGAAGCTGTGATTGAGGTTGGGCATGTGACGCATTTCTTCTCGAAAATCGGAGTAGGCATCGTGGAGTTGACTTTGCCGTTGGCTGTCGGAGACCGCATACTTGTAAAGGGACCGCTAACGGATTTTGAGCAAACCGTGGATTCCATGCAGATGGAGCATAAAGCCGTTGAGCGGGCTGAAGGCGGAGAAAGCGTCGGGTTGAAAATGGTGCAGGCAGCCAAAGAGAGAGATACGGTCTACAAGAAACTTTAAGGCTTGTTTGCCGCGTGTTAAGATGTGTCGGTTGAAGTATCGATGATGCGTTTGATTTCTGCATTGAGCGCGTCAGGTAAACCCAGAATGCCTACATCCATGAAGCCGCGTATTATCAAGGAAACAGCTTGATCCCGTGTCAACCGCCTGGTCATGAGGTAAGTTATTTCTTTTTCACTGATCTTTCCAACCGCAGCCTCATGCGTAATCTCAACGCCTTTCTTTCTCGCGATAAGCTCAGGAATTGACTGCATAAAAGATTCGTCATCCATCAGCAAGCCACGGCACTCCAAATGCCCCTTACAGTCGCCGCTGTCGCCTTCAATCATACCGCGAATAATCATTTTGGAACCTTCACGAGATATGGCGCGGCTCACCATCTCCGCTTTGCTGCCTCTTCCGCTGAGAACGGCTTTTGAGCCAATATCCAGCAGAGAGTTCTTGTGTCCGTAGAGTATGCTGTTGAAGCTGACACGTGAGTCTTCACCTGTGCAGTAACCAACCGGGTACATCTGTATGTCACGTACTGGTCGCATGCAAACGTAGTTGGAGACGAAGGTTGCTCTGTCGCCGATTTGGGCGCCGCTTCTGGGGCGGACCAAGGTGTTTTCGCTCCATTGATGAATCATCGTGAAGTTCAGCATCGCATCTTTTTTGACGTAGATTTCGGAAATTCCCAAATGAGACGCTTGGGGAACAGAGGAGTGTTGGACGCAGCTGGTTATGATGTGGGATTTTGAGCCTTCTTCCGCGATGATTATGTTGTGGACTCGCTGCTCCAGGTTCTTCTGCGTTATCATGAGGCATGATTGCAACGGAAAAGTTAGTTCGGCGCCTTGAAGTATGCGCATGAAGTAGCCGCCGCTGTAGTCTTCCGCGACCTTGCGGGTAAACTCGTCTTTGTCTTTGCTGACAGTCTTCCACATGTAGTCTTCAAGCCAAGCATACTTCTTCAACGCTGCCTTGATGTCCATAAGCTCCAGTTTGCCTTCGTAAGCTTCGTTGACTGTTGCGGCGACGGTTTCTTGATTCAGATGGAAGAAGGTGCCTGCTCGGTTTTGCTCGTTTGATTCAAGCCCAGCCTTCTCGGCTTCTTCAAGAATCTTATGCGGAACCTTGGTTAATTCACTTTCTTGGCTCACTTACCCATCCCTCGCGTGGTCTTTTCCTGCAAGCAACACATTGTTCGTACCCTATTCTCTTTATGTCTTCGTAGATGCTCATCGGGTCAATGAAGCAGTGAAATTGGCCTTCAAGCAGTATGCACCCGTAGGCGGCTTTAATGTACTCCAAAATGTCCCCTTTATGAGTGATAATCAACGAAGAACTACCTGAAGCCTCGACATAGCGTTCAATTTCAGTCGCGATTAAACGTAAACTCTCAACATCAACTCCCGAGTCAGGTTCATCCAGAAGAAACAGCTTAGGCTTCATAAAAATCAACTGTAAAATCTCTGAACGTTTTCTTTCGCCGCCGCTGAACCCCAAGTTGACGTCGCGACTTAGGAAGCTGGTTAGTTTGAAAGCCTCAACCATTTTCATTTCTTCGGCGCTGAACTCGTCCGTGATGGCTTTTCCGAGGCACAGCTTGAGGAGGTCAGCGAGTTTAACGCCTGTCACTTCAGGAGGGTTCTGAAAACTCACGACGATTCCCATCCTTGCCCTCTCATCGACGCCTTTGTGGGTGATGTCTTCGCCTCTGAAGAGAATCTGTCCAGAAACTATTTCGTAGCCGGGCAGTCCCATGAGAGCGCTGATAAGCGTTGTTTTTCCGGAGCCGTTAGGACCGAAGAGAATGTGGCTTGTAGCTTCTTTTAGGCTGAAGCTCACGTTTTTAATGATAAGTTTGTCTTCAACCTTAACTGATAATTCTTTTACTTCAAGCATGTCCATAATTATCCAACAAGCGCAAACCAGAAAAATAAACCTTCTGACTTTGTTACGCCAAACACGGATGGACTAATTTCGCATGTTCCCAACTTCGGGATTTGGAGGAGGCGAAGATGCCAACCAATCAAGGGATTATTTCGCTGCCGTTGTACTTGACATAGTCAAAATCTTTCAGGCTTACCTTGCCTTTCATGATTAGTTGCCGAATCCTTGGCTCCTCAGCTTGCACAGCCCCCACAAGCTCCGAAACCGTGTGGCAAACCTTTGCGTAATGCTCGTCACTCCACCGTTTTGTGATGTTGGCGTATAGGCATCGTCCGCCGCAGACGCCTAGAATTTGGCAGCCCAAGCATGGCGGCTGATCAACAAAGATCTTCTTGAGCTTTAACGGGTCAGCGTCAGCTATGTTGCCTAAATAGTATTTTTCCATTCCCCACATTGTTGGGCAGGGAATTATGTTGCCGTCGGTTTGAATGGCGTAGTTTATCCATCCGCCGCCGCAGCGCATAAGACAGTTTTTTTCTTTGTTCAACAGAGACTCTGCGATGCCCAGCAGGGGGTAAAGTTTCAAAACAACGCCATCTTGCTCCATCTTGTCAACCCAGAAATCTGCGAGCTTTTTTACTCCTGGAATGTAGCTTGTTTTTGTCCACTCTTCAAAATTGCGCCTTGCATAATCGTTGCCCCAAAACCCAGCGTTCAACTGCCAATGAACGGAAGAGAAAGAAAACTGGTCGTTTTCGAGGAGGAATCGGACTTGCTTGTAGATGTCCGTTTTTTCCATGATAGTCATTCTCGCAATCAACTCGCCCGTAAAACCGTTCTGCTTAAGCCGTTTGAGGTTATCCACGACTTTGCGGAAGGTACCGTTTCCCCTGTAATAATCAGTTAAAGCTTCTTCGCCATCGATCGAAACCAGGATGGTGTGGAAACGGTTGAGGTACTTTGGCTCCAACTTGTCAAGCAGCAAACCGTTTGTTTGAATCATAAAGTGCTTTGGCTTAACGGCATCCATTATTTGCTTGATTTTGTCGGCGCAAATCAAGGGTTCTCCCCCGTAAAAGGTTAATGTGCAATCTGGGTCTTTTCTGCAAAACCTATCCAGCATATCCACGTCGTAGCTGATTTTTCGGGGCAGGTCATAATTCACTTCTATGCCGTCGCCGAAGTCCTCGTCAAAATCATCCATGGATTCGCCGAAGCAGTACTTGCACTGCAGGTTGCATTCAGAGGTGAGGATCACATGGAAGAACATGCATGTTGAGAATACTGCTCTGGCTTAATAGTATTTTTCCGCCAGCTTTCGGGCTTCATCATACCCCGGCGGCTCGTCAGGCTCATCCTCGGCTTCCCGCTCTTCTTCGGCTTTGCTTTCCTCCTTCGGTTTCTTCTTAGACGCTTCCTTGTTAGCTTGCTTTAGCGCCTTCTCCGTATAACTCTTCAGATCCCTATCCTTCATGGCTTTTTCAGGCAAAGTCTCAGGCGCATAGATTAAGGGCAGAATAGCGATGAATAAGAAGAAACTAGCAAGGGGAAAAGCAGTGTTGCTTGGTATGGAGAAGGGCTGAACCAATATTGATATAAAACTCGAGAAAAGAAAAGGCATGCTTCCCCAAAGGTAAAATTTTTCGCGCACTTTTCCTTCTGACTGATCGCCCCACAAAACAAAAACAAATATTACGTAAAGAATTCCCCAAGCGGTTCCATCACAAATGGTGTATAAAATTTGCCCCCATTCTTTTGTTGCGCCTCCCGAAAAAAAACTGAGAAAGGCGTAGCCAATGCCTAAAATAGCCAAGCCCAAGATACCGACTATTTTGCGACCTTTTAAGTCACAGAGTACTCCTCCCATCAATGCTGAGAAACTGCTTATCAGCGTTGTAGCTATCTGGTAATTATCGAATGCGCCACCAAAAAATCCTTCAACTACTGGCGCCTCAATAGAATTTACTAGTGCGAAGAGTAACCAAGACACAAAATAAAGGAGGAAAATTCTTTCTTTTATAATAGAAAAGCTTGAAATCATACGTTCTTCTGGTGGCTTTTGAAGTGGCTGATAAAACAGTATGCCCACTATGCCTAAAAGCCTCCAGACGGCAAGTATTAAAAAGGCGTATTCCGTTCCCACTCCAAGAGTAAAAACTAGAATTATTGCAGACAACATTTGAATTGAAAAAAATATCGCGGCGCCTATTTTTCCTCGGCCTTCAGCGGTTGTTTGATTTGCAAAAAAAGAAAAGCAGGTTGGTATTCCAATGCCAATTGAAGCACCCAGTATGGCTGAAGCTGCAGTTAAGATTTGTAGGCTTGATGTTGATGCGAAAGCATAAATCAAGCAAGTTGCGACTCCTGCGAGAACCCATGTTAGGAGAAAGTTTTTCATTCGTAATTTTTTGTATAGCAATGTGCCTCCAATTATTGCGGAGGCAACTAGCGCTAAGAAGTAAGAGCCAACAACTATCAGAATCTTGGAAAAAGGATAGGATTCAGCAAGATTTTCAATGATAATATATGTTAGAATGAACCATGATAAGCTATTGGCAACTAGGAATAGCGCCCCGAATCCTCGAATTTTCGTTCTTTGCACCTTTATTATAGCAACAAGCTTATGGCTTGCCTACTAACTTTATGAATTCTCCGTATGGATTAGCAGCTCTCTCTGTTATCTGTACACGTGTACTACAAAAAAACTTATATTCTGAATTTGTACTACACATATACAGGAGAGTTACGGATGAAGGCAAAAAACATAAGGAAAAAACCAGTACGTCTAACATGGTAAGGGGCTATAAGTCTTCTAGCATTGAAGCGATTATTGTTTGTAAGTCGCTCTTTGCTGGGCTGTTGTTTAAAACAGCTAATGACTCCATCGCCTCTTTTCTTAACTTTTTCAGATAATTTCGCAGGTGTAATATTTCTTTTGAGTTTAGTGCAAGATTGACAATGTTTTCGCAGTCTTTCTTGGTAAGTTGTCCGCTTGATGATAAAATCACCCGAATTTTGTGCTCAAGTACCTTGTTTTTGAAAGCATAAAGGACGGGTAACGGAAGGCATTCATTATTGACCCTATTCGATAACTCATCTACTTCAAACAAGTCAACATACTCTGATCTAACAGCAAGCAAAATACCCATATTTCGTCCAACACTGCTTAAAGCTTCGATTTCTTCCGGCGACCCTCCGCCATAGATAGCGCCAATTTTCATGCGGCCTTCGATATCGGCAGCTTTCTTGCCCAAGATTTGAAGATATTCCTCCGGTTTTACACGCCATTTGTCAGCCTTCAAAGCAGCTTCTGCCACATGAGCGTCTACAACTTCTGACAGAAAATCATTAACTCCAGCCATGATCCTGTTTTGCTGCTCAAGAGGAAGGTTAACCAATGCCTCATGGAGATGGTTGAACCCTTCAACCATGAACTTGTCACCAATAAGCAAGGCTGTTTCTTTCCCCATTTTGCCGTAAATCGTTTTTACCCTTTTTTTAGCAAGAGATTCGTCGATGATATCATCATGAATATCCATTGTAGCGTCGATATGTAATAAGGCCAATTGGAGGGGTACCGCTTTGTCTATTTCGCCGCCTGCAGCTTCAAAGGCCAAAGCTAACATTCCAGGTCTTGTGGTGTCCTTCCATCTTAGAAGATATTGTTCTATCACCTTGTTTAGTTTTTCATCGCTGGTTTTTTGCCCTAAATTCGTTTTCTTGAACAACTCAATTGCTTTCTCACTTTTCTTACTTAGGATCTTCAACGATTGTTCGGCTGCGCTTTTACTTGCCATGTGTTCACTTTTACTTTTTTAGCTAATATAACATTTGCTGATGTGAGTCTCCATTGCATAATGTCATCTTTTATTATTCTTATTCTGCTAATTGGCATTTTTAACCTAACTATTTTATCCATTGAAGAGCCTCTAGCAAGTTGTTTGATATTCAGTTATGTGAATGCAGGGTTTAGTTGTTCTTCAGGGGCTGGGATTTGAACCCACGAATCTCTGCAGAAAAGGCTTCTGTTCTTTTGGGGTCAGCGGAAGGGTAAAACTTAAGAATTTCTAAAGCCCATTTGCAGATATGCTCAGTTTTAGAGTGATAATAGAAAAGGACGAAGACGGCGTCCTAGTCGCCAAAGTTCCTGACCTGCCTGGCTGTGCTACCGAGGGGAAAACAAGGGAAGAACTTATGAAAAACGTCAAGGAAGCAATACATGCTTACCTTGAGGCGTTAAAGGAACACGGCGACCCTGTGCCTATTGAAACGGTGCAAGTCAGTGTCTAAGTTACCCTCTGTAGATTATAGCAGAGTAGTTAAGGTTCTAAGTAGACATCGGATACGTTGTTAACAATAAAAAGGGCAGCCACATGCTCGATCTTTTTTTCATTGTGTGGATGCAGTGCGACTGTTTTCCACTGCAATAGGGGTTCCTGTCAGGTTAATAGCCTCGAATGTTGCAACCAGTGTTTTTGACGATTGAAAATCCGTTGGCAAATAGACCCATTTGCCTTCGCTTGTGTTCCAAATGTACATTACGCTGTTGCTGCTGAATGTCGGGTTGTAAATAGATACTTTTGCCGTTACCTCCGGCGTCAAAGTCATGTTTGCAGAAACCTCGACGTTGTAGTACCGCACGACTGGGGGGTTTCCTATTGTCAGGGCAGTGACGTTTTTTGGAACTTTGGTGCCTTCACTTGTCGTCGTTACAGTAAAATTGGAACTGCTAGACAATGTGTTTCCGCTGATTTCAACCACAATGCTAGTTGTGCAATTGTGGTCAACAAGTATTTTTTGGTTAGTGGGAAACGAAGAAGTTGTTTGTTGGCTTAGTTGGTTAATCGCAGGGTTGTCCATGGGTTGCGATAAATAAATGTCAACCAAGATAAAAGCCACAGCCAGAACAAGAACCACAGAAACTATCATCAGTCTTCTTCGTGATTTAGGTGACATCTTTAGCTTGCGGTCACTTGAGTTTTCTGTCACAGACGTTTATCTTCCTTTACCCGTTTGGTTATCGAGCAACCTCTACCATGCCATCTTATACATTTAAACTGATACGATAAAAACTGCAACATCAAACCGTAATCCGTGAGCGCGCGAAACTTTGGTGCAGGGGGTGGGATTTGAACCCACGAACCTCTGGAGGATAGGCTCCTGAAGCCTACGCCTTTGACCATGCTCGGCGACCCCTGCACACGACGGTGAATTAAAGCTTCTTCTTAGCAATAAATAGGTTTTTCTCAGCAGCGCCATGAACCTCGAATTTCACCACTTCGCCTGCGATGCTCCCAGTGTTTTAATTCTTTAAATGATGAATTTTACTCCATCTATTTTTCTAAAATGTTGGTCACTAGTCACAATCTGGGCTCCGCAATCGGTTGCTGTGACGGCAACAATGGCGTCTGCCATCGCTATTTCCTTTTTGATGCTAACATCCGCGGCTTTCAATGACAATGAACTGGTTAGTTCCACGACCGTTGTTAGTGACATTTGAGCGTATGCTTCGAGCGCTTTTTCTTCGCCTTTTACTGATTTGATTTTTTTGTATACTTCGTAGATAACGATTGTTGGCGTTACAATCTCTTCCTTGTTAGCATTCTCGATTATGGCTGCATACTTGTCGGCAAGGGGACCTTCCCCAAAATACTCTATCCAGCCGCAGGAGTCCACCAGAATCAAAATCGATCCTCTTCTTCACGCAGGTTTTCCGTTGTTACTCCTCTGACGAATCCTCTCATTTTCTTAAGAGGTTTTTCAGGAATCAAATGGACGACTCCGTCTTTCTCGATGACTATGACCTTTTGGCCAGGCTTTAGGTTCATTTTTTGCCTAACTTCTCGAGGAATAACGACTTGAAATTTCGAAGACACTGTCACAACAGACAAAGACTAACCCCGTTTAACAGAACACTGATCGATATAAAAATCTTCTTACGCCCCATGGGAACAGCTACGGTGACTACCTTTCTTATGCTAAAAGTAGCAACTTCAGATGGGCCGGGGCAGGGATTTGAACCCTGGCAAAAGGCTCCACAGGCCTCTAGGCTACCAAGCTACCTCACCCCGGCCGCAGTTTCGGGCTTGCTTCAGCCCCATTTTCTGCTTGGGTGAATCATTTACGTTTTCTGTGCCATATTAACTTGTCTTTTCAGTGGGGGAATCCAAACGCCGAAGCATCCCGGTTTCTTGCGAAATGGCGGGAGCAAGCGTTTCTGCATCTGATAGCCGCTGAAACATTCAATAGCGGCTCGATGCAAAACTTCAAACTCTAAAACCGAACCCAGAAATATATGCAGTTAAGAAGGAGAACGGGATAAGACGGGAATAAACGGGAAAGAACGGGATTCAACGGGGAAAAACGTGAAGAAACGTGACTTGCAAACCCTACAAACCCCAAACAAGCCAAGCAACCCAAAACACAAACAACAAAAAACAAAAAACCACAACCGCTGCAAGAAAACGCTTCCTAAGCAAGCTTTTAATCCATCAACACTTATCATGCCTAGCTGATCGGTATGGCTAGACTCAAATGCAAAAAGTGCGGAGCAGTGTTCGAATATGAGTACACAGCCCTGTCATCCTTCTTTCACGCTGGACCCTACAAATCAGTCAAGTGCCCCGCCTGCGGAAAAAGCAGCATCATGAACGCCTACAGCTCAGTCAAAGAACCCGTCACGTGGCCCCCACAGGAAAAGCAGACGCAGCCAACTCAACCCCAACTCACCGAAGAAGAACAAGAGAAAAAACGCATAGAAGACTCCAAATACGAAAAACCCTAATCCTCATTGACATCGGATAGCACACGGCATGATCGATACTGAAAACTTAACCCGAAAATTCGGCAACTTAACAGCCGTCGAAAACGTTTCTCTTCACGTTGACGAGGGCGAAGTTTTCGGCTTCTTAGGCCCTAACGGCGCAGGCAAAACCACCACAATTCGGATGCTCTGCTGCCTTATAGGCAAAACCAGCGGGCAAGCACGCATAGGCAACTTTTCAGTTGACAACGAGAAAGATTGCCTCGAAATCAGAAAAACAATCGGTTTACTGCCTGAAAACGTCGGCTTATATGAAAGTTTAAGCGCTTACAGGAACTTGGATTTCTATGGGAAGCTGTATGAGGTTCCTGCGCAGAAGAGGCAAGAAAACATTGAGCGGCTTCTTCGGCTTCTTGGAATCTGGGAACGCCGTGAAGACTTAGTAGGTACATTCAGCAAGGGGACAAAGCAGAAAATAGCGATTGCTCGGGCGCTAATTCATGAGCCGCAGGTGCTGTTCCTGGATGAACCGACGGCAAACCTGGATCCTGAAGCTGCCAAAACGGTAAGAGACTTCATTTTGGAACTTAAGAAGGAAAAAAGAACCATTTTTATTAACACTCATAATCTGGATGAGGCAGAACGGCTCTGCGACCGAATCGGCATCCTCAAGACCAGGTTGGTGGCTGTTGATTCGCCTAAAAACCTGGAGCGCAGCCTCTACAACCGCAAGACCATTGTCCACCTGGAAAACGTAAGTGAAGCCGTGTTGGATGCCGTTAAGGCGCTCGGCATGGTTAAGAACGTGCGGGTTAGCGATAACAAGTTGATTTTGGACATTGATAATCCGGAAAGGTTTAACCCTGAAGTTGTCAGAGCCATAGTCGGCGCAGGCGGCAACATCCAGTACGTTACCGAGTTGCGTACTACGCTTGAGGATGTCTATTTGAAATTGATCAGGGAGGCTTCGGCGTAATGAGGTTTTGGAAGTCATGGATTGTAACGCAGAAGGACCTGAGTGTCATCAGGAAAAACAAGTATGTGTTTTACTCGCTGATTGCCATGCCTGTGATACTTGGCATTGTTCTTCCCACAACATTTGTCTTCGCATTAAACGCAGAACTTGCGGCGCTTCCACATGACCAATTCATGACGGCTGCCAATCAACTCATAAACATCTCCGCAACATACCTCATCATCATTTCAGCAGTTCTGCCGTCAATTATCGCTGCCTACAGCTTTGTTGGAGAAAAGATCGAGAAAAGCCTTGAACCCCTATTGGCGACGCCGACCACCGACGGCGAGTTGCTGTTTGGCAAAAGTTTGGCGTCTTTTATTCCATGCGTCGGAGTAACTTTTCTTGCAGCCGCCATCTCAGCTTCGATACTGGATGCTTGGTCATACATTCGACTAGGCACATTTTTGGTGCCGACCCTGTTTTGGATTTTAGCCGTGGTAGTTATTACTCCTTTAGCGTGCATTATGAGTGTTGAAGTGAACGTGATTGTGTCCTCGCGTGTCAATGACATACGGGCAGCGCAGCAGGTGGGCGGTTTAGTTGTTTTGCCTATAATTGGCTTGCTGGTTCTTGTCATCGTAGGCGCTGAAGTGTCAACATTGATTGCAATTTTTGTAACCGTTTTGTTAGTGATCGTTGACGTTACCCTGTTCTACTTGAGCAAAGAAACTTTTCAAAGAGAAGAAATACTGACAAAATGGAAATGACCCGCCAACTTCAGACTTGACTCATCCGCGTTTGCTTTTTGACGCGCTCCAGTTTCTTCTATGCAGGTTGGGCAGGGGCAGGATGTAAACGCAGGTCTATCACGGTTGTTCCCGCGAATTTGTCGAAGTACCTCATGAAGGCGGTGTTTTTTATTCGCCACCCCAAAAGCAAGTCAAAAGGCAAGATAGGCAAGACTTTTCCGAAGTTCCTGATTGCCGCGTGGTCGTAGGACATTTTCTTTCCGTCTGTTCTGACAACCTTTAATCCTGTGACTCGTTTGCCTATGCTTTGACCGTTAAAGCCTTCCAGCAGTGTGGAGTAAAGCCAAAGCAGACCCACTGTGATGAAAAGTACTGTGCTGAATATTCCGCCCAGGTTGTTCGTCATGGACAGGACTTCGGGAAGAATAATAATTGTCATTGTGATTGCCAGAATTATTGCGAAGTCAATCAGGAAGGCTGAAACTCTTTTTCTGAATGATGCGAGCGGAAGCTGGCTTTCTTTACTTCGAATATCAGCGACTTCAGCCCATCCTTCGATGTCATGCACGATTCTGACCGCGTTTTCTCCAGCCCGACTTAGCCTGTATTTGCCTGAAGGCGTTTGCTCTATGAAGGCTTCCAGAGAGCGGAGATGAAAACTCAGTTTTCCCGTGTCGACCTTTAGCAGGTTCAGCAACTCGGTGAAGGATGATTCTCCTTTTTCGCTGAGGTTAAGTAGTATTTCTCTTCTCAAAGGATGCGAAAGGATCGAAAGTATCTTTGAAACGCTTTCTTGTTCTACAGCCATGTTTCAAAACCAAATGTTATAATGTACGGTAGGCATTTTGGCGTACAATTCATTATCATGCAGAAACCCCCATATAAGTCCAACCCAAAAAAACGCCATATTTCTGATGGAAAAAAGAAGCTTGAACTGGTTTCGCAGGGTTTTATCTGGTTTTAAGGGATATTTTTTGTGAGACTTTCCCCCAGGGATAAGTTGAGACTTTTTTCTGGCTGGTTTCCCAGTTGCTTTTTGGGTTCTGAGTTTGAAACACAAGTAGATTTGGTCGTGTCTGCCCATGCTGCTATGTTGCGCACTGTCGGATGCGACTTTCCCGCGATTTTCCATGTTGACTCAACATAGCTGGGATGGGCAGGCACTGTCGGATATGGGCGAATCCGCTTCCATGAAGATTTTGGGTTCCGCTTGGAAAAATTAAATTTCCCAGCAACATGAAGGCGCCAGACAGGTTGAAAAGTGGGCTTCGGGTCAAGATTAAGCTCAGCTTTATTCGCGTCGGCAGCGTTCTATGTTGCGGGATGGGCAGGTTGCGACTTTCCATGTTGACGCAACATAAACGGCATTGTCGCGTATGGGCGCGGAAAATTCGGCTGCAGAACCCATGCGACTTCTCCAAAAGCTAGAAAGCGACTGGAGAACCCTGGCGCGGAAGAAACGCAAAGGAACGCCGCTTAAAGTGTTTAGCAGCAAAGAAGCAACCCTAAACCGCATCATACTGCTGATTCTGCGCTTTTCCAAAACGCCGCTCACCAAATATGAACTCTATAAACAAATCCGCACGATAAAAGGGTACAAGCATGTTGATTCTAAGACTGTTTATCGACGCATAGATGCGCTCAAATTCGGGAGATGGGTCGAAAAAAATGGTTGTAGACCTGGTAAAGTGCAAGGTGAGTCAGCATTACATATCTTGACAATAAAAGGAAAAGTAGCAATAAGGCTGGAGGAAAAAAGTATAGAAGAATTTCTAGATAAGGCACTGGCGAACAATTGTTAAAATTTCTGGATTTGTTGTAGTTGACGGGCTAATAATCAATTTTGTCATAACCGCTCAAGCATTGAAACAGGTAATTGGTGAATATTGTTCCTTGCTTGCTCCGTTAGAGATGCAAAGACAGATTGGCAGATACGAATAAGCATAGCCCAATGAATTATTCCTTAAAAAATAATTCACTTTTATTGATAGAGCAAATTTAATGTCCCTTTCACGTGCAACATTCTGATAGAGGAGTCATAGAAGAATCTTTCACAAACCTTATTAGAGGCTGAATCCGAGAGAACCTTTTAGGTTTGGCGGCAGGTGCATATTCGTGAATCGTAATCGTAAATCGCTTTTTATCGGCATAGTTGTTGCTTTGATCGGTGTCTTTCTTTCTGTCGCGTCACCGTGGCTGTTGCCTTATTATTCATTGCAGATTGGCCTTTTCATAATTGTTGTAGGCGTCTTGGTAATTAGCCTTGGTCGTCGGCACCCATCAACCCAGCCAATTCCCGGAAAAGGATCGACCGTCTCTAACAAAGCTCAGCGAAAAAATGTCTCAACAATAGTGCTTAGTTACATTGCCGCAATAACTCTGAGCAATGCCTTGGGTATTTATTTTGTCATCCAAACCGATCGCGAACTTTTCGAGGATTTAACTCGCTTTGGCTTGAGCGGTTCTTGGAATCTTTTGACACTCGATTTACATGACACTGTCATTAACCAGACATTTAGTTACGCCAACGGCACCATCTTAATGTTTCTATTGGTCGTAATTGGAAATATACTTTTTTTCATCCTTATTCCTTTACACGGCACTCCGTAAAGTCGAACATCAATAAGGCAACCGCTCGCCACCAAAGGCGCCGCTGGTGGCAATAGATGTTTTTTATTCTGAGCCTGCGAGACCTTCAAGGTGGCAACAAACTGGTAATCTCATTGAGGACAGTGTGCGCTTGAGAAGATATGTTGGCGAAAAGCATTAGACGGAACTATGTTACGTAGCCTTTATAGTGGAAAACCTGGTAAATCTCATTGAGGACGGGGTTCCTTGAGGAATATGTTGGCGAATAGCGTTAGACGCAACTAGTTACGTAGCCTTTATAGTGGAAAACCTGTTCATAATGCCTAGTATGTCGAGTGCTGAAATGGCTGTCAGGGTTTTCCGTGATCTGGAAAATGAAGATTTCAGGGTCCTCCAGATTATAGAGACCGCGATGAGCAAACGCGACTTTGTCCCAGTGGAGCAGATACAGAAATACGCCAAACTGCCAATGGACCGCATAGAGTTCACGCTTGGCAGATTAAACAAGTTAGGCTTGACTTACCGATCAAAAGGCTCCTATGTTGGGCACAAACTGAACTATGCTGGCTACGATGCCCTCGCCATAAATGCCCTCGTGAAAGCGGGCGTTATCGAGTCTTTCGGGCAAATCTTAGGTGTAGGCAAAGAAGCAGATGTTTATGATGCATTGAGCCCCAGCGGCGAACGTATCGCAGTCAAGTTTCACAGGTTAGGCAGGATAAGTTTTAGGCAAACCAGAAGGATGCGGGGCTATGTTCGGGAGCATTCGTCTTGGCTTTTCCAGTCGCATGTCGCGGCAGAGAAGGAATTTCAAGCTTTGGAGCTTGTTTACGCGAAAGGGGGTTTCGGTGCCTAAGCCGATTAGCCAGAACAGGCATGTTATCGCGATGGGGATGATTGAAGGCGGCGAATTGTCAAAGTACAAAGACGTGGGTGACCCCAAGAAAGTTTTGAAGGAGATTTTGCGCAATGTCCGCAAAACCTACCTAAAAGCGCATGTTATTCACGGTGACCTAAGCGAGTACAACATAATTTTGAAGCCTGACGGGCACATCTTAATCATCGATTGGCCTCAATACGTTAGTGCTGACCATGTTAACGCGCAGGAACTTCTTGTGCGTGACTTAAAGAATGTGCTTACTTTTTTTAGCCGCAAGTTCAACGTGGATTTGGCTGTTGATGCAGCCTGCGACTACGTGACGGGAAAGGTTAGAAGCTTAGTTTTTTAGTGTTTGTTGGCGTCTAAGACAACGTAGAGGATGTTGTTTCCGCGTAGCAGTACGTTGCCGTAGTTTGTCATCAGCTGTTCGTCTTTGAGTTCGTTGGCTCCTTCAAGCAGGATGTTCATGTGGCCGTCGCATTTTATCATTTTTCCCTTGTATTCATAGCCGTTCTTTAGGACAACTTCGATGTTTCCATGCAGTTGCTTTATGAGTACGTTTAAGGGTTTTTTACTTGGTTCCATCATCATACTTTATCGTGTCCTTATAATAGTGCTTGTATTATCCATGAACCCACCACCATATATAAAAGGCTTATGAAAGCCTGTGAACTATTGTTTTGCGCTTAGCTTTTGAGCACGCTTGTTTGGCTGGGCTTTGTCTTCTGAAATGGGCAGTTCGGGCGGTTTAGATTTTGGCGGCGATTGATAGGAGCGCGACTACGAGAAAGGCGATGCCTGTCCATAGCAGATCACCCGTGAGGAAATACACGATGGCGGCGACGATTATTGCTGGAATCAGCACCAGAAAAAGCTTAATGAGCACTATTATTATCAAGCCGACGACAACCAGAACCAGAAGCAACGGCAGGCTAAGCCAAGCGAGCCCTAAACTGCTCAAAACAGAATTTATTGTCACAACGAACAGGAAAGAGAACATGAATTAACCTCAACAAAACTGAGTCACACTCAAAGTAATAATGTTTTTGCCTACTAGTTTTTGTGGTTGGTTTTGGTCACAAATAGTAGACCCCCTCCCTCGGTCGCTAATCCATTTTTACATGGGTTTTTTGATGTAAATCACTAGACCCCTCCCCTCCGTCGGAGGCTTCTGGTGCGGCTTGTTTTGGGTTGCTTTTCTGGTTCAGGACTTGAAATATGTGAATTTTGGGTTGTTTCGTCGACTGTTCAGGTAGACCTTCTTAAATAGGCAGGAAGAACGTCGAACTCTACCCGCGGATTGAAAGAAGATTACCATCCTGACGTTGCGTCGTCACCTGTTTGCGCCAACGCTTTCCTCTCTTCATCACTAACATCCGGCGGAACACTCACCTGATGATGATTCTCCTCAATTATCTCCCTTTTTTTCTTCCTCTGCTGAATCGTGAATTCGCCCTTCTCTTTGTCATCTGCCAAAGCGGTTCACCTCCAAAAAAGACTCAAGAAAACGCAATTTGCCAATGGCTTTTCGAGCTTCCATTTTCTTCCCCGAGAAAAGAAGTTTGAGCACCGCTAATTAACATACGTGACTGTGCATTAGCAACAACAGGTGAATGGGCGAAAGGCTCACGCTGGTTGTAGAGAAATTGGGTTTTCTTAAATATGGTTTATTTCGAGTTCTTTGACTCTGCTTTCGATGAATGCTGCTACTTTTTGTTCGCTGAATTCTCTTTCGCCTTCCTGCAGTTGCAACTGTTGCTTTACGGTTGCCAGAAGGCTTTCGACGTCTACAGGTTTTATCAGGTAGGCATCCGCGTTCTTGTTTAAGGCTGCTATCGCATTTTCCATCGATGGATAACCCGTCACCATGATTTTTCGTGTCCTCGGAACGCCGTCTTTTATCAGTTTGAGAAGTTCAACGCCTTCCATGTCAGGCAGACGAATATCTAGCAACGCGATGTTAAACGCTGTTTTCTGCGTTTTCTTGACTGCTTCGCCCCCGGAGACTGCAGTTTCAACTATGTAGCCTTCGTTTTCAAGTATGGCTTCCATAGTGTTCCTTATGTTTTCGTCGTCATCGACAATGAGGATTTTGGCATGTTTACCCAAATTTTTTCACCTCCAACGTCAATTTTTGGCTCAATCGGCAACACAAGCGTAAAAGTGGTTCCTTGGTTTTTGGCTGTTTCAACCGCGATTAGTCCGCCATGGGCTTCCACGATACGTTTGCATATCGCCAAGCCGAAACCCATTCCCTTTGCTTTGGTAGTAAATAGCGGGGAGAAAAGTTTAGGAAGAACTAAGTCACTGATTCCCATGCCTGTATCCGCGAAGGAAATTGTGAAGTTGCCTTTTACTTTGCCAGCAATCGTCAATTTTCCTCCGTTAGGCATTGCATCAATCGCGTTCTTGATTAGATTTATAAAAACGCGTTTCATTTTGTCAGGGTCAGCCTTCAAAGTCTGCTTGTGCAACAGGTTGTTTACGATTTTTACGTTCTCTGGCACTTGAACCATAGCTAAAGATTCCATCATCAACTGCCTTGGGGAACACTCCTGCAACTCCAGACGAATGTCTCTTGAGTAATCTAAAAGATCATTTACAATCTTGTTTGAATAATCAACGCATCTATCGATTATTTCAAGCATCTCTTTAGATTGGGTTTGAGAAATTTCAGAGCCTTTCTTCTTCATGAAATAGGCAGAATTTTTGATTCCGCTCAGTGGATTGCGTAAGTCATGCCCAACCATGCCAGCTAACTCGCCGATGGCTGCCAGACGCTCCGACTTTACAAGTTCAGCTTGGGTTTTCTTTAGCTGCTCAGTTCTCTGCTGAACCAGTTCCTCGAGACGTTGCGAGTACTCGAGCTAGCTTGTTTTGTAGCCGTTTCCTCTCAGTTATGTTCACTGCCAGCTCCAAAGCAGCCACGATCTTGCCATCTTTGTCTCTCACTGGGGTGACGATAAGCTCGACCCATTCGTTGCGTCCGTAAATTTTAAGTTTGTAGTCGTGGCGATCAACGGCGATGCCGTTTTCAAAGATTTTTCGCACTCCGCAATCTTCGCAAATTTTGTCTGAGTGGTCGTAGATTGAGTAGCAATGCTTGTTTTCCAGTTCGTTGCCGCTGACTTGTTTTAGCAGTTGGTTAGCCCATAGGACACGGTAGTCTCTGCTGATGAGTGTGAGTCCGGCGTCCATGCTTGTCGCCATGTTTTCAAGCATATCGCGCTCCTGCTTCAGTGCGTCCTCCATTGTTCTGCGTTCAGAAACGTCTCTCGCGATGGCTAACATACAGTTCTTGTCGTTAAGCACCAAGGAAGTAACGGCTATTTCAACTGGAAGATTGGTTCCATCCTTCTTTTTCGCCGGAAATTCAAAGTGTCTTTCTAAAGAGGGATTTTGAATGATTTCTTGCAGAATCGCATGGTGCTTCAAATGCCCTTGTGATGGAATTACGAGTGCAGCTAATTTTCTGCCTAATGCTTCTTTTTCAGAGTACCCGAAGGCTTTCTCTGCTGCGGGATTCCAATAAATTACTGTATCGGCATCATCAACCAGAATGATGGCATCCATGGCAGACGTGCTGATAGCGCGGAACCGCTCTTCACTTTCTCTTAGCTCGTTTTCCATTTGTTTGCGCGCAGTAATGTCAGCCACCAAAGCAAGCTTTCCAACAACTTGCCCTTGATCATCAGTTATGGTAGAAACCGCCAAGCTAGTGTTGATACGTGATCCGTCTTTATGTTGGAACTCGTATTCATATTGCCCCTTCATTCCAGATCGGTCGAATTTCTGCAAGATTTTCGTAATTTTGTCAACGATATTTTTGTCAGGAAAGTCAACAAGGTTTCTTCCAACCATTTCACTCTGAGAGTAACCTAACATTTGCGCTAACCGAGGGTTAACAAACACTGTGTTCAATTCGTTATCTACAGCCCATATGCCTTCTTGGGCGAGCTCGACTAGTTGGCGGTACCGTGCTTCACTTTCGACTAAGTCGTTTTGCACTTTCCGCATTTCCGTCACGTCATGAAAAACAGCGTGAACAAATGTCTTGCCCGCCAACTGTAGCGCTATGGCAATTGTCAACACGTTCCTGATGCTGCCATCTTTGCTGCGGTGTTTGGTTTCAAATTCGCCGGCGCCTGTACGCAATATCTCGTCCATTCGAGACCTGATTATATCTGTGTTTTCTTCACCGGTTATGTCGTATAGGGTAAGTTTTCCGAATTGTTCGCGGGTATAACCTAACTGCAGATGCGAGACATCGTTAAATTCGACGAACGATGTTGTGTTGGGATCTATTATCACGATTCCTAAGGGTGCCTGATTAAATAGCGCGTGGTAACGTTGTTCTGCTTCTCTAAGTTTCTGCTCTTCTCCTTTTCGCAGTGTGATGTCTCTGACTACCCCAACCGCGTGCCACTTTTCACCCAGCTTCATCGGCGACACTGCTAGCTTGGCGGGAAATTCGGTTCCGTCCTTTCGACAGCCAAGTACTTCGACACTTCCAACCGTGAAGTACCCCATTCCCGTGTTGCCGAAAACATTTACGCTGGTATCAATGCGCTCTTGTCCTTCCTTACAGAGCGTTTTAGGAACAACCAATTCATGAATATATTTGCCAGTTGCCTCTTCCACCGTATAACCAAACATTTTTTCAGCCGCAGGATTCCAATAAACCACATTGGCTTCATTATCGACCAAAATTATGGCGTCCCTGATCGAATTCGTTATCCCATAAAACTTCTCTTCACTTTTAAGCAGTTCTTGCTGCAGCCTTTTTTGATTGTTCGACCGCTCAGTTACGTCATGGAAAATTACAAGGTCGCAGATTTGCCCCTCATACTCAATTTTGTTACCCTTTATTTCTAAAAACTTAAAATCGCCGTTTTGGTCTTTAATTTTGATTTCGTAGGTAGACGTTAGAGAGCCTGCCAGCCTCTTTGTTATGTTTTTTTGTAAAGCCTTTTTCGTTTCCTTTTCGAAGAAGCCCTGTTCAAAAAAGTTTTTCCCGACTAAATCTTCAGCAGTGTAGCCTGCCCATTTTCCAACACCTTTGTTTGCGGCTACAATTTTTCCTTTAGTGTCAACTATTACTACCGAGTCGGGAAAAAGATCGATTAATGCTTCGGCGTTTTTCTTATTTTCTTTGTTCTTGCCGTTGTCCTGCGTCTACAATCACCTCAAATGTTTGGATTTTCTCTTCGTCTTCGTAGCTCATTCTGATCAACTCAACATACTGTTTGAAGGTTAAGTCTGGAACAAGCCACTTTGGACCTTCCCATTTGTATGAACAGTTAGCCTTCAGGTACAGCTTTTCCATTATCAAGATTTCAAGTTGCTTGGCGCCTAAACCGAAAATCCGTTCAAGTGCGTCTGAGAAGGCTTCAATTCTGCAGGGGATGTCTTGTCTCGGAATCAGGAAGTTGTTCTCTAAATGAAAGTAAAGTGACTTTTTCACGGATTCGCCCAAACTGGCAAAGGCTTCATCTACCGAATCTTGAAGAACATCCTCAAATCTTTTGCAGCGATTTTTTTTGTCCAAGCGTTTACCCCGACAGCTTTCTTTTTCCATATGCGGGCAACCCGTTAACCCAGTTTAGAGAGCTAAAAACTAAGTCGAGTACAATAAAGTAAAGGCTTATGAATTGCTAATCCTAATTAGCCGTTCAGTTGCCGATTTTTTCCTTGACTTGCTGGAAAGATATGTGCGCGATTGCAGAGATTACAGGTGGAATAGCCGGAACCTGAGGCTGTATCCGAAAAGCTGCGACCGCAAGCATTAACTTATAATACAGCGTGGAAATGAACTAACAGTTGAACTTGTCCAAGAAAAGGAAATAAACCTCAGATGGCAAGTCCACTGTACCCTAAGTGAATAAGACGCGGGGCCGTCGCTCTAGCATGGATTAGGATACTTGCCTGGGGCGCAAGCGATCCTGGGTTCAAATCCCAGCGGCCCCACTTTTTACAACGGTCTTTCAGAAAATAGGCAAAATTTTTCGGGTTTTCGCTTTTAGAACTGCAAGAAGACATACGATAGAATCCAGCGAAATTCTTCAGGCAGAAATGTTATTCCCGAGCCAGCCTAGAGCGTTTGGATAACTATAAAATTTCCAGGACGAATTTTCGGTCAAAACTGATGCACATATGCAATGATTAGGCTCAACCAACTTTTGGCTGACTGCGGCGTGCGCTCCGAAACAGATTGGTGGAAATGCTGACCTGTCTGGGTTCTGTGTTTGGAGTTCGATTGAAGTCATTAGCTTGAAGCGGGCTTACTCCCTCTGTAAACCAATGACGCTATAATGAGAGTTACGATTAGTACGGCAGTTAAGAGGTATTCGAGGGTGTTAATTGCAGAAGGGATTGGTACCGAGAAGAAGGAACCGGTTCGATCTACCGAAATGATCAGGAAGAAGAGGACCGAGCTGATGATCGCCAGACCCGAAGCCAACCTGACTCTTACTCTCTTGAAGAGAATGAGGACGATTGACGTCAGATCCAGTGCGAGACCGGTAAAAATAGTAGTAATCGCGATGTAGCCGAGCGTCTTCAATGCGGATATCGGGCGGGTCTCAAAGCCGATTGGAGTTAAGAGGATGATTATCACAACGTTCACAATCATCACTATGGCAAGTACAATGGCGTTTCTGGAGAGTTTTGTTCCTGCTTCATTGGAAATGTCTGAGATCATGATTTAACCTTCAATGGGATACAATTTTGTTTAGGAAAATTTTTCTCTACCCGATTTTTGGGTTTACCTATCTTTCTTCTTAGCCTGTGACTTTATATAAAATTTGCTTTTTCGCAGGAATTCAGATAGCGAGCGCTTCGTCGAAGGATCAGTTCACGGGTCCCAACCATTCCTCTGTGTTCCCAAAAAAGATCCCAGTTGTAGTAAGCTACACATAAAACAACATATTTCAAACCTAAACGCGCGCTAGACTGAGACCCCAAAAAAGGAAAACTCGCGGGTGATGTCACCAAACGTCCGAGGTTCAAATCCCAGCAGCCCACAATGCCATCAGCGTCTTCTTTTTGTTAACTGCTTTTTATGACTAGTTTAGATGCCGTCTTTGGTATCAACATCTTTCGTTTGATCGCTTATTCTGCGCCTTGTTTTGTTGGCAAGGTAAATACAAATTGTGCTCCTTTGCCTGGTTTGCCAGTTTCTTGTACGGTCCACCCGTAAATGTCACAGGTTCGCTTGATAAGGTACAAGCCTAAACCTGTTCCCACTCCGAAACCCCTTGTGAACAGCTGCTTCTTTCTTTCTGGGTCAATTCCTGCTCCGTCGTCCTCGTAGACAATGCTGTCTAATTTGTTTTGATTTTGGCGGACGTATACTTTTATCTGCGTAAGTTTCTGGCCATACTTCAACGAGTTGTCAATCAGGTTATGGAAAATTGTGGAAAGCATTGCGTCTGCCAGCACACCGTACCCTCTGCACTCGTTAACTATTTTTACGCCTTTCAAGTCTGAGAACAGCGATGCGGCATCGTCAACTGCTCTTCCAACGTCAAGAGTTACCCGCTCTTGGCTGCCCAGCATTTCGTAGTCCTTTGCAACCTCAAGTATACGGACGGTGTTGCTGACAGCTGTCTTAATTTGGCCTAAACACATGTGCATCGGTGGGTTATTCCCCGCATATTTCTCCGCAAGGTATAGATTTCCATTAATTGTTGACAGCTTGTTTCGCACGTCATGTCTAGTAAAGCCGCCTACCACGTTTAACTTTTCGTTAAGAAGCTCAGCCTTAGCCAAGGCATTGCTCAGTTCATCTTGTACAGTGATTATGTCAGAAATGTCTTTGTAAACCATTATGCAGCCGATTGTTTTGCCATCAACCACAACTGGCCCCCCTGACATGAACAGCGGGACTTGAGAGCCGTCTTTTCTCTTTCGAAAAGCGGCTACTTCAACTGGTTCTGAAGTGATTTTCTGACGAATCTTTTTTGACTCTTCTATTGCATCGTCAGGCACGATGATATCAGTGATTATTTTACCCTTAATTTCATCAAAAGAATACCCAAAAAGCACACTGAACCGAGAATTTGCCTCAATCACGTGAAAATCAGTATCGAAAAAAACCGTTGCTTCCGGATTCGCAGAGAACAATGCTTGGAATTTCTGTTGACTCTCGAGCAAAGCGTCTTCAGTTTTCTTCCTTTCCGTGGTGTCTCTCAGAACACTGTGAACTGCGACGACCTTATTGCCTCGTATTATAGGGTTGCTTCTATACTCGGCACTTCTTTTTCCCATAGGCGTATTTACCTCGACTTCACCCTCGACCTGCATCCCCATAGCTAACCGCGAAAAATGCGCAATTAGTTTTGGCCAGTACTTCTTAGGAACAAACTTCAGCATGTTCTTTCCGATAATTTGGTCTTGTGTGTAGCCGTATTCTTCAACAAACTTGTTTATCGAGATTATTTTTCCTTTCAAATCATGAACGTAAATAGCGTCACGCGCGTTCTCGAAAATATCTCTGTATTTTTCCTCCGATTCTCTTAGTTTCTCTTCTGCCAGCTTACGTTCAGTTACATCTCTTAGAATCGTTTGGAAACCAACAACTCCATCGCCGATTCTTAACGGGTCAGTCTTAACTTCAAAAGTCCTTTTTCCAAGAGAAGCAGGCGCTCCAAGCTCCCCAGAAAGCGATTTCCCATAACCTACCTCTTGAAAAACTTTGTCCTGCCTTGCTCCATCCTTAATGGAGAGAAACTCGCGCACATCTCGCCCAACAACCTGTTCCTTCTGAAAACCATATTTTTCAATAGCTCCATTTATCGATATTATTTTTCCAGATAAATCGCCCGTCAGGATAACATCAGATGCATTTTCAAAGAGACTTCGGTATTTTTCTTCTGAAAGTCTAATAGCCTCTTCAATTTTCTTTTGCACGGTGACATCTATGACAACCCCTCTAACCCCTGTCACCTTGTTTCCAGAAACACGAGGTGTTGCCGTAATAAGCGCAGGGAAAGTGGTGCCGTCCTTCCGCACAAACGTGTACTCACCAGGAACACAGCCGCCTCCAGCTAATAACCGCTGAATGACTTTCGTTCCTCTTTCTCTGTCCTTAGGTGCAACAAACTGCATAATATTCAATCCTTTTTCAATCTCGCTAAGAGAATAGCCAGAAATTTCAGCAGCCCATTCATTGGCAAACACTAATTGCCCAGTCATATCAGTCTCAAAAACAATCTCTGGCAAAGAATTAGCCAGTTCCCGATACCGCTCCTCACTTTCACGTAGAATCTCTCCAGTCTTCTTGCTTTCAGTAACATCTAAGAACATGCCCTGTACAACCGGTTGCCCATCATACTCAACTCGATTTGAAAGTGCGCTCAGCCAGATTTTCGAACCATCCTTGCGCACCGCACGAAACTCCAAACAAGACTCAGCCGTTTCACCCCGAAAGCGGTCTTCCAAACGCTTGAAGAAAGCAGCCCTATCTTCATGATACACTAAGCCTATGATTCCTTCGGGCGAAAGTGACAGTAACTCTTGAGGAGAGTAACCCAAGATTTTTCCCATAGCAGCATTAGCAAAAACAAAACGGAACGGTGCTACTTTCGTAACTATTATGCCCTGAAGTGAATTCTCCACCAGCATGCGATACTTTGACTCTGAAGCAACAAGCAACTGTTTTGATTTCTTACGCTCTACACTCTTATTTATGGCGTCGGCTAATTCACAATAGACCGTTTCAGGAGAACCGCTTTTGTTCACGTACCTGTCAGCACCCAAATTCAAAGCTTCAACAGCAACGTCTTCCCTGCCTTTTCCCGTAAACAAGATAAAAGGAATGTCACGTTGCTGGTTTCTTAGTTCCTTCAAAAAAGCTAATCCATTCTTTAGAGGCATTTCATAGTCAGAAACAATCGCATCGTAAGTCAGCTTTTCCAATTTCTCAAAGGCTTCATCAACAGATGCGGCGACATCAATCTCAAAATTGTTCTCAATTAAAAGAATTTTTTTTGAAACTTCCAAAAAACAAAGATCATCATCAACATGTAAAATGCGCAGGCAATCCTTTTTACCGAGAGCTACCGAATCAGTGGAAAAGGTTGCATTTGTCTCAATTGCTTGAGTTCTTTCTTCTTGGCAAACGGGTCTCTTAACCATGCCTAAAAATTGCACCCGCAAGAACTATAAGTTTTATGAACTCCTAAACCCATGTTACAATCATTACTCAGACTCTTCAAAAAGTACGTCAAAAGTGTACCGTCAAACCGTAGATGCTTCACCCTCCCCGGGGGACCCTTCCGCACGCACGCTCAAGGCAAAAAACCTCTATACAGAAGGATACCCGAGAAAAAAATGTTTTATGCGCGTTTTTTGGTGCTGACTATGCTTATGACGTCTCTGTCTTTGAGGATGGCTTCTTCGCCGATTCTTCTTTTGTCCCTAGCGTCAACTGCGTAGAGGAAGTTGTCTCCCAACTCCGTGTGGATTACGTAGGCGAACTGACGCGCTGTGGTTCCGTTCGGCACAAGGTAGGTGTCTGGCAGGACTCGTTCGTTGTGGTCGGCTAGGTGCTCAAGGTCTTCGACGGGGTAGACGGTTATCATGTTGAGCAGTTTAAAGTAAGCCATGTTCATTGCTTCTTGGATGCCGGTTGACCCGTTTTTCTGCAGCACCTTTTCCCGTATGGCTTCTAACGCCTTGATTTGTCCTTGTGAAAGCTTTTCAGGCTGCTTTATTTTGAAGTCGCCGTCGCCGGGTTTGTAATCAATCAGTCCCTTTTCTGCGGCGCGTCTTAGCCCGAGCTCAGCTTCCGCAGAGCATGGAATAACCATGTAATCAAGCTTCTTGAGCTTCTCCACGTTTGCAGCGGCAGTGGGCAAATCAATCTTGTTGGCGACAATCAGCATAGGCTTAGATATTCGTCTCAGGTTGTCGACGAAACGGTAGAAGTCTTCGTCGCTCCATGTGGCAGGTTTGTCAACGTTTAAGTTTGCTTTGCGGATGGCTTCAGCGACGCTTTGGCGTCTTATGCCTAAACCTGTCAAGCGGTCTTCAAGGGGCACAGCAATGCCTTTTTTGTCTGCTTCCGCTTGCCGTGCGATTTTAGGCCAGTCTTTCTTTAGAATGGTCACCATCCACATGGTTATTTCGCGTTCAAGAAACTTTACGTCTTCCAACGGGTCATGTTCGCCGGGTTTGCAGGTTTTTCCTTCGCAGTCTGTTCCCCCTGAAGCGTCAACTACATGGATAAGTGCGTCTGCCCTACGTATTTCGTCCAGAAACTGGTTGCCTAAGCCGCGTCCTTCCCAAGCGCCAGGAACAATCCCCGCTATGTCAATCAATTCTACTGGGATCAGCCTTACGCCGTCGAGGCAGAGCGAGTTTTTCGGGTTGTCTTTGACTTTGAATTCTTCGTGGACGCAGGGGGTGCGGACGTAGCCGACTCCCCGGTTCGGTTTGATTGTGGTGAAGGGGTAATTTGCGATTTCAGCCGCTGCCAAAGTTGCGGCGCTGAAAAACGTGGATTTACCTGTGTTAGGTTTTCCAACTACTCCGAGTAACCGTGAATATGACCGCTGCATAAACGTTCCTCCTTAGACAGTGTTGCAGTGATGCGCTATATTATTTGCGTTTATAAATGCTCTTGTTCGATACTGTTAAGTCAAGTTACCCTCCATGAAGGTTTTAGCTCAACCCCTTTTCTCGGATATTGTTAAAAACAATCGGTTACATATTAATAACCTATCTGCGTTTCTGGCGAAAGGAGGCTACTTGTGGATGACCAACCGTTTGAATACCGACGAATCCATGAGCAAGAAGCAACCCCTTGTTCTGGGTTATCTTGACGTGCTCGGTTGGGAGTGCTTGTTCAAAAAGCACGGGTTAAAGGAAATGGAGCTTAAGTACGATAACTTGATTCAGCACGTCAGGGAAGCAGAAAAGAACAACATTGTTTTGCGAAACATAGGCGGGCACAATGCACTCGGGGTCATGGATCTTAACATTGCATATTTCTCCGACACCATTTGTTTCTGGATACCATACAACGACTTCTTTCTGCTACCGTTTACGCAGGTTATCTCCGAATCAATATGCTATGGTCTTGAAGCAGGGTTACCGATGCGGGGCGCCATAGTAGTTGGCGATATGATCCTTGACCGCAATAATAGCAAGTATATCGGTCAACCGATTATTGAAGCGGCGCGAACTGAAAAGCTTCAAAAATGGATCGGGGTTTCGTTTGGAGAATCCTTCAAGAACCCCAGATTCAACAAGCTTGACCCCAGAACCATCATCGTTTACGCGAATCAATACAAGGATAAGATGGACCCTCTCGCTTTGGGGCTAGTGGTTGATTGGCCTAGAACGTGGCGCGAAAGTCGTAAGGGAGATGTGTGCCAATTGGTTTCTTTGATGAACACCAGCTCAGACCCTGCCATCTCATGCTATTATTCGAACACTTTGGAGTTTATTGAGTTTTCCAAACGTTTCCATGACTGGTTTCTTAAGCCTGAGCAACTACAAGAGATGGAAAAACTTCAGTTCCCAAAATTGACAGGGAGAAGAATTAAATGAAGACTTGACAGAACCCTTCATCGCTTTATGTTGGGTAACTTAACAGTATTCTCTTGTTCTGCCTATACAGAGGCATTTTTTCAAGTCCCAAACCAAAAAAGCAACCCAAAACAAGCCCTGACATGCCCCGACGGGGGAGGGGTATAGTTTTTGTGATAGGAAACCAACCACAAAAATGACGAAAAGAGCTGCCCGTCGCCCATAGACGCTACAGGGCTTACAACTTGGTATGCGTACCGATTTGCGGTTGAATATGTTTTTAAGTTTAGGCGGTTAAGGCTCTTTGGATGTGGCATGTTTTGAAGATCGCCGACGGAATCTTTCAGGTAGAAGGAGTCAACTGCAACGTTTACCTTGTCGAGGACGGGGATAAGCTAATTTTGATTGACACGGGGTTACCTAGGAGTGACGGAAAAATCGTGAAGTACATCAACGGTTTGGGTCGTAAGCCTACTGAAGTGTCAACAATTGTGCTGACGCACTTTCACATCGACCACGTTGGAAGCCTCAAAAAAATGAAGAATCTCACTGGCGCCAAAGTGGCGGTTCACGAAGCCGACGCACCGTATGTCGCGAAGACAAAAGACCCGCCTAGACCCAAAAACATGATGATTAGGGCGTTGAATTCAGTCATGAAGGTTGCGGCAGTTGAGCCCGACATTGTTCTGAAAGAAGGAGACAAAGTCGGCAAGCTTGAAGTAATTCATACGCCTGGGCACAGTGAAGGAAGTATCTCGCTGCTGGACGCAGATAGGAAAGTCATGTTTGTGGGGGATGCCGTGAGGTTTGTGGATGGAAAAATTGTTGGGCCCCCAGAAGGGTTTACGCTGGATATGGCTAAGGCGAATGAGTCAATAAAGAAGCTGGCGAGCTTCGACTTCGAGGTTATGCTTGCTGGTCACGGGGCGACGCTGATACCTGAAGCGTCGAAGAAACTGAAGGAGTTTGCGGCTGGCCTGCCATAGGTTTAGCCGCCGGTTTATTTTATTTGTTTCCGTTCTCTTTGCTTTTTTCTTCGCTTTTTCCGTTTGGCTTTGCATTTCCGTTTTTGTCGTTGCCGTTTGCACGGTTGCCTGTTGGGTCCTCTTTGGTATAAACGTATTTTTTGCCGCGCAGAGCCGAGCAAATTGCTGCGATGAAACATAGGGCTGCTCCGATAACGAATGCTTCAGTGAGGGCGGACATGAATGGGCCTGAGATGGCGTTGGGGAAGAAGCTTGGGCTTGTTAGAACGCTGACTGTGTGCTGCGGCAAAGCTGACGCGGCTGGCCCTAAAGCCTGAAGCAAAGTGCTCATCGGATTGTAACCGAGGAAAGCGGCGAAAAGTGCGCCTGCAGCTGGAACGCTGTGGAATTGAGTGGCGACGGATGATGGCACTCCCGTGTTTGTCAATGCGGTCACGAGTGCCGACGGCAAAGTTGTGTTCAACGATATGATGATTATGGCGAAGAATATTGCTTGGCTGATGGTTTGGCCGCAGTTCTGTAGTGTTGCACGCATTCCTGAGGCGGCGCCTCTACATTCAGCCGGCACCGAATTCATCACTGACGCCATGTTCGGCGACATGAAGATACCGTTGCCTATGCCCATAACGAAGAGTATTAATGCAAAGGGCAGATACGCAAAGTTCGCGGGAAGCAACGTGAAGGCTAAGAAAGCAGCGCCTGTAATTATCATGCCTGCAGTCGCGAGTAATCTGGCGCCATGTTTGTCTGATAGCCAGCCGCTAAGTGGGCCAGTTAAGGCGACGCCTATGGACATAGGTATCATGAAGATGCCTGCCCAGAACGGCGCTGACTCATAGGTGTAGCCGTGAAGCGGCAACCAGATTCCCTGCAGCAGGATAATAATCATTATCATTACTCCGCCTCTTGCTAGTGAACTTAGGAAGGTTGCGATGTTAGCTGACGCGAACTGGCGGTTTTTAAAGAGGTCAAGTCTAAACATAGGGTCCTTAACGCGGGATTCAATGAAGGGGAAGGCAATCAGCATGGCTGCTCCTGAAACCAAAGCGCCTATAACCCATGGGCTACCCCAACCCATCGGAGAGTTGCCATACGGAGTTAAACCGTAGGTCATGCCGAGCAAAATGAGGGTTAAGCCTGCTCCGAAGGTTATGTTGCCCCAGTAATCCATCTTCTGTTTTCTTCTAAGTGTTGTATCCTTAAGTTTCCAGTATGACCAAACTGTGCCAATGACGCCGACGGGAACGCTGACAAGGAAAACCAACCGCCAATCGTAAGCAGCCAGCACTCCGCCTAAAACCAAGCCGATAAGTGAACCCGCAAGGAAAGACAACCCGTTGATTCCCAGCGCTTTTCCTCTTTCGTTTTCTGGAAACGCGTCGGTTATGATTGCGCCGCTGTTTGAGAATATGAATGCGGCTCCTACTCCCTGTACTAGACGGAAAATTATCAGTTCCAACGCGCCTGTGTTGCCTGTGTTAGGCGTCAAGGAAAGCAAGATTGAGCCCACAGTGAAAATGGCGAAACCCAAGTTGTACAGACGTACTCTGCCAAACATGTCTGACAGTCTGCCAAATGTTACAAGCAAAGTTGCGGTTACAATGCTGTAGCCGAACATTATCCAGAGCAGGTACTGGAAAGACGAAGGCAAAAGCGGGTTAATTTTTATGCCACGGAAAATTGCGGGCAGGGCGATTAGAACGATGGTAGCGTCTATTGAAGCCATTAAAGTGGCGATAGTCGTGTTCGATAAAGCTACCCATTTGTACTGCAGCTTGGTTTGTGTGCCCGATTTGTGGTTGAATAGATTTTTAAGTTTAGGCATTAAGATTCTTTGGAAGTGGTATGTTTTGAAAATCGCCGAGGGAATCTATCAGGTAGAAGGAGTCAACTGCAACGTTTACCTTGTCGAAGACGGGGATAAGCTAATTTTGATTGACACGGGGTTACCTAGGAGTGACGGAAAAATCGTGAAGTGCATCGACGGTTTGGGTCGTAAGCCTACTGAAGTGTCAACGATTGTGCTGACGCACTTTCACATCGACCACGTTGGAAGCCTCAAGAAAATGAAGAATGCAACAGGCGCCAAAGTGGCAGTTCATGAAGCCGACGCACCGTACGTTGCGAGGACAAAAGACCCGCCTAGACCCAAAAACATGATGATTAGGGCGTTGAGTTCAGTCATGAAGGTTGCGGCGGTTGAGCCCGACATTGTTCTGAAAGAAGGAGACAAAGTCGGCAAGCTTGAAGTGATTCATACGCCTGGGCACTCGGAAGGAAGCATCTCGCTGCTGGACGCTGAGCGGAAAGTCATGTTTGTCGGGGATGCCGCGAGGTTTATGGATAGAAAAATTGTTGGGCCCCCAGAAGGGTTTACGCTGGATATGGCTAAGGCGAATGAGTCAATAAAGAAGCTGGCGAGCTTCGACTTCGAGGTTATGCTTGCTGGTCACGGGGAGACGCTGATGCCTGAGGCGTCGAAGAAACTGAAGGAATTTGCGGCTGGACTGCAGTAGATTTAGCCGCCGACTTATTTTCCTTGTTTCCGTTCTCTTTGCTTTTTTCTTCGCTTTTTCCGTTTGGCTTCGAGTTTCCGTTTTTGCCGTTGCCGTTTGCACGGTTGCCTGTTGGGTCCTCTTTGGTATAAACGTATTTTTTGCCGCGCAGAGCCGAGCAAATTGCTGCGATGAAACATAGGGCTGCTCCGATAACGAATGCTTCAGTGAGGGCGGACATGAATGGGCCTGAGATGGCGTTGGGGAAGAAGCTTTGGCCTATTAGAACGCTGAGTGTGTGCTGCGGCAAAGCTGATGCGGCTGGCCCTAAAGCCTGAAGCAAAGTGCTCATCGGATTGTAACCAAGGAAAGCGGCGAAAAGTGCGCCTGCAGCTGGAACGCTGTGGAATTGAGTGGCGACTGATGAGGGCACTCCCGTGTTTGTCAATGCGGTCACGAGTGCCGACGGCAAAGTCGAGTTTAACGATATGATGATTATGGCGAAGAATATTGCTTGACTGATGGTTTGGCCGCAGTTCTGTAGGGTTGCACGCATACCTGAGGCGGCGCCTCTGCATTCAGGCGGGCAGCTGTTCATGACAGACGCCATGTTCGGCGACATGAAGATGCCGCTGCCTATGCCCATGACGAATAGTATGAGGGCGAAGGGGAAATATGAAAAGTTTGCTGGAAGCAACGTGAAGGCGAGGAACGCTGCACCCGTGATTGTCATGCCGCTGGTGGCTAGTACTCTGGCGCCATGTTTGTCTGATAGCCAGCCGCTAAGTGGACCAGTTAAGGCGACGCCTATGGACATGGGTATCATGAAGATGCCTGCCCAGAACGGCGCTGACTCATAAGTGTAGCCGTGAAGCGGCAACCAGATTCCCTGTAGCAGGATAATAATCATTATCATTACTCCGCCTCTTGCTAATGAACTTAGGAAGGTTGCGATGTTAGCCGACGCGAACTGGCGATTTTTGAACAGGTCAAGCCTGAACATAGGGTCCTCAACGCGGGATTCAACGAAGGGGAAGGCAATCAGCAAGGCTGCTCCAGAAACCAAAGCTCCCATAACCCAGGGGCTACCCCAACCCATCGGTGAGGTGCCATACGGAGTTAAACCGTAAGTCATGCCGAGCAAAATGAGTGTTAAGCCTGCTCCGAAGGTTATGTTGCCCCAGTAATCCATCTTCTGTTTTCTTCTAAGTGTTGTATCCTTAAGTTTCCAGTATGACCAAACTGTGCCAATGACGCCGACGGGAACGCTGACAAGGAAAACCAACCGCCAATCGTAAGCAGCCAGCACTCCACCTAAAACCAAGCCGATAAGTGAACCCACAAGGAAAGATAACCCGTTGATTCCCAGCGCTTTTCCTCTTTCGTTTTCTGGGAACGCGTCGGTTATGATTGCGCCGCTGTTTGAGAATATGAATGCAGCTCCTACTCCCTGTACCAGACGGAAAATTATCAGTTCCAACGCACCTGTGTTGCCTGTGTTAGGCGTCAGGGAAAGCAAGATTGAGCCCACAGTGAAAATGGCGAAACCTAAGTTGTACAGCCGTACTCTGCCAAACATGTCTGACAGCCTGCCAAATGTAACAAGCAAAGTTGCGGTTACAATGCTGTAGCCGAACATTATCCAGAGCAGGTACTGGAAAGACGAAGGCAAAAGCGGGTTAATTTTTATGCCACGGAAAATCGCGGGCAGGGCGATTAGAACGATGGTGGTGTCTATTGAAGCCATTAAAGTGGCGATAGTTGTGTTCGATAAAGCTACCCATTTGTACTGCACCATAA
>CAWABA010000005.1:0-176963 GCA_963780185.1 Candidatus Bathyarchaeota archaeon | reverse complement strand
TATTAAAGAACAAGGGTTCTGCTTCGCCTGTGGAACCTATCATATCAGGCGCATAGGAATTGATAAAATTCGGCCAGCGATTGTCGCATAGCAGCATTGACTGCTTCCAGAACCTGTTATAGTAGCGGTGCCCAGGCCACCAGCTTTTGCAATATGCTCGGAATACATATTGTCGGTACTGAAATCGAGCATGAGCCGGTCGTCCTGTGGTAGGGGACCATTTTATCCGTAACGATGGTGACGACTTCTTCCGGCGACAGCTGTTTTGCGCCGGCATAAAACTTTTGCCGTTCAAAGACGTACAGCCGCATAATGTCATGCTCATTAATATCCCGGTCGCCCAGAATGGTGCCGTACCCCCATTGACTCAATCCCCATTCGGGTCATCGTGAAAGAAGAATCCCCAGTATGGATACGCAAGCTTGCCGGTCTTCAGGTCCTCTTCCAGCCGGCCCCATTTCTCTGCTGCCCTGACAGCTCCTTCGGCGATAATGTTGCCGCACTCGTTCTCGTTGCCGAGCCCGTCATTCCGGTAGGCTACCATCTTCAAAAACTGATCCATAAATTCAAGGCTTCCGATGTCATCGAAATTGAGCGGGCAGTCAATCTCTTTCCCGGGGCCCAAAATTCCCTCTTTGTTGAGTTCCCGCATATAGGTATAACACCCGTATGCTTCAAGACAATTGATGCCGTATTTATTTACAAGATCTGTGGCCTGGTAGAGAATCTCGGCGGTTTTTGCTGACAGATAAAACACTGTTTCAGAACATGTTGCTTCGTTACCAAGACCGCTATCATCTACCTCCTGCGGCAGCCTGAATGACAGCCAATACATGCCTGAGGCCTCTGTCCGCTTGTATGCTTTAAAGTAGCCATTGTATCCCAGATTGGTGCCTGGCCGGGAGGGCTCTAAAACAATTGGGGTTCCGGGATCTTTGGGATTATCTAAGTCAAAAGCATACTGCTTCACTTGTTCAATCCGGGCCTTGATTTAATGCCTTCGGGTCAGCTATGGTGATACTGCCGGTTCCTATCACGCTTATGGCTTTCAGCTTTTTGGAACCCCATACCGCCCAAAATCCTCCCTGGCCGGATGTATTGGACGCACCATGCTGCAGAACGGCCATTCTGCTCAGAAAAAGTGAAGGCACGGCGGTTGCAATCCTCTTTAGCGGAACGGCGAGTGAGGGCTGAACGTACGCAGACGCAAGACGAGCGTTGCGTTCCTTCCCGTCAAAAGCGGGTCCGTTTCTGACTCGAATAGAAACAGTCCTCGCGCAAAGCGCGCGAAGTTCATGCCACTAGGATCACTTTAAGGAGCTATAAATGGCTAAGCTTAGGCAAATCGCCTTCTACGGCAAGGGCGGCATCGGCAAGTCCACCACCTCGCAGAACACCCTCGCCGCTCTCGCGGAAATGGGCCAGAAGATCCTCATCGTCGGCTGCGATCCCAAGGCGGATTCCACCCGCCTGATCCTGCACGCCAAGGCCCAGGACACCATCCTGTCGCTCGCCGCCGAAGCCGGTTCGGTCGAGGATCTCGAACTCGAAGACGTGATGAAGATCGGCTATCGCGACATCAAGTGCGTCGAGTCCGGCGGTCCGGAGCCCGGCGTTGGTTGCGCGGGTCGCGGCGTCATCACCTCGATCAACTTCCTCGAAGAAAACGGCGCTTACGAAGACATCGACTACGTCTCCTATGACGTGCTCGGCGACGTGGTGTGTGGCGGTTTCGCCATGCCGATCCGCGAGAACAAGGCGCAGGAAATCTACATCGTCATGTCTGGCGAGATGATGGCCATGTATGCGGCCAACAACATCTCCAAGGGCATTCTGAAGTATGCCAATTCCGGCGGCGTGCGCCTGGGCGGGCTGGTCTGCAACGAGCGCCAGACCGACAAGGAATACGAATTGGCTGAATCGCTGGCGAAAAAGCTCGGCACCAAGCTCATCTACTTCGTGCCGCGCGACAATATCGTCCAGCACGCCGAGCTGCGCCGCATGACCTGCCTCGAATACGCTCCCGATTCGGCTCAGGCCCAGCATTACCGCAACCTGGCCGAGAAGGTTCACGGCAACTCGGGCAACGGCATCATCCCGACCCCGATCACCATGGACGAGCTCGAAGACCTGCTCATGGAGCACGGCATCATGAAGGCGATCGACGAGTCGGAAGTCGGCAAGTCGGCTGCTGAACTGGGCATAAGCCACGGCTGATCGCCTGACTGAATAATGGTCCGGCCCCCTGTTCCGGGGGGCCGGGTTTCGAGATGGCGAACGGATGCAAGAGGTGGCGACATGAGTGTTGCGAAAACAGAAAGCGTTGCCGAGATCAAGGCGCGCAATAAAGAACTGATCAACGAGGTGCTTAAGGTTTATCCTGAAAAGACCGCCAAGCGCCGCGCCAAACATCTGAACGTCGCGGAAGCCGGCAAGTCCGACTGCGGCGTGAAGTCCAACATCAAGTCGATCCCCGGCGTGATGACCATTCGCGGCTGCGCTTACGCCGGCTCGAAGGGCGTCGTCTGGGGTCCGATCAAGGACATGATCCACATCAGCCACGGCCCCGTCGGCTGCGGCCAGTATTCCTGGGCCTCGCGTCGTAACTACTACATCGGCACGACCGGCATCGACACCTTCGTGACCATGCAGTTCACGTCGGACTTCCAGGAAAAGGACATCGTGTTCGGCGGCGACAAGAAGCTCGCCAAGATCATGGACGAAATCGAGGAATTGTTCCCGCTGAACAACGGTATCACCGTTCAGTCGGAATGCCCGATCGGTCTGATCGGCGACGACATCGAAGCCGTTTCCAAGGTCAAGTCGAAGGAATTCGGCGGCAAGACCATCGTTCCGGTCCGCTGCGAAGGTTTCCGCGGCGTGTCGCAATCGCTCGGCCATCACATCGCCAATGACGCGGTGCGTGACTTCGTGTTCGACAAGCTCGACCCGAACAAGCCCGCCCTGTTCGAATCCACGCCTTATGACGTGGCGATCATCGGCGATTACAACATTGGCGGCGACGCCTGGTCTTCGCGCATCCTGCTCGAGGAAATGGGCCTCCGCGTGATCGCGCAGTGGTCGGGCGACGGTTCGCTGGCCGAACTCGAGAATACGCCGAAGGCGAAGCTCAACGTTCTGCATTGCTACCGCTCGATGAACTATATCTCCCGCCACATGGAAGAAAAGTTCGGTATTCCGTGGTGCGAATATAACTTCTTCGGCCCGTCGAAGATCGCCGAGTTGCTGCGCAAGATCGCCAGCTTCTTCGACGACAGCATCAAGGAAGGCGCCGAGCGCGTCATCGCCAAATACCAGCCCTTGATGGAAGCCGTCATCGCAAAATTCCGTCCGCGCCTCGAAGGCAAGACGGTCATGCTTTATGTCGGCGGCCTGCGTCCGCGCCACGTCATCGGCGCTTACGAAGATCTCGGCATGGAAGTGGTCGGCACGGGCTATGAATTCGCCCATAACGACGACTATCAGCGCACCGCCCAGCATTATGTGAAGGACGGCACCCTGATCTATGACGACGTGACCGGCTACGAATTCGAAAAATTCGTGGAAAAGGTCCAGCCCGACCTGGTCGGCTCCGGCATCAAGGAAAAATACGTCTTCCAGAAAATGGGCGTGCCTTTCCGTCAGATGCACTCCTGGGATTATTCCGGTCCCTACCATGGCTATGACGGCTTCGCGATCTTCGCGCGCGACATGGACATGGCCATCAACGCCCCGGTCTGGAAAATGGCCAAGGCGCCCTGGAAACAAGACAAGACAGAGAAACTTATCGCGGCCGAGTAACCGCGCGCGGCTGGCGTCCGTCTCAAGACGGGCGCCAGTCCCGACCAACCGACAGTAGAGGGCAAAATCATGACGCAGAACGCCGATCACGTGCTCGACCATTTCGACCTGTTTCGCGGGCCGGAATACCAGGAGATGCTGGCGAACAAGCGCAAGATGTTCGAAAATCAGCGTGACCCGGCCGAAGTCGAACGCATTCGCGAATGGGCCAAGACTGAAGAATACAAGGAAAAGAACTTCTCCCGCGAAGCTCTGACGATCAATCCGGCCAAGGCCTGCCAGCCGCTCGGCGCGGTTTTCGTCGCCGTGGGCTTTGAAAAGACCATTCCCTTCGTGCATGGCTCGCAGGGTTGCGTCGCGTATTATCGTTCGCACTTCTCGCGTCACTTCAAGGAGCCGACCTCGTGCGTCTCCTCGTCCATGACCGAAGACGCGGCGGTGTTCGGCGGCCTCAACAACATGATCGACGGCCTGGCCAACACCTATAACATGTACAAGCCGGCCATGATCGCGGTCTCCACCACCTGCATGGCGGAAGTGATCGGCGACGACTTGAACGCCTTCATCAAGACCTCGAAGGAAAAGGGCTCGGTTCCCGAAGACTTCGACGTGACCTTCGCCCATACCCCGGCCTTCGTCGGCAGCCACATCACCGGCTACGACAACGCCATGAAGGGCGTGATCTCGCACTTCTGGGACGGCAAGGCGGGCACGGCCGAGAAGCTCGAGCGCGTGCCGAATAATTCGATCAACTTCCTCGGCGGCTTCGACGGCTATACCGTCGGCAACTTGCGCGAAATCAAGCGCATCTTCGAGACGATGGGCGTCGAATACACCATCCTCGGCGACAATAGCGACGTGTGGGACACCCCGACGGACGGCGAATTCCGCATGTATGACGGCGGCACCACGCTTGAGCAGGCGGCCAACGCCATTCACGCCAAGGCCACCATTTCGATGCAGGAATATTGCACCGAAAAGACCCTGCCGCTGATCAAGGAGCACGGCCAGGAAGTCGTCGCCTTCAACCATCCGATCAGCGTCAAGGCGACCGACGAGTTCCTGATGACCATCGCCCGCATCGCCGGCGTGGAAATTCCGGAATCCCTGGCCCGCGAACGCGGCCGTCTGGTCGACGCCATCGCCAACTCGAGCGCCCACATCCACGGCAAGAAATTCGCGATCTACGGCGATCCGGATCTCTGCTACGGCCTGGCGGAATTCCTGCTCGAACTCGGCGCCGAGCCGACCACGGTCCTGTCCACCAACGGTGGCAAGGCCTGGGAAAAGAAGATGCAGGCGCTGTTCGACTCGTCGCCCTTCGGCAAGAACTGCAAGGTCTATCCGCAGAAGGATCTGTGGCATATGCGCTCGCTGCTGTTCACCGATCCGGTCGACTTCCTGATCGGCAACACCTACGGCAAGTATCTGGACCGCGACACGGGCACCCCGTTGATCCGTATCGGCTTCCCGATCTTCGACCGTCACCACAAGCATCGCTATCCGGTGTGGGGCTATCAGGGCGGCATGAATGTCCTCGTGACGATCCTCGACAAGATCTTCGACACGATCGACGACACCACCAATATCGCGGCGAAGACCGACTATTCCTTCGACATCATTCGCTGATTTCGAGGCGGCGATTGTCGGTTTGTCCGCAAACCGACAATCGCCCGCACGACGAATTCAAAATCAGCCCGGACAGGCCTCACGCCTTTCCGGGCTTTTTTATTGCGGCGCCATATTTGCTCCCCTCTGACCAAACGGCGTCGTTCTGGAGCAAAAGCGACATTGCGTTGCGCGCTAAACTCCGCGACTTCTACAGGAGAGACTCGTGACTTCTCTTTCGGCAACCATTCAGGACGTGTTCAACGAGCCCTCCTGCGCGAAAAACGCCAACAAGTCGGCGGCCGAAAAGAAGAAGGGCTGCACCAAGCAATTGCAGCCCGGCGGCGCGGCCGGCGGCTGCGCCTTCGACGGCGCCAAGATCGCCTTGCAGCCCTTCACCGACGTCGCCCATCTCGTGCATGGCCCCATCGCCTGCGAAGGCAACAGCTGGGACAATCGCGGCGCGAAATCCTCCGGCTCGGATCTGTGGCGCACCAGCTTCACCACCGACGTCAATGAAACCGACGTGGTTTTCGGCGGCGAAAAGCGCCTTTACAAGGCCTGCAAGGAAATCATCGAGAAATACGATCCGCCGGCGATTTTCGTCTATCAGACCTGCGTGCCGGCGATGATCGGCGACGACATCAACGTGGTGTGCAAGGCGGCGTCCGAAAAATTCGGCAAGCCGGTGATCCCGGTCAATGCGCCCGGGCTTTGTCGGGCCGAAGAACCTCGGCAACAAGCTGGCCGGCGAGGCGCTGCTCGACCATGTGATCGGCACGATGGAGCCGGAATACACCACGCCCTATGACATCAACGTCATCGGCGAATTCAATCTGGCCGGCGAGTTCTGGCAGGTGACGCCGCTGCTCGAAGAACTGGGCATCCGCATCCTGTCCTGCATTTCCGGCGACGGCAAATATGCCGATGTCGCCTCGGCGCATCGCGCCAAGATTTCGATGATGGTCTGCTCCAAGGCGATGATCAATGTCGCGCGGAAGATGGAGGAGCGTTACGGCATTCCGTTTTTCGAGGGCTCCTTCTATGGCATTCAGGACTCCAGCGATTCTTTGCGCGAAATTGCGCGCCTGCTGATCCAGCAGGGCGCGCCAGCCGAATTGATGGACCGCACCGAGGCGCTCATCACCGCGCGAAGAGGCGCGGGCCTGGGCGGCCATCGCCAAATTCAAGCCGCGCTTCGCGGGGAAAAAAGTTCTGCTCATCACCGGCGGCGTCAAGTCGTGGTCGGTGGTCGCGGCTTTGCAGGAAGCGGGTCTCGAACTGGTCGGCACCAGCGTCAAGAAATCGACCAAGGCGGACAAGGAGCGCATCAAGGAATTGATGGGCCAGGACGCGCACATGATCGAGGATATGACGCCGCGCGAAATGTACAAGATGCTCAAGGACGCGAGGGCCGACATCATGCTGTCGGGCGGCCGTTCGCAATTCGTCGCGCTCAAGGCGACCATGCCCTGGCTGGACATCAACCAGGAGCGCCATCACTGCTACATGGGCTATATCGGCATGGTCGAGCTGATGTCGGAAATCGACAAGACGCTCTACAACCCGGTGTGGGAGCAGGTGCGCAAGCCCGCGCCCTGGGCGATTGCGGGCGAGAACTGGCAGGCGAGGGCGCTGGCCGAGATCGCCGAGGAAGAGGCCGGCTCTGGCGGCGGATCCGGTCAAGGCCGAGGCGGCGCGCCGCGCCAAGGGCGTGTGCATGTGCAAGGGCGTCAGTGTCGGCGCGGTCGAGGACGCCATTCGCGATTTCGGTCTGAACACCGTCGAAGGCGTGCGTGAAAAGACCAACGCCTCGGGCGGTTGCGGCGCCTGTTCGATCCGCATCGAGGAAATCCTCGCCGCGGGCGACATTGTCGGAATGCCGACAGGCGGCCAAGTTCAGGCGGCGGAGTGACCCGGATGGCCAAAGCTCGTCACGCCGAAAAAAGCCTGCGCAGTCAATCCGTTAAAAATGAGCCAGCCGATCGGCGCGGCGCTGGCCTTCATGGGTCTGCGCGGCTGCATGCCGCTGCTGCATGGCTCGCAGGGCTGCACCTCCTTCGGCCTCGTGCTGTTCGTCCGGCATTTCAAGGAAGCGATTCCGATGCAGACGACCGCGATGAGCGAGGTCGCGACGGTGCTCGGCGGCTATGAAAACGTCGAACAGGCGGTGCTCAACATCATCGACCGCGCCAAGCCGGAAATCATCGGCATCGCCTCGACCGGCGTCACCGAAACCAAGGGCGACGACGTCGACGGCTATATCCGCCTGATCCGCCAAAACCATCCCGAATTGGCGGAATTTCCCATCGTCTATGTCTCGACGCCGGACTTTAAGGACGCCTTTCAGGACGGCTGGGCCAAGGCCGTCACGCGCATGGTCGAGGAATTGGTGAAAACGCCGGTCAATCCGGCGCGGCGCGACGAAACTGCGGTCAATGTGCTGCCCGGCAGCCATCTGACGCCGGGCGACATCGAGGAATTGCGCACGATCATCGAGGATTTCGGCCTTGAGCCGACCTTCCTGCCCGATCTCGGCGGCTCGCTCGACGGGCATATTCCCGACGATTTCACCCCGACGACCATTGGCGGCGTCGGCGTCAACGAAATCGCGACCATGGGCAACGCCGGCTGGACCATCGCCATTGGCGCGCAAATGCGCGACGCCGCCGAGGCGATGCAGAAAAAGACCGGCGCGCCCTATCGCCTGTTCGAACGGCTTTGCGGCCTCGCCGCCAATGACGAATTGATGGCCTTTCTGACCGAGATCAGCGGACGTCCGGCGCCGATGAAATATCGCCGCCAGCGCGGCCAACTGGTCGACGCCATGCTCGACGGCCATTTCCATATCGGCGGCCGCAAGCTGGCCATCGGCGCCGAGCCGGACCTGCTCTACGATGTCGGCTCCTTCCTGCATGAAATGGGCGCCCATGTCGAAGTCGCCGTGACGACGACGCAATCGCCGGCGCTCGAGAACTTCCCGATCCGAAGAAGTGCTGATCGGCGATCTGGAAGATCTGGAAACCCTCGCCAAAGCGCGGGGCTGCGACCTGCTCGTCACCCATTCGCATGGACGCCAGGCGGCGGATCGGCTGAAAATTCCGTTTTATCGCCTCGGCATTCCGATGTTCGACCGCCTCGGCGCCGGCCATCAATTGTCCATCGGCTATCGCGGCACGCGCGACCTGATCTTCACCATCGCCAATCTGATCATCGCCGATCACGAAGCCAACCATCAGCCGACGCCCGAAAAATGGCGCGCGCCCTGGGGAGATCTTGGGGGCGACGAGACTGGCGCCGCGATTGCAACGGGTAGTTGCGCATTAAGAAACGCAAGAAAGAGAGCGAAGCCATGAAAGTCGCATTTGCTACACAGGACTTGAAGCGAGTCGATGCGCATTTCGGCTGGGCGAAAAACATCGCCATCTATGAGTTGGACGAGAACGGCCATCGCTTCCTCGAAGCGGTCCAGTTCGACGGCGACCTGCAGGAAGACGGCAACGAGGACAAGCTCGCGCCGAAGATCGAGGCCGTGAAGGATTGCGCCATTCTCTATGTGGCGGCGATTGGCGGCTCGGGCGCGGCGCGCGTCGTCGCCAATAATATCCATCCGATGAAAGTGACGCAGCCCGAAGCCATCGAGGACCTGCTCGACAAATTGCAGGCGGTGCTCAAAGGCAATCCGCCGCCCTTCCTGCGCAAGGCGATGAGCAAGGGCAAGGAACGCGTTTTCGATCTCGACGACTGACCCGAGACATTCTGGATCGCAACTGGCGATCACCCAAAATCAAAGAGGAACTCATGACTGAAGCCGCCACCGTCGACGACGCCACGATCATTGCCCAATCCCCTTTCCTGCAGGAGCTGGTCAAGATCTGGCGCGCGCAGGATTCGCACGGACATTGGGACGGCAAGAATGATGCGCTGCTGCTTGCGGATTATATCGTCGACAAGGAGGCCCGCAAGGCCCTGCCGATCATCGCCGATCCCGATCCGGAAGTGATCTGGCGGCTGGAGCTGTTCTACAACGCCGTCGCCCTGTCGATTGAGCGCCTCACGCGCGTCATGGTGTCGCCCATGCTCAAGATGAGCCATGAGGGTTTTGGCCGCATGGTGTTGATTGGCGGCCGCCTGATCGTGGTCAACAAGCAGTTGCGCGACGTGCATCGTTTCGGTTTCGACTCCTTCGCCAAGCTGGCGGCGGAAGGCGACAAGGTGGTCAAGTCCGGCGTGGACATGATCGAGCAGTTTCCCGAAGCCGCGAATTACTGACGCCGGATCGCTTGCGATCTGGCTAGGAGCGAATGCCAAAGCCCGTCCTGGACGGGCGTCTCCGACGCCCTCTGGCCGAGCTGACGCGAGGGACCGCGCCGCTCGCGGCGCGAAGACAAAAAGGTCTATAAAATGAGCGATGTGGATACCCTGAAGGCGGAGATCAAAAAACTCTCCGCTCGCGCCATGAATGCGAAAATGAACCTGCATGACCTGTCGGAAGAATTGCCGATCGGATGGGAAACGATTCTCGACGTGGCGCAAAAGGCGCACGCGGCTTTCGCTGAACTCGAAGCCAAGCGAGCGCAACTGAAATCCGCGGAAGCGGCTTGAGAGAAAGGCAATCAAGATGGCGAAAGCGCGCGACGGCCGCGAATGGCAGCCCGAATATCTTCTGGCGATCGATCCGAAGAAATGCATCGGCTGCGGCCGTTGCTACAAGGTTTGCGGCCGCGAAGTGATGACCCTCAAGGGCATCAATGAGGACGGCGAATTCATCTCTCTCGACGACGACGAGGACGATGAAATCGAAAAGAAGGTCATGGTCATGGCCGAAGTCGGCGCCTGTGTCGGCTGCGGCGCCTGCGCCCGCGTCTGCCCGGCCAATTGCCAGACCCACGGAACCGACGCGCAGGCCGCCTGATGACGCCCGATCGAGCCTATCGCTGGTTGATGGAGGCGGCTCGGCCGCCGGCGGCTCGATCTGATGGCTTCGATCTTCATGTCTGCGCCAGCATTCTCGCGTTGGCGATTTTTCAGGCGCGGGAGGAGAATTTCTCCCTCGCCGCGACTGACGGGACTCGACGCCGCGGCCCTTGGCGCCTTCGCGCAGGACGCTGTTTCCCGGCGCGGCAGACGCGCTGGTGAAAATGGCTCACGTTCCCGCGCCCGCGCCCGGGCCGGAGGAACAATCCATCCGCGATATTCTCTTGATGTACGCGACCGGACGGCTGGATTTCGTGGGTCCGCTTTCCTCGCTCATCGCCCGCCGCTGCCAGGAGCCGCGTCACCTTTGGCAGGATCTCGGCCTGCGCGACCGCACCGAACTTTCGCAATTGATGCAGCGGCATTTTCCGCGCCTCAAGACGCGCAATTCCGGCGACATGAAATGGAAGAAATTCCTCTCTCGTCTGGTCTGCGGGTCGGAAGGCTTTACGCTTTGTCCCGCGCCGGTCTGTTCCGACTGCGACGATTTCGCGTCCTGCTTCGGCTCCGAGGAAGGCGTCGCGCAACTGACGCATGTCTATCGCGAAGAGCGGCCCTGACGCGTTCAAAATCCTACAACAACCTCATGGCGAGGAGGCCCGCAGGGCCGCCTCGAGCCAGTGGGCAAATTCCCTGATTTGCATGAGCGCATCGCTGAACCATCGCGGCCAACGACGCCATCACCCTTCGAGACGCCACGCATGCGCGGCTCCTCAGGGTGAGGGGATTGTCACTCGATGCCGAGTTCCGCTTCGCGTCGATTCGCGGCGGCGCGGAATCGTTCCTCGATCGCCTTGGGGTTGGAAAGAAATTCCTTTTCGCCCTGATCGAGCGCGTCCTGGGCGATCTTGCCTTCTTCGGCGGTCAGCGGCACGCGGCCGGCCATAAAGATCGCGTCGGGCGCCACTTTCACGATCACCGACCGATTGGGATGGCTTGGCCACCGGGACCAATTCCACGGCTTCCAGTTTCCCGTCGAGCAACATAGCTTGCCCGACGACTTCGAGCTTGCGGCCGTCCTGCGTCGTCTTCACCAAAGTGGACATGGTCGAACTCCCTCTTTTAGGAAGCGATCTTCCTGCCCTCTCGCCGGAAGATCGCTCCAACGGTTTCGGATCAGGGAACCTGCGGCAACTGGTAGCCGGGGCGCGGATGCGCATTGTAGTAATCCGGACGTTCCGGCCAATCGCCTTCCGGCAGCATTTTGAACGCGACAACTTTGGTCGGGACGCCGGGCGCGCAGGACACTTCGCCGAGCTTGATTTCACGCGCGCCGGGTCCGACCGAGAAATCGGCGACCACGGTTCCGTCGGCCTTGACGGCGCGGGCGAAGCCGGGCGTTCCGACATGCGATCGCGGGGACCGGATTGGCCACGAAGGCCGGGGTTTCGAAGTCGCCCGAACTCCGCGCCAAAGGCCGGCGTGGCGAAAGTGAAGGAGGCGAGCTGACCGCTGCGATCGACCGGCGTGATCGGCGCTGATCGGGCGGGCGACCGAATAAATCGTGAGCGTGCCGCCGTCCAGCAGCGCCTTGATTTCGTCCTTGGTCAGCTTCGCAAATGCGGATGCGACATTCATTTCCATCTCCATGTCGGGTTCGATGCGCATGCGCATCAAATTTTATGCCAAACGGCGCCGTAATCCGCAGGCGCAAGGCAACAAAGCCTGTCGCATTGCGGTCGGAAAAAAGGGGCGCGCGTCGCCAAGATGACGATTTTGTCGCGCCTCGCGTCGAGGCGCAGAAAAATGCGCGATTCTTGCAGGGCAGGCGGCACGGAATGTCGCAAACTTGTCGGAGGGACACGATGCTTGAGACGGCGATTGTCGGTGGAGGTCTGGGCGGGCTGGCGCTTGCGGCGCATTTGGGCAAGCGGGGCAAGGATTTCGCCTTGTTCGAAGCGCGCCAACGCTGGGGCGGCCGCATCCTGTCCTATGATTGCAAATTGTCGGGTCTCTCCGTCGATCTCGGCGCCTCGTGGTTCTGGCCCGACAACCAGCCCTTGATGACGGCGCTGCTGACGGAACTGGGGCTCAAGTCTTTCGAGCAGCATGACCAGGGCACGGCGCTGCGCCTCAACGAAACCGACAAGAAGCCGGAAAAAATCGATGTCGCCGGCGGCGTCCACGGCGGAGCCAAGCGCGTCGTCGGCGGCGCGCAAAAAATCATCGACGCGCTGCGCCGCGAAATCCCCGAGGCGCAGGTTCATCTCGGCTCGGTCCTGACGGCGGTTCGCGCCGAGAGCGATCATGTCGTCCTGACTTTCGAGCAGGGCGGCAAAACATTGGACATCGCGGCGCGGAGACTCGTGCTGGCGCTGCCGCCGCGTCTGGCCGAGGAGCGCATCGCTTTCCAGCCGCCGCTCGACGACGCGACGCGGCAGGCGATGATCGAGGCGCCGACCTGGATGGCGCAGCAGGCCAAGGCGGTCGCGACTTTCGACCAGCCGGTGTGGCGCGCGGCCGGGGAATCGGGCAACGCCTTCGTCACCCATGAGCAGGCGGTGCTGGCCGAGATTTTCGACGCCTGCGACGAGACCGCCAGCAAAGGCGCGCTCGGCGGCTTCCTCGCGCTCGGCCCCGATCTGCGCCTCGCCTTCCACGAGGGCCTGCCCCTGCTGATGGAAAGCCAGTTGCAGCAGGTGTTTGGCTCCAATCTGGGCGGCGGCGAGCAATATTATCAGGACTGGGCGACGGAAGGCGAGACTTGCAGCGCGCTCGACCGCGAAAAAGGCGCCGAGGAGCACAAACTGGCGGCCAATCCCATGCTGCGGCGCGGGTTGTGGGCGGGAAAGCTGTTTTTGGGCGGTTCGGAGACCGGCGAGCGTCAGGCCGGCTATATGGAAGGCGCGCTGGAGGCGGCGCGCAGCGTCGCCCGCGACATTCTCCGCGAGACGCCGAGCGGTGGACACGGCGCCTGTCGCGGACACGCCCGAGGCGCTCAACGCCGCCAGCCTGCGCCGTTTCCAGGCCTGGGTCGAGGGCCAGGGCGACGCGCTGTTCGACGATTACCGCCGGCGCCTGATCGCCAGTCTCGCGGGGCAGAACAAGGATCAACTGACCCAGGTCGCCATGCTCGGCGCGGCGGAAGCGTTTTTTCGCGCAGGCTCTCAAGACTCTTGGGGCGCTGCCCTTCGATGGGACGGGGGTCGCGGTCGAGAAAGGCTGTAGCGCGTTGACGCCGCTGGCGCAAAAACCGTTCAGCGATTTCCTGCGCCAGTTTTTCGACGATGTGGTCGCCTTCAACCAGACCTCCTGCGCCCTGTCGAATTTTCCCGAAGAACATCATTTGGCCAAGGAATATCGGCAGGTGATCATGCGCGATCTCGCCGCCGCCTGGACCGAATTTTCGCTGGCCGTCAATCGCCTGTTGCTCGCCAAGAGCGAGAAGGCCGCCGCGGCCATTTGAATATTGAGAGGAGAGCGACCGAAAATGTCCGAAGCCTATGTGATCTGCGCCCTGTCCGACATTCCGAGCCAGAGGGCGACCGGCTTCCAGCTCGCCGTGGTCGGCGAGGGCGGCGAACCCAAGCCTTTCAACATCGTGGTGGTGCGCTGGGGAAAGCGCGTGTTCGGCTATCTCAATCGCTGCCCGCACCATGGGACCAATCTCGATTGGGAGCGCGAGACTTTTATGGATCCCAACGGCTTGCGCCTGATGTGCGGCAAGCATGGCGCCCTGTTCGAACTGGGCACCGGACGCTGTTCGGATGGACCCTGCAAGGGCGAGAGCCTGACGCCTGTCGCCCTGGAGGTCATCGATGGCGATATTTGCGTGACGGGCGTCACGCTGGTCGAAGACGACGAAGACTGCGAGGAAGCCGACCAGCTGTGAAAAAGCCAAAGCCCCGATCCGAGTCCATCGGATCGGGAAGGCTCCGGCTTTCCGGCGTCAGACCGGGCGGTTCTCGTTGCGGTTCTTGACCGGCTCCATGGTGGCGATGGCTGCTTCCATGGTGATGGGCTCAAAGGACTCCTTGCGTTCGACCGCCTTGTCGAGCAGGAGCTGCACCTTGCGCGCCGCCGTCGAGCTTCTTGAAGTCGTTCTTGTCGAGACCGCACATGTCGGTCATTTCCTTCCAGACGGTCGAACTCGTCGCAAGGCAGAATGGTCAGGGTCGCGTCGCCCATCGGCATCGTGTATTTCTTCAGGAAGTCGATATTGTTGACGAAGATGAAATAGGTTCCCTTCGGCGACAGCAGCGGGCCGACGACCTTCTTGAAGGCTTCGATATAGGCCATGTTGTGCAGGTAGCCGGCGAAGACTTCAATGGTCGGCTCGCCTTCCTTGGCGATGGCCAGCACGCCCTCGAAGGAATACAGCGGCGGACGCTTTTCGTCGGCCACCGAGACCTGGAACTCCAGCGCGAAATCGCCGCGGAACGCGCAATAGCCGGGCTTGCCGGTGGGGCCCTTGTAAACCGCGTTGAGCAGGCGGCCTTCCTTTTCCAGCCCGGCAAAGGCGGTCGTCTCGATCGAAGTCATTTGCATTCTCCAACTTGAAAATTCTTCGCGCGTCCTCGCGCCGACAGTCCCTATGCAAATGGTCTGCCGCTTTTTGCGCCACAAATTGTCTGGCCTGAACCATGCTTGTCGCACCGCAGCAACGATCCTTGTCGTCTTTTTTTCACGCGAGCCGGCCTTCGCTTCGCCTGACGACGCCATCGAAAAGGAAGCGGACATGAGCATGAAGCTGCATATTGCGCGGCCCTATGTCGAAGCTCTGGCGGAAGCCTTTCCGGAGCTGGAGTCGCTCAAGGCGCAATTGCTGTTCGGCGACAAGGTCGAAGTGTCGTTCCAGCAATTGTCGGACTCCCAGGTCGATCATCTGGACGATCTTTACGGCCGCGCCGGCCCGCCGATGCAAAATCATCGCGCCCAATTGGCGACCTTGCGACGCGCCTTCGACTCAAAGGCGACGCGCTTCGGCGCCGAGGATCTCGAAACCGTCGTGCCCGCCATCGTCGCCTTCCTGATCGAGGAGGCGCAACGCGGCTGGCTGTTCAGCATGAATATCGCCGGCCGGCCGCTGCCCTATGTGGTGGCGCGGCTCGACTATACGCCGCCCTCCAATGACGAGACCGGCCGCATTTTCGTCGAGCTCAAGGCCAATTCCAAAGGCGAATTGGCGACGCAGCAAGTGCGCATTTCCGCTGGCGAAATCGTCGGCAAGACGGTGGCCGAGATTTTCGCATCCAAGGGCCTTTTCCGCGAGACGCCGGAGCTGATCGCCGCCTATGACGCCAACGCAAAAAATTATTTCGATTGGCGCGCGCGCTATGGCGCACAATTCTCCGGCGGCGGCCTCGGCTTTTTCGCCGAAGACCCCTCCGCCCAGCATCGCAGCAATGACTGGACGCGCAAGGACGCGGTCATTCTGTCGTCGGGCGGCAATCCGGCGCGGCTGGTCAATGACGAAAGCCTGCTCAGCAATCGCGCCCTGACGCTGGAGCTGACCGGCGACATTGTCGGCGGCTATCTGCGCAAGGCGGCCAAGAGCAATCTCTATGCGGAAGAGGACGAGGTCGCGGCGCAGAAGGAGGCGATCGGCAAGGACTTGTTCCGCCAGATTCCCGTCCATCCCTTCGTGCTGATGTTCCATCTCGATCTGCACCATTATGTCTGGGTCCATGTCGAGGATATCGAGCCTTATGTCTATCAGCCCGACCTCAAGCAGAAGCTCGTGCTGCCGGAAGAGCAGACCGACCTGATCGACATTCTGACCGCCGAAATGGACGTGCTGATGGACGATATCGTCGCGGGCAAGTCGGGCGGCACCACGGTGCTCTGCGCCGGACCGCCCGGCGTCGGCAAGACCCTGACGGCGGAAGTCTATGCCGAAATCGTCAAGCGTCCGCTCTATCGCGTCCATTCCGGGCAATTGGGACTGAATGTCGCGGCCATGGAGACCGCGCTCAAGGAGGCGCTGCTGCGCGCCCAGCGCTGGGGCGCGGTCATGCTGATCGACGAGGCCGACGTCTATATCAAGCGGCGGCAGGACGACATGACCATGAATGCGGTGGTTGGCGTTTTTCTGCGCGTGCTGGAATATTTCAACGGCCTGTTGTTCCTGACCACCAATCGCATCGACGACATAGACGAGGCCATCGTCTCGCGCTGCATCGCCCTGATCCGCTTTCATTCGCCCGATGTCGAGGCGCGCAAGCGCATCTGGGGCGTCATGTCGGAGCAGTTCGCGCTCGGGCTCGACGAAGCCCTGATCGGGACGCTGGTCGAAATTTATCCGCAGACCAGCGGCCGCGACATAAAGGGACTGGCGAAACTGGTCGCGAAATATTGTCGCCATCGCGACATCCGTCCCGATCTCGGCGTGTTCAAACGCTGCGCGGTCTTTCGCGGACTGGACCAGGCCGGCGCCGTCGCTGCCTGAGCCTGTGTCGGCATCGCGACACAGCTCCCTCGGTGTGTCGGGCTAACTGCTTGAAAAGCAATGACCAAGGGGATCCATTCGTTCTGGCGCGGCTTTTGCTAATCCCCATGGCAGAGAGCTTCTCTGCTTTATGGAGGACTGGCATGATCCATCTGACCGACAGCGCCCTGAATGCTGTCCGCAACGCCATCAAGGGCGCGTCCGAGCCCGTCGAGGGCTTGCGCCTCAAAGTCGAGACGGGCGGCTGCGCCGGCAACAAATATCTGATGGGTCTGGTCAAGACCGCCGATGAGCATGACGACGTGGTCGAGCGCGACGGCGTCAAGGTCTTCGTCGAATTGGGCAGCCGCGAGCTTCTGGCCGGGATCACCATTGATTTCGTCGTCGCTATCGAAGGCGCCGGCTTCACTTTCGACAATCCCAACGCGACCCACTCCTGCTCCTGCGGCAAGAGTTTTGGCTAAGTCAGCTTGGGTTGAGTTTTTCGGCGTTAACTTTTTCTATTTGACGAGGCGAAACCATGCAGACTCAAGTGTTGGAAACCAAAGCCGCCACGACGTCGGAAGCCCAGCGTCTCCAGCTGATCAACGAGGTTATCGATGAGGTCCGCCCCAATCTCGTTCGGGATGGCGGCGACTGCCAGTTGATCTCGGTCGACGGCAACAAGATCAATGTGCGTCTCACGGGCGCCTGCGTGTTCTGCAAGCTGGCCAGCGCGACGCTGGAAGGCATTCAGGCCAAGATGATCGAAAAGCTCGGCGAATTCGTCCGCGTCATTCCCGTGCCCATGGGCTTCAAGCCCGGCCACTGACTTAAATTTTCCGGGATCAGGCTCCGAGGCTCACGCCATGACGACTGCCGCCGCGCCCATCGAAGGAAACGCCGCCAGACCGGCGCTTCCCGGCCTGTGGCGCCTGTGGCGCGACGATGTCGGTTGCGTCAAGGCGCGCGACCCCGCGGCGCGCAATGTCGTTGAAATCCTGCTGACCTATCCGGGCGTGCACGCCATCATCTGGCATCGCCTCGCCAACAGGCTCTGGCGCTCCGGTTTCAAATTCCCGGCGCGGTTTCTGTCGTGGTTCGCGCGGTTGGCGACCAATGTCGACATTCATCCCGGCGCCACCATCGGCCGCAATTTTTTCATCGATCACGGCGCGGGCGTGGTGATCGGCGAGACGGCGGAAGTCGGCGACAATGTGACGCTTTATCATGGCGTCACGCTGGGGGGCGTCAGCTGGTCGGCGGGCAAGCGCCATCCGACCATCGAGGACGGCGTGCTCGTGGGGGCGGGCGCGAAAATCCTCGGCCCGATCAAGGTCGGGGCCGGCGCCCGGATCGGCGCCAATTCGGTGGTTGTCGAGGATGTGCCGCCGGGCGTGACGGCGGTCGGCATTCCGGCGCGGATCGTGCGCGAACCCTTGCGGCGCGGCGGGGCCGGGGGGCGCATCAATCTCGATCATCATCTCATCGCCGATCCGGTCGGCGAAGTGCTGTCGATCCTGCTCGACCGCGTCGATTTCCTGGAAGCGCGCATCAATCACATGCAGGGCCGCGCCAAAGCTTCGTTCGGGAGATTTGGCGGCGGAGACTGAAAATCAAATGGAGAGGCTGAATCAATGAGCGTGTTGCAGGAACTCGGAAGATTGTCTTCGGCGGAGGATTTCTTCAACTATCTCGACTTGCCTTTCGAACCGACGGTGGTCCAGGTTTCGCGTCTGCATATCCTGCGGCGCATGGGACAATATCTGAAGGGCAGCGAAGTCGACGGCGCATTCGAGGGGCTGGACGACGCGAAGATCAAGGCTTTGTGCCGCGAGCATCTCGAACAGGCCTATCAGGATTTCGTCGCCTCCACGCCGATCCAGGAGCGCCTGTTCAAGGTGCACCAGGAGGCGGTGGCGCCCAAGCCGGAGCCGGCCAGCAATTTCGTGTCGCTCGAACTCGTTGAAGATCGTCTGACGCGTTTTTCAAGCGAAGTGGAACATCGGTTTGCGTGACGGTAACGCATCAATGGCCAATCCCCGATCCGCTGGAATCGGATCGGAAACGGTTTTGAAGCCCTGCGCCGTCATGTCTGGATCGCGAGCCGGGCCCGATGTCGGCGACGTCGGCCGCGCGGAAAAGGCGCTGCAGGGACTTTACGAAATCTCGAAAATCCTGGCGTCGCCGGGGCGGCTCGAAGCGGTGCTGTCGAGCGTCCTGACCGCGCTGTCGCGCTTCGTCGACATGCGGCGGGGCTTGATCGTGCTGATCGACGACGCCGGCCGCGCGACCGCCGCCGTCGGCTCCGGCTGGGGCGAAGGCGACGCGAAAGCCCATTTCCAGAGCTTGCCCAAAAGCCTGGCCACACGCCTTGTCGCCACGAGGCGGGCTTTCATTGTCGGCGATGCGACGAAAGATCCCCTGTTGGCCGGCTGGCCGGGAGCGCCTTGGGCGAGGGGCCGATCGCCCTGATCGGCGCGCCGATCGAGCAGCGGGACCGTGTTATCGGCGTCGTGCTCGTCGAACGCGCCTCAGCGGAAGGCGACCCCGCGCGCGAGGAAGACGCCCGCTTTCTGACGATGATCGGCGCGATGATCGGCCAGACCCTGCGTCTCTATGACATTGTCACGCGCGATCGCGAAAGGCTGATGGAAGAGCAGCGTCGGCTGGAAAAGGAGGCGCCGCGACAACCAGCCCTGCATGGCGAGCAGCGCTGACCGGGATCGTCGGCGCCAGTCCGGCGATGCGCGCGGTGTTCAACCAGATCAACGTCGTCGCGCGCACCCACACGACCGTGCTTTTGCGCGGCGAATCCGGCTCCGGCAAGGAATTATTCGCTCGCGCCATCCACGATTTGTCGCCGCGCAAGAATGACCCCTTCATCCGTCTCAACTGCGCCGCCCTGACGGAAACCATGCTCGAATCCGAACTCTTCGGTCATGAGAAGGGCTCGTTCACCGGAGCGCGCGGCCAACACAAGGGACGTTTCGAACGCGCCCACACAGGCACGCTGTTCCTCGACGAGATCGGCGACATTTCGCCCGCCTTTCAGGCCAAGCTGCTGCGCGTCCTGCAGGATGGCGCGTTCGAGCGCGTCGGCGGATCGCAGACGGTCAAGGTCGACGTGCGTTTCGTCTTCGCCACCAACCGGAATCTCGAGAGGGCGGTGGAGCGCGGCGATTTCCGCGCAGATCTCTATTATCGCATCAATGTCGTGTCGATCCTGCTGCCGCCGCTGCGCGACCGTCCCGAGGACATCGGGCTGCTGGCGCAGGAATTCCTCCGCCGCTTCAATGAAGAAAATGGCGCGCGGAAAGAGCTGTCCGCGGCGGCCCTGCGCCGGCTGCAAGGCTGCTGGTTTCCCGGCAATGTGCGTGAGCTGGAAAATTGCGTGCGCCGCGCCGCCGTTCTGTCGCATGCCGACGTCATCGGCGATGCGGATTTCGCCTGCAGCGACGATTCCTGTCTCTCCTCCACCTTGTGGCGCGACTTCATGCCGGACACGCCGGCGCCGCCAGAGGCCGCGCCGCCGAGCCGCTCCGGCGGCGTTCGAGGGCGCGGGTCCGGGCCGGAGCGCGAAAAGCTCATCGATGCGATGGAAAAAGCCGGCTGGGTGCAGGCCAAGGCCGCGCGCCTGCTCAATCTGACGCCCCGCCAGATCGCCTATGCGCTCGTCAAGCATCGCATCCCGATCAAGAAATTCTAGCTCGCTCCCGCTGTTGTCGCAATCCAAACGCGGACGGTTACGAAACGTGCAAAGCGGGAGCGGGGTTTCAAGAAAAACCCGATTTCGCTGCTGGCATGAGCCTTGCTCGACAGAAAGCGTCGTTCGAGCGCTGACGGGCCGACCCGTCCAAGTCGCGAACGCGGTTGAATGAGGAGATTTTTCGATGAGCTACAAGATCATCGCTTCAAGCTGCACCGGTTGCAGCCTTTGCGAGTTCGAATGTCCGAACGCGGCGATTAAGATGAAGGGTGACACTTTCATCATCGACCCCAAGAAGTGCACGGAATGCGAGGGACACTTCGACCACGCCAAGTGCGACGAGGTTTGCCCGGTCCCCGGAACCTGCGTCAAGGCCTGACGCCTGCCGGTAGGCTCGCAAAATCCCGCGCCGGCAAGCCGCGCGGCGCCGCCCTTTGCTCTCCTGCTTTTGGGGAGCGTCATTCGCCAATCGGCGCCATCGAAGGAATTGCAATTTGAAGATCATGATCCGTCGCGGAGAGTCCGGTCTTAGCATTTATGTCCCCAAGAAGGATCTCGAGGAGCCGATCGTCGAATCGGAATTCGAAACCCTGTGGGGCGGCTGGATCAAGATCGCCAATGGCTGGGTGCTGGACCTGCCGGCGCTCGCCGCCGACACCCGTTTGCCGATTACCGTCGAAGCGAAGAAACGCGCCGAGGCCGAGGAGGCTGAATGATGAATGCGCCGCTGCTCGATCAGGACTTCCTGTCCCCGACTGACGCCGAAACCCTGCTGGCCGGCCTCGCGCGACAATTGCGCGGCGGCACGATCATTCCCTATATCGGCCCCGGCCTGGCGCAACTGACGTCGCCGACGATTCCGATGACGCCGGAAGAACTGGCGGCCTATTTCGGCTCCAAGGTCGCGCTGCCGCGGCGCGCCAAAGGCAACCCCTGGGCGGCGGCGCAGCATATCGAAAGCTTCAAGCATCGCTCGACGGTGACCAAGCTCATGAACGAGGCTTTCGCGCCGGCAGTCGAGCCGACGCCATTGCTTCAGCATCTGGCGACTTTGCCGCTGCCGCTGATTGTCGATACCTGGTATGACGGCGGCGCGCGCAAGGCGCTGGCCGGGCGCAGCGACTGGGGGAAATCCAGGGCATCACCCGTTCCGGCCTCAGCGAGGACCGCTGGTATCGCTTTTACGACGCCAATGGCGGAGAGGCGACCCGCGCCGACGCCGAAGGCTGGAAGACGGTGCTGTACAAGCCGCATGGCGGCGTCGATCCGGCCAAAAACTTCCTCATCTCCGACGCCGATTATGTCGAAGTGCTGACCGAGATCGACATTCAGACGCCGATCCCCGACGTGGTCAAGGATCGCCGCACCGAGCGCAGCTTCCTGTTCATCGGCTGTCGCTTCCACGATCAATTGCTGCGCACCTATGCGCGGAAGTCAGCAAGCGTTCCGCTGCGCCGCATTACGCGGTGGTCCAGCCTGAAAAACTGACCCTGAACGAACGCCGTTTCCTGGCGACCCAGAATATCGTGCCGATCGCCCTGCCTTTGGAGCGCGCCAGCGAAATCCTCATCGCAGGGTAACGTTTCCGATCGGGCAATGAAAAATCAGAAGGGAGCCTCGGCTCCCTTCTCCGTTTTGCGCTGCGACAATGGACGTGTCGGCTTTGCAACAGGGAGAAAACCGCCGCGGTTTTCTGTGCGCAAGCCGACAAGACAGAGTTAAACAAGCGCATAACCAATTGAAATATAATGAATAATAATTGGCGCTCTTTGTGGCATATGCGTTGCTAACTTATGCGCAGGTCATTAACGCGAGGATCGGAAATGGATTTATCGGCACATCATGAAAACGGCGCCAAGGGCTCCGAAGTCGATCTCGAAGCTGTCATGCAGCAGGTCGCCGAACACAAGGGTTGCGGCACGACGTCTGGCGGAACCGCCAAGCCAAGCTGCGGCTCCAGCGATGGGCCGGAGGACATGCCTCCCGAAATCTGGGACAAGGTCAAGAACCATCCCTGCTACAGCGAAGAAGCGCACCACCATTATGCGCGCATGCATGTCGCGGTGGCGCCCGCCTGCAACATTCAATGCAACTACTGCAATCGCAAATATGATTGCGCCAATGAATCGCGTCCCGGCGTGGTCAGCGAAAAGCTGACGCCGGAACAGGCGGCGAAAAAGGTTCTCGCCGTCGCCAGCACCATCCCGCAGATGACGGTGCTCGGCATCGCCGGCCCCGGCGATCCGCTCGCCAATCCGGCCAAGACGTTCAAGACCTTCGAGCTGATCTCCCAGACCGCGCCGGACATTAAATTGTGTCTGTCGACCAATGGTCTGGCCCTGCCCGAACATGTCGACACCATCGCCAGCTTCAACGTCGATCACGTCACCATCACCATCAACATGGTCGATCCGGAAGTCGGCGCGAAAATCTATCCGTGGATTTTCTACAAGCACAAGCGCATCACCGGCATTGAAGCGGCGCAGATCCTCACCGATCACCAGTTGCGCGGCCTCGAAATGCTGACCGAACGCGGCATATTGTGCAAGGTCAACTCGGTGATGATCCCCGGGATCAACGACAAGCACCTCGTTGAAGTCAACAAGGCGGTCAAATCGCGCGGCGCCTTCCTGCACAACATCATGTAATGAGCGAAGAAGAAGACGTACATAAAAATTGCGAAGAGGCACTGCACGTAAGGCAAAGCTTGCACGATGGTTCGGTTCGCCGATGTGTTAGGCAAGGCGAAGGCGAGTTCTTCTTGGCCGCCGACGCTGCTAAGCTCTTCTAGGATATGGTCGATTTGCGCGTTTGCAAAATTAACCCAGCCTGACCCGTTCCAGTACTGAAACTGCCAACTAACCATAGTTCACACATCCGATTCTATCTATTCGTACAACAAACCAGTTTCCCAGTAAGCACCCAAACGAAAAGGAACGACAGAAAAAACGCAAAACGAAACCTGCTGCCTCGCAGTTTAACTTGCCCATCTGAGCGCGTTCTTAGAAGGGCGTACTCAGCTTCTGAAACGGTAAGCCACGTAGGCGCATAAGCTGTATACTAAACTGATCGTAAGGAAGATTTCGACTTCAACCAAACCTGACATCTCCTCAAACGTTAACACTTAACGTATTGCCCTTGGCATATTTGAGAACTGTGAATAGAGAATCTATATTCTAATAGAAAAAATTCGTAAAGACGGAGCGAAAGTCTGCTTGAGTGGTTTATAGGATGACGAAGGTTGCGCCTTGCTTTAAGACAAGCGTGTAGGAATACCGTTGCAGGTTGCCCTCCGCCTTTTCCTCGAGGCTCTTAACAATGAGAACCCAGTTGCCGTTGTACCTGGCTGTTGGGCTGCTGAGAGCGACCTCTTTTCGATTTAGGCTCAGCAATGGACCACAAAAGTTCGTATCAAGGTTGGCTTTGGTTTGTCCAGACGCGTAAAAGAAGCCCTTAAGCGTCAGAGTGCGCACATCCAGTCCCTCGCTGACAACCACACTTTGCTGGCTCTCAACCTGAAAATCGGATTCAACAATCGGGTTCTCATCCGTAATGTTCTGTGGGTTCACGGGAAAAGTAACCGTTGTCGGCCCAGAAGATATTTGCCAACTCATCAGAACCGCCTCGACAACGCTTGAGCCGTACCCTGATTGACCGCGTTAATCACGTCCCCCAGACCTGTTGTCCTGTCGATCTTGCCAATGTTAATTGTTGGGTTAACCGTGATGTGCTGTGTTCCGCTGTTTAAACCATTCACGCTTGCACTTCCAGCGCTGCCTGAAACACCCAACAACCCCTGCTTCAAAGGATCCAGCTTCTGAGTCAAACTGTTCGAAAGCTCGATGCTGCTGGAAACCTGCCTGTTGAATTCTTCAGCCGCCGGAGCCGCATGCGCGAAGCACAAGTTTTTGAGTGCGTTGCTGAGTCCGCCGACGATGTCGGTTAGAGGCTTCACGGCGTTTGCGACCTTGCTTATCGCCGACTCAAAAGCCTCGATGGGAGCCATAACGAAGGTGAATGCTTCAGCGAAAACCCCTTTGAAAAACTCCGCGACAGGCTCAAGAAATCCATGCCAAAGAGCGCCAAGCCCCGCCCCTAAAAGGCTCCAAGCAGCCTCCAGCGGCTTCAAATAAGCCTCACGAAAACTGCCGCTAGAAACTCCCCGAACGGCTTGAAAACGTCATTCCATAGGAAGTGAAGAGCGTCTGAAACTGCGGTTAACGCGGCTTTGAAAGCGCCTCCAAGCACGCCGCCGACCGCGTTGATTGCCTCACGGAAGGGGGTACAGTACTCGTAGGCTTCGTAGAGTCCAACTGCAAGGGCGGCTACGCCGGCGACTACGAGGATTATTGGGTTGGCTGCTAAGAAATCCATGGCTGTGCTGACTGCCCCTGTGGCAGCTGTTACGGCACCTGCAAGCGCGGGGTAGGTTGAGAAAACCATGTTGAGGCTGGTGAAGGCGCCGATTACGCCTGGGATGATTTGCAGCGAACTCATCACGATGGTGTTGTTCATGTTGCGTTGGGCTTCACTGACTCTTTCTTGTGCAACAGATAACGCGTCTTGGGCTGCCTTCAACTTGTCAGCTGCGTCTTGAGCCTCCTTGCTATTTGGACCATATTCTGCGACGGCTTTGTTGTAGGCGTTCTGGGCGGATGTGACGGCGTTGGTGTCTTTCTCAACAGTCACGTGGGCGCGGTCAAGTGTAACCTCAGCGTTCTCTATGCCGCTGATTCCCATAGCCAGTCCCGCGGCTGAAAGCGCAGCGGTATTCATGGCTAACGCGTTCTTTGTGAACCCTCCGCTGCTGGATTCTGCAGCCGACGTGATTTGGGTACTTGAAGAGCCTACGCTCTCCGCTGCCTGCGACGCCCCCGACTCAACGGTTGTGAAACATTCAGTGGCGCTGCTGCCGACATCTTCGAAGACGCTTGACGCCTGGTCAAACGCTGTAATATTAAACTCAACATTAGCACTCATAACGCGACTTCCATAGGGGTTTTTAAAAATATATAAAGTTCAAAATGTGAGTTAATTGTATGATTGACGAGGACAAAAAGACAACCAAGCAGGAGGCAAAGAAGGCGGATGATGAAAGCGCCGTACTCGCGAACATCGCCGCAATGCAGGGATCGGATCGCGCTATAGCTGAGAGGCTCCATGTTATCATCAAAGCCAGTGCACCGGCGCTTAATCCGAGACTCTGGTACGGGATGCCCGCTTACGCCAAGGATGGCAAGATCGTCTGTTTCTTCCAAAGCACAGAAAAATTTAAGACGAGATACGCGACATTCGGCTTCATGCACGAGGCGCATCTTGACGAAGGTACCATGTGGCCAACGTCATTTGCGGTGAAAGAGTTGACTGCCGCTGATGAGGCGAAGATATCAGCTCTCGTAAAGAAGGCTGTGAGCTGAAACTAAATTTCCTGTTTTTACAGATGTTTTATTTTTCAATTTTCCGAATTAACTTTATGCCTTCTAACAATAGCTGGATTTGAAGACGACTAAGCTGACCGGCTTTTTGAAGGTCGTAGGCGGGGTAGTAGTGGCAGATTAAGCATCTCGTCCTTGCGCCAGCTAAAAGGTACCTCCTCCTCGACCTGACGCTTGGCAACGTCAGGCGGCACCTGCCTCTCCGCTTTAAAACCAAGCCTTGCTTGAAGTTTTTGGAAGCTTCCGCTGATTTTTTTACCGACAAAACTCATATCGAAATACACCCAGTTACCGATAATTTTGGAAATGCAGGCTTTGCGTTGAAAGTTTATTGACTAAATAAAGTCAATGTTTCTTAACTAAGAACTGTGACTTGAGCAACTATACACTCAATCGTGCGAAAAGGTCTGCTTTTAAATAATGGTTTTTCGTTTCCTCATAAGAAGAATTAATAGCACAGTAATCACAGCCAGCAATAATGCAATAACTACAAGAGTTATAGTGGTTGTTAGTAAAAGCTCGGAATTGGAAATAGACGTTAAAGTCGGCGTGGAAGTAGGCGAGATGCATGTGGGTGTTGGGCTTAAGGAAACTTTGACGAGTATACTTATTGTCTGAGTATTGCTCCAGCCGCTTTCTCCATCTGCAAGAATGCTAAATTCGGTAAATGCCGGAACAAAAGGATCCTTGCTTGCAGGCTCTTGTACAGAATAAACCCCATACATAGCTTCTACTTGAAAATCTACTTGAGTATTTTCAGGGTAACTAATTACTGAACAATTTAATAGTGTGTATTGGGAATTTGACTGCGACGGAATAGTACCTTTTGAAGTAGAGTCGTCTAAAGAATTATAAGCGTACTGCTCAGTCCAGTTCTCTTCGCTATGTGCTTTGATTCTAACATTATAGTATAGCGATTCATTGTTCATAGTTAAGACTAAGGGTTGATTTTGAATTGTGATTTGTACCTCTGATACACCAATAACCTTGAGGGTGAACTGCGGAACTGATGGCTTGGTTATTGATGTGGCAAATGCCAATTTGATCATTATTAAACTTGAGACGAGTAAGCAAACAATAAGAATCAATGAGTAGCTTTTGCTAATTCTGCCCATACATTACTTGAGCGGTTATTGGGGATAAAAGGCTTTTCATAAAAGTTTCTTGACTGAATAAAGTCAATGTTTTTGACTAACAATCGATGACTTGAATTGGGTAAATGTATTTTCTTGGAAAAGCTTTGAACTGCAGAGTTCTTCTCTTGTGATGAATTTAAAATGCAAGAGAGGACAGAAATCGTCTTAGAACAGGATTCATTAAAAAAGATATAACGTAAAAAAGGAGGGAATTGCAAGCTATTTAGGCCTTAGTTGTTTTCTCTTGTTGAGCTTTTAGGTCAGCGTTCTCTTTTTTTAAAGCAGCGTTCTCATCCATCAATGCTTTCATAACAGCGTTTAGTTGTGTCATCATGTCGTTGATGCGCAGGTTTAGCATGCCGATTTGCTGCATGACTGGAGAAGCTTCGTTTTGTTCCTTTGACAAATCAATTCACCGCACCCTTTTGATTGCTTGTCTTTAAGGCGTTGAGTTGAGACTGCAAATCAGCGACTTCTACCTTGAGGCTGTCAATTTCGCTAAGGAGCTTCTGCTCAATGCTCAATTCCCAGCCTACACATGCGCCCAATGAGAAAAGCCCCTTGTCATCTTGGAGAAATTTCAGCGTCGCAGGGTCATGAATTGGCTTTCCATTTCCATCGATTTTTGTTTTTATTGTTCTTAATGCGGCAAAATCGTCAATAGAGTCAAAGGGAACTAAACTTCCGGCATAATACAAATTGCCCCAGATACGCATGTTACCATTCATGTCGAACTCATGCGTGGTGGTGTAACCATTATTGAGACTTGGATCGAGAAAATTCATCTGCAACACTGGATAAAGGGTCTGATCTGGGGGGCTACCAAGATCAAAGTCGTGCACGGTTCCTTTGAATTCCATACCTAAGCTGTTTGAAGTATTGTTGAAACGTATACTACCAATATCATACCAATCCGTATTTGAAGGCGTATTCCAGGTTATCCGTGAGTAACCGTCCATTGTAATGTTTGCTACGTTCAAGTTTCCTGCTGATTTACAATTGGCTTTTTGTATGTACAATGTGTCGAAGTATTGACTTTGGAATTGACTCATTGGTCCAAGGTCACTCCAACTGCCCAAAGTCACACTGTATTGATAAATGTGGTAAAGTTGACGGGAAGGATTCTGGTCAGTATTGCAGATGTATAGTTGAAGGTCTTTTGGGTTTTGGGGGTCACTGGGTGCGTATAATATGTTATCGGCTAACGAAGTGCCTGAATCTGTTAGCCAAATTTTTGGTGGGTCCATTTGATATTTTAAACCGTGTCCTGCGGCCAACGCTCCTTGGTTTGAACATACGAAGCCGCCGACTGAGAGGTCACGCTGTATCATTACGCCTGAATGCGTATACATGATAGGCCAGTATGGATAATCTGTTCTGGGGCTATTATCAATCATTGCTAGTGTCCAGTCTGCGAAGTAAGGCTGATTGTTGTTATTAGGGTCTAGAAGGGTAGGATGCTGTAGAACTAATGAATTGGTTGTATTGTCAATGGGCATGCCTGATGGATCCCATATGCCGCTCGTATAGTGCCAGAGCCAACCCATATTTAGAATATAAGCAGGGATGTAAGCGTTAACTGGGCACGGCAGAGTCAAAACGTGATCAACTGTAGCATTTCCAGCAATTGTCAGGTTGCCGCTTGTAGCCAGAGTATTAACCGCACTTTGGTAAAGGCTTGCATCTGTACCGAGTAACAGTCCACCTGAGCTCCCTGGAACGGGAATTCTTAACTGTCCATCCTGGCTAACTTGAAGAAGATCTTGTTGAGCGGTAGGATCGCGTAGATAGAGGTAGTCACCGGCTGCGGAATAGCACAAGCCCATCTTAATAGTTGATGCATCAAAAAATCCGATTGAAGCGTCACCAGATGTTGCTAGGTAGATATAGGGTTGGAGTATTGCCGGTCAATGTAGATCCTGCAAACGTTGGGCTGTACGAACTATCAAGCACCAAGGCATTTGAACTTGAAATCTTCACACCGCCCGAAACGCCGGTAACAACCCCCGCAGTCCACTGACTGACGGAAAACTGGGTTGCAGCCGACGTTAAGCCTGTTGAAGACGCCGTAAGGGTTGGCATACCTACGGTAGTGTCTTTGTAGTAAAAGCTACCTGCGCTCTGCCCTGAAGAGATTGTAATGGACGTAACCTGGTTGTTGCCCGCTGCATCGGAATAGAATGTACCGCCCGCTGAAGAGGTTGACAATCCAACCGTGGCGCCTGACGTGACAGGATTGCCGCTTGAATCTTGCACTTGCACAGTAATCACGCTGGAAACTATGCCTGCAGCCACCAATTGGCCAGCACCTGCCGTGAAGGCGAGCTTAGAAGCACTTGCGGGCGCCTTAAAAGTGGCAATGCAGCCAACGTAAGCTTCATACGTTGAATATGAACCACCAGTGACTCCTGAATAAGCAGTTCCAGTTGTGGAGACAATCTTTTCCAGATAGGCCAGACTTCTTTGTTCCACCACTAGAAGAGTTTCCAATGCCGTCGAGTAGCGTAAATCCATTTGTGGGAGATGAGTCGTTGTTTCCGTTCCAGACGTCACATACATTAAATATACCTCCAATCCAAAGCTCGTTGGCATTCGAAGTGTTTGTAGTGGTACCCGTTGCAAGGGTTGTTGTATAGCAGCTATCTGCTGTTGCTATTTGATCCAAGAAATTGCTGCTTACCAAACCGCTGTATTCGCAAACGTCTGCCACGACTGGATCAGCGCTACTGGCAAGTGTGATCGTTAAACTTGAAGAAGCATTGGCGGAAACGACGCCAGCCCAGATTTCAACATTTCTGCCCAGAAGCGAAGAGTCGGAACGTTGAGCTTGCCGAGTCCACGAGACGTTTGATTGTGAAATTGAGCTGACGCTAGGAGGATAACTTGCATAAGTGCCGATGACAGCTATAAGCAAGTTGCCGTTTATCGGGTTGGCATCCAGCGTGATATTGAGGGAGCTGCTATTGTCAGCTATTCCTTTTTTGTTGCCTTGGACTCTTGTAATCGTCATCAGTTACCACCTCACCGATATAGTGTTTTGTAGATTTTGCATTGGCAAACTTTCTTGTTCGAAGATTTTGCTCCGCTCAAAGAAAGGGCAAAGCATCTTCGAAGTTTCTTGGTTTAAAGATTTTTTTCTAAACATATTTTATCAATCCATTACCATGATTTTAGGACAAACGCGAGAAATATCGAAAACCTGGAAATATCTTAACGCTAACTAACATGCATCGCGGCTCGTTTCCATGTTAGAAAAAACAACGGCAACATTATAGGAATTCTGGTTCGCCATATTCCCATCATTGCCATTTCTTATTTGGAAGCGCTTACAGTTGTTCATTAAAACATATGAATTATTGGTTGCACACCAAGAATATTCGTAAGTGACGGTAGAGCCTTGTTTAGACCGAACGTTATGCTTTTTCTTAGATATTTTAATGGTTGGAATTTCTAAGTTTATCATTGTTTCACCAAGTCGGGGGTTAATTTAGTGGGGTAGCATTGCTGCTCCTTTTCCCGGCAGCGGCGACTGCACCGCCGACAGCACCGCAAGCGCCGTAGCCCAGAAGACGTCGTCGTGGGCGCCGTCGGGGTGGCTGAACCGCAGGTGACCCGTCTTCATAAGCATGTACTTTTCTACGTTGAGTTCCGCGGTTAAATCCACGTCGTCGAGGCGTTTGGCGGGTACGTAGGGGATTTTGACTTCGCCTGAGCGCATTTTTTCCCGCAGGATCGTCGCCATCTCCTCCTTCGACTGCACCGTAAACGCAACCCCCGTTACGCCTTGGATGCCGCTGTGGCTCATGTCCTCGGTTATGTAGTTGCCGACACCTGTCACGTCCGTGTAGACGCTGCGGATACTTCTCCAGCGGTCCTGCAGGCTCTTAACGTAGCCTATGACAGAGGCGTACTCCGAGTGCAATGGGAACCGATGAACATGGACAACCCGCAACTGGGAACCCAACTTCTCAACCACCAACACAACGCTGAAATCCTGCTCCTTTCCCAAATCCACGCCGACGAAAAACTCGCCCGTGGGTTGCGCCTGGAAATCGTAGGTTGCCAGTTGGCTGTCGATGCAGCTCACAATTAGGCTTTGGGTTAGCCACGCATCGATGTCTTCCACGAACTCCGCCATGAACTCCCGCAAAAAACGGTCAATCGGCAGCTGGCTCCGCATCTCATCGATGAAGCCCTGCTTGATTAAGCCCGCCTTGACGACTTCCTCGCAGGTTATCGTGTGCTTGCTGAACTCCGGGGCTTGGCACATGCGGTAGTAAACGCTGTCTTTGCTCCAAGGCGTGCTGCTCGCGATAGTGCGCCGTCAGTGGTGCTCAGCATCGGGTACAGGACGTTGTAGAAGACGAGTTTGTCATCTTTGAAGAAGGCAGATTCGTCGCAGATGCATTGGTTCGCCGTGTAGCCTCGGAGCAGCTGGGGGCTGTTGGGTAAGGCGACGATTTTGCTGCCGTTGCGGAAACGAATCGTTGTGCGCTGCATCCTCTCAACCAGCGCCAACCGTTTTTCTTGGGGGAGGCTGCCGAGGAAGTCTTGGATGCGGTCGCTCATAATCATGCTTTGGCGGAGGGTGGGAGCCACAATCAAGGTCAACGTCTTCGGGTAGGCGCACGCGAACCAAATCGCACGCAAAGCAATGCAGGTGGTTTTGCCTGCTTGCCTGCTCCACCGAACCACGATACGTTTAGCCCGATCCCGAAGAAGGCCAGCCTGGTAAGGATAGACCTGAAACCCGAAAAATTCTTGGGCAAAAACAACGGGGTCTTCAGGCACAATTGGGCGGGGAAGCGCTTTTTCAGGTGCCTTCTGACTTTCTTGGTCGCTGCCCACCATCCGCCGCAACCGCGTTTGCTGTCTCTGTTTCATTAAGCAAAGCATCCAACTTGTCTACGTCTTTGTCAATTTGACGCTCATCAGTTCCAATTGAAATATCAGTTGAAAATCTCTAATTTTAAGAAAAAGAAAAAAAGGTTGTTTAGCAAGCCGCTTGCTTACTGCTTGCTATTTTGTTTTTTAGTTTTCAGGTCAGCGTTCTCCTTCTTCAGCGATGCGTTCTCTTCCATCAGAGCCTTCATGACAGTGTTAAGTTGCGACATCATATCGTTAATGCGCACGTTTAACAGGCCGATGTGCTGCATGAGCGACTGCCCTTCAGGAGCTGCCTGTAAGTTGTCTTGTGCCAAGTAAGTCACCTCCTGCTTCATTGGTTGCCAAGAATCAAGTGATCTTCCTAAGCTGCCGCCGCTGGTTTTTGCTTGAGCTGACTTTCCAGTTGATCAACCCGTGCCCGGAGCTTCTGCAGTTCAACAACTATTGGCACAGCGAGCTTTTCGTAGTACACTCCATCAATGTTTCCCTGAGTATCCATGTAAGTAAGCAAAGGCTGCACAGTGTTGACGTCCTCAGCGATTAAGCCTATCTGTTGGTTGATGCCTCGAAGAGCTTGCTCTTCCTGTTTCCAGTAAAACGTAACTGGTTTCAGAGTGTAAATCCACGAGCTGTCGGTAACTGGTTGAATGCGTTCCTTGTAACGTATGGATGAGCTGGATTTATACAAAGTACCGCTACTGTTACAGTACACGGGCACGTTGCTGCCGTTCAATGTTTGTGGCAGGCTAAGATAGCCGTTGTTCCAGACTTGCATCAGAATCGTGTTGCCAAAGTAGGTGACCCAGTTGTGGTCTCCAGTGCCGCTGCCTCCGCCAAAGCGAACGTTCCCATAGCTGTCAAGGTATATGCCGCCGTTAGAGCCTCCGCCACCGCCGCCATTCCAAGAGTAGATGTTGCCATTAACAGTGAAGTTGCCGCCTAGTGTGACTGTGCTGAGCGAACCTATGGGGTTGATGTACTGGGTGAAAACCGCTCCGCAGTCTAGCGCGCCGAAATACCCTGTGTATCCATCGTGTCCGACACCGTAATAGAATGGTCCGCCGTTGGCACCTAAAGTCAAGACGTAAGAGTTGGACCAAATTAAGTACGCATACTTTCCGCTGCCGGGATAGAAGCTGATTTGACCTGCCATGTACAAGTTTCCGTTTACGTTAAAGTCCGCACTTGTTGTTATGGTATTATTTCCATAGCCACTGTAGTAGTTTAGGCAAGTGGTTCCACCGTTAAAATACAGATGGTTGGAGCCAGGGATAATTACGTCGCCGCCAGATGTTATAGCGTTGCCGAATGTTACATTCTTGTATGCATCCCATGTGTAAAGTGCGAAGTTTTCGTTAGTCCAATTGTATGGGTAGCTTGCCATGTATCTGATGTTGTACAGTTCTATGCCATTGCCGTTGTTCCATGCAGGAGTGAAGATTATTCTTATGTATATGTTAGGGCTGTAAGTCATTATGCCTTTCTTGTATGCTGTGTAGCCAGGCCAGCTGTTTATTCCTGAAATCGTTGTTACAGTTGTCCAATTGGTATTGTCCGTGGAAGTTTGCAGTGTCATAGTCATTGAATTGCCTTGGGTTGAATAGTGTATGAGAAGCGCTTCGAGAAAAGAATACATGTTGTTGTTCCATGTTAGACGGTAACCCAGCCAGCCATTTGCAATGTTAAATCCGCCCAGTTGCTCTCCGAGAAACAAAGTTAAAGGAATGCTTGTACTGTGCCAGCCGCCACTATCCTGGTATTCTGCGAGCATCGGAGGGTTGAACTTGAACATGTCTTGGAAAAAAGACGCGTCATAGTTTGTAAACCAATTACCGCCTATGTTCCATAAACCGCTAGCTGTTAGACCATCTGAGTAGGCGATGTTGCTTTGGGTTCCACCTAAACTAAGAGTACCCGCAAACCTCATGTTACCTGAGCCGTCATCTAATGTGTTATTCATAGTGTGCGCTGTAGGGTTAGTAGCATCAGTGACATATAGTCCCCACTGGCTTTTAGCATAATTTGTAAATCCAATATTGCCGCCTGATATTGGAGCAAGATGAAAGTTGGTGGCGGTAGTAGATAATGCGCCTGCAAGCGTCAAGTCACCTGAGTAATCTAAAGTCATAACGACGTTGTGATTTGAGTAAGCAAATTGAAGCGATGTGCTTCCAGATGTTATCATTCCGATTTCCCATTCTTCATAGCCTGCATAGAGCAAATCAAGGTAGGGTTGTACACAATTTATTTCTATATTTGTAGTTACTGTACCGCCGTTCCATGTCGCCGACTGCGAAACCCATTTCGGATAGCCATTTGTCGGGTCCGACTGCAGAAAATACCCTTTGCAACTCGTGCTTGACTGCCCATAAGCGTCTGTCAATGACTGGTTTGAGCCCACTGTAAGAGCGCCATAAATAGTAATGTTTCCATGAGCAGTCAAGTTTTCAAGCTCCAAGTTTGCCCAGGGCCAGTCTGTTGCCTGAGTTGAAGCTGATGATCCCTTGAGCCATAGCGTATCATAATTGTTGTTGAAGTTAGAAGACAGCCCCATGTCCTGCCAAGAACCGCTGTTGTACTTATACAGGTGATTATTTCCTGTATTTATATAGACCTGACCGGATTGTCCTGAAGGCGGAGATGAATACTGAGGAATAGCCGCGATATTGTATGAACCGTTCCCACTTAATCTGTTGACGCCGTAATAATTTAGGGCAATCATAGGATAATCAATTTGAGATGTGAACCCCCCCACCTAGATTGACTGCACCTTGACTGCTAAAAAAAGCACCACCAACCTGAATGTCCTTTTTTACTATGAAACCTTGATCTGTTGCGATCAGCGGCGACCATTTTGACGGGGTAGTGGGGTATCCATTTGTATCCATTACTAGAAAGAGATTTGATTGGTAGCTACTATAGCTATCGACAAACGCAGTATAGCTATTCGTGTGAGGTAACGTGATTGTCGGGCCAAGGAAAACGCCGCCTGCATAGCCGTAAATATCCGCAATTATCTGAAGGCTACTGAGAGCCGCTTGGCTAAAGTCGGATGATAACTGTACACTGCCAATAGGCGTCATGTTTCCGGAGCCGTCTATTGAGGCTTTTGTAGTTCCTGAATTTGCGAATATGAATCCGCCGCTGCCACCGTTAAGCACCATTTGACCTTGGGTTTGTGGCGTTAAGCCAATGCCGAGGTTGCTGCCAAAGCTTGAAACTGAACCCCAACTGGTAAACCATAAGCCGGGACCACTGCTGTTTCCGCCGATGATTTGATATTGCGACATTTTGTCAGTTCATCTCCCAAGCCGTTGATACTGCATACTCAGTTTTAGATGAAACCCCAAACAGTCCATTGATTTGTTTGGTAGCCCCATCAGTTTGTGGGAATCGACTGATTCCATTCCAACTATTTTTCTGTTCTAATTTTGTTTTGTACAAATTTGTTCACCTATGACTATGATTTTTTGAGAGAAGAGGAAAAATTAACTCCAATAGTGTAGAAATTTTGACTTAGAACACCAAGGTTATTGCTTATTTGGGATGACTCCTCTGTTTGTAAAACGTCTGGATCGTTGGTTGCTGACCAAGCGTACTCGTAGGTGACGGTAAACTTGTCTTTTCGAGGCTTCTTCGCCTTCTTAAAACAAGCTTTGGCGGTCAAGATTTCCATGGGTTCATTTCTCCTTCAACTTTCCGATACCTTTGAACTGGTTGAGCAATGATTTTTGGGGCAATGGGGAGCCGCTTTCGAGGTTTAGGCTTCGGGAGAGTGCATGGGAGCTGAAAAGCGCGGGTGGATGGTTTTTTTCGCCATGCCTATGCGACAGATCCAGATGCACTTGCCGAAGCCGAAGTGGGAGGGGGCAACCTTGCAAACTTGGCCCGAAGCAAAAACATGGGTGGAAAAGCAAGCGGCTTCAGGCGCAGTTGCGCTCGTTGGAGCTTTATTCAGGCGCCCCTGGGCTGTCTCGGCGGCTCCCCAACATCCGCTTTAGCCGTGTTTGCTGTCTCTGTTTCATTAAGCAAAGCATCCAACTTGTCTATGTCTTTGTCAATTTGAGGCTCGTCAGTGCCCATTGAAATATCAGTTGAAAATCTCTAAATGAAGAAAAAAGATTGCTTAGCAAGCCGCTTGCTTACTGCTTGCTTGTTTGCTGTTTAGCTTTCAGGTCTCCGTTCTCCTTCTTCAGAGACGCGTTCTCCTCCATCAGAGCCTTCATGACAGTGTTAAGCTGCGACATCATATCGTTAATCCGCAAATTCAAAACACCAATATGCTGCACGACAGGAGAGCCTGGGGGGTTTGTCTGTTCTGCCAATTCTGTGACACCTCCTGAATCATTGAATCTTTGTTTTCTGATTTAAGAGGCTGCCAATTTGGCTTTTAATGCGTCAACTTCTGTCCTTAACTTCTGCAACTCTGCAAGAATCGGCACTGAAAGCAAACCGTAGTTTATCCCCTGAGGCTGCCCGTCATCGTCTAGCTTTACTCAGTTGTGGATTGATTGTGTAGACTTCTTCAGCGATAAGTCCCATCGTCCTGCCTAGCGCTGTAGCCCGCTTTGGATCGGTCCAATCGAACGTTACAGGTCTTAGATTGTAAATCCATGAAGCGTCAGGCATTGAAATAATATTTGTCTTATTGCGTTGCGATGACCAGCTATAGTAACTTCCGATTATGTACAAATCGCCCCACGGAGTCAGAGTCATTGTGGTTGTGAAGTTGTTTAATTGAGGCAGGTTATAGTTACATCGCCAGTAAAAGTTTGCACTAGATCCACCATCAAAGCACATGTTCGAATTAGAAGACATACTCACAAAATGACCAGAGTCCACATAAACGGCGCCGCTGACAGTCATGTTTCCTGAGCCATCATCTATCTTGTTGTGCATTGTCCAGACAGCGCCATTGCCATAAATTGCGAATTTGGAGCCAGGATTTGGCCCGTCATACCAGAACTCGAGGTTGTCAGACGCTGGAATACAACTTGCTGCACAGTAAACGCTGTTAATAATTTCCCAGTAGTTGGTGGCATTATTATTGAATTGTATGCTTGCTCCAGGCCCGGTTGTACCCTCCACAAGTGAGGCATCATCGATTTCCAACCACACGCGAGTCATCGTCGCATTAGTCAAGGCTGGATGACCTCTCGAGCCCTTTACGAGGTAATCGCCAGGACATTCCTGAAAATTCATCATAGGTATTCCGCTTAAGGTTATAGTCCCATTGACCGTCATTCCGCCATGAGCAGTCAAATTGCCCAAATCCAAATGAGCAGGCGATTCGATGCCAGACGAGTTATACTGAACCAAGAACAAGGTATCGTAGAACCCGCTAGCGCTCGGCTGAAGAATCCAGTTACTTCCGTTCCACAGGTAGTAGCCAGGAGAATATCCGCTCCAAGTAGCAGTAAGATTAAACAGTTCACCCGCATCAGCGGTAATCACGCTTGACGGAAAACTGTTGCCCGACTGATACGGTTCCGACGCGCCGGTCAACCAAATGAGAGGTGGTGATCCCCCTTGGGGATGGCCTACCCAACCATAACCAATAGCTATACCACCTCCGCCCCAAAGTTTCGTAGGGTTGGTACTGGTGTTTATGAGGCCGTAGACAATGAGGTCACTTTTAGTCATCACTGCTTGACTAATTTGTACTATTGGTCCTTTGCCAAGATCTATGCCCTTTAATGTAATCCAACCGTTGTTAGGAGCAGTTATTGACAATTGATCGGTAACCCATAGATCGCTTAGCGTTAAAGTTGCAATTGGATTATTAGTATCAGGTCCATTTGTGGCAGTTATAGCTACGTATCCATACTGTCCATTTTGTGAATCCTTCACCTTCATTGTGTTATCAATTGTTAAAAGATTAGTAACTTCTAAGTTAATGTAACTCAAAGTTTCACCTCCAGATTAATTAAGCTCTCAATTTCCATCGTTTTAAACAGGAATACTCCAATCAAGCATTCCCAATCTTGTTGTTGGTTTTCGTTCATCTTATTCACCAAAAAACTTTTTGAATTTTTTACAATTTCCTTTGTTACTGTAAACAAATAATTCGACTGAAAACGCAGAAAATCAATCGTATTGGCCGAATATTTTCGACCTGGAGAAGAAACATTAATTACTTCACAAGTTGATAGAGGTCAAAGGATTTTTCTCAGAATTTTATAAAAAGTTTGTTTTTTTTTATGCTTTATATTTTAAAGTGAAAATTGAAGAAACTACAAGTACAGCTTATTGTTAGCATATTACTCAAACCGCTCGTCTCATTCAATCTGTCCGAATATACAAAAGCCATTGGTTTAAATTTCTCAATAAACCAACTGGCTGATTCGCCTTGCACCTGGCTCGAGACTAAGCAGCTATGAAAGGTTTGCTGCACGATAGTCTTAACAAACCTTTGGCACTGATGATCCAACTTTCCTGAATATAAGCAGTGCAGCAGCAGCTATCGATAAAAGTAACAAAGGCGGGATTAAAGTTGGGATTTCTGGTATTGAAGGAGTTGGCGAGGCAGAGCTTGCATGTACTGTTACCGTTTGAGTCGTGCTCCAGTCACTGGTTCCTACCAGATAGTAAGCTGTTTCAATGCTTGGGTCGCCACCGTTAGGTGGGTAGATCGTAACTTGAGACGAGTTTAATTCAAGTTCTTGAACTCTGAAGTCAATTTGTGAATTAGGCTGATATTGGTTCGCGGGAATGACAATGTCCTTATATGATGAGTTTGATGATGCTAATCCATAGTTTGTTTCAAGAGATTGTGGAAGATGATATAGCGGTCCATTAGTTAGATTCAGAGCAATTGTAAGGATATATGTCCAATTTGCTTCAAAGTGACCTTTTGTCGTGACATTGTAGTATATTATAGCCTGTTGACCTTGATAGTACAACGGGTTGTTTTTGATGGACACAACTATGCTGTTGTTGTCAACTTGCTGACTTATCCCCTTATACGGGTCTGTAGTATTGTAGGATGAAGATACGTATTTTACCGTGAATTCGGGAACATGTACTGACTGGGCATTTACAAATTTAACCATCGATAAGGTCAGGCATGAGATAGCAACGACAAGAATCAAGATTGAGGCCAAACCTTTACGCTGTTTGTCCATATCGATCTAAACCCCTCGTAGTAGTAAATGCCAGTAGCATTGCACTCAATAAAAAGTTATTCGTCAAACTTTCTTGACTGATTTAAGTCAAGGTTTCTTGACAAGTTAGCGATTATTGGACCGTTCGCGTGAGCTCCATTCAGGCGCCCGCAAACTTTCTCGACGGCTCCCCACCATCCGCCGCAACCGCGAACTCTGATGCTGCTTCATCTAAAATCTCCGGGTAGATTCAAAACGCCGAAAATTCACAAGTCTTTTATCTAAACAACCGCTTACTCCCAATAAGAGAGATACAGATTGCAAAAACCCGCCTACACACTCTTACTAATAGCTATCATAGTTTGCGGGTTGTTTTTTGCTAGTATTTCTTGCACCTCGTTTGCGCAGATAGGTTCACATTATACGCCCGTCACGGGGGACATCGCTTCAGACACGACATGGACACAGACCAACAGTCCATATAACATATCAGGTCCGGTGACTGTGGACAGGGGTGTAACGCTTAAGATTGAGCCAGGAACTTCAGTACTTTTAAACGGATACGCATTGCTTGTGAACGGCACTCTACAGGCAGAGGGCGATCCAAACAAATGGATACAATTCACCACAGCCCTAGATAGTTCTTATACTGGATCAATTGTTTTTACCCCGTCTAGGCAGCGCTTGGAACGAGCAAACTGGCAGTGGCAGCATTATCGAAAACGCATATAGTGGAGGTGATTTTCCCATTATCGTAAGTAATGCGTCTCCAAAAATAACGCAAAATCTGGATTTTGGCAGCATAACTGTTAACGGAGGTTCACCTGTAATTTCCAGCAACAGACTCAGTAATCCAATCAGTAATCCAATAACGGTTAATGATGGTTCACCCATAATCACCAATAACACCCTTGTGGGTTCGGGGCAATATGCTATTGGTCTTTTTAGCTCAAGCAGGGCTGTCGTATCTGATAACCACGTTAGCGGTCAAACTTTTTCTCAGGGCGTAATAGCCGTTGGCGGAGGCACACCTGTTATTGAAAGGAATTTAATCGATGCCGCCAATATCGGAATTGCCATTTACGGAAACTCACAACCCATAATTGAAAATAATACAATTGCTAGTGACACAATAGGCGTAAACATCTATAATTCAAATGGCGCATACGCTGGTTCACCAACGCCGACAATTGTATACAACAATTTTGAACAAAACACTCAATACAACATTTACTTGGGGCAACAGGGCAATTACAGTTCAACGGCTGGCGACGTAACTGCCATAAATAATTGGTGGGGAACAACTGACCTCTCAGTAATCAACCAGACGATCTACGACCACAAAGACAACTACAACGTTGGCACAGTGACGTTTACGCCGATCTTAACCTCGCCAAACACAGAGGCCGCGCCTGACCCGAAGGCGCCCATACCAACACCTAACCCCCAAACAACAAGCCAACCCAGCCATCCCGCAACTTCACAAACCCAAACTTCTACAGCAACATCACAGCAGCCAAACACTCAGACAGGAGTGCTTTTCGGCGTTGGCTGGATGGAAATCGCGATTGTGGGGTTGACTATCGCCGTTGTAGTTTTGGTGGCTGCCACCCTGTTCTACCGCGGCAAAAACGCAAAACAAACCAAACAGGTCTAACCCTATTCATGGCGGCTTTCAACATCCAAACCCGCAGCCGCATCCGCCGCGGTTTTCTTCAGCATCACTTCCAGCGTGTCTAGGTCATTGTCGATTTGACGCTCGTCAGTTCCAATTGAAATATCAGTTGAAAATCTCTAAATGAAGAAAAAAGAAAAAAGGTTGTTCAGCAAACCAAAGGTTTATTGCTTGTTTGTTGACTGGCTTGCCGTTTGCGGTTTAGCTCTCAATTCAGCATTCTCCTGCTTTAACGCGTTGTTCTCGTCCAAAATCGCTTTCATAACCGTGTTAAGCTGCGTCATCATATCGTTAATTCGCAGGTTCAGCATAGCGACGTGCTGAGGTATCGGTGACATTTGAGCAGAAGTAGCTCCTTGTTTTTCACTCATTCGTATCCCCCCTTTCAAGTCGATTTATTTGTAAAAAAGTGATTTTTTCGTTTCTTGTTGTTGATTTCTATGTTGACATCATTCTTTGGCAGGGTTAACGAAATCTGAAGAGCGTTTTTTGCAAGTTTTCAGTTTGGCTTCAGTTTTTTGAGGACTTAAAGGTTGAATGGAAGATTCACCTTGTAACTCTACCTCAATCGGCTTTAGAAACGGCAGTTCTTTTGTTTCTTTGTTTTCTGCATTCCAAATTATGTCCTTTCTGTCAGCGCACTCGTAACCGTTGACTATTCCTTTGAACCGCGTTGTCGAGATGTAGATGATTTGCTTGTAGAGGCTCCACGTCAAGGGTTGATTCAGCAAGTCCAAGGCGACAGCGGCAACGTCAGAATCCATTGATTTCATCAGGTCAAACCATACGTCAGCAACCTTCAGAGCTTCTTCGCAAGTGTAACTGCAAGGGAAGAACGGGATTACTTTTACGCCGAAGTACCGCAGCATCACATTTGTTAAGCCATCTCCCTCAACGAGCACTTTGTTTTGGTATCTTACAGAGTAGTTAGTGTTAATCGCAGCTTCGAAGCAGGGATCTAAAACGCCGTTCGCCCAGTTCTTTTGGAAGGCTTCACTGCAGCATTTAGGGTAACCGAGCAGTTCTCCTTGTGTGACGTGATCGCCGACTTTAGAGGCGTCGCAGAATTTCTGTGCAGTCTCCAGGTTCTGGGCTACAACGCCATACACGAAGCAGTTGAAGTCTAACTCGTTCACCGGGTAATGTCTGTGGCTGAATCCATTGTACGATTTACTTCTAACCATCGGCAGAAACACCAAGCCGTCTCTAGTTATTTTCTCGATTTCCACGTCAAAGTTCCTCGGGGTCATATGGTAAACATTTGCTTTTCTTAAGCCGCGCTTTACCATTTCGTATTCTGCATCAAACGAAAGCCTCTTGACTTTTTCAAGCATATCGGAGTATTGGTTTTTTGTTGCGTTGTCATTCCACGCGATCTTCACGAATGGCTGAATTTCTAACATTTTTGGTCTCCTCCCTTGTTGGTGAAGTCGCCATGTATCATCCCTTTAGGTTGATTATTGGTTGGCTTGTTCTGATCCGCAGGTTTTTTCTTTAGGGATACTTGACGCCAGCTGGATGGGTTGTTGGCTGTTGTAGCGGTCATTTTTTCGAAGGGTTCGTTCATGGCTCCTTTTCTGATTGCGTCAAAGTAATCTTCGTTTCCCTGATAGTCAACCATAAGTTTTACATTAGGTAACATGGCTTCGAGATCGCTTTCTATTGCAGAATACATGTCGTATATGGGTTTGCACCATCTGCTTTTGTTTCTCCAGTCCCCGTCTTGGCCTTCGGATGGGCAGCCGCCGTAGCAGACGTCCCAGAATTTGCATTTGCAGCAGTCGGTTTGCTTGAGAACTTCATATCTTTCGTATGACATCTGAGCTCTTGTGTATGTGGAGCCTTCCTGGTGAGTTCTGTCGCAATTCCCATATGAGCCGTCGGGCAAGATCACTTTTGTGCTGGTGCAGAAGTAGTCGCATTTTCCGTAGGAGCAGCTTGAGTGCCCGAACCCCAGCAAGTTATCCGTAAATTCTCGGAAAGGCTGCCATTGGAGGTCGCTGTATTTTTTGAGATGTTCATACAGGTATACCCATGCGTGGGAAGCTTCTTCGGAAGTCAACTCGTACTTCTTGTTATCAGAATAGTTGCTCCACATAATGTTGAATCGCCCGCCTTTGATTCCATGGCCTTTTAGCATCAGAATGAACTGCACCAGCCTTTCGAGTTTGGCGTCAGAGTCAGCGTTGACCTTCGTCAGAACAACTATGAGGCCCACCGATATTCCCTCTTTGTAGAGGGTGAAAATGTTGTTTAGCACTTGATCTGTGTATTGCTTGTTTTTTTCTTCGTCTTCAGGAAAGCCTCTTAAAGCGTTCAAGGAGCCATCGCCGTCGATGCTAACTCCTATTGAAGTCTTGTAGTTTTTGAAAAGCCTAACCAAGTCATTGTCTATTTTGTAACAATTCGTTTGCAAAGATGAGCAGCCTTGCAAATCATACATTTTTTTAAGAATAGTTTCCAAGTCTCTTCTATTGATAAGAGTACATTCTCCGCCGTGCAAGCAGAAGCTGTCGCCTTTGGTTTCATTATGCAGCGTTTCCATTGATTCAAGCATGGCTTCAAGGTTGTAGGTTGTAGCGGTGTTCCAATCATATCCGTGTGCAAAACAGTAGCCACAATGCAAGTTGCAGTTCAGGCTCGGTACGACAAGTATAGTCATTTTAGTTTTCTCCTGCATATTTTGCCCTTACGTTTTTCATCCATTCACTGGCTGTTGATGGGTCAGGTCCAATTGTTTTTACGGTAAGCATCTGATTATACAGCTTGAGCAAATAGTCTAAATCGTCGTTTACTTTGGTTATGTCGAATGGTTTGCCTGGTATGTTGTAGGCGTCTTTGAGTTTGCTTAGCTGTTCGAAGCTGTATTTTTCGTTTATTTTGAAGACGTTTAGCTCAAACTTGCTGTTTTCCAGAAAGTAAATCGGAATCATCAGTATTCTGTAAGCGTGCAAGGCAGTTCTGGGCGACTGGTCAAATTTGAATCGGTTAATTTGCGCTTGGATGTCTCCTTGTTTTTGTTTGACTGCCTCGGGAGTGCAAAATTGAAGTAGGCCATCTAAGTCAAATTTGCTGTCGACGTAGAAGGGGTTTGACCAATTCATGAATTGCTCGAAATGCTGGTTGTGTATGTCAGATGCTACGTGGGTGAATTCGTAGAGGTTGATATCGAAGCTTTGTTTTCCCGAGTGTACCCAGTCCCAGTAGTTATTGCAGAGAAAGACGCCGTGTACATCGTAGTCTTGCGAGTCCGCAGCCCACCCGAAAGCTCGGCTGCCCGTCAAACTTAAGAAAAGTACATTGGCGTTTTTAGGTAGACACTGGCTTATGCTTGTTTGAATTTCGCGGCTAGTTTCTTCGTCCAAATAAATTCCCTCAATTTCGCGTTAGAAGGTTGGAACGTCTTCGTGGTCGGAGTGTGAACCATTTGCGTGGGCAATGTCGCTGTGGTTGCTGAAGTCCGAGTGTACATCTTCATGGTCAGTGTAGCCTCCGTCGCCGTAATAGTTCGGGTTGTCGCTATGAGGTATGTCGCTGTGCGGTGGCCCCCACAGATCTTGATGGAAGTAGGAATCGTTGTAGTCGTTGTATGTTCCAGCGTTGGAATGGGCGACGTCATAATGAGGGGAATCGCCGTGGCCGCCCGCAGTATTTGCGTGGTCGTTGAAATCGCTGTATGGTCCGACGTTATCTGAGTGGTCACCGAAGTCATCTTGGTAGTAGGGCCAGTCGGTATAGTTAGTGTGCGAGTTGGAGTCAGTATGTCCGACGCCTAGGTCCGAGTGCGCGGAATCGGTGTGAGTGACATCCGAGTAGTTATCAAAGTCGCTGTAGAATTGGCTGTCTGGGTAGTCACCGAAACTGTCTTGATAATATGCCCAGTCATCGTAGTTCGTGTGGTTGCTTTGATCGCTGTGGCTGACATCATTGTGGGCAACATCGGAGTGGGCAGCAGCGTTCTGATGGGCAATATCAGTATGGGGAACATCGCTAAAGTCTGAATAGGTAAAATCTGAATGGGCTACATCATTATAGTAGATTCCGTCTGTGTGCGGGATGTTGTTTGAGTGGTCAGTGTGGGCGCTGTTAGTGTGCGGTGTGGCATCGGAGTGTGAGGTGTCGCCGTGGCTAGTATCGAGGTATTCTGTAAAATATCGTATTGCTTTGGTGCCGCCGCTTGTTCGCATCCTCGCGGGACTGGCATAGGGGTCGTTTGTTTCAACCAGATAGATGTCGTATGTTGTTCCGCCTCTTTGCACATGAGGGATACCGCCCATGTTAGGGTTCCCGTTGCCGTTAGAAACCAAACAGAGAGCATAAGTAGAGCTCCCTATTCGGATCCTCAGGTAGTTCAACTGGTAATTTACCACAAGCCATTCCTCAAGGTAGCGTTAACCAGATGTTGCCGTTCTGCGGCGGAGAAGGAGCGGACGTCGATAGTGTACAAGTTGTCCATTGTGGATAGCCGGAACTGTTGACTTGCAAGAACTGGCCATTTGACCCAGATGACCCTGTTGAGTCATAAAGTTTGACGCCATGCCAGACAGAGTTTTGATCGGTGTATCCAAGATAGAGAGGGGATGTAAGATTTAGATGGTCAAAGAATGTTATGCCAGCGCCAGTACAACTGTCCAAATGGTCAACCTGAATGTTGCTAGCAATCAACGTACCGGCCTCCCACGATGAGGTATTTGGGTTCCAACCCCATAATTCTATTGCGTACGCCGACCAGAAATTTCTTGTTCCCTGCGCCCAGCTAATCTTTGACGACGTAGAAGTGAGGTTGCCAAACTGAATCCAGCCTGCGTAGGGCATCGCAATATTGCCGTTTTCAGCAGAGAGGGTAATGACACCGTGGCTAGTCAGGTTACCCAAATCCAAATGCGCAGGTGTAGTCAGGTTAAGTTGCTTGAGGTAAAGCGTGTCTTGATTCCCAAGTTCTTGAGTGTGAGTTAGCCATATCTTCGGAGGTTCATCCGCGCTAGTAAATCCGCTACCAAGACCCAATATTCCTTGATTGCTGGCTAACATTCCACCAGCCGAAATGTCCTTCTTGACAACCAGACCTTGATCCGTCGCTAATAACGGGTCATAAGGGGGTCCGTCACCTCTTAGTATAAGATAGAGATTCGCCGACAGATTCTGATCCGTATCAGTAAATGCCAACCCAGAGTATCCATTGGCGGCAAGTAGATTTGTATTCAAAGTACCAGTAGGCAAGCCCTCCTGATTTGATCCCATGTTTATCCAGACAGGACCAGCGGTATTGGTGCATTCCTTAATCACTCCAAGGTCATATCTATTAACAAAAGCTCCTAGAGATGAAGAGCTTGGATCGCTACCTGAAGTTGGAACCTCATTGCCAGGACCGTACAGATTTGACCAACTATTATGGTACTGCCATAGAGTTGAGGTATCTGTTTCATACCATAATGTCATGTCTGGTGCAGTGGTTGGGCGATTATTAGAGGGCCCAGCTAGGAACGTCAGACCGGGTGTCCAAGAACTGCCTGTCCAACCCCATATACCCTCAACTATCTGTTCCTTTGTAAATCTTGGTGCATAAACGGTCATGCTTTCACCTCCTCTTGATTCAAACTTCTATTTTCCAAATGGCTAATAATGGAATGCTCCATTGAGCTTCCAAAGTCTGCCAGCCGAGCTCCACTCAAGCTGTTTCGTATTTTTTTGTTTTCTGACATGTTTGGTCATCAACTTGGCATTATAATTTTACGTCAGAGCAATTCGTATTTCCTTAATCAGAAGAAATTTTGAAATCAACGGTTTTAGTACGAGAAAGGCAAATCTTATATATTAAAAAAATAAAATACTCGGCATGGATAAGTTTAGTGGCATTCTGCTTCTCGCTATGTTTTTTTTATCAATTCTTATGATGACTAGCTCCGCAAGTTCAGAGGTAGCTAAGCCGTTCTGTTCCGGAGTTTACTTTGAAGTACTCTGACCACTCTTACGACATCTCACCAACTTATGCAAACAATCCTTACACAGGTAAGACAGAGTTGGTTCAGGCAGGTTATCATGTACAAAATCGTTCAATAGAGGTCATAATAAAGAACCAAAACTTCAACAATTTTCAAGACCAAAGTGGGAATAACATAAGGTTGAATTATAATGTCCGGTTCAAGGGGCATTTCGGTGGTGCTTGGACTGAAATATCGAGTTCTCTGGGAGGAATTTATGTTACGGCTTCCAACTCTTTGACTCAAGAGTCAGGAGGAGTGGTTTCTTTAGTTTCTCCAAATGCGCAATATACTGTAATAGATTATGGGTTGAGCGGAAATAACGGCTCTGATTACTACCCCGTTAAGATCGGGGGCGATTTAGACCACGGTCAAGTGGATTTTCAAGTAGAAGCGCTCTCAGGGTATTATACAACCATCCAGACTACACCCGCCCCATTGGGCGGGAGAGGGGAACAGAATGTTTTTAGTGGGGAAAGCAGCGGTTGGAGCGCCACGAAAATAATAAATCTTAGCAGTGATTCGGTCAATCCTAGCGCACAGCCGTTTTCATTGTTTGGTCTTGGCTGGGAGAATTCTGCAATAATGGGATTGTCTGTTGTGGTTGTCGTTTTGGTGGCTGCCACCCTGTTTTATCGCCGCAGAAGCGTGAGGCAAGCAAAGCAGCTCTAAACCTCTCCATGCTGGCAACCTACTCCAAACTCGACCTTGCCAGCGCCCTCTTTGCCCGCAGCAGTCTTTTTCAGCATGGCTTCCAGCTGGTCGAGGTCTTTGTCGATTTGCCGTTCGTCGATGCCTTTGGCGAGGTTGTTGATGATTTGGGCGATGTAGGCGGAGATTTTTGCGTAGAATTGTCGTTCGGCGACTGTTAGGAGGCGTTGTTTTCCTGTTTCGTCGGTGATGTGGGTGACTTTTCCGCGGGCGTAGTTGCTGGAGATTTCGAAGAGGTCTTCTAGGTGGATGAGGAGTTTTTTGCGGGTGTTTTGTGTGTCGACATGGAAGATGCGGCGCATCTTGCAGACGCGAACATTGACACGACTCTCAAGACTTAACCTATAACGCATAAACATTCACCACCAAAAAGGGACCCTACCCCCATTTTTACATCAAAAACCAAAGGTAAAAATGAAACCAAAATCAACCCGAACCCTGCAAACTACCCGTACCCCGAGGATCAATCAAAACCTCGCCCCGCTCAACATCAGGAACCAAATGAACCTCAACAGGCTCCGCAAGCGCCGACAACACGTCGACACGATTCATCTTGGAGATGGCTTCGCCGAGGGCTCGGTCGTAGAAGCTGCCGCGAAGGATGATGCCGCGGATTTTTCTTTCCTGCAGTTTTCGGGTATTTTTTTTGTGCATAGAATCAACTCGACACCACTCAAAGGCGGCGAAAGGAAGGCGACACTGGGAGGCAGGGTTATTGGGGGTTTAGGGTTGCGAGGTAGGCTTTGATGGCTTCGCGGGTGAGTTCGGCTCGGGATTGGTGGGGGCGGTTTTTGTGTTTGAGGGTTTGGTCGATTTGGGTTGCGAGTTGTTTGGGTATTTTTACGGTGACCCAGTCTTTTTTTGCCATCCTTGTGTCACTGTTGATACATGCATGTCGTGGGTCACATATAGGCGTTGCGAACAGCAAACGCTCAAACGCCAGCAAACCAAACCCACAGCATCCGACAAGTATAAACAAAAAACCTTAAATCTATAACTCACACATGAATCACAAGTGACAAACATGTCTTCTGAAGAACCCAACAGCGACGACTACACAACCGTAAGACTACCCAAAGAGCTAATGGAAGAAATAGACCAAATCATCAAACGCGGAACAAGAGGATACAAAAGCCGATCAGAATTCATAAAAGAAGCCATAAGAAAACGCTTCGAAGAACTCCAAGCCACACAGCCCCCGCCGCCCCAGCCTCCGCTGGAGCACTTCAACGTAGACGAAGAAGGAGTCCGCATACTCGACCGAACCCTAGCCACCAAAACAACAAACGGCAGAATAATAGACGTTTACTTTAAACCCGAAAGCGTATGGTGCGACTACTGCCAATCCAGCAGCTGCCGACACATCAGATTCGCAGAAGACCTACCCGCAGTGCAAGAAATCCTAAACAAGAAAGGCTGGACAATCAAACCCTAAAAGGCAAAAACACAGAAAGCAAGCTTACTTTTAGAAGAGCTTAAAAAAATTAAAAAAAGGGAAATGTTGTTTTGTTTTTTTGGTTTATGCGTGTTTTCTTGTGGTGAGGATTGCAAGTACTGCGCCGATTATGATTATGACGACTATGATTGCGACGAGTCCGTATTCGAGCGTGGTTTGTGTAGCTACGTTGCCCATCGGTGTGGCTGTTGGTGCGGTTGTTGCTGGTGCGGGTCCGACGTTGATTGAGGTTTCTGAGTATGATGAGTAGTACGAGTTTGTGCCGCTGAAGGTTGCGTAGATGGTGTAGACTCCTGGGACGTCGGGTGTGTATGCTTTGGTGAACATGCCGTTTGAGCCGCTGGTTACTTGTCCGATGTTTACTGTGTTGTTGTTAGGGTCGAAAACTGTCAAGTTAACGGTTACTCCGGTTGCGTTATTTGGCCGTGGCTGCTGCTGGTAAACGTAGGACATCCATAAGCCCATAAAGTTGTCTGATACTGCGGGAACGCCCTTCGGGAAATCGGCTGCTACTGTGGCTTGTTTTGTGCCTGCAGATATGTCCATGACTGTGCCCTGTATTAGTACGCTGCTTCCCAGTGAGATAACATTGTCTTGCACGTTTACGGTTGTGGCGCTTGGACCTTTGCCGACACAATACACTTGGCCATCGTAGGCGTTGGCAAATGTGTAGTATCCGTCAGCAATTGCCACTGGAGCCATAGAAGTGCCGAGTCCTGATGCTGACCAGTCTGAGAGTGTCCAGATTTCTTTTCCTGTGAAGGCATCAAGACAGCGAGCTAGTTCTCCTTTGTAGAGAGGTGTGTTCGGTGAGTGTTCACCTGACATGGTGTAGACTTTTCCATCGGCGAAAGCTGCGACGTGTGTTGGGTAAAGTCCCCATGGTCCGTTGTTGCCCATGTTGGTGGTGTTGCCTTCTCCGCCGTTGCCGTAAGTCCATAGCAGTGTGCCGTTGAGCATTGAGTAGCAGAAGACTACGCCTCCGTACCCTGATACGTAGAGGTTGCCGTATGCGGGCAGTCCTGATCTTGCGCTGTAGTATTGGAATCCGTATTGCGATTGTGCACTTGGTCCCCAAACTAGCTTTCCGGTTGCTAGGCTGTAGGCAAGTCGTTGTCCAGTTTCAAAGTAAGTCATGGTCCACTCGTTGGTAACTGGGTCGATTGGCTGTGTCGCCATCATTTCAGTGAGGTTGCCGGGCGGTGCTGGGTAATCCTGACGCCATAAGAGTTGTCCTTGTTGTCCTGGTACGTCGCTTAGAGCCCAAACTGTCCATGGATTTGTGTTCGGTGCCGCTTGCGAAGTTAAGCCGACAGCACTGCTGTATCCGAGGATTACTTGGTTAGGAATAACCCCGACGATGGTTGGCGAAATGTTTGCAACTAAGTTGGCTGTGACGCTTACGTTGTATGAATAGGCGTAAGGTGCGCTTGCGTTGATTTGGAATCCTGCAGCGTTGGGTACTGGGAAGAACGCGATGCCTGCGACTGCTGAACCTGCAGGTGCACCATTAAGCGGGCTTGTCATTGCTGCGGTGTCGTTCCATAATGCGAGCCACCCGGATTTTGTGGTTGTGCTGTAGCTAAGGACGTAACGCAGTATGTTGCCTTGGTTGTCGTAAACTTCTGTGCCTGAAGGAACACCTGTTAGGTTGAACATGAACTGCTGAGTGAAAGCGTTGAATGCCTCCCATGTGGTGCCGACGGTTACCCATAAGATGGCTCCGACGACTCCTTCTTGGTTCGGTATCTGGATGTCGACCATTTGTGCTTTAGTTGGGTATAGTGTTGTGCTAGTCCAAAGTGTTTGTCCTGTAGTTAGGTCAACTGCAACTTCGGGTCCGCCTGAACCAGCTTCTCCGTTGGGTTCTTGATAGTAAAGGACTCCTGCAACAATCATTGGACTATTGAATCGGGTGTTGTATGAGAATCCTGAGTAGAACGTGGGTATTGTATCGTTTGCTAATGCTGTGTTGCCTGCTTGAGTTACGCTGTTGCCTGTTAAGCCGCCGTATTCAAGGGGTTTTGTCCACATTATGTGGGCGCTGTTGGGTGCTGCTCCGTTTTGTTGCCAGGAATTAGCTACGGCTGCGCCGCCGAGCCAGTTTGAGGCAATGTTTGACATTAAGTCATTTGTTGCGTATATTGGTCTGGTCCAGTAGGCAGTTGGAAGCGGGGGTGCTGAGATTGATGGGATTGGGTTCTGTTGGACTGTGAATGTTGTTGTTGCGCTGGCTGGTGTGTAGTAGTCGCCTTGGTAGGCGCCGCCGTAATTGTAGACTTGGCCTGGGAAATTGAAGTATACTGTGTAGATTCCAGTTTGGTCAGGTACGAAGCTGAAGTATTGTGATGATGTTGAGTCGACGACTGTGGGAAACGTCTTTGTTACGTTTTGTCCGTTGGGCTCTGTAATCGTGAATTGATAGTTTTGGAATCTAATGTTGTTGACCAGAAGTGCTCCTTGTATTACCAAGTCAAGCCACCCGTAAATCAGCATTGTCTGACCGACCCCGCAGGGATTTGGTGCAGCGGCACACCACGCGTAAGTGGTGATTTGCCATGCAGGTGTATGTGCGCTAGCAGAAGGTACCATAAGCATTGGAGTTAACATCAGAATTATTAAGAATGTGGCGATTGCAATAGCTATTTTATTTTTAAAAACATTCATTTTTTCTTTTCTCTCCTTTTTTGAGCAAAAGTATCGAGCCCTTGCTCTGACCTTTCTCTTAGCAAAAAGCACTTATAAGATTTGTGTTAAAACCCCAAAATTAACATCGGTCACAGCAATTTAAGAAAACAAGAATTAGGAAAATAGAAGAAAAGCCTTGTTAGACAACGAAATTATGCTATTCGCCTAGGATTCTTCTGAAGGCTGGGTACATTTCTGCGGCACGTTCTTGCATTAGCAGTTCGTAGTATTGGTAGATGATGCCTACTGACAGCAATATGCCTGTTCCCGTTCCGAAGGTGCCGAAGAAGTCTGCGCTTGCCGCTACGAGTCCGACGATGATGCCTCCGAGTACCGTGACTACGGGGATGTAACGTTTAAGGACGGCTTCGATGGGTCTTCCTGATCTGCGGTAGCCTGGGATCTGCATGCCTGAATCCATGAGTTGCTGCGCAACTTTTGCTGGGCCTAAGCCGCCGACTTCGAGCCAAATTAGGGAGAAGACAGCGCAGAAGGCGACGAGGATGCCTAGGTAGCAAGCGGCTCTTATGGGGTCAAGGGCAACCTGTTGAATGTTAGCTGGCGCGGTCACTAAGTATGCGAGTCCGCCTACGGGTGCAACGTTTGCGGCACCGGTACTTGAAACTGTCGTGTTAAACTGTCCTATTATCGTGAAGAGGAGATTGTGTGCTGAAGGTTGAGGGCTGCCCATTTGGCTCCAGAGCAGTTGTGTGAAGAAGTAAACGTTGGCGAACAACGCTGACGCAAAGATAACTGGCAGGTTAGACACGTACAGCAGTTTAATTGGGTATCTACTTCGGAATCCCTTGTAGCCTGCGTAACTCATCGGAAGCTCAATTCTTACTCCGTTAAGATAGATAACTATTAAGAACGCTGCTACGGTGGCGAAGAACCCTAGTAAAGATGGGTACACGCCGGAGCGAAGACCAACTATCCAAGTTACCAGTGAGATACCGTGGTTTAGGTATGCGTTGAGTGATCCGATGAACAATCCTGTTGCCGGCGAAAACATGTCCCAAACTACTGATTGGGCTACTCCTGCCATGATGAAGAGGCTGATTCCGCTGCCTAGACCCCAGCCTTTCTGGATAAGTTCATCCATAAGCATGACCATGAGTCCGGCTGCGAGAAGTTGGAAGAAGATTATTAGCGCTGTTGAGCCTGTGAGTGACCCGAACATGCCGCTTATGATGTATGCTGCGGCTTGGATGCCTGTGAGGAGGATGCTGAACACTTTGCTGGCGGAAGTGAATAAGCCGCGGTCCTCAGAGTTTGACATGTCGCATTGGATAATTGAGGAACCTGCAAGCAACTGGAGAATTAAGCCAGCTGTGACGATTGGTCCGATGCCTAACTGCATTAGGGTTCCGTTGTTAGAGGCAAAGATTACTCGTAGTTGACTAAATGAAGAGGAAACGGATGATGAAATCCCGTAAAGTGGGATCTGGGACATTACAAGGAAAATAACTAAGGTGAGACCTGTCCAGAAGATTTTCTCGTTGAAGCTTACTTTTCTCTCAGGCTTCTTGATTTCGGGTAGAACTCGTCCAATCGGCTTGAAGAGACTGAGAAATCTTCCAGGCATTTAGCAGCTTTACTCTCCGTTAACTTGGGAGCCTACGATTTCTCCGCCTGCTTTTTTGATTTTTTCCGCCGCTAATTTCGAGTAAGAGGGTACTTGCACAGTTAAGGCTTTTGTGATTTTTCCTGAACCTAAAAGTTTTGTGTAACCTAATTCTGTCAGGTTAATTTGCTGGCTTGTTTGTGCGAGTTCTTCAAGTTTTCTTAGGTTAATGGGGTTGTCTATGGTGTGAAGGCTTTTTGGTGATGTGAATCCGTTTTTGCCGAAGTAATCAGGTTCATGGGTTACAACGTAGCTCCACAAGTGTTTGTGGCGTCCAACTTTTCGGTGCCCTTTTGACCCAGAGTCTCGGTGCTGGCCTATCCTACCGTAGCCTACCGTTCTTGAGCCTCTAAATTTTCTTATTTTTCTTAGTTTATGCGGCATTTTGGTCAGCTTCTTTGTTTATTGCTGTTTCAGCTTTTCTTAGCTTTATTTCCAGTACACCGTTCTTGAATTTGGTGTACATGACGTCTGGAATCACTACCTTCGGCAGATTTAAACTTTTATAGTATCTGCGGTCTTTCGATTTTGCCGACAGCGTGATTTTCTGGTCTTTCACATGAATTTTGAGGGTATCCTTATTAAACCCTGTGATTTCGGCTACAACCGTTATGAAGCTGTTTTCCTCTAGTATGTCTATGAGTGGTTTTTGTTCTTGGAATTTGCGTTCGCTAAAGTTTTTGGATGGTCGAAAGCTTGGTGGAACAGGTATAGCTTTTATGCGGTAAGCATGTTCGGGTCTGGTCATTTTCGGTTTGCTGGTTTTCTCTGTTTGGCCGTTAAAATCTAGCCATTTACGGTGTTTTGCGCTTCTACGCCATTTTGCACTCATGTGTCATTCCCCCTCCAATACCTAACGGATTTCAAACTCCTAACTATAAAACATATCGCACATAAAGGAAGAGAAAACAAGCAGATTCCCTGAAGCAGTTTTCCATCAAAAATGACGAATGCATGCCTAATTGACGGTTTTATAGTCTATATATTTTCGTTTTTTGGTTTGATTGGTTATTTTTTGGGTTTTTTGTTTTGGGTTTTGCAGATATTTTTAAGTTGAGACTTTTGTTTTGGTGAAAGTTGAGACTTTCCCCCGTGGCTTTTTGCGTTTTTGATTGCTTTTTTGGTTTGGGGCTTGAATTGCGTTGTGGGCTGCCCATTTGGGATGGGCGGATGCGACTTTCAACATAGTGCCTATGTTAAAGTTATTGTCGCGTATGGGCGCTTTTGGCGGGGAGAGTTCTCCGTGGAAGGCTTCCCGTCAACCTGACAACAGACACCGCCGGCGGGATTCAACAACAGTTGGTCCAAGCCCCGCCTTCCCCATCTTCACTCAGGCGAACGCACATAATACATTTCAGGAATTAGACGCCTCCTACAGTTGCCCGCCTCAGGCTCAGGACGCCAGAAACATAAGTTAAAAATCTTTAACTATCCCTGTTCGGGCATAGTTTTAATTGTTCTTTTCGAGGAACAGACTGTTCCCTGCGAAGAGTAATATCTCCCATTTTGTGTAATTCAACGTGACGTTGGATTGCGTCAGAGTGTTGCGACATGAGGCTGAAAAATGCGTTGATGACGCTGCTTCTTTGCTCAACAGCGGTTTCATTCGCAGTGGGCATTCCCGCCGCAATAGCAGACTCAGGCAGCCCCATACACTTTTCAGGAGGAGTAACAGTGTTCTCGCCCCTTAATGAAACCTACACTTGCAATTATCTGACATTAACCATAAGCACAAACCTCGACCCAAATGTGGCAATGCCCATTGAACTTAGCTACAGCATCGATGGAAACGGCGAAGAACCAATCTTTTTGACGGATATGGGAAATATTCATCTTCCCATGTTAACTAACGGTTCGCACCGATTAACGGTATTTGAGAGAGCTTACCTAACAGGTTACCTAAGCTGGGAGAACCCACCAGGAGCGCCATTCAAGGAAACCCCCATTGGAAGCGGCAACTACACCGCCACCTGGGCTGACACAATCTACTTCTCAATAAACAATGAAACCTCTCCTATTCCTTCTCCAACCCCCGCGTTAGATACCTCAACACCAACAGTTACCCCAATGACCTCCGTTCCTGAGTTGTCTGCGTTGGTGATTGTGCCCTTGCTTCTTGCTGTGCTCTCTGTTGCTGTGATAGTTAGACATCGAAGGGTCTCAGTCAAGAAACTTTGACTAAGCTTAGTCAAGAATCAAGCGGAAATTAATTGGAAATTGGTGTTCTAAATTATAGAATTATAAGATAGTGCAATGCTTAACCATAATGTGTAAATTCGTAGACCTAACGTAATAATATCTAGGAGACGAGTGATAATTGTCAACTCCGAAAAACCTGCATTTTAAAAGAAATATTGGAATTGCTGTTTTAGTAACAGTAATAATTCTAATAGGTATAGTAGCGGGCTTTACAAGTGGTTTTTTCAACGCAGGGATAGATGGTTCAACCCCTGCTCCAACCACCCTGTTAGGTGAACAACTTCAAACTTCAACACCTCAACCAAACCTAACACCTACTCCGACACCACTTCAAACTACTGAACCGAATCAAACCGTCAGCGAGGATAACAACATCACAGCGTTGAGCGCCGTAACCAACGGGTTCCAACTGTCCATTGCGCTCATGGCAGATAAAACCACGTTTGCGGTAGGAGAGGAAGTGGAAATAACTTTTGAAATTACAAACGTAAGCAACCAAACTCTAAATTTCATCAATCAGAACGGAGATTCAAACTTCAACTTCCAAGTTTACAACAGCACAAACAACGCAGTTTACATGTGGGAACTCGGAGCATATCCACTTAATGACGTGAACGTAACTTTGGCTCCGAACCAAAGCTATACACGAAATCTTATCTGGACACAAGAAAGCGACATGACACCCCCAATTCCTCCACTTAATCAAGTTCCATCTGGGGCGTACTACATTATAGGCGAACTTGGATATGCTAATCCATACCCGATTCAGACTACACCGCCAAACTTTCAGACAGCACCGCTAAACATAACAATTTCCAATCTTTGACCACCGAAGAGTGCCTTTGATTCTTTCTGTTTTCTCTGTTGATGTGATAGTTAGACATCGAAAAACCGCTCACCAAAACAACAATATTTTTCCTGATGTAATTGTTAATGGAATGTTTGGTGATTTTCTTGGTGCCTGCGTATTCGGAACTTTGATTATTGCCGAATTAGATATTTTACCTCTACGAGTAGTCCAGCGGCTCATCTCGTCAGGGAGAGAGGACAGGGTTTGATGGAAGAGTTTTGGTCTATAACCTCTGGGAGCAAATAAGTGAGCGGTTTAGTGTCTACAGTGACGTAGGTCGAGAGGAACGGTGGCTGCGTTTTTGTGGGATTGCTGTCGATAATGTTTACCTATGACTCATGCATGTGACATATGTAAATAACCGATTGCAGGTGGAATATTTTTGGGTGGAAATCGTTGGAGTGAAGAAGAAAACAAGGTCCTTTGCGAACTCATCGAGCAGGGACTCGGTGCTCAGGAGGTCTACGCTAGCGGCAAGCTCCCAAGCAGAAGCTATGAAGCCATCCGCAAGCAAATCAAGTTTCAAGCACTCCTCGCCGCTAAAACCACCAGCGCCGTCGAACCCGTGGAACCCGCCGCCGACGCTTTAACCATCGATAGAATCGTAAAATTGTACAGCACCGCCTACGACCAAATATGCCGCACACAGAGAGTTGACAAGTTGGCGTTGGAGCGGCTTCGGATAATTTTCCAGGCGGCGAAGGATTATGCGCCTTTGTTGGCGGGGTATGAGAAATGGGAGAGGATTGAGAAGAAACTTGACGAGCTTACAGCGCAGGTGGCGCAGCTATCGGCAGGCAAGAACGTTTCGAAGGCTTGAAGAAGTCGAATGGGCCGTCAAACAAATCATTGCCCAAGAAGAAGTCCAGATAGCTGGACCCGTCGATTACGCAAGAGTAGTTTTAGAAGTGGAGCCTTACCCGTATCAGGCGTATCTTTTGGAGGATAAGAGCAAACGGATCGTGGCATGCATGGGCAGGCAAACAGGAAAAACCACTACAATCGCCATGAAAGCCCTGCACTTCGCCGACCTCAACCCCAAAATGACCGTGCTCATCACCGCCCCCAGCCTACGCCAAAGCATGATAATGTTTGACCGCATCGTGTCCTTCGTCTACGCCTCGCCGCGGCTAAGAAGCAAACTGGCACGGGTCACCCACACGCTGGTCCAATTCGACAACGGCAGCCGCATCATCGCATTGCCCTGCAGCGAACATCGCCTAAGAGGCTACAACGCCAACATGATAATCTGCGACGAAGCCAGCTGGGTCAGCGAAAAAGTCATAACCCAAGTCCTCTTCCCCATGCTAACAACCACGCAGGGCTACGCGGTTTTCCTCAGCACGCCCTGGGACAAAAACCACTTCTTCTACCGAGCCTTCACCAACCCAAAATACAGCATCCACAAAGTAAAGTCGGAGGAGTGCCCGCTGGTGACGAAGGAGTTTTTGGAAGAAATGCGCCTAAACATGACTCAAGAGCAATATCTGATGGAGTATGAAGCCGAGTTCGTTGAAGCCCTAAACAGCTACTTGCCCCAGAGCTTGATTCGCGGCTGCGTTGAGTTGGCTCAGGCGTCGGGGGTTGAGTTGGCTCCAACTCTTGAACGTGACTTCTTCAACGCAGAATACTACGCTGGCGTCGACTTCGGCAAACTGCAAGACTACAGCGTCATCGCCATCCTCAAACGGGAAGACGACGTCCTAAAACTCATCTACCTCTACGAGTTCCCCCTCGACACACCCTACACCCAAGTCATAGGGCACCTAGTACGTGCAAACCAGAAACTCCACGGCATCCACCGCATCATCGTAGACCAGACAGGCGTCGGCGAACCCATACTTGAAGAAATGCACAACCAAGGCTTAACCAACGTCGAAGGCATAAAATTCACCATCCAAACCAAAGAAGAACTCCTCAGCAGCCTAAAAATCGCCATGGAACAAAACCGCCTAGCCATACCCTACCACCACCGCCTATGCCAGCAACTGAACGAGCAACAATACACCTACGCCAAAAACGGGCACCTACAGTTTAGCCATCCACAGAATAGCCATGACGACATGACCTGGGCACTAGCCCTAGCCGTGGCACACACCATGCGAATGCCTCCTTCAGGGGTAGGAGCCGTTATGCTTCCACATTAAGAAAAAGATAAGCCTTTCTCGTCCCATGCTTTCTAACTGGGTTTATCCTGAAATTGGATAAAGTTGGTTGCACACATTTCTGTTGTGTCCAAACGGCTAGTTTTTTAGACACACGCAACAATACAATTATCGGTGTTTGATTTTGAGAAGTTTGACTTTAGATGTGTCGTTTTCTTGTGGGCAGGTTGAAGCGTATGTTTTGCCGGAGGAGCCGCCTACCCCTTTCCCTGAACCGAATCCTGAGCCAGAACCCGAACCTGACCCCAACCCTGGACCAAAACCCGAAGGAAGCCGCTAAGCCACTTGTAAAAAACTCATTATTCGACGCTATTTCTGGCGTTCAACGTAGGCGTCGGCTAGCTTTTCTAGCACAGTTCGCATTTTCTTCATTTCTTCAGAAATTGACCCGTATTTTTCCTCCATTTTTCCAAAGTTACCGTTCGTTTCCTGCCTAAACATAGAAAATTGATCAGTCAACGCACTGATTTTATCGTTCGATGAAACGACAAAAATCTTGCCGCTTTCCAAGTTCTCTAGCATTGCACGATCAACGGGCGATTGAATTTCAAAGCCATAGTCAATTTCGAAATCTGAGTATTCCTTCCAAGGTCCAAGATATCCTTTTTCGCCTTCTGCATGAACAGCCAAATTTTCAACGTATACGCTCAAGGGATCATTCTTCTTTCCCTTGTAACTGATTTTCCGTTCAAATTCCTCAATCTTCGACGAGCCAGCTTCGCAGAAAATTTCAACTTTTCCATTGGATAAATTTCTAACGAGACCCTTTACGCCGAGGTTCACTGCAACTTGTTTCACGAAAGTCCTGTAGCCGATGTTTTGTATCCAGCCCTCAACGATAATCGTGGTTTTTTTCATTTACGAACCCCAAACGCAAATCTTTCTCTTAGCCATACGTGTATAATAACCGTTGGAATTTAAGATTTGCCAGAGAAAACAACAACAAAAAGGAAATGATGATTAACGCAGATTATATCATGCGTTTTACTAGTGCGTTTATTGCTTCTCCGCGGTAGCCTGATTCGCCGCCTGCTTTGAAGCTTTTCTTGGTTTTGCCTTTGTAGCCTTTGCTTGGCGGATGCAGTCTGAAGACGGGTTGTGTGTCGGGTAGTTTTTGGTATGCGACTTTGCAGTTTATGATGGCTTCGGCTAAGTCGTCGAAGGATTTGTAGCCTTGCTTTTGGATGTATTCTTCGGTGAGTTTTTTGCCGCCTGCCAGTTTCGCGCGTTTCTGAAGCATGGCGGATACGACTTCTGCTGTGGGTTCGCCCCAGGTTACGTAGTTGCCTACGCGTTGCAGCATTCCAAGGTAGTCTGGGCGGCTGTCGATGAGCATTGCGTGGTTAGTGTGCGAGAGATGGAGCAGTTCTAGGGTTTCTCGTGTTTCTTTCTGTGCGCTTACTGTTCCCCGAACTTTAACGACTACGATGCATTTGCATGGTTCACTTTTCTGCGCCATTTTATCTCACCCAGTCTGCTTGAGTAATCAAGTAGTATGTTTTCTTTAATCCGTCGAAGATTGCGCCTGCGTAGGAGGGCACGGTTCTTGTTGAGCCGTAGCTTCTCATCCAGAGGTCTTTGACTCCTGCTAAGCCCAAGATGACTTTGGCTACTTCGCTTGAAACCAAACCTAAGCCTCTGGGTCCCGGCACAATGATAACTCGGACTCCGCCACATTTACCTTCCACTTGGAAAGGCACTGAATGTGGTTTGCCGCATCCGCATTCCCAACTTCCGCATCCACGTTTCACTGGAACGATGTTTAGGCGGGCGTTGGCGGCTGCTTTTTCGATGGCGTTTCGCACTTGGCTGGCTTTTCCTGAGCCTAACCCGATGTAGCCGTCTCTGTTTCCTACTGCGACGATGGCTTTGAATCGGCTTTTTTCGCCTGCGTCAGTTTGTTTCTGTACTAGGTTAACGTTTATGACTTCTTCCTGTAGGTCAGGAATCAGGGAATCCACGATTTGGGCTTCGGAGATTTTTATGCCGCTTAGGAAGACGTCTTCTATCGTTGTTATTTTGCCTTCCTGGATTAGTTTGCCCAAACGGGTTTTCGGTACCCATGCTTCCAGGTTACTTTGTCTATCTCGTCCTTGCCTTTGACTCATGCTTTCTTTCCACCTTTCTTACTTGCCTTTGCTTTGGCAGGTTCCTTGGCTGCTTTCGGGGCAGCCTTTGGCTTTGCAGCTTTTTTAGCGGGAGCCTTCTTGGCTGCGGCTGGTTTCTTTGCGGGGGCTTTTTTTGCTTTGGGTTCCTCTTTGGCTTCTTCGACTTTTTCGGGAACTTTCGCTGGCGCAGCTTTGGCAACTGGAGCTTTTTTGGTTGGTGCTTCGATTGTGATTTTGCCGCCTTTTGAAACGGTTAAGATGTCGGCTTTGACTTTGCTGAAGTGTTCAGGAAGCTTTTCTGGAGCTAAACCCTGAGCGATGTACTGTGAGAATTTTGCGTTGTACTCGTCTGAGCCTACGCCGAGGCTTTTAGCGTATTTTGCTATGTGTTCGCCTTTCATGCGTTCCTTAACGATTTTTTCTTCGCTGTGGGGAACATCCACGCCGGCATCCACAACTCCGCTTAGGGCAGCGAAAACTTTGGCGCCTTTAGTTGGAGCAGTTAAGCCGATGTCTAAGACGGCTTCTTTTATGCCTGCAGCCTTCGCTTTTAACCCGCAAAGATACCCTGTCAGGTACGCGGATGAAATGTTGCCTGTTGGAGCTCTCCAGCCGTAGGTTTTGGTTAGTTCCCGGCTGTTAGCTGCGGCTAACACTTCGTCTCCTGATGGTTTCGCAAGGGCTATTTGTACTGTGATGTTTTTTAGTGAAGCGCGTGTGATAAGCCGAGGCTTTCTGGAAGATACCAGAGCTTTGCGTGCTTGGTAATCAGTTTTTCCTTCTCGTCTGCGCCTTAATTTTACTCGGTAATGGCCTGTTTTCGCCAACTTAACGTTTCCTCCATAAATCGTTAGCTTTTAGATTACGTTCCAGTTCAGCTATTGACTGGAATCTGCCGCTGCCAGCCATACGATAGTATTGGCTGTATGTTTCTTCTGTTATGGTTCTGGCTGCCTTTAACTCGCGAAGCTTGCGTCTTAGAGATCTAATCCTTATCATCCAAGCTTCTTTTTTGGTTACTTTTGCGTGTGCCGCTCCGGTTACGCAGCCGGGTCCGCTTCTTCTGCCTTTGGCTTTTTTGCTTCGGATGACTTTTGCTCTTGACCTGCTTACTCCTACCTCAGGCATAGAAATGATAACTCTTTCATGGATTAGCTTTCTAACTTCTTCACGTGTAATTGCGCCTTCAACGTCATCGAGAAATTCGGGGTTTATCCATACGCGGTTTTTCCCGATTTTCAAGATTTGAGATGCTAAACGCCTTTGACTGGTTAGGTTAGTCATTGTTCTTCTTCTCCTTCAACTTTCTCCGTGTCTTTTTTAGACTTGGATTTCTTGGTTGTTTTGCTTTTCTTGGGCTTTTCTTTCACTTCTTCTTCAGGTGCGGCTTCTTCTGGTTCTTCTTCCGTCTCCGCTTCTTTTGTTTCCTCTTCACCCTCGGAAGCTTCTTCCTTTTCTCCTTCTTTCGTTGCCTCTTCCCAGATTTCCTCGGAGGTTTTCTCCCCAGTGTTTTCTTCAGTTGGCTCTTCTTCGCCCTCTTTCTTTTCAACCGCTGCGGTAACTTTGATGTTTAAGATTTTGATTTTAAGGTTCTTGGCTTCGGCGATGATTGTGGCGCGTTTTCTTTTGCCTACGGTGTGTGCTATGCGTGCGGCTTGAATGGTGGGGTCAACTTTGGATAAGTCGGCAACGTTGAAAACTATAACTTCTCTGTAACCTGAAGGATGCAGTCCCCTGGCGATTTTTGGACCCTTGTAGCCAGTGCATGAACCTGGCGGCCAACCCTTGATTTTTCGGCGGATCTTGTTGTCTAATCCTCGGGGTCTTCGCCAGCTTAAACTGAATCTGTCATATTTCCAGCTTTCAGCTCTCACGAAGGAGGGTTTCTTGTTTCTTTGGCGTGCTCTAAGTCTTAGAGCTTCGCGTGAAAGTTTAAGTCTCTTTTCTGTTTTTTCTGTTGCCATTAGGCTACTCCCTCGTTTCTTTCATAAACGTATATGCCGTCAAGGAAAACTCTGGGGTCTTTGTTTCTTACGCGGGTGGCTTGCTCGATGTTGGCGGCGGTTTGGCTTACGTCTTCCAGATTGGCGCCTTCGACGATGATGTCGTCGGGTTCAATCTTGATTTTGACGTCGCCTAAGGTTTTTATTCGGCGTTCTCTTCGTTCGCCAGTGAAGTTTTCGATTAGGATTTCTTTGCCTTGGACTTTCACGGTGATTGGAAAGTGGGAGAAGACTATTTTCAGCTTGTATTGGTAGCCTTTTGTTACGCCGGTTATCATGTTTTGGATGTGTGAGTGGATTGTTCCTACGAGAGCAGCTTCCTTTTTGCGTGGCCACTTTGCCCATATGCGGATGTTTTTGCCTTCGCCTTCTATTGAGATTTGTGCAAACGTGAAGTCACGTGTTAAAGATCCTTTTGCGCCCTTGATGCTTATCTTTTTGCCGTCCATTTTGACGTCTACGTTATCGGGAACCTGAATCGTTTTTGATATTTCTGGAAGCCGCATAAATTGCACCTCTAATATACGAAGGCTAGTAGCCTTCCTCCAAGATTCTTTTCTTCAGCGTCTCTGTGAGCGATTACGCCTTTGGATGTTGAGACAACCATGATTCCGACGTCTCTGGATGGCAGGTATTTCTTTTCCCAATCTTCAAATTCGCCTACTTTGGCGGGGTACCGTGGCTTGATTGGTCCACACTTGTTTATTCTGCCTAGCAGTTGAACTTTGAATTTGCCTTGGCGTCCATCGTCGATGAACTCGAATTCGCCTATGTACCCGTTCAGCTGCATTATGCGCAGGACTCGCCCTAAAAGCTTAGAAGCAGGGCTAATTATGCATTCACGTTTATTTCGCATTTCGTTGTTTATGATGGTTATCAAACCATTCGTTAAAGTATCCATGTTTTTAGCTCCTACTCATATTTCTTGAATCCAAGTTTCGGGGCTGCTTCCCTGAAACAGTGCCTACATAAATATAAATTGTACCGTCGAATGACTGGTCCATACGAGCCGCATCTTACGCAGGGTCTTGAACCTTTGCCGTATTTTCGCACTTTCTTAACTTGCTCTTTTCCCATACATTCATCCTCTGTGCCTATTCGATTTCTACTCCTAATGTTCGTTTGATGAAAACGATTGATTCTTCAGGTGTTAGCATGTGGCTTGCGCCGACAGGCTGCTTCTGTTTCCTTCGAATCTTTACCCGTTGACCAGCACGATTAACCGTTACGCATATGTCCATGCCGAAGATTCCGATTTCAGGGTCATATTTTACGCCTGGAATTTCAATGTGTTCTTTGAGGCCGAAGGCAAAGTTACCTCGCAGATCAAAGGCTGTTTTAGAGACCTTGTTGTCCACGACGGGAAGGACCTTCTTTAGGAAATCGATGGCTGCCTGCTTTCGTAAGGTTACGACAACCGCGATGGATTCGCCTTCGCGTATGCCGAAGTCCCTGATGGTTTTCTTTGCTTTTTTCTTGACAGGGGTTTGACCGGTGATTTCTTTTAGTACTTTGTTAGCTTTTTCGAGGGGTTCGCCTGATTTTCCGACGTTAAGGTTAACCACGACTTTTTCGATGCGGGGTGTAAGCATCGGATGCTCTTCCCAATTCTTAATTATTGCTTCATCCTCAGACAACTGCGTTTACCTCCACTAAGCCTATGATTGGTTCGGTTTCGCCTATGGAAAATATGAAGTCCATGATGGTTTGGTAACGAATGCCTTTCGCGTCTTCAATGACTACTAGTGCTTGGCGTCTCTTTTTTGCTTCGGTTTTTTCTATCTCAACAATTTTGCCGTTTTTGCCCGCGTTTTTTCCGCCAGTAATCACAGCCAAGTTTCCTTCCTTTGTTTTCAAAGTGGACACAACTTGTTTGTCTGGATAGGTAACCTTTAGGATGTCAAATGTTTCGTATGGGACTTCGTTGGATTTTTTGGGGTCTGCAAGCTTCACAAGCATGTTTGTTCCGTCGTGCAACGCGACTTGGACGCCGTTTTCAACGGTTGTTTTGTCTTCGACGCGTAGCAGCTTGAAGTTTGCTTCTTCCTTGCTGATGGGGTTCAAAACTAGCCCTTTGTGAGATGGCAATACTCGATAGTATTTGTCAGCGGTAGGCATTGAGATAACGTCCATTAAGCCTACTGGGAAATCGTCTTTTCTGCGGATTTTTCCGTCAACCAGCACTTTGCCTTCTGACAGAATCATCTTGGCTTCTTTGCGTGTCTGTGCAACGCCCAAAATGTCTCGTAGAACCAACGTTAAAGGCAAACAGCTTTCAAGTGAATGTGAACCTGACGAGGGCTTCACTATCCAAGGCAGTTCTTTCCTGTGAATTGGCCAGAATCTTGGAGCTGGCTTACGTTTCAATCTTGCAGTTTTTCCTTTTTTACCCAAAATTATTGTCCTCCTTCAGCTTCCGTGGAAGCTTTTGGTTTGGCACGCGGTTTAGCCGCCGCCTTTTTGGCGGGTGCTTCTTCTTTCGGTTTAACGGTTTTCTTCGCTTCAGCCTTGGGCTTTGCTGCTTTCTTAGCAGGCGCCTTTTCTTTCATTGCTGGAGCGGCTTCGGTTACTTTTTCTTCTGGAACTTCTTCTTTTTTAGCTGCGGTTTTTTCGGTTGCAGCTTTTGCCTCTGCAGGCTTCTTTGCGCGTGGTTTCTTTTCCGCTGGAGCCTCAGTGGGTGCTTCCTCAACTTCTGGAACTGTTTCGGCGGGAGCTTCTTCTTTCTCTTCAGGCATGGCTTCTTCTTCGACTTCCTCGATTTTTTCTTCTGGTTTGGCTGGAGCTTCTTTGGCTTTCTTTGGCGCTGCGGCTTTCGGTTTTGCTTCTTTTTCTGGCTTTTCTACTTCTTTCTTTCGGGCAAGAATGTCTTTCCGCCATTTGTCGTCGAGGTTGAGGTTTCTTATCTGAACTTTAGATGGGTGGATTGGAAGGAAAATGTTTGTTCCGTCGACTTTTTCCCGTGTTAATCCTTCCATGTAAATTCGATATTCTTTTAGGGCGACGCGTGAAACTTTGCCTTCGAACCCTTTGTTGTCGCCTCTCATGATGCGAACTGTGTCGCCTTTTCTGACTGGAAGAGTTTTGGCGCCTCTTGAAGCAGCAAGCTCGCTTGAAAGCGGGGCTGACATTAGCTTGTGGCGTATGTGGGCAGGAGCGTTAAAGAGTCTCTTTCTTTGTTTGCCCGGATTTTTTACACGTTTTGTCTTCTGCATAATCTTGCACCTACACTATGATACTTGAGGCACTTGCGATTCGTGGCCATCTTTCAGCTGCCTCTCTCGCTACTGGACCTCTTATCTCTGAACCTTTCATTTCGCCTTCAGGAGTGATGATTACTGCTGCGTTATCTTCAAACTGTACCCAGACACCGTCGACGCGTCTGAAAGTTTTTCTTTGGCGGACAATGACGGCTTGGAAAATCTTTTTCCTCATGTCGGGTGACCCTTGCCTAACTGAAACGGTGACTTTGTCGCCTACCGTTGCTGAGGGGTAACGTCGAAGCCTGCCTTTGTAGCCCATGGCTTGGATCAAACGCAGGACACGTGCACCAGTGTTATCGGCGCAACGCAGTTCTGAACCTGACAGTAGGCCACGACTGATTTTGTTTCCGTGTGAAAGCATTCCTTTTGCAACGAGTGCTCTCTGTTTCGCTTTAGCCGCCATTCTACTTTTCCTCTCCTAGTTTTTCTACAACAACAAATGAAACGGTTTTGCTGATTGGTCTGCACTCTGCGATTCTCACTCGGTCGCCTTCTTTGACGTCGATGCAGGGTGGGTTGTGTGATGGGATGTGACCGTGTCTTCGCTCGTACCTTTGGAATTTTGAGGCGAATTGCAGGAATTCTCTATCTACTATGACTGTCTTATCCATTTTTGATGTGTGAACTATGCCGTCAAGGATACGTCCTCTTATTGCAAGAGTTCCGTGGAATGGACAGTTTCGGTCGTCACATGTTTTTTTAGGTTGCTTAAAAGTCATTGACATTACCATAACCTCTTAACGCTTTTTTTAAGTCGGTCCTCTGTTCTGCCAACTAAGAGTTTACCGTCAATCTGAACAACTGTGCCATCGTCAAAATCAAAGTTGAAGATGGCTGATTCCTTGATTACGCTTCGCTTTAGACCTTCGCCAAGGAAAGTGAAGGTGTTTCTTGTTTCCTCAATTACTTTGCCGCCGACGCCGACGTAATCTAGATGCGGGCTTTGGGCGACGAAGCCTTTACGACCAATAAATTCGTAAGTGATAATGTCCGGGGTTACTTTCATTGAGCCGCAGTCTCCTCGGTGTCTTTCTTAGCCTTAGGCTTCTTCTCTACCTTCTCAGGTGCCTCAGCTTTTTTCTTCGGCTGCTCCTCAACTTTCTCAGCGCCTTTGCGTATGCCGAGTTTGATTTCGTTTTCCACTGTAAGTATCTGTGCGATTGTTTTGCGGATCTCGCGTGTTCTTGTTGGGTTTTCGACTGCGCCGCCTGCTTTGACCATTGTCTTTATGCGGGCGAGTTCAGCACGTAATTCGACAAGTTTCTTTGACCTGTCGTCTGAAGACATGCCTTGAATTTCTTTAAGACGAATTATCGCCATTACTCTTTTGCCTCCTCAGCTTTCGGTTCGGGTTCCGCCTCAGGTTTCGCTTCATCCTGAACCTCTTTTGTCTGCACGGTTTGCTCTTCTGCAACCTCTGCTTCCTGTTCAGTTTGAACTTCCTGCGCCTCTGCTGGCGGGGCTTGCTCTGCAACTGCCGCGGTTTCTTCCGCTGGCGCTGCCGTAAGAATTTTTATTCTGTCTGGGAATACTGCGTCTGGAGGCATGATTTTTACTCTTACTCCAATGATGCCTGGCTTAAGTTGAACGTGAGCTTCAGCTTTTTTCATCGCAACCAGTGCTGGTTCTCCGCAGCGTGGGAAGTAGCCTGCACGAAACTTTTCGAACCGGGCTCGTTCAGTGGTAAGTTTTCCGCTGATAACTATTTCAGCGCCAAGTGCGCCTGCTTCCATAACTTGGTTGAGCGCCCAAAAACCAGCTCGCCTAAAGTGAACACCTCGTTGAAGCGCTGAGGCGACACGTGATGCAATGACGTAGGCGTTGAATTCGGGAACTTCAATTTCAGAAACTGAAATTTGTGGGTTGGTTACTTTGAAGTTTTGTTCCAGCGATGAGGCAAGTTCCTTGATTGTTTCTCCGCCTCTGCCGATAACTAAGCCTGGACGCATCGCGTAGATAACTACGTGGGTTCCAAGCGGGGTTTTAGAAATGTTTACTCCACCGTATCCGGCGCGGTCGAGTTTTTTCTGTAAGAATTCATCAATTTCTGTTCTTTTGATTGATTCGGTGATGAAACGTTTGACTATACTCATTTACTTTTCTCCTGAGGTTGGTTTTTCATCGAGCACTATTTCGATGTGTGTTGTTGTGTCAAATTTCGGCGAAGACGTGCCCTGTGCTCTCGGCTTGAACCGTTTAAGTTTGATGCCTTGGTAAGCTGCTGCGTGGATGATGCGTAAGCGGTCCACATCTAAACTTTTGTTTTCAGCGTTCGCCTGAGCTGACTGCAAAATACCCAGAATTATGCCGCATGCTTTAATCGGGTATCTTCCAGAAAAACTGTTAACTTGCCCATGCCTGTGGGGAAGTTTCTTGTTATATCTCATGTAAGGAATAGATCTCTTTTTAGCTTGAACATCACGCAAATACTGCTTCGCGTTGCTCAACATCATGCCTTTAATGGCGTGGCAAACCTCACGCGATGCTTTATGGGATACTTTAAGTTCTCTACCGCTTGCTTTCGCTGTTTTTTCTTCGTTGAGCATTTCGTCAATTACTGAGTATCCCCATTTTGGCATTTTTACATCTCCAATGCGCATTCAAACACGTAAAAGCAATTTATATGGCTTTCCGTATCAAAACACAAAGTTTCGATTAAGTTAACGTTTTGCAATCCCTTGAATAAAGGGAGAGTTCGGCTCTGTGAGGTGTATGAACTGTTGAGTCGATTTACCTTTTATAGTTTACCCAAAAAAACCTCATAGCCCTATATAGCCGACGTTTTCTAACGCTTTTCTTTTATCAAAAACCAATTTGCTCAGAAAAGTTGAGATACCATTTAATGAATCACTTATATTATGAAGCGAAGGAGAAAATTTGGTGTTGAGGCATACAGCGTGATGCTTTTGCTCGTAGAAGAGATGGCGAGCAGTAAGCGCGTACCTTGATAGCTTGTTTGCCGTTAACCTTAAGTATGGTAAATTTGACATTCATTTTACTATTTCATAAATAAGGAAATGTCTAGCCAAACATCGTCTATGTAACGTAGCGCCACTTTACTTAATAACATGAAAAAACAGTGTTCTGGAGAACGTTTTAACACGCAAGGCTTAAAGCTGTGTCTTGGACATAGCTGGCAACGACTGAAGAACTACCAGACAGAACGTTAACCAAACGCGTCTGACAGCTGAAGCAAAACTGTCGTCTACACTTTGGGGCGTCGCCGCAGGTAAACGATATTCAAGTCACAAAATTAGATGTTCGCCAAGGTATATTGGTAGGCTATCACCCTGCACTCAACCGCAAAGTAATCGTAACTTACAGCACCAGTTTTGGCGTGAAAGTCTGGTACTGGCACGACAATCCAGAACAGGTAAGAAACAAAGAATTCCTCAGACAAACACAAAGCCTATTTGCTCGACCTGGCTAAAGAAAGAGGCATCTTGAAGTAGAAAACGGACAAACCATCCATGCCAGCAAAACTTGCCAACATCATTTTTACGAAACTGATGCCGGAGATGAAAGCATGAAAACGAATTATTTGAAGCAAAAGATTCGAGGCTGGCTTCCTCCACAACCAAGTAATCTTTAACAAAATTAAGCTTATTCAGTCCCAATCGCAATTGGAATCGCTGTTACGATTTTTCGCTATCCCTTTTTTCGGTTTCATCAAATCTCATCATTGGTCTTCCGCTGTAAGACCTCCGCGTTGAGACAAGCTTAAACAGTACGACAAATCAAAACACAACGACGGCAACTCCACAGCTGAATTGTACAAATATCACCCGTGAACAAGCTCTCAGCATCGCCTTACCAATCATTCAACGGTTTGCGACGGAATACAACAAGACGATAACCAATGTATCGGCGAATTGGGCAATGGCGTCAGATGATGAGATCACCCGAGGCGGCCTGACCTTGCAGCAGGTTTTGGATGAGAATCTTACACCTTCTGAGGCTCACAATCAATTCTCTATACTACCCTGTTTGGAGCGTGGGGGCAGCATTCGCAATGGAAGGAACCTCAATTGACGGTAACCGATACCAATGGGACCATCGTCGGAAGCTGGATCAACAACTGGCTTAACGTGGGCTAGCTGCGGTCAACGGATTCTATGTCACAATTTGGGCATGATACCGGCGAAAATTGAATACTCCGGTGACCAAGCTGGCGTGGATATAATTGAACTTTGTCAGCCTACAATCGTTTCCGGAACTGCGATTTGTTTATGTTTAAGTTGTTTGCTATTGGAGTTGTTAAACTAGGATGCAAAGCGCAAATGTCAAGCAAAAACGAGAAGATTACGATGCTGCATGGCGCAGGCGGCACAGTCATGCACAACTTCGTCAAAAACTACATCGTCAAATCCTTCGGCGGCATAGGCAACGATGCTGAAGTACCGCTGGAAGCCATGGATGACGCCGCAGTCATCGGCGACATCGTTTTCAAAAGCGATTCCCACGCGGTTAAACCCATATTTTTCCCAGGCGGCGACATCGGGCGCCTCTCGATTTCAGGCACCGTCAACGACATCTCAGCCATGGGAGCACAACCCTACGCGTTGGCTTGCGGGTTTATTTTGGAGGAAGGCTTGCTGCTGGCGGATTTGGAGCGGATCCTCTACAGCATGCGCGACACCTGCATCGAAGCGGGCGTCGGCATAGTGACGGGCGACACGAAAGTTGTTGAGAAAGGCGCGTTGGGCGGGTTAGTTATGAACGTTTCAGGAATCGGGAAAAGAACCCCCGCGTTGGAAAGCAACATGCCAGTCGCGAAGCAATACCGCAAAGTTGCCGCCGCTGGACGCTTGACTCCAACTTGGCTGAAGGCGACAAAATCATTTTAACGGGAACAATCGGCGACCACGGACTCGCGGTGCTTTCGGCTCAGCAGGGACTAAAGTTTGGCAGCGAAATAAAATCCGACGTAAGACCATTAAACCGCATGCTTCAACGTCTTTTCGCGGAAATAGGGGGGGTTATTTCTGTAAAAGATCCGACTCGCGGCGGCTTAGCTGACGCGCTTAATGAGTGGGCTGAAAAATCCAAAGTCGGCATACTGATTCAAGAGGGCAAGGTGCCTATTCGAGAAGACGTCCAGACGGCATGCGACATGCTTGGGTTGGACCCTATGGAAGTTGGGAACGAAGGCAAATACATAATCGGCGTCGTCAAAGAAAAAGCGCAGGAAGCCCTCGAGTTTTTGAAGCAAACAGACGAGGGAAAAAACGCGCAAATAATCGGCGAAGCCACAGCCCAATTCAAAGGCGTCGCGATGCAGACCGAGGTCGGCGGCAAAAGAATAATCGCAAGACCCATCGGCGACCCAGTGCCAAGAATCTGCTAAAGCCGCGAGGCGGCTCGTTTAGCATTGGTTTTCCATTGCGGGATAAAGCTACTTTTTACAACTTAGAGGGAATACTGTGTGGGGTTGCCATGACGGAAAGCATCACTTTTTCATGCGATTAGTCTGGAAAGAAGGAAAACTGCAAATTGCTTGGTCGCCTGAACTGGATGTAGCCAGCCAAGGTAAAAACGCGGAGGAAGCACTGGGCATTATTTGCGGGAAGCGATTGAGCTTTACCTTGAAGTTGTAAGACTTTGTAACGTATTTCAGAAAAAAGGTCAACTTCTCTCCGTGATTTGAATAAGTAGAGCTCCCAGCCACCATTTTCATAGTACTTTATTGCTCAGCAGCTCAAGTAAAACGATGTTTTCCATCAGCTCTGCCAGGTTCTTTGATTAGATCTAACTCGAATGTTAGAAACGGGCGTCTTCGCATAGGCTTTTTTGGTGTTATCAAACTGCTCTTTCAGTTTGTAGGAAAACCGCTCCTGAAGAAATATTAGATAGATTCTCGATATAGCGAGTGTATTTTCTATTGTCTTCTGCATCTGTTATTTCAACGTCTCAGGAACTGCTATTGTAGGTTACTTCCCGCCCAGTGTTTGATATTAAGACACTTGCCGTAGGCCCTAAGACTTGAGTTCCACATGCTGTAATGATGACCATTATGTCTGTTTTCAATTATTCACGGTAGATTACTCTCAGCAATCTGACGTTCGTATTATCTCACCTCTGGAAGACGCCTTTCTATGCCAATAATATCAGGAGTGCCTCTTCACTTCGACGATACTTCTTGTTGATCCTCCTAATGGTACTCAGCCTTTGTGCATTTGCCTGCAAATATTCATTGAAACTGAAAGGAGAGCTGTCGAAATCAAGGTGCCTTTGGCGCTCAGGATGTATACGAACGCTCTCCTGAGAGAACCACTTGTGATTGCTGCCTCTAATACGATTTTGTCTGAAGTCCCTTAGCCCGCTTTCTAAACTTCTGTCAGCCGTGTAACTTCAGGTTTCATCAAATACAAAGTATCCTCTGACTTGGTTACGTATTGCTCAGGAAAATCTGCTTGAATTTTATTTTTTAGCTCTCAGCTGCTAACCCATCCAGATTCGTTTATCAAAAAGTTTCAATCGCTTTAGCTTCGAATTTTTCGTCTTTGTAAGTAGCCATAGCCAGCTATATGATCAGGTTAGGATTTGCCCAAGTTCTTACGCCGAATTGCTAATCACGTTGATTTCGGATAGCGTTTACCTTGGATTCGTACAAGAACTCTTTCGATGATTCTTTCATTTTTGCAGATACGTTTTTTGCCTAACGCGGCGAAGTGTTATGGCTTTGCGCTCGGCGATTTCATTGGAATTTTTGAGTTCTATTCACATACTTTTTTAAAAAGCTTGTGATTTCAGATTTTCTGACCGCAGAGTTTAACAGGCAAAATCAGCAAGCGCCATCTTCAAGCTTGGACAGCAACGTTTTTTGCCCAGACTCTGCAGGTGCCTTCGCTGCTGACCATGCATGCGCCGACGGGTCTTTCGGGTGTGCAGGCTTTTAGGAATAGGGGGCAGCCGTCGGGCTTGATTTTTCCGATGATTACAAGGTGGCATTTGCATCCGGTGATGATGTCTTTGCCGTGTTCTACGTGGACGTTGTGTTTGAGTCGGGCGTCGAAGTCAGCTAAGCATTCGCGTAGTTGCAGGGCTGAGTTTGCCAAGTTGCCGATGCCCCGCCAGTTGCCGCCTGTAACCTTGAACGCTTCATCCATAAGCGCCAAAGCCTTCGGGTTCCCTTCAGGCTTAACCACACGCGGGTACTCGTTCTCAAGCCGCGCTGCGCCTTCGCTTTGCTGCTTGACAATCATGTAGACAGCCATCAACACGTCCAGCGGCTCGAAACCCGCCACGACCGTGGGCATGTGATTTACAGTTGGGAATTTTTCGTAGGGTTTGGTTCCGATGATGGCGCTTACGTGACCGGGCGCGATGAACCCGTTAATCTGCAACTCGCTAAAGCCAAGCAGCAAATCCATCGCTGGCGGAATCAGTCGGTGAGAAACGAGGAAACTGAGGTTTTTCGGCGGGTTCCCAAGTGCCTCCACCGCTGTTGACGGAGCCGTGGTTTCGAACCCAACCGCGAAAAAAGCAAACTGCTTGCCAGATTCATGTTTAGCCATTTCAACAGCGTCCGAGACCGCATAGACTATTCGCACATCGGCGCCTGCGGCTTTAGCTTCCAGAAGCGACATTTCACTGCCAGGCACACGCAAAACGTCCCCAAAACACGTGACCACAACACCCATCTTCGCCAACTGCACCGCCTCATCGATTTCAGCCGCGGGAACAATGCAGACTGGGCAGCCTGGACCAGCAATAACTTCAACGCTGTCGGGCAGAAGACTGCGTAGCCCAAAATGCGTGATTGTCCACTCATGTGTTCCGCAGACGTGGCAGATTTTGGTTTTTCCAGCCTTAGGCGCTAAGATTTTGATTTTTTCAGCAATGTTTTGGGCTAACTGGGGGTTTCGGAACTTCAGGTTTTGAGCCATGCCGACGCCTCAACTTGCCGCCTATTGCCCAGCTTCAAGGATGCTGTTCCACAGGGCGATGGTTTCTTTTGCGTCTTCTTCTTCGATAATTTGGATAGCGTAGCCTGCATGGACCAAAACGTAGTCGCCGATTTTGGCTTCAACAAGCGACACGTTAACCTCTCTTAGGACGCCTTGCCCAAAATCAACGTTGGCTTTTTCGCCTTGAAGGGTCATGACTTTAGCGGGAATAGCCAAACACATAACTATCAACTTTAAATAGCGTTTTTCGGGCGATAAAAAGAGATTGGTTTAAAACCTTGAAAAACCGCCTACAACAGCCTGACCAAAAGAAACCCCGCCGTCCCCCGCTGGAACAGCTTCATGAACCAGAAAACGCAGCCCAGCATCCTCAACGGTTTTGCGCATAACTTTGGCGAGGATTTGGTTGCATGCGGCGCCTCCCGAAAAACCGATGCTTTTAACACCCAGAACCGTGGCTTTTTCAACAGCCAAAGACCCCAAGCCCCTTGCCAGATAAGAATGCGCGGAATAAGCTAAATCTGTGGTGGAAAAATCGGCTTTGCGTTCAAAAATCAGCCGAAGAAGAGGCGAGGTATCCAGCGTTTCACCGTGCAAAGAGGGCTTCAGCTTCAAGATGTCTTTCCCTTTTATCGCGGCGGATTCCAGCTTCATCGCGGGTTCCCCCTCATAGCTGCGCTCGTAGCAGACGCCTAAAACGGCTGCGACGGCATCCAGAACCCTGCCGCAACTCGTAGTTTCAACCGTCACAGAGCCTTTGGCGAGTTGGTTGAGGATGAGGTTGGCTTCGGTTTCGCCGAAAGGCAAATGCGCCTTGTTCTCCATCAGCCAAGGCTCAACTTTGACGCCTGCTTTTGCAAGCATTCCAGCAGCCAAACGCAGCGGATAACGGCTTGCCACGTCGCCGCCGAGCAGCGGTTGAGGCTCCAGATGCCCCAGACGCTTAAACTTCGATGACTCGCGCGTGCAGAACAGGATTTCTCCTCCCCAAGCGCCGCCGTCTGAGCCGTAGCCGTACCCGTCGCAGACCACGCTGACAGCTTCTTCCAAGTTGTGTTCAGCCATTAAAGCCGCGGCGTGGGCATGGTGATGTTGAACTTGGATAAGCGGCGAATCATCTGCCTCAGCCATCTCCTTCGCAAGGGCGGTCGTGGTGAATTTGGGATGCAAATCGCAGACGACGGCTTCGGCGTGGCAGTTGGTGAGGCGTTGGAGGTGGTTTGCGGCTTCTTGCAGGAAGCTACGGGTTTCCACGTTTTCGACGTCGCCGATGTGTTGGCTGATGAAGGCTTTGTCGTCAAGCAGCACGCATGGCGGTGTTATTGAGTTCGCCGCCTAAGCCCGACGACGCACCGCTTCGCCTTCGACTTAAGCCGTACGGGCGCTGGAGCGTATCCTCGGCTTCGACGCAGGAAAACTTGGCGGCTGCCGTGGACTCGCATAACGGAGTCGTCGCAGCGATGGGCGATTTTGCGGTTGTGAAACAAAAAATAATCCACCGTGCCGCCCAACACTTTGAGGGCTTCATCGTTGTCGTATACGATGGGTTGGTTGGGCGGGTTAGCGCTGGTCATCACGAACGCGGCGTCAGGCACCCTGTCGAAGAGCATGTAATGCAAACCTGTGTATGGCAGCATGACGCCAACGTTATGCAGGTTAGGCGCAACGTGCGGCGACAGATTGTAGCTTTCGTTCTTGTTGAGCAGCACGATTGGACGCATCGGGGATTGCAGCAGCTCCTGCTCCTTCGAACTTGCTTCGACGAAGCCTTTAGCCGCCTCCACGCTCCTTGCCATGACAGCAAAGGGTTTTTCCCGCCTATGCTTCGTTGCTCGAAGCGCCTTCAGAGGCTTATCCAGCACCACTGAGCAGGCAATATGAAATCCCCCGTACCCCTTTATCGCAAGCACGTTGCCTTCAGAAAGCAACCGCCCCGCCTCCCGCACAGGGTCTTTGGCGTCGATGAGTTCGCCTCCGCGTGTTGTCAGGTAGGCTTTGGGTCCGCAGGGTGGGCAAGCCACGGTTTGCGCATGAAAACGCCTGTTCGCTGGGTCGTCGTACTCGCGTTGGCAGAAGCCGCACAGGGGGAACTCGCGCATGGTGGTGTTTTCGCGGTCGTAAGGCAGCCGCTCGATGATGGTGAATCGTGGGCCGCAGTTGGTACAGGTTATGAAGAAGTATTCGTACCGTGGGTTACTGGGGTCTCGCAACTCGGCTAAGCATTCGTTGCAGATTGCGATGTCAGGCGGGATAATTGAGCCTGAAAACTCGGCCTCCTCGGAACTCTTGAAAATCGTGAAGTCGACATACTCGTTTGCGCCTGAAAGCGTAACTGAGGTGACTTTGTCTATTTGCGCCAGAGGCGGCTTTTTCACGGTCAAGTCACGAGTGAAGGCTTTAATTTTCTGTGCGTCGCCTTCCAAGAGAATTTCTACGCCTGCATCTCCACGGTTGCGTACGTAGCCTGCTAAACCCTGCGCTACCGCGATGCGATAGATGAACGGGCGGAAACCCACCCCTTGAACAACACCTGTAACCTTTAGTTTAGCCCGCAACAAAGCCAACTTCTAATTAGAACTTCAACTGCAAACCAATTAAGTTTTCTTCGATAAAATTGTTTAAACCTTTAAACGAATCTCATCAAATGAGCTGGTCGACTTTTTTTTAATCTCTTTTTACGCAGGACTTATATGTACGTACAGGTAGAGTTAGATTCTGAATAAAATTTAGAATCGGGTGTCGTATTTAACAACTCAATTTTTAGAGTTTGAAGCGGAAAAAGCAAAATATAGTTTTGTTAATGAAATATATGCCGACCCAAACAAGATAGAAAAAAACTTTAAAGTTCTTTTCAAGGAATTTCAAATAGGCAGGGCAAAGATTGACATTATTGGAAGGGATAACAGTGGAAATTTATGCCTAGTCGACGTTATAATGAAGAACAAAGAAATAAACGCCACCGCGGACCAATTAAGAGAGCACCAGTCGCTATTTCTACGCTTTTCAGAAATAATCGGAGCAAGCCTAGCCATAAGAATAATGGTAATGACGCCGTTCAACCTGCTAGATTTAGGCGCCAGAAAAGTTAACATATCCTACATAATGCGAGAAACACCAACAGATATGCCCACAAGCCGAGAAATTTATGGATTACATCATGAAAACAAGCACTAGAAACTTGAATTCACGCCGCTTTCTCCTTTAAGCAATCGTCTTAAAACTTTGCCTGCAGAACTAATCGGCAAATCTTTTCTAAACTCCAACTGCCGGATTGCCTTGTAAGGCGCCACTTTTTCGTTGACAAATGCCTTCAGTTTCTCAGCTGAAGCAGTCGTGCCCTCTTTCAGTACGACATAAACCTTCGGGATTTCGCCTGCCAGCGGGTCTGGTTTTCCAACGACCGCGCATAGTTTGACGGCTGGGTGCTCGTAGAGGACGTCTTCGAGTTCGCGGGGGTAGACGCTGTAGCCGTTGGTTTTTATGAGGTCTTTTTTGCGGTCTGTTATGTAGAAGTAGCCGTCGCGGTCCATGTGGGCGATGTCGCCTGTAAGGAGCCACCCATCGCGGAGCACGGCAGCGGTTTCGTCGGGTCTGCGCCAGTAGCCCTTCATCACCTGCGGACCCCGAACAGCCAACTCCCCCGTTTGGCCCGCCGCAAGGGGTTTGCTGCCTGTTTCCAAATCGACAATTTGGGCTTCTGTGTCAGGCAGGGGCAAACCGATGGAGCCCACCTTCACCGTACGCAATGTAACATCAACTGGGTTGCAGTGAGTAACGGGCGAAGCCTCCGTTAACCCGTAGCCTTCAACAAGCAGCCCTCCTGTGACCTGCATGAATTGTTTTTGGGTATGCGGCGGCAAGCCTGAAGCGCCTGAAACGCAGACGCGAAGCGAGGTTAAATCGTATTTTCCGAGCTCTGGGTAAGCAAGAAGCGCTGAGTACATGGTTGGAACACCGCAGAAAACCGTCACCTTATGCTTTTGGATGGCTTCCAAGGCTTTGGCGGGTTCAAACCTTGGCATCAAAACTATTTTTGAGGCTAAACTGACGGGTACAGTCAGGCTGGTGGTCATGCCGTAAATATGAAACAGCGGCAGGGTGGTTAGGAAAGTTTCCTGTGCGGTTGTGCCCTGTATCCAAGCGGCAAAGGATAACGTGTTTGAAAGCAGGTTGGTGTGGGTTAACATGGCGCCTTTGGCTGTTCCTGCGGTTCCGCCCGTGTACTGCAAAGCCGCCAAATCCTCGTTTGGGTTCAACTTCACGTCTGGAGCGCCGTCTTGGGCTTTTTCCAGCAAAACCTGGAAACCGAAAGTGCCCTGCAAATCTGCAGCGCGGACTTTTTTGTAACAGTACTCATCCATACCGGTTAAAATGACGTTTTTTAACTGGGTTTTTTGTTCAACTTTCGCTACAACTGGATAAAGCAGATCCAGAGCCACTATAGTTTGTGCGGTTGAATCGTTGAGTTGATACTCCACCTCGCGTTCCCGATACAGCGGACTTATCGCCGTAACAACCGCACCCGCTTTAAGTATCCCAAAATACGCAATTATGAATTGGGGAACGTTAGGCAAAAAAACTGCCACGCATTCGCCCCTTTTCACGCCTAACTTTACAAGAGAAATAGCAAACTGATTTGAAAGCGATTCTAACTGGATATAAGAGATTTCTCGCCCGCCATAAGATATGGACGTTTTTTGCGGAAATTCTTTGGCGTTTTTGCGAAGGATTTCTTGGAGAGGAACCTGTGGGAGCTCTATGTGTTTTGGCACTTGTGCAGGCCACGAGTTAAACCAAGGTCCATTTTTTTGGTGCAAGATGCGTCGCGTTACCATACGAGGGAACAGGTAAAAACCTTATCATGACTCTTTAGCGCTTCTTTCTGTGATGTTTCCTTAGAGAAAGCGCATCCATCGGGTTGTCTGTCAGTACGCTTCCTGTTGGTCTGTCTCTCTGGCTGTTGCTTTCTGCCAGTATCTATCAATCTCACTGACCTGCTGTAATGCAAACAAAACACATAATTAGGCTTAGAAATGCCGCTACGGAAAAAAGGCAGAAGTGACTTTGCAAGAATAAGCGCATTGATTTTTTATTTAGTCACTGTTAAAGCTGTAGCCGCCCAGATGGTTTCTGCTTTGTTGCATGCAACTAAGGGTAATGTTCCCACTGTTTGAGGCGCATTTGCTGAAACGACAAGTTTACCGTTTGCGTCAGTAGTTCCTGCGGTGAAACATACAGATACATTCTGATTTACTGTCCAGCCGTAGATTTCCGTATTAGCTGGAAAACCAGTAAGAGTGGCAGTAAATTGCTCGCCTGACTTGACTGAATTTGAATTCAAAGAAATAGCTGGTTTCTGCGCAGAAGAATGAAACGGTACCGCTATTGAAATCGAGTATCCTACAGCTAACCCAATAATTAAACCCAAAAGTGTGAAGGCGATTACTCCATTTCTACTCAAGAAGGTTCACCTCCTCTTATAAAAATCAAGGAAGCCCTCGAAAGGGATTTCATTTCCATGAACAAGTCTCAATTAATCCTGATGTTACTAGCTGTATTTAAAATCTTGTTAAAAAATTACCGTTCGAAGCTTTAGAAACTGAGCAAGATCAAGAAATTATTATAGCAATTAAGGCGCGTTTAGAACGTATTAAAGCTGCAACGTAAGTACCTGTTACAATAATTCAAGATGCTTGTCAAAGGCATTGCCTATTTTTCAATTACATAAAATTTTGGTGCTCTTTTGAAGAAATATAGCACCATCGGAATTGCTTCTAGAAACCAAAGAATGGGAGAAACGAAAAAAATCTTGATGTGTTCACAAATCCTTTGCTTCTTGCCAACTTTAGCAAAGTTCATTTCCAACCCTATTTGATAAACAGCAAACAGAATAATTGTGTCCAAAACGAAGAACGGAATGAGATATTGAGAATATGTCTGTTTTATGATTAATGAAGGAATTAATGTGAAAAAACTTACTGACCCCAAAAACCAACTTGTCAATCTATAGGTTGTTTTGACCTTTTCGCGTATCCCCATTCTACCCAAGTTTTCAAATGTTCCTTTTATCCATCTTTGTCTTTGCTTAATAAAGTCTTTAAATGTGAATGGCGACTGTTCTTCGAGAACTCCTCCGTGCCAACCAAAGATTCCTCCGTATTTTTTGTATGCTTCGTAGCCAAACAAGCTGTCTTCTGCGCATGTGTCAGGGAAATCCCAACCAACATTTTTTTCTACGTCTGCCCTCAAAAGTAGATTTGAGCCGTGTAACCAATCAGGTTTTCCTTGTGATTTTAACATTGCGCAGCAAGTATAACAAAATGTTGGTCTTACGGCGTCTAAATATTTGACTAATTTGCTTCCAACATTCATTTTATTTGGATAAGTGATTAATCCTTCTGCTATGGGCTCCCGGTTATTGTCGGCGTGGTCTAAATTGATAAGAGACCTTGCTTTGTAATCATCGATTCATCGTCAAGATGATATACCCATACATCAGCTGTGTTTTCTCCGTTTTTCTCTCTTTGTTCTATCGCATATTGTAATGCCCTAGCTTTGTATTTTGCATTATTGGGTGTTGAATAAATTTGAGGAACAGTTATTGTAACTGCACCATTAAAAATTTCATTCACTTCCGAAACTACATTTATCCTGTAATTGTCATATCCAACTTCCTTGCATATCCGATTAATGTTATCAATCGACTCTTGAACAATCTCCATATTGCCTATCGTAGTTATCTGAAAAATCATTCTTTTTGGATTGATAGGAACAAATGTTTTCTTGACCATAACTTTCCTGTATTTTATTATCTCATATAACAAGGAGTAGTATATTGGGATGCCAAATAGCCATATGAGCCATATGCTATCGAAAAGCATCAATCCCTATTTTCTCCTTGAAGTAAATCTATGGCTTTCACTTCTAATCAACTTTTTCTATGAATGCCCCAATCTTGCATTGGTTTTACAGAACGAGACATTAACTGCCTCCGTTGAAATCAATTTTCGAGAAAATTTTGGAAAATGAGTAAGCCGTCGCAAATTAAGCCATTGTCGAATTATTGAATGACACTTGAGATAGGCAAAAAAAGCGCTATTTCTTTTTTGAATAATCCGTTAGCCCTAGCCGGTTGCCGTAGGGGTCTTCGAACTCGACTGCCATGCCCGTGTGAATCTCGAAGGGCTCCGACAGGAACTTTAAGCCTTTGGCGCCAAGCCGCTTGTATTCTTGCAGCACGCTGTCCACAACGAACCAGACGGTGGGTTTTGCTTGGGGAAACTTTGTTGTGTCTTTGAGGATGATGGCGGGTTCGTTGTCGCCGACTTTGAAGGCTACCATACCAATGTCTGAAAAGTCAAACTTGATGGGGAGCCCCAAAATGTTTTGGTAGAATTCTTTGCCTTTCTTGAGGTCGCCGCTTGGCAGGAAAAAGTTGTCGTAGTCCATAGACGGGTTCACTTCGAGATGATTGTGTAGTAAGCGCTTAATAGCGTTTCTCAATCTGCGCGGGAACTTGATGTTTTAGGCGGCAGACAGGTTGGTTTAAGATTTTTGGTTTCCCAAATTGCCGAAATGGTTTGCGAAAGTTTGCGGGAGCCGAAGAAAAGTTAGGGTTTGCGGATTATGCAGTACCCTTTTTCGTCTACTTCAACTAAGAGGTTTTTTTGGGCTGCCAACTGCTTTAGTTCTTCGCTGCTGTAATCATCCTTCAGGATGAGGTTAAATTTTCCGTTTTGGTTTTCTCGTATTGAGACAAAAGAAGGCTGAGACACTTTGTTCTCTACTAGTTCCCGCAGCAACGCTAACGCTTCATGACGCTCCAAAAACAAGTCCTCTAACAACTTAGCAACCGCTAAACTATTTAATTCTAGATGGAATATTGTTCCCTCCCTCCAGAAGCCTTAAGGGTCCAAACCAAAACCGCGCGAAATAGGCAGAACGCGTGTTTGTCAAGAATCCTGAACTAAACAATTCCGTCTTAGTCCACAAACCTATACAAAAAACCTTTTAACATCTAAACGCGTCCATGTGCAACTATGCGACCCAAAGGAAAAGCCATAGCAATCTTGATTATTGCTGTGGTTTTAGTGAGCATCTTCGCCGGAGCAGCAATTTACTACAACAACATGACGAATGAAAGAAATTCAAAAGAAGCCGCGACGCAATCCCAAATTTCCAAGCAAAACGCCTCGACAGCCCAGCTTAAAGGCGAAATATCAGACCTCAAAACTCAACTCGCAAACCTGACAGGAGTCATAGCTAATTTGACGTCGGCAAATCTTGTTACCTCTCTGGAGACGCATGAAATGCAAGGCAGCGCCAGCAGCGAAATGGGAGGATACAAGGCTACCCCAGTTCCATTCAATTACCTGTGGATAGACGGCTCCGTCACCAACGAAGGCAAAGGCTACGCGGTCGATGCTGGGTTGCAGGTTGTTGCGTACGCCGCTGACGGCACCATGGAAATTAACCTTACGGTTCCCTTCACAGGCACAACTTTCGGCAGCGACAACGCCACAAACGCGTTTGTGACCAAAACTTACGGCGATAGCAGCTTTGCGCTTCAAATCTTAGACAGCGGGCAAAGAACCAATGTCGGCATAAACATATTCCATGAAGGCTCCGTTGTCAACTGGACAATAACACCCGTTTGCTGGGCATACAACGTTGGAAACGCGGTTCCCGACAAAAACCAGCCGTTAAGCAGCCAAGTTACCTACCTCCAAAACCAAACCGCAAACCTCCAAGCCACCATCAAAGGCTTATCTGAGGCTAATATTGTGGCATCCATAAACGCGAAGGCGTATCCCGCCAACAATCAGCCGGCAGGTTTCGAAAACAGCCTCTACATCGTCGGCTCACTCACAAACACAGGAGAAGGGGTAGCTTACAACGTGGGGCTAAGGGTCGTCGCCTACACTGCGGACGGCAACTTAGAAATGAACATCACCGTACCCGCCGACTCAGGAACATTTACCTACGACGCAGCAACCTACCCAGCCTCACCCAAACTTTCCACAATCAACAGCGGCTACGGCTTCGACTCCTACAGCAGCTCAAACACAGCGCAGATCGGCACAATAATCTACACCCCAGATTTTGTCTCTAACTGTACAGTGACGCCGATTTGGACAAACACGCCGTAACCCGCAGAAACTGAGCCTGAAGGCTTCGCAAGAGTCCTCTCTCTGGGGCTGAAAATCACGGTGGCAAGTTTTAAGTTTAGATTAGATAGAATAGAGTGCATGTTTGAAACGCCCGTTATGAATTCCTTCCTCAGATTATACTCTGGAATATTAGGCTTCATCGGAGTGATCTTCATATTTGCAGTTAATTACAAGGATTTTTCTTAGATTCCTTTGGCATTTTTCTCCTTGTAGTTATCTTGATGGTGCCCAGTTTCCTGGTTTATTTTGGGTTAAGAGGATTGAAGCAGAATGGAGTGTTAATCGACGGAAAATTGCTGAAAAATCTAAAATTAATCCCGATGTGGGCAGGATTCATCCTGATAACCTTGGGAATTAGTGTTTCAGCAGTTTCTTATCGGGTATTCAACCCCGACGGAACGCCCACTGGATTTTTCTATCACCCATATGTGGGTCAAGGCTTTGTGCTGCTTGGAGTGGGATTCGCCATTCAATTCTTGTGGATTGTTTGGTATTACGATTCGGTTTCAGGCAGGATTGTGGAAAAAGCAAAGTTGGCTTCACAATCTGTAAAATGAAAGAAAAAGCTAAACAAGGTCAAAATTCTCTTTTTAGGTAAAAGTAAAAACTACGCTACCTTTTTTCTCGATTTAAATTTTGTATTCCGCGGCTCATTACCTTCAGGTATTAGAGCGTCTGGATCCTTAGCTTTCCGTTCTAAATAAGCCGCGTACTGCTCTGCCGTAAAGTCTTTCCTAAACTTATGTTCTTTACCCATATTTTTTTCACCTATTTTTTTGTCGCCTAAATTTTCAAGAGGGCAGAGGGGCATTCTGAGAAGGGTTCTGTTTTGGTTTACCTTTTTGGCGAATGTAGTTAGAAATTAACACCCCGCCTAATACGCCTAACATTCCACCAATAAGCGGGGATGCACTAACTATGATATGTCTACTCCAGTCATATTGTGGAGCAAACCAATTTTACTAAGAACAAAAAAAACAGTGTAGACTGTAAAAGCAATTGCCCAAACAGCTATCATCCACAATTTTACGTTAGCTTTCAATATCTCACTGAACTTGTATCTGTTTTGACCTTGCTTAAAAGATTTTAGAACCTGCTTTTGACGCTTCTAATAGAGTGGCAATCACGGCAACATGGAAATTTTAACCAAAAACCAGCCACAAAAACGGCATGCGTGAATGGTTGGTGCCGGGGCGCGATTCGGGCACGCACCTTTGGGCACAGGGCACTTGCTCCTATTTGCACTGCAGATTAAGGTGTTGAAAAAAATTTCCATCCCACCTCTGACGGAAAGCAAAAGATAAGAACCTCATTGCCCGTATTTTAGACAGGTGCATGCAAAGTATGGCGCTTTTAACAGCGGACGAAAAAGAACTTCTCACGAAAGCAGCAAGTCTGATGGAAGAACTGCTTGAAACGTTGGAAGTCATGCAGGACCAAGAACTGGTAAACGATCTGCGGGCTTCTTTGCGCGAAGCTAAACAGGGAAAAACCATGACGCTGGATGAGCTGGTACGGGATCTGCACCTTGAAGACCAAGTTCAAAGTAAGGCTAAATAATCGCTTTCGAAAGTAAATATAGAGCCTCATAGCTGCCGTTACGGGTTGCCATGTGAACCCTAATGGCACCCAGAAACTATTTGTAAACGTTTTTTTCTAAGCTCAAGAAAATAAATCTAGACAGCTTTCCATAATTGCCCGCACAAATTTCCTTAAGTCCAAAATCGATGCCGACATAGCGGTGCAAAGCTTAAATGCGCAGAAAATGGAGTAGTGATCGAGGAAAAGAGCACGAGCAAAGATAGCACATCCGTTTGCTCCGATAATCGCGATGATAAAAGCAACAAGTCTCCAACAAATGAGACAGCAGAAGAAAATCCAACAACTGAAAAAATGACACCTCACGAGGAAAAACAAAGGGATAAATTAATTTACGAAATGATCGTGAATCGTTATGACTTGGAATGGAGAAGAACAAACGACATTGATTCTAAGGCAAGCAGCGTCATCGGATTCGCGGGTCTGTTAGCCACCGTATTGGCCACCTTAACAGCGGGAATCACCGTAATTTTTCCACACGCTAGATACGGCTGGCTGTTCTTATTGCCACTAGGGCTTTTCGTAGTCTCAGCAGGGTTCGGCCTTTGGGGATACTGGATGTCAAAATTCATAACAATTAATCCTATTAACCTAATTGAAGAATACCAAAACAGAACAGAAGAAGAGCTTATCCAAAGAGTCGCTGCAACTACAGCGGAAGATACAATGAAAAATTACAAATTTAACCAACGAAAAGCAGTGTGGGTCTACGTAGCTTTCATATTCTTGATAATTGCGATAAGTTTATTTCTTGTTGTTGCTATTCTGAATTTGATCATGTGAGGATAAATCAATTGAGCAAAACAAAACAAGTTGTAAGGAAACAGAAAAATTATTGGGCACCTGATAACAACCTCAGCATGGTGATTCGTAAGAGTGACGGCTGGAGACCCTCCCCAAAGCTTAGAATAAAGCTACAGGAATCTTCAACGCAAGTAAATAAGTGTCCAGAAAAATAACTCTGATTTTCTGAGTTTTTGGTTTCTCTTAAAATTCTTTAAGCCAGTTTTGCAATCATATGATTAATAGGTATTATGCTATAGCTTGCCGATCTATTTTCCTCCACAGATGCCTCTATTTTGGATCAGTTATCTAACCTGAGATACGCTTGTAGAGCAACCACGGACAGGGAAAGCTCGTCACTGTCTTGCGAAAGAGAAAATACCACAAAAACAGGAGGAGCCAAGGACTAGTTGGTGCCGAACGCGATATGGAGCTAAAGTTATAACATTCTTTTATACGACTAAACTTGACAAATTACTTAAAACCAAGACGGCGAGAGGAGCATGGATAAAACAAAAATAAAAGCATCCTACGACAAAACAGAAGACATATTCTACTTGGTTTTCAAAAAAGGCGCCAGCTACGAAGTAGTCGAATCAGAGCCCGACGTTCATCTTGAGCTGGATAAGAAAGGAAAAATCATGGGAATAGAGATTTGGAACGCCAGACAAAACGGTTTGATAAGGCAAATGGAAGAAGCAATCACAGAAACCGCATGATTAAGCCCAATCAGCGCTTGGCTAAATTCTAAAACAAAGGCAATGGCTTGGTGGAAACAGGGCAAAGCGCCCTGACGAAAAAGTTAAATCGTGACTGACGCTAATGTGAAATTGAATTTAGTGGCTAATAGGAAATAGAGGAGCATATTAATTGCGGAAGAGAAAAATCATAACGGTTGTTTTATTGGTGGCATTCGTTGTTATAGCCTTCGTTGGCTACGAAATCCTTGTAGCTAATTCGCTTTCAGGTTACACCAAAGTCTCTATTACCCAAATTAACCAGCCATATTCCATAAAATTTGGTGCTGTCCAATATAACATAACCTTGGGGTATACATTTTCTTTGGCCCCAATTGTTGGTTCGAATTTTGCGTTTGTAGTTTCTGAAGATAATTCAAGTAAAGGCTTCGCTGCAATACAAGGACATAGATGCAGTTTCTCAGGGCTCCAAATCGTGGTAGGAACCATAAATTCCAACCAAACCTACTCCCAACAATTAATTCTGTACGTCAAGTCTGCCATCTCAAACTCTGAGCCAATAATTTCTTTTCCTGCAACATAGTAAACGGCAAAAAAGCAAGCTTAAAACCAAAGCTTCCAAATTCCAATGATAAGGCTGATTATGGCAATAGTTAACGCTGAAAGATAATACCAGTTTCTTCTTAGCCGATTAGACACCTTGTTGTATTCAATTTGTCGTTCTCTTTCAAGTCGTTGCTGTTCACTTTCCAATCGTTTTCGCTCTTCAAGTATTTCTTCGGCTACTTTTTGTCGCGCTCTCTCTTCTAAAGTTTTAGTTTTTGACATATTTATCATCTGTAAATATTTATAACAAAATAAATTTATTAATTTTTTGTATCGTTATTTGGTAGTTAAGTGCACTAAACTGCACTAAACAATCAGTATCAAAAGTAAGAAATTAAGTCTTTAGAAGGCAAAAAGCGGAAGAGAGCAAAACTTAAAACTAAATTGCTTCTTAATGTTTGATGGGAAATCAAGCGATGTCATTAACACAAAGGCAAAAAAACGCTATTATCGCTGGCATAGTTCTGTTGTTTATAGGGTTTATTTTCCTGGCTTTAGGAGAATCAATTCAACTGCCAAGTGAATACAAAACTTTTTTAGGGATTCCCTATGCAGTTAATAGCGCATACGCCACTGATATAGTTCTTAAAACTCTTTTAATGGTTATGAGCTACGTTATGATAATATTTGGTGCTCTAACATCGGTAATAGGGTTAGTTATAGGTAATTATACGCCATACAGAGCATCTAACCCTAACAATCAACAAATACCAAGTTTTAGATTTTTTGCTCAGCCACAAGCCCAAGCACAACAAAGAAAAATCTATTGCTTTTCATGTGGTGCGGAAAATCTCTATGAAGCTGCTTTCTGTAATAAATGCGGTCAAAAACTTGCCAAGAGTACAAATTAATTCCAAATTCGATTAAGTGTAAAAAAACAAGCGATGGCAAAACCAGAAAGGCAGACTAGCATAAGATCAAGTCCAAAGCCCAAATTGGTTGGTGCCGGGGGCGCGATTCGAGCACGCGACCTCTGTGACCAAGGCACTTGCCCCTTGTTCTCTCCAGATTATGAGTCTGGCGCCCTGGCCAGGCTAGGCTACCCCGGCACGCAATTCACCGCCGTTTCCGACGGCTGAATCCATTTAGTTTATTTTCCATCATTTAAACTTTTAAGCCCAGCATTGGGATTGCTTTGGATTCTGCAAGCCATCGCCTTAAACCGCCCAAGGACGCCGTTCAAACACCGCTTTTGTGTGCATAAAATTTATTGGAGCGGAAAACGAATGGATTGGCGTGGAGAAGTGTGTATGTCTTCAGATAATGACGACGAGTATCCTGAGTGGACCAGACGCAAAAAGGCTAAGGACCCTTTCTTCGGCGACATAGATGACATGTTCCGTGAAATGGAGAAGATGATGGATGAGGAAATGAAGAACTTCACGGATAAAGTCCCTAAAGAATACGTTAAAGAACGTAAGCAGCCTGACGGAAGCACAGTGCGGGAGCTGGGGCCATTCGTTTACGGGTACAGCATGAAGATAGGCCCCGACGGCAAACCTGAAATTCAAGAGTTCGGGAACATCAAGAAAGGCCTCAAAGGAACCCCGCAGGTTAAGGAGGAACGCGAACCCCTCGTTGACATCGTTGACGCAGACGGCGAAATCCACGTGGTTGTAGAGTTGCCAGGCGTAGAGAAAACAGACATTAAACTGCACGGCACCGAGGATTCGTTGACGATTTCGGTGGACACGCCACAGTACAAGTACTTTAAGGAAGTTAACCTCCCCGCGAAGGTGCGGATTAAAGAGGCAAGGTCAAGCCACAAAAACGGCGTCTTAGAAGTCGTCGTGCCCAAGGCTGAAGCAGAAGACAAGCCAAAGGGCGAACCCATCGACATCGGCTAAAAAGCTAAATTCAATCCCTGCAATAATTCAATGTTGCGAGTACAATAATGAGCGACAATCAAGAGTTAGACACGTTAAACGTTATTTGTCGGGAAGCAAAAGCAGCGGGCAAACTGTCAGGCACCGACCTGACGGAGCTCTACGAGCTTTTCGGGTCAAGATTCACCAAAGCCCTTGACGCCTTAAAAGAGGGCAGAGTGAAGAAGTATACGTTTAAGCCGAGTGGAAAAGTGGTTTGGATTGTTGTGGGCAAAGAACGTGACTACCTAATCATGCCGGAAGCGGAGTTCTGCACATGCGACGACTTCTACTTCCGCGTCCTTGACAAAAAAGTCCACATGTGCTACCACCTTCTTACCCAGAAAATCGCGGCGAACCTAAGCTGGTTCGAAGCCATCGAGACAGACGACGGCAGCTACGAGATGCTCATGAATGAGTGGAAAAAAGCGACACCTTAAATATTTAGATGTTACAAGAATATGCAATTGCAGGGAGAATCCATATGGATTTAGGCGCATACTTCGTAACTTTGGAATACGTCGCGATGAGTTCAATTTTCATAGCGTTAATTCTCATCTTCCTCTACACGTACTACAACAAAGAAGAGGAAGAAGAATCAGCAGACTAAACCCGCCCCGCATCAAACTCTAAATCTTCTTCTATTCAACACAAAAAACAAAACCACACTTAACGCCGCAAGAACAACTCCGATGGTTATCAGCCACGCAGCGTTGGGACCCGAACCGAAAACAATCGGGAACGGACCGATAAAAACAACCACGCCGACGCTTGTTGAACTGCCAAAAACCAAGGAGACAACCACCAAAACCACTATGCCCACAAAAACCAACGCAACGCCCAAGATAAGCAGCCCAAAAAGCCTGCTGGAAACGGCGATGCCGCCTTCTTCAGAATCATCATTCTCAGCCAAACCATTCACCTCAGCAACCAATAAAACACCACCATCGCAATGATGGCGGCGACGACAAGTGCCAGAGCCAGCGCCAAAACCGTCTTGACGGATTTTTTGTCGGTTCCGAAGATGATCGGGATTGGTCCAATCATGATTACGCCTGCGGCTTTGACTTTGCTTTCCTTGCCTTTTTGGGCGCCGCGGGCTGAAGCAGTAATTATCGCGGCAACGATAACTATGATTCCAGCAATAACTAAGGCGGTGCCGACAGCGTAGAAAACCTCGAGGTTCAAATCGTTTTTTCCTCCAGAATCTTCATTTAAGAAATGGAGCGGCGGTTTTAATAAACTAGGCTGGGCAGGTATGAGTGGGTTTATACCTAATTTTCTCGCAAAAACCCAAAAAACCATCGGAGGGCAAAACTTGGTTCAACCTGATTTGGGCTCTAAACCAAAAAAGCAACCCAAAACAAACCCCAAGCAAAACCTTCGACGATTGAAGGGTACCCCATTTTACATCAAAAACCCAATGTAAATATGGGTTGCAACGGACCGAGGGAGGGGGTCTAGTATTTACATCAAAAAACCAAGACAAAAAGCGGAAAGAAAAAAGGAAGAGTTGGGTTTATCTTATTTTGCGGTCGATTAGGGCGCCGTCTGCGTCGAAGAGTTTTATGTCAAGCGGCATTTGTCCGACTGCGTGGGTTGCGCAGCTTAGGCATGGGTCGAAGGCTCGGATTACGGCTTCTACGCGGTTGAGCATGCCTTCTTGAAGCGTCTTGGCTTTTACGTATTTTTTGGCAACCTGCGTTACTGCTTTGTTGTAGGCGATGTTGTTGTGTTCGGTTGCGATAATCATGTTGTTCCATGTGATCATGCCTTGCGGGTCGACTTTGTAGTGGTGAATCAGTGTGCCTCTTGGGGCTTCAGCGACGCCGACGCCCTCATAATTATTCACCATCGCCTTTGACGTCACGTGCTCAGAGAGGATTTCTGGGTCTTCCAGCAGCTCCTGCGCCTTTTCAACACAGAACAGCAACTCAATCAGCCGCGCGTAATGGTAGTGAAAGGTGCTTTGCACAACACCGTTCTTGCCAAGTTTCTTGAATTCTTTAAGCTCCATGTCTGCAAGCGGTGTATCGCAGTGGGACGCAACGTTTAGCCGTGCCAGTGGACCGACGCGGTAGAAGCCTTCGGGGTAGCCGACTGCTTTGAAGTAAGGAAACTTCATGAACGAGTAGGGTTCCACGGCTTCACCGATAAAGTCACTGTACTTGGCTGGGTCAACACATCGGGCGACAACCTGTCCGTCATTGTCCATTATGGTTAAGGTGCCGTCGTAGTGTTCAAGTCCGCCGTCAGAGGTGACTAGACCCATGTAGTAGCTTGGGAAGTTGCCGAAGTTCTCCACTTCATCGTCAAAGTTAACCAGCCACTTCTTAAAAAGCGCCAAAGTCTTCTGCGCACTATCCAACGCCTCAGGCAAGTTAGCTCGCAGGTAATCTGCTTTGGCTTTGCTAAGCGGCCATTTCGCTCCGCCTGGAAGAATCCATTCGCTGGAGTGTATTCTTTTGCCAGCAACCTTCTCAATTATTTCTTGACCGAACTTTCGAAGCTTAACACCCTGCAAAGCGAGGTTGGGGTCCTTTTCGATTAAGCCGAAAACGTTTCTTGTAGCTGGGTCAGAGTCAAAGCCAAATAGCAGGTCAGGCGAGGAGAGGTGATAGAAGTTCAATGCGTGCGACTGAATCATCTGTCCCATATGCATTAGGCGGCGCAGTTTTATGGCGGTTGGCGGCGGGGTTACTCCGACGATGGCGTCGCAGGCTTTGGCTGAGGCTATCAGGTGGCTGACTGGGCAGATTCCGCAGGCTCTGGAGGTTATGCTGGGCATTTCGTAGAAGGGTCGTCCTTCAGTGAATTTTTCGAAGCCTCGAAAGTCTGTAACTTGGAAACGGGCTTCTTTCACGGAGTCATCGGCGTTTAGGCAGATGGATACTTGAGCGTGCCCCTCAATTCGCGTGACGGGGCTGATTACGATTTCTTTCGGGTTCTTTTCTGATTTAACCATATTTTGTTTTACCCTCCATACGTGGCGTTCGTCCTGCAAGCAGCTCGGTTAACACGTAGTTAATCAGGTCTGCATGCGGCGGACACCCTGGGATGAAGAAATCAACTTTGACGGCTTCATGCAGAGGACGAGCCTTAATCAGAAGCTTAGGCACGTCAGTGGGGATTGCAGCGTTCAAATCAGACTTCTCCTTGTAAGCCCTCACCAGCACTGCTTTGTCGCTGTGACGCCAAGCGTTTCTCAAAGCAGTTACGTTTCCCGTCACAGCGCAGTCGCCAAGAGAAATCAAAACTTTAGTTCGGGCTCTAACCTTCTCAAGCATGTGAAGCTGCTCTTCATTTGCGATGGCGCCTTCGATGAGTGTAACGTCAACGTTTTCTGGAAACTCTTTCACGTCGGCAATCGGGCTGTAAACCAACTGTATTTTCTTTGCCAAATCGACGAGGCGCTCATCTTGGTCAAGGAATGACATGTGGCAGCCTGAGCAGCCGCTAAGCCAAACCGTGGCAACCCTAACCTTCGCGTTCGCGGTCATTTGTGTTGCCTCCTTGCCAAGACGAACTCGGCAATATCTTTACGTTTGGTGTGGTCAATTGGTTCGCCCTCGATGTATATGGCTCCGACGGGGCAAACTTTGGCGCATTTGCGGCAGGAAGTGCAGCTGCAACTGTTAACCCATTTCTCGTCTAGGTCCATGATTACCTGGGTGTCTTTTCCTCTTAATTTGAGGTCAAGTGTGTGGACACCTTCAATTTGGTCGCAGACACGGATGCATCTTGTACATAGGATACAGCGGTTTCGGTCAATCACCAAGAAGTCATGAGTGGAATCGACTGGATCACAAGTCCAGTTACGCTCAAACATCACATGGTCAACGCCAAGCTCCTTAGCCATGGCTTGCAACTCGCAGTGGTCATTGGCGACGCAGACCGAGCAGATGTGCGTTCTCTCGGCGAGAAGCATTTGAACAGCCATCTTGCGGTACTCATGCAGACGATCGGATTTTGTGGTGACTTCCATGTTTGGACCTACAGGTGTGGTGCAGGCTGGGAAAAGCTTAGGTGAACCACTGATTTCCACGAGGCAAAGGCGGCAACCGCCGTAGGGGGTTAAGCCTTCAAGCGAGCATATCGTGGGAATTATGATGCCGTTTGCTTTGGCGGCTTTGAGGATGGTGGTGCCTTCAGGAACTGAAACTTCGACGCCGTCGATTTTAAGTTTAAGAGTGCTCGGTGCCGACATGTTTATTCGTCCTCCTCGTGGTTTTTGAAGCATTTTCCTGCTTCGCACTTCTTTTCAACTATGTGTTTGATGTATTCATCTTTGAAGTAGCGAAGTGTCGTAAGAACTGGGTTAGGAGCAGTTTGGCCAAGCCCGCAGAGGCTTGCGTCCCGTATGAAAACGCCTGATTTCTCCAGCGTCACTATGTCATCCATTTTTCCGTTGCCCGTGGTTATTTGGTCGTAAATTTCTTTGACTCGCGCTAAGCCTGCTCGGCATGGCGTGCATTTACCGCATGATTCGTCCACACAGAAGTCAGTGAAGAACCGTGCAGTGTCAACCATGCAGGATTCATCGTCGAGCACAACTATGCCGCCTGAACCCATGATTGCTCCTACTTTGGTTAGTGATTCGTAGTCGATTGGAAGTTCAAGCAACGTTTCTGGGAGGCAACCGCCTGAAGGGCCGCCGACGAGGACAGCTTTGAATTTCTTTCCGTTTGCAACACCGCCTCCGATGTCGTAGACTACTTCTCGAAGCGTGATTCCCATCGGCACTTCAATCAACCCTGGATTGTTCACCTTGCCCGTTAAAGAGAAACACTTGGTTCCAGCGCACTTTGCCGTGCCGAACTTCGCGAACCATGCACCGCCATTCTGCACAATCGGAGGAATATTAGCGAACGTCTCAACGTTCTGGATAAGCGTCGGTTTCTTCCACAAACCCGAGTTGGCTGGGTACGGTGGACGCGGACGAGGCATGGCTCTTTGGCCTTCTACTGAAGCAAGAATCGCGGTTTCTTCTCCAGCCACGAAAGCGCCTGCGCCGAATCGGAGTTCAAGGTCAAATTTGAAGTTGGTTTCCAAGATGTTGTCGCCGAGAAGAGACATTGCCTTGGCTTGAGCAATGGCTTTCACCAAAGTTTGGATGGCTAACGGGTACTCAGACCGTATGTAAATGTAGCCTTTCTCCGCCCCGATTGCGAAAGCGCCGATAAGCATGCCTTCGATGATAGCGTGTGGGTCAGCTTCAGCTAGGGTTCTGTTTGCGAAGACACCTGGGTCGCCTTCATCCAAGTTTGCAACGATATATTTGGGTGTGTTTTGCGCTCTTGAAACCAGAGTCCATTTTTGTCCAGTTGGGAAACCTGCGCCGCCTCTTCCGCGGAGTCCGCTTGCCACTACTTCGGCGATTACGGCTTGCGGAGTCATGGATGTTAAACATTTGGCGATGGCACAGTAGCCGCCTGCGGAAATGTAATCTTGAATTCTCAGCGGGTCAATTTTGCCGGCGTTTCTTAGGACAAGCCGATGTTGCTTTTTGAAGTAGGCTTCGTTCTTGTAGAGCATGTCTTTGACAGGTAACCCAAGGACGATGTGGTCACGGACAATTTGCCTGACTGATTCAGGAGTGACGTTTTGGTAGAGGTAGTCGCCTGGTTCAATCAGCACCGCGGGGCCGACTGAACATGTGCCGATGCAGCCCGTGCGCGCAACTTTACATTCATTATCCACGCCCAATTCCCTGACTGCGCTTTCGAAGGCTGAGAGTACTTTTAACGCCCCAAAGGGGACACAGCCGCTTGAGCAGCAAACATTAATGCGGTACTTGTAGCCTCGCTGGAAATCAAGTTCCTGTTCGGCTATTCTTTGAATATCAGTTACTTTCAGCTTTAACTCCTCCCAACGCATCTTTTATTTTTGCGATAACAATTTCTGATGTGGCTTTGCCCACGACTTCGTCATCAACCACTATGTTAGGCGCCATGGCACATGCGCCGATGCACCGTGTAACAAGAAGGGAAAGCTTTCCGTCAGAGGTGGACCCCCCGCGTTTAACATTAAATTCTTTTTCAACTGCCTCAAAAATCTGTTCAACGTCTTTCACGTAGCAGGCAGTTCCCAAGCAACCAGTCACTATGTGCTGCCCTTGCTGTTTAAACTTGAAGAAGCTGTAGAAAGTGGCTACGCCGTAGACGTGGCTCGGTGGGAGGCTAAGCGACCCAGAAATATCCATAAGTAAATCTTTATCTAAATAACCGTAAATTTCTTGGGCACGATGCAGTATTTCTAAAAGGGCGCTTTCCTGGTAATTGTGTTCCTTCAAAACTTTTTCCAAAGCAAGACGTCTATTATCCTTCTGAGACAAAATGGTCCTCCTTTGATTTGGATGCCATAAGCCAGCACTACTAAACCGCTGCTATTAAAGCTTAGAGAAGAAAATAAATGCAATTACTCAAACAAGTCAGCGAAAACTCGTCATTTTCTGGCTTTACACAAAATAGAAATCCCAAAGAAATAGTTCACTTTCGACTCTAACAACAACGTTTTCTCCAGCAGCATAGACAAAACAGTGATGTTTGACACTTTTTCATGAGGATAATCCTTCTTGGAAACCTTAATCAAAACAGTAACTGGAAAAGCAAGCAAATTCCAGTGCCTGAAATATTCAAGTTTGAATCCTGACGCTTCAAGCTTTGTTCTAAGCTCATGGTCGGAGTATCTTCGTTTGTGTCCCAACGCGACGTCGTGTTGGCTGAACAAAAACTGGTACGACGGCACATTCACCACGATGCAGCCGTGGGGCTTCAGCATGCTACGGATTTTTCTCATGGCTGATTCGTCGTCTTCAATGTGCTCCAACACGTCGCCGAGAATTATGCAGTCAAATTTTTCATCGGTTACCCATTCGTTAATGCCGGTTACAAACGCGGTGATTCCTTTCTTTTTTGCAATTTCAACTGCTTTCCAGTCAGTGTCTATTGCCACCACGCTGCAGCCTTTTTCTGAAAGTTTTTTGGATAGCCGTCCCGAGCCGCAGCCGACGTCTAAGACTTTTGAGCCTTCAACGAGACCTAAAATTAGCTTTGCTTTCGTTTTGCTCCAGAAATCGCTTTGTTCTATCCGCTCTAAGTCTTCTGCGTGACTATGTACGTTTGCAGCCATAATTTGAGAACACCTTTCCCCATCTTTAGCGTGTCGTTAAAGAGGTTAAGCTTTGAATCAGGCTTGTAACTCCAAGTTACAGGCACCTCTCTTATAGTGTAACCTTTTCTTTTGCATTTAAAAAGCAGTTCAGCATCAAACTCAAACCCGTTGCTTTCAACAGTGGAGAGAACGCTTTGCAGGGCTTCTCTTTTGAAGGCTTTGCAGCCGCATTGGGTGTCCTTCACGTTAAGGTCGAATAGGGCGTTGAATATGTGGGAGAAAGCTTTGCCTGCGAACACTCTTGCAAGCGGTGGGTAAACCAACATTTTTGTTCCTTGAACCTCTCTTGAAGCTACAGCGATGTCAATTCTGCCCACAGTTGAAGCCACCTTCTCAACGTCTGAAATTGGAACGGGAAGATCTGAGTCGAGCAGCATGACTATTTCGCCGTGGGCGGTTTGAACCCCTTTTTTGAATGCTCCGCCTTTCCCGAGCCTTTTGGTTGAGGTTACCAATTTGACGGCTGCTGAATTTCTGGAGAATTCGGTTACAATGTTATCTGTTTTGTCATTGCTTTCAGACACGACAATGATTTCGCAGGAACCATTGAATCGTTCAACCAAGCATTCCAATGTGCGCTTGATCCTCTTTTCCTCATTGTATGCAGGAACCACAATTGACAATTTCATGTTTGGGCACTTGCCAGCTTTTTAAGGCACGCTTGGTTTCACTACATTTCAAGCTGCTGCCATAAGACTCTTTTGGGTAAAAAACCAACTGTTGCCTTTTCAATTTTGAAGCAAGCGGATTTAACAAACGCTTTTTTACATAGTGTGAAATAATGCTTTTCCATAGGGAGAGAGGCTGACCATTAAACAACCAAGCCCAGCGGGTTCAAAGCAGCAATCAAGTAGCTTGTCGGCTGCGGCTCGGCTGAAGCTTGCAATCAAAGCTCACAAGTGGCGGTTAGCTTTTCTTGCCTTCGCAGCTATCTACGCTTACCTGCTAACTCTAAGCCTCGGTTACATGTCTCCGCAATGGGACGAAATGCCTCATCTTTTCGGCGCCTTGCTTCTGTCTCGCGGACAAAGCCATCTTTATCTTACAACATACGGTTATTATCCGCCGCTTTTCGACCTTATCTCAACAGGATACATGCAAACAATCGGCATAACAACAGTTGCCGGCAGATTGGTTTCCGCGACCTTCGCCGTACTAGCCATCTGGGCAGTATTTGAGTTAGGCACCAAAATGTACGGACACAAAAACGCTTTGATTGCAAGTGTTTTGCTCGCCATAACGCCGGGTTTTCTTTGGGTTTCAAGAGTAACAATGCTTGAAACAATCCTGATATTTTTCTTCACCGCCCTAATGCTTGTTTTCTACTCTTGGATAACCAAGAACAACTACAAAGCCCTCGTTTTCAGCGGAGTAATCTTTGGCGTAGGCATTTTGGCGAAATATCAAATGGCAGTAGCCGCCGTTGCGATGGCGCTGAGCGTTTTGGTTTTGTGCAGAAAACGTTTGAAGATAAGTTTAGCCAAACTCATCGTGATATTTGTAATCGCAATATTGGTTGTGGCGCCTTGGTTTTTGTTGGTTTATCAAGTTGACGGCCAAACAAAATTCCAAACCATAACTTCCGTGTTAGAGAGCGGCTCCCAAAATACCCCAGCGTACAGCAACCGATTTTTTGTCCCTGTTTTCTACCTGATTGAACTTACCTCTCCATTCCAAGACATCGCCGTACATCCAATCTCCATACCCATCATGATACTAGGATTAGCAGGTTTGGGACTATTTGCTTACCGAAGAAAAAAACAAGATATCTTCCTGCTCACGTGGTTCTTAGCAATTTACTTTTTCTTCACAGTTGTCCCGAACAGGCAATGGCGCTACATCGACTCAGTCTTTCCAATTTTAGCCATCTCCGCAGCCTGTTTCATAGTGTTTCTTTACGGGAAAATCCATTCATGGCAGCCTAAGCAGATGAGCCTCAGCAGAATCCCGACTAAGAAGCTGGCGACGGCGCTTTTCATTTTCCTCGCCGCCTCAACTATGTTTTACTCCGCCAACGACGCTTACCAAATGACCGCTCGAGACCAAGTCAATATTCCAGTAGCGGAGACAACAGCTTATCTGGCTGGTAACTTAAGCCAGACCCAGTCAGCGGTGCTTGTTTGCGCCTTCAACCTTTTAGACCAAAACATGTTCCGCTTCTACTTGCCTTCAAACATGTCAGCAGACCAGATTTGGCAGTACCCAAGTTTAGCCGTTGACGCCTACACAATCAACTTCAACATAACCCAATTCGTTAATCTATGCGAGCAACGCAACGTAAAATACATAATCCTCTACGACTATGGTTCAAACACCCGGTTTTACAACACAACAATAACGTACGCGGATGTTCTTCAGATGATTTACAGCACGGGCAGATTCGGCGTCCCAACGGAAATGCCGTTCTTCGGACTAATGCCCCACAGGCTTTTCCTAGTACGTTTTAACGAGACTCAAACTTAGATTTAGCCGACTTCTAGAAGTTCAAAACCCGTTTCCTTATCTTTCGCCCGTATAGCAGAGCCATCTGAAAGCTCCAAAACGACGACTTCGCCGATTTGCCAAACATCAACACCTAAACGTACGCAACCTGTTACCGTGTTGTCGTTTCGTCCGAAGCTTGCGTGCATGTGCAATTTGGGTTTGCCTTGTTCGTCAGTGAAGATTGTTCCTACGCCGCAGCCTTCGTGAACGCCTTTGAGCAAGGTCACCATGGGGTCAGGCGGAAACACTTTGCCGTCTTTTGGTCCAACCACAACTTTGCTTTTGTCTTCGGCGCCGCCTAAAAAGAAGCATAAAGCACTTTGGACTTGTTTCTCGGAAGCAAATTTTTCAATAACCTCATGAATACGTTCACCTTGGAAAAGTCTAAGAACAAAGATTCGCCCAAGTTTAGCCTCAGTGTAATCCAATTTTCTCTTGCCTTCTTGTCTTAAAGCCGATAAGTAAACAAGTATAAAAGAATTAAAGCGCAACAAAACTGTTCTTTAAAACAGCGCAGTGTTTAGGCTTAAACTCTGTTCAGGTAGAGTGTTTCTTTGGCTTCTTCTTTTCTTTTCTGCAGCGGCACTTTCGGTTTGCTGCTTTCTGCTGAGATAACGGCGCATCCTTTGGGGATGCTGTCGGGCAGCAGTCTACAGGTTTGGACTTGTTTTGCCTCCGCGTTTTCTTGCGACATAATTTAACCTCTTGAGATTCCCATCACTATTAAAGCAAGCTTATAAACGTTCTCATGCTTCAAAATAATTATTTATAATTCAGAAAAGTATCGGACGAAAACAATCAGCCTACAAACCGTTGTTTATGCTAAGAGCCGCCGTTCACCGTCTGAAACGGTCGTTTTTCCATACGTCCGCGCTATCACTGTAGCCACGGCGTTCCCAGAAACCTAAAGCTTTGCCGCGAGTAAACTGCAGATGCACCACCCACAATGCGCTTTTGTAAGCGTATTTGCTTGGAACTACTAGGCGAACTGGAAACCCCAGGCCCTCTTCAAGCACTACATCGTTGAGTTTGTAGGCTAGGAGCACGTCGTTACCTTGGAGTTCTTCGCGGAAAAGTGAAGTCGTGTATGAATCTGCTGATTCAAAAGTCACGGCTTTCGCAACATCTTTCGGCTTAACGAGTTTTTCGATTTCGCGGATGCTTACGCCTTCCCATTTGCAGTTCAGAACGCTCCAGCCTTCGACACAGTGGAAATCGCTGACCGAAACGGTTTTTGGAAGCTTCATGAAGTCGTTCCAGCTGAGCGCAACGGGGTTTTCCACTTCGCCGTCGATGGTTAACGTGTAGGTTTCCAGCTTAATCTGGGGGTTGACTGATGTTATTCCGGGATGATCGATGCCCCATCGGAGAAGTCGCGTAGTGGGCTGCTGGTCAGGCGGCAACTTCTTTTTACTCGTCTCGTAAGACAAACAAACACCCGCCTAGAGTCTAACCTTAACGGAAAGAAAAAGCTTTATCCTAGTTGGATCTGGCTCAAGCGATTTAACAAGGTGACTTTAGCTATAGCATATGTGCATAACCTGTTAAGGGATAGCAAACTAACCCCGTAATCTCATTACAAAGAACTACGTGTTTTCCTTTTTTCTTCAGATTATCCACAACCTGAAAGCTGGGATGATGCTTATTCCTTAATCCACACGAGACAACCCATTCACAGTCTGCACGGAAATTGTTTGAGAAAGAAGGGTCCCAATTCTTTTTTGAGCCATGATGGGGCACTAAGCAAAAACCAACTTTGGATAGATCATTACCGAAATGGCTACAGACGTCTAACACTTTATTGTTAAGATTGAGGTCCCCTGTCAGAAGATGCGCTTGATGAAAACTCTTTTCAAGGTGAATATCGCTAAAGATAGGACCGTGATACATTAGCAAAGAAGTATCGTTAAAATCTGCTTGAAGTGATTTGTAGCAATCTCTTAATAGTTTCCTTTTTGAAAAATCCTTTATTACTTCCGTGATTTTGTCGGTACCGATGATTGCGGAAACGCTTTTTTCAAATTTTTCTTTTTCAGCTGTCCTCTCAACTTTATAGTTATAGAACTGAAAGAGCCATCGGAGATTCCTTGTTCGAGCAAAAATGCCACCGTCGTGTGTTTTTGCCGAGATTGCGCCGCTATTAAGCATCTGAGTTAACAAGGGCTCTTCATGGCGAATGTTCTCTTCGAGTGCGCGTGCATTTTGTAAACTTATCTTTTCTATTGGACCTTCTTCATTGCCAAAGTGATCCAAATTAGGCCTGTCTTTCGGAAGATTGTCCCAAACCTCAGACGGCTCACTGTCTCCTATAAGGATGATTTTCCTCACCCCTTTACTCACCAAGAAGGTTGCGGGGTCAGACAAAAACTCATAATACCAATTTGGTAAATATTCCTTAGAAAGAGATACAATTAATCTTTCCAAAGGTGACAAGTATGGAAGAACCGCTAGGTCGACTGGAACACCGGGGTATCTTGAGAGCAGCGTATTTAGCCCTGAAGTATGGTCACTATGAAGATGGGACAGCACAAGCAAATCAATTTTGAAGGGTCGCAACATTTTTTTGTAATCGGATACTAGCCCGTTTACTTGTCTTGGCCGAGTTGAGCCACAATCGTACATGCAATTAAAATCCTCAATATAGCCAGAATAAAACAACCCTTCGCCTACATTATGAAATACAAATCTGGCGTTGACCGAGGATAGCATTCAATCATCATAAGAGATTTCACCGTTTTAGTATAAAAAATAGCGCATAATTCTGCAACTAATAGAAGCTAGTTAGCTGCTTTTGGCGTGGTTCCTGGTGGCTGAAGGCTGAGACTCGGACGCCGATTCTTCGTATTTCAAGTGGCGTTTCGCTCAGGAATTTTTCAAGCAGATCCTTGACGTTTCTGTGGATTGTCTCGCTGTCTTTGGCTGATTGCTCAAGCGTCACGGACCTTGTTTTGCTGCTTAAATCAGTCAAGACAACGTAGATTGCCACCTGCCTAAAACTCAAATTCCTCACGGCAACATCTTTCGCGACGTCTTCGGTTAGCTCGTCAGTTTTCTGCAGAATAAACGCTAAGTCACGGGAATCCTGCTTTAACGTGCCGATTCGGCTTATGGATTCAGCTTCGCCTTGCTCCTGAACGGGCTCGTTGTCAACGGCGTTGGCTGCGTTATGGAAGTAGACACCCAGTATTTTTCCCCAAATACCCACTAGCCGCTGCACATCAAAGACAGCTAGGTCACCGACTGTTTTGATGCCTAAAGACGCCATCACCGCCGAAGTCTTTTTCCCGACACCTAAAAGCCGATCAACCGCTAAGGGCGCAAGAAAACTCTTCGCCTCCTCAGGCTTCACAATTGTTAAACCGTTGGGTTTCTGGCTGTCGCAGGCAATCTTAGCCACAAGCTTGTTCGGTCCAACGCCGATTGAAAAGGAAATTCCGACTTGGCTTTTGACGTCTGCTTTTATTTTTTGGGCGTAGTCTTTTGCCTTCTCGAAACTGTCTTGAACCTGCTCTGTAACGTCCAAGTAAGCCTCATCTATGCTGACTTGTTCAAGGCTGGTTGCGTATCGCCTGAGAATCTGCATTATACGGTTGCTTATTTGCTCGTAGTATTCGTGGTCAACGGGCAAGAAAACTGCGTCGGTTCCTTCTAGCTTTCGTTTAGCCTGGAACAGCGGCATGCCTGATTTAACAGTGTATTTTCTGGCGATGTAGTTGCTGGTGCTGACGGCTCCGCTTTCTTCCGTACGCCCCGAATAGACGCCGACGACCACGGGTTTGTCTTTGATGGCGGGGTTGCGAAGCTCCTCGCACTGCGCAAAGAAATAGTCGAAATCCACAAGCATAACCACACGGTTCTGCATCAGCGCTAAACCCCCTTCGCCTTAGGCATAAGCCAGGAACCGTCACATGGCGCCGTGTTCAACCCATTTAAGCCTTCTCTGCAAACCCCAAATTTCATCCCCTCCGCCAACGCCAAGTCACGGGCATTTTTGAGAATCTTAAACCTGACTTCCTGAGGAAGAAGCGTGTTGCCGCCTACTTTTTCGCCCTGCTGAAAATAAAGATGCTTGATTTTTTCTGCGATTTGTGGGAAAGCCTTGCTGAATCGCATCCAATTGTCGGGTTTAGCCTTGTATGTTGAGCATGTCACGTGTTTGACGCCTATTTTTGCCAAGGTAGCGATGAGTTCTTGCGGTTGGTCGTTCACTAAGGGTATAATTGGGTCAATCCTTACGGAGACGGGTATACCTGCTTTGAGTAAGTCTTGTGCAGCTCTAAGCCGCTGGGAAGGCAAAGGAGCAAAAGGCTCGATCAGCTTGCCAAGATTGTCGTCGTCGGTCGTTATGGTTAATGCAACGGTTGACGGCACCTTGCGGAGCAAATCGTCATCTCTAACTACCAAGTTGCTTTTGGTTATTATTTGAATTTTACAGTTGCTCTCAGCAAGGATTTCGAGACATCGCCTAGTCAAACCTTCAGAAGCTTCCACACGCGGGTAAGGGTCAGAAGAGTTGCAAAGCGAGATGGTTTCGCCGCTAAGCTTCCCCGCTTCCCGCTTTAAAGTAGTCAGCAGGTCTTTTTTTGGTCTGCAATCCTTAAAGTTTGGGATGTAGCTTGTGGCGTAGCAGTAGATGCATTGGTGGTCGCATCCCGTGTAAGGGTTAAAGGTAAGCTTCGGCGGGCAAGTGCACAGTCCGCTTTGCCACGGATCAAACTTCGCTATTAACGGCACAATCTTCCCTACGGAAACCTATGCGAGGCGGGAAGACAAAAAGGATTCGCAACAAAAAAAGGGTTTAAAGGTTAAAACGGGTCATTGCTTTTTGCCGCTTCTTTAGGTCTTCGGCTCAAAACCAAATGGTAAATGAAAAATCGGCTTGTTTTGCAGGTTTTCACAACTTAGGTGCACCTAAATGTTTATATGCGGCGCCCGCTAAGCCGTATTCACTTAGGCTAACCTAATTAGGCATACCTAAACAGCCCAAAAAGAAGGCACGAAAAATGAAAAATCAAAAGCCAGACATAATCTCGGTCGAAAACCTTGTAGAAGTATATTCTGACGGCACAAAAGCACTTAACGGAATCTCTTTCAAGGTACAAGAGGGAGAGTTTTTCGGGTTCATAGGACCCAATGGCGCGGGAAAGAGCACAACCATCAAAATCCTAACCACGCTTCTCAAAAAAACTACAGGAAAAGTATCCGTTGCTGGTTACGATTTAGACAAATCCCCGAAGGAAATTCGTAAAATCATCGGCGTCCTAACCCAAGAAACAACTGTGGATGTGGATCTGACAGGTAAAGAGAACCTTCGGCTTCAAGGGCGGCTTGAGCAGATGCACGGAAAGGCTCTCGAGGGCCGCGTAGAAGAGTTGCTCAAAATGGTGCAGTTAGAGGAGTTCGCGAACAAGCAGGCTGGGATGTATTCTGGAGGTATGAAAAAAAGGCTTGACCTCGCCTCTGCCTTGATCCATAAGCCAAAATTGCTTTTCCTCGACGAGCCGACAACAGGTCTTGATCCTCAGTCTCGGGCGTCGATATGGGATTACTTGGATGAACTAAACAGGGAAGAGGGCATCACAATATTTTTGACCACTCAGTACTTGGAGGAGGCTGATAGACTCTGTCGGCAACTCTCCATCATTGACCACGGCAACATTGTTACGGGTGGTTCCCCAGCGGAACTCAAACAAGCGATAGGGCACGACACAATAACGCTTTCGCTCAAGAACCCGCAGGACGCTCAATTAAGGTCCGAAACAAAAAGGGTTTTGCAAGGAATCCAAGGAGTAGCAGGTGTTGCTGATTCAGACGGCGGTATTGTCATCCACGCGAAGAGCGCCAATGAGGTTATAGCTGATGTGATTGCGTCGCTGGACCGAAACAACTTGCGGCCATCGTCCTTGAACATGTCTTCCCCTACTTTGGATGACGTTTTTCTGCATCACACTGGACGAAGAATAAGGCCAGAAGAGTGGTCCGCAAAACCACGGAGCCATTTCTCATGTGAGGCGATGACAGATGACGCTGTTTTATGACACCCAATCCATTTTCAACAGAGCCTTAACGAAAATAGTGCGGAACCCAACTCTGCTGTTTGTCAACCTGTTCACGCCGTTGCTGTTTCTGCTTCTCTTTTCCCAGTTACTCCAGAAGCTTACCACTCTGCCTGGAACTTCCGGCAGTTATCTTACGTACCTTACTCCAGGAATCCTAATATTGAATGCCGTAACGGGCTCGTTTCTGTCAGGCATGTCGATTGTCAATGACATAAACTCGGGTTTTCTTCAAAAAATGCTACTTACTCCTGCGAGCAGAGCAGCAATCTTGCTTGGCCGTTTGATGAGCGACTTGCTCGTGATGATGATTCAGTCAGGCATAATAATTGGGGTAGCATTGTTGCTTGGCTTAAGCATCGCAACGGGCGTCCCTGGGCTTCTGCTTATTTTTGTGACTCTTGCCTTTTTTGATTTAGCCTGGTTGGGACTCTTGCTTTCCATCGGGTTGAAGACAAGAAAGGGGGAAACCGTATCTGCAGTCGGCAATCTTTTGGCTTTTCCGCTTCTATTCATTAGCAGCGCTCTTTTCCCAACATCCATTATGCCAGCGTGGGCGCAGACAGTCTCCAAATATAACCCGTTGAGTTATGCTTCCAACGTTACAAGGGATTTGATACGGGGAGGGCTAACTTGGGGAACGTTTGCCTCTGCTTACGCCATAATCGGGTTGATAGCGATTGTTACGTTCGCAGCCACGCTCTACCAGTTCAAGAAAGTAACCAGCTGAGATGGAAGCACCGACACCTAAAATAACGAAGCCACCAGTCAAGCAGACAAGAGCCTGTCATGGGCAGCATTTGCCTTTGGGAATTGGACGCCCATGCGGGCACGTCGTCGGATGATTCAGCAGCGTGCAGAGGGCATCCATGAACTTTTCATCCATATGGTGCTCCATGCCGCAAACCGTTTCTTCCCGAACATCAGTCTTCAAAGTTTCCTTCATCAAAACTTCAGTTAACCTGTGAGCCCGAACAATTCTTCTAGCTATTTTTCGCCCCTTAGCGGTTAGCTCGATGCCTTTTCGTATCTTGTAATTTACGAGTCCTTCTTTTTCGAGTTTTTTGAGCATTTCCAACGCACTTGGTGCCGCTATGCCCAGATGGTCAGCTATCCAAGTCAGGTGCGTGATTTTTTCTCCGTGTTCTTCTGACTTCCAGAGTGTTTCTAAATATTCTTCTACGCTTTCAGAGATGCCCATTTGCGTCAATAGTAGAGTATTGTTGTTTGTCATATAAGTTTTGACTTTGTCTATTTTCTGGGTGTTCTGTTGGAGCTAGCGACTTAGGCATGCCTAAATATTAATATTCTAGTGCGCGACTTAGGTACACCTAAGTGAGGCGAGAGAGTGAATCAAAAGGTAAGCGACTGGCTCAAGAACTTCGGACCAGCATGGATTGTAATGATAGCAGACGTAGATGTCGCCTCCATCGTCACCGGGCTCCAAGCAGGCGCAGCCTGGGGCTACAGAATGATATTCATACTCATCATCCTCATTTTCCCCCTCTTCATAATACAGGACGCCGCGGGACGCCTAGGAATCGCCTCAGGCAAAGGACTAGGAGAACAAATAAGAAACAACTTTGGCAAAAAAGCCGCCATAATGGCAGCGATCCCGATGGGCTTAGCCGATTTTCTGGAGTACATTGCTCAGTACGCGGGTATGGCAATCGGTTTTAGCCTAATTGGCTTCCCAGTAATCTTGGGGCTTATCATAGTGTTTGGGATTCACACGATGATCATTTTTGGGCGCCAGTATCATCAGGCAGAAAAAGTGCTCATACCTGTAAGCTTCCTGCTCATGATTGCAATTATCAGTTCGACCTTTGTCTTCCACGTCAACTTCGGGTCGTTTGTTTCTCTGGGACTTTCGCCTCTGCAACCGTATGGGGACCCATCGTTCGCTTATTTGCTTGCAGCCAGCGTAGGCGCAGTCATCATGCCATGGATGCTGTATTTCCATTCAGGAGCCGATTCTCGAAGACACAAACAGGTTAAAGACCTCAAAAACGAACGTTTGGAAACTTTAATCGGTGCCGTAGTTTCCGAAATCCTCATGATCATACTTGTTGTGGTTGGGCTAAACGTGTTCAGCGGAGATAAACTAATCAACGTCAGCGAATTAACCAAAGCTTTGCCCGTCTTCGGCGTTTACGCTAAACCCATAATGGGCGTAGGATTCATTTTCGCAGGCTTCTTAGCCCTCGTGGTGGTTTCGCTGGGCTCAGCTTGGGGTGTTTTAGAAGCAACTGGGCGTGCATCTGGACCCAAATCAAGAATCAACTTTCTCGAAATATACGCTTTGGAAGCTGTTCCCGCATTGCTAATTGTGGCGGTTGTAAGCGGTTATATCCAGTTGATGCTTAACATGATGTTCATATTTCCGCTGGTGCTCATACCCTCGCTGTATTTCCTCGGCAGATTGGTGACCAAAAAAGAAGTGATGAATGGGAACCAATACAAGAAATTCGAGAAGGTCGCCTTCTGGATAGCCTCGCTAATAGTGGTTGTAGGAGGACTAATCGGAGTCTACGGAGTACTATCAATGCTCTGACAGTTTTTTCTTTTTTCGTCCCGCCTACCCTACGGTTTTCTAGATGAACCAAATAGGGACCTCTAGAAGAGCTAAATAGACGCAAAAAAGCACCGCGCCCTGTTTGTGTTTGAATGCAACATCTACCGCCCGGTCTACTAGATGCCTCAATTAGGATCCAAATAGGATTCAACATGGTTTAACATGGATTTGATTTGGCAACTTTCAATATGAAATGGTTGCTTCTGCATGTTAAATAACCGCGGAAATGGCTTTCTCGCCATTAAACGCCGCGAAAAAGACAGATTCAAGAAGGATTGGATGTTGAAGTGAAGACGGAAACGTCGAATCTGAAAACCGTTGACGGCGTTGTTTAACCTCAAAACTTTTATGCAAGCGAGCACCCATTCTCAATTTCTAAGCTGAACACCTATGACTCTTATCCAGCTAATCTACTCGGTAATAATAGGCATAATTCAGGGCGTTTCAGAGTGGCTTCCGGTAAGCAGCAAAACACAGATAATTGTCTCGTCACAGTTTCTTCTCAAGTTGACTTTTGATCAAGCATACACTTTCGGCTTGTTCATGGAGATAGGCACGTTGGCCGCCGCCGTAATTTACTTCAGAAAAGACGTGGTTAAGCTTGTGCAGGTTTTGGCGGGCTCGAAAGATGCCATGAAACGCAAACTTTTCTTTTACGTTCTCATCGTCACAGTAATTACCGCCGTGATTGCCGCTCCACTGTATCTCATCGCCGATTCAATAAAGGGAATAGCGGTAGGTATCCCCATGCTGATAATAGGCTTAGTCCTCATCGGGGACGCGGTGCTCATAAGGTACTCAAAGAAAAGACAGACAAATGGGTTAGCGCCACGGAAACTGGAAAACCTCAGCATAAAAGACTACATTGTAATAGGAATAACGCAAGGCATTTCTGCGTTGCCTGGCGTTAGCAGGTCAGGCATCACAACCAGCGCCATGCTTCTTCTAGGCATTGAACCCGACGAGGCGTTCAGGTTGTCCTTCACCGCTGGAATTTTCGCTGCCTTGGGAGCTTTCGGGTTAACCTTGGTCGCCAGCAAATCAAATGTTTCTGCGTCTATAGCCGGGATAGGGGTAACTGGCTTAGTTGTAGCAATCATCACGTCATTCATAATCAGCCTGTTTCTCATCGATTTTCTAATCAAATTTGCTGGGAAACAAAAAATCACTTACTTGACGGCGGCGCTTGGAGCAATAGCGATTGCTAGCGGCGTGATATACTTAGTTCTCGGCTTGTAGATTGATTATGTAGGATGGGTAGCTACAGGTTAAGAATTTGGAAAAGAAGGAAAATGCTCATCATCAACAACCCAATGTTAAGTTACCTTATACGTTGAGGCTTGCGTGGAAACGCTAGTGTCATCATCTTCATCATCATCATCAACAACGCGCAGCCCGATGCAGTTACGGGATGACGCCCATCCTTGAGAGTTCTTCCTTGAGGCTGTCCTTTACGTTCTTTAGGGTTTGCCTTTTTTGCACATAGTCATCGCCGCTGATTTTATCCGTTTTGAAGTCGCTGTCTAACTGGTCTAGTTCCGTGTTTATCTCGACGATTCTCGCCTTAAGCTGGTCCACATACGAGTGCGCTTTCTCGTTAACGATGACCTCTGAGGGCGCTAACGCCGTTTTTATCAAGCCGTCTTCAATTCGAAGGATTCGGCTAGAAGCCCTCGCAACGCTCGGGTCATGAGTAACCATCAGAATAGTTTTGCCCAGTTCACGGTTAATCTTAACGAGATACTCAACCACAATTCTTGCGTTCTGCGTATCCAACTCTCCCGTCGGCTCATCCGCCAAAAGGATCGGCGCATTGTTTGCCAATGCAGCCGCAATCGCTATTCTTTGCTGCTCGCCGCCGCTTAACTCTTCAGGCTTATGGTCTGCCCTGTCCAGCAACCCCACTGTGCCAAGCAGCTCCTGCACCCGTTCCTTCCTTTTTGTACGCGGAGAACCCGACGCAATCATTGAAAACTCTACGTTTTCCTTCGCGGACAAAGTTGGGATTAAGTTGAGGTTTTGGAAAATGTGCCCCACTATTTTTCTTCGGTAATCGACAAGTTGGCTGACGGATAGGGCGGTGACGGTGCTGTTCCCGACTTGAACTGTGCCTGCTGTGGCTTTGTCTAAGCCGCCGATGATGTTTAGCAGCGTGGTTTTTCCGCTTCCGCTTGGACCTATGATGGAAACTAGTTCCCCTGACGAGATGTCGAGGTTTAGTCCACGTAGGGCTTGGACTTCGATTTTGCCTGTCTGATGGACTTTTACGAGGTTTCTTATTTTGATGTCTAATCCGCCGCTCATTTCATTCTAACCATCCGTTCCAGCTTAGTCACGTACCGTCTTGACATAACCAATATTGCCCCAACCGTTGAAGCATAAATCAAACCCACATACCAAACCAATGTTTCTATGGCGCCTGTTGAATAAACAAAGTGTGGAACAACAAGCTGGGTTATTCCCGAGTTAGCTGAGTTTATGTTGCCATAATCAATCACTAAACCAACACCTATCCCGAGAAGCACCGCAAAAGTTATCACCGCCAAGTTTTCAGCCAGAAACATCCAAACCAGCTGCCTATACGACAAGCCTCTCACGCTCATTATTGTGGCTTCACGGCTTCTTTCGCTTAAGCTCACGATGGCTATGAGAACCATACCAACAGAGGCTGAAAGTATAGCGAAGGCGATTCCTAAGCTTTGGAAGTCGAGAACCTGAGTTGTGTAAATTGGGTTTAGACCGTTTTCGGTTGTCACGGTTTGGCTGCTCCCTTGCTGAATCTGTTGCCACTGCTCAGAGAACGATGTTACCCCTTCAATTTCAAGACCGAGGTTTCTGATTTTGTTTGCGACTGCGGTTCCGTTAACACCAGGATCTAACTTTAGTATTATGGTCGTGTCAAAGTTTTCGTCCTTGTAGGCATCGCTAAAAGAGCTGCTCATGTTGAAGAGGTTTCTTGGCACATATGACCAGGTGGTCAGATAGGGGGATAAATCTGTGATTATCATTCCCTGTCCGGTTGCAGCTCCACCATATGTTATTGGTTGTATTTCATTGGTTGACACTTTGGGTCCAAACAAGCCGACGATGGTAAGCGTTCTGGCGCCCGAGGTGAAATCTATTGCGATGGTATCACCTACCTTGAGGTTGTACTCCTCTGCAACACGCTGTTCAAGAATGATGGTCATGTTGTTGTTTTCCATCGCGGTGAATGCTTGCTGCATGCTGGCACCTGAGAACCAGCCGTTCTCGTAATAGGCGGTTTTAAGCCAGCTGGATGGATCGATTGTTCTTATTGTGGTGCCAGCGTAATTTTGGGAGAGCTGACATTGCATAGTTGAACTTTGTATCCCTGAAACGTTGCCTAAGATTTCGGACAGAACCTGGGTCGCTTTAGTGTCGTTCACCACACCGATAGAAATGTCGCCGCCGACTTGGTACTTAACCTGCCTAACCAGATAGCTTTGTTGGCTTGCAATTTGCCCATTTACTTGAACTCCGTAGCCGATGATTAAGGCAATTATGAAGGCTATGGCGGCGATGCGGGCTGGGCTTCTGCGTACGTTTTTCGCTGCTAAGGCGCCGAAGTCGCCCATGACTCGCGAAATCTTGGAGAGAGACTTTTGGAAGACATCCGAGTTTTGGATTAGGAGCTTTGTTAAGCCCCAGAAGAACAGCAAAGGTCCAACGTAAGTTAATATTCCGTTAAGTATCATCACGCCTTGTATTAGAAGCGACTCGAAGTATTCCCCTGAGGAGCTTGCATTTGACAATGATGAAGAGACGCTGCTTCCGAAAAAGACAACGATTAGAGCGTAAGAGCCAAGAATCAGCGCGAGCAAAGCGGGTATTTTTAGGGACCTTCGGAAAGCCCAACTGGGCGAGTATTCCCTGAGAGCCTCAACAGTTGGCATTTTGGAAGCTCTCCGCGCGGAAGGATAGACAGATAGCAAAGCAAGAATCATGCCGAAGATAACTGTGAAAACCATGGTGTAGGGGCTGAATGATTGTGGGTTAAACAGCGTATTCGGGTTGAATCCGCCGTTGAATACTTGGTTTAAGGCTAAACCGCCGATAACTCCGACTGCGCCGCCGACCACGCCGATTGTTATGGCTTCCCCGAGAAACATCCTTTGGATTTGGCCGCTTGAGAGGCCTCTGGTTGATAGTAACCCGATTTCGCGTCTTCTCATGTTGAAGGAAACATCGGAAACCGTGGAGCCAAGATACCAAGAAATGAAGATAACAGGAATAGAGAACAAAATAAACTGGGTGAGGGTATTTCCGAAGTTGGTGTTGAAGTTGTCTAATGCGTAATTAAGGTTGTTTTGTAAATATGCGTTTGTTTGATAATTTGAAAGTACTTTATTTTGTATGTCACTAGCGATTACGTTTACATTATTGATTGAGCCCGAGATGTCCCAAGGGCTAATAATTTTGGCATGATTAATATTTATCAGAAAATTTGTGGAAACCGTCCTGTTGGCCATTCCTGACCAAAAATGCAGAAGAGTACTGTTCCAACCGAACAGCATCAAATCTGAAGGGTACTCGTAGGTCTGCACGGAGGTTGGGGGAGAATATGGAGAAGTTATGTATGTGTTTCCTGAAATAAGTTGATAGCCCGTTTGAGTCAAATCCGCAAAGCCAGCAACTGTGAAATTGAGGTAAATTGTAGTCCAGTTCCCCTGATTAGGTGTCGGGAACATAAGTTCAGTGGTTATGTTATCGCCAATGTGAACTTTGGATGCTAACAGAGTGCCGGCAAGAACGTAGGTTTGGTTTGCGCCGATGTAAGCTGGCTTGTTTGTCCAATAGTTAAGAATCGAGGAGGAATCGGGCAGGCAAGCTATCTGGGGATAGTCAGTGAAGTTAGTTTGCATGTCTTTCACTGGATAATTGAACCTGTAAACGACGTCTACGCTGCTGACTCCTTTGATGCTTGAAATGTTTCCCTGCGTTTGGCTGACTTCGGTTAAATTGAGGTTCGCGCTAAACTGCATGTCTACATTAATGTTCTTGAGTTGCTGGTTCAACGTTTGCGTAGCAGAGGAATTAGCCTTCACGTCTATGCAGGCGAAAAACGTGGATGCGAGCGCTATACCGATTAAGAGTGCTGTGAAGAGTTTCCAGTTGCGGAGGACTCTTTTAAGCGGGTACACCATCGGCATAGGATATCACATTGGGTTCATTGCCTGAAAGGCTATTAAATCTACTTGTTAGAACACCAACAGTGCAAGCGCAGAAACGTCTGATGAGGCAGCTCTCCTAAAGATGGGGTGGCTTAGAAAGAATTAAATCACAAGCCCTTTCTTACTTTACGCATGAACTCTTTTCTTAACTTTCAAAAAGAGGAAAACATGAGCTTGTTCACGGATTTTTACGAGTTAACCATGTGCGCAAGCTATTTTGACAACAAAAACTTTGAGCCAGCCACCTTCGACCTATTCATCAGGCGGCTACCCGAAAACCGCTCCTATTTCCTCTTCACAGGTTTAGAGCAGTGTCTCCAGTACCTACAAAACATCAGGTTCAACAAAGAACACTTGGATTATCTTGAAACGCAGGATTTCAACGCGGATTTTCTGGATTACCTGCGCGGCTTCAGGTTTACAGGTGAAGTGTGGGCTATGCCAGAAGGCTCACTGGCTTTCCCCAACGAACCTCTAATTCGAGTTACTGCCCCGATAATTGAGGCGCAGCTGGTTGAAACTTTCCTTCTAAACACAGTCAACCTACAAACCATGATAGCTACCAAAGCCTCGCGGGTAGTGCATGCCGCCGAAGGCAAACCGATAATCGAGTTTGGGCTGAGAAGAGAGCAGGGCGTTGACGCTGGGATGAAAGTGGCTCGGAGCAGCTACATCGCAGGTTGCCAAGGAACAAGCAACGTTTTAGCAGGGCAGGTCTACGGCATTCCAGTTTTCGGAACCATGGCGCATTCATTCATCATGTCATACGCAAAGGAAATTGATGCGTTTCGAGCCTTCACCAAAACTTTCCCAAACAAGTCAACGCTTCTCGTAGACACCTACGATGACATCTCAGGCGCAGAAAAAGCCGCCGTCGTAGCCAAAGAACTTGAAGCAAAAGGCTACAGGCTTGGCGGAGTCCGCTTGGACAGCGGCGACTTAACCAAAGATAGCAAGAAAATCCGAAAGTTCCTTGACGCCCAAGGTTTAAAAGACGTGAAAATCTTTGCCAGCGGCGATTTGGATGAATTCAGAATAGAAGAACTGCTCAAGGAGGGCGCACGGATTGATTCCTTCGGCGTCGGAACAAAAATGGGCACTTCAGCAGACAGACCCTACCTAGACGTGATTTACAAGCTTTGTGAAACCATGAGGGCAGACGGCTCGTTTTCGCCGATAATGAAGCTAAGCAAGGACAAAATTACGCTTCCAGGCAGAAAACAAGTTTACCGCTTCAGAGACGCCGACGGCAACTTCGAGAAAGACACAATTGCTTTGGCAAACGAAAAAGTCGAAGCTGAACCTTTGCTGGTTAAAATGATGGAAAAAGGCAAATTAACCTATGCTCTTCCGTCGCTTGAGCAAATTCGAGCAACCGCAGCCGTGAACCTGTCTAAGCTTCCTGAGGAGTACAAGGCTTTGAGGGATGCATCTGTTTACCCGGTTGAGTTAAGCAGAAACCTGCTGAATCTGGTGAGAACGCTTAAGCGGCAGTTGACTATGACTGAGATAAGCCATGGTTCTTCTGATGCGGCTGCTTAGGTTTTCTTTTGTTTTTGGCTGGCTCTCTTTTTGTATTCGCCGCAGTAACTGTTTCCACCTTGCCCGCATTGAGGCGTAACTTTATCGCATTCCTTAATGTATTCGCACTTGTAAAAGACGCCGTCTACTCGCTCCTGTACACCCGTCAAGCAAAGCCTTCACTTTCCCCAAGCGATCACCAGTGCAAGTATTTGGTCAATCTCTATATTAGGTAATCGCCTTTTCTGGCGTTTTAGCTGTGAAATATGGCAAACACTTAATAGCCTTTTCAGAGGAGGTAAAGTGCTACAGTAAAGGGAAGACTTCATCTTGCAAAATCGACCAGCGATTGTTGCTGTTGGCAGAACCAAGTTCGGGGAACATTATGGCAAAGAACCCGAGAAACTTATTGAGGAAGCTTGGCTTGCCGCTTCAAACGAATGCAGCTTAGAACGCAAAGACCTTGAAGCCTGCTACATGTCAGATTGTTTTCTCCCAATTACAAACAAGCTGGGCTTAGAAGAAGGCTTCCTTTCAGAACTCACCGAACTACATGTACCCATGGAAGTAACCCGTTCTTTCAGCGCCGCATTGCTGACGGCTTGCCACGCGATTCAGGCTGGAGTATACAACACGGTTCTGGTCGGCGGCATAGAAAAAATGACGGATCGCTGGGACAAAATACGGGACGACCTTATGCTGCTGGAGGACCCGTGGAGCTACTTTGCAGGCGGCACCCCTGAAGCCAACCACGAACTACTGCTAAGAGCCTACATAAAGAAGCATCATATAGCAGGCGAAAATCTGGAAAAACTCAACGTTGCCTTAGCCCACGTTTCAGTTAAAAACCATGCAAACGCAACCAAAAACAAATATGCACAGTACCAAAGAGCAATCACGGTTGAGCAGGTTTTGAACGCTAGGAAAACAGCGCATAAACCCTTAGGCTTGTATGATTTTGCCCCGATTTCCGACGGTGCATCAGCGTTGATTCTAACGAGCCAAGACACAGCCAAAAAACGCTGTGACAAACCAGTTTCCGTTTTAGCATGCACCTCAGCCACTGATTACTTAAACTACTCGGCAAGGGAGGATTTGTCTCGTTTCGTCGCGGCTGAAATCGCAATGAAAAAGGCTGTTCAAATGGCCAAAACCCCCATGTCCGACATGCAGGTGGTTGAAATAAATGACCAGTCAACCATGATGGAGCTTGTTTCCCTTGAAGACTTAGGCTTCATCGAACCAGGGACCGCTTGGAAAAACATCTATGAAAGCCACCAAAACAACAAGAACTTCTACGAAATAGCTGGCAAACGGCTTTTCGTTAACACCGACGGCGGCTTAAAAGCAGATGGAAACCCGTTTGGCGCCACTGGCGGAGCACAGGTTTTTGAGGTTTATCGTCAGCTCGAGAGGTCAAGCTGGGGAGCGTCAAGTCAGCTTTATCGATGGTTCACCGAAGAGAGGCTGCGTTTCAGAGTTTGAAGGCTTCGGCACAAAAGCCTACGTGACCATTTTAGGGGAGAAGAAAGATTGAGCAGTGAACCGATAGAGCGACGAGTTTCTTATTTAGGCGACAGGTTACGGGCTAGCCGATGCCAAAGCTGCAGCAAAGAATACTTTGAAGTTAGAGATTACTGCAGCAACTGCGGCAGAAAAAGCTACGGAAAAATGGACAGCGTCGACCTGTTCTATGACAAGGGAAAACTTGAGTTATGCACATACATCAATGAACCCACAAACAAATTCATGAAGCTTTCAAGCTTCGTTTACGGTATTGTTTCTTTCCACGACGGCAAAATCCGTGTACCCGCCAGAATAACTGACCAGTTGATTTCGGACGCGAAAGATGTTGATTTGGCAAGTTTGGAAGGAAGAGAAGTGGTGCCTCGTTTCCGCCGACGCTACTCAGTAGGGAAAAGCGAGGTTGTTCCAACGATTTCGCTAGCCTTCACCTTAGCCGACGAGTACTACCCGCATCAAGAATACCGCGTAACCGCACCCGACAAAGAGTACGAGTTGCCAGGAGTCGTCGGCTACGGCGTTTACACTTCAAAGTTCCGAATAAAAGAAGCAGGGCTAGAACGCGCTGTCCCATTCGTCGACGAAGACTCAGTGACGGCGGCTGTGGAAGCTGGAAAACTCGCGTTGATTCATTCAGGCGTCGACAGCAGCTTAGTCGGCAAAGTTTACGTCGGCTCAGAATCCAACCCATATGCAGTTAAGCCTATCGCGTCAAAGGTGGCTCAGGTGCTTAAACTCGGCGAAGAAGAAGGCGACGTCCAAGGCGTCGACGCAGTTGACACAGAGTTTGCATGTAAAGCCGCTACAAGCATGTTTAAGGACGCATGCGCCCTCGTCAGTTACCCGCGTTCAGGCATAAAATACGCTATGGCTATCGGCGCTGACAATTCTCAGGCAGCTCCAAGAGGCTGCCCAGGCGGCGAACTGGACACCTTCGTAGGTTACGGCGGCGCTGCATTCATTTTTGGGAAAAACGATGTTATAGCTCAGGTGGAAGGATGGTACTCTTGCACTTCTGACACGCCTGATTTCTGGCGCAGAGACGGCGAACCTTTCCCGATGCATGGCGGAAGATTCACAGGCGACCCCGCCTACTTCAAACATGTCCGCAAAGCAACATGCAAACTTATGGAGCGCTTCAACCTCAAAGCAAGCGACCTCGGCTACTTCGTTGCGCATCAGCCTAACCCTCAGTTCCCAGTCAGAATAGCCAAGGAGCTCGGGTTCAAGGAGGAGCAGTATCTGCCAGGCATCATGATTAACAAGTTCGGCAACACCTATTCAGGCTGCGTTCCGCTGAGTTTAGCCGCGGTTCTTGACGTTGCTAAGCCTGAAGAGCTTATTTTGGTCGGCAGTTACGGTTCAGGTGCTGGAAGCGATGCGTACCTGCTTAGAACCACAAGCCAGCTTGTCGATAAGCGGAAACAACAGAAAGCTAACGTTAAGTTTCAGGCTGAAAACCCCTTCGTTGAATATGTTGACTATCAGACTTATCGGCGTCTTAAACTCGGGATGTAACAGATACTTTAATTAGTAACTGTGAAACACAAGTAGCGAGGAGCCAAGAGAATTGATTCTAAATGACCTCGCAGAGGTAATTTACGCACCTACAAAAGCCTTCAAAAAAATTGTTGAAAACCCAAAATATCTAGGTGCACTTCTTAGTTCTGCTCCTCTTCATCGGCTTAGCCATGGGCTTCGAGTTTACCCAGTTCTCAAAGATTTACACCGAGAACACAAATCCTCAGGTTGGCTCGCAACAGGACTTCATCAACTCAACCGTTTGGCGAAGCAGCCCAAACGTGGCTTTAAGCGACAATTTAGCTGACCCATTCAACTACAGCATCTATGTAGCTGCCCTCAGCGCCGATTACAGCCTATTCGGAAACAGCAGCTTAGAAATAGATGCTACCCACACCAACAACATAACAGCGGCGTTAGCCAACGAATTTAACGTGGATTGCACTCACGTCGGGCTTCCAAAACCTGTCCATAACCATAAAGCAGGTGTCGCCTTCCTCGATGCCTCAAAGCGCATCTTTAACGCTGTATTCAATTAACGACACAAGCTTCTACACTTACGATTTAACCTCGTCCCTAAACACGGCGACGGTTAGCACATGGAACAACTTGACCATTCCTCTTGGACCAAACGCGTCAGGCTGGGCAATCACGGGAACACCTTCATGGGGCAACATTACAGCTTTACAGTTAAGCCTAACTTACCCAGCTAACTCAAACATAACCGTGCGAATCGGCGCCCTATTCTTCCGAGGCCAATACCAGACACCTGTCCAAACTGACAGCCTCGGTCTCATCGAGCAGTTTCTGTCCTCGTACGGCTTCGAATTCATTTTAGTCTGGTTCGTATTGACAGTCGTAATCTAGCTAATCTTCTACGCACTAAAAACCACTCATGTCTGGAAACCCATCTTTGTCGCCACAGGCTTCGCATTATTTGTGCTTGACATTCGCGCATTGATTAACATTATTGCAGCCGCCACTTTGCCGACGCTCTACTACCCCTACGACATAACCCTCGGAGTACGCTTCAACTTCTTCGGCGCAACAACCTACGCTGGAGCCGCAAGCAACCTAACAATCAGTCTCAAGCCATACTCAGCCACATCAACGCCGCCACCGCAGGCTTCGGAGCCGTGGTTTTCGTAATGTTCGCCGTCTCCTACGTCTGGCTGGGCGCCTTATCTACAATAATTGTGGGGTCTCTAAAACCAGAGTTCTCAATGCCTAAGAGAATCACCATTGCTGCAGTCGCCGTAGCCGTCACAGTCTTCGCGTCGCTTCTGCTCGTAGGACTGGTCTAAATAAAAGCGTTCCAACCCGCTTTTTCCCGTTTTTTGCTTGCTTTCCTACCTGTTTAGGGGTCGACCTATTTCTTAGGCAAGATTTATATGATTGAAATTCACCTTTGCAATTGAAAACCCAAGAGAGGAACATAGTTTAGGTGAATTTGGTTGACAGCAATTAAAGATTTACAGAATGGGATGAAACGGGTAAGCGTTGAAGCGAAAGTTGTTGAAAAAGGAGACGCCCGCGAAGTTAAATCACGCTTTAAAGACGAAACGTACCGAATCGTTGATGCAGTGGTTGCAGACGAGACAGGCAGCATCAAGCTGACTCTGTGGAACGAGCAGATTGACCAAGTCAACGTGGGCGACAACATAAAAATCGACAACGGCTACATAACCAGCTTCAAAGGCGAAAACCAACTTAACGTCGGCAAATTCGGCACAATGAAAGTCAACTAAGAAATCATCTGGCACTTAGCCTCGTCTTTTTCTGAGAGGCTTAAACGTTCTTTTATCGGCTTAATTAGCATAAGTTATAGCTGAACAAGCAGGATAGACTATTTTTTAGAACAGCCGTTCTATTGTGAAGGATTAAAAGGTATAAAGAACTACGCTGTATTCATGGCAAGCCCTAGCCAAAACGTGAAGCGATTCAGTAGGAAAAACAAATTAATCGTCGCTGTGTTGGCGGTTGCCTAGTTTTGTCGGTATCTTTTTGGGTTACTCAGGAAATCTCTTTTTGGCCATCAACACGCCGTCAAACCCAATGTTGCATCGATGCAGCCCATTACAGGTTATTACTTGACGTTTCAAGGCAACGTCACCAAGATTTTTGTTGTTTCAGTAACCGTGACTTCTGGTTCTTACCCTTATGACACACGCACCGCTCTCGGGAGCAAATCAAGCAGTACGCCAGTTGTGGAAAAGGGTGAACCTTGCGCCATAATCAATGTCACAATCCGCAATGATTATTCTGCGACTTCTCCTGTGCCTAATCATTTTCCAAAGACCCAACTTTGGCGTATGTTTTCTTGATCCGCGAGAATATTCAACGGAGATAAACAAATCAATTCAGTCGACTTGACGCATGTGGGGCTTCCGCCAGACGCATGTCCTCTGCAGGTTTGAAGGTGGGGAAAACGAGACCATTTCCATTTATCTGGCGACCTCGAACAGAGGTGAAATTACGGGTTTTGAGATTGTTCCTATGTTGGTTGGCGGAGTTCCATCTAGGAAAAGAATCGAAATTTGCTGAGAAACCTCTTAAGCTGTTATGACATGTGTCATGGACTAACGTCACACACTCTTAGAAAAAACCTTATTAGTCCAATTGGCTGGGTCATTTCTTAGAAGGGTGTTGGAGAAGCTAAATTGCAGTTTGAACTTGTCGCGCCATACAAAATGTCTCCAGGACAGGATGAAGCCGTCGAAAAACTAGCCGCCAACTTTGCCAAGAAACCGAAGCAAACCCTTCTCGGCATCACAGGAAGCGGCAAAACCTTCATCATGGCAAACGTCATCAATCGCCTCCAAAAGCCAACCTTGATTATTGCGCATAACAAGATTTTGGCGGCGCAACTTTACGGCGAATTAAAATCGCTTTTCCCAAACAACCGAGTTGAATTTTTCATTTCGTTTTATGATTTTTATCAGCCTGAATCGTATTTGCCAGCGCAGGACATGTACATTGAAAAAGACTCTGACGTGAACGAAGAAATCGAGAAGATGCGTATGCATGCCGTGTCCAGCTTGGTAAGCCGAAACGACACCATAATCGTTGCCAGCATCAGCTGCATCTACAGCCTTGGAAACCCTGAAGACTTCAGAAAGATGGCGCTTGACCTCGCGGTTGGAAAGCAAATCAATAGGCAAGACCTTATCCGCGCTTTGGTTGAGATGCAGTATGAACGCAACGACATGGTGCTGGAGCCCGGCAGGTTCCGTGTGCGAGGCAACACAGTGGATGTTGTGCCATCCTACGAGAACGACATTTTGCGAATCGAATTGGACGGCGACAAAGTCGCAAAACTCAAAGAGGTCCATCACTATAACGGGCGACGTCAAAGTGGCATGTCGACAGGCTAACGCTTTACCCTGCACGCCAATACGTTGTTCCCGAAGAGAAACATGCCCTTGCACTTGAGCACATCAAGCAGGAACTCGAGAAGAGGCTCCCCGAGTTGCCGCCGCTGGAAGCTCAGAGGCTTAAGCAACGGACAAACTATGATTTGGAGATGATTCGCGAAATCGGGTTCTGCGCAGGCATGGAAAACTACAGCCGACACTTCGACGGACGCAGAACAGGCGAGCCGCCCTTCACGTTGATGGATTACTTCCCAAAAGATTACCTGCTCATCATCGACGAAAGCCACCAAACAATCCCGCAATCCCGCGCCATGTACAACGGCGACTACGCAAGAAAAAAGAACCTTGTCGACTTCGGCTTCCGACTGCCCAGCGCGCTGGATAACAGGCCATTGAAGTTTGATGAGTTTGAAGCAAAAATGGGCAAAGTGCTCTTTGTCTCAGCCACGCCAGCCGAGTATGAACTGCAAAAGAGCGGTCCACCCGTCGAGTTAATCACGCGGCCAACGGGTCTTTTGGATCCTGAAGTGGAGGTTCACCCAATCGCAGGGCAGATGCAGCATCTGATGGCTGAAGCCAGAAAAACCATTGAGCGGGGTGACCGAATCCTAGTTACAACCCTTACGAAGCGGATGGCTGAGGATTTGGCGGATTACTTGGTTAAGGAAGGTTTCCGCGTCCGTTACATGCACTCAGATATTGACAGTTTGGACCGTATTGAGCTTGTGCGGCAGCTGCGTGTCGGCGACTTTGATATTTTAGTCGGCATCAACCTACTACGTGAAGGCTTAGATATCCCAGAGGTCTCAACGATCTTTATCTTAGACGCCGACAAAGAAGGGTTCCTGCGGGACGAACGCAGCCTCATCCAAACAATCGGTCGAGCAGCAAGAAACGTCAACGGCAGAGTCATCCTCTACGCCGACGTCGAAACCTCGCTCGATTAAACGAGCCATGGAAATAACCAATTACCGACGCGCCTTCCAGAAACGCTACAACCAAATACACGGCATCACCCCAACAACAATCATCAAAAGCGTCTCGCTCAAAGAAGGCACCATCAAAGGCACAAAGCACCTGCCCAAATCAGACATCCAACGGCAAATAATCGAGTTAGACGCCAAAATGAGGGAAGCCGCCGAAAAACTTGATTTCGAACGCGCCATAGAAATGCGGGACACCATTGCCGAGTTGAAAAATGCGTTAGCAAGAAAGATAGAAAGCGAAAATTAAACCCAGAAAATGACGGTTTTGTGGCAAAAAGGTTCTAATCTATCCTGACTAAAAAGGATAAGTTCACGAGAAGCGGAGAAGGAAACTGGTTTAGTAATGAGAGACAACATTTCAGTTCGGGGTGCCAGAGAGCACAACCTCAAAAACATCGATGTAGAGTTGCCCAGAAACAAATTCATAGTTATCACTGGGCTTTCAGGCTCAGGAAAATCAACCCTTGCGTTTGACACCATCTACGCCGAAGGACAACGACGCTACGTGGAAAGCCTATCCGCTTATGCACGGCAATTCCTCGGCTTAATGGATAAACCCGACGTCGACTCAATTGAAGGCTTAAGCCCAGCCATCTCGATTGAGCAGAAAAGCACCAGCAAAAACCCACGCTCCACCGTCGGCACAGTCACCGAAATCTACGATTACCTCAGGCTTCTTTTCGCGCGGGCAGGCACACATCATTGCCCAAAATGCGGCAGCTCAATCCACCCGCAAAGCCCCGAAAACATAACAAGCCTAATCATGGCTGAAAAACAAAAAACCCTCACTTTTCTAGCACCCATAATCCGCGGCATAAAAGGAACGCACGAACAAGTTTTCGATGACCTCAAAAAACAGGGTTACACCAACATTCGGGTAGACCAGAAAATCTACGATTCAAACAACATCAAAGAAGAACTTAAGCTGGTGCGTTACGAGAAGCACTGGATTGAAGCCGTTATCGACACGGTAGCGATTGTTGATGAAGAACGCAGCCGCATCAGCGAAGCCGTGGAGCAGGCGCTTCAAGTCGGCAAGGGAACAATGATAGTTATCGACGCCGAAAAGGGAAGCTGAGGCGGAAAAGAAAAAGGAGCTTGAACGTTTCCAAGACGAAACCATGTACAGCACCTTCGGAGCCTGCCCAAACCACCCTGAAATCGTCTTTGAAGCTTTGGAGCCACGCATGTTTTCATTTAACTCGCCTTTCGGCGCCTGCACAACCTGCCATGGCTTGGGCGAAATCACGGAAATATCCGAAGACAAAGTTATCCCGAACAAAAACCTCTCCATCATGGATGGGGCGTTGACGGTTTACGGCAGCATGGATCTTAGCTGGCGTGCGCAGCAGCTTCAAGCGGTAGGCAAAAAACATGGGTTTGACGTGTTCACCCCATAAAAGACTTCACCGCCGAGCAACTTCACGTTCTCCTTTACGGTGACAGGGAACCCTTAACTGGGCAATGGTCAAACGGCGCCAGCATGTGGATGCGTGACGGCTGGGAAGGCGTTATCCCCCAGACCATGAGGCTTTATCGGCAAACCGAGAGCGAATGGCGCAAAGAAGACATCGAAAAATTCATGACTTCAAGACCCTGCAACGCCTGCAAAGGCAAAAAACTGCAGCCCGTCGTGCTCGCCGTGAAGATTCTGGACAAAAGCATCATCGACGTAACCGACCTCTCAATTGAAGAAGCAGTTGACTTCTTCCACAACCTGCCGCCCCAGCTCAACGAGAAGGAACTCGCCATAGCCAAGCAGGTGCTCAAAGAAATCAACGAGCGACTCGGCTTTCTAAAGAACGTCGGGTTAGGTTACCTTTCGCTTTGCAGTGCAGCAAGGACTCTTTCAGGCGGCGAAGCGCAGCGGATTCGTTTAGCCACGCAGATCGGCAGCAACCTCATGGGTGTTCTCTACATTTTGGATGAACCCAGCATCGGCTTGCATCAGCGGGACAACGCTAAACTCATCAGCACCCTGCATCGCCTACGCGACCTAGGCAACACTTTGATTGTTGTTGAGCATGATGAGGAAACCATACGGAAAGCCGACTACATAGTTGACATGGGACCAGGCGCAGGAGTCCACGGAGGACACATCGTCGCTGAAGGCTCACCCCAAGAAATAATGGCTAACAAACGCAGCCTCACAGGCAAATACCTCTCAGGCGAACTCAAAATTGAGGTGCCAGACACAAGACGAAAACCCGCAGGCTACATAGCCGTTAAAGGCGCAGAAGAAAACAACCTAAAACACCTCAGCCTCCAACTGCCGCTAGGCGTGCTATGCGGAGTCACAGGGGTTTCGGGGTCAGGCAAAAGCACACTTATGAATCTGACCGTTATTCCTAAGCTGCGACAGCTGTTCGGGGAGAAAATCGATAAAATCGGCAAGCATGAATCAATCGATTTCCCACCGATGGTTCACAACGTCATAGTAATCGATCAAGACCCAATCGGCAGAACGCCGCGAAGCAACCCAGCCACCTACACCAAGCTTTTCGACGAAATTAGACGCATTTTCGCCTCAACCAAAGAGGCTAAAGCCCGCGGCTACAAAGAGGGACGCTTCAGCTTCAACGTGAAAGGCGGCAGATGCGAAACTTGCCAAGGCGACGGAGTCTTGCGCATCGAAATGAATTTTCTGCCAGATGTCTATGTGCAATGCAGTGACTGCAAAGGCAAACGCTACAACAAGGAAACGCTAAGCATCCTCTTCAAAGGCAAAAGCATCGCCGAAGTTTTGGACATGACGGTTGAGGAAGCAGCCAAATTCTTCGAGAACACTCCAAGAATCAGCCGCAAACTTGGCACGCTCTTAGACGTCGGGTTAGGTTACATCAAGCTGGGTCAAAGTTCAACCACGCTTTCAGGCGGGGAAAGTCAACGTATCAAAATCACCCGTGAACTAAGCAAAAACAAGCAGGGACACGTCGTCTACATGCTTGACGAACCCACCACGGGTCTTGCATTTCGACGACACCAAACGCCTCATCAAGGTGCTGAACAGGCTGGTTGACAACGGCAACACGGTCTACATCATCGAACACAACCTCGACGTAATCAAAAGCTGCGATTACCTCATTGATTTAGGTCCCGAAGGCGGCGCGGCAGGCGGCGAATTGCTGGCGCAGGGAACACCCGAAGAAGTCGCGGAAATCAAGGGATCCTACACGGGCATGTTCCTGCAGAAAATACTTAACCGCCCGCACGAAGAATTAGGTTTGGCAGTGAAGCAGACTGCATGATTCAAATAAAGTGTGCATCAGATTTCAAAAGCTCTGAAATTCCCACCAACCCAGGTGTGTACCTGTACAGGGATGAAGCAGGTGAAATCCTCTATGTGGGCAAAGCAAAAAGCCTTCGGTCACGTGTTAAAAGCTACTTTTTAAACAAGGACCAGCCAGCCAAGACACGACAGTTAGTTTCCCGAATACGTGGTATCGACTGGATAGTCGTAAACAACGAGGTTGAAGCGCTACTTCTGGAAAACAAGCTCATCAAACAGCACACCCCCAAGTACAACATCGACCTAAAGGACGCGAAAAGCTACGCGTACATCTCGCTTACAAGGGAGCCCTTCCCAAGGATAATGATGAGCCGCAAAACCTCGCGCAAACTCGAATCCTTCGGACCCTACACCGAAGGCTTCATACGGCAAGACCTGCAACGCCTCGTCCAACGAGTGTTCAAGCTGCGCACCTGCAAAACCATACATAAACGCGCCTGCCTAAACTACCACATCCACCTCTGCACAGCACCATGCATAGAAAAAGTCACTGCCGAAGAATATGCCGAGCAAATCGCGGGGGCACGGTCTTTCTTGAACGGGAACTATCTGGGAACAATCAAAGAGCTGACCGCTCAAATGCAGCAAGCCTCAGCCCGGCAGAAATACGAAACTGCAATTGATCTCCGCAACCAAATCGACTCCATCAGACTTGTCACTGAACGCCAGATTGTTGACAACGAACGACGGTTTGACCAGGACATTTTAGCGTTTAAGCAGGTCGGCGACAAAATGCTCGCGGTCCAAATGGGAGTCAGAAAGGGCGTTCTTCTCGGCAAGAAACAGTTCAGTGTCGACCTACAGCCTCAAGTTGAACAGGAATTCCTCAAAGCTTACTATACAAGCAGCCGAATACCGCGGGAAATTCTGCTAAATAAGCCCTGCTGGCAAGAACCTGAAGAAAAAAAGGCTCTTGAAGAATTTCTAACAGAAAAACGGTGGTGCACCAGTGTCCTTGGTCATACCTCGAAAAGCCGACAAGCTGGCGTTGGTCCAGTTGGCGGAGAAAAACCTTGAGTCCACGTTGGAAGTTGACAGCGCCCTGTGTGATTTGCAAACCGAGCTGAACCTTCCAGTGTTGCCCCGTATAATCGAGTGCTTCGACGTTTCCAACCTGGGACAGGAACATGTGGTTTCAGGTATGGTCAGCTTTAAAGACGCTAAACCAGACAAGAAAAACTATCGCCGATTCAAAATCAAGACTTTCACTGGACAGGACGACTTTGCCTCTATGAACGAGGTGGTCACGCGAAGATACAAGCGGTTGGTTGAAGAAAAAAGCCAGTTGCCCGACCTAGTAATGATTGATGGAGGACCAGGGCAGGTGAGCGCGGCAAAAACGGCGTTGCAAACGCTTGGCTTGAAGATTCCTCTTATTGGTTTAGCGAAGGAACATGAAGAAATTTATTTGCCTGACCAAGCGGCGCCATTGCAATTTGACAAGAACAGCCGAATGATGCTGCTACTAAGGCGAATGCGAGATGCAGCACACGACTTCTCATTAGGCTACAACTTGAAACGGCGACAGATGAAGACAAGAGAAGAATTCAAACAAACCTAACAGGGCATTTTTACTCTGATTTTAGTATCAAAGCGTAACGGGGAAAGGCATTGCGCGCCGTTAATTTTCTTCCTGATTGCATTTAATTTTTTTGAACGTTAATTGATAAAAAAATTGGCAAATTGACTAAATTTATAGTTTTGTTTCGGATTATTTCCAAAATCGGAATTAGTGTTATTACCAAACGGCAGCGAATGGTTGGTTGGAAAAGAAGGGAGAGAAAAATACGAAAAACAAGAAAATAGTAACTGCAATAGCATTAGCAAGCATAATGTTTCTATCGCTCTGTATGGCTTTGCCGGCAAAAGCTATCACTGCTCCAACCGATCCAACCGCAACTTTCACCTTACTTAATGACAACACAGGGCTACCAAGCGGTTTCGCTGGTGACACAGTAACGGCAATTGGCACAGGCTTCCAACCTGGCGACGACATTTACATTACCGCTTATGCAGGCGCCATTGGACCCTCTGACATTCCCACTGCAGTTCCGTATCCCGATATAAACAATGTAGACATAGTTACCGCTGACGGCGCAGGTGGTTTCGAATTAGACGGCGTGGAACTCGGTCCAATGCCTGGCGGAGTATATACAATCGTAGTCTCTGATACAAGCGGCAACGTTGCTTTCCAGCTGTTTACAATCTTAGGGCCCTCAATCACTCTAAGCCAATCGTCTGGTCCTATGGGCACCGTTGTGACGGTTACTGGAACAGGCTTTGACCCAGGAGACATAGCAGATGGAAATGGCAATACACTCGCATGCGTCATAGCGTCTGCTACCTACGGAAACGAAGTTCCATCAACGCCGTACCCAGTACCTATTCAATCTGACGGCACATTCACAGCAACATTCACTGTTCCAAACGATATCGGCATAGGCCCTTGCATAGTTGCCTTCGTTGACTACAACAACTATTATGGTAACACCGCGTTCGCGCAATTCACCGTCACACCAAGCTTCGCTGCACCTGAATACGGTTTCGGCGCATTGCTGGCATTGGTCGCTTGCGCAGCAGCATTCGTCGTCTTCAAAAAACGCGAGCAAACACACATCTAATCACCCAAAAAACCACATTCCCAACTCTTTTTTCTTTGATTTTTCCGATTTTGAGGTTGACCGCTGCATTAATTCTATATTGCCCCTCAGACAATTAACCTATCAAGTGAGCGCTCTTATGGCTGAGGAAAAAGAAAGATCAACGCCGAAATCCCGCATAGAAACTCTTTCCGACCTGATTTTCGGGTTAGCCCTCTCCATCGGCGCACTCACGTTAATCGGGAATGCTCCAAGCAGCTTTCAGGATCTGGTTGAATCTATAGTTTTTTACGCGTTTAGTTTTCTCATACTAATCAGCGTCTGGTACGGGTACACTCGGACAATGTCAAATGTGCATATTGAAACGCGAAGAGAAGTTGAACTCAACATCCTGCTTCTGTTCCTGGTTTCCATCGAGCCTTTCCTGTTTAACCAACTTAATTCCGCAACCATTCCAGCACAGGACGTTTCGATACTCTACGCTCTCGACCTGGGAGGATTATTCTCAATTCAAGCCCTCTTAGCCAACTCCATTTTAGCCGATAAAAATAGACCAGAACACCAGCTTCGCCATTATGTGGCGGTGAGAAATGCAGAGATAGTTGGCGCGGCAATCTTCTTCATCTCTGTTCTACCCTTCTTTTGGACTTTAGCGGTTCCGATTAGCGGCAAAATAAGCATTCACTTAAGATTCATTTTTTGGATTGTTCCGTTATTCCTGAGCTTCGTTCGGCGCCTTTGGGAGAAGCACGGCAACAAAACCTGGCGTTAGCCGTTTGGCTGCAATGTTCTTATTCCCCCGTTAGCAATACAGATAGGGCTGAAAATGTCTCGAAGAAATTCAATGCTTGAACAAGCAAACGCTTACGACAAAAACGGGTTGATGAAGCGCGAAGTTGAAAAAGCGCTCGGGATGCTAAAGGAATTTAGAGTAAAATTTCCTTTCGCAGAAAACCCGCAGTCGATAGATTGGCTGGACCCCGACCAAATCTTCAAGCCTGATTTAAACGAAACAGGCGAGTTCTTCCGTTATTTAGTTTATTCCCTCGATCCAATTGGACACGTTGCGATCCAGAATTCTAATATTTACCGAAATATCAGGATGCAACTTGGCGACTTCAAAAATCTGCTCCGCGTCGTGGTGGATAAGAACAAGCAGTTAGCTCAAAAAGTGGATGCTCCGTGGGAAAAAATAAACGGTTTAGGAAACGATAAGCTTCTAGCCAAAAAAACCATATTTTGCTTCAACTACGAAAGCCTAGCGGTAGTGCCGATCTTCAGTAACCAGCACCTAAAGCATTTCGTTAACCGAATAACCGATGCCCCAAGCGGTGGAACCAAATTTTACTCTTTAGGAGCAGAATATGCTTACTACACCGCTGAGTTGCTGAAAGCCAAAGACAGCTTGCCCACAACGAAGTCTTGGGAAATCACGTATTTCACCAGATTCTTATACAACAATTATCCGCCGCCTGACAGAGAACCAGCCCCGACTGCAGCAAGCGGGGGCAAAATTGGCAATGTAGAAACTAACGAGCAGCTGGAACTTAGAGGATTCGTGAAGCTACTTGGCGAGCTGCAATCGAAAGGTAAAATCTCTGGGCAACAGTTCCGAGAATACCGTGAATTGTGGGTGCAGCAACAACCCAACGATCGTGACGTATTAGTTTGGCGACTAAAGGAACTCCTGAAAACCGAGACCAAACCAAACCGCGACGTGCCGAGAAGTCAACCGTTGCAAAAACCGCGTAGACTATAGAAAAAGCTGCAACAAGACGCCACGTTGATTTTGGCGAGTCAGACGGGAATTGAACATGCGACATTCAGATAAAAGTTCAGGGTTCTGGTGATTTGATGAACGCGTAGAGTGGAATTAGCTATATGGTTCGGTTATGACTTTCTAACTTGAAAGCGCGGATTTGAGCCTTGTCTAAAGTCTTTAGAGGTAAACCAAACTCAAGCGCTAAGGCGACGAAGACTGCATCATAGAGTGTAATGCTGCTTCGCTTGGCTATTTTATAGGATTCTTGCATTAGATTTTCGTTTGAGGGTAGAACCACAATTTTTCCTGATTCTATAAAACCGAAGAAAATGGCTATGTATTGCAGGCCGTTCTCTAAATTCTTTAGAAGATTCTCTCGCTTCCAAACAGCATTAGCTACTTCGTAAACAGCCACATCCGATGTTACAATTTGCTCATCAGCGAGCAAACTCTGATTCTCCAGAAGCGCCTCGACAATATAGCTGCTGTCGCCGACTATCAGCGACTTCTGTCCTCCCGAATCAGCCCCACTATTTCCTCAGTTGACATCTTTATGGGATTCTGAGCTTGCAAATTCGCCAGTTTCTTGAGTAACTCGTCGGACTGCTTGGTGTTTAGATAAAGTTTCATAGCTTCTCTTAATGTGTCTGAGAGCTTGCCGTACTTCTGAAGTTGGCGCTTTTCTTCGTCGGAGATTCGGACGCAAATCGTTTTTGTCATACATATTGTAAAACGTATTGTCTGATTTAAGGTTTCACAATTTTTTAGAGATTGGCGGGCCCGACGGGAATTGAACCCGCGACCTACGGATTAAGAGTCCGCCGCTCTGGCCTGACTGAGCCACGGGCCCGCATCGCTTGCTTTTGAAAATGGCTTCACTGGATAATATAGAGCTTGCGGTTTTGTTGTTACAGCCTGATGCAATCAAAAACTAATAACCAATACAACTCTTTTATGTTTTTATGGAGTGCTTTTTGTGGTTCTAAATAGGAGTCTTCTGTGGGGTTGTTGGCTGCAATTTAACTGAGTTGGCAATTCGGCGTCGACTCAGGTGCCTAGCAAAATACAATATGCCGCCGGTTACCGCTGAAATGAATACGCCCTGCAAGAGGTTGTACAAGATACCTTCGCTGTCGATGAAGTTCGAGATTACTCCGAACGAGAGAAAGAAAGCCAGCATGTATAATATGATTGCCGCATTCGGAAGCTTCGAAAGATCTTCAATAAAAGGCAAATTCTTTCTTCACCGTTTCGCCATAGTTAGTCGAAGGCTTATATAGTTTCTGCTGCACAGAAATATTGAGCGGATATCGTATGTTTTCGCAGCAGCAGATTGTTTTGAACCCCATTGGATACGTTAGAACCGACGCGGTAGGCAACGAAGTTAAAGACAAAACAAGGATTTCAAAAATCATACTTAACTCAGGGTTAGTTGAGGCGTTGGATGGCATCGAAGGTTTTTCGCATGTGTTTGTGCTTTTCTGGCTAAGCGAAGTAAACGGTCAGAATCGGGCGCTGAAATTTCATCCGAGAGGACGAGTGGATATGCCTCTTTTGGGCGTCTTCGCGCTTAGAACCAACCAGCGACCCAACCCCATCGGCTTAACCCTAGTTGAACTGCTAAAAGTTGAAGACAACGTTTTGACGGTTCGCGGCTTAGACGCCTACGACGGCACACCAGTTCTGGACATCAAACCGTTCGACTCTTGGGACAACGCCGAAAACCACCGCGTTCCCGACTGGTGGATCAAACTAAACCAGTAAAACTAATGGTTAACTAAACCTTCAACGTCGTATTTTCCGTCAAGCACTTTTAAAAGTTCTGCTCTAAGTTCCTCACCTTTCAAACCCGCAGCAGCCGCCTGCTCAAATTCGCTGGCAAGCTCGGGTTCTTTGCAGACGCCCTTAAGCCAGTTTCCGAAGTCGCCTCGACTTAGGTGGAATTCAACGGATTCGGCGCTGATTTGTTTTATAACCATGTAGAACTTTTCAAGTGATTCAGCTGTAAACTCTGATGGTTGGTCGATGCCATAATAGAAGCGGAAACTCATGTCTGTCGGGACAGGGGTGAAGACTTTGAGGGCTGCTTTTCCCTTTGGAGTTATGCCGAAGCCGCCTCCGACCTTCTGCAAGAAACCCTCTTTTGTTAGTTCTTGGATTTGATTTATTGTTTGATCCGATGTTAAGTTGACTTTTTGGGCAAACATGCCTAAGTCAATGCGGCTTGTGATTTCGCTTAGCGTTTTTAAAACCTTAAACTGTTCTTCCTTCAAAAACGTTCCCTCAACGCATGTATTACTTAAACGAGAATTTAAATGTCTTAACCATCCACCTAAAAAAACGGTTTGCTGAGGGGCAGTAAAAACAAAATACTATATAGAAAATGCTGGGTACCCCTAAAAATCTCCGCGCCTTCTTAAAATCGAGAAGGCGGAGGAAAAAACCATGTGTAATTTACCAACCCAGATTCATGAGGAAACAGAAACAAGAACTACGACAAAAAAAGCCCAAACACCTGAACAAAGCAATCTAAAGATTTCGATATCTCACCTTGCAACTCTGTCCCCAACAGGTAACTAATGTGCCTTTTCACTTTTTTACCTGAATATCTATCAAACTTTTTTGATGCATTAAGCATTTTGTGAGCTTAGGCGGGAATTTTTGGTGCATGCAGGTTTTTATGGGTAAAAATCAACTTTAGCTTAGTGAAGAACATGAACGATTACATTGTCATCTTGGTTACGGCGAAGGATAGAGAGGAAGCGGAAAAGATTTCCAAGAAGCTTGTTGAAGAACGTTTAATCGCCTGCGCAAACATCGTTAGTCCTGTCACTTCGTTTTTTTATTGGGTTGGCAACCTTGAGAGGGCTGAGGAATGCTTGGTTGTTATGAAGTCGCGCAGGGACCTGTTTGAGGAGGTTGAGGGGCATGTTCGGCGGCTGCATAGTTATGAGGTTCCTGAGGTTTTGGCGCTTCCGATTGTTGATGGTTCGAAGGCTTATTTGGATTGGATGGGACTTGCGCTTAAGCCCAAGTCTTAATGTACGTTTTTGTGCAGACAAGCCTTAAATAACACATTGAAGTATGCTTCTGAACCATACGGAGAACAGAACAAATGGGGAATCGCCTTTGGCACGACAGCCACACAAACCAAACCAGCTAACCCCCTGAAAATCAAAAAAATCACCCTAACCCAACAACCGCTTGAAATCTTCTCAAAACTCCAAAAACAACACCCAACCGCATATCTTTTAGAATCAATCGAAGGACCAAAAAAGCTCGCACAATACTCATTCATCGGCTTCGACCCCAAAATCACCATCCAAACAAAAAACGGTGAAGCCCAAGTAAAAAACGAAAGAACAGGCGAAACCGTCACTGAGAAAACAAGTGACCCACTCGAAATTTTGGAGCAGCTCTTAAAGTGTGAAGACGCCCCGAACGCCCAATTTAGGTTTGTCGGCGGAGCAGTCGGCTACATCTCCTATGACGCCGTGCGTTACTGGGAAAAACTGCCCGAGAACAGCAAGGATGACCTTGGCTTTCCTGATTTAGAAATGGGCATATTTGACGACGGCTTCGTCTTCAATCACCCTAAGAAGCAAGCCTTCTACTATTACCGAAGCGAAAACCGCCTGCCCGAAGTTGAAAGCCTCCTCAAGCAGCCGAGTGAGCCCAACCAGTTATCGTACACTCAGCCTAAAGTGAACATTAAGAAAGAAGTCTACGAAGCTGCGGTGGAAAAAGCGAAAGCGTACATCACGGCAGGCGACATCTTCCAGGTTGTCCCCTCCAAACGATTCCAATTCCAAGTAAAAGGCAACCTAATCCCCTTCTACGAGGCGCTGAGAACCATCAACCCCTCGCCCTACATGTACTATTACAGCTCGGGCGACCGCCAAATCGTCGGCGCAAGCCCAGAGATGCTGGTTCGCGTCGAGAACAGGACGGTGGAAACGTTTCCGATTGCAGGCACTCGACCCGTCGCTGATAACCCAGTGGAAAATGGCAGGTTGGTTGCTGAGTTGCTTGCCGACCCCAAGGAACGCGCTGAACATGTGATGCTTGTTGATTTGGCGCGAAACGACGTGGGAAGAATCAGCAAGTACGGAACCGTACATGTACCTGAATTCATGAAGGTTCACCAGTACAGCCACGTTCAGCACATCGTTTCCCGAGTAGTGGGGCAGCTCAGAGATGGTCTCCAAAGTTACGATGCGTTGCGAGCTGTTTTTCCAGCGGGAACGGTTTCTGGAGCGCCCAAGGTGCGAGCCATGGAAATCATCGATGAACTGGAACCTGTGAGGCGCGGACCCTACGCTGGAGCAGTAGGCTACTTCTCATACAACGGCAACGCGGATTTCGCCATAACCATCCGAACCCTCTTCGCCCAGAAAAACCAAGCCTACATTCAGGCTGGCGGAGGAGTCGTGGCTGACTCGGTGCCCGAGCAGGAATGGTTTGAGACCGAGCATAAAGCGAGGGCGCTGATGCAGGCGCTTCAGAAGGCTGGAGGCGACGCTCAGTGAAGGTACTTGTGATTGACAATTACGATTCGTTCGTTTACAACCTTGTCCAGTACATTGGCGAACTAGGCGGCGACCCCGTGGTTTACCGCAACGACAAAGTATCCATGGAGCAGTTGACGGCGCTCAAACCTGACCGAATCGTGATTTCGCCAGGTCCAGGCACACCCGAGGACGAGAGGTACTTCGGCGTCTGCACAAAAATCCTGCAAACCATGAGCCAAACAACCCCAACTCTTGGCGTCTGCCTCGGTCACCAAGGAGTAATCCACGCTTACGGCGGAAAAATCATCCACGCCAAACGGCTCATGCACGGGAAAACCTGCATCATAAAGCATGACCAGAAAGGCATCTTTGCCGATGTCCGAAATCCTTTCTCGGCGACGCGGTACCATTCTCTTGCTGGAGAACGCAGCTCTTTGCCTTCATGCTTAGAAATTTCGGCGGAATGCATTGAAGACGGAGAAATCATGGGTGTGCGCCACATAAAGTACCCGATTGACGGCGTTCAGTTTCATCCTGAATCCATCCTATGCGAAGACGGTAAACTCATCATCAAGAATTTTTTGGAGGCTAGGCGGCTGTGATTCGGGAAGGCATACAGAAACTCATCGAGGGCACCAGCTTAACCAGCAGCGAGTCAGGCGAAATCATGCGTGAAGTCATGTCGGGACAAGCAACCAATTCGCAAACCGCCGCGTTCCTAACCGCCCTGCGAATGAAAGGCGAAGCAGTTGAGGAGCTCATCGCCTTCGCGTCTGTCATGCGTGAAGAAAGCAGCCAAATCTGCCCCAATGTTAAGGGTCGCCTTGTGGATACATGCGGGACAGGCGGAGATAAAATAAAAACCTTCAATGTGAGCACGGCAGCCGCCTTCGTCATCGCGGGGGCAGGAGTCTCAGTGGCTAAGCATGGAAACAGGTCGGTGACCAGCAAAAGCGGAAGCGCCGACGTGCTGGAAAAACTCGGCTTAAACCTGATGGTGGAGCCTCAGCGGGTCAAGGCGATGATTGAGGAGGTTGGAGTTGGTTTCATGTTTGCTCCAGCGTTTCATCCAGCCATGAAGTACGCGGCTGAAGCCAGACGCGAAATCGGAATACGCACCGTCTTCAACCTTCTCGGACCCTTAACGAATCCCGCGGGCGCCAACGCGCAGTTGCTCGGAGTTTACGACCCCAAACTTACCGCACCTATGGCATACGCGTTGGGGCGGCTGGGTTGCGAAGAAGCCATGGTTGTCCATGGACTGGACGGTTTGGACGAGATTTCAACGGTTGGAAAGACGGCGGTTGCATGGTTGAAGCAGGGCAAAGTCACGGAGTTGGAAGCTTCTCCAAGAGACTTCGGGGTAAAGCAGGCAAACGTCGCTGATTTAAGTGTGGATTCGGCTGAGGAAAGTGCGGATGCATTCGTCAAAGTTCTCAGAGGCAGCCTTGCAGCCGATGACCCAAAAACGGAGTTCGTGCTGGTTAACAGTGCGGCTGGAATCGTTTTAGGCGGCAAAGCAGATGACTTCTTGGGCGGCGTAGAGTTAGCCCGCAAATCGATCTTCAGCGGCGCAGCCTACGGCAAGCTTAAGGCGTTGATCGGGGCCTCAGGCGGAAGCCTATCTAAACTTGAGGAGTATGAAGCAAAGTATGAGTGACTACCTTGACGTGTTGGCGCGGGTCGCCCAAGTAACCATCGAAGACGGATACTACGAAACAGCCAAACCAGCAAGCAGCAGACACTTGAGCCTGCGAAAAGCGATTCTGCAAAGCCAAGCCATGCCAGTCATAGCAGAAATCAAAGCGGCTTCCCCCTCGGCAGGCGTAATCATGAAGAACGTTAACGCGGGCGAGGTTGCGGTGGCGATGCAGCGAGGTGGAGCCGTGGCTTTGTCGGTTTTGACTGAGCCGAAGCATTTCGACGGTTCGTTGGAGGCTTTAGCGGCGGCAAGAGAAGCCGTAGAAATTCCGGTTCTGATGAAAGACATAATCGTTAGCCCCGTGCAGGTTTATACCGCAGAGAAAATGGGAGCCAACGCGGTTCTGTTGATAAAGGCGCTTTTTGACCGCGGCTACTGCGAAAAAACCGTTGACGAAATGATTGCTGGAGCGCACATGCTAGGTCTTGAGGTTCTGCTTGAAACCCACACTGAAGACGAGTTCAGGTCAGCCGTGAAAACAGACGCGGATTTGGTTGGGATAAACAACCGGGACTTTGCAACTTTTAAGGTGGATTTGAACGTGACCAAAACGATTTTAGGGAAAAACACTTCAAACGGCAAATTGGTTGTAAGTGAAAGCGGAATAAAAACTGCTGCCGACATACGTTTCCTCCGCGGAGCAGGCGCCAGCGCTTTTCTGGTTGGTTCAGCGGTTATGTCAAGCGGCAACGTTGAAGAAAAAGTGAAGGAGTTTGTGAACGCGAAATGAAGTTAACCGAGTACCCTGTTGATGGAAAATACGGCAAATACGGCGGACGCTTTGTTCCCGAAATCCTGATGGGAGCGATTAAGGAGCTGGAAGAAGCATACGACCAAGCCAAAGCGGACCCAGCCTTCCAGAAGCAACTGGATTACTACCTTGCAGACTTCGCAGGCCGACCCACACCGCTCTACTATGCTGAAAACCTGTCGCGGAAGATGGGCGGCGCAAAAATCTACCTGAAACGCGAAGACCTCGCCCACGGAGGCGCACACAAAATCAACAACACGCTGGGGCAGGCGCTGTTGGCGAAGCGGATGGGTAAGACGCGGGTAATCGCTGAAACAGGCGCGGGTCAGCATGGCGTGGCAACGGCTATCGCATGCGCGGCTCTGGGCTTGAAGGCTGAAGTTTACATGGGCACCGAAGACTGCGAACGGCAGCGCCTGAACGTTTTCCGCATGAAACTCCTAAACGCGCAAGTGCACCCCGTGGAAACTGGCTCAAAAACCCTCAAAGACTCGATAAACGAAGCCTTCCGCGACTGGGTAACCAACTTGGAGTGCACCTATTACCTGATTGGCTCGGTTGTTGGTCCTCACCCGTACCCGATGATGGTACGCGATTTTCAAAGTGTCATAGGCAAAGAAATCAAGGAGCAATTCCAACGAAAAGAAGGCTGCCTTCCAGACGCGTTGGTGGCGTGTGTGGGCGGCGGAAGCAACGCGGTCGGCACGTTTTATCCGTTTGAAGACGATGCAGAAGTTGCGCTTATCGGCGTGGAGGCTGCGGGCGAAGGCTTGGAAACGGGCAGGCACGCAGCGTCTTTGGGCGCCGGAGCCGAAGGAGTCTTCCACGGCATGCTAACCTACATCTTGCAAGACAGCAACGGGCAAATCCAGAACACCAGCAGCGTTTCAGCGGGTTTAGATTACCCAGGCGTCGGACCTGAACACTCCTTCCTCAAAACCCTCAAAAGAGCACAGTACACCTCAGCCACCGACAAAGAAGCTGTCGACGCTTTCCTTACGCTCTGCAAAGAAGAAGGAATCCTCCCTGCCTTAGAATCCTCACACGCGGTAGCTTACGCCATGAAGCTTGCAGCGAAAATGAAGAAGACACAATCCATCGTGGTAACTCTTTCAGGACGCGGAGACAAAGACGTCGAAACCGTCGCTGACTACATAGGGGCGAAAATATGAACACGATAACAGAAGCATTCCGAAAAGCCAAAGCAGCGGGAAACGGCGCCCTCATCGGCTACGTCACCGCGGGAGACCCAACACCAGAGTTGACGCCTAAAATAGCTGACGCCTTAATCCGAGGCGGAGTCGACATTTTGGAACTTGGGTTGCCGTTTTCTGACCCGATAGCTGATGGACCGACAATTCAAGCTGCAAGCGTCCGAGCGTTGGCTGCAGGAACGACGCCGCTAAAAGTGCGGCAGATAGCAAGAAAGATACACAAAAGCCACGACACGCCAATCGTAATAATGACTTACTATAACCCTGTTTTCAGGACGGGGTTGGAGAGGTTTTGCCGTTTAGCCAAGGAATGCATGGTTGACGGCCTTATTGTTCCCGACTTGCCGGTTGAAGAATCAGGCGACTTAAAGCGAGCAGCAGCGACTTTTGGGTTGGACACGATTTTTTTGGCGGCTCCATCCACCTCACCTGAGCGGCTAATAAAGATAGTTCAGTCCTCTTCGGGCTTTCTCTACCTTGTTTCCCACTTCGGCGTCACCGGAGCGAAAACGACAGTGGATGACTCCACGATTCAGCTTATCAAACGGGTTCTGCCTTTCACATCTGGAAGGGTTCCTTTGGCAGTCGGCTTCGGAGTCTCAAAACCGCAACACGTTAAGCAAATCATTGCCGCTGGAGCAGACGGCGTCATCGTCGGAAGCGCCTTCATCAACCTAATCCATAAAAACAAAAACAACCTCGAAGCCATGCTAAAGGAGCTGGAAGCAGCCGCCTCGGAGCTGAAGAAAGCCACAAAAATATTGGAAAAATAGGGTTGGTTTAGGCTTTCTGGCTGGCGACTGGGGGCCCATATTCCGCCGCGAAGTGCACGGTTGGGAACTGCGTCAACGCTCTACCCTCGCCTTCGGAAGGCATAACCTGTAGGTTTTCCACCTTGCAAGCGCCGCAAATATCCACTAACTCGCTTTTGATGGCTTTGGCAACGGATTCTTCGCCAGCATAAACCGTCAAAACTTTGATCGGCATGTTCAGCGGCATGCGTTTTTCCGCTTTTTCCCGTCGAACCTCGCTGATTAACCCCATTATGATGTTGCCCAGCTTTTCCGCTTCCGCATCAATCTTTGACGGGTCACATTTTGGCCAAGAGGAAACGTGAAGGCTGCCGTAGCCCATGGCGTCGGCGTAAATGCATTGGTATATTTCTTCAGTCAAGTGCGGAACAACTGGTGAGAGAAGCTGCAGTACACGGTACAAGACGCTGTAGAGTACGCTTTGTGCGGCGACTTTTTGTGCTTGCCCCGCCGACTCAGGTCTGTAGAGCCTGTCTTTGACGGCTTCCAAATATGAGTCACAGAGCATGTGCCAGGTGAAGTTGCGGATTTCTTCGACTGCAATGTTGAATTGGCATTTCTCGTAAGCTTCAGTCACCCTTGCAGTGACGGCTTCAGCCTGGCCAAGCATCCAACGGTCCAAAAGCTGAAGATCCACAGGCGCCTCGCTATCTGGTTGGTAATCTGCAAGAAGTTTGCTTGCGAACCCCGACGCATTCCACAGCTTAACAAGGAATCTCCGCCCGTACTCGACATCTTGAACGCGGTAAGGAATGTCTGAGCCAGTTGCGCCTCCGCCCGCTGCCCACTGGCGAATAGCGTCTGCACCGTACTTGTTGAGGGCTTCAGGAGCCGCCATGTAGTTTTTGAGGGATTTGCTCATTTTTCTGCCGTCTTGACCCAGCACCATCCCGTTGATGAGAACGCTCTTGAACGGGGTTTCGTCAAACAGAGCCAGATGCCTAACCATGAGGTAGTAAGCCCAGGTTCGGATGATGTCTGTGCCCGAGGGATGCATGCTTGCGGGGAAAAGCCTGTGCCAATCCGCACGGTCTGGCCAACCAGCATGCACAGCGCAGGTTATCGAGGAATCCATCCACGTATCGAAAACGTCGGTTTCGGGGACGAATTCTTTTCCGCCGCATTTTGGGCAGCTGCTGAGGCGTGGACCTTCAAGTTTGGGGTCGATAGGCACCCACTTCTCGTCGGCGAGAATTAGTTCTCCGCAGTTCTTGCAGAACCAAACTGGAATCGGAGTCGCGAAGATTCGTTGGCGGCTGATAACCCAGTCCCAATCAAGCGATTTCGCCCAGTCCACAAGCCTGTTCTTCATGAAGTCAGGGTACCAAACGATTTCGTTCGCGGTTTTTTCAACGGCTTCGGTGAGTTTGCGTGTTTCCATAAACCACTGTTTGCGCTCAAGGATTTCCACTTGGGCTTTGCATCGGTCGCAAACGCCGACTTCCTGGCTGATTTTCTCTGTTTTCTCCAGCAAACCAGCATCCGTCAAATCTTTGACTATAGCGGCTCGTGCTTGGTTTATGTATAAGCCTGCATATTTGCCGCCGTTTTCAGTGATGCGCCCGTTCTCGGTGAGCAGGGTGATGACTGGGAGTTTGTTTTTGAGTACTGTTTTGACGTCTTCTTTGTCGCCGTAGGTGCATATCATGACGACGCCTGTGCCGAAGGCGGGGTCTACGCATTCGTCGGCGATGACTGTGACTGGGCGGTTTACCATGGGGACAATGATTGTTTTGCCGATGTACTTGCAGTATCGCTCGTCGTTGGGGTTTACTTCGATGGCGACGCATGCGGGTATGAATTCGGGTCGTGAAGTGGCAATCATCAAGAAATCCTTGGTTTCCGCAATTTGGAAGCGGATGTAGTGCAGGGTGCCTTCTTTCTTGATGTAGTCGACTTCTGCGTCGGCTATGGCTGTTTCATCGTGGGGACACCAGTTCACGGGGTGAGTGCCCTGATACATGAAGCCTTTCTTGTGGAGAAGAATAAAGCTGAGTTGTGTGCGGCGCCAATAGTCGGGGTCCATGGTGCGGTACTCGGTGGTCCAGTCGATGCTGCAGCCCAACCGGAGGATGCCTTCCTTCATCATAGCAATGTACTTCTCGACCAATGCAATGCACATCTCACGGAACTTGTCTGTTGGCAAATCCCGTTTGCGGATGTTGTTTTGTTTTTCAACTTGGATTTCTATTCCTAAACCGTGGCAATCCCAGCCCTGCGGAAACAGCACGTTGAACCCTTGCATTCTCTTGTAGCGGGCAACCATGTCGAAATAGGTCCAGTTCAGGACGTTTCCCATGTGCAACTCGCCCGACGGGTAAGGCGGAGGCGTATCTATGCTGAAGGGTACCCGCTTGGTGTCGTTCCAGTCGTAGCGGAAAATGCCTGTTTCGTCCCATTTCTGCTGCCATTTACGTTCTATTTCGAGGAAATTGTATTCTTTAGGCAAGGCTTGCATCGGTTTCACTCTTCGGTTTTATTAAATCAAGCCGAAGTAATATAAACACTATCAAGTCACCCAAGCCAATCAAACCTCGAAATTGCGAAAAACAGAATCACGCGAACCAGCCAAAGTTTGAAATGAAAATGGAGCCTAGGAAGGGAATTGAACCCTTGTAAAATCGCTCTGCAGGCGATTGCTTATGCGACTCGGCCACCTAGGCTCAGACTACACATAAAATCTGTCTCAGCCTTTTATTTAAGCTTGCTTAAGCTGAAAACACGGGCACAACAAGCAAGAAACCCTATTTCAAATATGTACCTTTCGACTTCTAAACCCGACTGCAACTAACAGCAGAGAGAGCAACAACGGCGCAAGCGTCAACCAAGAAATCTCCGGAACGGCAGGCGTTGGTGATGAACTCGAAGAAAATGTTGGGTTTGAAGAAGAGGGAGAAGCGGAAGTTCCAGACAGGTTTACTGTTTGTGGATTGCTCCAATCACTTTCTGCAAAGAGAGTAGTTATCGACCCGCCGAATGGATTTTGAGGGGAGGTTTTAGCCATAACTTCACCCCAAGTCTGGGCTTTCACCGCAAAATCTGTCTTGCCAATATAAGGCAGATAAAAGCCGACACCGCCACGGTATAATTGGTCTTCTTGTCTTCCAGATAAGTCTGAAGTTGAAAAAGTCCACACTGTGAGAACTGAATTCGTCGTGGCAGTACCATCGTAGATACCAGTCCAGTTCCCCGAAAAGTGACCTTTCATCTCAATGACATAATGTAGGAAACCATCAGTGACTTCTTGATTTCTAATTGTGAAGGTGAGAACCCTATTCACGACGTGGTGGGCTGGATTTTCCACACTCTGACCAGTAAATGGGTCAATGGTCGAACTTGCAGGAACATCGTATGAATTATCAGCATAAGTTACGCTGAATTCTGGCACAGAAAGTTTAGCTACTGATTGGGCGTTCGCAGGCTTAAGCGTCAGCAGAATTAGGCTTGACATGACCATCAAAACAATAAGAAATAAAGCCAAACTTTTGCCAAGGCATCCCATGACTCATCATTATGAAAACTAAGGCGATAAAAGATTATCCGTAAAGGTTCCTTGACTGGAATTAGTCAAAGTTTCTTGACTAATCACTGATGAATGCTGGGTTAACCGAAATTCCTGGCTACTCAGGATTGAACGTCTTTGTCGTGGTTTTCTTTTTTGCGGTTCTGTTCAGGGGCTGCAATTATCTTTGTCCCTGAAGCGACAGGCGTGGTCACCCAAGCGTTCCCGCCGATTACTACGTCGTCACCGATTATCGCGCAAGGCCCCAGAATCGTGGCTCCCGAATAGATAACCACGTTGTTTCCAATCGTAGGGTGTCTTTTTCGTCCCTTTATGATGTTGCCTTCTGCATCTTTCAGAAAACTCAGAGCGCCTAAGGTGACACCTTGATAGAGTTTCACGTTGTCGCCTATTTCCGTGGTTTCGCCGATTACTACGCCTGTGCCGTGGTCGATGAAGAAGTTTTTGCCGATGGTTGCGCCTGGATGGATGTCGATGCCTGTTACTGAGTGGATGTGCTCGCTCATTATTCTTGGAATCAACGGGATTCCGTCAAGGTAAAGCACATGAGCTATTCTGTAGGCTGTAATTGCCAGCACGCACGGGTAGCTTAAAATTACTTCGTCCGTGCTCACTGCCGCCGGGTCACCTGCGTATGCCGATTGAATATCTCCGCTCAACATGGACCTTATTTCAGGCAGCTTTTCAAGAAGCCCCTTAACAACAATATGGGCGCGTGATTGGCACACATCTTGGGGACATGCCCCCGTTTTCCTGCAGATGTACTTGAGGCTTTTCTCCACCTCACCCGTAAGCCTAACATAAACAGAATTCAGCTTGGCACCCAGATGGTACCTGATGTTGGCGTTAGTAATTTCTTCCTTGCCAAGGTAACCAGGAAAAAGAATCGCGAACAAATCATCCAGCACCTCAACAACCACCTCTACCGAAGGAAGATCCCGCCCCGTGAGGTGATCCATGCCGCCGAACCGCTCATAATTAGCAACCATCTCATCCACAAGTTTCGGCAAGCCTTTCTCAACCCAATCCCCCTCAACCTCGACATTATTGCTCATAAGCGCATCCAGCACCCGATCGGGATTCCACGCGTCAACTTCCTCGCTTCCGCTTGCTTGCACATCGCCTTTAATGCGCGGCTTTTCAGTTTTGGTTACCATCTGTTTTCTGACCTTCCGTTCATAAAATAAAAAAGGGTCAATATAAGAGAAACGGCTCGCCGTGGGCGCTAGATGTTGGCGCTTGGGGGTGCCGAGGGTTCTTGGAACAGGATTGTGCTTAGGTAGCGTTCGCCTGTGTCTGGCAAAATGACTACGATGATTTTGCCTTTGTTTTCCGGTCGCTTCGCGATTTCAAGCGCTGCGTACGTCGCTGCACCTGAAGAGATGCCTACAAGCAAGCCTTCTTTTTGCGCCAGCTGCCTCGCCGTTTTAAGTGCATCGTCATCCGTCACCTTGAATATTTCATCCACCAAATCAAGCTTAAGCACATCGGGTTTGAAGCCGGCGCCTATGCCTTGAATCTTGTGCGGTCCCTTCTGTCCGCCGCTAAGCACTGGCGAAGCTGCTGGTTCAACAGCCACGGCTTTGAAGGATGGTTTGAGCGGCTTGATGTACTGGGCGATGCCTGTTATTGTTCCGCCTGTGCCTACACCCGCGACTAAAATGTCTACTTTGCCGTCGGTGTCGCTCCAGATTTCGGGTCCAGTGGTTTCCCTGTGAATTTTCGGGTTCGCAAGGTTTTTGAATTGCTGGGGCACAAAGCTGTTAGGTGTTTGGGCAGATAGTTCTTCGGCTTTTTTGATGGCCCCGCCCATGCCTTCTGGTCCCGGCGTTAGGACGAGTTGTGCGCCGTATGCTTTGAGCAGGTTGCGTCGCTCTATGCTCATGGTTTCGGGCATGGTTAGGATTAGCTTGTAGCCTTTTACGGCTGCTACCATGGCTAAGCCGATGCCCGTGTTGCCGCTGGTGGGTTCGATGATGGTTGTGCCTTGTTTGATTAGGCCTTGTTTTTCCGCTTCCGCTATCATGCTTTGGCATATGCGGTCTTTGACGCTTCCACCTGGGTTTCTGGATTCGAGTTTGCCTAGGACGGTTGCGTTTATGCCTTCGGTTAATCGGTTTAGGCGTACGAGTGGGGTTTTGCCTATTGTTTCTAATATGTTGTTGTTTATTTTCACGCCGCATTCACTCCATTTTATAACACCGTTATAGTCAGGCTAAGATATTTAAAACCTTTACGGTACCCAGACCAAAAACCAAACGCCTTCACGGCTTACAGCAAAAAGAAACGCACAGCTTGCAAAAATCCACAGTCATTTCATCTGAGGTAATCTCTTTATTAGCAAGGCGCTTAGCCGTCTCGCTCGCCATCGCCTGAATCTTTGGAACTATATCGTCGAACTGCTCCATCCCCCTGATTGCCCTCTTCGAATTAATGTACTGGCTTATGGCTGCCTGAGTTGTTCCCAGTCGATGCGCCGCTTCGACCTGCGTGAGGTTATAGGTGTTGATGAGTTCTTTTGCAACAAGTGACCTGAAAAGGGGAACAACATATTTGCCGATGGCTTCGCATCTGGGATTCATTTGCCTCAAACTATAACACGCTTATACTTATAAAATTGTTTTCCCTGCCCCTAAATCATCCTAAGCAAGTCAGCCTTAGTAATAATACCCACAACTCTGCCCCTTCGGGAAATCAGAACAGCAGAATAAACCTGTAAAAGATCAGAAATCAAACTCAACGGCGCATCCTCGCCCACCTGCGGAAATGCCTCCTCCATAATTTCTCCCGTGGCAATCTGTGAAATCTGGGGTAAACCTTTTCCATCTAAGATTTGACGCAAAATGGTTTTCTCTGATATGCTGCCGACTGAGTGCTTTCCTTCAAAAACAGGAAGCTGCGAGTATCCGTGGGTCTTCATCAATTCTACGACTTTGGCGACTGGATCATTTCGTTGGACGCTGATGACTTCGGTTTGGAACATTTTGCCAGCCGAAAGCTTGGTTTTGGCTTCCAGTCGCTCAAGGGTTTCAAAAATTGTTTTTACTTTGGTGTAGGAGGAATCGATTTTTCCGGCTTCCAGCTTTGCGATTAGGGATTGGCTGACGCCTGCCATCTTTGCGAGTTCGGCTTGTTTCAGACCGAGTTGGCGCCTTTTCTTAGCTATGTCAGTTAGGGCTGGAAGCATGGTTTGTATAGGCTTTTGTTCGGCTAATTATTCTTTTTGGAATAAAAAACGCAAAAACACCTATAACACCGTTATTTTATTTATTCATCAAAACAAAACAAGAGGCAACAAACATGACCAAAAGAAAAATAGACACAATAGCCGTCCACGCCGGACAAGAAACACCTGACCCGGCAACCGGCGCAAGAGCTGTCCCCATCTACCAAACAGCCTCATACGTCTTCAAAAGCACCGAGCACGCAGCCAACCTTTTCGCATTAAAAGAATTAGGAAACATTTACACCCGCATCGGAAACCCGACCGTTGACGTTTTTGAGAAACGTGTCGCGGCAATCGAAGGCGGAACAGGAGCGCTAGCCACGGCGTCGGGGCAAGCAGCCATCTCGCTAGCCCTGTTAACAATCACGCAGATAGGCGACGAAATAGTTTCCGCCAACAACCTCTACGGCGGAACCTACGAACTCTTCCACTACACCTTCCCCAAACTCGGCAGAAAAGTAAAGTTCGTCGATTCATCCAAACCCGAAGAATTCCAAAACGCCATAACAAGCAAAACCCGCGCCATATACGCTGAAACCCTCGGCAACCCTAAACTTGATGTACCCGATTTCGAAGCAATCGCAAAAATTGCCCACCACGCAGGAATCCCATTCGTCGTCGACAACACGGTTGGCGTCGGCTTAGTCGCCCCCATCGAATTCGGCGCAGACATAACAGTGCTCTCCGCAACAAAATACATCGGAGGACATGGCTCAAGCATCGGCGGCGTAATCGTAGACGGCGGCAAATTTGATTGGAACAACGGCAAATTTCCAGAATTCACCGAGCCCGACCCATCGTACCACGGCATAAAATACTGGGATGCCTTCGGCAACTTTCCAGGCTTAGGCAACGTCGCCTTCATCTTTAAAGCAAGAGTGCAACTGCTACGGGACATCGGACCAACCCTGAGCCCCTTCAACGCGTTCCTTTTCATAGAGGGATTAGAAACGCTACCGCTAAGACAAAGAAAACACTCAGAAAACGCGCTGAAAGTCGCGGAGTTCCTGCGGAAGCATCCGTTGGTTAAATGGGTGAACTACCCGGGACTGGAAGACCACCCGAGCCATAAACTTGCAGAGAAATACTTCCAAGGCAACTACGGCGGCCTCGTCGGCTTCGGCATAAAAGGCGGCTTAAAGAGCGGCAAACGCCTAATCGAATCAGTCAAACTGTTCTCGCATCTGGCAAACATTGGAGACACCAAAAGCCTAATCATCCATCCCGCCTCGACGACGCATCAGCAATTGACCGTTCAAGAGCAAGCTGCAACAGGAGTCACGCTAGATTACATTCGGCTCTCAATAGGCATCGAAGACCCGCAGGACATCATCGAAGACTTAGACCAAGCCTTGAAAGCATCAGCCGGACCGTAAACAATCAACCTTTTTTTATTTTATGGAGGCAAACAAGCTCATCACAACAAAACCCCCCGAAAACGCCCAAACGCAGTGCAGCTACACTTTTGGGTGTGCGCCAAACGAGTTTACGTTGGAATCAGGCGAAAAGCTTGGTCCCGTAACCCTTGCCTACGAAACGTTCGGCAAACTTGACTCGGAAAAATCCAACGCCATTCTGGTTTTGCATGCACTCACTGGGGATGCTCATGCCGCGGAACCTGGCGGCTGGTGGAGCAACCTGATCGGTCAAGGCAAAGGAATCGACACCGACAAATACTTCGTCATATGCAGCAACGTTCTAGGAGGCTGCCAAGGCTCCACAGGCCCATCATCAACCAACCCCAAAACAGGCAAACCCTACGGCATCAGCTTCCCGCTGGTCACGGTGGGCGACATGGTTAAGGCGCAACGGCACCTCATCGACCACTTAGGCATCGAAAAACTGTTGGCGGTAGTCGGCGGGTCCATGGGCGGCATGCAGGTTCTGCAGTGGATGACATCTTACCCCAAACGAATACGCGCAGCCATCCCGATCGCCACAACGATGAAGCATACGCCTCAGCAGATAGCTTTCAACGAGGTCGGCAGACAAGCGGTCATGGCAGATTCCAACTGGCGAGGCGGCGACTACTACAGCCGCAGCATCCCCGCCAAAGGGTTAGCTATTGCAAGAATGATTGGGCACATCACTTACATGAGTGATGCTTCAATGGCGGATAAGTTCGGTCGAAAATTCAGGTCAGAGAAGGCACCCTTCAAGTTCGGCGCGGACTTTGAGGTAGAAGGTTACCTGCGTAACCGCGGCGACAACTTCGTTAAACGGTTCGACGCAAACAGCTACCTCTACATAACCAAAGCCATAGACTACTTCAACATCTTAAATGGGCACAGCCTCGGAGACATCTTTCGCGGGTTGCAGGCAAAAGTGCTTGTCCTCGCATTCAAGTCAGATTGGCTCTACCCAGCGTACCAGTCACAGGAAATCGTGAAGGCATGCAAATTGGCTGGTGTAGATGCAAGCTACTGTGAACTAAACTCAACCTACGGACACGACGCCTTCTTGCTTGAAACCGAACAAGAGGCACACCTGATAAGCAACTTCCTAAACCGTGTCCATAACAACGACAAGGAGCACAACAGACGATGACGCAACCCGCTGAATACAAAGCCTTCGCCAAATGGATTTTCGACGGCGCGTCTGTACTTGATTTGGGCTGCGGAAACGGCAAACTCCTATCCTACCTGATACGAGAACGGCATGTACGTGCCCAAGGCATCGAACTCGACGAACACGCCATTTTGCGATGCGTCGCCGATGGTTTGAGCGTTTTCCAGCAGGACATCGACACGGGACTGTCTGAGTACACTGACGGCTCATTCGACTACGTCATTTTAAACCAGACCCTGCAGCAAGTAAAAAAACCCGATTTCGCCCTCCAAGAAGCCCTGCGAGTAGGCAAAAAAACCATAGTCGGCATCCCCAACTTCGCGCATTACAAAGCCAGAGCCAAAATCTTCTTCAGCGGACGCGTCCCAGTCACGGCATCGCTGCCCTATCAATGGTATAACACGCCGAACCTGCACTTTCTCAGCCTAAACGACTTTCGGGACTATTGCAAAAGCAAAAACATCCAAATCGAAAGTGCCTTCTTCAAATCAGGCGAAAAACAAATGCGTTTTCTGCCGAACCTGCTTGGGGAATTCGGTTTCTTTTTGCTCTCCCAAAAAAGATAAGCTTCTTGTTTTTGAAGGCTGGAATTCAAGAAGAGCAAGTGAACCCATCTTTGACGTCCATTTCGCGATAGGGCTTTTGTTTGATGTTATGCTTTTTCTAGGACAGATATTTCTTGCAGGGGTTCTCGGAAATACTTCAGCACGTTTATGCCACGTTGCGTGACTGCGAAAACTGTACGGCTTTTCTTAAGTGTTCGTTCTTCTACCAAGCCTTGTTCGATTAGAAAGCCCAGATGCTTGTTTAGTAGGCTGCTGTTGACGTTGGCTTTGTTCATGATGTGTGTCAGCTTCAAGGGACCCATATGTGCCAACACTTTGAGGATGTCAACGTACGTTTCTAGTTTTGATCGTCTCATTCTCGTTGCCTCACGAGTTTCCAGTTTCACCCGTGGTCTTTCCAATGGAAAACGTGATTTTCTTTTTATAAACTTTTGCTATTTCCAGTTGCTTGATTCATGCGAAACCGCATTCAGAATCAAAGAAATGAACCTAAATCTAACTAAATTAAAGGAAATTTTGACCCGCTGTTTCTGTGATTGTGCCAAGCCTACAACAGAATTTTATATTTTGCGCAGAATAAAGAAGATACCACTTGCTCCAGCATAGATCAAAAAGTGGGCAAGAAGAGTTTTGCACATGACAAAAAGAAGGTTCCAAGAAATTAACTATGTATCCCGCCAGCAACGAAAAAGTAAGTCCGCCGTTCATACGAAAAGCATGCCAACTGTCAGATGTGTATGCGGCTCAGAAATTTTAGTAGTTCCCGATTTAAAAGCCATGAACCGAGCCATAAAAAACCATTTAGCCGAACACAAGCAAGCAAGCCACGATTCAGCGCTTGACTCGTTGGAAGTGTTCTTGGCAGAGCAGGTTCTGATGGCTACAGGCGAAATAAATCTGCCAAATGCAAATTAGCCGAAAAACCATCCCGCTAAATCAGAGGGTTCGGCCAAAGAGCCGCGGATGGATACAGGTAGTTGTAGAAAAAGGTTTCATTTCAAGTTAGTCGTCTTCCGATGTATAAGCTTGGCTACAACAAAGAGGATGGGCATACAATTGTTCGGGAAGAGGTTTTTTTCCTAATTAATTGGTGTCCAGATAACTGGACTAACCGTTAATCGACTTTTTCATTAGGTCTACAAAAGAGGGATTAAATAGACTAATGGATATGACATGGGCAAGATAAGGTCTATGGAAAATGGAAGACGAAAGGCAGGTTGAAGACGACAGGCAACGTGCAGAAGTATTCGATGCACTTGGACATCCGACACGCATACTCATTTTAAAAGTTCTAAACGAAGGCGCCATCGGTTTTGCCGACCTGAAGAAGAAGACATCCATTGAAAGCAGCGGACACCTGCAGCATCACTTAACCAAACTTAACGGACTCATAAAAACCGACGATTATGGCAAGTACTGCCTCTCTGACCAAGGAAAAGACGCTTTGCTAACGGTGCAAACAGTGGAGAACGCAACCACAAAAAACAATGTCAAAACGAAAACACTTAAGCATCATTTTAGCCGTAAAGTCGGCTTAAAACCTGTTGCATTCTTGCTTGTAGCGCTCCTAATCGCAAGTTCAACAATTGCAATATTTGAGTATAATCAAACGGTTAGTCTGCATAAGGAAAACAATTTCTTCAGGGGATTAAATCCAGAAGCCGCCGCATACCAGAATGAATTTGGGGCAGTGGTTCCAGTCACAAACATTAACTCTTCATTTACACCGCCAATTTCAATGTACCAAGCACTGCTGATGGGGTTTGAAACAGGTGGTTGGAACAAGACATCACTTCAAGGCATGACGGTCAGTATCAATCTTGTGTACTGGAAAACTGTGACCAACTTTACAGCATTTTTGCAAAATCTTAGCCCTTATACAACAAACCCATCCCTGAGCAATTACGAAACAGGTTCGTCTCTAAACCCAACCTACGTAACAAACCCACCTGCATCCTACTCGGATGTTTACGGCAACGGCGTGATTTACCAATACGTATGGCAAATAGACATCCAAAGGTCGAGTCTCCTGAGTTTAACCAACAGTGCTGTACCTCGCCAAATTCTAATCGACGCTTCGACAGGGCAAATTGTTCCGAACATCATCTGCATTTATTGATAACTCTAGGAAGTTTAGTTGTGGCGCTGGGCTTGAATTGAACCCTTACTAAACTGGAGCCACCCCTAATTCTTACTTTATTTCGTCAATTTTTTGGGCTGCTTCTCTATTTCGTTAATGAATCCAAGCAGACCTCGAAGAATGTCTCTGGGAGACGGTGGGTTTCCAGGAATTTTTAAGTCAACGTTGAAGATTTTGTCTGCTCCACCCAGAACGGCGTAAGAATTGTTCCAGATTCCGCAGCCGCAGGCGTCGTCACCTACTGCCACGACAAATTTGGGCGCGGGCATGGCGTCGTATGTTTTCTTTGCGGCAGTTTCCATGTTGCGTGTTATGGCGCCTGTAACTATGAGAACGTCAGCGTGTCGGGGTGAAGCGACGAAGGATATGCCGAAGCGTTCAACGTCATAGTATGGAGTGCTAAGATTATTCAGCTCAATCTCCACTGAGTTATCGCTTCCCGTGTCTAATTCGCGGATAGCTAGGCTTCTGCCGAAAACTCGGTCAACCTTTTCTTTTAGTTGCAGGCCGATGCCCTCGAATTCTGCATCCTTAAATTCGAAGTCTTCCGTTACTTTTTTTCTTAAAACATTTGAAATAGCTTTTGCCATAAAAATCACAAGTCCGTACCCGCATAAGATAGATTCATACTTTTGTTAATGAGGGGAAAATCAGGAACAATGTTTCCGAGAACCGCATGTTCCATTGCTTGCCAGTTACAGAAAGAAGCAGTCCTCACTTTGTACCTGTCCACTAACCCGTTTTTGATTAGGACCCAGTGAACGTTCTGTCCCCGAGCAGACTCAACCAAAGACAACGCGTACCCGTCCCTGATTTGGCAGGGCGCCGACACTTCCCCCGTGTCTAATTTCTTGATTATGTCCTGAATTATTTTCACGGAGTCAAGTACTTCCGCGGTTTTAAGGTTGAATCTGGCGAGGACATCGCCGTTGGGTAGAGTTCTTCGTTTGACATGTAATTCTCTGTACAGTCCGTAGGGGTGGTTGATGCGGGTGTCCGTCATTTTTCCTGAAGCCCTCGAAACGGGACCTGTAATGTGGAGCGGTGAGAGGATTTCGGGCTTAACTTTGCCGGTGGTTTCGAACCTGTCGATGACCGAGAAATAAGTGTTATCTACTCCAGCGGCGACTCCCAGCCTCACTGGAAACGCCTGTAGGTACGCTGAAAGGTTCTGCAAGGCTCCCGATCGGCGCATCCTTGGTTAAGCCGCCCAAGGCAATTATGCCCTTCATGAATCGGGAACCCGTCAACGCCTCGTTTAACCTGAAAAGTTCCTCTCTTAGAATAAAGAAGGGGCTGGCGCCAACCGGGTAAGCTACGTCTACGCACATGCCTGCTAAATCGCCCAAATGAGAGTAAACCCGTTCAAGCTCCAGAAAAATTGTTCGCAGCTGCAAAGCCCGCTTCGGCACCGCGACGCCACAGATTTTTTCCACGGAAATACAGAAAGCCACCGCATTAGCCACAGATTCATCGCCACTTATGCTTTCAGCAATTTTAACGCAGTCTTTCGGCTGCATGCCTTCGGCAAGTTTCTCTAAACCGCGGTGCTTGTAGAAAAGTCGCACCTCAAGATTAAAAATCGTCTCTCCAATAACGCTGAAACGAAAATGCCCTGGCTCTATAATTCCCGCGTGAACAGGCCCAACTGGAATCTGGTAAACGCCTTCGCCCTCAACATGTTTGAAAACGTATTCGCTTTGCATGTCCGACGTTTGGGTTTCTATTTTTCCGTTTTTGAAAGATTTTAGAAGCGGATGAAAGCCTGATGGGTAATTTTCATGCAAGAGGAGTCTTCGTTTGTCGAAAGCGCCAGGAAATTCCACTCCGAACCCGTCGGTGGCTTCGCGTTCGTACCAGCTTGCGGAAGGGAAAGTTTTGGCTATTGAAACGGCTTGATTGCCGCTTAGTGCTGCCTGCAAAACCAATATTTCTTCATAGCCATTTTTTTCGAAGGCGTAAAAGAGGGTGAATCCTGTTTTGTCAAAATTTTCGACACAGAATAAAGTGACCAAATCAAAGTTATTTTCAGACAGCACTTTTATGGCGTTTTGCAATTCGGCTTCGTTCAACGGCAAATAAAGCTCGCTGTTTAAGCCTTCAACTACTTCCTGTTTTTGCCCTAACAGATTTTCCAATTCTTGCTTCATATTCATTTATTTCACCTTATGCCCAGTTCAGACACGATTGTTTTCAACAAATCGTTTAGTTGCTGCGGGAGAAACACCCCGAGAACAAAAACCATAGCCAAAAGTACCACGATTGAGATTTTCATGCCTAACGTTGCCTGATAATGCTTAATCTCGTCAGATTTTCCTTCTTCTTTCCGAGACAGCATCTTAATTAGGAAAACTCCGAAGGCTGCTGCTGCGAAAAGGAAAATTAACAGCAAACCGAAAAGCAAAGCTGGCGACAGCTTGTCTGATTGCAGGAGAATTGAGATTTTGGGGAGGAAAATCGCTGATAGCGGCATGCCTGTGATGGCTACTGTTCCCAGTATGAGGCTCCAGGAGGCGAAGGGTTGCAGTTTGAAGGCGTTTTTTATGTTTTCCATCCTGACGCTTTCGAACTGATGATGCATTATGCCTGCTGAGAAAAACAGAGACGCCTTCGTGAAAGCGTGAGCAAGTATGTAGAACAGCATCCAGAAAATAGCCACTGCGCCGCCTATGCCTAAACCTACAAGGAGGAACCCCATGTTTTCCACAGTTGAGTAGCCTATTAGTTTTTTGAGGTTCACCTGATTAATCATCGTTAAGGCTGCAACAATCATGCTTGTGGCGCCAAGGGCAATCAGGAAGATCGAGATTTTGGACAGCTCGGAGCTTTGGGCAACGATGGCGTACATTCTGATTATTCCGTAGATTCCGACGCTTGTGACGCTGCCTGACAGAATTGCGCTTACTGGCGCGGGAGCTTTCGAGTGTGCGCTGGGTAGCCAAGCGTGGAATGGGACGATGCCTGATTTTGCGGCAAACCCCACAAACGTGAAGATGAACGAGGCAAACAGTATGCCCGGCGGCAGTGTGCTTGCAACGGACATGAGGGTGCTCCAGTTTAGTGTTCCTGCGCCGAGAGCTGTTTTGGGTCAAGTGAACAGGAGTATGAGACCGATGAATGCAAAGAGCATGCAGGTTGAAGTTATGAAAACGTACTTGAGCGTTGCACCGATGTTTTTGGGTGCGTTGAGCATGACGATGAGGACTGCTGAGAAAGCCGTTGTTAATTCAGCCAGTATCCAGAAGAGGGCAAGGTCGTCTGAGAAGAACGCGTATGTTATCGCGACTAAGCAGCAGGTTGAATGCGACATAGAAAAGTTTGAGGTTGATGCGGTCCATCTCATGTATTTCTATTGAGCCCTCAATGTATCCTTTAGAGTAAAGGGCGGCTAACAAAAAGAGAACTGCCGAAATGAAGACTTCGTAGAGCGCCAAATGATCCACAAGGAAGTAGCCTCCGCCTAAAGAGTAACCTGGAAGCACGCGAATAGGTCAAGATGAAAAGTGTTAACGCTAAGTATGATGCGGGAAGCACGATCGATAAAACATTCATTGTTCTGTGCGACTTGGAAAGCAGTAGTTAGCAGCAAGACCGCGAGCGCAACTAACCCGTAAACGGCTAACATCATGTTCAGTGACAAAATCATTGTTGATCCTCCTCGCTGAGGTTTTGCGCAACTTCAATGTCGGGTAAGTTAGGAACTTTTTTCCGTGGTTCTTGGAAGGGGTTGAGCCGTGCGTGGAATTCTTCGATTGTCGAGTCGATGCCGAAAGCCAATATGGTTGCAATCAATGTAATCATGATCAAGTCTATGACGATGAGAAACTCTATCAGCAGTGGAAGCTCAGTTAGGAATAGGCTGAAGAGGACAACGCCGTTTTCCATTGTGAGGTAGCCGACGACGTTGGTGATTGTTTGTTTTCGGGTGAATATCACTATCATGCCCATGAAAACAATGGACATGCCGACTGTGGCGCCTAAGGAAAAACTCGTTCGAATTATAGAGGTTTAACGGTGAGAGAAGTTTTGAGAATGAGAGATAAACGAACAGGATGATGAATACGCTTGCGAACAGGGATGTTATAGGCGAGAGAAAGTGGAATTGGATGTCTCGTTTTATGTTAAGTTTTCTCTGCACGAGCCCCATAAAGTGAGGTATAATCACTACTTTGCTTACCAGAATAATTACGGCAAGGCAAAGAAAAGTGAAGCTGCCCGTTTCCACAAAAAACAGCAAAGCCAACGCAGCCAAAAGTACGGACTGGAAAGCATACGTCGTTATGAGGGAACAGAATGTCCCTTTTCATTATAATGATGGCTTCTGTGGCTAATATCAGGACAATCAGGATTTCGGCTAAACTTTTGAAAGAGGCAATTATCATGCAAACACCACAATAATCAAGGTTATAGACTGAGAGGAACAACGCCAAAGCAAACAAGCCTGGCAGGCGAAACAGCCTGGATTTAGCGCATGAAGACTCAAACAAACCAATGATTACGGCAAGCACCGCGCTTTAAGGACAAAGGCGGCAAGTGAAATCAAAATTGCTGGAACCGTAAAATTTGTCGTTAACCCCCAGGGAAAAAGGATGTTGATGAGTAGCCCCATGAGGAGAAGCTGCTTCATTGCGCTTGACAGCTCCATCATCGCCAGGTTCTTTCCTGACTGCTCAAGAATCATGGCTTCATGAATCATCGTTAACTCAAGGTGTGTTTCAGGATTGTCAACTGGAACCCTTGCGGACTCAACGATTAAAACTATGAACAGTGAAATGGATATGAGAATAACAGCGGGGTCAATCAGCACGTTTGAGGCTAATGCGCCCCTGAACATGTCAGGGATGTTTATGGTTTTGAAGACAAACGCTAAGGCGGCGAACACTACTATTGCGACTGGTTCGATTAATGCGGATATTGCCATTTCGCGGCTGCTGCCCATGCCGCCGAAGGTGCTGCCTGCGTCAAGTCCTGAGAGCGCCATGAAAAACTTTGCGAGAGCTAAAAGGTAAATGAAGAGAATTATGTTTCCCACCAAGTTCGTCGGTTGAGGGATGAGAAGCAGGGGAACAAAAAGGCTTGCGACCAGAACGCGGCAATGTTGACAAGGGGTGTAACACGCATTATCCATGACGAGTTCTCCGAGTAAACTGTTTCTTTCTTTAGCAGTTTGGCGAGGTTGCGGTAAGTTTGCAGGACGGATGGGCCTTTTCTTTTTTGAGCGTGGGCTTTCACCTTTTTTATGAGACTGATAAACAGCGGCGAGATTAACAGAACAAACAACATGTTTAGTATGCCGTATGCGATTAGTGTGAAGTTCATGCAAACCACCAAATTATCAGTAGAAAAACCACTATAATTACGAAAGCAGTACGCGACATGCAAGTCAACGTCGCCCCTCTGCAAATCGTTAACTTTCAGTGAAACTTTTCTGACAAAGTTGGCGACAGGCATGTACACGCGTTCCTCAAAGAAGTTCATGAGGTGAATTTCTGCTTTTCCATCCTTGAAAATCACGTTTTTGTCGTCGTGATAGTTGCGTTCGGATTTCTTTTGGGTGCGGAAAATCGATTTCAGGATTGTGACTATTGGTTCTGAGAACCCTGAGGCGGTGTACTCCATCTTGGATGTTTGGGTTGGGATTCCGCAGCCCCATGTTTCAGCGATTCTTTCCCGTCTGTTAGCAACTTCACGCAAAGCAACGTAACGCGAACACGTAGAACCCTGCTAATACTGCTCCTATGAATAGCATGTTGGGCAACGGGAAAGAGAAGCCGAGGACTCCGAAAATCTGAAGCGAAAAAACTCCGAGCCCAACGCATAAGGCTGCAAGTATAGCTGGACCAATTAGCATGAGTTTGGGCGCTTCCTTCGCGTTTTTTGCTTCTTCTGAGCGGGGCAATGCAAGGAACGTAATTCCGAAAGCCTTCACGAAGCATGCGGCTGCAAGTGCACTTGTGAGTGCGAACACCGCCAAGGCAACAATGAGCAGTAGCTCGAGGAATGGGTTGGCTAAGGCTGCGGATTGGAAGAATGCTTGGAAAATCATGAGTTCGCTTACGAAGCCGTTGAAAGGCGGCAACGCTGAAATGGAGACTGCGCCAATCAGAAACAGCAGCGCTGTAGTTGGCATTCGTTTGATTAGTCCGCCCATTTCTTCGATGTTTCTTGTTTCTGTGGCGTTGACTACGGAGCCTGATGTCATGAAGAGTAGGCTTTTGAATATGGCATGGTTTAATGTGTGGAAAAGAGCGCCTACGAGTGCAAGTAAGCCGATGGCGGGGAGCCCTGACAGCGTGAAGATTACGTATAAGCCAAAGCCGATGAATATGATGCCGATGTTTTCGATGCTGTGGTAAGCGAGTAAACGTTTGATGTCATGTTCTTTAAGGGCGTAGATTACGCCCAAGCACAGCCGAGATTGTTCCTGCCGCCAAGATAAGCATGCCCCACCACATTTGCATGGGCATAAGCAGTAACAAACCGCACTAACCCGTAGATGGCGACTTTTATCATAACTCCAGACATAAGCGCGGATATGTTTGATGGGCTTGCTGGATGCGCTAGCGGCAGCCACTTGTGGAAGGGAATTATGCCTGCTTTTATGCCGAATGCAAGGAAAAGAAAGACAAAAGCAACCGACGTAATTAGGGGGTTTGCCTGTATCTGCCCTATGTTGAATGTTCCTGTTTGGGTGTAAATGAATAGGAATGCGAAGAGCAGGAAAAGAGTGCTCAGATGCGTCATGACAAAGTAGAACATGCCTGCTTTCTGGGTTTCCTGTTTCTCAAACTCCGTCATCACAAGAAGAAAAGAAGAGAACGCCATGGTTTCCCAGAAAAACAGAAACGAAAACATCGTATCTGAAGCAACAACCAGAACCATGGAGACAATGAACACGTTCATGAAGGAAACAATCAGGTTTTTCCTGCCGCTCATGCGCAATATGCTCCACGTATGCAACCGAATAAATTGCAACGGAAACTGAAACAATGCTGACTAAGATAAGGAAAAATGCCGCTAACCTATCAACTATAAAGGAAAATTGGAATGTGGGCGTTATTTGGTAAGCGAATAAGACGTAACTTTTTCCCGTGAAGATTATTTCCAGCGAAAAAGCCAAGATTGCGATGCTTGCGATGCAGGTGAATAAGAGCGAAGCTTGTCTGGAGATTTTGCTGTTGATGAATTTTGAGCCGATGAGGGGCAAAATTATGGCAAGAAAAAATGCTGCTAACCCTAAAGGAAACAGAAGCTCAAGCATGTCTACGCCTCAATCAAGAAGAATCTTGGGGAACCTCGGTCTTCCAAACTGCAGAGATAAAGCCGACCATGCTTGCTAACGAATCGCTTGGACTGCTTGTGAGAGGTTGGTTTATCATGTAGAGTCTTTATCGACCATTACGTTCACTTAAAAAAGCTTTTTGGATTAATTTGAAGGAAAAATAGCATGTTTGACAGTGACACTGGCAAGCAAACATTTTTGCAAAGCAGCAATCTGCATTAAAGAAATTATTAGATAAATTCAAAAAAAAAGAAAATTTTTCTGCGAAGCCGCCAAATCGCCCAAAAGCCAGAGGCATCACAAAAAATGGTTTTAAGCCATTAGCATTATCCTGCGGTGCGTAACATTTGTTGGTTGCTCTTTACCTGTTGCTATTCATGAGCGTATTGCTGGACAGAGTTTCTACACCGAAGTTTTCTGCGGCTTTAGCAAGTTTCTTGTCGTCAGTAACCAAGATTCGGTTGTCTTTCTTTGCCTCTACAAGGTAAGCGGAGTCATAAAAGGTCAATTTGAACTTATGCGCTGTGTCCAATGTTTCGTTTCCTTTTTCGTTATTCAGCGAGGCTACCTGCATACGCGCAAGCATTTCGTACATTAAACTTAAAGATTTTTCAGCTTCCTCAATGCTTATCCTTTTAAGCAAAAGGCATTCTCGCCATAAGGCGTTACCAATCTCGTAGTACGCTAAATAAATCGTTGCTCCTTCCATTAGCATATCCAGAGCTTTGTCTGGGGTTTCTCGGATGAGCGTGTATATGGCGTTAGAGTCAAACAGCAACTTGGGCTTTGTCATCTATTATCCCTTGAGGCGCGTATTGATTCGGTGAATTCTTCAGGCGGGATTTTTTTGAGGATAACTGATACTTCGTTGGCAAGCTTGTTTAGCCGCTCTCTTTCTAACCGATCCACTTCTAACCGCAAAGATTCGCGTATTACTTCGCTTACGTTCACGCCTAGGTTGGATAGCTTCTTCTTGAGTTCAGCTGGAACCTTTGCGCAAACAGTTTCTTCCATCGTCACAGGTATTACCAAAACAGTATAACAAACTCGTATGATAAGAAGATTACTTTTGTTCCTCAAAATTTAAGCTTAGAAGCAGTGGAGCTGGGATGGGAATTGAATTCCATATCCAAAAACCCTGCAACTCGTCTCAGCGAATTTTTCAGCGCAGTTTGTCTAATAATTCGTTCTGAAGAAACCGAATAAAATAAGTTTTATATCTAAATTAGAGTTAGTACTGTTGGGGTCTAAGTTGAAGAGTGCTTTCTTTCTCTTGCTTTTTGCAATTCTATTTTGTTCCATATCGACCAGTTTTCTAACCATAAATGCCTCCTCTCAGGCGCCCACTCTTTTAAACCCAAATTCAATTCCTCAATGGACAAACCAATTAACTGAACCTCCACCAGTCTATGCCGCAGGCAACATCACCGATGCCTCTGGCAAGCTCATTCGACAGGACTACAACGTCAGCATAACCCAATTTCAACAGCAACTGTTGCCCACCATAAACTCTGCCGGTCAACCAACAGGATTTGGAAAAACAACTGTCTGGGGGTTCGAAGGCCAAGCAAAAGACGCTGTAACTGGAGAAAACTTGGGTGTGGTGCAGAGCACGCCAGGATGCACTTTTGAGGCAATTCAAGGGGTTCCAGTCCGAGTAAAATGGATCAACGACCTTGTAGACGCTTCAGGCAACCCCCTGCCCAGCCTGTTCGCCGTCGACCCAACCATCCATTGGGCTAACCCAAACAACATGGAGATGCCTGACGCGGCAGCAGCACCTGCTTTTCCGCCTGGATATTCCCAGGCCCAGAGCCCTGTGCCAATAGTGATTCACCTGCATGGCGGCGAAACCCCGTCGGCTTCAGACGGAAACCCCGATGCGTGGTATACCGCCAACGGGTTACATGGACCAGCTTACAGCACAGTTATCCCGACTGATCCAAACGCGGCAGTGTTCGAATACCCCAATGAACAGCAGCCTACCACCCTTTGGTATCATGACCATGCCTTAGGCGTAACAAGGCTTAATGTTATGGCTGGGCTTGCAGGCTTCTACATCTTAAGAAGCACAAATGACCCCTTAGCCGCATCGCTTCCGTCAGGTCAATATGAAATGCCGCTGGTCATACAAGATCGAAGTTTCCTTTCGGATGGCTCCCTGTATTTTCCCAGCGACGGCAGCGACCCAAGTGTTCATCCATACTGGAACCCGACCTTCAGCGGCAACACCCTCATGGTCAACGGCAAAGTCTGGCCAAACATGGATGTCAAACAAGGAGTCTACCGCCTCCGCATTTTAGATGGCTCAAACTCACGTGCGTACACCCTTCACCTCTCAAACGGCATGAACTTTACGCAAATCGGCAGTGACGGCGGATACCTTAAAACTCCGGCACCCCTAAACGCCCTCACCATCGCACCAGCCGAAAGAGCTGATTTACTGATAGATTTCTCCAACGTTCCCACAGGCACTAAAATAGTCTTGCAGAATGCCGATCCAGCCCTCACCAGCGATGAAAGAGAAACTGTGGGGCAAATCATTCAATTCACCGTTATTGGCCAAAAAAGGAGACGCCGCTAAAACCTTGCCTACAAGCCTTAACCCAACCCTCGCCGGAAACTTCCCCAATCTGCCAACCCCAACTAAAACCCGCGTCTTCACACTATTCGAGGTCGGGAACGCCCCATCTAACGACGAAATGCTGCTTGACGGTCAAACATGGGACGCCCCAGTTTCAGAGAAGCCCGTTTTAGGCACAACCGAAGATTGGGTGATTGTTAATCCAACCATGGATATGCACCCGATTCATCTGCATCTAGTTCAATTCCAGCTTGTCCAAACCCAAACATTGAATTCAATACCCTACTTGACGGACTGGACAAAGCTAAACGGCGAGCCACCGTTAACCCACCCAACCAGAAACCTGCCCTCTTTGAACCCTTACCTTGTTGGCACCCCGACAAAGCCATATTTAAATCAAGAATGCTGGAAAGACACCATCCAAGTTCCACCCGCCTCAGTGGTCACCATAAGAGTCCGCTTTGCGCCCCAAGACGGCTCAAGCTACAAATTCGACCCCACCGTCGGGCCAGGTTACGTTTGGCACTGCCACATACTTGACCATGAAGACAACGAAATGATGCGTCCTCTCGAAGTTGTCAAACCCGCTAGTACCCCAATTTATGTGGATGTGGCGGTTGCTTCGGTTGCAGCGGCTGCAATTATAGTGCTTGCATGGAGACTTCTTGTGTACCGACAGGCAAAAAAGCGCTTCAAACAAGATAGCGCATAGGAATCAATTGGAGTTAGTAACAGTTGGAGCCGGGGGTGGGAATTGAACCCACATAAAGCAGCTCTGCAGGCTGCCGCCTGAACCCTTCGGCTACCCCGGCAGGGAATTCTATGGTTGTGTCCCTCCTAAAAATATTAAGGGAGCACGATTTTTGGTGGAGCGCTTGTTAATCCATAATATAACGTTGTTATAAAGGTTGCTAAACCCTTAAATAATTTTTGCAGCTTGTATTTTCCGTGCAAAAATGACCGAACAACCCAAAATACTTCTTTTCAACACCCTAACCCGCAGAAAAGAACCCTTCAAACCGCTGGAAACGGCCAAAGTCAAAATCTACACCTGCGGCCCCACAGTCTACGCCTACGCACACATCGGCAACTTCCGCGCCTTCCTCTTCGAAGATTTGCTCAAACGCTGGCTTGTGCATCGAGGTTTCAAGGTCACCCACGTGATGAACCTCACAGATGTGGACGACAAAACAATTAAGGGCAGCCAAAAGGAGGGGTTGCCGCTTCGGCAATTCACCGATTTCTACATCAAAGCCTTTTTTGAAGACCTCAAAACCCTGAATATAGTGCCAGCCGACGTTTACCCCAGAGCCACCGACCATATTCCCGAAATGGTCACTCTCATCAAGGCTTTGATGGCTAAGGGCTATGCGTACCGTGGCGAAGACGGCTCAATCTACTACTGCATCAGCAAGTTCCCAACCTACGGCAAGCTTTCAAAGTTGAAAACTGGCGAGTTAAAAGCGGGCGCACGGGTCAGCCAAGACGAGTACGCCAAAGAAGAAGCACAGGATTTCGCCCTGTGGAAGGCTTGGACGCCTCAGGACGGCGACGTTTACTGGGAAACGGAGCTTGGCAAGGGCAGGCCAGGCTGGCATGTGGAGTGCTCGGCTATGTCCATGCGGTATCTGGGCGAAACCTTTGACATTCACTGCGGCGGCGTCGACAACATGTTCCCGCATCACGAAAACGAGATTGCACAAAGCGAGGCAGCAAGCGGCAAAAAATTCGTCAACTACTGGCTCCACAACGAGCATCTGCAGGTGGAGGGCAAAAAAATGTCCAAAAGCCTCGGCAACTACTACACCCTACGCGACCTGCTGGCGAAGGAGTGCGACCCGACTGCGATACGGTTCCTGCTGATGTCGGTTCATTATCGGCAGCAATTCAACTTTACGTTTGAAGCCTTAGAATCGGCGAAAAGCGCGGTGGGTAAGCTACGCAACTTTTTGCGGCGGCTACATGAAGTCGAAGGCGAGCGAGACAGCAAAGGAGCCGTTGCCACCGTATCCGAGAAGCTGCAAGCGTGCTTCGGCGGCTCAATGGATGATGACCTCGACATCGGCACCGCGATAGCATCACTTTTTGATTTTGTACGGGAAATAAACAACCTGCTTGACGCCGGCACTGTGAGTAAGCAGGAAGCGGCGGATGTCGGCGGCTTAATGATGAGCATGGACGAGGTTTTAGGTGTCATAGGCAAAGTGGAAGTTGAAGAAGCCCTTTCAACTGACATCGACGCACTAGTGCAGAAACGGGAAGAGGCACGAAGGGCGAAGAACTGGAAAGAAGCCGACGCCATAAGAGCACAGCTCAAGGCAATGGGCATAATACTTGAGGACACACCTCAGGGCGTAAGGTGGCATAAAGAAAAAGCTTAACGGGCTCCTTGCAACCCGCGTGTCTTAGGCGGCGCCGTATTTGCTTAGGATTTCTTTGAATGCAGTAACGACTTTTTTCAGGTCTTCTTCCTTGACCTGGAAAGTTGACATCTTAAAGTTCTTTGTAAGCCCAGGTTTGATGCCGACGATGCCTCGTTCTTTGAGGTCGCTATGCAGGAAGTAGCCGCGTTTAGGATGCTTCTGCGATATGTCAAAGAACTTCTGGGATTCGATGAACATGAGGTCGTGGCTGTGTGGTTTTTCGCCCAACTGTTTGAGTCCGATGTTTTCAATTTCTTGGCTGAACCACCTTGCCTTCGCAACTTCTTCATCCCAATGCCTTATCCGTTCAACTACAAACGGGAAGCTGGTCATCAAAGTAATCAGAGGCGCCCCCCGTGAAGTGCAGCCGAGAAGTTCCACCTCTTTGATTTTGTGGGTTGCTGATTTCCGCAGAACTTTAGGTTCAAACTCGCTTTTGAGTCCCACGACGCCGACTGGCCCGCATGCCGCCATACTTTTGTGCCCTGAGCCGACAATGAAGTCGCAGCCCAGTTCCCGCGCTGAAACAGGCATCCGTCCGACTGCGTAGGCGCCGTTGAGCAGAAAGGGTATTCCGTATTGATGGGAGATTTCCGCTACCCGTTTCGCGTCTACTATGTTGCCGTAGCTGCCATCTGGGTAAGTGAGCAGAGTCAGGGATGGAAGTTTACCCGTGGCTTGCTTGACTTCCTCGATGGCTACGCCGTATTTTTCTGGGTCAATCTTAAATTCAGGGTAGCCACCGTTAAGAACCTCTTTAATGTTCAAGTTGTTGCGTTGCGCTGCCACATAGCTTGTGTAATGTGCGTTCTTGTCGATTACCACAGTGTCGCCTGCGTTGCACATGGAATGCATAACTGTGTCGATGCCTTCCCGTGCGCCGTTGGTGACGCGGGCAACGTCGATGCCGAGGAACTTGGGAAGCATCGTGTGCACGAAGTCGAAGATGGGCGGGTTCTTGATTTCGTCGAGCCTGCCGCCGCAGAAGTCGCAGACGGAGTAGCCGTCCCCCCAATTCTGCAACGCCACCTTGGATTCGGGGTACAGTTTGCCGCCTGTCTGCAAGGGGTCGATATTGATGAAGCCTTCTCTTTCGCGGGTTAGATTCTTAAGTTTAGAAGTGTCAAGCGATTCGCACATAAGAACCATCATAGCTAGCTTGTCAGATATGCTTTTATAATTATCTCCATTCATAAGTTTTAGGAGTTAGGGAAAAAGCCTCTAACTCGCTTGACATTAAAGTTGGGATATTTGTTTGGTAAAATTTAATGTTCACAAAATCAAGAAAGATTCTGAATTGGATTACGAGAAGACTTGGCTGGAAACAGCGAAGCTGCTAAAGCAGGAAGGACGCTTCTTTACCCTGCAGAACAAACGCAAAGAACATGACCTAATGAGCCTTATCTTCAAAGTCAGAAACACGCTTTTAGACATCGGGTTCACCGAAGCCATCGTACCCGTCCTCATCGAAAAAGGCGAAGTTTACCAGCAGTACGGTCCCGAAGCACCCGTCATTTTAGACCGCATATTCTTTTTGGCTGGTCTAGACCGACCTGACATCGGCATCAGCGAGAAGCGGATGGAAGAAATCAAAAAGGTAGTTCCCGACTTCGCCGCGTTCGAAAAGCTCAAAGCAATCTTCCGAAAATATAAAAAAGGCAAAATCGACTCGGACAACCTAGTCGAGTTAATGGTTAACGAGCTGAAGATTAAGGAGGAGCAGGCGACAAGTCTACTTAACGACGTCTTCAAAGAACTCAAAGACCTAAAGCCGCTGCCTCTTAGCATGACTCTTCGCAGCCACACGACGGCGGGTTGGTTCGGCGTCCTGTCGGAATACCAAAACCGCGAGCCCCTGCCGATACAGCTGTTCTCCATAGGACCCAAATACCGTCGGGAACAGAAGCTTGACGCAACCCACCTCTACGATTCGCAGACGGCTTCGATCGTGATTATGGCGGATGAGTTTAGCGTGGAAGACGGGCTGGAAGTGGTTAGGCAAATATTTGCGAAACTCGGGTTTAGCCAAGTCAGCTTCACCAAAAAAACCGCCACCTCCAAATACTATGCCCCACAGACGGAGTACGAGATTTTCGTGAAGCATCCGCGCATGGAAAAAATGCTGGAGATAGGCGACGCTGGCTTCTACAGTCCCGTGCCGCTGAGCAAGTACAAGATTGCGCATCCTGTCTGGAACTTCGGCTTTGGGCTGGAGCGGATGCTGATGATTCTAAGCGGCGAAAACGACATCCGCAAAGTCGTTTACCCATATTTGTACCAGAGCAAAGTGTTCAGCTCCCAAGAAGTAGCCAACTCGTTAAGGTTGATAGAGGCCCCCAAATCGACTGAAGGCAAAAACCTAGCTAACCTCATCTACGAAACCGCAGCCAAACACGCAGACGACCCCACGCCAGCAAAAGTGACGGCGTTTGAGGGCAGCTTCATGGGCAAGAACCTAACCGTGAAAATTGTCAAGAACGAAGAGAACAAGCGGCTTCTGGGTCCAGCGGCGCTTAACCCCATTGTGGTGAAGGATGCAAACATCATCGGCGCTATGCCCAAAAAAGTCCCTGAAGACGTCCTCAAGACCCCGCACAGTTACATGCTGGGGTTGGCGAACAAGGCAGCCTACGAGATAGAGCAAGCCGCCGCTAAAGGCGAAAAAGAAGTCGTGGTGGAAGCCAAAATGATTCGAAGCCTCACCGACGTCAACATGGAAATCAACGACGCCGTAAGAAGATACCTGCGGTCAAACAAGAAGACCATAAACGTAATCGGACCCATGTTCGTCTGGATCACCGCGAAAATCGAGTAGCCACCGCAAGCCGCTGCGATTTACGAATCTATTGGGGAGGGGAAAAAGCGTCTTTGAACCGTCTCTGGGACGCCGCATAATCCTGCCTGCAGGAATCGTTCAACGAAGCGTAATCAGCGTCTTTGGGGCTGGCATCTTTTGGGCTGGCTGCTTCTTTTTCTGTCCCCAACAACTTGTCTGTGCAAGCTTTGGCTTCGTCGCCTCGTCCCAGCTTAGTCAGCACGAACCCCTTAGCCAACGCGGCTTCGTTGTACTCGGGCTTGAGCTTTAGTGCCTCGTCGAAGAAACCCAGCGCCGCCTCATAGTTGCCCATGTCACCCAAGGCGATTCCGACAAAGTAATTGAATGTGGGGTTTTGGGGTTCATGTTCAAGTATCTGCTGATAACACTTCAAAGCTTCGTCGTATTTTTTCTGTTTCTTGTAGCTATTCGCCAAGTTCAAACGCAAACCCATGTTGCTCGGCTCTAACTCAACAGCCTTCAAAAAGCAGTCGGCGGCTTTAGCGTAGGAACCCTGCATCTCAAACGTCGCACCCTTCAGCCGATACGCAACCGAAGAAGACGCATCCAAAGCAATTAACTTGTCATAGCAAGCCAGCGACTCGCTGCATCGTCCCAGCTCCGCCAAAACAACGCCTTTGGTCAGCCAAGCCACTTCTGCGTCGGGTTGAATGGAGAGGGCTTCATCAATCGACCTCAACGCGCTCTCGTATTTGCGGGCGTTCCTGTAAGCCATCGCAGTCTTAAGTTTAGCGGCGACGCTAGCAGAACCAGCCTGTGCATCACTCACTTTCGAATCTGACATGTCGTCACATCAGAGAATTGACCCGTAGCTGCCGAAACAATTTAAAACTAATCGCTTAGGAAAACTCAAAAGCGTCAAAGAAGGAAGCCCGACTTAGCAAGAAAACTGCCTAATTCGACTCTGAAAACTCGAAACCAAGAAAAAAATATCCATGAGCTCTTAAAGAAATCCGAAAAACAGTTTAATAGTGTCCTAAGAATTTTACGTCAAAAGTGAAACGTTTGGGTATTCTAAGCCCGATGTTTCTTTAGATAAGTCGATATTGCAGCCGCAATTGATATTATCAGAATGGCGACGAGGGCTGCGGCGTAGTTTTCTTCAGGAACAGATTTAGACGGGGTGGCAGTCGGAGTTGCCGCGGACGATGGGCTCTGGGACAGCGACGTTGACGGTTTCGGGGACGAAGTGATTGACGGGTTCTGTGTGGACGTGGCAGTCGACGCTGGCTGCCCATTGACGACGGCGACATACGTTCCCCAAGCCTCCTTCGAGTTCCCACTGCTATCGAACAAACCAAAGTATGAATTGGATGCAGAGCCCGCTGCGTAGTTGTCGGCTAGTTCGTACCAGAAGTAAGCTTTGGCACCTGCGCTCCGAAGCAGGTTGTAACTTTGATTTAAGAAGGAGGCTTGTTGATCTTGAGTGGCTGCCCAAGTGGAACTGGAGGATTCTTGCCCGACTTCGGTCACCCAGACTGGTTTGCCGCAAAGCTGGCTATACTGCTGCATGTAGTTTGTGAACGTTGCCCCAGCAAGGAAGGAAAAGTACATGCCGTAGGGGTAGGCGTGGACGGCTACGGCGTCACAGTAATTCATGCCGCCAAGCTGCACAACCTGCGAAGCCCAAATGTAAGATTGGTTGGTGTAGTAGTTCATGGTTTGTACGCCGTTGACGATTCCGGAGTCATACAGAGGCATGCCGCCTAACCCAATCACGGTGTCCGAGGGCGCAGCGGCTTTTATGACGTTGTAAGCGGTCCGCAGCATGTCGACGTATGCCTGCGGGGAACCGTCAAAATAGCCTAAGGTGTTGTCGGCGAAGTTGGGCTCATTCCAGATTTCCCAAACTTTAACGCCGCCGAAAGCCTGCACAGCCTGCGTCACCGCGTTGGTCCAGTCACCCAGAGTGAAGCCAGTGTTGTTCATGAGGTGCTGGTCAAGGATGCCCATCAGGTTAAGGTGGTTCTGCTGGGCTAAGCTGTAGATTTGGCTCCATTGGCTGATGTCAGATGGGTTGAAGGTTACGTCGCCGCTGACCCAGCTGATGTTGGAGTTTGCCAGCAACTGCGCCTTTGCGGAAGACATCTGATGTGCCAAAACGCCATTTATCATTACGGAGCCGCTGACCTGTCCTAGGCTGGTCGTTTGCTGCTGCAAACTTCCTGCGAGTAGGGAAGCCAAGAGCAAGAACAGTACAGCGTAGGATAGGGCTTTGATTTTCAAATTGTCGTTTCCCATTCACTATTTTCGCAGTATGCCTAAAATGATTATCTATAGTTAAGGCACTCTATCCACAAAGAGGACTACTAGCTCATGAGATGCGTTCCACTTTTGGAACATTATGTTCCTACAGTAGAACTAAATGTCACTTATTGAGAATTATTCATCGTGACGTGTGACCGATGAGAAAAGAAATTGTTCTGCCGACGATTCTTGTTCTGTGCCTATTAACCTCGCTACCCCTCGGAATCCACCCTGCTAAGGCTACAAACGTAGCACTATACGTGGACTTTGAGGTTACCAACGGACCGCCCCTAACGGGTTCGCCACCTTACAATGTCACGGTTTCTGTGGGTCAAAATGTTGAATTTGCCGCAAACCCCCTTTTCGGAGTGCCGCCTTTCAGTTATCAGTGGTCAACGGAAGTATGGAGTAGTAACCCTGTGGACATGATGTTTACGCCTTCGGTAGATGTGCCAGGCGCCACTTCCCAAAAACTCGAATACAACCAAGCCACCCCTGGAAGCTACGAAATCTGCGTACAAATAAACGATTCAGCAGGCAACACACTCGACGCCTCAGGACCAATAGTCACCGTTAAAACATCAAACAACGATTTGATTACTTCCTCGCCGTCTCCAACCCCAAATCTCTCGCCATCGCCTTCGCCATCTAGCACCCCGATGAACATGGACGCCGCCGCACATGTTACTGCGAACCCGACTTTGACTGCACCAACCGTTTCTGCATCCGACGAAATCATGGCTTCCGCCCTAGCAGTCACGGCGGTGGTCATCGTCACAGCAGCGCTGCTTTTCGGGAGACGGGGCAAAAAAACGTGCCAAAGTACCGCTTAAAGTTTCAACAACACTTACGTATTACATTGTATTCTCTGTAACCAAGTGACAAGATGATCAAAGAAGAAAAAAGCACAGTCGTCACACTTCGCTTATCAAAACGTAACTTACGCAAAGTAGAGGCAGTTCGACAACTCGAAAACGAAGACCGCTCAACTCTGTTCAAAGAATTCATAGAGGATGGCCTGAAAGAGCGTGTCGTACGGCTTTACGAGAAGGGCAAGATAAGCTCGGGACGAGGGGCAGAGATTTTAGACATTTCCCTTCGCGAGTTCTTAGAACTGCTCGAGCGCAAAGGCGTTTCATTCAGCTGGAACGCAGGAAGCATTAAAGAATACATGAAAGAAAACTACGGAGAATAAACGCTTGGTTAGTTTGAATCCGAAGCAAACTCAAGAAATTCTAGATCCCGCCAACATAATTGAGCAACACAAGAAAAAACAGCCATAAAGCTCCACGGTTAAACAAAATTAGTAGCGGTGGATCACTGCGGTTTGACGCCCAGACTCTGCCTGAATCAGCCAAGCCCTACGCTCTTACCTGCACCCTTTAAGCGCAATAAAAACTTGAAAAACGCCCCACTAACTTGGTTTTTTGTTAAAAAGTTATTAGGTCGGTTCAAAGATATCATTTTCAGAGAGGTTGGTTCAGTAGGTTTCTTGACTATGAAAACTCTACAAGAAATAACCTCCACGTTAGAAATACTGAAACCCACACTTAAAGAGCGTTATGGGGTAGAAACCATAGGAGTCTTCGGTTCTTATACCCGTGGAGAACAAACCAAAAAAAGCGACATAGACATACTTGTGACCTTCGGAGAGGATGTCCACCCAGGATTTTTCAAATTCTTGGAACTAGAAGAATTCTTAACAAAGAAATTTGGCACAAAAGTAGACTTGGTATCAAAGGAAGCGCTTAAACCATACATTGGTAAGCATATTCTTGAGGAAGTAGTCATGGTATGAACAGCCGTGACTACAGAGAGTGTATCGAACGGCATACGTTACACGAGTGATACAATTTTGGTCGAAAAAGACATATCAGACGGGTTTCAAAAAATGATAGATGAAAATAAAGATAAGGAAATGATTGACGCCACAAAATTAACTTTATCCGATTGGTTGAACCTGCTTACACCCGATAACATAGAAAAATTCAATTTTGTTCATTGGTCCTTCCCAACTGAGGGTATGAGAAACGAGTACTTAGGATCAATAGGAAAAAGAACTGTTGTTGAAGTAAAAAATCTAATGAGAAACTTTTTGATCCCATCTTGTTCCTTAGGTTTGGATGAGATAGCCTTAAAAATTCTTTTGCATAGCGCCAAATACGACAAAGACAGGTTTAACAAATTACTTCAAATAGAATTTTACAGACGTCTACTTAAGGCAGCCATAACTAACGAAGCAACAGTATGGGAGGGCAATACTTGGATATTAGATCTATTACCCGGTAACCCAAAAGAAGCACTTGAAGCCTTAGAAGCATATTTCTTGGCACATTGGCAACATTTGCCAGATGGCCGCTGGGATGGTCTTCAAGATGCAAAAGGACTTGTAAGAGCCAAATTTATACAGACTCCAACCTCCGAATTACTCAGAGAATTAAGCCCTTATCAACTAGAACATTTAATCGATTCACTCTACTCAAATATGGGTTATAAAACAACCTTAACGAAGAAAACCCACGATGGGGGAATCGATATCCTAGCAGTGAAAGATACTGCTGGCGATAGGGAAAAAGTTTTGATTCAATGCAAGCAGAAAAAGAAAAATGTCGGCGTAGAAATTGCGAGAGAGCTTCTTGGAGTAGTTTCAGATCATAAAGCAAACAAAGGAGTACTGGTCGCTCCCAAAGGCTTCACTCCTGCTGCAAAAGAACTCCAGCGATCTAATCCGCGATTAGAATTATTAAGCAACCCTGAATTACAGATTTTGCTAAACACACATTTAGGTTCTGATTGGCCCAAGTTAATTGATTATCTGATAGCAAATAGCTTAAAAAAACGGAAAGCATTGCCATCTTGAGCATATAACGTTCAAACATAGGTAATTAGGGGTTTCAGTTTTATAATTAAGTTAGCAGTTTTCAAAATTAATGTAATTTTTCAACGTTATCTTTTACACAACTCGCCTTGCGAAGACGAAGAATAGTTTTGGAAGGCCTGTAAATGTAGTCTACTGGATTTTTCTCTTCCCAACTTAATCTTGTCGAGACCTTCTTTTTAGTTGCCATCTCTTTTCCCCAATTATTTGATTACCTCTTTTAGCTATATAAGATTAATGACCAAAAAAGAGATTCCAATATGAATTGGTCAATTTTTCGTTTTTAACAATCACTCTGAAGGGCGATTTTGAGATTCGTTCCTCAAGAATAATGAATCCTTTTGGATCATTTTTTATATCAAATTGAAGCTCATTGGTAAGAATTCTATACAGTAACTCTATACAATCCGTCGTCTTTCTAACTACTAAGACGCCATTAGCAACTCCAGTTTGCATATCTACTTGCATTGATAACGGATGTCTAAGTTGAAGCAATTCAGCTCGGCGATCAAAACTATAACATTCTACAATCGAAAGTATATCGCATACTTTTCCAAACAAAAGGCTCTTGGCCTTAAAATCCTCTTCTTTTTCAACCCACAGCTCAAATGGCTGCTTTTCTCGATACTTTTCAAGTTCATCCAGAAAATTAGAAATTGTTTTCTTAAAGCTTGGGTCACAATCAACCAATAATTTGTTCCACTTATCATAGTCTGAAATTTCCTCAAAGCTGTCTTCTGCAAGCAGTATTAATAGTCTCTTTTTGAAGAAATTTAGGGGGTAACTGCGAATTTTTTTGGCATAAGCTATCGGGTCATGTTCAGGAACGTACGCAATTACGGGTTTATTCTGGGTTAAGGTGGCGGCTAGTTCCGAATCCTTGCCCATAGTATCACTTTCTTGGGCCAAGTAAATTGTGCATGAAGCCCTTTTCAACATCAAACCTTCGATTAAGCCTTTTTCTCTAGAGTTAGCACAAGTCGATTGAGTTGGATCAAAATAACGCAGCTTGAACTGCTGGAGTCGACTGTCCTTGAAAATATTTTCTATTAGGTCGTACGTTTCTTCATACTCCCACTTATTTCTCATCGATGTAGCAAAATATAGATCCAAACGATCCCATGTTAGGTAGATATTTGTATTTGCTAACGCTATTTTTTGTTCACTTTCAATCTCACAAGTTAGTTGTGTAAGAAACTTTTTGAAGATTGAATATTCCTTATTTCTTTTTCTTTTTACAGCTTGTAACTCTCTTTCAGCCTTCTTTCCGGAAACATAGCCAAGATACCACGTTTTATCTCTGTCGATTTTTTCTATTTCAAGTATTTTTTGAGACCGGTCGGCAAACTCTTTGATAATAGCAATTGACTCTCTAAGATAGGAGCGGAATCTTGCTTCAATTTCCGATTCGTCTAAATGAATTAGAGACTTATATGCAAAACGAAAATTACCAAAAAATAAAAAGGCGAAAGCTCTAAATTTAGTAACTCCCTGCTTCAAGTCGTCTAATTTTAGTAATTTCTTACCAAAGAAAAAATCGAAAAAGCCCTGACTAACTATGTTCTCGTTTAAAACAAGCATTAATTCATTGAATTGGTTATAGTCTATACCCATTTTTTGGGCATTACTAAAGAATTTTAGAAAAGAAGGGTCTTTGCAGCTTTCTATATTGAACTCTTTTCCGGACAAAAATTCTATTATTAACTTTAAGAAGCCTTCGGGAGTATTTGTATCTAAATTGCTCAAATCGATATCTTGGCATATCATTTATTACCGGCTCCTTTTATAAGGAGGAGTTGAAAGCACTGACTATAATAGACTTTTGATTATTTCAACGTATAAAATGGTTATTCACTAACTCTTACAATTCAAAGCATGACAGAATTTATGACCATTATATTCGACTTTAGTTGTCGTTTAAAATCACTATAAGAGAAAGCCTTTGCATGTCCAAGCAAATTAATAGCGGTGAATCACTGTGGTTTGACGCCCAGACTCCGCCTGAATCAGCCCTTAGCGAACGTTCATATTTCTTTTCCTATTGAGAATACTTGTCCTGTGCTTTTCCCTATTTTGTGGTAGGTCATGCCTGCTGGGTTCCAGACGATAGGGTTGATTTTTTCGATGTCTGGCAGACCCTTTTCATTAAGCACATCGGAGTCGACTTTGACATCCACGACTTCGCCTATGAACTCCGTGTGTAGCCCGATTTCAACTATTTTGATGACTTTGCATTCCAAGACGAGCGGAAATTCTTTGACGTATGGTGCGTCGACAAGGTCGCTTTTTACGGGTGTGAGTCCAGTTGCGGCGAATTTGTCCACCGATTTTCCCGTGGTCATGCCGAAGTAATCTGCTTGTTTGGTGTAGGCTTCAGATGGTATGCTCACGGTGTAGGCTTTGCGCTCGACGAGGTTGCTGTAGGTGTAGGTGGCTTTTCTCAGCGACACGTAGATGCAGGGTGGTTGGCTGCAGCAGACTCCGCCCCAGGCGGCGGTCATAACGTTTGGTTTTCCCGCGCGGTCGTAGGAGCCGACTACCCAGACGGGTGTGGTGGGAACGATGGTTTTTGCGCCTAAAGATTTTTTCATAAAAAGACCTCGCGTATCCCAAGCTTTGCAGGTATAGAAACCTTTCTGGGCACCTTTATGCGGGTTCAAGAATTATTTCCAGCACGTAGCCTGCCAAGCTTGCGCCTTCTTTGGCGAAGAGGTTCAGCACCAGTTTAGGGATGGTTATTCGTCCGTCTTTACGCATTTTCCCGTAAAAAAACTGCCAGCCCCTATGCAACTCCGTAAAATTGACGCCGACCTTGAGCGCTTGGGCGCTGTCCATTTTGAAGCGCCACCTAATCAGCTTTGGAATTTGCACCGTGTTTGCGCCTTGAAGGACACCGATGAAGTTGACTCTTTCAGTTAACGGCATACAGACCCATGCCTATGCAGTTAAGGTGAGGCATTAATAAACTCTAAGAAACGCCGAGGAACGGGAAAAAACGGGGTAGAACGGGATTCAACGGGAAAGAACGGGAAAAAACGTGACCCACCAAAGCATCAAACCCCAAACCAAAAAAACAAACCAAAACAAGCCCATCAAGCGCCGACCCGACGAGGGGAGGAGGTCTAGTATTTACATCAAAAAAACAAAGTAAAAATGGAAAAGCCGCCCGATAGAGAGGGGTACTGTTTTTGTTGATGAGAAACCAACACAAAAATGAACAAACACCCTGCTTAACTTCTCATTTTCCAAAAAAAGAAGGAGAGTTGCTTCTCGTTTAAGTCGGCTGCATTTCAAGGTATGTTCTTGCCCAACATGAAGGAGCACAATTATCGTAAGCTCCGTTTATGTTTGCAAGTAAGCAAGCTAAGGAATCAAATGTGTATCCTGAAGGCAAAGGTTGACCACCTAAAACGTCGTTTGCAATCGACAATATTTCAGAAACGGTTTTTCCGTTCAATGCATCGCCAGTTTTGTTGTAAATCAACGTTGCGAGCCCAGAGGGCATACATTTTAAGGCTTGTTCTCCGAAAGCGATGTTCAATGTTAGTGTGGCTGTTTGAACTGCTAATTTGCCTCCGCCATAAACAAGGTTGTGTGGGTTGAGGGTGTCCGCTGTGATTACTCCGCTGGTTCCCATGGATTTAAGAACCTGCTTTAAACTGTTCACATCAGTCCAATTGTAGCCGTATCCCGTTACGTTGACGTAGTAGCCGATTTCGAGTCCATTCGGGAAAGTTGTGTTAAAATAGGTTTTCAGTAGATTTGCAGCTGCCCCGCAGTTGCTGTATTCACTTGCTGTGTAGGTGCAAAGGGACCCGTAATAGTATGCGGTGTCAGTGGCGTTGTAGGTGACATAATTGTAGATGGCTGATGCTGTAGCGTTATCATGGTTCTGCCCAAATAACGCCGCTGATGGAGGAATGACGTATGTGAAAATTGCGCATGGTGCAAGAGATGAGGCAACTTGCGTGGATGACAAAACGGGGTCATCTTCAAGGGTTATGTTGATGAGCGCCACATTTCCAGTGTTTTTGATTACACATTTGTACGTTACATTTTGTCCGAGTAAAACAATTAAGCCCGGTGGAGTGTTAGCGTCGTACCATTTTCTGCCGTCGCTGGAGACATATTTGGTTATTTGCAGTGAGGGGTTAGGGACGGGGGTACCGTAGTAGTAGGCTTTGTCGGTAGCGCAGTACACTTTGTTGTTGTATTTGCCTGAGGCTGTGGCAGTGTCCCAATGTTGATATGGCTGCGCAATTTTTGGACCTAAATAATAAGTGAAGGTTGCGTTAGGCGTCAAAGTTTTGGGCGGACAAAGGGTAGGTATCGAATATTGGCTGTCTTTTAACGTGATGCATGATAGAGCCACGTTTCCAGTGTTGTTGACTACAAACTTGAAGAACACATTTGTTCCAGCTGAAACGTTTAAGCCAGGCGGACTGTTTGCGTCCAGCCATGTAGCGTTATCTGAAGAAACCATTTTTAAAACGCCTATTGACGGGTTCGCTTTCGGGGTTGGACCAGCAAAAGCAACCTGCGAAAGGATAGCTGACGGTAAAAGAAGCAAGGCAATAACCACAAAAACGATCAAGCAACGAGAAGAATCCGATTTAAAACCGCAGAATTTCAAAAGCTGTTACTCCTTTAAAACCAAATATACAATAATTAAAAAGCTTAAAAGACTATGTTGTTGCATCATGGCAGACACAAGTGACCCAAAAAGAAGCAGCCACCCGCCCAAAACCCCACAAACCCGCCTTCATCTGCGAAACTTTTAAACATTCATCTGTCCCTTACACATTCGGCGGTGGATCTTAGGCGGTGGGGTAGGGGTCCATTGAAACCGTAAACCCTCTATACGACGGGCTGACACCTGCGGATGAGGCGTAAAAGGCCGCCTGGATCTTCATTCCCGAAACATTGACTATCCGTCCTTTGGGGCTGGCGGTCAATGGGCAGTTTCCGTAGGGGAGCTGCTTCATTGCCTACCAGGCGAACCCGGCTAGGCTCGGGAGAGAGCAACCTAAGTTTGGACGTCATGCGCTCAAGGGGATGCGGGTAAGAGCGTAGGGCTTGAAGAGACTTGCGGAGTCTAGACGTCGAACTGCAGCGGTCCACCGCTACTAACCCTCCACACGCAAAGTTTTAGGCGCGCTAAACCGTAAAATTGAAAAGCTAAACACGCAATAACAACAACAAAACACAAGAGGAAACAACGATGGTTAAACTCAACAAAGTCGACGAAAAAGTCGTAGCCACACTAAGAGCCGAAGGAAAAGAACTAAGCCTGCAAGAACTAGCAGACAAATCAGGCGAAACATCCAAGAAAGTCTTCCGTTCACTGAAAAAACTTTTCGAAAACGAAATCGTCTCCACACAAGCACGCAAATACAAGCTTTTGATTTTGGACCCTAAAGAAATCAAAGCAAAACTTGAAGCGAAAAGCGACGAAGAAGAAACAGAAGATTAAAAGAGAAAATTTTTGGAGCCTCGAGCGGGCCTTGCTCCCGCGGCCTGCTGCTTACAAGGCAGCCGCTCTACTGGGCTGAGCTATCGAGGCACAGTCTGGATTAACCAGTTTTACACCCTTCACATTAAAGATTAAGCAAATAAAAGTTACTGCTAAACATCAGCATTAAAGAAATCGAACAGTCAAGGTCACGGCAAATCCACCCGCAATTTCCCCTCATCGGCAAAGGATAATATTTTTTAACGTGCCTAAACAGATTGCTGGTAGGTGACTTGTTTGGGAAAAGCACAGAAGTATTTGGCTATGATTAGGATTAGCCCTAACATGGCAGCGAAACTGTATGAGCCGTTGATGGAGTTCAGTGAAAACCCGATTGAAGGCGTAACGCTTGAGGAAGCTTACCAAGTGTTCGGCAGATGGGACTTCGCAGTTCTATTTCAAGCAGACACGAACGAGAACGCACTGCATTTTGTCGGAGACAGAATCCGCCTCGTCGAAGGAGTCATGGAAACCTACACCATCCCGCTGACGCCTATAAAGAACTACCGCAAAAAATAGCACGCTTCAGGCTGCGCCCGACAGTTTTGTCGGCGTCACCGCATAACGATATATATTTCCGCCAATCTTTCTTTAAACCATGGCTTCATACCTCAAGAAGGCGAAAGTTCAGATCGACGACGTAGCTTTCAACAAACTTGACTTCCGCGCAAACATCATGCTTATTTTGCGGGTTATAAACCGCCGAAGGATCCCTTTGCCTTCAGCCGTCTACGAATTCTTCACTAGCCCAGAGGAAATGAGCGAAGACATGGGAAGCGAAAACTTCCTCGCCGAATACATGCTGCCTCCACAGGGTAAATCCTTCGTGGATGTCGGCGCAAACGTCGGATGCTGGGCGTTCTACATCGCAAAAAGAGGATTCGAAGTCTACGCCTATGAACCGGGGCCAAAAGCGTTCATGCAACTGAAAGAACGAGCGGCCAAATACCCCAACCTTCACCCATACCACTACGCTTTAAGTGACGCCGACAGGATCGGACGCGTCGGGTTCGCCGCTTTTGACAAAGGCGGCATGCTAGATGAAGAGGTAAGTTTGCCGGGGGGAGGAACAATAAAAGTAGCTGTTCGCAAAATCGACAGCCTAAATTTACCCAATGTAGGCGTCTTAAAAATAGACACGGAAGGCTACGAGACCCCGATTCTGGAGGGGGCAAAAGAGACAATCCGCAAGTTTAAGCCCCGATTGGTCATCGAAGTCCATAAGCAAACTGGGAAAGCTGCCCAGACATTTGAAGAGGAAAAACAAAGAATCCAAAAGATACTCGAAACGTTGGGTTACACGTGGACGGTGCATTATAGGCAGATTAGTATGCACGGCGAGAAGCAGCCATTCATAATCGGGAAACCAGAAATGTAAAACAAAGCGGGGTGGGAAGGACTTGATCCTGCGCCCTAAAAGAGATTTCACTCGCATTTTCCTTTTTCTTGTTTTAGCCTAAAAAATTAGTTGCAAGAAAACACAAATATATTCTCTCAGCCCATTGTCTAATCCTTTTATGGTGCAACGTTCGCAACAATTTTTATTTTACAGCTTGCATTAGAGCATGTGCCTGTGAAGAAAAACACGTTAGTCGGAGAAAGGATAGCTGTCCTATTGATGATGTCAGGAACAAATTCTGAGGCACCCAAACCGGGCAAATTCAGACTTACATATGCCGCGACTGCGCACAACCAGTTTTTCTCTTCAAGTATAGGGGCGGGCGGGGATAGCATTGAGCCTCGTTTGAACCCTCGGG
>CAWABA010000004.1:0-143943 GCA_963780185.1 Candidatus Bathyarchaeota archaeon | reverse complement strand
AACCCGAACTCTGAGAAAGCAGAACCCACGGGGTTTTTCAGGTATCAATCGATTTACACCTGCCTTCAAGTAGAACCCACAAGAAACCACGAATTTGCCGAATGCCCACATCAAGCCTTTCGCTAACCACCATCTTAAATCTTTAACTATCCTTATTCGAGCATAGTTAAAGAAACTCCTCCTATGATTGACCATGGGAAATCAGAGAAGCAATTGGAGAAGAGTTCAGTCAAGAAACTTTGACTTAGCCAGTCAAGAATCCTTTACGAATAGCCTTTTATGACTAAGATATTCACAAATAGCTAAGAGAGATAGCAATGAAGACTTCGATGGCAATCCTTTTTGTTTTGGTTGTTCTAAGTTTAGTGTTTAGTCTAATCTCTCTTCTTATACTTGTGGAAAATCATATTGGCATTAATTATAGTAACCCAAAATCCCCAACTATTGCACCGACGCCTAAGCCAACACCAATCCCGTCTAAAATGTCTATCAGTTACAGTGAGATTAGCCGAGATGTAGGTAATAATACGAAGGTAACCTTAATGGTAAATGCAACCTTTATCGGCGGTAATGATATTGATGTTAGCTACTCTCAATTCCACTTGCAACTTTATGCTCCAAGAAGTGGTGTGTTTTTACCTCAGGCAACTGTCAATCCCCTAAATAGTGGGAACCTCACCATAGGAGTATCTCACAGTAGCCAAGTTTTTGAATTGCAATTTGTCTATTCAACAACAATTTTTAACGGGATGGATTATGATGCGCATACCTATTACAGTCTAATATATAGTGGGTCTGAATCGGTAACTTGGGTTAATCAGGGATATTATTAGCTTAACAGCATTTAACACCAATTAGCACCAAATGTTCGACTTCTGTTATCTGGTTAGTAATTGTGCCTTTGCGTCTTTTTGTTCTCTTTTGCTGTGATAGTTAGGCATAGAAAACAAGTCAAGAAACTTTGACTTGGCCCAGTCAAGGAATCTTTACGAATAGGCTTTTATCGACAACCATTCGTACTGATTATTATGGGCTTTAAGAAAACTTTCGCTTTGGTGCTTATTGGTTTATTTTTAATCTCTATTGTCAGCTTTCAACCTGCAACCGCGAAAGCTCAAACCAGAACTCTTGTAGTTCCTGACCAATACCCCACAATCCAAGACGCCATAAATAACGCAAGTGCTGGAGACACCGTATATGTAAAAAACGGAACTTACTTTGTTCATCCAACAACTAATTTTGAAGACGACCACGTCAACATAGTAATTGACAAACCGCTACTGTTAATCGGTGAAAACAGCCAAAAAACCATAATAAAACCACAATTCAATTACCCCCTTCAAGTAGGCATACTTGTATCCGCTGACAACGTTACAATATCAGGCTTTACAATAGACGGCGCGCTCAACAAAGGCATTATCATTGACGAGGTTTCTAGATGTAGAATAATCGGTAATATCATAGAAAATAGCGACGATTGCATCGAAGACAATGGAATAATGAATGACCTTATTTTCGGGAATACCATTACAAGCGCAGACGCTGGTGTTGTTTTAAATTCTGTATACTCTGACGTTTCAAACAATACTGTTACTCGGGTAAGTACGGGAATAGCAATGAGCTCTTCCTGTGTTGCTGCGACAATCAAGCAAAACAATATAGCGGGAAACGGAATCGACGGCTTAGAATTAGACGGCAACTCAGTCCTTGTTTTTGAGAATAATATTACAGGCAACTCGCAATTTGGGATAAAATTTTATGGAGCAAACAATTGTTTAGTTTATAACAACAATATTAAAGATAACGGGATTGGTGTCTACATAGGTAAATACTCTTCAAACGACGTTTTTGCTAGTGCTCGCGTTGGCAACCATGTTTACTATAACAATATAGTCGGCAATTCTCAGGCCGCAAAAATTCAGAGCACTTATAACTTTGGTTCCGACGGCATGTATGTTGCAAATTATTCTGACATTGTTTACTGGGACAATGGCCGTGTAGGCAATTACTGGAGTGACTACCAAAAGAAGTATCCTAATGCTACTGAACTTAATGGTTTGGGGATTGCTAATACGCCATACATAATAGACCAAAACAACACCGATTACCATCCACTTTTCCATCCTATCGATATTAACGCAATAGCTCCAGCGCCTACGCCTCCTTTCACAATCGGTGTTTTAGTTACGTCACTCACGATTCCTTTTGTCGCCTTTACAGTCTTAGTGATATTCATTATCTTCATACTTTTTAGGCGGCATCGAAAAAATCGCTAACTTGTACGCTTTTTCTTCTCCAAAGTAGGTTGCCGTCATCTCGTTTGCTGGAAAAGCTCCTCAACGTATTCTTTAACCGTTCTCCCATGTTTCTTGGCAACCCTCTTCACCGCATCATTGATGCCCGTCGAGTACTGCACCGCCTTCTTAGGCTTATCCACCACGCGACGCGGCATACCGACGTTCAAGCGCAACCTTGCGGAGGACGAGCTTCCGCAGAGTGTCCGGTTTGGGTTCGATTTTGCATTCAATCGGCAAGCCAACCGCGAACTCGGCGACGTCAAACGAAGCGAAACGGCATCCGCAACTCAACGTCGTGGTAACCCGTGACTTTCAGGTCGCGTTCAAGGTTGCTCGCATGGATGTTAATGACGTCGTGGAACATCGTTTTGAGGACTTTTTCGCTGCCTTCCCTGCAGTACTCGCTGACGTAGCGTTGGTAGCCGCCGAACAGTTCATCCGCACCCTGCCCAGCCAACAACCACATGCAAACCCGCTTCAGCCGCCTGCTCCGCCATCCAATAAAACGGCAAGCCGATGCTGGCTTTAATCGGGTCAGCCTCCTCAATCAACTCCACGACTTTGGGCAAGGTTTTTTCCACGTCAGAATCCTTGTACAAATCCACCTGAAGAGGCAGATTCAGCTGTTCCGACGCCACGATGGCTTCCTCCGTTTCCGCCTGATTTTCCATGCTTACATGTAGAAGGTTGACTTTTAACCCGAGTTTGCTTGCCAAATAAGCGACGAGGCTGCTGTCTAAGCCTCCTGAAAACGCCACCGCAACATCCTTGATGTCGTTTGTGCGGCGTTTGAGTGATTCTTCAACGAGCGCCTGAAGCTTTTGGGCTGCTTCGTCCAGCGTAATCGGCTTGGGCAACGAGAAACTCAGGGTCTTTACTGGTTTGAACTGGACGCCTTCGCGGTTTATGAATGCAAAGTTTCCCGGCGGAAAAGAAGACGGGTTTTCTATGCCCAGTTTCCAGAGTGCTTTTCGGTTTGTGGCAACCGCGGCGACGTCTTGGTTTTCGCCCTAATACAGCGGTTGAACTCCAACGGGGTCTCTTCCCGCCGCAATCCAGCCTTCCTTGAGCATAAGAAACGCGTAGTCCCCGTCGGCTTTCTCGAGGAGCGTTTGCAGGATGGCTTCGCAGTGCTGAGGCTCTTTGGCGAGCTGCTGATAAACGGCTGTTTTCGGGGTTGCCGAGTACACTTTTCCCTGCAAAACAAGCGCTGCATCATCCAGCTGCAAGAATTCGTAGCTTCTTGATGCTGGTTTTGAGGAAATACAGCCGACGGCGGTCGAGGATTCAGGGCTTTGCCTGCTTAGCAAGCTCAAGGTTCTTGTCAAGAACGCTTTTCCGAGGAGAAACTACCCCGAAGTGCAAAGGCTGTTCAACGCTCAAACTCTTTGAGCACGTCCAGAACCTTTCCCACTGCGTTGGTTGCCCCGCTTATCTAAAACTGCAACGGTAACTTTCATACTCAAACCCCACGTTCCAACTACATTCTAAATTGCGTCGCTGAGCCTTAATTGCTTATGCTTTTCCCATTTTTTTGTATTCGCCTTTTTGAAAAATAAAAGCTTTAGAAAACAAAGCAAAACGGAAAATGCCTAAAGAAAATTACCTAAAGCTTCGTCATTGTTTTTTGCCGCAATAGTTACAAAACTTTGCATCCACAAACAGGGTTCTGCCGCATTGGGGACAGACTTTAGTCGGTCTCGACATCCCTTCGAGTGCGGAACAAAGTCTTTCCATGGCCCTCCAGCCTTCTCTTCGAGGAATCGCATCCCATTACGGCTGAGCGTGAAAAATTCTGTTCGCCAGCTCCTAAGAAGCTTATCCAGCCTTCCACGTAGACTTTAACTCCGCCTTCTGCAGTCGTAAAATAGACCTGAAAATGCTTTGGGCAGTCAGCAATCCGGCTCCCCATCTGCCTTTCACGAAACCTACGCGGTTCTCCATAATGTCAACTCTGTTTTGGCTGAACCATCTCAACGCTTCATCTTTTATTTCCCGAGGAGTTCTGCCTGAAACAAACATTTCTCTTTGAGTTCTGCTCCGTCCGAGTTGTCATTAAAAGGAAGTAAATGAGCCAAGCAATAATGAAAGAATGGTATGATAACCCAAAAACGGAAAAATAGATGCCAAACAGTGAAGGCGGAGCGTAAGACGGGACAGGAAAGGTTCTTGGAACAACATCACGTTGAGCAGCTGAAGACTGTTCCGTTGCCAGCCCACACACCTACCGTAACGGCGTATGTTTCTTCTGGGTAGCTGTGGGCAAGCGGGACTTGGACGCTCCAGTACGGGTACAGAGTCACTGAGTCTTGGCTTGTCGTGGATAAGCTGGCTGTGGTGTTGGTTTCGTTTATGGTTAAGCCTTTAACTGTTATGATGCTTCCGTTGCCGTAATTCATCGGATACGAGAGGCTTCTGACGTAGTTGTCGGCAGTCTGGATGGCTTGTTGCGTTGAGATGTTTACGTTGGTGTTGCCTATGGTGTAGATGCCTCGATTATCAGAGAAAGTTGATGAGAATGAATCCGAAAAGATTTTGGAACTCCAAGTTTACGCTGGAATAATCGGCTCCATTGTAGGTGTAGCTCCAACTGAACGAGGTTTGTTCAGGATGTTGTTGACATTTTAAATTCTATGTTATCTGATATAGTCGGTAAAGTTTCTTGTGGAGCCAACCGTGTTGAGCAGGTTTACCATTTTGTTTACGTCTGAGTCTTTTGTCCAAGTTTGATAGCTTTGCATAATCCTGGTTGGCTGAATCAAAATTGTTTGAGGTCGAAGTACGTGAAAAACAGTTGACCGCCTGTGGGCTGAATGGAGAAAGAGGTTACCGAGTTATTGGCTGATTGCGAAAATTGCGTTGCGGTTCTGTCAAAGGGTTGGCTCTTCTGGACAAGTCCGTAGCCGAGGTAATCTGTCGGAAAACCCGTTATTTGTGGCCTCAGTATCGTAGGTTAATGTTATTGCGTATTTGCTTGTGTCAAGTTGGATTATGTTTTTCAAAAAGGACAATGCTATTGCTTGGTCATTTGCGACTGGGGCTTCCGGGTGGAATCGATCGTTGACGTTAGATTGTTGGGAATTGGGGGAATGTGGTCGGTTGATGTTGAATGGTGTTGCGAGGGGATAGCGGTCTACGAAACTGTAAGGAGCAAGTCTCATTGTTTCCGATGTATGTAGTTATCATGTTGGGTGAGTCGCCTATGCCGTCGCCGTTTACGTCGATGCCTATGTAGTCACTCCAATAGTTACCGCTTGAACCGTTATCCCAAAAAGGAAGAGACGCCTGCAGCGGGTCTTCCACTGTTGCCGTAGGTGTCGTCACTCAATTCTTTCAGGTTATTGACAAAGTTGTTATGAAAAACAGATTTGGCTCCATCCAGAAACATCAAGAATTATTGCGCGTTGGCTGCAGTTCTCAATATTGTTCTGAACTATTTCATTATTGGAATCCTCAAAGAGAAATGCCGACGTAATTATTGATTATGTTGTTGCCTGCAATGAAGTTGTGACCGCCATGCCCGATTGTGATGCCATTACATCGTTCCATTCAATACTGTTCCTTATCACCGCATAGTCTTGAGCGTATATGCCGATGGCGCTGTCAAAACACTGGGTTACCGAACAGTCCTGAATGGTGTTGTTGTTGAAAATGCCCAGTATGCCGTCTTCGCCAATCGATTATGTTTAGGTTTTGAAGCGTGGCGTTGCTGCAGGTCATGTTTAATCCAACCCCGCCTCCGCCGCCTACAAGCGAGAAGCCGCCGCCGTCAAGAACTGTGCCTCCCCTTTCCAAAACGATTTGAGTTCTTATGTCTCCTGTTAAAACGTAGGTTTCCCCGTGGCGAACGATAGGCGCTGTTGAAGGGTCGATGCTTCCGCTTTGTCTGATAACAATTTTTGTTACAGTCTTAGAATGAACGGACTGCACAAAGACCACGGAAGAAAGAAGCATAGCCAATACAAGAATTGTTGCGGCAACAGCTTTTTTCATAGCAGTCATGTTAGAGTTGATATGGTGTACTTTTATAATTTGCGAAAATCTGCAGGGAAAAAAGTCAGCCCAGAAAAAAACGTGAGAGGCGCCCATGCTTCTTTTTGTAAACTGAAATCAATGCCAAGCCAGCCAAAGCAAATATAATTAAAATCGCGAGGGTAGAAAACTCTGGAATCTTGGGCGTTGGGCTTGGGCTGTTTGTTGGTGAAGTTGTTGGTGTTGCGGCTGGGGTGGGTGTGGTGGTGACTTTTGGAGTTGGAGCGGAGGTCGCTGGTTGGGTGGGTTGGGTTGTGGCGTCTTGTGTTGGTGCCGTGGTGGGTGTTGGAGAGGGAGAAGGTGTGGGAGAAGGCGTTGGGCTCGGTGTTGGGCTAGGCAGTTGGCGTTGGAGAGGACTTGGGGAAGGCGTGGGCGTTGGTGTCGCGGTAGGTGTTGGAGTGGGGGTTGGAGTTGCGGTTGGGGCAGGCGAAGGAGTTCCAGCTTCCGTGCCGGTGACTTGCACATCTTTGGATCCTTGTAACTCATAGCTGAAGCAAATTGATGTGTATGTGCCGTTGTCTGATTGCGTAAACCCGTTAATTGTGTTGCCGTCTACTTGGACAGCAAAGTTTCCCCTAAGCATTTCGTTTGGAAATGTAATGTTGAAAAAGAAAGGGAATGAATAGGCGAACGATGACCCCATGGCTTTGAAGCTGATTTGTTTTGAGTCAAGATCGAAATTGACTGATGAAACCGAAGAGTTGCTGGAAACCAAGACATCGTAGGATTTGGCGTCATGACTAAAAACAAACTTTGTTGTTGACGCTGCCAAGGCGCTGTGCAGGTCGATGACTTTTTCCACAGTTTTCGACTTTACGTCAATCACAGTGATGCTGTCTGAACGTCCCATTACGCAGTAGATTTTGCTGAAGTCATCGTTGGCAAATATGAAATCCGGGGTAAGTCCCTGCAACGGAATGACTTGGGGCAAGAACTTGCTGCTGGTCAAATTGTAAATGCTCATGAAACTTCGGTCGAAATGGGCGATATAGAGACAGTTTTCTTGCGGGTTAAATACCATGCTCATCGCGTTAATGTAGATCAGTTGATTTGGGTCAAGACCAATGGCCCTTGCAGCATCCCCCAGATAAATAACGTTCTTTATCGTATCAGTATCCGTGTCTATAGCCAACACCACCTGCGTAGCTCCAACGAAAAGCGTATGTGAATTAGAATCATAAGCAAATGGGTAATAGGGCCCAGCGGATATGCCCTGCATACCTGTCTCGTTGAAAGTTATGGTTTTTTCAATAGTGTAGTTTGTTGTGTTGATTACCTGGATAACTACGGCGCCGTTGGCTAATCCGCCAAGAGCGTACACCTTTGAGCCGTCCGGCAACTCAAAAGGTCTATCGTTAAAGGGGGCTCCCTCAAGCTTGATGCTTGCATCCACATGAAAGTTTGCAGCATTAATTGCCAAGAAAGTGTTAGGGTCCACATTTCCTTGATCCTGGTCCGTCCATATCGAGTAGAGCTCGTTATGATTATGGGAGAGAATAAAGCTCCACACGCCATAAAGGTCTGGTGGAAACGCGTAGGTTCCGAGCAAAGTAAAATTGTCCGGATCAATCTTTAGCATTTCTTCGCCTTGAACAATCACCAGTTTTCCGTCGCCATCTATTCCCACGTCATACGAATATGAGTTGTTTTGGATCATGGGAAACTCAACCATTTTTTCAAGGGTTGCGTTCTGGAGATCAAGCTTAAACGCGCACGCACTGTTTCGCAGAAGAACATAGCCGGTATCTTGCATTGGTTCCTCAATGAAGGAACGTGGAGAGAAGCCTTGAGAATTGAAGATTATTGAGCCTGTAACGGTGAGGTCGTCAAGGTTTATTTTGAGGAAGGAGTTGGCGTCGGTGCAGGTGGCGTAGAGGACTTTTGGGTTCGTGGGGTCAATCTTTAGATCATTCATCTGTGTGTAGGGTGAGTTGTAGATGCTTTTGCCTAAATGAGTTTGATTAACTATTGTATCAGACTCAGTATCAAGCGCAAGGATGTTTGCGTCGTTCGGTATTGGCCAGCCAGTGCCTATGTACAGCAACTTGCCGTCGGAACTTGGTTCCAAGCTCCCTGCCCCGCCGTCTATAAGGATAGTTTTTAGGGGTTCAGCTCCAGTTAAGTCAATGGAGTACAGCCAGCCGTAGGCATGAAAATCTGGGTACCAGCCTCCGAAGGTGGATACGTAAAGCTTCTGCTCGTTCGGCAAAACTTCCAAATCGGTTATGGCTTCCCCTGAACTATGCATGGGAATGGAAACCGAAAAACTCCAGCTCGTATTTCCATAATCATAAATGCCCACAACAGCCGTATCCACGGTTGGTCTGCTTGCAACAAACCATTTGGTGGAATCGATGCTGCTTTCCTTGATTCTGTGAAAACGCATATAGATGTCGGTTAGGGGTGTCACTACGTAAGTGTCAGTGTTAATTAGGTTGACCACTGCCCCGCCATCCATAGCGATAAGGACGTGCCCGTACTGTGATTGAGTGAGGCTGATAACATTAATATCATCAATCGTGTGGATAACGCTCATCGTTTGGGTATCTACAACAAGCAGTTTCTGCCATGTAGGGTTGTAGGCAAAAAGCTTCGTTTCGGTGGCATCTAAGGTCATGACCATGCAATCTGAGGGGAAATAATCGGATAAATCAGCCGCCCCCTTAATTGATAGATCTTCCAAATCCACTTTTGCAATAATGTCTGTGGTGTCAAAACTGAGATAGGCGTATTTTCCATCATGAGTAATTGCTATTGCTATCGGGGTGCCCCATTGAGGTGTCAGGTTACCTGTTTGAGACGTGTTCGGTAGGGCTTGGTTTGATGTCTTACTTCCGGTAGCCCCGGCAAATAGTAGCGGCGAAAGAAATACGAAAACTAAGGCTGCAGCGAGTAAACGGTTAGATTTCATTTTATCAACCGTTGCTTTTACGTGGCTTTCAGTTTTATGAGTTTCGGAGAACCAGCTTTTTCTGGGGCGCCTCGGGGCTTGATTGATTTTTGCTGCTTCTTCTGTTTTGGCTTCTTTTTCTTTTTGGGGTGTTGTTGTCTGTTTGTTGTACTTTAGAATTGTTCTACAGGTTGTCAAGTATCGTGAGAAACCATAAAGTGTATAAGCGACCCCGCCCGACAAGAAAGAAATAAGGACAAAATTATGGAACCAAAATCTTTAGCCACAATAACGCTTCTAACTCTCATACTATCATGCGTCTACGCAGTTCCACAAGCATTCTGCACAACACTTGACAACTCAAACACAAGTTCCGACGCCAACGTCTCCACATTAGACACCGGATCCACATTCCAGTATCAAGTAAACCCGCAGGTCAGCACCCAAGCCTACGGCGGAGGCTTCTTGGCAAACACAGTTTTTGAGCTACGAAACGCCTACGATTTGAACCCGCTTTACGCAGCTGGCTATGATGGAAGAGGGCAAACAGTCGTCATAGTTGACGCTTACGGTAGTCCAACAATATACCAGGACCTGTTGCTGTTTACGCAGTGGCAGAACAACTATGGCGCAAACTTGCCTTGGACAAGCCTTGGCGAAATAAAACAGCATCTGCACATCTACTATCCCCTGGGCAAACCCGCCTTCGACGCCAGCGACCCTAACCAGATTGGCTGGAGCGACGAAGTAACCTTAGACGTAGACATGGTTCATGCCATAGCTCCGAAAGCAGACATCGCCCTTGTGATTGCCCCCAACGACAATGACAGACCCGTTGACTACGCAGTAAGCTACGCCATCAACCACCATCTGGGCTCAACCTTGTCGCTTAGCTGGGGAGTTCCAGAATTCCTGTTGACCACTCAAGCAGCACGCTACGAAGTGTCATTCTGCAACCAGATGTTTCAATCAGCTTCCAACGCAGGCATAACAGTGTTCGCTGGAACCGGCGACTGGGGCGCATCAAACGGCGGTCCAATCAACAACGCGTTTTTCCCTGCATCCAACCCATACGTCACGGCGGTGGGAGGAACAAACCTGTTCATGACATGCAGCGACGGCTACCGAGAGGGAACAAACTCATGGGACGGACAGAACCACGTTGGAATCCAATACAATTATGAAATTGCAGGCAACGACTACCAAGCCATGGTTGCGGATGGATTTCCAGCGCCCATGGACATGGTGACTGCGGGAGGAGCCCAAAGCATGCTGTTTCCGCTGCCGAATTGGCAAAAAGGAATAACCCTAACATCCGCCGACGGAACAACGACCACGCCTACTGGAAGATGCATAGCTGACGTTTCATTCGACAGTGGAGCATACGGCGGCTTAGGCGCCATATTCCTGAGCGCCGCGTCTCCGAGAGCGCCTCAAGCAACAGTCGCTGGAGGAACAAGTGCTGGTCCGCCTTTCTGGTCGGCGCTAACGGCTATTGCATGTCAATTTGAACATCACAGCCTCGGATTCATAAACTCCGAACTCTACGCATACCGCAACTCGCTGTACAATGCTGGAGCATTCCACGACGTCACGGTAGGCGACAACACTTACCCCACTGGCAACAGCCTCCAAGGCTACAAAGCAACTCAAGGCTGGGACGCACCCACAGGCTTAGGCAGCCCCGACGCAGCAACCCTGATTCCGAAACTAGTCAGCATCGACTGCTCAAACTGCCAAAATAACTATGCACAAACCAGTTTTAGCTGTCAGAACCTATGGAACCTAAACAAATAAGTTCCTTTCTTTTTTTGTATTGGCAAGGTTTTCAACCGGTGTCTTCAGCAATTCTTCAAAACATACGGATAAGCTAGGTGTGATTAGTATAAGCTTTTATACGAAATCTTGTGGCGACGTCTCTCGCACAAAATTCTCTCTCTTTTTCTTTGACCATTTTCTGTTTTCATCGTACTACCAAGCCAACCGAGAGAGCTGTGACTGTACACAGACAACCACACAGCCTTATATTTTTTGAAATCAACGTAAGGTACAATAAATTTTTAGTTTACGGAAAAAACCTGAAGGAGAGGCACAAAATTGGAGAATCGCATAAACATGTTCAAGTCTAAATATTCGAATGCTTGTAGCTCTTGGCGTTCGAGAAAGAAGGGAATTTTAGCCATAGCTTTTTTGTTCATTCTGGTCTCATCTGGCTTCATGGCATTTGTGCATGCAGCTCCCTCCGCCATTTATTCCACGCAGTGGGGTAGCTATGGAATTGCAACTGGTCCACTAAGCAATCCTTCGGGTGTTGCTCAGGATCCATCGTCCGGATGGGTTTTTGTTGCAGACTCAGGCCACGATGTCATCCACCAAGTTTTCTATTCAGGAAGCGCCTTAACTTTTAACAGCAATTTTGGCGGCGTCGGCACAGGCAATGGCCAATTTAACAATCCTACAGGCTTGGCATGCGACTGGGGTGGGAACCTCTACATAGCGGACACCGGCAACAACCGTATTCAAGTGTTCCATTATGACGCAGGGTCAGGTCACTGGTTCTACAGCTCCCAATTCAACGGCATTTACAATGGTCTTTCACTCAACCACCCAACCGCTATCGTTGTCACTACAACAGGCGGCGCAGGTAACATTTACATAGCCGACTCAGGCAACAATCGAATCGTTGAACTCAACCACTCAGGCACCTATGTAACTTCATTTACTGGCTCAGACATAACGCCTACCCCAGGTCTAAATAATCCTATGGGCGTAACAGTTGATTTAACTACTGGATCAGGCAACCCTCAGATCTACGTGGCAGACACCGGCAACAATCGCATAGTCAAATTCAATAGTGCGGGCGTGTACCAAGCACAATGGGGCTCTTTAGGCACAGGCAACAGCAACTTCCACTCACCAACAAGCATCTCATTTGCATATGGAAACACTAACCTCTACATTGCTGACCAAGGTAACAACCGCATCATCGTCACCAGCCTAACAGGTACCTACGTTACGCAATGGGGAACTCCCACAGGTTCAGGAAACGGCTATCTCGCGAGTCCCTCCGCAGTTTGGATCGGATCTTACGGAGGATTAATTGGCGGATCGCAAAACTGGGTTTTTGTGGCAGACACTGGAAATAACCGCGTCCAGGCTTTCAGTACCTCCGGCACCTACAGTGCTCAGTACCCGACTTCGACTGGTAATGGCCAATTCTACCAAGACACGGCTGTTGCGGTAGACGGAAACGGCCACGTATTTGTTGCCGACGAACTTAACGGTCGCATTCAAGAATTCTCAACCGCAGGAACCTACATTAGACAATGGGGTTACACGGGCACTGGAGGTCAAGGCCTATTTTATAATCCTCAGGGTATTGCGGTTGATGGCAGCGGGAACGTTTGGGTAGCAGACACCGCGAACTGCCTTATTGAAGAATTCACCAACACAGGCACATTCACCCTGCAATTCGGCGGCTCTGGTTCTGGAAATGGGAAATTCACAGGTCCAAATGGCGTTGCGGTTAGCCCAGCAAATGGTGACGTTTACGTGGCAGATGGAGGCAGCAACAGCTTAATTCAGGTTTTTTCCAGCACAGGTACCTTCCTATTTCAATGGGGCGGTTTGGGCAGCGGTAACGGCCAATTCATTACCCCTCACGCCATTGCTTTCGACGGCAGCGGAGACGTCTTCGTAGCAGATGAAGGGAATAATCGCATTCAAGAATTCACAAGCACGGGCGTTTTCATCCGAAGTTGGGACGGAACTAGCTCAGGAACTAAATTCGTTGAACCTTATGGCGTTGCAGTTGACGGAAACGGGAACGTCTACGTGGCGGACCAATTCAACGACCGTGTAGTCGTTTTTGATAACAACGGCAATTATGTAATGCAGTTCGGCGCCTCGGGCATTCCCTCTGGAACTAGCCAATTGACTTTTCCAAACGGCGTCGCTGTTGATGGCAGCGGGAACGTCTACATTGCAGACACAAACAACGACCGCGTTGTAGTATACAGCACTTCAGGGTTACCCATTCCTACAGGTTACCTCGCAGTGCAAGGATCGAACAATGCAATATACTACCGCTCTTTCAACACTAATGGCGTGTGGAGCGATTGGAGCAATTTGCCAAATGGAGCCACAGTGGACAGCCCGGCGTCAACCGTCTGCGGCAATGAGGTGGACTTTGTGGTTAGAGGTTCAGATGGCACTTCACTTTGGCATTGCTACCTAAACCTAACTGACGGAACCTTTTCGAGTTGGGAATGGATAAGCGGTTCCACCCCCTCTGCGCCTACCTTGGTTTCAAATGGGACAGCCGAGACTCTGGTTGTTAGAGGTTCCGACAACGGCATATACTACCGTGTTTACATTCCCCAAACGCGAACGTGGGACGCTTGGCAGATGTTTTCGGGAGGCTCTACCTCTGACCAAGTTGCAGCTGTTATGCAAGGCAACATGCTCAGCGTAGTTGTTAGAGGTCTCGGCGACACCAGCACTATGTGGCAGGCAAGCGCTAATCTTGATACAAATGTGGTTTCTAGCTGGACTTTGGTGCCTGGGTTGACATCATCTTCGCCCACTTTGACTCCTTGGTTAAGCGGCAACGCCTATGTTCTAGTTGTAAGGGGAACGGACAACGGTCTCTACTTCAACAAATACATAGGCTCTGGTTGGCAAGGTTGGAGTGTGCTGCCGCAAGGCTCTACAAGCCAAGGTCCCGCTGCAACTGTGATCGGCAACAACCTCTACACAGTAGTTGTCGGAAGTGACGGAGTAACACTTTGGCAGAGTTCAATAAATCTAAACACTAACAGTTTCTCAGGCTGGACATGGATAAGCGGGTCAACACATAGCAAACCAACATTGACAAGCTAAACGAGGCTCGAACATGGTGGCGACAAGCACATCAGGAGCACTTAAGAGAATCAGACATCCCAAGACTTGTTCAGGATCCATTTCTGCAGCGTCTGTGGGAACTGATCCCATTCTTCTATTAGTTTCAATTAAGTATTGGAGGTTTTAACAATAAAAATCGCCATAGTGACAAACTATCCGCCAAGGCAAGGCAGATTAGCTGAGTACGCTTTGAACTTGGTCGAGGAACTGCAGAAATGTAGCTGCGTGAGCCACATTGATATCATCGCAGAGAAAGATTCTGATCGGGATGAAGTGCGTAAGATAAATGACAAGGTAACCTTGCATAAGGTTTGGAAATCAGACAGCCCACTTTCTCTACTATTAATACCCATGAAGATAGCGCCCCTTAAACCGGATATTGTCCATTTCAACATTCACATGGCTGTTTTTGGGCAGTCCAGAGTACCTAACTTCGTAGGACTCTCTTTACCGTTTGTGTGCAAGGCAATCGGTTTTAAAACAGTAACAACTATGCACAACTTGGTTGACAAAATTGACATCGAAAAAACAGGTTTCAAAAATAGTTTTATCAATAGACTTAGCGCGTTCTTTGTTACCCGATTAATTGCTTCGTCTTCAGCCGTGACTCTGACCATGAAGTCGCACACCGATTTCTTCGAGAAAAGATATCACTGCAAAAAGGCTGTAACGATCGCACACGGCACCTGGAAAAACACTGTTCGTGTCGATCAAGTAGGAGCAAGGGATGCCGTTTTGTACATAGGTCATTCCGGCCCATACAAAGACATTGACCTATTGTTGGCGACATTCGATATTCTTGAAAAGAAACACAGATCTTTAAAATTAATTCTTGCTGGCGCGTCACATCCAAACTACCCTAACTATCTAGAAAAATACCAAAAAAGAATCAACAAAAACATATTTTTCTTAGGTTACGTTCCCGAGGATCAGCTTGAAGCTTTGTTCGAAAAAGCGAACGCTGTAATACTGCCTTATCGAACGTGCACTGGAACAAGCGGCGTTGCTCACTTGGCGAGTTCCTTTGGAACACCGATTGTTGCGACTGACCTACCTGAATTCAGAGAATTAGCCGAAGAAGGATGCGGCTTGCTGATTAGTCAACATCAACCTCAAGCTTTGGCTCAAAAAATCGAAGAAATCCTCGATAAACCCGAACTAGCATTTGAACTAAGACAGCGCAACATCAACTTTGCCGGCTCAAGATCGTGGGACGTGGTTGCTTCACAATTTTGCTCTCTGTACGAAGAGTTGCTCGGTCGGTAGCATTATGAGAGTTCTTCTAGTTACCCCTGAATTCCCACCACTAAGCATCGGTGGTGGCGGAGTTGTCTACGAGAATCTCTCTAAACAACTCAAGCTTGATAATCATCAGGTTACAGTATTGGCGGGGAACTTCAACAATAGGAACATTAACGGCAAGGTCAAAAATGTTCCAGTCAATGATTTCCAAGTTAACTTTATTCCATTATTACCTTTTCCTAGATCCTCAAAATATGATGCAGCTTCCTATACTCTTCCAACTTTCAGCGGAACCCTGCATATAATAAAAGAGGTGGCTCAAAGCAAAAATAGAGTAATTCATCTCCACGGCTATTGCCATCCAATGATTAACATGACTGCCCTCTTTTGCGTATTTTTACGTAAGAAATACGTCTTAACCTGCCATGGGATTCCCAAAGCTCCTGAAAAATCAAACATTGCTGTTAACACTTTCTTCAAAATTTATTTGCAAACAATCGTAAAAGTTATGGCAAAGAACGCGAAGGCGGTAACGGTGGTTTCTAACGCTCTGTTAACCGAATGTGAAAGCAAAAATCTGGTTAACAAAAAAACAATAGTTGTTCCCAACAGCGCCAACGCTATCTTATCGAAAGTGAACCCCGACGTGTCGAGCTTTGTAGAAAAAAAGTATTCTTTGGAAAACAAGAAAGTTATTTTTGCTGTTGGAAGACTGAGTGAATCGAAGGGTTTTCAATTTCTTATTGATGCCATGCCAACTGTATTAGCGAAAGTCCCGGATGCTTTAGCGTTGATCGCTGGATCTGGATCGTATAAGTCGGTTCTAGAGGATTTGGTTAAAAAGCGGGGTCTTTCAAAAAGCGTCAAATTAATCGGTTGGATAGATGATGAAAGCAAGGCGTGCCTTTATGAACAGTCGGAAGTTGTTGTTTTTCCTTCTCTTCAAGAACCGTTTGGCATAGTTTTGCTGGAAGCTTTAATGATGCATAAGCCAGTTGTAGCATTTGATACTCCATCTTCAGTCGAGATAATCAAAACTGACTCTTCGCTGCTTGTCCCCACGGGAAACGCTGAAGAATTAGGCTGTGCGATCATTAGAATTCTGACTGATCCAACTCTAAGAAACAGGCTCATCGCTAACACGGATAATAGTAAGATTTTATCTTGGAAAGAAATTGCCGATCTATACGTTAGCATCTACAATAAAGCTTATCAGTGAAAAATGCCAAACACTATCTAATCAGCCAATGGATAGCTTATAGGTGATTACATTTTTCTAAAGTTTCCATCTGATGACAAAACTAAACAAACAGCAGGTAAGCGCTTTTTTCCCCTGCTTGTTTTTCTGGCGATATCGTGCTTCTTGACTTTTAGCGTTATTTTTTTGCCCACTCTGGTCATCGGCGACAATTTTCGCTGGACTCAGAGCAATGTTGTCGATATTATAGGACCAAAAATTGTTCGTTCATCTTATATGGGCGACATTGGGGTTCTTTCGACCTTCAAATCTGGGTTTCTATTCCCTTTAACTTATGTTCTTTCTTTGCTTAAACTTCCTTCAACGATTGTTTATCCCTTTTTATTCTACGTTCTCACAATGGTTTCGTTTTACTTTTTTTCAAAGGGGTTCCTAAAAAGTGAAAGTCTAAGAATTCTGGTTTCAGTTCTTTACCTTGTTAATCCTGTAACGCCTTACTATTATGCCTCGATTATCAACGCTTTTTCTTTAGTCCTGTTGCCTTTGGGGCTAAAATTCTTTGTACGTTCACTACGGGAGCTGCAATCGCAAAAGAGACCCGGCGTAGTGAAAAACTTAGGATTTGCCTCGTTGTTTCTGGCTTTAACAGTTTCAGCCAATGAACAATTCATCCTATCTGTTGCTTTAGTAACTGTCTTCTTAGTGGTTACCTTCGCAGTTGCTTTATTCATGAGGTACCGCTTAACAAAAAAATTCTTGAAGCTTTGTGCTGTTAACTTCTCGATCTTTGCGTTAATGTTTTTTGTAGTCTGTTTGCCTCTTATCATTTCGCAATTTAATATCCAAAGCGCTCCTTTGGCAACTTATTTTCAGGGCCCCTCGTCCTCACGTTTTCTTCTAACAATAAGCTACGCTTACCATAACTCTAATCTGGTCAATCTTCTTAGGTTTGGGGGCGATGCCGGATCAGGGCTGGGAGTTAACGCTTGGTATGATTCGACTGCCGTCACGAATTATTTTGGGTACATCCTGTTTGCGTTTTTTGCCGCATCAATTTTAGCTCTTTTTTTGCCAAAGAACAGATTAAACAAAGATAGGCTATTCTTTTACCAGAGCATACTCCTATTCGGAGTTGCCTTAGTTTTAATTTTGCTAATGCAAACCCTCAATTCTGGCTTACTTAGCAACGGATTGTTGTCTTTAATACTTAAGACCTGGGAGACTCCTGTCAAGTTAAGGGTGGTCATGCTCATTTCTGTTTTAAGTACCTTGCTTGGGTTTTTTGGAATTGTTGAGTTTTCGGCCATAAGAGGTAAGAAGAAATTCTTTTTTGGTTTAGCCTTGACACTGTTAATCGTTGGGACAGTAGTTTACAATAGCCCATGGTTAGTCGATTATGCTGGTCAAACAACTCTTCAAGAAGTGTCTGATGCGGCAAAGTGGGGCAGTCTTTACAACCAAACATACGTGAACATAGCAACCCAATTAGATCAAGCGTCTCAGAATCAGCGAGGAATAATATTGCCTTACACCCACAAAGTAGAACTTTATTCCGACCCTAATTCCCGTATCTTCCAACTTGTTTCGTCATTAAACGGGCCATCCGCTGAATTAATATCAGACGGAAGCTTCTCCTGGAGCAAAGCTCTGGGCATGTTTTCAATAAAATCTTTGGCGGTGATGAATGGTTATGACGCCAACGATGAATTAATATTTCCAACCACTTATGACATGAATAATTCTCTTCAGCAAGTTAGAAATGACGGCGGTCTAACCCTTGTCAGCAAGTCACAAGATTACGACCTGTACAACAATCCGAACGCTTTACCTTTGCTTTATGCTTCAAACAATTATGTCTTCTACGATGACGTAGGTACACTAAAATACGCTTTTGACTATGTCAACTTTGCCGACTTACCTGTTTTCATAAATCAGGGGAACTCAATCTCCCAACTCAATGTCCCCTTTTCTTGCGATCAAGGAACCTACGCGGTACATGCACTATGCTTGCCAAACGGTACTACAAACAATTTAACGCTTGACATAACTAACGGCGGCAAGTCAAGGACTGTTGAGCTTCAGCAGAAAAGCATTGAACATCTATTGAACGATTTTTCAACCATAACTTCCTTGTCGCCGGGAGATACAGTTAAAGCTGTAGGGACAGAAACAGCGCAAACAAGCCGATTTGAAGATGTAACACTAAATTCAACTGCGCTTTCACTAGGCACATCTGGAAGCTTCTCATTGGATTTCAAGGTTAATGTGTTACAAAATGGTTTGCTGAGCTTTCTGAGCCCTCGAGTTATTATCGATACAGGCAGCCAAGGGTACTATATTATTTTTCACGACGACGGTAATGTTGAGTTGGCAATTCAACAAAACGGCGTTTTCCATTCATCGGTAATCAATCAATATGTCGGCTACAGCCTTCGAAATCCAGCCCAATCAATTAACGTTAATGTCACTCGCCTAATCGATCAAGTCGATGTTTATGTAAACGGCAACTTATGCATGACTTTCCCAATTTCACCCCAGCTGGCAAACATCTCCTTGGTTTCCGAACAATCAGTCTCACGTTTCTCTCAAATAACCGTGACTAGAAGCAATCCGATAAGGTTGTTTGCGATGCGTCAAGATTTCAACCAAATACCATACAAGGTTTTGGAAGACAGTTCCGAAGAGTCTTCCTTAATGGTGTCAACTAATGCAACGAACTTCGCAGTAGTCTCGCAGTACCTCTACAACAACTTGAAGAACCCCCAAACATCTCTAGACACAAGTAGTTTTCAAGCCAACGTCTTCTTCAAAGGCTGGATTTTCAACCCAACCCAAACATTGGTAAACCAGAAAATATCAATTGATGTACAAGACAAAGACCTATCTTACAGTCTAACCATACTATCTATCGTTTTTACTGACGCCATGCTCCTGTACATTATAAAACCAACGGTCTACACACACTTTGCCAACAACATAAAATCTAAAATGAAAAAAGGTAACAACAAATGACAAATCAGCAAAAAACGGGTGCCTTCTATAACCAAAGGGAAAGATTCGAGCAAACACCCGACAGATATGGGGAATTGATGTCCAAAAAGTCTGTAAAAGAACTTTTCTTTAGTTTAGCACAAGAGTGGAAAAAGAATCGGGAATCAATTAAGTATCTGGACGTTGGCTGCGGAAGCGGCGTAGGAACAAGAAAATTTGCTTTGTTTATTCAAGAAGCTTCAAATATGCCCGTAGAAGCGGTTGGTGCCGATGCATCGAGAGAATGCCAAAACGCATGTGAAAGTCAGGGGATACAATTTTCTTGTTCGGATTTTAATTCTGATTCCCTCTTGCCCAAAGAGTGCCAAGTGATAACGGTTTTTGAAACCATAGAACACATTTTTAACACTGATTTTTTCCTCGCCTCGATAAGGAAAAGCATCTCTAATGACGGAGTTTTGTTAATAACAACTTTGAATGTGGTTTGCTGGAAAAACCGAATTTTAGTACCTTTAGGGATACAACCGTTCAACACTGAAGTATCAACTCAAAAATTAAGTTACGGCTACAGGATTAACTCTTTGAAAAACCGGATGGACCAATGGAAACCTGCAGGTCACATTCGTCCCTTCACAATTTATTCATTATGCGATTTATTGCAAGACAATGGTTTCCAAGTCATCAACTCTTTCGGACTTGAAAATTGGAAAGGCTTCAAGTTTCTTGAAAAAATATCAAAAAACATGTGTACCGGCATATTAGTCATTGCAAAACCAGCTTAATGAAGTATTTTTAATTGATTCAACCCTGATCATAAGTTAGCAAAGTTTACCTGCTAAACGCTTGAATGAGGCCCCGGAAAGATGGGCGCCTCAGTATCAAGAGCTTGTCCCGGCAGTTGGCTATTCTAATAAAATGGTTCAATATGAGTTCATTTCTGTCAATAACCAAAAAGATTCTCTAATGCCCAAGTTTTCGCGTCTCAAAAGTATTCGTGTAAACTCGGTAGCGTATCTATAAGCTTTTATACGTATGGTGATGAGATGTTAAAATAGCGTGACCGTTTGCCGTGAGGATACAGGCTGAATGCCCTACATAAAAAAAATTGAGTTAAAAGGTTTCAAATCGTTTGGGCCGCAGACCATCAAAATATCCTTAGACAAAGGATTCACGGCCCTGACGGGTCCGAACGGAAGCGGAAAATCCAACATCATCGACGCCGTGCTTTTCGCCCTTGGCGAATTAAGCACCCGAAGGCTTCGCGCTGAAAATGCGGCGCACCTGATTTTTCACGGTTCAGACAAGGCGGGGCAAGAAAAGGCGAAGATGGCGAAGGTAGTTATCCAATTTGACAATACAGATGGCACAATGCCTGTGGACACAACCACGGTGACTATTTCACGGGAAGTTTTCAAGAACGGGCAAAGCGTCTACCGTTTAAACGGCAGAAGAATGTCACGCGCATACATAACAGAAACCCTCTCCATGAGCTCAATAAGCAGCATGAGCCAAAACATCATCCCGCAGGGCACACTCACAAGGCTCACTGAAATTAACTCTTTGGAGCGACGAAAAATAATCGAAGACCTCGTCGGGATAGGCCAATACGACTCGGAGAAGGTTGAAGCCGAAGAAAAACTCCGTGCAGCCGACATTTCCATCCGCACTGCCATGGGAAGAATCGATGAAGTCCAGAAGCGCCTCGACGATTTGGAACGCGAACGCAACCAGCTCTTACGATACAACTTCATCCAAGCGGAAACCAAAAAGTTTCAAGCCATCAAAATCTCAAGCGACATCACCCAAATAAACGCCAAACTAAACGAAGCCAAAAGCCAAAACGAAAAAGTCCAAGCAAGAGTTGACAAGCTCAAAGAGCAACGGGACCTACGCAGGGGCAAACGCCACGACGTTGAAGGCGAATGGCGCAAACTCAGCGGCGAAAACCTCGAAGAAGGCGGCTCCCAAGTTCTCAAAGTCCAAATTACCATCGGCGAATTAAAATCCAAATTATCCGAGTTGAACACAAAAATCAATTCTGGGCAAGGCAGCCTCGAAAGCCTCAAGCGGGTACGAGAAAACAACTTGGCGCAGCAGGAAAATATTCGAAGTGAAATACGGGAAAACCGCCTCAAAATCAGGGTTTTCCGAAATGAACTCGCGAAAATCCAGGTTGCAATGGCTCAAAAGGTGTCTGAACACGAGGTGTTGGCGCAGCAGACCGCTGAGCTTTGGGGTGGACTTGACAGCAACAACGAGCAAATACGTGCAAAGCAGACTCAAATCGACAATCACGTTAAACGCATGGCCTATTTGCGTTCGGAATACACCAAAGAAAAAGGAGCCCTTCGCCTTTGCACTGGAAGAATCAAAAACTTAACCGTGCGCAAAGAAAGATTCCGCGCCAACCTGGCGGAAATTGAAAAGTCACTTTCTGAGCTGGAGCAAGTTCAAAAGGACCAGAAAATCCAGCTTAAAAACCTTGAAGCAACCATCGAACGCAAAAAAACGCAGAAAGACACCGTTGAAAAAGAAATCGAAGCAGCCGAAAAAATCGCGAGCTCCGCCAAAGACGCCGTGATAGAATTCGCGACCCAGAGAGACCTTGCCGCAACCATTGCCTCTGAAGAGAAAGCCCTTCGAAGCATTGAGGAAATGGGAAATGTCGGCGCAATCAACGGAATCCACGGTAGACTCCGCAATTTAATAAAGATTGATAAGAACTTCAAGAAAGCCATTGAGGCAGCGGCGACTGGTTGGCTTGACGCGTTAGTTGTGGCGAACCTTGACTCAGCCTTCACCTGCACCGAAACGCTCAGACGTATGAAGCTGGGCAGAATCAAAATTATCCCGTTGCAGGGATACATAAACGTCAAAAACAAACCTGTTCCCAACCGCGAAGGCGTAGTCGGCGCGCTTTCCAGCTTCATGAAGTACGATAGCAACGTGGGAGTTGGCGGTGAACTATGTTTTCGGAGACACCATGGTGGTTTCGAACGATAAGGTGGCTTTTGCGCTTTCAAACGAAGGCTACCGCGCTGTCACAGTCAACGGCGACCTGTACGAGTCGGGCGCTTTCGAAAGCGGGTATTACCGTGCACCGATAGATTTCTCAACGATTATCCCAAGCGAAAACGCCCTGAAAAGCTTGGATGAAGCCGTCAACGCATTGCAGACGCATCTTACCCAGAGAGGAACCGACATTACGGGTCTTGAAGAAGAGGTGGAGCAGTCAAAAATCGAGATGACCCGTCTCGTAGAAGGCATCGCTACTTTGGACAGGGAAATAGTGAGAATCAAACGAGGCGTCAAAAGAACCCAGTTCAACATCCGCTACACAGAAAAATACGGCGGCAAACTTGAACGTGAAGCCGCATCCTACAAGGGACGCATGGAGGTTTACCGAAACGAACGCAACAGCATGCGCAGGGAAGACGAGAGGCTTCGCGGCGAAATCGCCAATTTAAGGTTGAAAACTGACGTTAAGAACATCCAGGCGCTTGAGGTCGGACGAGAAAAACTCGGCGAAGAAGTCAACACGCTTAAGCAGAACTCGGGGTCAACGCAGACGGAGATTTCAACTTACCAATCCCAGTTCGACAGGGTTCTTCGCAACGGATACAAAAACATAAAGATTCAGATCGTTCGGGTTGAGCAGCAGCAGAAAAAACTGGAAAAAGAAGTCGCAGACGCACTGCTGGAACGCGACGGCGTCAAGAAGGAACTTGAAGAGCAAGAGAAGAGCCGGGTTGAACTTTCCAAAGCCGTGTTTTCCGCCAGGGAAGAATCCAAAAAGTTCACTGCGCAAATTGACTCTATCGACGCTGAACTGCGTTTGCTCGACACCGAGTATGAGGTAGCTGACCGTTTGCTGAATCAACTGCAACTTAGCACGGAGACGAATCAACTGCGTTTGCAGCAGCTTCAAAGTCAACTTCGCCAGTTCGGGTATGATCAGCCGCTGGAAACAACCCAGAAGCAGGTTGAAGAGGCGCAAACCACTATTCGGATGATGCAGTTCGAAATAGAAACCATCGGCGCCATAAACCAGCTTGCCCTTTCCCACTACGCCGACCAGCTTTCACGTTACCGAGAACTTTCAGTGCGGCTAAACGAGTTGGAAAAAGAAAAGCAAGCCATTGTGCAGTTTATGGATGAGATTGAAGCTAAGAAACGCAAGGTTTTCATGGATGCATTCGAAAAAATCAACACCAGCCTCAAAGTTTACTTCTCTAAACTCACCGGCGGCGGCGAAGCTACGATTAAGCTTGAAAACCCTGATGAACCCTTCGCTGGCGGTATAGACATGATTGTTCAGTTCCCGAATAAGCCTTCAATCGTGGTCAGCGGAGCCAGCGGCGGTGAACGTTCAATTACGGCGGTTGCTTTCATTTTCTCGCTTAAAGACTTCACGCCAGCCTCATTCTACATCCTCGACGAAGTCGACGCGCACTTGGACGCTTACCACACGGCGCAGGCTTGCCGACCTACTTTTGGACGAAGCCGCAAAAATGCAGTTCATAGTAATCAGTCTTAGACCCGAAATGGTGAACCGGGCGCAGAAAGTTTACGGAGTCTACGAACGCAACGGAATCTCCAACGTTGTGACAGCAAAGTTCCCAGCGGAGGCAGCCCAGCTAAAATGGCGACAGAGACAACATCGCCGATGCGAAAACCGTTCTATCTGCGTCCACCCTGGAACATCCTGTTTGAAATCAGCAAGCTAGAGAAACTCACGCCCTGGAACGTTAACATAGCCTACCTTCTACGGTCGTTTCTGACTGAAATGGAGCGAACCGAGAAAACGGATTTCCGAGCTTCAGGCGTCGCGTTGGATTCTTCCGCCCTGATTTACCTGATGAAATCCAAGCTGCTGCTTACTCTGCAGGAACCGCCTCCGCCGCCGCCTCGGGGAGTCACGGATTATGTTCCGCCGCCTCTGTTTCTGCCGCTTAGGCACGAATTGACTTCAACCACCATTCAGCACCTGCTTGAAGTCTTAGATGACGTGCTCAAAGGCGAAAGACTGCTTAACCTGAACCACGTGGTTGAGCAGCATCCGATTTTGCCCTCCGTGACAGATTTGCTTCCGCAGTTTGACAAGTTTATGGCAGAAATCGAGTTGCAAATCAACAATTTATACGGTGTCTTAACTGAGAAGGTTGGGGGTTCGGGAATAATTGATTTTTCAACCCTCACTAAAGGCATGACTCGGATTGAAGCGTTGAGAACATTCATTTACCTGCTGTTCTTAGCTCAGGATGGCTTGGTAAGTCTTTGGCAGAATGAGGAAACTGAAGAATTATACATTGCTGTGGGGAAACTGAACGTTGGAAAAGCCGAAGGAAACACCAGTTGAATTAAACCCTGATGCGGAGCAAGCGCAGGATGAAGAGCGTAAAGCTCATTGCATGGTGCTCATAGAAGCCGCCCTCTTTGTTGCCGGGCGACCCTTAGACTTGAACGAGCTGTGCCAAGTCATCGGTAGTCGATCAAAAAAGAAAGCCCAAAAATACGCAGACACCCTGATGAAGGAGTACAATGCGAGGAAGACGGCGCTTGAGATATTGGCTTTAAAAGACGAACGCTACGTGCTGCAGGTCAAAGCAGATTTCACTCATTTAATCCAGAAACTGGTGAATCGCCCATTGCTTTCTTCAGGTCCCCTCAAAACGCTTTCTTACATTGCAATCAGGCAGCCTATCAGCCAGAAACGAGTCATCGATGTTAGGGGACAACACGCGTACGGTCATATTAAGGAGCTAAAAGAGAGCCATTTGATTATGGCTGAAAAAAGCGGGCGCTCCATGATGCTGAAAACCACGGCTGACTTCGCCGACTACTTCGGCTTACCCAACGACATAACCGAAATGAAAAGGAATTTGAAAAAGATTTTTGGCGAATCATTAAAAGACGAAAAGGACCAACAGTAATCTTCCTTTACAGATCTTACTCTGGGGGTCAAAATTTTTTCTGCGTGTAACGGATTTTTTGTAATCAATTATTAATCAAACACTTAACTGAAAATCTTCTATTATTTACTCAGACGTTTCCTCGAGGATTTCATCGATTACGATCTTTAATTCTGGTAATCTTTTCTTGGCTGTTTTCCAGAGGATTTCGTTATCTGTTTCAGGATAATCGTGTGTGAGAATATTTTTCATCCCGACAATTTTTTGCCAAGGAATTTGAGGATATCTTTTGCGGGTCTCCGTCAGCAAATGTTTAGATGCTTCTCCGATTATTATGAAATCCATTGTTATTGCTCGAATTACTTGCTTGTTTTCGGAAAAATCTTCAAAAGAAAGACCTGTCATGAATTCTTCAACTTCTTTGATGGCGTCAGAGATGTCTTGAAGGTAGAGTTTCATGCTTCTGGTCAAATGTAGATCGTCTCTCCAAGAATTTTGTCTTTAATTAAAGGCTTCAAAGCGCTCTTTTTTACCAGATCAACTTTTGTCTTCAGTCTGTTGCTAAGGAACTGCTTTATTTCGATGAAGTCGATAAGGTCGATGTCGTTTGGTTCGTAGAAAGTGACGAGAATGTCAATGTCGCTTTTGTTCTTCTGTTCACCTCGCGAGTACGAACCGAACACGCCTATCGTTTCCACTTGATACTTTTCTTTGAGAATTGGCTTGAGTTTTTCTAACTGAGCCTTTATTTCTTCCAAGGACTTCATCGTAGACAAAGTAACTAACACTTTTTCCTTTTTAAGGTTTGACACTTATTCTCAACAAACTATGCTGGCAACTTTTTCTAATGCGACAATCTACCAAGCCATATACTTCTGTAGAGGGCAAAATAGGCTTGAAACGAGAACGCATAAGCATCTTGGTTGAGGAAGATAAGGCTTGAAACGGATACGTTTATATGGAAATCCAATGTTTTAGTGAATGCTCGAATTAGATATTCGTTAGGAAATGTGGAATAATGTCTGTTTGGCATGGCACTTTACGTAAACGGAAACTTTCAGGCGGCAAAAAAAGAGCTTACCGCGTCAAGAAAAAATATGAGGAAGGCGGTTACCCAGCTGAGACAGTCCTCGGTGAACCTAAAAGGAAAACCACTCGAGGCATGGGCGGCAACACCAAAGTTAGAGTTTTGAGCGACAAGTTCGTTTCAGTCACCGACCCGAAAACGGGCAAAACTGCTAAAACAGAAATCACCCGTGTCGTCCGCAACGGCGCAAACGTAGACTACAACCGCAGAGGCGTCATCACTAAAGGCGCAGAAATCGAAACCTCCCTAGGCTTGGCAAAAGTTACCAGTCGCCCAGGAAACGACGGCGTAATCAACGCGGTTCTCATCACTAAAGAAAAAGCTTAAGCTACTGCGGTTTCGCAGGTACGCTTCTTATCTTTAATAGTTGTTTTGCGATTTTCTGGATTATCTTTTCTTTCGGTTCTTTCTTTTCAACAAGTAACATTCCAGTCTTAGCCCATGGAATTCTGGGGAAGTGGGCTTCAAGTCGGACCTCGTTTTTTAAGCCCAGTCGGTCAACTGCCTGTTTAACTTCGTCGATTTTCGGCGCTTGCACGGCTAAGTTTTTGGGTACTCGGCGTCCTTTTCTTCTTGGTTTGTTGGCGTCAAAGTAGATTGGCCAAATTATTGCTTTATCGAGTTTCTTCATGCTGGGTCATCTCTTACTTGTGAGCGTAGTACGCGACCAATTTCTGGTTTACCCGGTCTATTCGGGTGAATCCGAAACGTTCAAACTGTATTATGGTGTCTGGCTTTAAGTTTTTGCAGGCGCTCTCAGCAAACCCCTCGGTAACTGAGGCATCTGGCATAACAACCTGGCATTGGAACTCTGCGCCTTTTGGAATCCACTGGATAAGCTGGACCTTAATTTTTCTGACATCGTCGTATGACTCGCTTGCGTACGTCGCCGTCACCGAGTCGCTTGTTTTGCTTTCGACTTTAACGTTGAAAAGCTCCATCAGCCTCACAATCTTGCCAGGCTCCAAAGCCTCAGCATCCTTTTTTGAAACCCAGAAACTCGCTGCTTGCTCTTGACCTTCGGGAGTCACGGTGTATTCTCTGAATCCGCGTTCAGGGTTCTCTGGGTGCAAGGGGAGTTTGGCGTTAAAGGTTTTAGGCACCTTCGAAACTTTGAGTTCGACTGGGTCGTCAACGAAGAAGTATCGGTTGCTTGCGGCGTCTAGAATTTTGCGGTTGTACGAGAACAGGTTCTCCCAGCTTAGCGTCACGTCGTTTGATTTTGTTCCTACGTCAATTATCATTTTTTTGATGGCTTCAGGAGTTATGCCGCGTTTCCTAAGTGCGGCGAAGGTGCCTAGGCGTGGGTCGTCAAAGCCTGTGTAGCAGCCGTCTTTTACGCCTTGAACGATTTTTGATTTGCTCAAGAACGCGCCTGTGATTTTGAGTCTGCCGTAGTGTATGGCTTCAGGGTATTCCCAGCATAGATGTTGGTACATGTATTTTTGGCGGACCATGTTGGTGTAGTGTTCTTTGCCTCGGATGATGTGGGTCATACCCATCAGGTGGTCATCTAAGCCCGCAGCCAAATTGTACAGCGGCCAAACAATGTATCTGCTTCCCACCCTCGGATGCGGATATTTTTTCGTGTCAATAATCCTTAACGCTGGCCAGTCTCTGACGGCTGGGTTTGGATGTTCAATGTCAGTTTTAACTCTGACCACTGCTTGTCCTTCGGTGTATCCGCCGCTTAACATGCGTTTCCAGCGTTCCAGCTGTTCCGCTGCAGGCAGGTTGCGGCATGGGCAGGCTTGTTTTTCTATGGTTTTTTTGCGGAACTCTTCAGCGGGGCATTCGCAGACGTAGGCGTTGCCGTCTTCGATTAGCTTCTCTGTGTATTCGTAGTATATGGGGAGTCGGTCGCTTTGGATGTATTCTTCGTCGACTGCGCAGCCGAGCCACTTCAAATCTTGCCTGATGCTGTCGTAGAAAACCAGCGACGGCTTCTTCACTTTGGGGTCTGTATCTTCGAAACGCAGGATAAATTTGCCGCCGTACATGCGGGCGTATTCGTGGCTAAGAAGGATGGCTCTTGCGGAACCCAGATGCAGGACGCAGTCGGGGTTCGGGGAGAAACGGGTCACTATCGACGGGTACTTGTCGGCGTTTGGCAGGGGGGAGAGACGTTTTTCTTCAGGTTTCTCTTTTTTCTGCGTTTCAGGCCAATTCTTCTCCACAATCGCCTTTTGCTCCGCAAAAGACAAGTTGTTAACTTCGTTTACGACGGTGTTGATTACGCCTGAAAGCTCCTTCACTTTTGAGCGCAGGTCCGCTTTTTCGCCGAGAACCTTGCCGACTAAAGCGCCTGCTTGAGCCTTTCCGTCATGGGAAACAGCGTTCAGCAACGCGGCTTTCCGTATGAATTCCTTTAAGTCATTATCTTTTTCTAATGCCAAATCCGTAACGCTCACAAACTACTTGTTTCTTTTAATCAAGAATTCAGCGAACGCTTTTAATTTTTCCTTAGCTTGAGGCGTCGGCAACAGCTTCTCAGTTTCAACCCAGCTTTCCTCAACCATTCGCTCCGCGGTGGCTTTGACGTGTCCTATGGCGCCGTACTTCTGCATCAGGGCGATAGCTTCATCTCGCAGCGGTTGCTCGGAAGTATGCATGTTAAGAATCTGAATAAGCCGCTTCCTATCGACGCTGTTAGCCTTTCCAAGTGTGTAAATAACCATTAGGCTTCGTTTGCCCTCTGTTATGTCTTGTCCGACGCCGCCTTTCTTTTTCGCGAAGTCCACACCAGTCAAATCTAAAATGTCATCCTGCATCTGAAAAGCCACCCCGATGCTTTCAGCCAGACGCCCAAGCTTATCTACAAGCGGTTTGTTCGCGCCTGCGAGAACTGCAGCCATTTTCGCCGCCATCCGCGCAAGCGTGCCTGTTTTGTAAGCGCACATCTGCAGGTAATCCTCTTCACACAGCTCGTCGGCGTTGGCTAAGCCGCTGTGCCACGCGATGTCCATGGCTTGCCCCAAACTGAGGTTAATCATTTCTTGAACGTAAACCTCGTAAATGTCCCGCTGCGTCTCAGGCGCCATCTTTGCTTTCTGCGTCATCAGCGGCAGAAGGGGAAGGTAATACATGGCGTTTCCAGCGTTAACCGCTATGTCCATCTGGAAGATTTTGTAGGTGCATGGTTTGCCACGGCGAAGCTCTGAGGCGTCTTCGATGTCGTCAACCACCAGCGTGCCGTTATGGATAACTTCGGGGATAATGGAGAAGTCCAAGCAATAATCGGAGCTGTTGCCAAGTGCTTCACATATCAGCAGGAAGAGGGCTGGGCGCCACCTTTTTCCGCCGCGGTCCAGCATGTCCCAAATCGGATCCGCGATTGCCTTGTTAAGCGGCTGCAAGTTGTAGCTGTACATCGGCGGATCGACTTTGAAAAGAACCGAATCTTCAGTGAATTTTCTGGGAACATATTTTTCGATGGCTTTATCGATTAAGGGTGCCTTTTCTTCAAGAAACTTTTCAATATTCAAACGTCACGTTTCTCCTGAGGGCGTAATTTGCTGTGTCGAAGTCTCGAATGTTTAGCCATTCTGCGGTTTTTCCTGTCACGACAACAGGCACTTTTGCGAGGGATTCAATGTTTTTGGCGCCGACAAGAAACATGACGGTGCGCATTTCATTGGTTAAGCAGGAAAGCAACTCTTCAGTTTCTTTGGCTCCTTTCACGGCGGCTTCAAGCACGGGTTGGGCTAGGCTAGCTAAACTTGCGTTCAACGCGATTGACTTCGCAATGTCTATGCCGTTTCGTATTCCGCCTGAAGTGACCACTGGAATCTTTACGGTTTGAGTTGTTTCAATCAGGCTTACAGCGGTTGGGATTCCCCAGTCCCAGAACGCTTCACCCATAGTTTTGCCGTCTACTGAACGGTAAAATTCAACAGCGGCGAAACTTGTTCCGCCGACTCCGCCGACGTCAATGGCTTTTACGCCAGAGTCTTCCAAAGCTTTTGCGTCTTCCGCACAAAAGCCGCAGCCCGTCTCCTTAACGATAACGGGCACGTCTAGTTCAGAGGCGATTTCGCCGATTTTTGCGAGGACACCTTTGAAGTTGGTTTGTCCCTCGGGTTGGATGGCTTCCTGCAGCGGATTCATGTGGATTGCCAACGCGTCTGCATCTATCATTTCCACTGCTTTCTTTGCTTCCTTTAAGCCGTAGCCGTGTGCAAGTTGGACTCCGCCGATATTGGCGATTAAGAAGGCGGTTGGCGCTTTTTTGCGTGCTACCGCGTAGGTGTCTTCGAGTTTTTTGTCTTCGATGGCTGCTCTTTGGCTTCCGACGCCCATGCCTAAATGTAGCTTCTCTACGGCGAGGGCGATTGAAGCGTTAATTTTTGTGGCTTCTTTTGTTCCGCCTGTCATGGCTCCTACGATTAGGGGCGCTGAAAGTTTTTTGCCGAAAAAAGAAGTGGATAAGCTGATTTTTTCGCGGTCAAGTTCTGGGAGGGCGCGGTGGATGAACTGAATGTCTTCAAAGCCTGAGGTGGTTTTTTTTGCTTGAGCTTTTTGCTCGAGGCAAATCCTTATGTGGTCTGCCTTGCGGTTTTCCGTTTTTTCAGCCATACCGTTACTTCTCGATTTCCGTACCTAAAACACTTTGGTCTGTTAGTGCCCTGTAAATCGATAATCCCTTTGTGGCTCCAGTAACCGTAACATGAATGCCTGCTTCTACTGCTGGGATAAGCTCTGCTATTTTACCCGCCATGCCGCCTGTGACGTCTGCGCCTGCTGCTTTGCCGAGTTTAGGCTGAATCTGCTTAAGCTCCGCCAGCGTCAAGTGTTTGTAGGGTTTAGCTTCTGGGTTAGTTTTCGGGTCGCAGTCAAACAAGCCGTCGGTATCAACGCCCACGACGATTTTTGAAGCATTATACCTGATTGCCAAATACGCAACCAGTTGATCGCCAGAGAGAATTGTGAAGCCTAACTTATCATCCAAAACCGCATCGCCGTACAGGACAGGCTTAAACAACATTTTCTCCATCGCTTTAAGCACGGTTTCGTCAAAAAACCTTATCCTGCCATTGTTAGTTAAGATGCAGCCTGATGGAGCTATGCTTATGGCTGGAACTTCATGCCAAATAAGCGCGTCCATAACCAACCCGTTTAACACGGTCATCACATGGTGGGTTTCTGCGAAACCAAGTTTCTGCGTTGGGTCCTCTTTGTATCCTTCTTTTATGCCGTACTTTTGCGCAGTCGGATGCCCAAAGCTGCCGCCGCCGTGAACGATAATTAGGTTGTCAAGGTCTGCCCGCTTGATTTCTTCCGCTAGACGATTGATGATTTCTGTTTTTGCGGCTAACTGTTCTGTTTTGTCGGTGATGGCTGAGCCGCCGATTTTTAGGATTACTGGTTTCGCCACGTTCAATATTCATACACCTTTACATGAAGTATCAAATCACTCCTTGAAAAGCATTACCGAAACACCAAAGAAGCCTCTACGTCATTTGATCAAAAACGGCTATCTGTGAAAGAACTTAACGCTCAGGGATTTGGTCAACAATCAATTTATGCGATTCAACTTTTTTGTGGAAAATATGAGTAAACGAATACTCGGTTAGGTTGAGTTCCGAAAGTTGCTTGCAATGTGAATTCGCCTGTTCGGTTAAGGCTGCTGCAGACTTGTTGTTGTGTAAGGGTTGAGCTAAAGTATTGCAAATCGCCAAATTCATAAATTAAGACATATTTCGCATTGTGTTGTTGACAGAGGATTACAAACTGAGAAATGTTGAAGTCTGGCGAGTAGGCATCTGCCGCCAATGCAGGGTATTGCAAGATTTGATTATACCTCTGGTTTGGATTCTTCATAGACATGTAAAGCCAAACCATTTGCTCGTTAAAGCTGTTAACCGGGCAGGCGACAACGAGACTTTGATTCTGATTCAAGTTTTGCGATGCGAAGAAAGTCGCCTGTTCCACGGGCACTTGAAATCCTGTTTGGACCTGCCAATTATAGGCGCTAACAAAACTGTAGTAGACTCCAGTTAGGACCAAGGCGACGAGAAGCCCGCCTATAATTTTTGCTCCTAACTTCCTGGTTAAGCTTGTTTTGGCTGTCCGCACGATTTTCGAAAGCCCTTCAAAAGTCGCTATCAGAAGGTTGGCGGCTGAGATAGCTAAAACCGGGAACGCAATCGTAACATACCGCCAATCCTTGTTCGGGATCAACGTAAAAACGAAATACACAACGATGAACCAGAGAAGCAAAAACTTGTCTTGACGTTTCCGCCTATACGCCATTAACCCCAATCCCGCAATCGCTATCGCGTACAAAATAAGTGAAATAGGCTGGACTACATTGTTGAACCATGTCATCTCAACAAAGTAAAAAATCGGCGCAGGGTACTGACGACTATAAAACGCCTTTTGCGCCGTGCCTTCGCGGATGGTGAAAAGCAACAAACTCAAAAGCCCTGACGATGAAAGCAGATACAGTACGATTGCAGCAACTCCAATCACCAACACGACAACTGCCAACCGTGGAAGTCGCATCAAACTCTTTAGTTGAGTTTTCAGGTAATCTCTTTTCCAGAAGAACAAGCTCAGAAGCATGATTAAGGGAACCACGACGAGCACTTGATACTTCACCGCGACGCCAACTGCGAATGCGGCTATACTTATCATGCGGTCTCTTTCACGGTTAGTCATTAACCAACTGAAGAAAAAAAGCATAGAAACCGAAAAAATGAAGATTAACATGGTTTCAATCATGGCTATCCTGGAAAGCCATATTATTCCAGGCATAACGCTGAACAACAGGGCTGAAACCAAGGCAGTTTTCTTGTTGTACAGTCGGTTTGCGAGTTCAAAAATCACAAAAAGCGATAGCGCCGAAAAAGTGACGGCTACTAGTCTAGCCGCAAAGACGCTTGGTCCGATCGCAATGTAGTAAATTGCTACAAATATGTCGTATATCGGTGGGTAAAGCGAGTTTGTCGTCACCCACAATCCAATTTGACCTCTGGATAAGAGGAGCCCTCCTGTGAAGTGAGTGACTTCATCCCACTCCATGGACGCAGAGGACAGATTTACTGTTAAGATGCAGCCGTAGACTACCGCGAGCACTATTAAGCAAATGCGCCACCTATCAAGCCGACGCACCCAGACTGCATAGGAAACCAACCCCAATTCTTCTTTTCAAACTTGTAAACAGCTTCAATTGATTTACTCTGCCCTTTCATGACTAATGGTTGAAAGCTTGCTTCACTCTCATACTGTTTTAGGACTAAAAAGCTTGCTTAAAACATCGCGTTATTTTGAAACCGAAAAATTGGCGCTTAGTCTTTTTTTCTTAAAACTTTCTTGGCTGAGTAACCCAATATCACTATTATCCAAACGAGAACCAGTATTATCGCTGTGGCGGTTGTTATCAAGTTCAAGTTCAACAGTGTGCCTGTTTGGTAAACGAATGTTTTCGAGTATTCGTATGGTGTAGGTGTCGGCGTTTCCAGGATGACAGCGGTTGGCGCAGGTGTCACCGTCGTCGAAGTTGGGACGGGAGTGATAACTGGCGTATTGCCGGGAATAGCTGGAGCTGACGGGCTAGGCTGAGTCAAAAAGGGCACAAATGTTATGGTTCCAAGGTGATAGTCCGTTTTTGAGTCATAGATTGTTTGGTTGATTGTTGCCGTGTCCGCTATTCCCCACCAGTTGTTTTGCGCATCAATATCCACGTTGGTTGCGGTTATGCTGTTTTCGGTGTTGCCTACAATGTTGTTTTCGCTTATGACGCCGCTTATTGGATTGTGTATTCCTATTTGGTTATTGGTAATTGTGTTGGAGCTTATGGTTCCACCTCCGTTGATTCCGTATCGGGAGTTGCCGTCAATCAAGTTGTCCGTGACTGTTACTTGTGCGGTGCCTGAGGCGTCGACTCCGTCGGTTCCCTCCACGAACTGGTTATTCTGAACCGTCAATGTGCTTCCTGTTTTGGCGATTACACCCATGTAACAGCCTGAAAACACGTTGTTCGAAACAGTGAAGCAAGAGGAAGATAAGTCATCTACGCCGATAAGCCAGCCGTTGCCTTGGAATTGGTTGTTGCTTATCTGCGCGCTGCCCGAGGTTACCTCCACGCCGTCGCTGTTATTGACAAATTGGGCTGCAAAAGTATTGCCTGTTATCACTGCAGCCCCCGAAGAAACTTCGATGCATGCGTTGGGGGTGCCAGCGTAGGTTGGGTTTGAGAGTGTTCCTTCGAACTGGTTGTTGGTTATTTGAGGGGTTCCGCCGAATACGCCTATGCCGTTTATGGCGCCGTTGGCACCTTGACTGTTGAAGTTTATAACGTTGTTGGAGATTTGAGGTGAACCTGCGTTGACGGCGATGGCAGTCTGATATGACGCTCCAAAATTAAAAACGCAGCTGTCTATTTCAGGCGATGACCCTCCTATTTGGCTTATGATTACTCCGTTAAAAGTGGCGTATTGAAAAATCGAGGCTGGACCACTCGAACTGCTGCCCCCATAGTTGTATTGTCCAAGGTAAATCGGGGTGGTGGAACCGCTTTGCACGGTCTGGTTGCCAACGCTTGTAAAAACGATTTGGTTGCCCGGGGTTCCCTGCGCGATTAAAGTGCCGTAGATGTCGAATGCATAGTACCCCATGCTAACGGTGACTCCTGGGTCGATGGTTAAAGTGGCGTTGTTGGACACGATAACGGTTCCGTTGAAGTTGATTGGGCTTTGTGCGGTTGTCCATTCCGTGTTGTTCACAATCGTCAAGTTGCTGTAAACTTGCGCATGGGTGTTTTGGAAGAGAAATGGCCCGCTAACCAAAATAGTTGCAATTAGAAGGATGCAGGCGAGGCGTTTCATGGTAACCCTGCTTGGGCTATGTGCTCTTAAAATATAAATTACTTTTGTATGTAACGAAGAAAAATCGTTCGTGTTTCATTAAACCTTAAAAGAGCAATGGTGTACATGGTAGGCTATGGGGAAGCCTGCTTCGAACCTTGTTCAAGGGTTAGCCAGGTTTACTAACAAGAGCTTGGTTAAGAACCTCATTGTCATCACGCTATGCGTTATGTTCCTCTTCATCCAGATTTTCTACTCCTACGACTATTACGCGTCTGGTCAGAGAAACTCCAACTCCGCCTTCCAAGTCGGCATACACTACGTTTACGAGCAGGATAACCTGACTGACATTTATGCGCAAGTCACACAGATCCACGATTTAGGCTTCAAAGTTATCCGAATCAACCTTGTCTGCAACCCGCTTAATCCAAATGACATAAACAATCAGAAAACAGACATGTTTTTTTCCGCCACTTCCCATTATGGGCTAGCAGTGGCTCTTGTAATCCAGAACTATGAGACAACCGACACCATCAATTATTACCTGGACCGCTGGGGGAACGATCTGAAATATGTCCAAGTGATGAATGAGCCTGAAACTTCTTCGGGTTGGGACATCGGTGCATTGTATTCTGATGACGAAATTATCTCTAACTTTAACACTATGTATGCAACAGTTGCAGCCCACAACTTGCCCGTTCAATACTACACCAACTTTGGAATCGGCTACATAGTAAGAAGTAACATTCCAATTGATCTCAGCAAGAAACTTAACTTCGTGGGCTTTGACATTTTCATGAATTCATTTCTTGTTTTGTCCCCGCATTTCGTAAATAACTTGGCTCAGATAACTCATAAGAACGTGGTCATCACCGAATTTGGCATGTCCACAAGTGACAGCGTCGCCCAAACCAGCTACATCATCAACGGGCTTAACCTTTTTAAAAGCATGGGGCTAAAAGGCTGCTGGATCGTGTATTGGAATAGCGCTTACGATAACTACGGGATCCGCGGGACACAGACAGAGACAGCGGTAGGTAACTGGATTGCAGAAAATGCTAAGTGAAAACAAAATGCTTAATCACTTCAGAAATCTTCGGCTAGCAGAAAAACTGTTTCTGCAAGGCTTAGTAACAGTCATCATCTTAATCGTGATTCAAGCTTGGCTTGACTCCACGCAGCAATCTTTCATGAGCTACATGCCGCCGCTGGGATTCGCGTTCCTGCTTGCTATCACCTATTTTGCGCAGCCCCTCATACTTGGCGTAGTAAACATCGCCTTGATCAACAGCCTGCATAAAACCCGTGGCTGGCAAGTGGGCTTCTGGCTAAACGGTTTGTTCCTGCTGCTTGCCTTCTCCACCCTGAACCTCGTCCTGAGAGTAACCTTCAACCTGCCGTTCCTGCCTACCATAGCCGTAATTGACCTGCTGCTGTGTTTTCCCTTCGGGTGCCTAGCACGGTTCAGCAACGGCGGATGGACAAAACCCATAGACTAAGAAAAACAGCCCAAAGCGTTGTCGGTCAAGAAAACATAAATTTTGAGGCAGATTGCTGTCTCTAAGCGAAGGCAAAATTCTGTAGCTTTTGCATTTATGGTTGCATAAAGATGTCGTGCGTGCTCGTTATGGTTGCGTGAACTTCATAAAGGCTTATATTGCGATCCATCTGATAAAAATCCACGGGGTATTTGGGAAAAATGAAAGGGGCACTTGTATTCTTAGCAGTGTTCGTAATCGTCCTTTTGGTATGCATCGGCGCAACCACGATTCCTCCGGGGCAAGCTCTATACAACATGCTAAAGCTACCCATTGAGACAACGACGTACAAGGTAGGCGGCGCAATCTACGGAGACGTCCTGATAAAGGCAATCTTTAATGCAGTTATCTATGGCTTCATCGTCTGGCTAGTATTCACAATAGTGACCTACCGATCTGACAAAAAAACTCCTCAAAACATTCAGCAAAACGTAACTGTCAACGTCGGAGACAAAGACGCCAAAGCCAGCACGTAAAAATGGTTGCAAGCGGCAAAACTACGAAAACACCTAAATCACGCTCCCAGTTTTTTCTATCTCGTGCCAGAAAAGAAGCGATTTTTTAGGCGTCTCAAAAAGCCTGCTGGGACGCAGAAACCGCTGATTTTGGAAACTGAGGGTTTTATGTTATGCTGACTGTATCGTTTTCTATGTTGACCTTGTAGCCTGTCTTTATTTTTGAGATGTCAATTTTGTCGACGCATGGGATTTCGCTGATGATGACTCCGACTGCAACCACGGTTTCGCATTCCCTGTTGATCATGCCTGCGGGTGCGGCGCCGTTCTTCTTCATGCGGTACAATGTGTAGGAGCCAACGGTTGAGCCTTTGCCCGTTGGGAAAACCAATATTTTGCCTTTGACGCTTTGTCCCTGAAGTTCATGCCCTTTCTCGATGATGACGCCTGTGTTCGGGTCTACTCCGCCGTAGAACGAAATAGGTTGGCTAGTAACGAGCGCTTCTCCCTGCGCTTTGCCTTTGTAGATTATTCTGCCTTTCAACTGTTCCATTTCCCAGTCACCGCCGCCTGAACGCATTCTTCAATGCTTCCCATCTTGGTTTTCATCAGGTTCTGCCTCGAGTAGAAGCAGCCTTTCGCCGACGTTGTCGCCAACGACTTAAACCTGCCTTTCAGCGGCGCAACAGCCATGCATGTGTCGCATGCGAATTTGCCGCCAGCCGCCTCAATAGTCGTCGTATAGCCTCGTTTGTCTGCAAGTTGCTTGGCGCTTCGTGAGGTTGCTACCCAAAACTCCGTGCCCGCCGCGACCTTTTTTCCTTCAACAAGCTCCGCGACTTTGGCGATTTCGTTGATTGAGCAGTGTGGGCAGCCGACGCAGACGAGTTCTATTTCGTTTACTTGGTCGTTGATGTTGTCGTAGGCGTTTTTGATGTCGGCTGCTTCAATGGTTACTGTTTGGCTCGGCATTTTTTGCTGCTCTGAAGCGGGCGTTATACCTTTGATGTAGAAGAGTGGTTTGGCGCCGTAAGTCACGACGGAGGCGCAGAATGATTTGAGTTCGTCTAAGTTAGCCTCTTTAATTCCCGTGATGAACGGGGTTTTGTTTTCCGCCTTCTTCCCTATCGCGTAGCCCAACGCGCCCCAATCCGAAAGCTTCTTCAACTCAGCCTTCACCTCAACATGGACGTCGGGAACTCGGTTCTCATCCAAATGCAGCCCGTAACAGGGCGTTTTGCCGACGAAAGCCGCCGCCAAAGCGGATGGTCCGCCTTCCTTGTTTGTTTTTGCGCCAATCACCGAGTTTGCGAAGGTGACGGCTGAGCTTTCTGACCACGCAATGTGTTCTCCGTAAAGCGGTAGGTTGCCGATTAGGTAGGGTGTGCAGGTGCAGCTGATGAGGATGCCCATTTTCTCGAAGGCTTTGATGACGAGGTTTTGTTTTTCAGCGAATTCTGGGCTGATGCCGAGTTGCCGCCAGTTTTCCAAATCCATGCCTGCTGGGTTCAGTGTTGTGAGAACACGGACTTTGCCATCTTTTGCCAACTCGTCGAGAAATTCTAACCCGGCGTCGCCGAGGTTGTTGTATGAGACTCCTGCCACTTGGACGCTGCCTACCTCTATGAGGCTTTTTGCGCCGTAAATCTCGCCGAGTGCAACGAGGATTTCCATGCTTTTCCGCACGGCGTAGCCTTCAGCGCCTTCCAACATCTTTTGCTCTTGTTTAGTCAACTGCATTTTGGGTCACAGATACTTGTTTAAGTCTACTTTGACGTATTCCTGCTTGCCGAAGCCTTTGCCCGTGGTAACGAGTGGGATGGTTGCGTCCAACCCTGCTTTGGCGGTTGTGGCTTTTTTGCCTTCGCTCAGGTCGCCCGAAGGGTCAAGCGAACTGCCTGGTTGGTTGCTTAGGATGACCGTGTTTTTGTCGGCTTGGAACCTCGTCGCAATCGCCCATTCGACTTCATGGGGGTCGTAAATGTTAATGTCTTCGTCGACGACAACCACATGCTTAAGCGACTTGTGCCCCTCGAAAGCCGCAGCAATCGCTTTTTTCCCATCATCCGTGTTCTGCTTTTTGATTTGGACGACGGCGTGGAGCCAGCTGCATCCGCCGGGCGTGATGTAGACGTCCCTGCATTGGCAAACCTTGTTAACTTCGTTGAAAATCGTAGGCTCCTTGGGCATGCCCATGAGAAATTTGTGCTCGTTCTTGCCCGCGAGAATCGTCTGGTAAATCGGGCTGCGGCGGTGTGTGACACATTTGATTTCGAGGACAGGTTGCTGCCGCACTCGGTCGACGACGCCTGTCAAATCCAGGAAAGGTCCCTCCGTTGCTTTTTCCTTTGTGATGCGTCCCTCCAGCACGAATTCGCTGGCGGCAGGCACCTCCAAATCGACGGTTTTGCATTTCACCAGCTCGGTTTTCTCTAGCGCGTTCGCCATCCCCAGTTCGTCAACGCCCATGGGCAGAGTCGTCGCGGCTGCGACCAGAACCGCCGCGGAATTCCCGATGCAGATTGCGATGTCCAGTTCGCCTCCTGCTTTTGCGAGGGCGGTGTCGGTGCCGCGGTGCTCCACGATTCGGGCGACGAAGTGGTTTCTGTCTTTGAGCATGAGGCGGTGGAAACACATGTTTCTGCCCAGCTGCGGGTCTTTGATTATGGTGACGGCTGACGCGATGTATTTTCCGCCGTCTTTTTCCGTGTACCGCATTATAGGAAGTTTAGTTAAATCAACATTGTTTTCCACTACTTGTTGGCATTCTCCTTTTTCAACGAGTTGCGGCGGCACAGGATGCTCAATGGCGGAGGACAGCTTAGGCAACAACTGGTCTTTACTTATGCCAAGCGACCTCACAATCAACTCTTTGGACGACAAAAGCCCCGCAACGACAGGGTACTCTGATTCCTTAACTTTCTCAAAATACACTGGCTTCTCGCCCAAAGCATCTATTATGCCAGCTAACTCATACTCGGTGGAGACAGGCTTCTTAATCCTGGTTAATTCTCCGCTTTTATCGAGAACTTCTATGAAACTTCTCAAACCCAATTTGCCATCCACCTTAATATTTTTCAACGCCGACTTTTGTGCTCAGAACTTCAAAACCCAAGTATTTGATGGCGCTCAAAACTTTGCCCTGCAATTCTTTTCCTGGAGTAAGCGCGACCATGCATCCTCCGCCGCCTCCGCCTGTAAGCTTCGCGCCGAAAGCGCCCTGTTTTCGGGCTAAATCAACAAGCATGTCAAGTTCCGTGCTGGATACCCCGATTTCTTGGAGCAAACGGTGGTTTTCATTCATGAGGTCACCCACCTTTTTTAGGTCATATGTCTCAAGCGCTTTCCGCCCTGCAAAGGCGACGTTTTCAGCTTGCTTAAAGATTGGGTCATATTTCGCTGGGTTTTTCTTTTTGCGGTCAGCAACGCCTTCCACCATGGCTTTGGTGTTTGCAACTTTGCCCGTGCTGCCTATGACAATTTCAATTGGTCTCCGCACATGCAGTTTTTCAATCTTGTCGGGTCCACCAGCCGCATCTTTTTTGAACCACATCAAGCCGCCGTAGGTTGCAGCGGTGTTGTCGATGCCTGAGGGGTTGCCAGCGTAAGCTTTCTCCGCTTCGTAGGTTATTTGATTTATTTTTTCCTCGGAGAATTGCATGCCAAGTTCCTGCGCGATGGCTCTTGCGATGGCGACGCTGCTTGCCGCGGAAGCGCCCAGTCCGCTGAAGGCTGGAAGGGTGCCGCCGATCCAGATGTCAAGCCCGATTTTAGGGTCGACGCCCATGGTTCTTAGCATATTCTCGATGGATTCGATTTGCTGGAGACGTTTTTCTTCGCTGTAGCCTTTAGCGGTTTTCCGTTCGTCCTTTACGTTGATTCCTTTTGCTGCTTTTTTGACTTCTGCGTCGGTTGTGGAATCAATCGCGGAGACGACGCCGGGTGCCCCGTGGACAACGAAGTGTTCGCCGAACAAAATTACTTTCCCGTAACCTGACCCCTTACCCATACAGTTTTACACCTTGAAAGGTAGCTATAACGCCAATTATAATAAAAACATTCTTTTATCAAAGTGTCGTTTTGAGAAAACGAAAAATCAGCCGATTTTCCACGTTTATGCCGAGATAAAAGCCGTTAGTGCATTCCTCGCAAGCCTGAGTTTAGAAATAAAAACGAAGTTTTTTTCAAGAGCCTTTTCTGAAGAGGAGTGAAAAACAGAGACTTTTTAAATATGGACATCCAAGACTTAAGCTGGTTAACAATATGCCAACTATAAAAAACGCGAAAAAAGTAGTAGAAGCAGACGCAAAGAAACTTGCGGTAGATGCTAAGAAAGTGGGCGGAAAAGTTGCCCAAGAATCTAAAAAAGTTGCTGTAGACGCCAAAAAAGTCGGGAAAGCAGCGGCTGAAGATGCCAAGAAAGCAGCTACAAAAGTAAAGAAGAAACTGTAAAGCTAAATATTTTTCAATCTCTATTTTTTCTTTTTTTTTCGCAAAGCCAAAATTAAACGATATCTTGAACAATATTTGGTTGGGCAAGTTTGGTTAGTGGGGGAAAAGTAGCGTTAGGCGCTCAAGCCTTGTGTTAGCATGGGACAGGCAAAAAATTTTTTGGGCAAAGATGCCTCGTCGCCTTGCTAGCAGCCAGACCGCCTAACTGTTGTTGGCAATCCCTTGCTTTTTCCTTTCTCGCTCAAGCATTCTACACAGGAATAAGATATAAGATAATGTTGTTACATTTTGAAGTCACAACCGCTTGGTTATATAGAGCTCTGCCTCGCTTGCCCAACCTGCCTCGGCGTTTGTCGACGTTTTCTGCTTCGGCTTTGAATGGAGCATAAATCAGGAATTTGAATGTGAATTGCAGTTGCAGAATCTTTTTTCACCTAACCGCATAAAGACATCAGGCAAACAGGTCTAAGAGGGAATGGCTGAGGATTCCGCGGCATGAGTGAAGAAATAGATGCTTTAATTGAAAGAAAAGAAGCTGAGCTTTCGCCTCTTCTCTCACGCATGGATGAACTTAAAACGCAATTCACGAAGCAAACGGCGGCTTTTGCGTCGGAGTGGTTTAGAAAAACCGCGAAAGAATACATCACCAAAAACCCTGAAGTCACCTTAAGTTTAACTGAAGAAAAAATAGCCTCCATGAAAGCCCACGTCAACGAATTAGTTAGGAACGCGGAAAAAACGGTGCAGGCGGAACTCGACAACCCCGCACTATGGTGGCATCTGGAGCCGCATCTGCACGAATCCATCGAACGCTACAGGCAGGTAGCTGACAAGTTCCCTGAGGTTCTTGACCGAGCCGTGCGGCGTGTACTGGGGCGTTTGGGGGTTGTGTTGGAGAAATTTGGTTTCCGCGTGACAGCCAGCGGCTACACGGGCACATACTTTGAATTCTGGTTTGAACGAGAAGGCAGCCACGGGATAACCCCGCTTTACCCGCACCTTCTTAGACTGGACAGATGCAATGCAGGATACTATTCGGCAGTATGATGTGCAGTTCGTGGAGGCAAGCGAAATTTACGACCAGATTCAGCGGCTTAAAAGCGAGAAGAAAAGGCAAGAAGCCCTCACCCGATGGGACTCCATCTAAAAACCGCTGCTTACCCTTATTTTCTGAAGCTTACTGCTGCGTAGCCTACTACGCTGGAGTGGTCGCCTGTTATGTCGCCGCTGTTATGGTAGCTCAGCAGTTGCGCTTTAGCGCAGACGCCGCCAGCATAAGTGATTAAGGCAGTTATCGGCGCGTAGCCGCACGCCGTGATGTTTTTTGCCTCAACGGTTTCGTAGAAGCGTTTGGCATCCAGATCCGTCACGGCTTTGAGAGCCGCTTGGTCTTTTTCAGCAGCCAACTTTGCCGGCTCATAATGCGTCATGTCCGAAGAAGCGATAACCACCGTGTTCGTTGCGTCCAAGGCTTCTTCAAGCGCGCTTCCAACCTCAAAAGCGGAATCGTAATCCTGCATCAGAAAGCAGATGGGAACAATCTTGAATTCGTCTCCATAGAGAAATTGCAGAAACGGCAACTGCACTTCAAGGGAGTGCTCGTAGCGGTGGGCGGCTTCGTCTATGTCGATGAGGCTGGTTTCTTGTCGTATCTGGTCAGCCAACGCCGTGTCTACTTCGACTTTGCCAAGCGGGGTCTGCCAAACACCCTCCCTCATCATGCTAAGCGCGTTGCCGTAGCCTGTGTGGTTTGGGCCTAAAAGAACCACGGTGTCAGGTTTGCCGTCTTGGGCTAACTCGTAAAAAGCAGATGCAGCCACGGGACCTGAATACATGTAGCCCGCGTGGGGGCAAATTAACCCGACGATGCTTCGCGGGTGGGAACTAAGGTTTACTTCTGGAAGTTTCTGCGGACCAAGTTTGCGGAGGAAACAACTTTTAATTTGTGCTCTGAGCTCTTCGGCGTCGGCTTCATAAAATTGTCCTGCGACGGTTGGGCGCCGAAGGGTCGGCAACTGCTTTAGGGTTCCTCCTCCTCTTCGCGTGTCACTTTAGCTTCAAAGTCATCGATGGTTACTGGTGGGTCTTTGTCTGGTCCAAGTTCTCCTCTTTCACGGAGCACTTGCCTTGCCAGAAGCCAGAATATGACGGCTAATGCTCTTCTGCCTTTGTTGTTGGTTGGGATGACGAGGTCTACGCCTGAGAATTCGTTGTCGGTGCTGCATAACGCGACGATTGGGATGCCGACGTTGCTGGCTTCTTTGACTGCCTGCGCGTCTGCACGTGGGTCGCAGACAACGATGACTTCAGGGTCGATTCTGCCTGGATACTGCGGATTTGACAGTTGCCCAGGAATGAATCTGCCGATAAGCGGTGTTGCGCCTGTGAGTTTGCAGAACATTTTGATTGGTTCCTGCGCGTAAAGTCTGGTTGCTGCCACGGAGATTTTGGCGTGTTCATAACGTGACAGGAACTTGGCGGTGACTCTGATTCGGTCGTCCGTTTTTTTAACGTCAAGTACGAATAACCCGTCTGGGCGGACTCGGTAGATGAATGGCTCCATGTCCAGGGTTTTCATTCGGGTGCCGATGTGGATGCCTGCTGACAGCAATGTGTCGCGTGGCAAAAGCAACTCTTCTCCTGGCGCTGCTTCTGGAGTCGGGGTGCCTCCGCTTCCTCGGCCTCTTCGCCTTCAGCTGGTTGAGTTTCTTCCTCAGTTTCTGCTTCTGTTGCAGGTTCCTCAACTTGCTGTTCTTCTGGGGCAGCTTCCTCTTCTACGGGTTCCTCTGGGTTTTCTTCTTCGTTTTCTTCTGGTTGATTATCTTTTACTTCGTCTTCAGACATACTTTCACTTTCTCTGTTAGCGTATTTTTAAATCAGCCATTTTGGCTCTGTTCCCAAGGAAATCTTCGATCCTTATGAGCTCATTGAGTTTAGCTATGCGTGCGCCTTCCACGACGCCTGTTTTGATGAGGGGCACTGTACGCGACGGCTAAATGGGCAATGTGCCAGTCGCATGTGTCTCCTGAACGGTGCGAAACAACAGGGTCGTACCCGTGCCTCTGCGCTGTTTCAATCGTTTGAGCCGCATCGCTAAGAGTGCCTATCTGGTTGACTTTTATTATGATAGCGTTTCCAGCGTTAATCTTGATTCCATTATTTAACCTTTCAGTATTAGTTGTGAATAAATCATCGCCGCAGATTAAGGCAGTTTTTGGATTTGCGGGTTAATTCAGCGAAGCTTTCGTAGTCTTCCTCGTGGAACGGGTCTTCCACGTAGGCGAGATGGTATTTTTCGATCAATTCAAGCAGGAACTCCAGCTGTCTCGGCTGTTTCAAGTTTTTTGCCTTCGCTTTCCAACACGTATTTTTCTTCTTTTGGCTTCCAAAGCGAAGACGCAGCGACGTCTATGCCGAAGCCGCATTCAAAGTCAAGTTCGTTGCCGACTTCTTCACAGGCTTTCGCGATAACTTCAAACGCGTCAGTCGTGTCAATGTTAGCTATCCATGCGCCCTCGTCGCTTTTGCCGCCGTTAAAAGTTGTACTTTTCTTCTTGAGTGAATCCCCGATTTTTCGGTGAATCTGAGTGTTCGCCGTCTGCGCCTCAACAAAGGTTTCAGCGCCACTCGGCAACGCAAGATATTCCTGAATGTCTGGCGCATTTGCCCCGTGCATGTTGACCGCCGCTTATGCAGTTGCCAAGCGGGTACGGCAGCGTGGTCGCGGCGTTTCCACCGAGAAACTGGAAATAGCAAAAGCCCGTGGCTGTTGGCGGCTGCTTCGGCGTTGGCAAGTGAGATGGCGAAGGCTGTGTTTCCGCCGATGTTCTTAAAATCGGTTGACCCATCCACTTCATGCAGGGTGCTGTCGATTTCCTCTTGGAAATCCGCGTTCAAACCCGCAAGTTCAGGGGCAATTAAGTCGTCAACTTTTTTGATGGCTGCTTCGACTCCGCCCTGTGGGTAATAAACCACCTCAGCTTTCCCACGGCTTTTTCCAGCGGGAGCCGCGGCACGTCCGAAGCCGCCTGTGGTGATTACGTCAACCTCTATGGTTTCTTCTCCGCGGTTGTTGAAAACTTTCCTGCAATGAGGTCTTCGATGATGGATGACACGGCATTAAACCTCAGATGGGTACAATTTTGTTGCCAGCTTATTTTAGGTTTCGGAAAACCCTCTTTCTTGAAAGAGAGGTAGGCGACTTTGCGTTAGGGTGCCTAAGCCCACTTCTTAAGTCTAATGGTAGCCGCAAAAGACAGAGTGAGAGCGAGCAAAGGCAAGATTATCAGCCAGGAAAGCTCGGGAACAGAAGCGGTGGAAGTTGGTGTTGGTGTGATTGTCGCTGGCGGCGCTGTTATTTGCGGTGTTGGAGTTGAAAGCGGTATCGGGGTTGGTGTTGGAGGCAGCGTTGGGTTGTCTGGTGTAGCGGTTGTGAGGGAGTCGTTTGATATGGTTAGGGTCTGAATTGTGCTCCAGTCACTTTGGGTGTCAAATGCGACCGCTGCAATGTATTCACCTATGGGAATGTCATGATGTGTTCGTTTTGGAAAGATTTTGAATCGTGTCCCACGAATGCCGCGACTTGGAAATCGATCGTGGCGTTTGGCGGATAGTAAGTTTGCGGATAGACATTGACAGGTGATGAGGTGGCTGAAAACGAGAGGACAGTGTATAGGGAGTTTGATTGCATTGGGGTGGGATTTTGGATGTATGGTGTAGATCAGTCCAGTTTGCGGTTCGCATTCGTTGTTCTGTTGGGTAAACGTCTGTCCAATTTTGTTCGAAATGGCCTCTTGTTCTGACGTCGTAGTAAAGGTGGTAGTTTGAATAGTAAATATACTGTTGGTTCAAAATCCACAACTCAATAGACGTGTTGTCCACATGGTATCCTGGCGACCCTGGGCTGGTCTGCTGTGTTTCTCCCGTGTAGGGGTTTGTCGTGTAAGTCGGCGCCACTGGCGCAACGTCATATGGATGATCAACGTAGTAGAGTGCAAAACTGGGAACAGAAGGCGTAGGTATAGCGGATTGACCCTGCACCAAGCCAAAATTGATGCCTAAAGCCAACCCGCCAACCATCGAAGCCACCAAGAGCACGCCACATGCTTGAGCCAAATTCATCTGTCAATCTCCCCTTCGATTCGAATTCCCAATCTTGTTCTCCAAAACCCGAATTCTTCTCCGCATGTAAACGATGATGCCTGCTAATATGGCGAAAACGCCTAAGCTGGCGACCGTGACGGCTTCAATCCAGTTGAAGCTTGGTTTAGTCGCTGTTGAGTAGAGGCTGGGCTGGCTTGGTGCCTGCGTTGCGTCTTGGTTGCCTGATGTTGAAGTGGGCGACGTGGCGGTTGATGCAGGTGTTGGTGTGGGCGTATCTGTGGGAATCGGGGCATCAATAACTAAGGCTGTCTGGTTTGTCGGCGTAGCGGGGGTTGCGCTTGGATTGGTTTGCCCGATGTTTAGTGTCTGCAGGTCGCTCCATGGGCTTGTTTGCCCCGTGAAATTGTAGAAGTCTCCTGCCAGCAAGCCTGAAGGTATGTCGCAGATGTACCCCAACTGTGCTTGTACTTCGAAGTCAACTTGGCCCCGCTGGGAATTTGTGGGCCGCCTGGATAGCTTGTCAAGTCGTACAGTGGGACCGTTATGACGGTGTATGCTGTGTTTGAAGCTGAGTAGGGTTGGAAGAAGCCACCTGAGTATGCTCCGTAGGAGTGGGTGGTCTGCATTGTGGTCACTTGGTTGTTGGTCCAGTAAGTGAATGGGTAGTAGTTCCAGTCGAGGCTGTAGTGTCCTTTGTATCGGAAGTTGTAGTATAACCCTATTGTGTTTCCGTTCGTGTCAGTGCTGGGTACATAGGGTTGGTTGCTGATTGTGAATTCGACGGTTCTGTTGTCCACTTGGTAGCCAGCGCTTGTGGTTATGTTTTGTCCCGTGTACTGGTCAATCGCATAAGTCGGCGGCACATCATAAGAGTAATCCGACGTATCTGACAGTGAATTGGGGCGGAGATGGCGTCGGCAACTGGGCGCAAGCTGGCTTAGCCGCAATTAAACTGCAGGCTACTAACAAGAGAACAATAAGTAAACGGGAGAATCTTACTCAAGGGGCTCATGGTTTGGTTTGGGGGCGATTTACCATTAAAGGGTTCTCGTTAAGGTTTCTTGACTAAACTCAGTCAAATTTTCTTGACTAACCAACAAAAACGCTTGAGGCAGCCCAATAGGCTTAAATGTTTCAGCCGTATTTTTGAGCTAAATCTGCGCTATGGCATTAGCCTTGACCGCCTGGTCAGAACTGCTCCGATGGACGCTGATAATGCCTACCCAAACGAAAACAAGGTAGGCACACATGAAAATGATAGAATTCGCATTGCTGGCGGCTGGCGCAGTAGTGGGCGCTTTTCTCCGTTACGTAATGGTTGCTTCACCCAAAACCATCGGCGGCTTGCCCGTCAACGTTTTAGCTGTAAACATTCTTGGCAGCTTCATCCTTGGGTTATTCTCCGTTCTCGCTGTTGCCTTGAACTTGGATTCAAACTACACCCTGCTTGTCGCCACTGGGTTCTGCGGAGCATTCACAACAATGTCGTCCTTCGCGCTGGAAACCAGCAACCTCATGGATAGCAACCGCTTTATCCTAGTTGCGCTGAACATTTTAGCGAATGTTGGATTGTCTTTAGGCGCGGTGCTAGGTGGGAAAGTGGTGGGGAACGAGTTGATGGAGCGGATAGTAAGGTGAGGCTTAAAATGTGGAGTTTAACGGTAAGATTCAAACGGAACGATGAGGTCGGCGGCAAACGGCTTGAACCCCTCGTCATAGACCTTTTGACCAAAGCTGGAGTCAGCGGCGCCACCGTTTGGACGGGTGTGGACGGGTTTGGTAAACGGGGTAAGTCCACTCTGAAGCTTGAAGGCGTTACGGTTAACATGCCTATAATAGTTGAAGTGATTGATGAGCAGTCAAAGCTTGAACCGCTTCTGCCAGAGCTAAAACGGATAGTCGGGGACAACGGGTTAGTAACCATACAAGACGTCTACGTTCTATAACAACGAAAACAATTATGTTCGATCCCCGATGATTGCGATTTAAAAAAAGAGCAGAAAAAAGCCGCTCAAGTCCGCTAAATTCAGCCTACAGCCGTTATGAAAACCACGTTTTTTCTGGACTTGGTTGAGACAGCTACTTTTCCGCCGTATTTAGATGCTGGTCTAATCGCTTCCCGATGGCTCATGTGGCACCGCACACCCATCGTTTTTTTGTCAAGCGAGAGCCAGACAACGGACCCTAACGATTGACATTCCGGGCACTTCATCGCGTCGCCTATATTAACCATAAACTGAATCCCCCGTTTGCGCGACTCTTGTTTTGCAGGAATTTTCCCGCAGATTTTCTTCCAGAGCCCATGCTCCAACCATAAAATACATGTTTTTTTACCCCTTCTTCTCCTTATCTCAGAAAAGAATCAGTGACTGGACAATTACCCAGAGAACAAAAGAAACTCTTCAGCCTACATAAGGGAGCCCACGCTTATAAACGCGCAAAATGCGTCTGCCGCTGTTGCACCATAGAGTGAACCAAAACCTGCCTGAACCCTAAAACTCGCTTAGAAGCCTGTCAAAGAGGGCTTTGCTTTTTGCAATTTCTTCCATAGACGTGTCGTGCACAAGCTCCAGCGTTATGGGGCCATCGTAGCCGAAGCAGTGTAACTTTATCAGAAAGGATAGGAGTTCGGGTTTGGGTTCGGTGAACGGTTGATGTGCTTTGTTTGCCATGTGAACGTTGCAGACGCGGCTGCCATACTTCTCAAGAAGACTGTCCGTTTGCTTGGTTTCCAACGCGTGGCACAAATCAAACGTTATCCCCATGGTACCTTCGTCGTCTATGACCGATAGGATTTCTTCAAGCTGCTCAACGTTTTTGCCAAACCCCGTTGACGTGTAGGAAAGGTTTTCCAAAGCCAACTTTATGCCCAGCTTTTTCGCGAAAGGTTTGATTTCATCATTAAAAATCTCGTTGAGGCATCTTTCTCTGACGTTGCGGGGAAGCTTCTTTGAAACGTTTGAATGCACGGTCATAAGTGAAACGCCAAGTGCGCGGGCACATTCAAGCGAGATTTTGCCATAGTAAACCGCTTGATGCACCTCGATGGGGTCTTTCACGTGCAGAATAGCTGAGTGAAGAGTTAAGCAGTTCAGCCCCGAAGCCGCCAACGCCTTCTGTTCCCGGTAAACGTCTCTGTCGTGCTCTTTCTTTATGGCTTTCATGTTAAACTCGATGTTTTCAAACCCGAGTTGCTTAACAGCCGCGAAGTTCCCATCCAAGCGTAGCTTACTGAATAATCCGTTAGACAAACTTAACTTCATACCGCTGAGCCTCTGCATTTAAAGTACTCTAAAATGTGCTTAAGAGATAAACAAGTCGGTTCATTTCAGCTTTTCAAGAAATACAAGCTTTAAATTGCCCGAGACTTCCTCAGTCTTAAATGCCTTGTAACCGAGCTTCTCATACAGGTGAATATTCTTGAAGCTCTTGCTTCCTGTAAAAAGCTCAAACCTGAGGCAAGAAGCAAATACGCACTCAGTTTTCAGCAGAAGCTTCGTGCCGTTACCTTTGTTCTGAAAGTCGGGGTGAACCATTAGCCTGCCAACGTAGCATGTGCCGTCTTTCTCAAATGCCCTGACTGACCCGACGATTTTTCCATTAACCGTTGCTTTCAGAAAGATGTGGCTTTTAAAAATTTGCTTCAACTCGTTGAGAGACTCAACTAGCGGCGGAATAGAAAGGTCGTTGTATATCTCTGCCTCGCCTAGGTAAGCTAGCTTCTGAAGAGATAATATCTCTGTAGCATCGTCGATGGTTGCGGTTTCGATCAGCATGGGCTTATTGTCTCCCCACATGGCTATCCCTAATTAGCTTTTTATAAACTGTTGCTTTGCTAAGATTGCAAATACTGTCCGATGGAAAACATCAACCAATTTCCACAAAAAAACTCCGCTATTTTCCAAGTGGTTTTGAGCCTTTTTTTAAATGCTTCTAAACAATTCACTTCATTTTTGTAACATTTATGCTCGTAGAAGGAAAAATAATATATGTAACTAGCTGCAACTTCCTAATTATTGGCTGAGGTCTCTGGTTAAACTCACCGAGATGGATATACTGCAATTCCCCATGTCCGTCTTTTCTTCCTTAAATTTTCCAGAGCCTCAGCCAAGATTTCTCATCAACCTCGGACACGGCGATTCAGGGGTAGTCTCTGGTTAATCAAGTTTGAATGGTTGCGTTTGGCGCAACGGTTATTTTTCAGGTTTTCGCATTAGTAGGTAACGGTGAATCGAAACGGTCGAGGTTAAAGTTCGCTTCTTCACTTCCCTGCGGGAAATCGTGAACAAAAGAGAAGAAACCCTAACTCTCCCCACGGGCACGAAGGCAACGGTTGACTCTGTCCTCAAAATGCTCTCAGAAAAATATGGCGTTGCCTTCAAGGATTACGTTTATGACGGCACAACTGGGCAGCCTAAAAGTTTCTTGCAGTTCCTCGTCAACGGAAACAGCACCTCAACCATGAACGGCTTGGAAACGGAGCTTCGGGACGGGGATGTATTAGCGATTCTGCCTCCAGTAGGCGGCGGCTAATTCCAGTCAAGAAACCTTGACTTAACTTAGTCAAGATAAATTTACGAGAATGCTTTTATCGCCATCAATTCCTCAGACTGGATTATGAGCCATTTCCACAAGACCTTGGGGATTCTTCTCATTTTGGCTGTCTTAGCAGGAATTGCACTGGTTGGGTCCATGCCGTACGGGTTGGCTCAAAATGGGACAACTGAGAATGGCATAATATCTTCTGATGCTATTTGGACCCGAGGTGGTAGTCCGTACAGTCTCACTGGCCCGGTTGCTGTCGCTCAAGGCATTACATTGACAATCCAACCTGGAGCCATGGTGAACCTGAACAGTTATTACATGCAAGTTAACGGAACCCTTATCGCTATAGGTACAAACGCAAATCCAATCCAAATAAGCGGCGGCAGCTCTATGGATGTGAATAATCCTTTCGGTCCATTTACTCCAGCCGGAATAACCTTCTACCCATCGAGTACCAGCTGGAATGAACAAGATGGATCAGGCTGCATAATTAGCAACGCGGTTTTTAACTCGACCCAAATCGCGATAGACGCCTCTTCCAAAATAACAAACACTCAAGGAGCGGCGTTACTGATTGAAGGCGGTTCTTCGGTAATCTCCGATAATTCTCATCTTTCCATCTTGGAGTGGGGTGGGTCTCCATCTATTTCTGGAAACACATTAGGCTCCGGAGTCACAGTCTCAGCTGGTTCACCAACAATAACAGACAACACCATAACGGGAGGCGGCAACTTTGCAATTGCCTTAGGTTCCCGGTACGCTTTGGATGAAACCGACGTATCATTTGTCAGCGGCAACACAATTACAGGAAATTATAATATGTGTATTATTGCTTCAGGAGAAGCGACAATCCAAAATAACCTACTGCTAATTCAGTCTTCCTTAGTTGGAATAAAAGCCTCAGGACCTCAATCAGACATCACCATTCAAGACAACACGGTCGTAGGCAGTTCTACTGGAATCTTGGTAGATTCAACTATGACAGGTAATCTGACTCTTGCTAACAACAACTTTGAGGAAATATCCAGATACTTGATTGACTGTGAAACACCGAACAATATTAATGCAGCCAATAACTGGTGGGGAACAACTAATCAATCAGTCATCAGCCAGTCCATTCGTGACTCTAAGGACGATTTCAACTTAGGCACAGTAACATTTGTTCCGTTCTTAACCGCGCCAAACCCCCAAGCGCCAACAATTCCTACTCAAACTTCTACACCTATCCCAACAGCTTCTCCAAGTCCCTCTCCAGCACTCTCTTTTTCCAGCCCGACGCCTTCCTCGACTTCAGCATCAACCACAAAACCCGCTGGTCCCTTAGCTTTTTCCGTGCCAGCAACTGTTTTCGTAACTGTTGTGGCGATTTTGTTGGCTGCAATTGCTTCGTTATTGGTGCTGCTCTATGCAAGGCACCGAAAAAGCCACTAACAAAAATCAATGACCCTTTCTAACATTCAGTTAAGCGGTCTTTTGCAAAGAAAAAGGTTGGATTTCAGTAAACCCTAAAAAGTAAACCTGCTCTAATAACAAAGTTATCTTTCATAGAACTTACAGGTGAGCATTATGCCTCCAGCTGTGGTTAAAACTGTTAGGGACTTGATTTATTGGCAGTACGCGAAAATTATCGCTGACTCTGCTGGCATGGGAAAGAAAGATTACGGTTTTATCATGAATAAGTTCAAAGAGCTCAAGGCGGGTGACATTAGCTGGAACGAAATCCGCGAGTACATCAAAGAACGGCAAACGGGGAACTTGTGCGGTTTCTGTGGTGCGACTGCAAATTTGACTTTGGAGCATTTGTTGCCGCAGAAGTATCATGGTCCTAATGTTGAGAAGAATCTTGTTTGGATCTGTAAAAGCTGCAACTCGTCGAAGGGTGCAAGAAGGCTCTACGAGTACTTCGCGCTTGACGCAGGCGTCGAAGCAGCCAAATATGACGTGCCGCGCATAGCTGAAGGCAAATACCTAAAGTTCGCTTACGAGACGCTTAAAGAAAAAAGTCTCCTGGCAACCACGGGGGCTCAGCTTAGAAGTGCGGTGTGCCCGAAATGCGATATGAAGCCGCTGTGTATTAGGCAGGATTCGGAGGGGGAGCTGTCGCCTTTCTGCATCGACGGCATGCTAACGATGTGCTATAAAAAGAAGCCTTAGCCGCATCATTGGTTAATTTAATATCTCACCCGACGTCTCTTAAACCAATTTTGGCTTAAATTATAGTAAAAATGCTATGATGTTATAGTAAATTTAATATATATTGAATTTGCTATAATGGCGGTGGGAAGAAAACATTAGAATGGATACACCTACACTTCGAATCTTAGAAACAATATCATCGAGCATAGGTGATTCTTTATCAATCAACCAACTCACTGAAAAAATCAAGGACAACTACGGATCAGCCTATTACGCAAATATTTATAAAAAATTGCAGAAACTGAAAAGCGAAGGCTTACTCGATATAGAGCCGATAGGCAGGTCCTCGAGCATTAGCCTGGATTTTCAAAATTACCTTCTAATCGACACGTTAGCCGAAATGGAAATAGAAAAGAAATTGGAGTTTCTGTCCAAGAGAACCAACCTTTACTCCTTCTTTATTGAAATGGATAAATTCTTGACTGAAAGGGGCTCCGTAAAATCAATTATTGCATTCAATCCATTAAGGAACATAAAAGCTAACCGAATTGAATTGCTCTTTCTGCTTCGCGAAACAACTGATTTTCCAAAACAGACCATTGCGCTCTGTAAAGAAATGCAAAACCTGCAGAAGAAAAATAACCTCAAAATCAACAACTTAATTCTTGACAAGCGCGATTTTTATGATCTATTAACGTCGGATGAAATTAATCCAGTTAGAGAAGCTTTAAGCAAACAAATTGCTCTCTATAATCCTCAAGCATTCTGGAGCGAGATTAAGGAAATCGCTCAAAAAAACCAAATTCGAACTATTAGCTCGGAAACAAAACTCCTTAACATCTCTGATTCAGACTTGACGTTTAATCTCAATAGATTTGGGTACAGCGAGTTCGGCGCCATTTTTGCTCAAGGAAGAAAAATCTGTGTTGAATACATTACTGTCTCTTTGCTTCTCAGAGAAGAGGCACGAGGAATAGACGCCGCAGCAGTTATTCTTGCAAAAAACAATTTCAACAGCAACCTCCTGTTTTTCTTGAGCCAAAAGTACCTGACGTCGTCAAGATTGCTCGGGATACTAAAAATATTAAGGCAAACCATTTCAAAACCAGAAATTGACAGAACCATCAAGTTTTTAGAGGCTATTGATCAAAAAGAACTTCCTGCAGATGAATCAAGCATAAGACAAAAGTTGGAGCTATACAATGCCCTGTGACAAAACTGCGCTCTTCGATTTTCTAAGCGTGTTAGACGAGGACCTGACCAAGAAGATCACTCTTGTTGCTGTAGGCGGGACAGCAATGACTCTGCTTGACCTAAAGCCCTCTACATTGGATATTGACTTCACAATTCCAAGCAGCGACATGATATACTTTGAGCTAGCTCTGAAAAACAATCCACCCGGCTACAAAGTCGACCGATGGATAGATGGACGTATTTTCTGCCAGACACTACCGAGCGATTACTTGGAACGGAGCATCAAAATAAAAGATTTTAGCCGCATATCGCTCAGAGCCCTTCAACCGCTCGACATAATCGTAACAAAAATTGGCAGACTAAACGCGAGAGATATGCAAGACATAGAAACCTGCATCAACAAGGGACAGGTTTCAGAAGACCAAATCAGAGAACGGGCTTTGTTGCTGGTTCAAACGTACCTTAGACCAGAAGAAGACTACCTCTTCAATCTAGACTTGGTGCTCAAAAAATTCTTCAAAAAATAACTGAATACCTTTTCAAAGCTAAATCAAGAACGGTTCGCCTTTACATGACGCCTGCCCAGAAGGGAATCTTTTTGCGCATCAAATTGACGTATTCTTTGAGCAGTTCTTGCTCGTCAGCCGTCAAATCATCGGCATGCGTCGTCAACAGCGCCTGTGCGTCTTTCTCGGGCACCTTCACGTATAACACGTCTTTTTCGAAAACGTGCCTGCCTGCAATGGGTTTGTCCATTGAAATCGCCACCTGCATTCCTACCTTAGCTTCGGCTACTGCTTTGCCTTGGTCCTGAATCTGGTCAACCTCGCCTAGGTCGCTTCCGTCTTCTTTGCGCATAAGCCCATACTTCGGCTTTAACCGTCCAGCCAGCACTTCCACACCCACGACCAATGGTTTGGCCCTGTGGAAAATGCAGTTAGGCAAAACCGTAACTTTGCCCGGCTTAACCAACGCTTCAAATTCAGCTTCACTCTTCGTTTCACGTTTGTTTTTAGCCCACTGCAGATACGCGTCTATGAGGTTGTAGATGATGGGTTGGTTGAAGATTGGGACGCCGTTAGCTGCTGCTTCTTCCGCGGCGTCAGGTAAGGTTTTTACGCCAAAAGCCAAGATTGCGCCCACCAGTGGCTCACGGGTCTTCACTACTGATGCTTCGATTACGTCACGTTTGCTGATGTCGCCGACGTCGGCAATACGCACTTGCACGTTGTTTGCCTTCAAAATCTCAGCCATTGCCTCCAATGAACCCAGCGTGTCAGCTTTAACGATGACGCCTTCAATCTCTTTGGCAATTCGGATTCTGCCTATTTCTTCAGTGATAAGTTTAGCGTACTTTGCAGGGTCTTCGCCTGTGGGCACTGCAAACAGGGGCGCACCAGCCAAAGCTCCATCCAAATCGGGTGCAACAATTTTTACTCCTGCGCTGGCAAAAACGCATTCTACTGGCGTGAATTTGTCTCGGGGATCCCTCATTTCATCCAGTGGTTTCGGCACCAAAATCGCCCGTACGCGAGCAGAAATCGGTCCGTTGCGTCCGCCGACAACGATCAAGTCATCTCTATGCAGGGTGCCGTCGTAAATAATCGTGTTTAGCGTTAAGCCTAAGCCTGGTTCCTCTTTTACTTCGAGAACGGAGCCTTTAGCTGCGCCTTCAGTGGTCTGCAACCGTTTCTTAAGGAACTGCTGGCTTAACCCAACCAGAACCATAACTAGCTCGGATAGGCCTTCGCCTGTTTTGGCGCTGGTCGGCACCAAAGCCACGTTTACTGTGAAGTCTCGGATGTGGTCAAAGCGGTCGGTTTTGAAACCTTGCCGACTAAACAAACCCATAATATTGTACAGACGGTTATCCAATTCCTCACGAACAAAGCTCGATTGGGACGCGTAGGACTGCAAAAAAGGCATCGACTGCTGCGGCTTCCAACCGGGAACACGGTCAATCTTGTTGACGGCTACGAGGAACGGTGTTTTACGTGCCTTTAGGATTTCTATACATTCGTAGGTTTGCGCCTCAAAACCCCGCAAAACATCAACAACTAAGATGGCGATGTCGGCTACGCTTCCGCCTCTACGCCTCAGATTCGTGAAAGCTTCATGCCCAGGCGTATCAACAATCAGCAACCCCGGAATCTCAATGCCACTTTTGAAGTTAGACAGCAGCGGCCCGATGAGCTGTTTGAGTGTTTCAACGGGGAAGAAGCTTGCGCCGATGTGCTGGGTCATTCCTCCGGCTTCTCGGGCTTGCACGCTGGTTTTTCGTAGTTCGTCAAGAAGTGAGGTTTTGCCTGCGTCTACGTGTCCTAAGACACATACAATGGGTTGGCGTGTGGGCATTGTTTTTCGCTTCCGTTACAAATTATCCATGAGTTTAATGTTTTTATAGTTTATAAATGAATGCTGGAAACTGAAGCAAAAGCCGTCAAGCTTAGATTTGCCCGCACGTGGAGTTTTAACTGAAGAAATAATGGTGAAATATGCTATTCTGAAGGTCTAACAAGCAGCATAAACAAGCCGATGGCAAGCAAAATTGCGCTTATTACCCCGAAAAACAGGCTGAACTGCCCAAGTTGGCTGGTGCTTGTAGCTGTCAAGTAGAGCAGTACTCCGCCGATTACTATTACTATCAAGCCGAAGAATTTTTCGGCAAGCGATACCCAGAATGTGTCGCCTTGTTCACTCATAGTTGTTTGCGCCCTACTTCTCCGTGTTAATGGCTACATTAAACAAGAGGGGTATTTTAAATTATTTGTTCTTCCCACCCATTTCGTCTCCCTCAACAGGCGACTTAATGGAAGCGCTAATGATGTAAACTCGATAGAAAGGCGAAAACCAAAAAAGAGGGTTTCTTAGTTGCCTACCTATTTTTTCTTTTCACTTTTGGCTTCAAGCTTCGTCGGTAAATACTCGTCAACTATGTAGGTCAATCCGTAGCGGCTGAAAGCCTCTTGCTCTGCCTTGCGCTTTATTTTTAGGAAAAGCTTGATTTCTCTCTGCCAAAGAGGGTCATTCTGGTATCTGGGGTCTTTCTGTAGCTCGTACAGGCGTTTTATGTCTACTTCATCCAGCGGGTCAGTCGGCAGCTTGTATTCAACTATGTCGCTTGCCCAAACTCCGCTCCAAACCGCGTCAGGAGTGTTAAGCTCTCTTAAGTGGGCAGCGTTGGCTGAACCTGAAATGATGACTTGTGCAATGTGCATTCCCCATGGGTCGCCGTCGGTTAGGATGTAGACTGGCAGGTTAAGTTCGTCGTGGAGTCGCCGAATGAAGCTTCGGGTTTGCCTTGGCGCTTGTCCACCGCACGAAATCAACAGAGCATGGTGCTTGTTGTGTACGTTTTCTTCGATGAATCTTGTGAAAAGGGCGCCTTTTTCGATGGCGATTACCTTGTCGGCTCTCGTGTGGATCAGTTCGGATGAAGTCAAAGCGGGGCCAATCAAGACGCCGTCGGGGTGGCTGGTTAAATTCAGGGTTTTTCCTTCGTAGCCGGGTACTGTGTAGCCAATGTCTAAGTCGCCGAAGATGGCGCTGCGTTCTTCAGGGAAAATATGAAAGTCTTCTCGGGCAAAACCAGTTAAGGTTTCCAGGTCGGTGATGATGTTGTTGGATTCCTGCTGGTCCGTGAATGTCATCTCGTAAGCCTGCGCGGAGTAGTAGACGTCTCTTAGGGTGCTGGTTTTGCGTTGGCTGGTAAGTTCGTTGCTGAACATGGCTGCCCACGCCAGCTGAGTGAACGGTTTAATGTGGCGTATGTTTCGGGCGCTTCGACTGACGTTTCTTTCGCCAAGGATGTATTGACGAAGAGCCGCATCATACATGATGTTGTCGGTTCCGCGGCTAGGCATGTCAATGGTTGGAAAAACACCTTGATCCAACTGACTGTACATTTTAGCACCGAACTTTTGTAAACCGGCAAGAACTTCGTTTCTTCTCTCAATAATCTTAGCTTTCTTCTGCGCCATACTTCTGTACACTCTTTAACAATTTATCTATGTCAGGAACACGTTCTTGCCCAGCTAAAGTTGCTGAGAACTGGGCGATTTTAGGCAGGTATTTGCTGAAGATTCCCAGCCGCTTCTTCTCCATGTGCACGTGCTCTTGACGTGAAAGGAAATGTTGCAGTTGACGGGCAACCTCGCGGATCGCGTTTGCTTCTTCACGACGGACTTCAGGGCGGTCAGCGATGAATTCTTTTCCAACCGTCTTGTAGGGCACTTTTGTGCTGCAAATGTGAATAACGATGGCGATAGGCATATCCGGCGCGACTTTGTAGCGGCGCCAGTTCATGGCTGAGATAACACGGTAAGAAACGTCGCTTGCCTCATCGTACAACAAGGGGATTTTGTTTGCGAAACGGTAAATCACGAAGCTGCCTCTCTTTGGCACTCCGCCGCCGTAGGCTATGGCCATTTCAACAATGAAGGGGTGACCCGCATAAGTGGATGGCTTGCGTTGGTCCACGACAAGGTACTCAGGGTTTAGCTCTTTTTGAACGCCTGCTTTCAGCAGCTCCTCGCCCAGTGGTGAAAGGCAGCTGGCGTCAGGCGGCAGGAATTCCTTGTATTTCTTGAGGTTCTGCATTAGACGCACGATTTCTTCGTGGGATAGGCGTTTGGGGTTCTTTGTGGTTGACGTCGTTTCCTTGCCGCAAGTGGGGCAGACGGGTTTGTTGTCAACCAATTTTATCTGGACACTTGGAATTTTGCCATGCTCCGCGCATGTGAACGTTATTAAATCGCTAAAGATCAAGAATTTAAGCGCTGTAATGGCGCCGACACGGTGAAAGTGTCCCGTCAAGAAATCAGTCATGTTATTGTAAGGCGTAATAGTTATGAGACGCTGCAACAGCTCCACGTCTACGCCGTAGGGGTGAGGCAACGTTTCTTTCGGGGGCTCCGGCATCTCGGTGGTTGCGCGGGTAAACTTGTATAGCCTTCCTTTGGGGTCGACAAAAGTCAGGTTGGCGTAGGGGTTGACCATGGCTGTTTGTTTGAAGTAATCGAGGATTTTAGGCATCGCCCTCAGGTAGTCGCCTTCCAAAGAGAACTCAACGATAGTTCCACGCCAGTTATCCTTGTTGATTAGGACTTTGCGGTCAAGAATTATCGGGCGGTTCCTTTGAATATCAATCATCAACTTGAAGCTGTAAATTTTCGCTTGACCCGTGCTGGAAGTAACGAACGCTGGCTGGTGTGTAGTGATTTGCCCGTAGAGGACAGCCATCTTGCCGCCTAAACCGAACGTCCCACGCATCTGCTTGAGCTTGTACTTGCTGCCGAAAAGCACTTGCCCAAAAGCCGACGGTATAAAGCGAGGCTGGATTCCGCTGCCGTTATCTTCCACGCGCAGCTTGTAAATTTGGGTGTCTTTGCTGGCTTCTCCCTCAAAGGAGAGGCGCACATAGATTTCAGGAGGGATTTTTTGGCTTTCCGCGGCATCTAAAGAGTTTTCAACTAGCTCTCGGATTGCTGCGAATATGGCTCTGGATGGGTTGGTGAAGCCAGCGATGTCTCTGTTTCTGTAAAAAAAGTCACTGGCGGAAATCTCTTCGAAGGTTGCTTGAGCCACTTGCTGCTTACCCCACTTTTTCCCTGTTATCTCCCTGTAGAGTGCTTAGTATATTTGCTGCTTGTTTTTTAAGTTAACTGCACCCAGAGAAGAAAACCTTTGCTTTTGACAGGGCGCTGCTGCTGGGAAATGGTTCTTTTTGCCTTAAAAATGTAAAATAAACCCTATTTCACGCGTTACCCGCTTTAGGAAGACTTTGGCTTTAATTGGCGAGTAAATTGGGGCGTTGGCTACTTTTTGGGTGGGGCTTCGGGTTTGGTTGTTTTGGTGTAGTAGTATTCGCCTATGCCTTTTTGGAACTTATCCATCTGGGAATCTTCCTTGTTTACTCGGGGGCGGAAAGTGATTGAGTCTCTGCGGAAGGTTATGTCCATTTCTTTAAGAAACGTGTTCATGCCTTTCCTCAGGCTTGTGGGCGGATGAGCAGTACCGCTTATTCCAGGCTCACCGTTGAAGACCATTAATCGGTCGGCGATGAAGTCCTGGGTTACAACGTCATGCTCAACCACGAAGGCTGGGATGCCGTGTGCTTCAACAACCCGCCGAAGTGTCTTAGCCATGTTTAAGCGTTCTTCAACATCTAAGTAGGCGCTTGGCTCGTCAAGCAGAAACAGGTCAGCTTTGCGGCTGAGGCAGGCGGCGATGGCGACTTTTTGCAGCTCTCCACCGCTGAGCTCCATCACGTTCTTATCCATCAAAACCTGAAGCCTCAGAGGCTGAGCAACCTCGGTTTTGTACCAGCTTGACGTAAAGTTCTCTTTAGCAACACTCATCAGCAGTTCTTGAACCGAGCCTGCGTAGTCGGGTGCTATATACTGGGGTTTGTAGCTTACCGTTAACTCGCCAAGCTTCCGTTTGTCATCCGTTTCCTCAACGCCAGCAAGAATCTTTACAAACGTGGTTTTTCCGATGCCGTTTGGACCTAGAATGCCAACGATTTCGCCGACTCTGATTTCGCCAGGTTCTATGAAAAGTTTGAATTCATTGAAGGATTTCTCCATGTTGTCCCATTTTAAGATGGGTTCCCCAACGTTTGACCCTGCAGTCGGCGGCTTCTCATGGAAAACGATCGCTTCTTTACGGAACATTATGTTTTCGTCTGGGATGTAACCTTGCAAGTAAATGTTAATGCCTGTTCGGACGCCATGCGTGTGGGAAACCACTCCGTAGACGGCTGGTTCACCGTAGAAGAGGCAGATTTGGTCTGAGAGGTAGTCGATTATGGCTAAGTCGTGTTCAGCTACAACGATTGTTTTCTGCTGCTCCTTGAGGCTGCGTATCGCCCTCGCCACCACAAGCCTCTGCTTCACATCCAAGTAGCTTGACGGCTCATCAAAAAGGTAAACATCCGCCTCACGGCTAAGCGCAGCGGCAACCGCAACACGCTGAAGTTCCCCGCCGCTAAGCACATCTAACGGTCTATCCCACACCTTTGTTAGCTCAAGCTCTTCGGCAATCGCGTTTAACTGTTTTCTCTCATCAACCTTTTCCAGCAAATCGCCGACTTTCCCAGCGACCGCCTTCGGAATTTTATCAACGTACTGCGGTTTACTGCTAACCTTGAGCTTTTTCTCACTCATTTTCTGAAAATAATCTTGAAGGCTGGAACCCCGATAATGCTGAATAATCTCTGACCAATCAGGCGGGTCAATGAACCTGCCGAAGTTGGGTTTGATTTCGCCTGCAAAAACCTTAAGCGCCGTAGTTTTGCCGATGCCGTTTTGTCCAAGTAAACCCAGCACTGTGCCAGGTGAAGGCATGGGTAGACGGAAAAGTTTGAAGCTGTTTTCGCTGAAGCGGTGGCTGCAATCTTTCTCCAGCTCGTCGGGTAGGTTGACGATGCTGATGGCTTTGAAGGGGCATTTTTTGACGCAGATTCCGCAGCCGCTGCAAAGAGCCTCGGATATGAGTGCTTTGTTTCCTTCTATCCTTATGGCTTCTACTCTGCTGCGAACCATTGGGCAGAAGCTTACGCAGACTTGGTTGCATTTTTTGACTTTGCATTTGTCTTGGTTGAGGACAGCGATTCTCGTCATGGCTAAACTCTCACTATCAAGGTAACAACTAAGTAATAAATTTAAAAACCAGAAATAAGGCTTTACAGGTAATCTTTAAGGTGAAGTACGTGAAAAGTGCTTTTTGCTTTTTGGTACATTTTTTCGTCAGCCGTAATTAGTTTGGCATTTAGTTTTCTGGAAAGGAAAATATATGCGGCATCGTAAATTGTCAAGTCTAGCTCTGTCGCTATAACCAATTCTTCACAGGCGTCTTTCCAGTTAAAATCATAAAAAGTAATCGCTAAATCGTCAAGTCGTATTAGGGCTCTTTCTGCTTTTTCAGGAGTGATTCTTCTCAGTTTAATAGCACGCCAAATTGCATTTGTTATTTCTTGTATTAGGAAAGAAGGAGCACATAGTTCAGCATTTCCAGACATTAGGTCGGCCTTGAGCTTAGTGGCGTTTTCTTCTAAAGGTTCGCCTGATAATACCCATTTAACTGCGACGCTAGCATCTAGCACGTAAAGCAGCGTTGAACTTTATCTCTCCCTGTCTTCTCTAATCCAAGCTACTATTTCTTCTGTTGATGTTGGCTTCGTGCTTTTCCGTATTTCATCGAGCTCATCGGATGCTTCTTTCATTTTCTGCTGATTGATTTTCTTTTGAATGCATTGCCGAATGTATTCACTCCAGTTAATACCCGCTTTCTTCATTTCTTTTTTCATTTTTGCGGGTATTTTTACTGTAATTACCGTTTGGCTGCTTGAAGGTGCAGGCGGGTTTAAAGTTTCTTGCATATACTCTCATCGTATATACTGGGGGTATATGCCTTTAAACTTTATCCAAATATGCCCATACTACGTGCAACAGAGGCACCCGCAAGCAAAAACAAGTCGCTACCAAAAATTGGCTCAAAAGAAAAATACAATAAAGTTGGAGTTTAACGATCTGTTTACCATTCTTCTTCTTCCCATTCTTCGTCTTCGCCTTCTTCCCATTCATCTTCCTCTTCGAATATCATATCTCTTTTTCACCTCCAAATAACGCCGTACAATCTACCCTACTCTCGCGTCAGTTTAAACATTTAGATTCGACAAATGTCGTTAATCTCACATGATAATTTAGGGCTAAACATGTTCGTGCACAAATTTTTCCACAAAATTTTCCTCGAAGTCCGACTGAGAATGGATTACTCTTAAATATCGCAATGGGGAATAGGCAAGCGGGCATTAAAATGAGGAAAGTATTCAAAATTATCTTGGCAGTGTTTGCTGTCATAATTATTTTGGTAGCCGCCTTTGGCGCATTAATCTTCTTGGATTTGGCTGCCTACACGGCAACTGGATCAAAAACGTTAACTCCCACGGGGGCTTCAACGGGAAAAGCCCTGGTTCTTTATGATCCTGGGTTGTCTGGAGCTGCAAAAGGCGTCGCTGACAAAATTGCAAGTGATTTGCAGGCAAAAGGCTATACTGTCACTTTGGCAGGCATAAAAAGCTCAGCCGCATCACACACCTCAGGCTACGCAATAATAGTCGTAGGCGGACCAACCTACGCAGGCTCATTAACCGCTTCCGTCAAAGACTGCCTAAACAACCTCAAACCCGACCAAGGCACCAAAGTTGGCGTGTTCGGAAGCGGGTCAGGCGCAACAACCCCGAGCGACGTGTCAATGCTTAAGAACTCTGTGTCAGCACTCGGAACCAACGGTAAACTGTCCGATGCCGTCGTAGTGAAAATTGGGCAAACCGAAAACCTCGACACAAGAGCCCAAGAACTCGTAAACCAATTAACGTAGAAACAACGCTTGCACGCTTATCTTTCCTGTTTTCATTGCAGAGAAGCTTAGCAGAACTTGTTAGAGAAGTGTTGCCTGAATCTAGCTTGCACTCAGTCTTATTGAGCGTACTTCTTAGATCAACAAGGATGGAAAAAGCAAACAGCCCCAGATAGAACAAGCTTGGAACAAAAAGAAGACTCAGAGGCGTTATCATCGAGTTTTTAACAAGGGAAAGCATAGGCCCTAGAACTGCGACAAAAGGAATTACTAGAACCCAGTTCTTATTGTGCGGTTTTAGAAGAGTCTGCAAATCGCCCAGTTTATACATAATGGGTAAAGTTACCAAGAACAGGGCAAGCTCCACTGTCACGTCGGCACAGCTAGACACGTTGAGGTTTAGAATGCCGAACTTTGTTTGAGATAGAGGCCAAAAAAGTTGGATTCCTCCAGTGAAAAAGTCGCCTATGAGAATGTGGGATAGCAACGCCGCGTAGTATGGTATGGCTTGTTTTCGGTAAACCACAAAAAACGGAATCATCAGCGCGGTTATGATGATTAGTGAGTGTGTTAGTCCCCTGTGCGTTAGGAACCTTAGCAGGAGGTCTACGTCGGGGAGCACTGAAGCTGCAAGCAGGAGGGGCAAGTTCACTTTGACTTTGGCAAGCTTCGAAGAACCCTTCCCAGCTAAGTATCCCAAGGCAAAGTGGCCAATTGCGAACGTTTAAGTGACCTCTTGAATACCTCGCAATGGGAAAAGAAATTATTAAAGCCAACTCCCACATACCACCGCAAGAAATGTCAAGGCCAAAGGGAAAACCAGTTTTTCCTCGGTTGCTTTTCAGCAACAAAATGAATAAATTTCCGCAGACCCACATTGATGGCGGGATGATGTGAGGCGACGGCTTCGAGCTTACGCTGTGAGAAAACGTCAAATAACGCTGACCCAAAAAAGGCGAAACATACTTCCTTTTTCATCGGTTCTTCCATGAAAAAACAGCGATTTACATGCTAAAAACAACAATTCAACATACAATTTTGCGCATCCTTTCCCATGTTGAAGTATGTTGTTTCATAGTTGGAGCATATTTGGTGCATCTAGTTGACGGAGGGGGTAGACGTTGCATTCAAACATAGACGAGGTGCCCTGCGGGTGGTTTTTGTGTCTATTTGGCTCATCTAGATGTCCCTATTTGGATCCTCTAGAAAACCGTAGGGAGGCTGGGTACGAAAAAATAAAAACCGGCGATAATCAGGGCAAGCGGGTCTGCGAATTATGTTGTGGCGATGATTCATGGGGTATTTTCCTCATTTTTCAAAAATGACGAGTAAACGACGCAGTGAAGCCAAAATTTCTGCGGCTAAGCTAAAGGCAGAAATAACCTGCCTGCATTTTCATTTCTGGGAACTGTTATGATTAGTGACTTTAATTTGGTGGCGACGACTTCACGGGGAAATGAACGCCCAATGTGCAACGAGCTGCTCTACCTGCTTAAAGACCAGTTGGGCGACCCAGAGCCGCAGACAAGCAAAACCAAAATCCGCGGCTTAATCGTGGCTAAAACCACGCTGGACCCCTTCGTCGCCGTCGAGAAACTGCATGCCATTCTCAAAGAGCGCCCCTATGAGTTCCGCTACGCCCTACGCATTGTGCCTATCGAGCGGGTTGTGCCCACGGATTTGGAGGAGATTAGGCGGGTAGCTCAGGAGTTGGCTGCCAAAATCGGGGAAGCTGAGTCTTTTCGGGTTACGGTGGAGAAACGTTTCACTGCACTGCATACGCAAGAAATCGTGGAGGCAGCCGCCAACGGCGTTAAACGCAGGGCAGATATGAATAATCCTGACCGTATCCTGCAAATCGAGGTTCTTGGCGCCTTAACAGGCATCGCGCTGCTAAAACCCAGCGACGTCATATCGGTCATGAAAGAAAAAATGATGTAGCTAGAGCTGCGTCGACAAGAGGGCTACGCGTTCCACGACGAGGCTGACAACCGCCGCGTCCAAGCTGCCACCGTTCATCACAGAGTTAACCTCTTCTGCTTTGATTTGGAAGGCTTCTTCGATTCGTTCAAGCTTGAGCGCAGACATTTCCAGAACGCCTTCATCGGGTTCCGCGCCGACGCAGCGGCTGATTTCCCTGAGCAAGGCGTGGATTTCTGCGGGTTTTTCTCCGATTATGGTGGCTGCCATGTTTTGGGTTTGAGGTTTGATGCCGCATCGTTGGATGGCCCGCTGTATTTGCCTCTGAGCGGAGGCGTAGAGCATGGTTTCGACGGCTAGGCTTTTGGAGATGTTTGTTTTGCCGTGGAAGGCTTGCAGGGCGTTTAGGACGGCGAAGTAGAGGTGTCTGCTGGTGGCGATTAAGTCTGCGTCGAAAAACTGCATCTCAAGACCGAGGCGGCTTTTTTTTCGATTTTCTTTGAGGAAAGCTTCTGTGTCACCGAATTTTACGCCTCTAAAGCCGGCGATTTCCAAGTAGACGCCGAATTCTTCTATCTGATGCAGCATTAGGGGTTGGCACCGCCGTCTTGGAGCAGTTTCTCAGCCAAAGCCTTGGGGAAGCCTGACCGCACCAGGTTGGAGACTTCTTTAGCCATCGCCCGTTTGCCCTCTGCTCGGCAGCTTAGGCGCGTCAAGGTTTCCATAGCTTCCCATGGAAAAACAATCCAGCGGCTTGTCTGACTCTCAAAATAGTCAGGGGTTGTTGCGGTGCCGGGTTTGCTGTAGAGGGTGGCGGTCTTGATTTGGGGGGCGCCGAGGTCTTGGAGGTGTTTTTTGGCAAGCTGCAAGCTTTTGCCGCTGTCGGAAACGTCATCAACCAACAAAACCCTCCTGCCCGCCAAGTCAGTTTGGAGGCACTGCTTTAGGATGGGCTGCGCCGTGGTCTGCGCGATGCCGACGTAGGATTCAATGGTGATTACCGCCAGCTCACGCGTCTGCAGCAGATCCGCCAAGACACATGAAGGCACCAACCCGCCCCGCGCCACACCCACGATGACCTGCGGCAGGTAGTGGTCACCGCGGATTTTGCGGGCTTGGCTAAGCAGCATGCCGTAGATTTGACTCCACGTTGGAACTTCATACTCAACCTCAGCAACCACGGATTACACCTCACCTAAACGATTGATTTGCAAGCGTCCTTAGTTAAGTTTAACCCTCCCAAACCACACCCCTCCCAAATCGGCATCGACATCGCTTACCCTGCCGAAATGCACAGCCAAACCAACCGTCAATCTCCAAAAAAAATCAGAGCTTTATTGATTTCAATTCCATTTTAAAGCTGAATGTTTAACCTCAATCATTTTTTACACGTCTGGTAACAATTTATAAGTAAGTTACGCTCTATACTTGTTTTCTGAAGGAAGGCGTCTGCAGATATGTTTCACAATTCGCAATATGATTTAAAAGCGTAAGACGCTAACTTTTGGTTTAATAACAAATAAAGGAAAGGTGTTAAAAAAAAATGGCAAAAAACGAGGACGAGAAGATCAAACACATCCTAACCGACCCCAAACTATCCGCAGTCAAAACCATGCTTGAAAAAGACCACGCCATCGACTGCCTACTACTACTCTACGCAAGCCGAGGCAAATGGAAAGAAGCAAAAGACTTCATGCGCAAAAACAAACTCACACTAAGCGACGGCACATTCAGGGCAAGAATGATCGAAATCGAATCGCTGGGCCTAGCCAAAAGCGAACGAATCGACCCGCTCAAAAAATACTACCTGAAAACCGAACTCGGCGAAAAAGTTGCGAAGCTTCTTCTCGGATTTTTCGGCGAGCTTGAATCTTAAGTGTAAATTCACAAAGTTTTTTTGTACTCGCCCTTCATCTTTTTTACACAATAAATCGTCAGACAGATGCGGCTGTAGATGAGGGTTTTGGTTGCTGGCTGTAGTTGTGTTTAACATATCTATAATATTATGTATTAAGTCATAATATTTATTAGCATTGTGCGTGGAACGTATATTCAGAAACCCAAAGGAGGGTAAAAAACAAATTGAATTTCAAGAAACTCAGGAAATTTAGGAAAAGCGCAAAAGCACTAAGCCCCGTAATCGCAACAATCATACTGATCGCCGTCACCGTAGCAGTCAGCGTTGTCGTAGCAGCATGGATGGGAGCATTAACTATCGGTTTCATGGGTAATTCGGAGCAGGCAAAAATAACAAACGTAGTATTAGCCAACACTGAAGGCGGAGGATGGTCAGCTGTTATTGCTCTATCAATTAACACAGGTTCAGCGTCAGTCACGATAAACTCTAGTAACTGTCGATGGAAAAACAGCATAATAGGCTGCGCTACCAGTGCACTGGCATGACGCTTGGCCTAATCAAGTTGCCAATTACGTCAAAGCAGCTGCAGTAGACACTCACGACGTACAACCGACACTCCGTTCGCTAGCAACAGTGCACAGTACACAATCTCACTGATGACTGCAAAAGGCAACTACACTTACAACCCAAGCATCATACACTGGTCCATAAGCGCGCAAGCTTTAGTTTGAAAATTGGGGGTAAGGTGAAATTTGCTTCACCACCTTTTTCCTTTTCTCTTTCGTTTCCTCTTGGAGGGTAAAAAAGTATGGTAACTCAAATACAAGAATACAATTCAGCGCAGGCAATAGCGGATGCCCTCGACAAGGAATTGTCTGAGACCAAAAGTGTCTTAGGTGAGTACCTGCGTCGTTTGGATGAGATTCGCACTTTGGCTGAGAAGTCAAAGAAGGTTCGCGAAGTCGTGATGAAGCTGGCGGGCAAAAAAGCAACCGCGGAGAACCCAAGCGAAATCACAGTCGGCACCCTAAACATCGTTCTTGACGCCAACGCATTCCACGAGTTAACCGCCATAGAAGCGGTCGTGCGCAGCTACCAGGAGCGGCTGTTGGTGCTGCAGAAAGTGCGGGAAGCATTAAAGTGGCTGGATCAACTCGGCGACACCGAAGGACTACGGTACCTCGTGTTGCAGGACGAAGGCATCCCAGAGCGAATCCTATTCAAAATAACATAACCCAGAGGCAGGCAGCAAAGGTGACCCAAGCCTCCTCAACCACGCTGCAGACAGTTCTAGCCGAATTTCGAAACATCAGCCCAGAACTGACCAAAGCCATAATTTTCAAAAAAGACGGCCAAATCTTAGCTGCCAACGAAGACGACGTAGCCGAGGACCAAGCAAAAAAACTCGCAGACGCCTACGACGAAATAGCCAACCAAGCGGCAGCCATAGGCGGCGTAGAAAACCTAACTATCCAAGGCGTAAGCAGCCAACTAGACATAACATCCACCAACAGCCGCTACTTAGCAACCGTTTCTTCTCGGGCGGCAGATGAAAAAATGGTTAAAGCGTTAACCTGCGTTATCGTGCCAACCATCATCAGGCTTCTGGATCAAGTTTCTCCCGCAAGCATCGACAACCCATCATCAGACGTTGCTGCGTCTGGGGTTAAACAGGTTGAAGAAACCGTTCAGCCGCCTGAAGAACCTACGTTAACGGATCAATTTACAGACACGTCGCCCTCACCTCCCGAAGAGGTTTTTCCTAAGCCGCCTGTGAACCAGTTTATGGTTGAGAAAATCGGGGGGTTGCTGGTTGCTTCGGACATGGTGCGGGTTGACGCCGACGTCGTAGCCAAGTGGAGCGACCTTTACGGTGACAGGGAAATTTTGCTGGTGAACGTTGAAACCTTAGAGGGCAAATCAGTCATGTGTAAATTCAAGCCTATACGCGAGGCAGATGGCAAGGCGAAGGGGGTAATTCAGATTCCTGAAAGGATTCTTCAGACTTTGCGCACAGGCGAAGGCAAACTGGTGATGGTTAAGCCCGTTATCCCCACGTCGTCGGAGGCGAAAAATTGACCACAACCGTCAGGCAAACGGAAACGGCGTTGACTAACGTGGTTGCGATAACAGCCGTAGACGGCGAAGACCCCGCTTACGCAAGTTTAGGCGCGAGCTTGGCTGAAATACGGAAACTCAACGGTGTATTAGGCTACATCATGAGAGGCAACACTTCGGCTGTGCTGGATTTAGCTGAAAGCGACAAAATAAGCCAATACGCCTTTCTGTCCTATCAACTGTACGAGTCCTGCTTGGATATTGCGAAACAGCTAAGTGTTTCCGAAATTGAAAGCGCTTTGGTTGAAGGCAAAACCCTGAAAGTGCTTTTCATGAAGATCGGCGGCAACAAAATCAGCGTGTTCATGGAAAAAACCGTGAATCACTCATCGATAATCAAGAGAGTTCTAGTCTAAACAAGTAGCACGGCTTTAACTTGTCAAAGTTTCCAAGTTACCCATACCACCCTATTGCATCACTCGAAACAGTGAACATATAAAAACACATTCAACAATAACTATGCTGAAAGCTACACGCATTCTAAGTCTGTAGCCGAAGACCACTGATTTTGGCAACCCTTGACTTTTCGAGTACGTCTCTCAACTGTAGCGTTAGTTTTCTGAATGGGAAAGGAGAAAAAGTTTTGCAGAGTCCCCAAAGTTTTTCAAGTTGTTTGCTTCTGATTTTTATGGGCTCAATGGATTGCCTTACCACGGTCGTGGGCGCTGTGTTTTTCGGCACAAGAGAATTGAATCCTGTACTTGCAGGGTTAGTTAGCACTAATCTGTCGGGTTTTGTGGTTATAAAATTAGTTGTGACAATTTCCGTTGGTTTGATTTTTGTTCTGGCGCAAAAAACGCTAATGCGGACTTCTGACCACAGCTCCAACTCTTTCAGAATTGCTTTGAAAACGCTAAAGATGGCTTACTTAACTATCGTTGTGTTCCTTGCCGCGGTTGTAGTAAACAACATCCTTGTCCTTACGCACGTAATTGTCTAAAATCTGTAAGTCAAAAGCAGGCTATTTGGGAAGTGCTTTAAAGCAAGTTTGCACAGCAGTAAAATGTGAACCCCGTTGCCAAGACAATTCATCCTGTTCTCACGTTTAGGAAAAACCGACCCGTCATTCCACAACCTCCACGATGCAGGACGCTTAGACATCGCATACGAATGCATAGTAACCAGCCTTTTCCTTTCTCACGGCTTACGCAGAGACGTGTTCTTCCACGCCGTTTTGAATGGCCCTCCGAATCCTCCGCTGCACATAAAAATCGACGGAGAACAACTTTATGATGTGCGAACAGACGTTGACACATGGCAGCAAATCCTAAGAAAAACTATCGCTGGCAAATCTCACCCAGGCATCAGCGTCGACAAGACAAGTTTTGAAGCCTTGCTAAAATCTGAAGCCCAGACTCATCGTGTCTACGTTTTGGAAGAGGGCGGAAAAAACGTTGCTGACATCGAGCTTGCGGACGACGCCGTTTTCGTTCTTGGTGACCATGTTGGGTTGCCAAGAAACGTGGAAAGGTTCGCCCTCAGGTTTGGCGAAAAAATCAGTTTAGGCAAACAGCCTTATTTGGCGGCTTCGTGTATTACAATCATCAATTATTTGCTTGACTGCAAAGCTAAATCTTGCTCTTGAAATGCTCCCAGCCGCGGGCTTCAACAGGGCGCTTCGTGCCGTCAACGTCTAAGAGCATCTGCGTGTCCCTTGTTGCTTTTCCAATGGGCAGGAGGCATCCGCCGACGGCTTCAATTGCGTCTTCCGCTTCGACCCATTTGTCTGGCTTGATGGTTACGACTAGTTCGTATTCTTCGCCGCCGTAAAGTGCCAGTTCCGTGGGGTTGAGATGGTTGAATTCCGCGAACCGTCTAACTTCGTCGGAGACGGGAACGGTGTTAACGACAAAGCCGACGTTGCTCATTTTGGCGATTTCATGCAGGCTCCAAGCTAAGCCGTCGCTTGAATCGATCGAAGCTGACGCTGCACCCGAACGGCTAAGGGCTAATCCTTCTTTTAGCCGCGCCTTAGGCATGCAAACCGCCCCAAGCAAAACATCCCGAAGATGAGCAGACGCTGAACAGTTATCCATCAGCAACCGTAGTCCAGCGGCTGATTTGCCGAAGAACCCTGTGACAGCCAAAACGTCTCCTGGCTTAGCTCCGTTGCGCAGTATCAGGCTCGTTTTCTCTGCTGTACCGTAGAGGCTGATTGAAATTATGAGGTCTGAGGCTTCACCCGTGTCTCCGCCGACGATGTATGCCCCATATTCTCTTGCACCCGCGTTTAGTCCCCGCGCGATTTCTTCAATGTCTTTTTGCATGAAGCCTTTAGGTAACCCCAGGGATACAAGCGCGGCTGTTGGCTGCACACCTTTGGAAGCGAAGTCGCTGATGTTCATGACAACTGCTTTGCGTGAGGCCTGCCAAAGGCTCATATTTGGGGGCACGTCGGTTTTGCCTACAAGCATGTCCGTTTTGAGCACGGCAACCTGTTTTTCATCTATGTTGACGGCGGACACGTCGTCTCCGAAGGGCACGGGCAGGTTAGGCATGGCTTCAAGGTGGCTGGCGATAATGTCAATTATCCTTCGTTCGCCGATACCTGCGCCGTCTCGGGCTGGAGTTTTTCCTGCTTTTTCGTTGCTCACGTAATCGCCTCTGAATTAAAACTACAAATCAAGATAAGCTGGTTAAACCTTTTAAGATTGACGCTTAAGCCGTGTTTGGGCTGAGTTTTGGTCACGTAAATCGGTGTCTTCCCCGTCGGGTTTTTATTTTTTCGTACCCAGCCTCCCTACGGTTTTCTATAGGATCCAAATAGGGACATCTAGATGAGCCAAATAGACACAAAGAACAGCGCCTGAACCCCGTTTATGTTTGAATGCAACATCTACCCCCTCCGTCAACTAGATGCACCAAATAGGCTCCAAATATGAAACAACATACTTCAACATACATTCGACACATGCACTTTTCTATGTGGAATGGCGCTTTTCAACATGCACCTCTGCGATAAAACATTTAAAAACTTGGGCTTCACTGATTAGCAAACATAAACGGTGCGCCTCGATGGCTCAGCCTGGTAGAGCGGCTGCCTCGTAAGCAGCAGGCCGCGGGACCGAAGCCCGCTCGAGGCTCCACCTCATTCAAACAAGCAAGCTAAGTTGGCTCCATCTCTTTTGTGTGGATGGCACACTTACATTTCTTAATCAAATCAACATCTTCGGTAACTAGTTTCATATCTTCCCTTTCAGCGAGGTAAGCATATGAGGCATCGTAAAAGGTAAGGTTTCTCTCCAGTGCTAATACCAAAATATCGTCTATACTGCCGATGCCGATTTTCTTTAGCTCTGACAGAGCATCCGAAAAAGTTTGCGATGCCTGCTTGAAGTCGATTCTCTTTCTCCTAGTTTCTTTCCAAAGTACGTTGCCTAATTCATATTCCGTCAGGGTACTTACAGCACATTGCTCAAAGTCGAAGGCTTCTCCAGAAAGCAGTAGGGGGTACAATGAGGATGCGTCTAGTAGGTATTTACATCTCTTGCCTTGTCTCTTTGACGTCTTTTACCCACTCCTCCACAGTAACGTTTCCCATAGCGCGACGAAGCTCCTCCGCGCGTCTTTTGGCTTTCGCTTTCTTTTCCTCCACAAGTTCCTCGAGACGCTCTTCTACAGCAGCTTTTATATCAATACCCATCCTTTCTGCTTCTTTTTTGAGGCTTTTCTTAACTCTGACAGACAGGACCTCTGTTTCCATAGTACACACCTGTAAACGATTAGTTTAATATGTATACAAATCGATATAAGGCTACTGTAAGCTGCAGGCCGCGGGATCGAAGCCCGCTCGAGCCTCCAACACTTCCATTTTTAATGTTGGTTATGTTTAAATCGCTGGATTAGAGTTTGGTAAAAGTTGATAAAAGATGAACTTCTGGAAAGACATCCCTGCCGGAGATAACCCGCCTCAACAACTAAATATGGTTATTGAAGTCTCAAGCGGTTCTCGAGATAAGTATGAGTACAGTTTAAAGTGGGAAGGTTTCGTTTTAGATAGGATTATTCCTTCATCGGTTGTTTTCCCTGTAGAATACGGTTTTGTTCCTCAAACATGGTTTGATGACGAAGACCCATTGGATATAATGGTGCTTAGCTATGCTCCTTTGACGACAAGCTGTATCGTTAAAGTCCGCGTTATAGGGGCGTTAATAATCGAAGATGAAGAAGGGCTTGACGCAAAGATTCTGTCAGTGCTTGTCAATGATGCCCGCTTCGAAGGCTACAAGGATATTACCGATGTTCATAAGCATCGGCTAGTTGAAATTCAAGAGTTTTTCGAGACATACAAGCGGCTTGAACCTCACAAATGGGTGAAAGTACGTGCATGGAAGAATGCGTGTGAAGCAGCTGAAATCGTAACTTACGCGATGGAAAGATACCGTGAATTAAACGAGAAGCCGCCTTCAAATCACAAGTAAAACTGTCGTTTTAGCAGTTGGCAAAAGGCAATTTCTGAGTTGAAGTCTTGAAGTGAATTTTGTCAAAAGAAGACGGATGAGCTGATTCCTTGTCCTTCAACTTCTTCTTCCTTTAAACGGTGTACTAATAGCTCCCGCTTCCCTTCCTGCGAACAGGTACCTTAACTCCCGGTGCCTGATAAAAACAAAAGCCCGCTCGAGGCTCCACCTTTGCAAGGCTAAGCCTTACCCAAAAATGCTCTTCGGATTATGCGGTTCATCTTAGGTATTTAATGTCTACTTTGGGAGTAAGTGCAACCCCGGGCTTTGCCAGCAGCTCCACGAACCTGAAGCCTCTCTCGGGATGAAACAGGTTCGCCGACGCGCTGTTTCTCAGAATCCACGCGGTGTCTAAACCCATTTCTGTTCCTGCACAGGCAAGAACCCGTTTCTCTTCAGGAATGACGCCTGCGTCGGTTGCCATCAGAACGGTTTCCATGCAAACCAGCGTTCCGGTGGAAATCAACTCCAACGTCTTCGCGATTACATCCAGTGAAGTTGTTTTTTTGAGGTGGGTTCTCATGGAGAAGCTTGGACCAAACAGGGGGATGGTTCCTCGAACAATCTTGACGCCTAAACTGTCCAGCTTGGCTTTGTTTTCCTCCGTTACAAACATGGGAACCTTTTCTAAGCCTTTGTTGACCCAGTCGTCGCGTCGGCTTCTCAGTTCAGGGATTCTGGCGAAGAGGTCGTCTTTCATCTCGTTAACTTGCCAGAACATGCCTTGAGGACAGGTAACACAGACGACGGGTTTGTCCCGTATTTTCTCAGCTACTTTCACGGCGCTGCTGCCCGTAACCGACGCCACAACGACAAAATCAGCTCTGGATGCAGCCTCACTTGCAATATCTATGACGCTATCAGTGTTTACGGGACCGGGTCTTTCGAAAACCTTCATGCAGTAATCTTCCCCTGATTCACAGTTATGTCAGCGCCTAAATAATAAAATTGGGGTTTCTACGAAATCTTCGGATATGCAAAACTCCAGAGTGCTTTACATCCCAAATGATTAATTCCCGCTCGAGGCTCCACACCCCAATCCCAACAATGTTGGTTCAAAGGGCAGTTTGCCTTACGCTTTTTCTGAATGCATTTTGCCTATGTAAAACGAGTCCTGTCTTTCATGTATCCATAGTGTGATGTTTACGAATTTGCCGTTTTTTCTTCTTTTGAAGGTGATTTGGAATCTCTCATCGTCAAAGTACTTGCGCTCTCTTGTCGGGCAGTTTAGGATTATGCCTATTATGGCTTCTTCTGAGACGAATGGGTGTCTTTGTAGCCACCTGTAGGCTGTAGGGCTCATGAGCACTGCCTTGGTCATGTCGTAGACTTATGGGTTTTTTGTGTTAATTTAATAGTCGTTTGGAAGCTTCTAAACGCTTATTAGCAACTAACACTCATCAATTCCACAGGCAATGTGATGATATGAGCCGTCTTTCAGGAGCACCCGTCGTAATGCACAAAAAAGGGCAATCAACCGACGCAGCCGTCCTGCAGCAAATCATGAAGAAGCACGGCATAACAATTTCAGAAATCGCTGAAAACCTTCAGTGCACAAACGGCAAAATAGATGGAAGCGTAAACCGCCTATTAGCCGAAAACAAAGCCTCAATAAAACATAATTTGAAAAAAGGTGTGCTCGTCAAGACAGTTTACCCAAAGGACTTCCAGAAACGACCGATTAATCAGGTTGAGATACCTCGCGAGATGGTAAACTTTGACCTTTGGGGCGAAAAAGCATTTGTTTATGCGCTTTCAAGGTCAACCGTCGGGGTTGCTGATCGGGAAATAGCGGAGTGGAATGGCACATCACTTTCAAAAGAGGTTGTACCCATCAAGAAAACCGAGGAAAACATCTTTTTAGAGCTTCCAAGTCGTTTTTCAGATTTCTATCAGCTCGCAAATTCAGAAACCACCTTATCCACCATTGGAAACATGGTCTTCGTTACTATTGAAACCATCTTACCCGTCAAAATTTCAACCAAGAATATCACTTGCCATAAAGTCCTCGCATAGAGGATAAAAACTTTGACGTTAAAAAAAAGAAAAAGGGGAAGCCAAATTCCTGTTGGGCGGGTGGGCGCGGAATTGGCTTGTTGATGTGTTTGCATTTTTTCGTTTTGTCTTCTGGTTCACCTCCTTCTGTTTTGCTCTGTGGATGGGTTGGTTAAGCTTGGGTTTTCTTTGAGGAACTTTCGGTATTTCAGATTATAGTACACGAAGGCTGCCGTCAGCGAGCTTGTGCACAGCACAAATATGGGCATACTTGTCTCCGCAAACATTTCATGTCACCTATACATGCGGGAAGTACAGGACTTCTTTTGGGGCTGCTTTTTTTGGGGATGGTTTTTCCATTTTTTTCACCGTTCTTTTTTGATATTGATGGGTCGTTAGGCGATATAAGGGTGGTTGAGATTTGTTCATAATTGTTGTGAAATGTTGCATAAATAGCATAATTTCAACGGGCTGTGATGTGGTATTGATTGGTTATTGTCTAAAAGGCTTTGCATTTGTCGCTATGGGGTTTGGCGTTTGTGTATTTCTGTTGTGCAATTAGACGGAGGAAGCGTTAGTCGATAAAGTTTATTAAATATTGCTACACTCGATGTTAAATAAACATGGGAGGCGAATGACGTGCAGCTTTTCCATGGGCACGAGCAAAAACTCAAATGCCCTTACAAAGGATGCGAAAAAGTATTTGACAAGCCGACCGTCATAACCGACACCAACACCATCCCACGACAAACCCACTTCGCCTGCCCCTACTGCATGAGCAAACTCAACCTCATCACCGAAAAAAACCGAGTCATCGAAGTCAAACCCACCGAATACCCAACCGTCTTCGACTCACCGCCAAATGCGCCCACTACAGCAGCCTACTCCACATGCCAGGAGAAAGCATGCTAACACAAGACGAATGCCTAATCTGCCCCAAAGTACTCCAATGCAACATACGCAAAAAATAAACCGCTTATTTTTGCAACTCTAACTTTTAATGGTTGCTATTTTGGGTTCTGTAAAGTCTCTAAGGGATAGCTCTCCACGTAAACTTTCAAGGGATGCCAATTTTAGCCATTTCGTCACTTAGTGGGGGTACATATTCCTTTTTGAGCAAAAAATTTTGTCAAGTTGCTCAGAAATCCATCATCTCTTATGAAAACATTAAGAGAATGCACGTTTTCAATTTGACGGTTCATGCCGTAAAAAGTATACAAAGAAAGAGACCTGAAACGTTCTTGCAATGTTTTTTCAGCAAGTTTCTCTTTCGGAATATAAAGTAGCAAATTGTCGCTTATTTCTTTCTGTATCTTAGAGTTAAGCATTTCAAACTTTGTGATTTCCAACTGATGAACAAATTGGTTTCTTATTCTCCGTATCAAATCTGCGCTGTTAAAAAACTGTGGTGGTGACAATTTGAGTGATTTTGCTACCGCAATCTTTAGGGAAAAAGTAAATTCTTTCTTATCGTTCAGATTCTTTTTATAAGAAGGCATTAATTCGGACAAATATCTGTCGATTGCATTTTCTAACAATAATTCTGCCGTTAAAACGAGGAGCCTATCATCATTCTTGTCTAAATGCTCAAAGTAATGTGCCATTCGTTGAAGTACATCAATTCGTGCCCTATTTAGGGAGGATGGATAAAGTAAATGATTATAGAATACAGCTTCATTTTTTTGGCACTCAAAATTTAGTGGGTAGATAGCCTTCGTCAATTTTACCTGACTTCCCCTTTTCTAGGCTTCACACTAATAACTCAGTTCTCCACCTTCCGCTTTTAGAATCCATTCAAGCATATCATATTCTGTTAAGCCGAATTGTTGTACTATGCTTCTTGGAATGGTTGTTCTTAGGGATTCGTTTTTGGTTGTTGCCTTGTTTAGGTAGGTCATTTCTTCCATAGGGTTTTACTTCTTGTTGTTTTATCATTTAATTCTGCTGATATTTTCAATGGCTTCAAAATCTAACGTTGACTGTGCCCGAAGAAGAGTGTTGTTCTGTGGCTTCAACATGTTCTATTACGATTACTGCGCCTATGATTATTCGGTGGTCTACGTTGCCTGTTATGGAGACTCCCATTTGGTCTCGCAGCGAAACCCATTTCCTATGTACGGCGGCGACGGATTGCCCGGCTGTTTCCATTTGGTATTCGTGGCAGGTGAAGTCGCCGTAGATGCGCATGAATTCTTGCCCGTTTTTTTCGATCCAGTATTCTTGGTGCCCAAAGGTTGCGATTTTCTTTTTTATGGTTCCCAACTCTTCCCCAGTTGTGCCATAGAGGGTGAATTCGTGGTGGAGGCTGAGGGTTTTGCCTTGCATGTGGAGGAGTTCAATTTGGTGGGTATCTTTGACTTCGAATTTGGGTGGGATTTGGATGAGGCTGCCGTCGGCTTCCGCCAGTTTGTTTCCTTGCAGGTCCAAAAAATCGTAGTGTTCGTAAGCGCTGAGGATTTTCTTTTGGATGATGAAGTCGGATGCGTCAAGTAGGCTCATTTGGGTTCACGTGTGTTATTGGGTGGTTTGCGCTAAAAAGCCTTCGCACCCCCAGGCGGCAATTTGCAAGTTATTCCGCAACGCTTAAAGGTAATACAAACTAAAAGTAATACGGCGAAAAAAGTTGGAAAAGTTAGAGCCAAAAGCAGCAGAAAGCCCATTGACGGAAGAATCGGAAATAAGGCTTGAGGAAATCAGTTTTCCAAAAAGAAGCAAAGTCAAGGAAGTCGTGGTCGTTGTAACAAAAAAAGGACAGACAACGATTCCTGTCAAGCTTCGCAGAAAATACCAAATTGAAGAGGGCACGAAGCTCGAGGTAATCGACACAGGAGATGGTGTCCTTTTGAAGAGGAAGAAGACCTTCTGGGATATGGCTGGAGCTTACGCAGGTCAGGCCACAGTCGAAGAAGTGAAAGCAGAACTTGACAAAATGAGACATGAAGTAGACCCAGATGACGAACAAAGCAGTCTTTGACACTAGGTTCTTCGTAGACTATTACTACTCGGAAAACAAGTCGCTGCTAAACAAAATGCGGTCACAAAATATCCGAAAAGGTAGATACATATCAGCTGTTGTAATCCACGAATTCTATAACTTTGCACTTTCAAGGAGAAGCCGAGAAACGGTAAAAACTCAAATTGCCGGTATTCTGGGGGAATTTGAGGTGGTTCTTGTTGACGAGCAGATTGCCCAAATTTCCGCAGAGTTAAGACACAAATACCGTTTGTCCATGGGTGGCAGCATAATCGCCGCCACAGCACTTATGCTCAAGGCAGTCTGCATTACAGACGACCCACACTTCAAGCAAATCAAAGAAATAGAAACAGCCTGGATCTAAAGCATCAAACGCCTGAACAGCTTGAAACTTCATGGTTGGCTTTCGGGCAGGTACTTTGTGGTTAGGCGGCGCATGGTTTCCAGATGCGTGCGGATGGCGGTTTTTCCTTTATCGGTAATCTGTACGAAGGTGCGTGGGCCGCCTGTGTTTTTGAAGCCGAAGCGTTCTTTCACGTAGCCTTCATCCGCCAGAATCTTGATGCTTTTGTTCAGCGAGCTTTTGCTGACGTTGACGGCAAGCAGCAGGTTGGTGAAGGTAATGCGTTCAACGCCGAGAAGCGCAAGCATGATGCCTACCCGCACGGAGCTCGACAGTGCGCCTGCTGAAGTGAACTGCGAGAGGGCTTGGTCGTGGTCGCTGGGTGGTTTACTCATTGCTTCGTACTAGCTCCTGGGGCGCTTCATACATTGATTTGATGCCAGCGGCTATTAGAACAGGAGTTGCGAAGGCAAAAGTGATACTTGGTACACCGGGGAGCGACGCGAGTATGAGAATGAGCATTGCCAAAGGCGAGGCAAGCCAATCTTCGATGTGGCTCTGCAGAATAGCATCTTTTGAGGCCCGTGAAGTGACAAAGATGTGGTAGAAGACCCATACGACGACCCAGCAGAAAATTGTTGTAGCTGCTAAGTAGTTAAGACCGTAAATGTTCAGTACCGTGAAAACTGCGAAGGGCAAAACAAAAATAAGTAGCCCTCTTAGCATGTGGAGAAATCCTCTTTTCTTATTTTCCAATTTACCATTGTATAAGTCGATAACGTGGGTCATGTGGTAAAAGCCTTTCATTCCAGCCGCTCGGGCAACCATCCAAACTATAATCAAGCAGACCACTATGCCAGTTAACGTCAGGTAGCCTGGTGTGTGTAAGGCAGTCATTATGCTTGCAAGCAGCGGCGGGAGGGCGACTGAGGTGTAGAATACGCCTATGCCTCGCCTAGCCCTGAAACGAAATGCGGCGAGAGCAATCTGTTTTGGGTCTCGCCCTTCAGGCTCCAAATCGTTTTCTTGCGTAATAGTGTCCACTTCCATGCTGGCAGATACTATCTTAACTCGTTTGTTTTTAACGTTAATGCTTGTTCACAAAGTGAACAGGTTCATAAAATGAACAAGTGTCCAGCTTTTAATCAAACTTTGCCATTTTTGTTTTCGGGATAAAAGCATGAATCCGCAAAAACAATCACAGAAAACGCACATAAACACTCGTGGAACAACTGGTGCCGCCTCAACCGCTCTAGACGGTGCCTCCATGAGTTCACATGGCAGGAATGGTGCAGCCACAACAACAGCTGGCGCGTACTGCATTGGGAGGCGAAATAATTGAATCCGATAGAGGTTTCCTCTCTTGAGAAGCGTTACGGCGACTTGAAAGCGGTCGACGGCATATCCTTCACGGTTAAGCAGGGCGAAGTCTTCGGTTTACTGGGGCCAAACGGCGCAGGCAAATCCACCACCATAGAAATCCTTGAGGGTCTGCGGGAAAGAAGTGGCGGCGACGCCAAAGTTCTCGGCTTAGACCCGTGGAAAAACGGCTACGAACTGCACAAGAGAATAGGCGTTATCCCGCAGGAGTTCAGTTTCATCGAGAAAGCGACACCTCGGGAAGCAATCGTCTACTACGCTGACCTATTCGACGTCAAAGTAGACCCTGACAGCATACTGCGCGACGTGCTCCTTGAGGACAAAGCAGGCGTAAACTTTGAGAATCTCTCAGGTGGACAGAAACAGAAGACAGGTCTGGCGTTGGCGTTGGTGAACCAGCCGGAACTGCTGTTTCTCGACGAACCCACAACGGGCTTAGACCCCAACGCAAGAAGAGCCATCTGGGACGTTATCCGCGGTTTGAAAGCCAAGGGCAAAACAATCATCCTCACCACGCATTACCTTGACGAGGCACAGCAGCTATCCGACCGAGTTGCAATCATGAACCACGGGCACATCGTTGCTTTGGGAACTACAGAGGAAATCATTGCCGAGAACGGTTCAGGTGAGCGCCTGCAAATCCACGGCGGTCCAGCACTGGCAGAGTACATCAAAGCCAACACTGAGTTACAGGTTGACTACGACCCAACCCGAAGCGAAGTCTGCGTGTCCCTGCGAAAAAGGATTGATGCGCTTGCAGCTTTGGCGGCGGCTGAGCAGTCAGACATGGATTGGGGTGCAATCCAGACACGGCAAGACAGCCTCGAAGACGTTTTCGTCAAACTTGTCAGCGGAGCAGTCAACGAGCAAGGTGAAGTTACTCAATACATCCAAGTTAAAACCAACCACAGGAGACCCTAAACACGTCAAGCATAAAAAGAATAATATCAGACTTCAAAGTTTTCCGACGCAGCTACCTAAGAAACAGACTGGGACTTTTCTTCGCTCTTGTTTTCCCAATAATCCTAATCCTCATATTCGGTACTATCTTCTCAGGAAACAGTTCAGGGACAATCAACGTTTATACCCAAAACCAAGACACAAGCCCCTTCGTGACACCTCAAACAAACATAGCCGCCCAATTCCTCAACGCCCTAAACACTTCCAGCACAGTCAGAGTTATCACAGTTGACCCATCAGAAAACTTTTCACAATACCTATCAGCGCATTCAACCTCAGATGGCATCATAATCCCAGCGAACTTCAGTTCCAACTACTTACAAGGCAACCCAATAAACATAACAGTTTACGGGAACCCAACGTCGAGCACCAGTGGCATCGTAAGTAGCACAGTCAACGGCTACACCAACTACTTTAATCTGCAACGCTTCAACGGCACAACAGTCATCGGCATTACAGCAGCAACCGTTAACATCCACCAAACAAAATACGTCGATTTCCTAATCCCAGGACTTGTAGGCTTCACAATACTGGTCAGCCCAATGTTCTCGCTGGTTAACATCTCCTCAGAGTACAAGAGAACAAAACTCTTCAAGCAACTATCACTTACACCGCTAACAAAGATGGAGTGGCTCACCTCAAAAATCATGCTGTACCTGCTCGTAACACTTGCAAGTTTTCTGCTGATGGTTGCAGTCGGAACCTACGTGTTCGGCGCCAACATTAACCTAACCGTGGGAATCATACCGTTTCTGCTCATTGGACCAACGCTATTCGCCTCTTTAGGCATGCTCGTAGGTACAGTCACCAAAACCCCCGAAACAGCAGCCATAATCGGCAACATAGTTACCTACCCAATGATGTTCCTCTCTGGCACATTCTTCCCCATCAGTCTCATGCCAACCTACCTGAAAAACTTCGCGCACGCGCTGCCGCTGTTCTACGTCGTCGAAGGCTTAAACAACGTCATGGTCTACAGCAACACGATGGGAGCAATAATCGACTTAGCAGTCATAGCCGTCATGACAGGGGTCGTCTTCACGCTGGCAGTTAAACTCTTCAAATGGAGAGAAGACTAACCTTCCCTTTTTCTAATTCCCCAAAAACAAAGGTCGACTGGATGGATGGAATTTGCATGCAAAAAGATGCGAGAAAAAACGAAACCCAAGTTTCCCAAGCAATCAAAAAATTGAAAGACAGGCTCAGTAGGTGTAAGGAAATTGTCGTCGGTTTACTGCTCGAAATGTGGAATGATGAATTCTGAGGACTCAGCGTACTGCAAAAAATGCGGCGCACAACTACAGGCGGCGTCAACCCCAGACCAATTCAGGCGGCACAGGCATCACGACCACGAACACGGCCGCTCCGGCTTCGGGGCACTGATAGCAGGCGCCATCGTCATTGTGGCTGGTCTGTGCATTGTTGTCCCTGACATTCCATGGGACCTGTTCTGGGCAACGCTGCTCGTGCTTCTGGGCGTCTGGATCATCGGCTTCTACGTTGTGCGGACTTACAGGAATCCAAAGCAGCCGCAATAACACAGAAAAACATTCTCACAGTCATCTTTTTTTGTAAAAACAACCCAGCATCAAAACCTGCCCATTGACTCTTCAACCAGCACCCATCCCAAAAGCCGCAACCCCAAAAGCCTCCAAGCTTCCCACATTGGAAAACCAACACTTAAGCAAACCTGAACCACCGCCGAGAAAGTCGCAGCGCCCATACGCGACAATAACTTCAACATAGCCTCAACATACAAAGTCGCAATCCGCCCATCCCAAATGTGGCAATGCTCAAGCAAAAGCCAAGCCCAAAACCAAAAAAGCAACCCAAAACACAAAGACCCAAGGCGGAAAGTCTCAACTTTCACCAAAACAAAAGTCTCAACTTAAAAATTATTTCAGAAAAACCAAACCCGAAAAAAACCAAAACCAACCAGAAAAAATCAGAAACCTACAGTTTCCGAAGCTAAAAGTTTATATTTCCGCAGACTTTTTGCTTATTTCCGATATAATAAAAACATGTTCTATTAAGATGGTGTAACATATGGCGTATTTAACAACTACAAATTCAGGACAGCCAGTCTTGATTCTTAAAGAAGGAACAACCAGAAGCAGGGGCAAAGAAGCCCAACGAAACAACATCATGGCGGCACGCGTCATCGGCGAAGTACTCAAAACAACCCTAGGACCCAGAGGCATGGACAAAATGCTCATCGACGGCCTAGGCGACATAACAATAACAAACGACGGCGCCGCAATCCTCAAAGAAATCGACGTCGAACACCCAGCAGCCAAAATGATGGTTGAAATCGCAAAAACCCAAGACGACATGGTCGGCGACGGAACAACAACCGCAGTCGTTCTCGCAAGCGAACTCCTCAAAAAAGCCGAAGAACTCCTCGACCAAAACATCCACCCAACAATCCTGGTCAGCGGATACCGAAAAGCAGGGCAAAAAGCCATAGAAATCATAAACAAACTAGCCACCCCACTTGACGTCAACAACAAAGCCACACTACTCCAAATCTCCTTAACCAGCATGAGCAGCAAAGCAGTAGGCAGCGCACGTGAACACCTAGCCGAAATAAGCATAGCAGCCGTCATGCAGATTGCTGAGAAACGCGGAGACAAAACCATCGCGGACATCGACAACATCCAACTCGTCAAGAAAACAGGGAAGAGCCTCCTCGAAACCCAGCTTATCCAAGGCATAATCATCGACAAAGAAGTCGTTAACCCAGGCATGCCAAAAGCCAAAGAAAACGCGAAAATCCTGCTTTTGGACGCAGCGCTGGAAATCGAAAAAACCGAAATCAGCGCGGAAATCCGCATAAAAGACCCGTCTCAGATGAAAGCGTTCCTTGACCAGGAAAGCGACATGATGCAGAAGATGGTTACCAAAGTCAAAGCTTCAGGCGCAGACGTGGTTTTCTGCCAGAAAGGCATCGACGACATGGTTCAGCATTTCCTCAGCAAAGTCGGCATTATGGCGGCAAGGCGCGTCAAAGAAAGCGACATGGAGAAGCTTTCGCGGGCAACAGGCGCACGCATCATCAGTGACCTCGACGACCTCAAAGCAGCAGACCTTGGATTCGCAGGCTCAGTTACTGAACGCAAAATCGGCGACGACAAAATGCTCTTCGTCGAAAAATGCAAAGACCCACACAGCGTAGCCATACTCATACGCGCAGGCTTAGAACGCCTCGTAGACGAAGCTGAAAGCGCCATGGTTGACTCACTCTCCGTGGTTTCAGACGTTATCGAAAACAACAAGATCGTTCCAGGCGGCGGCGCAGTAGAAATCGAAATCGCCAAGGAACTACGCAAATACGCGACGAAAGTCGGCGGAAGAGAACAGCTCGCCGTGGAAGCATTCGCAGACGCGGTAGAAGTCATCCCGAGAACGCTGGCGGAAAACGCAGGGTTAGAACCCATAGACATCCTCGTTGAACTACGCCAAAAACACGACGCAGCAGACGGCAAAAACTTCGGCATCAACGTCTTCACAGGCAAACTGCAAGACAGCATCGCAAACGGAGTCATCGAACCAATCGTAGTCAAAGAACAAGCCATCAAATCAGCAGCAGAATCAGCAGCCATGATCCTACGCATCGACGACGTCATAACAGCCAAATCTCCCAAAGGCGGAGCAGGCGGCCCAGGCGGCGGAATGCCCGGCGGCGAAGAATAAACCAAACATCTAACTCTATTTTATTTTTTTGTTTTTTAAACCCGAAAAATCTCTGTCAGCCATCTTTACGTTTACGGCTGGGTCTTACTCTTCATCCTGAACCGAACGGCAGTCACCAGGAATAGCAGGGCGGCGGCGACGGTTGTTATTATCCAAAGCCAAAACGCCTCTTCTATCGAGGAGCCTAAAATCAAGTGGGGAATCAAAACGGCGATTTCAGCGATCAACATGCCCAACGAAAACGAAGCCGAAAATCACGAAGCTCGGCATCAGGGTTTTCCCAACCCACAGGTAGCCTTTCTTGTTCATTTTTTCTTTAGCCGCATAGTTACTGTACTCGTCCTTGACGACTAAGCCGAAGTCCACGAGTTTCTGCAGGTTCCGTACGCGACGCTGGGGCTGCTTAGGTTGGCTCCACGCATGACGTCTCGGGGTCCAACGGGTTTGCCGACTTTAACAAGATACATGTAAGTTTGGAAAGTCGACGCGTTAAGCTCCTCGTTTGGCTCCAAGCCGAAAGGCACCCTGCAACCATTTAGGCTGCTCCGCCTTAAAAACCCAAGCCAAAAACCACTCTTTTTCTGCCGCAAACGAAAACCTCATGAACCCCCAGGGGAATTCAATTAAGTAGATAAAACAGTTTTGGCGGAATCGACAATGGAAACAGCAAACAAACGCGTTGACGTTTTAATCATCGGGGGCGGACCCGCGGGGTTAACTGCGGCTATTTACTCTGCTTGGTTAGGGTTGAAAACCGTGGTTTTGGAAGCGGGTATGGTTGGGGGTCGGGCGTGGTTGGCGCCGAAGATTGAGAATTTTCCAGGCTTCGAGTTCGGCGTTAAAGGCAGCGATTTGGCGGAGAAGATGCGTCTGCAAGCTCTGCGTTTTGAAGCGGAGATAGCCGACAACGAAGAAGTCATCGGGCTCGACCTCCGTGGCGAACTCAAACGCGTCGTGTCCCGCAAACAAACCTATGAAGCGTCTTCGGTGATTATTGCCACGGGAACGCAGCGCCGAAAACTACTGGTGGCAGGCGAAACCGACTTTGTGGGGAGAGGAGTCAGCTACTGCGTGACCTGTGACGGCCCATTCTTCAGAAAAGCCGCGGTGGCGGTGGTAGGCAACGGGGAGGAAGCCGCGATTGACGCGTTGTTTATGGCTGATTTGGCAAGTCAGGTTCTGCTGGTTAGTGAGCAGCGGGAACTCAACTTTGAAGGCGCGTTGATGGACAGGCTAAAGGGCAAGTCGAACATCGAAGTTGTCATGGGGCAGGTTGTAAGAGTCGTCGGCGAACAGGTTGTTAGTGCCGTGCGGGTTTTGGAGTTCGAGTCTGAGCGTGAGGTGGAGCGGGCGGTGAAGGGTGTTTTTGTTTCTTTAGGCGGGGTTCCCATGACCGCTATCGTCAAGAACGCCGGCGTCGCCACAGACCCGTCGGGCTGCCTAAGTGTGGATCGGCAGCAGAAAACCAGCGTCGAAGGCGTGTTCGCAGCTGGAGACTGCACATGCGGCGGAATGCAGGTGGTCACTGCGGCTGGCGAAGGCGCCATGGCGGCGATGCGTGCTTCAGCCTACGTCAGAAAAGCTAAGGCATAGCCCCCAGATTTTGGCTTGTGCGCCTGAATTTTCAGTCTGTTTAATGGTTAATTTCTTATACTTCTAGTTGGCATTGCTGATTTGTTCAGAGAGGCGAGAGGGGAAGTAAGTGACAAGTATAAAAAAACGTTTAGACTATGTCCTAAATGAGCTTTCAGTCATGGATTATGTGCCTGACCAAGAGGCTTCGGGCAGCGTCGCGGCGCAGTTAGCCATAATCAAAGGCGCCTTTAAAGAGTCTGACCGCTACCCAGTCTGCTGCTTCACCTACGACGACTGCTCGCAGAATCGTGTGCGACGTTTGCGGTCCCTTGGCAACTGACGAGTTCATGAAGAAATGTAAGCTGTGCCAAGCCCAAATTAAAGAAGCGCTCACCGTTCTGTCTGCCTGATGCGTGGTTGCCTGTTTTTGGTGGCTTGTTGCCGTGCCGTGACAGTCACACATGTTTAAACTTTAGCCAAGGCTAATTTTGTTGGCGAATTTTATGGAAAGAAATGAACGAGACATAAAGAAACGAAACATGGAGCGGATGGGAGAGCGAACGAAAAAAGGATGAACATGCAGAAATACCTTGTTTTAATCAAAGTCGACACCACAAAAACGCTGGATTTCTTCAACTCAATCTCCGCGTTGTCAAACATGCCGGCTGAAGGCGTAAGGCTTGACGCCACCTACAACGTTTTCGGAAACTGGGACTTCGCCGTCTGGTTCGAAGCAAACACCAACGAAGAAGCCGTCCACTTCGTAGGAGAACAAATCCGCTCAATCAAAGGCGTCACCGAAACCATCACCATGCCCGCCACAGCCGTCAAAGAATACCCAATGATGTAGGCGCCCCCCTCCCTTTCTTTTTTTTCCTTGCCTTTTCGTATCCATTTTTACCTTGGTTTTTTGATGTTAAAATGGGGGTACCCTCCCTTCGGTAAAGGCATGAGTTGAACCCATTTTTGTGGTGTTTTTTGTGCAAATATTAGACCCCTCCCTCGGGTAGGCTGCTTTTTTAAGTGCTTGTTTTGGGTTGCTTTTTTGGTTTGGGGCTGGAGTTCTTTTTTAGGTTCGGATTGAGGGCGGCAGGGAAAGGGCGGGTTGCGACTTGAAGTTTTGTAATATTACAAAAGTTTGACTTAAAATCACGCTCTTTAACCCACGCTTATCCACGGAGATTCAACGGCGAAACCGTCAGCAACCCCGTAAACCCACCTGCACCTGCCCCGCCGCCGTAGCTAAGGTTTTTATGACCCAACACAAACTATTGTTTCCCAGCACACAGCGGGGCTGTCGGCTAGCTTGGTCTAGGCTTGTAGACTTGGGCTCTATAGACTCCGGTTCAAATCCGGGCAGCCCCACCACTCAAAACTTTTACAATTTAATAAATCCTAAAAATGTTTTTTCTTTTACTCCTCAGTAAAATAGTCTTGGTCTATCTTTTTGATCTCAAAGCATGTAACTTCGGAAACCCCGACTCCATGTTCAATCATTAATTCGGTAAATTTTTGGCCATCTATTAGCACAACCTTTGGCGAATCTATTTTTGAAGCGTATTCGATCGCGTCTTTTGAGAAGTTGGATGTAGTTATGAAAATCCCCTTGTTTGCTCTCTGGCCTTTCAATGCTCCTACGAATTTGTGCAGTTCGGGACGGCCGACTGTTCCCTCCCATTTTTTCGCTTGAATGTAAATCGCATCCAAGCCTAAACGATCTTCTTTTATTATGCCATCAATCCCTTCATCTCCACTTCGACCGATGGCTTGACCTGCATCTTTTTTTGAGCCACCGTAACCCATTTTTACTAGTAGTTCAACCACCACGTTTTCAAAAAACAACGGGGTTGCCTTTTTTAGCTCTCTCAACAAATCCTCAGCCAATTCTTCCTTGATTTTAATGTATGCATTCTCAAGTAATTCCATAGGGTTTAGTGATTGTGCTATTTCCTTTCCGGTATCTGAAATCTCAGTAGGTGTTTTGTTTTCGCTTTTATGAAATTTGAACTTTACAAAATCAGGAAATCTCGTGAGATATTTCACATCAATCCGTTGAGGGTTTTCGTTCAAGACGGAACTGCCCGTTTTTGTAATTTTATATGTTGCCCTGAGCGGTGCTTCGATAAGCCCAGCCCTTTCCAGATACAGTTTTACCCATCTTACTCGATTAGGAAAAACTCTATTTTCGCCACTAGGCGAAAGCTCTTTTTTCTCTTCTTCGGTTGTATGAAAGACTTCATATAAGTGCTCAATTACCTCGCTTAAGCGATGTGTCTCTTTGTCTCCTAAGAATTGGAGAAATGGAAGCATCATTTCTTCGTATTTTGGAATGGGCATGGATGCAAATTGTAATTACTCGCTTAAAGAATTTCCTACTTTAGCCTGGTCAATTTATAGGGTTAAACTTTATGGGCTAGGGTTCAAATTTGGGGAATCTTTACCAACTCACCTTTCTCAACATCAACTATTCTTGCCACAGAAAGAGCACTGATTCATAAATCATAAAAAGCGCTTGGTTCTAGTAAGGAATTGCATGCTTTGGAAAACTCATATCCGAATTACTTTTGATGTTTTCAAAAAATTAGAAATATCTCTTTCAAACTTAGAGGCAACAAGGCTTAGAGAAGGCGTTATTGCACCAGATACTTGGGGTGATTACCCTCATCATTTCGGTAAATCATATGTAATTGAGCAAAATTTGTTAACTTCAAGAGATTATTTTCTTAGAGAAGATTTTTTGAATGCTTATTTTTACTTGGGGGTATCGCTTCATTATATTCAAGACTCTTATACGTCAATGGCTTCTTTTTATCCAACACATCATAGCTGGGAAGAAAGTATTGAGAACTGTAGTTTAATACCTAATTTAGAAGAAACCATTCAGCATCAGCTAAGAAACAAAACATTTGAGCGAAATAGGTGTTTAGGACTGGCTAATGCCTTAACAAAGGAAGTTCAAGGCAAGGATGGTACGTTATACATAGCTACCTTAGCCGGAGTCAAACAAGAGCGTACTTTCGCTAAGCCAATAATTGACTTCAATTTAGGTTATAGAGCAAGCTATCTAGTTGCCAAATCTGTTCTTAGCCCAAGAAACGATTCGCAATTGGACTTAGCCCTTAAGCAATCTTTGGAAAATCATAAAACCTTTCTGCAAAATGCTGAGTTGGCTATTTCTTCGCAAATAATTGAGATGGCTGAGCAGGTTGAAAACCTTGAGAATAGACGGATAAATAAGTCAGGAATAATCTCCAAGATGAAAAATTTGCTATTCGGTTTAAGAGTAGAAATAAAGTCTTTGCAGCTTAACTCTAAGTGTGACAAATATTTTCAGAAAAGGCATTTTATTGAAGTCTCAAACGATTACAAAAAGGCCGTTGATAAAATTGTTTGTCCTTATGTTGGCTGGAACAATTACTCTATTCCAGGACTTAACCTAAACTTTGTTAAAAGCGAATTAATCCCAATTCAAGAAGAAAATGGAAGTTTCGGCGTTCCTGCGGAAACTATAGAACAGCTTGTTAAAGAAAGAAAGTTAAGTTTTTATCCAATAGGAAATCACAACTTAGTGAGTAGAAGAGAATTAGATCAAATTATATCTTAAGCTTTTAAGTGCTGAGGGTATGTGTGCCAGCAGCCCCCACCAATCGGATGTTTTTTGGGTGGCTAATTCTCAGATTGTTCTTTTTATTTCTGTTCTGTCAAAGTCTTTGTCGTTTGAGACTATTTCTTGGGCTCCCACTCTTTGCGCCACGGCTAGATGCAGTGAATCTTCATAGTCGAGTTTGCACATTTCCATTATCTGTGCGGCTTTTTTGAGGTCTTCGGCTTTGAGGGGTTCTATCGTTAATTGCTTGAGCGCCGTTATCGGAGTTATGACTTGGGTTATGAAGTCCTTGTCCTTGAGGTTTTTTCCTGTCAGCCCAGCTAAAATGACCGTTGCTTCGTACAATGTCAGGCTGGCGGTGAAGTATTTGCCTCGCTGCGCCTTTTCAATTTTTTGAATCCAGTTTTTGGCTGTCTGGGCGTAGTCGGGGTGGTTTCCAAGCCAGTAGACGAATATGTTTACGTCTATGTACCTTGCTGGATCCACCATTTTTTGGTTGCCTCTGTTGCGAACTCGTCTAAATCTTCTGGCCATTTGGAGACTTGGAAGATTCCAAAATACTTCTCTGCTATTGGCTCTGATGGTTCAATTATTATTAGGTGATCTTTCGATTTCACGTTAACATATGTTCCAGGCTTTAACTTGGCTTTTTTTCTGATGGCCTTTGGGATTATTATCCTGCCTTTTTCATCTATTTTTGTAGTTGCTTCTTCCATTTTTTCCCACTTTGAAATTCTTTCCCACTCCTCAATATGAGACCACCAATTTATAAATCTTCCACAAAGTTGAATGCAAACAGAATTGCGCTTGGTCTAGGCTTGTAGACTTGGGTTTCCGTAGGCAAGGAACCTTCAGGCAAGCCTGTTTTGAGTGCTTTGGGGGTTTGGCAGGATCTCTGGTTCATAAAGTATTAATAAACCATATAAATTCTAATTTGAATAGAGTCAACATGAAAAAAACCGCGAATCCCGACGACATAGTGGGTTTTATTTATAACCTGAGCCTTTTGGAAGACAACACCGCCAGACTTTACAAAAACATCGCAGACAAGGTTGATTTCCCCTTAATCAAAGCACTCCTTCTTGAAGTCTCCTTGGATAGCCAAAAACACTACCATTTACTTGAAGGCATAGTTGAGAGTATACCTCAAGTCACTGGAAAACAAAAGACACCCAAAAAAAGATGCATAAAGCCCAGAAAGCAATGGACAAATTCGAATCATATTTCGTTGACACAGCCAAAATCTCAGAAGATAATTTACCTGAATTAACGGAAAAACTCAATTTGCTTGAAAGTCAGATGGGCGAAGAGTATGAGGTTCTTATCCAAGTGAAGTCTTTGCTTTTCTTTGAATCCGAAATACCGAAAAAATATAACTTTGGTTCAGAGCATGTTAAACGGATTTTCAGAAGAATAATCGGCGATGAAGCGCATCATACAGAGATTTTGGAGATGATTAAGGACATTGTTAACCAGAAAGATCAACAGTTATTGGTTAAGGACCCGTTGCTTAGATATCGTAGATTGGGCGTTCCAAGTCAATAGCACTACATGTTAAGCTCCAAAATTTTTTAAAATTCTTAGAATAATACGATCGAGAGTGTGTTTACGCCTTGTTTTCTTGAAGTTTTCCAAATTCTAAAGCGCTCTTGATTAGTCGCTCCATTGTCTCGAAATCTGAATGTTGTATGGTTGTTTGCTCTGCGCTAACGTATTTGTTGTTTTTTGCCTGCCTTACGAGTCTTTCGAATTCGTGCTCTAAAATGTCCCTTGTCATTATTGGTTTGCCGTCAAGCAACCTTAACCCGCAGCCGAGGCAGTATTCGAAATCGAACTCTATAACCCGTTCTTTGGAGTTGCCTTCCCCGAAGTATCTTGTGTCCTTGACAAGTTTGGAGAAGTTGACGTCGTCATATTCAACGAATGCGACGTGGGTTTTCTTTATGTCATGCTTATGATTCGGGTCAGGAACCTTCCTATTTTGCACTGTATCTGTCACAGTGTCTTAACTCAACTTTCTGTTAATATAACGTTATGGTTAACCTGCCGCTACAGTAAAAGAGGGAGAAGGGCGGTTGGCTAGTATTGTGAATTTGGCGCTTCGGGGGCTTTTGACCCTCTGCGTTTAACGACCAGTATGACGGCAACTACCGCTACGACCGCTACGACTGCGGCGATTAGAATGGTGGGTAGGGAACTGTTGCCGCTGCCAGCTGATTTCGATGCGCTGGTGAGGCTGGTAAGCGTCAATGTCAACGCTATCGGCGCGTCTTTCAGGTTGACGCGTTGGCTTGTGTTGTAGTATCCTTCTTTGACTATTCTAAACGTGTAGTTTCCCGTGGGAACCTTCTGGAAAACGACGTAGCCCGTTGAGTTTGTGACGCCGAAGAGCGGTGACACTCCAGCTGGTTGAACTATTGAGGTTAGGTTTGCTTCGGCTAGCGGGTTGCCTTGGCTATCTTGGAGGTGTAACTGTATTTTCATGGCGGCTTTTGAGGCGGAGTTTGAAGTTTGGGTGGAGTTCGAAGTTGTGGAGTTGGCGGTGGAATTTGAGGTTGAGGTGGAATCGGGCGGCTGGACAGTTATCGATGTGGTTGCTTGGGAGTTTGCGTATCCTGTTTTTGAGGCGGCGGCTGTGATTGTGCAGGTTGTTGCTTTTGTGAAGCTGGTGGCTGTGAAGTTTGTGGTGTAGTAGCCGTTTCCTTGTTCTTTCGGTGTCGTGAAGGTTCCTCCGTTGTCTGATGTGAAATGTACTGTGGCGCCTAATATTGGGGCGTCATTGGCGGTTACGTACACGGTTATCTTTGTTTGTTGTCCGTTGTAGAGGCTTGCGGAGTCCGGTGTTAGAGTCAACTGCAACGGCATGAAATCTATGACGTACGTATTCATCGTTGCTTGCCCCGTGGTGTAGCTTGACGCCTGCGCGGTGATTGAGGTTGTTCCAGGCGAGTTGGTTACTGTGATGGTTCCTGCGGCTTGCGACTGCCCAAACGGAATAGTCAACGTTGAAATGACAGTGCCAACCGTCGGCTGCGACGAAAACAGACTTACCGTCACGTCGGAGGTCGGATCCTTCGCTGGGTTCCCGCTTGAATCTTGAACCTGAACCTGGATTGCGCTGTATGTTCCGTTGTCAGAGGGTAAACTTGCTGGAACGCAGAAAACCGCCAGTTTCGAAGGCGTAAAGCCCTTCGCTGTTATCAGCAGTGTTCCTGAGTTGACGTTGTTGGCTGCCGCGGTTATGGTCGTGGCGCCTGGCTTGTAAGTTGTAGTTAAATCCGCCAATCCAAAGGCTTGACCCGCCTGAATAGTTATCTGCGAGTTAATCTGGGCTATGGTCTGGTCTGATGACGATAGAGAAACGCTTAGGTCAGATGGAAGTTCACTGACAAAACCTGTCGCATTCTGCAGTTCAAGCGCTACCGTATGGTACTCGCTCTTGTCTGCGGGGATCTGCGTGGGTCCATTGAAGATTTTGAGTATGTTCGGGTTCGTGGCAACTGGCGTGGTTGTGATGGTTAGTGGTACAGACGTGTATCCTTGGGCGACGCCGCTTACCGAAGCGGTCCAAATTTTGTTCGTGCCCGCCACTGTGGTGAAGCTGGTGGTTGCGTAGGTTCCTCCTTCTGCGATCGTGACGTTTGATGCGACAGATCCGACGTTTGTGGTGTCGGAGCATGAAAGCGTAACTTGGACTCCTTCCTTGGGAGCTTTCGCGGGGGCGCCGCTTGAATCCTGCAACTGAACTAATATGCAGTTGTAAGTGTTGCCGTCTGCCGGCAGGCTCGATGGGTACCCGTAGACAGCCACTTTCGCCGGAATCGGTCCAATGGTGGTTATTGCTGCCTGCACGGTTGCGAACCCGCTTGCTGTAGCCGCAATTGTTGAGGATCCCGGGCTGAAAGTTGTCTGGAAGCTTGTTGACGTATATGTTGCGCCTGCGGGTATGGTGATTGACGGTTTGACTGTTCCTATGTTTGTGTTAGAAGACGATAATCCAATGGCTGTGTCCTGCAATGCCCTTGTTGGGTGTTGGCTGGAATCCAGAAGTTGAACGTAAATGCAGGTGTAGGAGTTGTTGTCTGCGGACACGCTCGTGGGTCCGATGTAGATTTTTAGGGCGGCTGGGGCGTTTGTTGAGGCGTAGCCGCTGTTTTGGCCCACTATCATGAGTAATGAAACTGTAATTATCAGTGCTATGGTTACGGTTTTTGTTTTTCTGAACATTTTTCTTTCACTGTTCAACGTTTTTTATTTGCCATTTGTTTCTGGCGGCACTGTGAGTGTGCGTTTGCGTGGGGTTTTCTTGTTATTTTTTCGTGGCAAGTTGCTTAAGTATATTATGTATTAATAAACTATACTTAGTTGTGTTGAACACCAAAACACATAACCAAAAACAAAAACCCTCACCGCCCCTGATGCTCTGACGGTGGAAAAAAAGTTTATTGGGTAATCGGACTTTCGAATTCAAGTTTGGGCGGGCGAAAAGGGGTATCTAGGATTTTGGACTTGGGTTACGTAAGTTCTGTGCAGGCAACGTTTTCGGTGTCGGTTTTGTGTTAGGCGGCGGTTGCTCTTACGGGTATGGCGGTTAAGTGGTTGTATAGGGTTCGTTTTTTGTTGTGTGTCAGCATTGGCGCGGCTTGGGGGTAGAGCATTGTTTTTATGTAGACCCATGTTTCGATGAATTTTTGTCCTTCTTTTGTTGTTGTGTATTTTCTTGTTTTGTCTTGCAGGTCTAAAAGCCCAGATGTTTGCAGTTGCAGCAGGTACTTCTCAAGCAGCTTAAAACTTGTGTTTGTGCTGCGTAAAATGCAGGTTTTTGCCTGAGGCATCCTACATAACTCAAGAATGTCTGATAGAACCTGAAAATGATTTCTTCGACTTTCAAAAATCAACAGTTTCTTCAAGCGTTTCACCGCTTGGAAAATATCTATACGCTAGTATGTTTGATGTTTCTCTTAAACTTTCTGCGCTAAGCTTTGGCCCGATTTTTTCTTGCGGCAATTCCGTAGAAAGCGGGAAAAACCGTTTTTTTTAGGTTATTCTGGTTGCTGTTTCTATGAGGAAGCCGCGTTTGCCGATTGAGTAGGGTAGTCTTCGTGAGGGCACGATGGCACCTTTCATTTTTTTAATCAAGATGTCTCTTTGCGTGTTATCTGTTGTCCATGCGGTGTTGAATATTATTACGCCTTCGGCGAAGTGCTGCATTGCGGTTTCGGATTTTTGGTCTTGCATTCCCTCGGTTAAGAGGAGCAGGTGGTATTGGTCGCTGTTTCTGTTTTCGCGGGACATAGCGCTGAGGAGACCTACTAGTTCCTCGATCTTTCGGGTTAAGAGGACTTCGGAGAAAGAGTCGATGATGACGGTTCTGTTTTGCTGCATTTCTTCAATTACGGTTTCTGCCAGGTTGCTTGCTTTGGCGAGGGTTTGGAATTTCCAGTTTCCAGCTGCTTCAAGCGGTGAGATGTCCCAGTTGTAGAGGCTCATGTCTTCTTTTACTCCCTCCGGGGTTGAGTGGACGGTGAAGTAGGTTACTTTGGCTTCTTTCGCTCTGCAGAAGGCTATTTGCCTCGCGAAGACTTCGTTTCCTGACCCTGGCAAGCCGATTAAAAGAAGGATTTTAGGGGGTAACCCTCCAGTCAAGAATTCGTCTAAGCCTGCGATTCCAGTTTTAATAAGCTTCATAATTTGGCTTTCCTTTTATGTTTAAGATGCTTAGATAAACAAAGCTTTGGAGCTATCTTTTCCTTTTCAAATCCGTTGGTGTGGTGGCTGTTAGCGCTAACTCTTCTATGGAATGTTTCGTCGCTTGTCTTATAAGAATTAAGGTGGAATATTGTTTCATAGAAGATTGTTGCATACCGCTTTTTAAGCAGGCAGCCGAGAGTTTCCTTAAGAAAGGAGAGCTTTCTTAACATGATTTTTCGTAAAATTCGTAAAAATGGCAAGGCCATTTCGCCTATAATTGCGACGTTACTTTTGATAGCTATTGCAGTCGTGGCTTCGCTTGTTGTTTATGCTTGGGTTATGGGCTACATCGGTTTTCAAACGAGTAACACCGGCAGCGCAGTGCAGGTTCAAAGCGTGACTTTTACGGGCACGCCTACTAGTGAAAAGGTTGCAACTGTGTATCTGCAAAATGTGGGTACGAATACAGTTACTATTGTTTCGGCGCAGTGTCTGTACATTAATGGTGTGCAGGATGCCAGTGCTACTTCTTCGACGTCTTCGTTAGCTGCTGGGAGCACCGCGATCATTACATCGGCATCTGGTCCTTCACTGATAAGCGGACAAACAGTCACCATTAAAGTAACTACCCAAGGCGGAACATACAGCCAAACAACACAGCAGGCACCTTAAGAGTCGTAACTGAGCTTTTGCATTCTTTTTGCCTCTCTTTCTTTTTTATTTATTAGTGTAAAAACTTAGGATGGATATATTCACGGTGTTCAACAAACAGATAGGAAAACTGTTTAACCGAAAAAAACCCGTTGCCATAACGGAAAGCACAGTTATCGAAGACATGGCAGCAGGGAGCACGGTTGACAATTCAGATCAAAATGCGTCGGTACCTGAAACCAAAGCGGAGGTTCTTGCAAACGACGTTGCTTTGCTGGAAAGCTACGCGCTTAACGCTCCATACGCCTACGCGCAGGTCACTCGGGACATGTCAAGAGGCAACATTAACTATGCCGTTGAGGAACCCGCGCTGGATAAAGTGGACCTTGCGAATCTGGAGCGGCTGAAACTTATTCTAAACGAAGTGCTAGAGTTTAAGCCTAAAGAGCTCAAGTCGAAGCAGGCCGCTGCAGAATACTTGGTTGAAAAGAGCAAGAAGATATTCGACGACTACAAATTCGACTTAGCCCCCGAAACCCGCAGCAAACTGCTCTACTACATCGTAAGGGATAACCTTGGCTTCGGCAAAATCGACTCGCTTATGCATGACCCCTTAATCGAGGACATTTCATGCGACGGCGTCAACGTTCCCATGTATATTTGGCACAGAAAATTCGAGTCTATCCCCACTAACATTCGGTTTGAAACCGCGGAGGAGCTTGACACTTACGCTTTGAGGCTGGCTTACCTTTGCGGAAGCCACGTGTCCATCGCGCAGCCCATGCTGGATGCCAGTTTGCCTGACGGCAGCCGAATTAACTTAACCTACGGCAGCGAAGTTACCCGTAAAGGCTCAACTTTCACCATCAGAAAATTCAAGCTTGACCCATTCACGGTAACCGACCTGGTGTCTTTCAACACGTTGTCGGCTGAGATGGCTGCTTTCTTCTGGTACGCGGTGGAAAACCGGGTTTCGATTCTGGTGGCAGGCGGCATCGCGGCAGGCAAAACTACCCTGCTGAACTGCCTAAGCATGTTCATCAAGCCAGACCTAAAAGTGGTCTCGATCGAAGATACTCCTGAGTTGAATCTTCCGCATCAGAACTGGATTCCTGCGGCGACAAGGACACATTTTGGTCTTTCAACTGAAAACTCAGACGTGACGCTTTTTGATCTTTTGAAGGCGTCGCTGAGGCAAAGACCCGACTACATCATTGTAGGCGAAATCAGGGGCGCGGAAGCTTACACTCTTTTCCAAGCCGTAAGCACGGGTCACCTTGGAATGTCCACTGTTCACGCTGAATCCGTGGAGTCAGCGGTTTACCGGCTGGAATCGGCGCCTATGAATATTCCGCGCACGCTTATCGCAGGAATAGACATCATTCTCGTCCAAAAAAGGGTGGAGTTAAACGGGAAACCCGTGAGGAAAACTGTTTCAACCTCCGAAATAGTGGGGTTAGATCCGCGGTCGGGTGAAATTTTGACGAATGAGGTTTACAGGTGGAACCCGAGTCAGGATACTTTTGATTTTACTGGTCGAAGCTACATTTTGGAGAAGGTTGCTGAGAAAGTAGGTAAAACTCCTGAAGAAGCCATGGAGGAGATTGGCCGCAGAGCCGAATTGATTCGTTGGCTGGTTAAGAATAACACGCGGAACTACAAAGAGGTCTCAAACATCGTGCGAAGCTACCTTGAAAAACCCGAGCCGATCTTAAAAGAGGTTATTAAAAATGAATAAGGCATTGCTGAACCTGTCGCTGAAAATATTCGACGTTATCCCAAAAAGCCTTGTCTCCAAATTCAGCTCCCTACAATCAAGCCTTGCTAAAGCCAGCTTAAAGATCACCTTTCAAGCCTATGTGGGAATAATGGCTTTCGCCTCAGTCGTTTCGGGCACAGTCTCTTTTTATCTGGCACTCATGATTTCATTTAACGTTGTCCTTTCGCTTCTGATCGGGCTCCTATTTTTTGTTTGTGCGTTCGGCATTTCCTACACGTATCCCATGCTGGGGATTTCTTCAAAAGCAAGAAGGATAGATGCATGCCTTCCTCTTACGGCAAATTTCATGGCTGTTCTTGCCAGCTCTGGGATGCCTCCTGAAAGAGTTTTTCGTTCCTTGGCTAATGTGGGCGATGAGTTTGGTTTAGGGCAAGAGGTTCGCCGAATCATCGGTGACATTGAAGTGTTAGGGTTAGACCTTAACGAAGCCCTAAAGAGCGGGGCTTTGCGTTCGGCGTCGCGCAAGTTCGCGGGGATGCTTGACGGCATTGTGACTACGACGCATGTCGGCGGCGACTTGGCTGCTTATTTGCGGGATGCGGGTGAGAAGTACAAGAAAGCCAGAGTTGCCTCGATGAAGGGCTACTTGGAGAGTTTGGCAGGCATGGCTGAGGTGTATGTTAGCTTCATGATTGCTCTTCCTCTGTCGCTGGTTGTTATGCTTACTGTAATGTCGTTTTTAGGCGGCGGCGCCACGATGCTTGGAAACATCAGCCCGCAAGTTTTGCTTACCCTTCTGGTTTACGTTATAACACCTGCGGGCGTGGGCATAATCTTGTTGATAGTTGATTCGATCAGTCCTCCTAGGTGAACAAAAAATGCGTCAAATATCCAAGAAAACAAGGCAAATGACCGTAGCGGTTTCCTCGGTACTAGTAATTTTAGTCGTCGCTGTCCTCGCCTTCGCCGATTTCAATGCTTTAACGAGTTTCGCTAACGAAATATTCCTTGCCGCGTTGTTCATCATTATTGTTCCCGCGGCTGTAATGGATTTTGAAAATCAACGTTGGATGTCGGCGATAGAAGACCAGATGCCGCAGCTTGTACGCGGTATTTCAGAATCTCAAGAAACTGGGTTAACCTTGATTAAGTCGCTGGAAAAAATCGTGGAAAACAAAATGATCGGGCACCCCCTGTCTGACGAAGTTAAGAAGTTGACGGTTCAAATGGCTTGGGGCGCATCTTTCGAACAAGCTCTAATCAACTTCAAAAACCGAATCAACTCGCCGATTGTCAACAGGTTCTGCGCTTTGGTGCTTGAGGCTAGCCGTTCAGGAGGCACAATTAAGAAGGTTTTCACGGAGACGTCAGGTTTCATGGAGGAGATGAAGGATATGGATAAAGAGACAAGCGCCCAGATGAAACCATACATAATCGTCATTTACACGGCTTTCGCAATATTTTTGGTCGTGGCAATCCTTTTGGTGCAGTCGTTCTTTGCTCCAGTGCAGGGGCAACAGCAGATCCTTGGCCAAGGCTCCGTAGGTTCCATAGGCGGATTGAAAGATTTCTTCTACAAAGACATGATCGTTTCCGCAGTCACCGGGGGATTGGTTGCTGGTAAGCTTGCTGAACGAAGAGTTGCCGCTGGTTTAAAACACGCGATAATTTTAGGCGTTGTTGGATACGCTATTTTCTTTATTTCGATTCCCCCGACCTGGATGTGAAAACATTGATGAAACTGTTCAGAAACAAAAAAGCCCTCTCACCCGTTATTTCAACGATTTTGATGATTATGGTTGTCATGGTGGGGATGACCATCGTTTTTTCCTCCGTTGTTTTTTACGCTGACAGTTACAAGGCTGGTTCAGGCGGCTCTATTTTGGAGTCCATGACGTTGGAAGATGTTTGGATTCAGCCTGCTGGTAACGTCCTTTCTAGCACCGTGAACATTACGGTGTACAACACGGGAACTCAGGCAAATTTGGGGACCGATTCAGGCGTAGTCATAACAGTTGCAGCGATTTACGTTAACGGCACGGCGCTTAACAACCCGTTGACTGGCACAATCAACTTCAACGGCATTCAGGTTAAGGCGGGCAGTCACGTGACGATTGAAGGCCAATTTTTCAATGGAAACTTCGTTAGCTCGAATACTTATGATTTTAAGATTGTAACTGAAAGAGGTTCACACTTTGAAGCTTTGGTACATTACGTTAGCACGTAGCAAGGTGGAAAATGAATGAGACTGTTTATTAAAAACCGCAGAGGAACAGCCGAGGTAATCGGCACAATGATGTTCGTTATGATACTGCTATTCTTCTTCACGAACGTTTACCTGTGGCACGACACCGCAACTAAGAATGCAAATCAGCTTTATCTAAAAGAGATAAATTCCACGTTCAAAATCCAGCAAACCGATCAGAACACTCTAACTCTCACCGCCAACGGCGGGTCAGGCATCAGTCTATCACGACTCTGGATAATTGAGGAGTCCGCAAACGGCAGACACTTGTACGCCGACTTGGGAAGCGTAAACGTCGCTGCAGGCCAAAGTTATACTCTTACGTTTGTAAATAGCGGCTCTAACCCAACCGAAAAAGTCGACACGCAGCAACAGGATGGAGGGACACAGATTGATTATCAGCCAACGTCTGGGCAATCTATAACATGCACAGCCGTAAACACTCTTGGCGTAACTGAATCAACCATTTTCCAAGCAGCTTAAACGCTAATGAGTAAAAGATTTTGCCAAGAATTGACTTGTCCAATTGGCGAACTTTAATTTTACTTTGGATACGCTTCAGCGGATGCAACTGTTCTATTCAAATTCAGTTTTAACCATTTTTTGTCAAGTTCCCCGCCAGGTTTTCTTATCAAACACTTTTTGGGAAACAAGCCTTTTCAAGCGTAAACAGAAACATGAATTGCATCTTAATTCGCCATGCAAAAAACTACCGATTGATCCATGGATTCGACTTATCCCAAGAATTTTCGTAGATTTGGCGGCGGGTCTATAAAACGGGTAAGTTTTTTGCGAGGTCTTGCAGCTTATAGTTTAGGTTTAAAAAAGCCTAAGTTTGGAAATGGGAGATGGCAGTTGCCTAGTTTGTCCATGTTAGGTAACTGTTGTAGAATCCTAGTGGTTGTCCCGTGTATGGGAACTGCACGTTGATTTTTTCGTATGCGCCTGCATCAAGCGATGGGATGGTTGCGGAAGTTTCCAAAGCAGTTACGTTGCCGTCTCGGTAGGCGGTAATGTGGATTGTGCAGTTGTTTGCTTGGCCGTTCCCAACGTTAACCACGTAGCCTGAAACCTGAAGGAAAGGCGTGTTTGTGTTAGAGCGGTTATCCGTGTACTGTAAACTGATGCTTATGAGATTAGGCTTCGTCGCCGATAATTTGTCTTGGAGGCTGGTTATCTGATTGTTTTTGTTGACTACGTTGCTGGTTTGTTGGGAGTAAAAAATCAATGAAGCACTCAGGAAGATCAGCGAAACGGTGCATGCGATGGCAAGGACGTTTGTGATATTTGACGTTTTCTTCTTTTGAGCCATAATTCATTTCACCTCCTGGCTAATTGTTGGGTTTGAAGAGATTTTCCCAGCGTGAATTTTTAGAGGACGCATCATGCTTAACCCGTTGATTATCCATTCGCCGACGCGCAGACTTGACAGTTGATCTTCGCTGCCCTCAGTTACGTTCTTAAGAAAAGCCAGGTCCTCAGGGTCAATGGTTCTTCCGACAATTTGGTTGCTTATTTTAGAAAGGACTTTGCCGCCGAGCCCCGCTGGGTGAGAAGTGACAAGGATTGCTGCAACTCTGGAGCAAAGTAACTCTTCAAGTGCTGCTAGGGGAAGATTCTCTGCGTCTTCAATAATTAAAAGAAATGGCCTTAGACTGTTTTCTCGTCTACCTTCAGCTAGCAGGTTTATGATGTTTGTGTAGTAGGTGCTTTTTTCGTTAAGCGTCAAGTTTTCGGCTGCTAACACCGTGACTTGGCTACTGCGAATTTGCCTCATAATCGCGTCTGAAGGGGTCTTTGAGTTGGCTGTGGCGGATTGAAAACTGAATAGTTTGCCCTGGTCTGAACCTGAATTCACGTCTATCTTTGAATATTCGTTATTTGGATCTAGAACTACGATTGAGCGGTTTCCTTTTTGGGCGATTTCATCGAGGATTGTGTTTGCAAGATGGGTTTTGCCTGCTCCGTCTATGGCGCAGATAAGTGTGTTTTTGCGGGTAAGGTTGGCAGCATCCAAGTAACAGTTAACCTGAACGTCATTTGCCTGCTGTGAAGCCCCAACGATTTCCGTCTTTCCCAGATAAACGGGTTGAGAGTAGGCTTCTCCGTTTGTTCCTCGGTTCAACACATTCTCCAGAAATGAAGCGTAGGGCATATGGACGCGGCTGCCTGGGTTTGGCGGCGCAAGAAGTTTGCAGAGTGGTCGAATGTCACTTCGCAGGTCAAAGTACCCGATTACTTTTGCAGTGGCTAACATTTTGCCTGCCCGATCACCGATGGTTGAGCCTGCAACTTCTTCGTAGCTAGTTATTTCTTTAACTTCAGCCAGGACTTGGCAGGCTTCGCCGTATTTGGGATGGTTAAAGCAGACTATGTCGTGTTTTTCGATGGTTTCACGGTTTTTTGGGGGGCTAACTAAGAAACTGAATTGTGCGGTGTTTGTGTCGTTGGTGACTAACCCAAAATGCTCTTTAATACGTACATCCGCTAGATCCATTGTAGCGGTAACTCCTCAAAAATTGATCGCTAACTAGTTAACTTAGCGGTGAATTTTAACCTATCGGAAACAAATCGCCGCTGTTTTTCCGCGTGAAACAAAGATGAATTTTGCCTTTTGGGTGTGGAACAATGCTCTACCTATTCTTATATACCGCTTGGAGTTAACTAGCTCCAACTGGAGAGAAGCATTTTAGCGATTACTCTCTCCAAAATAGACAAGGAGAAAACTTTTTTTGCGGAAAATAACCAGAATTAGACGTTCTATTCGAGCAATTTCACCTATAATCGCAGTTCTACTAATGATAGCGATCGCGGTCGTAGCTTCACTTGTGGTTTACGCGTGGGTAATGGGTTACATAGGCAGCAACACAGCGAAGTCGGGACAAGCCCTCCAAATACAAAGCTATGCTCCAGGAGTAGACAACAAGCACGTGATTATTTATGTGCAAAATGTTGGGCAAGGATCAGTGCAGCTTGCACAAAGCGGCAGCGTATACATCGACAATCAGGGGGTTCCTATTGATTCAAGCAAAACAATTGCACCCGGCGACACAACTATCCTTATCGCTGATTTATCGGCAACTTCTATTACGTGGACAGTGGGCCAACAGATTACAATTAAAGTCGTTTCAGGCGGCGGAACATTCGCGCAAGTCACAGGTCAAGGAACAGGCGGCGGTTCAGGCTCCAACGGCTCAGGTTACACCGTTTCATTTGCCACAAGCGGCGGAGGCTCCTCATCAACTTCCCCATCTGGCTCTCAAAGCTACAATTCCGGTCAGCAAGTCTCAATAACAGCTTCTCCAAGCAGCGGCTACTCATTTTCATCTTGGAGTGCAAGCCCCTCAGGTTCAGTTACATTCACTAATTCAGCTTCGGCAGCGACTACTGCAACTATTAATGGAGCAGGAACCATAACCGCAACTTTCACGCAGGCCAGTCAGGTTTCGATTACCTTTGCCACAAGCGGCGGCGGATCGGGTTCAACGACTAGTCCAAGCGGAACCCAATCATACACTGTCGGCTATCCAGTCACTATAGGCGCAACTGCTGCAAACGGATACGCTTTCACATCGTGGAGCGCAACCCCATCAAGCTCAGTGACATTTGCCAACGCGAACTCTGCTTCCACCCAGGCAACAATCAACGCCGCAGGCACCATAACAGCTACTTTCGCCCAGAGCACCGTAGCCATCACCGTAACTTCAAGCCCGACAGGTACAGGCTACATCACAGTTGACAACAGCCAAAACCCGACGACAACCCCACAGATCTTCAACTGGGCACCTGGCACAACCCACACAATAGCTGCAGCTTCAACTGTTTCAGGCGGAACCGGCATACAGTACGTCTTCACAAGCTGGAGCGACAGCGGAGCACAATCACACACATACACTGTTCCAAACGCAGCCGCAACCGTAGCAGCCAACTTCAAGACGCAGTACCAAGTTACCTTTGTTGCAAGCCCATCCGGCTCAGGAACGGTTCCTTCGACAGCATGGTATGACTCAGGCCAAACTGGAATAGCAATCTCAGCAACCGCAGGCACAGGGTACACGTTCTCTTCATGGAGTGCAAGCCCATCAGGGTCAGCAACCTTCGCCAGCTCAACCTCAGCATCCACAACGATGACGGTCACGGCAGCAAGCACAATCACAGCAACCTTCAGTTCGTCATCAGCAGCTGCTCCATCAATTGATGTCTCTGCCACTGGAGAACGCACTTCCGGTTCAACCTACACAATCTCGTTAACTACGACACACGCCAACGACATAATCTACGTCGCAGTATCAACAGGCAGCTCCGGCACAGCAAGCCTCTCTGCAACAGGGCTAACCTTCAGTCAAAGGGCAACAGCGGCAATAAGTAGTTCTCGAACTTTGCAAACCTTCTGGTCAGTGAAAACCACAAGCGGTCAAGTAACAATCACAGTCAACTGTGGTGGTCAAAGCAGCCAGGCAGTAGCGTTCGCAATAAGCGGCGTAGGTAACACAGCTTCACCGTTTGACACAACCAACGCAGTTACAAACACAGGCTCCTCCAGCACAGCCAGCGCAAGCATAACAACCACAAACTCCGCGGACCTAATCATCGGATCCGTAGGCGTTCGCCAACTCCTCATCTCAAATTCGTTGACCCCTGCCTCAGGATTCACATCAATAGGCTCCGTAACAGCCAACGACCCCGAAGTCGGCGCTGAATACAAAGCAGTAACGACAACCCAGTCAAACCTGTCAGTCAGCTACACGTTGGGTTATTCATACAACTGGGCAATAATAGTCGATGCAATCAAAGGAACATAAACCGAACAAACCCCCTCTTTCTTTTTTTGGAATCTAACAACAAATTTCTCTTTTTCTTTAAGGATTTTATCCGAGTTTTTGTGGAATTTTGTTCTATACACTCTTAAATATCAGGCGCTTGCAAGTTTGATTGAAGAAAGTAAAGAAGCGCTAACTTTTAAGCTTCGAAAATTTTTGTGGAGAAAGGAATTTTGCAAAACCTAACTAGATTTAAACGTTCATTCAAAGCAATCTCGCCGATAATAGCTGTTTTGCTGATGATTGCAATAGCCGTAGTGGCTTCGCTTGTGGCTTATGCTTGGATAATGGGTTATTTAAGCTCAGGCACATCGAAGTCGGGCAACGCCATACAGATACAAAGCTACACAACTGGAGGAAACTTGGTTGTTTACGTCCAAAACACGGGCCAAGGCACAGTTCATCTGAAGCAGGATGGCAGCGTATACGTCAACAATGTGCTTGAAGGCATTCTTAGAGCTAACGGGCAAGATGTTGCCACAGGAGCATTAGTCCCGATAGGTGCAGGTCAAACAGTCGCACTTGTCATAAACTGCCCCTTTAACCCAGGCGACAAAATCAAAATAGTCACTGTCGAAGGAACATCCGCGCAAGTCGCTGGCACTTCAAGCGGCTCCGCCACTAGCTCGGGCTCAAACGGTTCTGGCTCATCTGGCACACAACCCACCAGCGTTACAGTTGTTCTCGCAGCAGGCACCGGAGGAACCGTGAACCCATCAGGATCCCAAACAATTGCCACAGGCACAATCCTAGGCATCGCCGCTACTGCTAACAGCGGATACCAGTTTTCATCTTGGACTTTCACAGGAAGCATCCAAATCAACAGCCCAACCTCTGCTTCAACCACCGCACAAATCAACGGCGCAGGAACAATAACCGCCAACTTCGTCTCAACAACAACCCCAAGACTCATCCTAACCGTGGGCGCAGGACAAAACGTACTGGTTAATGCAGTGTCTTCCGTAATCACGGTGCAGTGCCAAGACGGCTCAGGGAACCCGGTAACAACCGGCGGCATAAACGTCGCGTTGTCAACGACCTCTTCAAGCGGCGCTTTCTATTCTGATGCAGGCGGAACCACACAAGTTACGTCCATAGCGACAGGCAGCGGCTCAAGCACAGTTAGCTTCTATTATAAAGACTCAAGTGTTGTTTCAGCAACTTTGACTGCTTCAGCTTCAGGATACTCACCAGTAAGTACCACGTTGACTGTTGCCAGCCCAACTCCAACCCCAACACCGCCCCCAACGTCATCGCCTACACCTTCATCTGGCCCGACGGCTACACCTACACCTTCCAGCAACCCGAACCCGCTACTTGACCAATTCGCCATCACCGTCCCAACTTCAGCGACCGCAGGCTCATCTTTCAGCGTTACAGTAACAGCCCAAGACGAATCACAAAACACCGTCACAACCTACACGGGAACAATTCACTTCACATCATCCGACAGCCAGGCAATTCTCCCCAGCGATTCAACCCTTAACTCTGGCACAAAAACCTTCACCGTCACGTTGAAGACTGCAGGCTCAGAAACAATCACCGCATCAGACGGCACCGTAACCAACATTAGCCCGCTAATAACAGTAAACGCAGCCGCCGCCTCCAAACTGGTCTACACCGCAGGCATCAGTCAATCGATAACCACCAGCGATGTTTCATCGGTAATTACCGTGCAAAGACAAGACTCAGTTAGCAACCCGACGACCACAGGAGCAATCACAGTCAATTTGGCGTCATCTTCCAGCAACGGACGATTCTACTCTGATTCCGGCGGATCAAACAGGATAACTTCAATCAGCATCGCAGCCGGTTCAAGCTCAGCAAGCTTCTACTACTACGACAGCAGCAGCGGCACCCCAACCCTCACAGCCTCATCCTCAGGACTAACTTCAGCAACCACCCAATTCACAATTAACGGCAACCAACTCGCCTTCACAGCGGGCAAGACTCAAAACTTGCCTACAAATCAAGGTATCTGCAGCCATCACCGTTCAAAGCCAGAATACAAATGGCAATTCACATAATCCAGGCAGTGCCTTAACCGTAACCTTGACTTCAAGTTCCCCATCTGGAACATTCTACTCTGACTCCGCTGGAACACACGCCATAACAACCGTAACAATCAGCACATCTTCGCCTTATTCTGCCAGCTTTTACTACAAAGACACCTCTCAAGGAGCACCCACAATCACCGCATCCGTCACAGGATACACCCCAGCCACCACCGTATTCACCGTTACAGGCTCAGCAACCCAACTGAAGTTCACTGCGGGAACAAGCCAAGCACTCTACGTAAACCAGGTTTCATCAGTGATAACTGTGGCTCAGCAGGATTCAAGCGGTCGCGGAGTCAACGCAGGCTCAGCCCTAACAATAACGCTGACAGCATCTTCATCGACAGGCAAATTCTACAACAACGCAGGCGGCACAGGAACCCCGATAACTTCAGTTTCCATCGCAAGCGGCTCTAGCTCAGCCAGCTTCTACTACCAAGACTCAGCTGCAGGCTCCTCAACCATCACAGCGGCGTTCACAGGTCTCACTTCAGCAACAACAACATTCACCATCACTCCTAACCAAGTACCAGACGGCGGATTTGACCAAACCGCGCCGTGGACATCAAGCGGTTCAGGCTACGCACAAAGCCACGTAACAGGCGACAGCGCACCAGCACTTTCAGGAGCATACGCGGAAATAGATACAACAATTTCAGGCACTGGAACAGCTGCGGCATCTCTGACAAACACATTTAGCTCTGCAATCGCCCTCAGCTCAATACCTAACGCTGCAGGCTCACTTTCGATGTACATCTACAACAACGGAAACGGCGGAGTAAGCTCAATTGCCGGATACTACTCCTTCCAGATAACCCTGACTGCAAGCAACGGTCAACAACTGGTTTACTGGTGGGGAAGCAGTCCAGCAACAGCGCCAACCAGCACTTCAACCATGAAAGTCATCAACATGGGAACCATACAAGGCACCTTCACAGCTGGACAATGGATACAATTCAGCAGAAACCTACCCGCTGACTGGACAGGACAAGGGCTTTCATCATCTGCCAGCCTCACAAGCATCATACTGCAAGGCAACGGCTACCTAACAGGACGCACCCAATACGGACAAGAAATCTTCATCGACAACGTACAAATACAGTAAACTTCGGCAAGACAAAACCAAACTTCTCTTTCTTTTTTTATTTTTATCTCGCACAAATAAACAAATTTTTCCTTAGGGCACTCCATTTAATTTTGTTGCGGCGCGCGCTCCGGGCTTAAAAGCACATTCGCCGGCGTGTTTTGCGGAAGGTTGATTACGTAAAATAAGCATTAGAGGCTAACACAAACACTGCTGCGACAAATACACGGGAAATTCACTATGACATACACTAAAGAAGAACAGGCGCCAAAAGAGAAGTCCAAAACGGACCGTGATTTCTCAAGAATCCTAGCCGTCCTGTTCTCCGCCATCTTTGTCGCAGTAGTTGCCGTCCTTGAACTCACCAACGACATCATTCCCGGCGCCGAATTCGCAGTCTTGGTTCTTCTAGTCTACGCAGCCTACAGCAAGAAAATTTGGCGGTTCGTAAAAGACTGGGTGCCGTTCCTTCTGATATTCGTGTCATATGAAACACTAAATGGCCTAGTGGGAACAGTCTCAAAATTCCACATTAACTATGGACCGTACAACTTTGACATGGTGCTCTTCGCTGGAAACAACCCGAACCTGGTTCTGCAGCATTACTTAACCACGCCTGCCCTAAATTTTACAGGCGCCTTTTTCTACACAATATATTTCTTTGTCCCAACAGCCTTCGGCTTTATCGTCTGGCTAAGATACCATAAAGACTTCTGGAAATACACCGCGTCGCTATTTGTTGTGACGTACACCTCCTTAGCTACTTTTCTCGCTTATCCAGTTGCGCCACCATGGCTCAACACCGCCTTAACAAGCCACGGTCTCACCCGCATACTGTCCTCCTCAGTTGACAAAAGCTTAGGCGTACCCGCTTACAAAACCCTCTACGATTTTTTGGGACCCAACCTGTACGCCGCCTTCCCGAGTCTCCACTCTGCGTTGCCTTGGCTTGTTTTTCTTTTCGCGTTCAGGTTTTGGAAATGGAAGGCTCTCCCGGTTTTGGCGATTCCAGTTGGAACGTGGTTTAGCGCGGTTTACCTTGGCGAACACTACTTCACCGACATCTTGGGCGGAATCCTCTACGCCACCGTGGCATTCGTGGTTGCGGTGAAGCTTTTGCCCCTTCTGTCACAAAGGCTCAAAGCATCGGGCAAAAAAGGCACGCTGAATCAATAAACGGAAAAAAGCCCTCACGCCTCAAACTTAGACATCTAAAGATTGCTATGGGCGCGTTGGGTTTGCTGAAACAAAAAAGAAGGAAAAAGGGAACAAGGTAACAAAAGTCTTACAACGTGGGATTCTGTTTGCTTGCAAGATTTGCTGTTTTGGACTTTTTGCTGAAAATCACTGAGCCAGCTGTTACGGCAACGACGGATAGCACCATTATGATGGCGATGTTCATGCTCTCAGGAATTGGTAGTGGGTCTTGGCTTGAGTTTGCACTCGATGAGTAGTCTATGTATTCCCAGCCGGACGGGTTATTGGCGGTGCTGCCTGCAGGGTACGCTTGGAGTCCGTATCCGCCTGTGTGTGCGTCGTAGACTGCAATCCTCATGTTGAACTGCATACCGAGGGCTGCAAAACCTTGTTTGTTGACCGTGAGTTCTAGCATATAGTGTTGAGCTGTGTAGACGGGGGATGTGCCCAAAGATTGACTCCAGGCAAAGTCTGACGAACCAGGGGTCGCGATGGCTGCCCAAGTTGATCCCGTTCCTTGGTACCACGTGCATGTTGTGTGGCCGGTGATGTTTATCATGAAGTCGTCTGTTTGTGGAGCGCTGCCGAGGTTGTTTGTGCCGTCGAAGCATATTTGGAAGTAGTCGCCTGGGTCGTTGGTGTTATCCATCGTTTCGATGATGATGTTTTCATTAACGGTTGAGACATATGACCACTCGTCATAGAATATAGCGTTGGATCCAACGTTTTCTCTCTTGCCATCTGTCCACTCTGAACCTGAAGTCCAATGTCCGTCTATCGTTGGAGCATTACTCGTCTCGTAGTCAATGTGTGTGCCGCCGGATCCCTGAGCATGCGCAGGAACTACAACAATCAAACATGACAAAAAACACAATGCCAGCATGCAAAAACCTACAATTACTGCCATTTTCAATGCATTTTTTCTCTCCTATTGTATTGATGGCAGTCTATCTCTACACGTTTTGTTTAAAAGTTTTTCTATGAAGCCTACTGACACCCCTGTCACGGTTAAAAAGCAAGAAGGTGATTGCTGCCTCGTCAGTTAGATTTGACCATGGGATTTTTAGTTTCCCAGGTAGTTTCGGAAAACAATGTTTACTGTTGCGTTAAGCGGCTGCGTTAAGCCTGTTCGTTTGTCTATGGCTATGAGCGTGAAGTATCCCGCGAGGTCGACGTGCCATGTGAATGAGGAACCCAGCGGAGCTGAAGAGTTGCCGCGTTGCGTAGACCATTGCGCTTCAAGCTGATATATTCCTGTACGGTTTTCAAGCTTGCTGAGCGGAACTTGCCCATACCACAGTTGGATTTCAAGGGGGTCGGAGCAGTTGATGGAAGCCGTCATATTGCCTTCTTTGTAATCATCAGGGATAGGCAGATATGATTTGCCTAATGCGGGAATTGAACTGTTGGTTATTGTTAAGTTGAACGTGACTTGTTTGGTTGGGGTAACCATGTTGTTTTGGGCGAAGAATTGGTCTACTGCTTCCTGGTCAAGGGGGCCAACGTGATAAACGGTTGCGCCGCCGTCGCCTACAAACAGTGGCGGGAAATATTTGGGGTCACCGAGGTACCGAATGAAGGGGCACCACTTGTAGGCAAGCGGCATTCGAGTATCTCCGGGGCTTGCCCATGGGACGCTCAATACGTATGATACGCCTTTTTCTTGGAAGAAACTTAAGCATTCTTGATAGGTGCTCATTTGATAGAGCGGCACAGACTCGTTTCCGTCAAGGGCAAAAACGTTGCGGTCAAGGTAGTATTCTTTGATGTCGAAAGTGGCGACAGTAGCGTTCCGCGGAGTGTTTTGGTTAATCCATTGCCAAGCGTCACCTTCGCCGAACGCACGTGCCAGATACTGCGATTCGGTTTCGTTTGGTTTAGGCTCAAGCTTAGCAGAGCTTATGTAAGGCAACATAAACGCGCTTGAAAGAACAAGGAACCCAAGCAGAGCGACGGAAACGTACAGTGAAAACCTGCGTTTCTTCGGAGCCAAATGGATGGCGTAAGAAAGAACCACAGCCAAAACGGGGAAAGCGATTATTGCGTATCTTAAGAAAGCTATATGCGTCCCCATTATTACGGCAGCCGCGAACACAGAGTAAATGGGCAGAACCGTGAAGAAATCTTTTCGTTTAGAAAACGTGAAGTACACGAGGGCGACAATCGAGGCGGCGGCGCCTACTTTGCAAATCGTGCTTAGCCACCAAAACTCGGGAAGAACATTGTACTGTTGAAAACTAAGCGACGTGGATTTCTCCAGCAGCGGATACAGGTATTTGCCGACGCCGAAGAAGGGGTAAAGCGGGTTGCCAAGCAGCACAAGATTGCGTAAGTACCAAGGCAAAACAACGATGATTCCTAACGTTGCCGACAGAGCAAGTTGCTTCAAGTTTTTCTTTTTGTGCAGGGCGTAAAGCAGCAGAACGCCGAATGAAAACAGTCCAATGTAACTGATAAGCGAAGCAAAAGCGCAGAACAAGACGCCAAGGATTTCGTATTTTTTGGTGTCAGGGGGATTTGACACATAGGCTTTGTAGAAGAAGAAGCCACACAAGGTAAACATCAAGGTTAACGCCATAAGATAGCTTTCTATGACGAAGAGGTCCCAGAAAACGGGGACAGCGCTCAAAGCAATAACTGCGTAAAGCGAAATCGTTCTGTTCTTGCTGAGCAGCATCGCAAACTTGTATGTGACGGCAAAGGTTGCTAAGCCGAAGATCGGCGGAAGCAGCCGATAGTAGAAGTCATTGACGTTTCCCGCGAACACATACAAGAAGACCGCGACAAGCTGGACACCCGGCGGGTAGCTTGCACTCATCTCAATCCCAATCGACGGTCCCGCAATAAACGGAATAGTACCCTTCTGGAACATTATTTTTGCGTAGTTTACCCCGTAAGCCAGTGAATCCCACTCCGTGGCAGGAAGCGAAATCGCCTCATAAATCGAAACAGCCACAAGCACTCCAATGACCGCTACGCAGACGGCGTGGAGGAAGCCGAGTTTTGTCGTTGGAAAATTGTTTTTGGTGGGCAAACGCAAATTGGGCGCTTTTGGGCGGAATCCTCGCAGAAACGCGGTTGCGCTTAAAATGGCTAATAGGATTATTTGGGTTAGAAGCACCGAGAACAGGGAGAACTCCCAGAAAAGCCCCATTAGAACCATAACTGTGAAGGTTAAGCCGAAGCCTAACCCGACTGTGAGAAGCAGCCTTTCCAGAGAACCCGTTTTTTGTGGGTTCAGAATGTATGAGAGAAAGAACCCGTTCGCGAATATGAATAGTAGACCCAGCCATCCGCCGTCTAACGGAACAGATTCCATGGGCGCCCCCAGAAGGAAAACTGCAAAAGCAACAACCAACGAAACGGCGGCGACGCTTGCCGCGGCGTACTTTCGCATGCTCATTGTTTCTTTCGCTCCAAACTTTCGGCGTAAGCGAACGGCTGTGTATCATTAAAAATCGTTGCCTGGAGGTGTCGACAAAAAACGCAGGAAGACGTGTTTATCCGTTGAGCCGTGTCAAATTGTCCTCCTTCATAACTATAATATCCATTTTCGTGTTCTGATTGTTATAGGGTTCCCTTAACACTATGACCATTGTGTATAAGCCTGAATTCTTGGTTTCCCAGAACAGCGAGGGATTCTGCACACCATATGCAGTTGTGTCAGGCGACCTTGTAACAAAATCATGGTTCAGCCACCAGCCTGTGTTTTCGCCAGGTTGAATTACGCCGTCGTAGAGTTCAATGCACATGGCTTTTCCATACGTGGTTGAGTTAATGATGAGGTTTTCATTCGCGTCCAAAATGGGCAGGTACACCATCAGGGTTGGGGGAGTAGTCTTGTTTGTTATGTCGAAGGTTTGGGTGCTGTTGAACGCGTTCAATGTGACACGACCAGGCGACTGGAACGGTGAAGCGTTTATGTTGCTTACAGTGAAGTTTTCATCGTAAGCGTGTAAAGCCAGTTCAACGGATCCCTTATCACTGTACGGCGCAAGAAAATCGTAGGTTTTCCACGTGCCTGTGTTTGTTTTTTGGATATCTGCGTAGCCAGTGACCCAGTCTAACGAGTAAGGGTCACGCATGTTTATGCTAACTGGGTCAGTGCCCACGTCAAGGTAAGTTATGGCTACGGTGGTCAAGCCTGGAGTGGCGACGTAGAGCCGAGCGGAGTCGTTTCCAGCTATAACCGACTGCGTTTTCACTCCGCCCACGGATTGCACGGCGCCCCAGCCAGCTAGATTCAAGGAAACGGTTGTAGGCGAATTGTCGGTTACTGGAGATTCAAAGGGACCCACATTGTAGATGTTGGGGTTGCCTCCCGTATCTATTATCGGTGGAAAATACGCTGACCCAAGGTACTGGGTTAGCGGTAACAGATTGAAAATGTCGTCGTCTTCACGGGGCCAAAGGACATCAATTACGTATTTCACGTTTTGGCTGCGGAGGAACTGAATCATAAGTTTGGGGTCGGTAATGTTGTAAAGTGGTCGTGCTTCCCAACCGTCAAGGTAGAAGAAGTAACTGTTATTGCAGTTTTTAACGTCGTATATTCTGTTCTCAACAGTAGCGGCTTTTTGATTGATACCCAAGTTTTCGTTCATGAATTGCCAAGCGACCGCTTCAGGATATAGCCTGTCGAGGACAGTCCATGTATCAGCGTTGGGGTGTTCCAAAAACCATAGATAGTCGTTTGGAACCTGGTCAGCAAGGTTGTCTGCCATAACTTTGCCCCCCATGCTTAATGTTAAGCTAGGAAAAAGAAAAGCCCCGAGGAGAATTATTACGAGGCCCAGCCTGATTAGGTTGCTTTTGCGAATGGCCGGCAAGGGATTTCTTATTTTCAGAAGCGCATTTTTGGAGTTGCTTGAGTCGTATTTTTTACATATATCCAATAACTTCACGAGAGGCAGAGCGCTTATAAGGGCAAATCCTGGCATTGCAAAAACCATGTGACGGGGGAAACCCCATGAAATGCCGCTGAGAACAAGAAAACTCAAAGATAGAGGCCACACGGTTATCAGCCAGAACTTCTTGTTTTTTAAAGTCGGAATCAACACAAGTCCCAAGACAGTTAAGAAGGAAACTGACGGAAAATGCGTTCTGTAGGTGAGGAAAATCATGATTTTGTCGAAGAGCGAAGGGTTGGCGGCGCCGAAGAAGCTTATAGTCGCAGACGTTTTTATGCTGTTAAAAGTAGCTTGCTCTATTATAGGGTCAATGTGGAGTCCGCCTAAAATGGTGTAGGCATTGGGGTAAATCGGGTTTCCAACCTCATTGTAGTTTCGTAGGTACCAAACGCCGCCGATTACCAAAACTGCTACAATCAGTAGAGAAACTTTTTTTATGTTTATTCTGAAAGTATTTTTCCGTTGATACAAAAACAAAATTAGTGCCAGAATAAAAAACGGTGCAAGATACAGACCCAAGTATGACGTTAGCAGCGCGAACCCGTAGAAGAGTCCGCAGCTAATCCAGTATTTGGTGTCCCCTCTGTTCATAGCCAGCAGCAAAAACAGAATCGAAGCGGTGCAGAAGAAGGTCAATGTAGAGTAGCTTGTAGCATATATTGAATATCGGAAGAACAAAGGAGTAATTGCAAGAAACAAAGCGGATATCAATCCAAGTTTTTTTCCGACGAGAATCTCCCCGATTTTATAAGTTGCCAAAACCGTTAGAAGCCCCATCACGGGGGGAATTATCCTTAAAAAGAAATCCTCAACCGTGCCTATCTGAATATAATAGAATGCGCCGACGGCGGAAAAAAGAGGCGGAAAATTGGCGCTCATCTCAATCCCGATTGAAGGACCCGCAATGACTGGAATTGCATGGTAATTGTACATAATGTTAGCCATTGCGGCATGGTATACAACGGCGTCCCAATGCACTATCACCGTTAGAAGCGCGTGGTAAAAACAGAAGAAAAAAGTTATGCCGATTGCGACGCAAGCAGGTAACCAGAACTTGATGTTTGGCGGTGCCTTAAGATTAGGAAAGGAAATGTGAGGAGTCAAGGATTCTTTTATCGTTAGGTTTTGGTTTCGCTTTTTCTTATAGACTATCGCTGAGAGAAGAATGCCGATGAGAAGCAAAATTGTTATGTTAAGGGGAAGCTGGTAAAGGTTTCCTAAGACTCCGAAAATTATGGTAATTAATCCTGTTAGGCCAAATCCTAAACCGAGCACGCTAAGAACTCTTATGCCCACGTCTTTTTCGTTGTTTAACAGCAGATAAGAGCATGCGGCTCCCAGAATCAGAACTTCGATGGTGGCTAAAAAAGCCAATGGGATTCCTACAATTTGAGTTGAAGTGTAAATGATTGTTGGGTGAGCTATCCATGACTCGACTTGCTGGAACGCAATCAGCCAATTTTGGTTTTCGTAAGTGTAAACAAGCCAAGCGCACGCTATAAAAGTCAATATCAACAAGGGAACTAGCAGGTCTTCCTTGGTTTCTCTTTGGCGGTTTTCTGGTCCTTCGTTTTCCACTTTGCCTCTCCCTCCCCAAATGCAGTTTACCGTTGACTTGAATCTGGCGCAAACGTGTTTCCCCATATTGCAGTAGGATGTATTAAAGCAATTGCAAAATCTGGGTTCTGACACCTTTGAATATCCATTCTCCTGTCAAAAAGGCAAAGTTGACGTTTGATGGGTGTTCTTAGGCAAAAATCTAAAAGGTAGTTGAGAGTATCAAAATGGTTTATCAAAAGCGGGGGATGGGTTCGGTCGATTTAAAAAAATACTGGTTCCACATAGCGTTGATGATAAGCATCGCCGTGCCCATTGTGCTGCTGATATTTCTCGACTACTACCACCTTCAAGGCTTCAATTACCGCTTTAATCCTTCAACCAACAGCTTTGTACCTTGGAAAAACACTTTTCTAATCCAGAACTTCAGTTTCGACGTAACGTGGAAAGGCAGAATGTTCTACCTGTTCTTCGCATGGTTCTTAATTATTGAATCAGCGATTGGCTGGCAAGACATCGTTAAAAAGAAACCCGTAAACCGCAAATTAATCACCGCGTCCCTCATATGTGCAATAATTCCAACATTTTATGTCTTAGCTACCAATTTTTTCGGTTTAGATTTGGCATTGTTGAAAATGGGACATAACATCGGAATTCCCAGCGTGACCGCCTCCGGTCAACCTTCAGACTTCCTAAACCTTCAATGGCCGCTGTCAGTGGAATACATCGTGTTTTTTGTCTTCTTTCTGAGCGCTGTCCTCTTAGCTTATAAAGCAAAAGGATTAAGGATATTCTCAATTTCCTTTTCTCTCCTAGGAGCAATCAGCGTTGCATACATGCTTGACACAATTTATCAATTCGGCCTTTTCCGACCCCTTCAAGAAATAGCTCTTCCCATAACGGCCACAAGCGCCGCCCTCTTTGACTTCTTAGGCTATGGAGTCCAGTTAAATTATCCCGTACAAGTAGGTGGCTCCTCGGTTCCTAGTTTGACAGTTAGTGCTGCAGGCAGAATCGCAAGCGTCTCAGTCTCGTGGGCTTGCGCAGGAGTCTACAGTTTGATTCTTTACCTGCTGATAATTCTAGTTTTATTTAAGAGAACGAACATTTCAGGCACCAGAAAATCTATCTACTTCATCATCGGTCTTTTCGGCACTTTCTGCTCCGCCGTCTTCAGAATCTGCTTCATCGTTCTCGTTATTATGCACAGCGGGTACGCTGCAGGGATGCTTTTCCACAACACGTACGGAGAATTATTCGGATTCACGTGGGTTTTCGTGTTCATCATGATAATCGTCTGCATCGAGCGTTTCATGCTGGTGGAGCGGACAAGAGAGAGCTTCAAAAAAATAAGCTCACGGTTTGGAGGGGCAAAAAACAGTCAAACCCAACCCAATCTACCAACATAGACGTGCTTCCTGTCTGGATTTTTAGACGAAAAAATGCTACGAATCGAGCTGAGGTGTCCTTTCTCATTTGGCTTTTGAATGCTCTTGTCTTACAGCTCTTAACGCGCGGAACTCCGACATGACAACCGAAGGCATCTTCTTTACACTGTACACTCGGCTGCCGCCTTCGCGTTCACGGTAGGAAATGGGGACTTCAACGATTCTGTAGCTGGTCAGAGACATCCGCGCTGTGAATTCAAGCCAAAAGTTGTATGGGCTGTACCGTATTTCCTTGGCTATTTCGTGTGCGGTGTCAACTTTCATGAGCCGCATTACACTTGTCACATCCTTGCATTGCACGGAAAACATAACTTTCTCCAAAACCTGCAGCCCGCGGGAAAGCATACGGCGGTAAGCAGGTTCACGTCGAATCATTCGTCTTCCCATAACTATGTCTGGCGCGTCACTTTGCATAATGCTCCATAACTTGAAGAAATCGTCTGGTTCATACTGCCCGTCAGAATCCACCGCCACCACGTAATCGTAGTCGCTTGTGTTGATGTTAAGAAACGCTTCTCTCATAGCTCGAGGATAACCTTTCCTTTCCGCTGTGGTCTTTGCATGGAAAAGAGGGAACTCATCTTCTAATTCTTTGAGCGTCTTCTTAGTTTCGTCTTTACTGCCGTCCTCGAAAGCCCAGATATCGACATTGTCCATTTTGCTAACTACTTTCTGGTAGAATTCTCTGACGGTGCTTTTGATTGTGTCTGCCTCGTTGTAAACGGGCATTATCAACGCTATCCGACAACCCATTTCGGAAACAGGGTCACCGCCCATTGCAATATCCGCTTTTCCTTTCGCGTTAATGCCCCCTGAATAGAGAGATTCAATTTAGCAGTTCTCTTTTTATGCTTTTGCAATAACAAAGAATCAAGATTTAAGTGGATGGCAAAAGCTAGCCCCAGACAGCGACTTTTGCTGCTAATCTGTTGCTGGCTAGAGTGGCTGTCGTAGCTGGCGCAGTCCTCTTGCGGAAGCCAAAACTCAAAAGCTTAAACCAAGCCAAACTATAAAGAAAACCCTCTTTTTTCTTTTTTTGGCGGAAACACTTTAGCTGGGTTCTCGCAAACGCTTTTTTATAGTGCCGTCCCCCTCTTTGATTTTGGGCGAAAACATGGTTGATTTAAAATCTGTGTTGAAAGCCGATCCTGCTTCTTGGCTTCTGGAAAAAGAAAATCCGTCAGTACGGTATTTTACGCTGACTGAAATTCTAGGCAGACCTGAAAATGACCCTGAAGTCAGAGAAGCAAAAGACGACATCATGAAAGCGGGGGCAGTTCCCAGCATCTTTAGCCACCAGAACAATGAAGGTTTCTGGGAAACTCCAGAGAGCTTCTACACAGCCAAGTACAGGGGAACAGTGTGGCAACTCGTTATCTTGGCGGAGTTGGGTTCAGACGGAAAGGACGAACGGGTGAAGAAGGCTTGCGAGTTCATTTTGGAGAATTCTCAGGATCGTGAAAGCGGCGGTTTCTCTATGCATGAAAGCGGGAAAACTGGCGGCGGGCGGCACAGCGAAGTGATACCTTGCTTGACTGGCAACATGGTTTGGAGTCTAATTAGACTCGGCTGCCTTGAGGATCCACGGGTCCAACGCGGAATCAACTGGATCACCACATACCAGAGGTTTGACGACGGCGTAGAAGATCCAGCAAGAGGCTGGCCCTACGATCGGTTCGAGATGTGCTGGGGAAGACACACCTGCCACATGGGCGCCGTAAAAGTGCTGAAGGCTTTGGCGGAAATTCCTGCAAGCGAAAGATCCGCGGAAGTTGTTGCCACAATCGAAAAAGGAACCGAACACATGCTCAAGCATCATATTCACAAGAGGAGCCATGACCTAAGTCGCGTATCAAAACCTGGTTGGCTGCACTTTGGCTTTCCCATGATGTACCAGACAGACGCCCTTGAAGTCCTAGACATTCTGACCAAACTCGGCTACAAAGACAAGCGAATGCAAGAAGCCGTCGACCTGGTAGTCTCTAAACAGGATGACCACGGCAGATGGAAACTTGAAAACACGTTTAACGACAGCTTTTCAACGAGAATAGAACAAGAAGATGAACAGAGCAAATGGATTACGTTGAAATCTCTTGAGGTTCTTAAAAGGTTTTACAGACTAGCAAGAAATGGCGCTACCTGGAGTGGGTACTTTCTAGTACCCGTTTGTCAGTAAAAAATATTTTTGAAGCAATTATGCTCCATGGAAAAAGGCGGCGCAACTTCTATTCCTCCTTTAATAAAAAAAAGATGTCTGTAAGATATCCACTGAAAACCTTGGATTGCCCAAAAGTGAATGTACTGCTGATTTTGGACGGAAAATCAGCAACAAAAATATTTAGTGAAGAATTGAATCTTAACGACATAATGCTTTTTATCACGACTTACGATTTAATACACTTTGTGGGGCGTGGGTAGCGATCTATCTAGCTGCGAAAGAAATTTCCGAGAATAGATCATAAACTCACAAGTAAATCCGCGACAGTGGGGAACTAAAATAATGAGAAAACTGCTTAAGAATCGTTGGGCTCTAAGTACAGTCGTAACTACCATCATTATCCTGATCATTTCAGTGCTATTGGCAAGCGTAGTCACATACTTCGCCATCAACGTGGTCAGCACAAGAGTCCAAGAAGAAAGCCTTACTTTGAACGATGCTCACGTATGGCTCAACCCTGCAGCAACTCCAGGAACCCCGACCTACTCAATGGGTTCCCTCATAGTCGTTAACACTGGCGGCAGAGACGTAGTTATCAATAAAATAACAGTCAGAGGTCAAGACAGCGTATGGGCAGGTGGAGCCCAGTGGACATCTGGTGATCAATTCATAGTTTTTTCGGTAACTGATAACCCTGTGCCCTCAGACATGTACTTCCAGCCCACTATGGCGGCCCAAAGTAGACAAGCAACAACGCAGTCTTTCTATCTAAACCCTAGCGACAGAAGCGGAACCTTGTATACTTTCGAATATGCTACGACAGACCTGGTTCTTCGATCAGGTTACACAATGCTGATCTACATAGTTAACCCTGACAGCGTTACCATAAACGACATCGGCTTAACAGTAAGCGTCACCCTCTACACAGCACAAGCAATGTACTACCAAGAATGCAACGTTCAAGCATGCGCTCTAGCTAACTCGGGCAGTTAAACAAGTGCCTGCTCCGACGCCAAATAACATACCAGTACCAGCCTACATAATGATCACGTACTCGTCGTCTAAGATTTCGCAACTGTTAGGTGAAAAATTGTGTCTCCTTCAACTTTGTCGGACACAGCCCGTAATATGGGACAAGAAAGCGCGCTAAATGTAGCCTAAACTTACGAAAATGGCCTCAAAAACTGCCTGAAAAAATGGCGCCGGGAGGGGGATTTGAACCCCCGCGGCCCCGAGAGGCCACAAGCTGCTTGGTGTCTGCCATTGGCAAACATCTCCAGGCTTGCTCCCTGCCTGGCTAGGATACCCCGGCACGAAAATCAACTGCGTTTTAGCTGATTCGTAATCTTTCTCTGACTTTAGCGCAATTTAAAGCTTTATCAAACTAACCATACATCTCAGCTATAGCTTTTTTCTTCTTCAATTCTTGACTTGATTTAAAAGTTCCTTGGGCAAAATTCTAGGTCCTTTTCTGCCTCTTTTCAGAAGATATAGGCGGCTTTTCCCACAATCAAATCATCGCAGCATCGGGCGACAACCCGACAAGTTATGTCATGCTCAAAGCAAACAGCGCTTTCCTCAAAATATTTGACTTAACTGGAAAAAACCTCGGCGCAAAAACCCGGCAGCCTTTCCCAGGCGCAGAAAGAAACCAAAGCTGATCCAAGCCTTGGAGCGAATTGCAAGCGGGCAAATGGCGCGGTAAAAATACGGCTTGCGTTACTTTGACCATCAGTATTCTCTCTTGGTTTTAGCCCTAGAAAGGGGTACTTTGTCTTAGTCGTTAAGGAACCGCCCAAAAAAAGGGACTTAACGCTTCCTATCCGAGAAAGGATTGCTGACTATCAGGACCTAATTAACAGAAACTAATCAATTTTGGCTAAGCGGCTTTCGGACTTTACCGCGATTAAAGTCTAAAGAAAATACTTTTCGCCTTGTTTTTTGCCCTAACCTCACAGGTTAGCCCTCGCAAGTCTCGCCTGATCGATTTGAGGCTTTTTACTATGGATGCGCATAGGGCAAAATGGGTTTTTTCGCTTTCCAGCTGGCAGGTTTTGCCTGCTTTTCTGGATCGCCCTTCGGAGGTTAGGATAAATTATATATATTGTGTATGACGAGTAATCACCGTTTGTCTGCCAAAGGAAGGCTAAATTGATGGCGTCGCAAAAACCACGAAGATACCATTTAACAATCAAGAAACCATGGATGAGCAGACCCAACATTTTTTCGACCTTGACTGGCAAAAACGACGAAACTGCAACACTTAGCTACCCGCCCCACGAAAAAGAAAGGACGGCTGCCAAATGATTGACCCTCAAACAAAACATCGCGCCTTGTCAAAAAACCTCCTGCTTATCGGGGTAAAAACAGGACAATGCGACATGTGCAAAGCAACAAAAAAAGTCCTCCTGCTAAAATATGGCTTCACACTTTGCCAAGACTGCTTTGACATCTGTACATGCATTTTGCAAGAATTACAAACAGCAACTCAAGCGCAAAAGGCCAAGGCAAAGCTATCGGGCAAAAAACAAAAAACCGCTGGCTCACAAGAAAAAAAACCGAAGCGAACACACTCGCTCACGAGACTGCCCCTTCCCAAATCTAACGGTCACGAGGCTTGAAACTTGGCATTTTTTTACGAATTTCACCAGAAAACTGCACGAGGCAAGAAATCGCCATTAAAAGAACTAACTGCAAGCGATATTTCAAGCGTTTTGCGCTATGGTGGACGGGCATTCCTCCTGAGACTGAAAAAGCAGTCTATTCGAAGGAACAATTCGTGGTTCCGTGTTTTGAGCCTAGAAAATCGGCGTTTCATCGATGCTGTGATTCAAACCCTTGAGAGAATACGCAGCTCTCTTTTGCTTGGACTTTTGAAGCCGCTGACTGAAAAGCTGCTGCAGGCTATAGGCGGAACTCGCGGATTAGTGGGCGAATTGGCTTTTGGAATGCAAAACTTTGGGTATCCTTTAACTCAAAGAATAAGCAAAATCGCCGCCCAGTGGGGAAACAAACTTGCCTTACAGTGGGCAAATGATGAAGACTTCACGCGGTACGTAACCGTGTTGGAGCTCAATAGTTTTCCATTTTTCCGTGCTGGGATTAAACTATGAACCAACAAAATTTCGCGCAGCAAAAGGCAGTGTGTTGCAGTTTTCTGAATCGAGGGCACGGTGTGAAAGGGTTGAACGACGTAAATTTCTCCTTTATACTCCTTAACTCTCACGTGATGAGACCCCACAAAACCAAAAGCAAAAGCTTTCCCTCGTTCAGGACTGCCTCGGAATTTCAATTGACAATGAAAATAACGTTTGGCTAATTGTTAGGTTTGCGTTGCTTTTTTTCCACCTCCACCCGGAAGAGGGGAATTGTTAGCATCGCAGTTGAGTCTAATCTAATGTGGTTTTCAATTTCTCGCGGATTCAGTTGGGAAGAATTTGGAAGGTTTTCTTTTTTCAGCTTTGAAGGTTATGCTTTGCAGATTTTAGTTTCTTTGTGGGGAGGGATTGTCGTTGGGTAAGAATCGCGATCGGCTAAATATTGTCGCGTGCATTTTGGTGGTTGCAAATTTTGGTTCAACAAAGACTCATATTATGAAGAAGGCAAATTTGAGCTTTAAATTAGTTGAAAAGTACCTGTCATCCGTGGTTGGTTCCGGTTTGCTTCGGCTTGAAGGCTCCAAATACTGGTTGACTGAGAATGGTCACGTGTTTCTTAAAAGATATAATGATTATAATATACGTTGCATGGAGACAGAAAGGGATCTTGAAAGTTTGAGTTTTGAACGAGAGAAACTGAATCGGTTATGTGAAGCCCCACGGTTGCTTGAGTCAATTGCGACGGCATAGCGAGTTATGGGTTAAGATAAAAAATGCTGGGAAGCAACAAATTGTCATCAACAAGAGAGCTTAAGCCCGAGGAGAACGCCTCAGAGCAGGCTGCCCCTTCGATGCAGGTAATTATAGCTGCTTTAAACGAGGAAGAAGGGATACGATCAACCTTGACAGAGCTTAAGCAGCATTTGGGTTTAGCAAAAATCCTGGTGATTGATGGAAGAAGCGTTGATCGAACCGTTGCGGTGGCTAAAGCTTTCGGCGTCGAAATCCTTTTCCAAGACGGCAAAGGCAAAGGCGACGCATTCGCTAAGGGCATAGCAAACATGGCTCCCGACGTTGACTACATCATAGTTACAGATGCTGATTACACCTACCCGCCGGATGCATTCCCCAGATGATTCAGATCTTGCAAAGGAATCCAACCGTTGGAATGGTCTGTGGAAACAGATTTAATGAAAACATGAACTCGCATGCCCTACATGATGTATTCTACTTTGGAAATCGGCTTATAGCCTTTACACACAATTTTTTCAATGGCGTAAGCTTATCTGATCCTTTGACGGGGCTGCGGGTTGTACGCGCAGAAATCTTGAAAGGCTGGAAAATAAAATCCAAAGGCTTCGATATTGAAGTAGAACTTAACCACCGTTGCGAACGCGAAGGCTTCAGTATAGTTGAAATTCCAATTACCTATCGCGAAAGAATCGGCAAGAAAAAGCTGGGAATAAAACACGGCGCGGAAATTCTTAAACGTATAATGTTAGAAACAACATCTAATCAATGACTCAAACACGCTCTCTATGAAACTAACAATCATGTATACTTATCACGCAGAAAAGCCAACGCCCTGCCAAACTAACCGAGACTTTTAACTTCCTTCAATCTTGAAAAAGGGTTTCTTATGTCACCAAATTGAGGTTGCCTACCCTGTATGGAGCCATCCCCGACCGCCTTTTTTAGCCTGTTGACTTTCCCGTTTCCTAGGAATTTGGGTGACAGCACGGTTTTCTGTCGGCTGTTTGTGACTGGTGATTTCTGTTTTTATGAATTTGTGCCAGCCGCCTACTTTGGCGTCTGGTTGCAGGTAGCGTTCGGGATTCTCGATCATGTGTGTTTCAAGAATCTCCTTGAATGCCAGCACCTTGAAGTTTCTCGTGGCTTGAATGATTGTGCCGCGTTCAACCAGCAAAGACTCGTAATCTTTCACGGAAATGTCTTCAGCTCTAACCCGATCGTTGAAGCATTCACTCCAAAGCAGCTTCCACTCAACCTTAAGCTGCTCAACCAGCTCCTTCTGAACCTTAACCTTATCCACATAACTGCCCGCAAACGGCTTAACCGACAAATCGCTGGCCAACTGCAATTTCCTCTTCTTGACCCAACCTAAACACATGGCTATTTAACATTTATTCTGAAAACCCAACTATACTTTCCCAACGTCTAAACTGAGAAGCAGGGACTTATTTTTGCAGGTTTATTCGGGTTCGGAATCAAATTAAATTTTAAAAGCTAATGGCTTCCTTAAAGCAATTTTGAGCGGGGTGATATCTTGGTTGAAGAGGCGAAAAAACGGTTCGAGGTAACAATGGCAATATGTTATTTCAAAGGGATGGAACTGCTAATAACCGACGGTCTATATGAGAGTCAAGCGGAAATCGTCAAGGACGCATTAAGACGACTTTTTACACACTACGAAATAAGCATAGTGAGTGAGGACACGGAAAAAAACAGAGTGCCTTGCATTTAGATTTCCACTTTAGGTGCAAGCCGACCAGCCCAGCTTGGAAGCATATTCTGAATAGCCTAATTGCTTCGGTTGAACAAACTGGGGATTTCACGGATTCGACAAACCGTGGCTCTTCTTCAAGTTGTCGACGGCAGCTATAGTCTGTGCCATCATTTTTCCTAAATGTCTCGCCGAGTCCATGCCTTCTTGGTCTTTAGTGACCTCACCTTTTTCTCGGGCAATGGCAAATACTCTGCCGCCGTTCGGGATTACCATTCCAACGGCAGTCATGAACGTGAACATCTGATTGCAGGTGCTTGAAACTCCTGAGCGGCGAGCAACGGCGATGACCCCGCCGACTTTTTCTGCGAAATCTTTTCTTCCTCTAGCCAACGCCAGAAAACCTATGCGGTCGATGAAAGTTTTCATTTGAGCTGTGACGCCTTGGAAGTAGGATGGGCTACCCATTATGACTCCGTCGGCTTTCAAAATTTCTTGGTAAAGGTTCTCGCCGTCGTCTTCATTGATGCATTTTTTGGTGCTGAAGCATGTCATGCAGCCTGTGCAAGGCGATAGATGGTATTCACAAATTCGGAACAATTTTACTTCTGCGCCATTCGCTTTCGCCGCATCCAATGCTTCTTGGAGGATCAAATCTGTGTTGCCTCCCTTCCTGGGACTACCACTTAACCCAACGATATACACTGCTTCATCCTCAAAAGCCCATTCTCCAAACCCCTCTAATTAACAATTTGGTGTGGGCACCTCCATTCTGGCTGTAGAGGCGTGTTGATCTTTGCGCAAGTGTTACGCTGGAAGTGAGTCAAGAGGAAAGATTTGAATCCAAATGAGGTCGGTCCAAGCTTAAAAAAACATTAACAGGCTCAGAAACTATTTAGAAAAATATGCTGACTACAAGGCTGAGTTGGACTTGACCCAGGGTACGAGTCCAATTATGATGCAAATTATAGTTCTTAGATCCCACTGTAGAAAAATTGGCGTTAGCAGGGTTTCGAACCCGCGAACTAAATTCGCTGATTGGGTCTATTCCAGTCGCCTACGTCTTACTAGCGTGGCTATGAGTACTGCCAGCAAATCAAACACCACTAATGCCACTAATGCTGTGGACAGCGTACTCCAAGCCCAGCCATCTAAGATTAAAGATCGCGTTGCGTCGATAAGGTAGCTTGCGGGGTTGATTTGAGCCAAGGTCCGTATCCATGAGGGCATGAAATCGTAGGGCATTAATGCATTTGACATGAACAAAATCGGCATTTGCACCAGCGTCGTGATGGAAAGAAAGACTACTTGCTGTTTTGAAAGGAAAGCAAATATCATTGAAACTGCAGTGACTCCGATCGTGAACAGGGCAACGAAGAACAGAATTCCTAAGAACCCTGCTGGTCCAGCCGCTACTGATACGCCCATGAGTGATCCTACGGCCAGCAATATTATTGAAGTGACTACTGTCAGCACTGTTGCGTAAATGAATCTACTTATTATTATGGACGATCTCGAAATTGGCGCCGTCATGATTCTTTGAATGTAGCCTGATTGGATATCGTCGAAAATGCATATTCCAGCCATGGCTAAGAAACCTAAGGCGTTTAAAGCCAAGATTCCGCTTATTATGAACTGTACGTAACTGTCCGCTGGGAAACCCGGGAGAATTGCTGCTTTTTCAAAGAGATTAGCGAAAAGCAACATCCAGATTAATGGCTGAAGGAGGGTGACGAAGAGCATTATGGGTGTCCTTGTTAGATGTTTAAACCACCTAGTAGTCAAAATTTTAATCTCAGTTAGAAAATCGGTCATTATCTTACCCTCTTTATCGCTTGCAAAGTTTTTTCATGGCTTTTTCCTTTTTCTTCCTTGATCTCGTATCCAGTGTGATGCAGGAAAACATCATCAAGAGTTGGATTAGTAAAAGTCACATCCCCCATGTCTATGTCGTGTTTGACTATTACTTTGAGTATTTTGGGAATCATACTCTCGTCGCCCGTTATGCAGATTTTCAGAGTGTTGCTGTCAAAACTGGTGTCTTTAACGAAAGGCAGGTTCTTTAACTCTGAAATTACGGCTTTGGTTTCGTCGTTTTTAGAATTGGTGATTTCTATAGACACAGCTGTTCCTCCCATTTTGTTCTTTAATTTACTTGGAGTACCTGAGAGTTTGATTGTTCCATGATCAATGATTGCAATGCGGTCGCAAAGCTTGTCAGCTTCCTCCAAATAATGTGTCGTTACCAGAACAGTGGTTCCTTGCTCTCTTAGTTCCTCCACCAGCTTCCATATTTTATATCGGCTTTGTACATCTAGGCCAAGAGTAGGTTCATCTATAGAAGCAGCAACTTCGGTCTGTTTACTAAGGCTAAAGTGATGTCGAGTTTCTTTTTCATTCCGCCTGAGTACGTTCCTGCCACATCGTTTGCTCTTTTGTCAAGCTCAACCATCGAAAGTAATTCATCGGCCCTTTTTTTCAGGGTGCCATTTGGGACATGGTATAGACTGCCTGTGAGAATGAGATTCTCTTTTGCTGTCAAATGGTCGTCTACTGTTATGCCTTGAGGTGAATATCCTATGTTTTGCCTCACTTTCGCCGTTTCTGTCAGTACATCGTAACCCAATATCGTTGCTGTCCCTTTCGTAGGCAATGTGAATCCCGTAAGAATTTTCATCAGAGTGCTTTTGCCTGCACCGTTTGGTCCGAGTAACCCGAAAATCTCTCCTTGCTCAACTGTAAGGTTTACGTCTTCTAGCGCGGTTACCGCGTGATATTTTTTAGACAAATTTCTAGTAAGTACAGCTTGCATGTTTCTCCCTCTTCTTTTCTCGCATTTTCATTATGTTCATTCTCCATTTTATTTTTTTACTTCTTCCAAAAAGAAGTAGTAAACTATATAAGATTTCTCTGCCAACAACTTACTAGAAAAGGAAGGAAACAATTGACCGTGATCTCAGAAACAAGTGTACAAAACAGAATTATTTCTCAACTCAAAGAACTGGGGCTAACAACTCAAGAAGCACTAGCCTACTTTACACTCCTGACCCACCCCAACATTACAGCAAGTGAATTATGCAAGGAAACCAGAATTTCAGACTCCAAAATATACTATGCTCTAGAATGGACTCACACGAAAAGGCGCCGTGATCATTCAGCAAGGAAACCCTAACCTCTATAGGTCTCTGTCGCCAAAAGAAACCTTCGCTAATTTGAAACAGCAATTGACAGCCAGTCTTGACGAAAAAATTAAGGAAGCCGACAATTTAGCTGAGTTATTAACGCCGATGTATGATTCAGCAGAAAAAACCGAAGAACTTGAACTTGCTTACGTTATTCGTGGCCGAAAAGAACATACTCAACAGAATGAAAACATTAATTCATTCAGCACGAAAAGAAATTACAGCATTCGTTCCTGACCCCTCAATTATGCACGAAATTGGTTCTGGACTAACTGAGGCGGCAGAAAAACGGCGGGTTAAGCTAGATATAGCTACAACGCAAGACATCAATGAAGAGACCACAATACCCGCACGCGTGGTTAGCAAAACAAGAGTCCTTTGTTGCCCTTTCGGCTTACTGATCTCCGACATTAAAACGCTGCTCATAGTGTCAAATTGGACCGGCGGAATTGCCATACTCACACAGGACCCAGCCCTAGTAACGTTTTTCAAGGAATACTATGAAAACATGAATGCAGTGAAAGAAAACAAGAATAACAAAAAACTCAACAATCTTTTAGATAAATGAGAAAAAGGCTATGATTTCTGGGCAACGGCATAGAGCAAGCCCATTTTACTCGTAACTGAAGGGTTTGTAAATCCAGTTTTCTCCAAAACAGTCCTCAACTCGTCCGGGTGCAATCCAGGCGGCTCCCTTAATCCAAACACATCTTCGAAAAGGATTTGGCTAAACATGCTGTCTGTCTTTTCAGTTTCAATCGCCAAAAGGACCCCGCCTTTTTTCAAGGCTGCGTAAAGCTGGTTTACGTAGGTTGCAATATCAGATGTTTCTCTCCCGATTAAGCAACTTTTTTGCGTGCTGCCAGGAAGCCTACGCCGACGGTTTGGAGTTGCAATATCAGATGTTTCTCTCCCGATTAAGCAACCGACTCCTAAAAAGCTCAAAGCCATATCGTATGTGTTGGCGGCAACTTTTAGGTCGCTTGAATATGTTTCACCCAGCTTTAAGGGAAGCGAAAGAAAAACGAAGAGTGAAGCTTAACATTGCGGTGACTCCTGAAATCGCCCAAAGCCAGGATCTTTCGGACTTGGGTGAGGTTAAGGTTCTTTTCTGCAGTTTAGCGATGTTTATTTCGGATATGAAGAACCTTGTGACGCTTACTAATTGGCCTATGGAAGTTGCGTTGCTGACTCAGGACAGGAGCCTCATGCAGGTTTGCCGCGAATACTACGACAACCCAAGGTGCTGCGGACCCAAATACACAAGCAAAACAGCATAAACCGCAGGCACGTAAAGCAAAAGAGGAAGAAATTATGCCAAAAACCGCGGCAAACGACCCTTTCTTTATGTTGGTTCAAGTTTTACGTCCAGAATCTGTCCCGCGGCGTTTGGTTTTTCTTGCCGCGTCATTATGATAAGTGTCAGTTTGGGGATTGTTAGGCGTCCTTGTTTGTCGGTTTTTGCGTAGAAGTTTTGGAAGTTGAGGGTGCCTTTGATGCTTACGCTGACTTTGAGCAGTTGGGTTTGCTCCATTTTGAACTGCCACCTGATGACTTTGGGGACTTGCACACGGTTGCCTTTTTCAAGGATCGCTGGAAAGGTTACTTTTTGGTCCAGAGGCACATAAACCATCTTTTTAGGCACGCGCTTTCTCGGTTGACTTTTATTGACTATTCCTGACTATTAAAGACTACCACAGACTACTATTGACTATTAGAGACTCAACCCACCAACACCTCAAAACGTAAACCAAAAAAGCAACCCAAAACAAAACCAAAATTCCCCAAGAAAAAAACAACCGCCTAACCCATCTCAGCCACAAAAAACATTTTAAGCCAAGCCATGCAAGCTAGATAATAAGCATACATGCTGCATTGGACAAAGTTTTTATTAGCGTTTGAAACTTAAACCTTCCGCGTTAAGATAGAGGATTCAAAATGACCTTTCAAAAAGCAGATTTCGTAATAATCGATTATTCAGCAAAGGTTAAGGAAACAAACGAAGTTTTCGACACCACACACGAAGATGTCGCTAAAAAAGAACACCTTCACAAAGAAGGCGAAATATACGAACCTAAACTGGTAGTGGTAGGCGAAGGCTGGGTGCTTAAAGCCTTAGACGACAGCCTAACAACCATGGAACTAAACACGCCTGCAACCGTCGAAATCTCACCTGACAAAGGATTCGGACAGCGAGACCCAGAAAAAGTCAAGCGCGTACCCCTACGGAACCTGTTGGCAAAAGAAATCAACCCAGTCATCGGCGCACGCATAGAATACCAAGGCAAAATGGCAAGCGTCCGCGCAATCGGCGCAGGAAGAGTTCTTTTAGACTACAACCCTCCGCTGGCAGGAAAAACCCTGATCTACGACGTAGTAGTCAGCAAGAAAATCGAGACCGACGAAGAAAAAATTGGTGCACTCATCCACCGCAGAATACCCTTAGCTGAAGAAAACAAATTCAAAATAACCATTCAAGACAAAACCTTGACGATTGACATGCCTGAAGTAGCCTTCTACATTGAAGGAATACAAATCGCCAAACGCGGCATCGCAATCGACATCCAGAAATTCCTACCTGACCTTGCCGAGACAAGATTCGTTGAAGCCTTCAAAGCTGAACCCAAAGTCCCCCTGGAAACACCAGCAGCAGCCCCAGAGCCAGAAACTAAAGCCCCCGCAACCAAAGAAACCCCATAAACCAATTCTCCCTTTTCAAAACTATGCTTTTTTAACCATTGCCTAGTAGGCACTTAGTTTTGAGGCTGTTTTGTCTTTTTCCAATAATTACCTTTCACGATTCAGGTGATTAATCGATTATTCCTGTTGCCTTCGCAGTTTTCTCGCATGCTTCCAAACTTAGGTTTAGCTTCTGAAGGATGGTGTAGCGTTCAGGTCTTATTCTCGCGGCTAACTCTAAAGCTTTAACTACATCGACGTCGGATACGCCCAGCTCCTTAGCGGTTGTCGGTGCACCTATCAACTTGAGGCTGCTCCTGATTCGTTGCCAATTTGCTCGATAAAGATAAGCAGTCAGGATTGATCCTACGCCGCATTGTTCACCGTGCATGGCATGATGCGAATTCACTATGTCCAGGGCGTGGCTAAACAGGTGTTCCCCGCCGCTGCATGGACGGCTGCTTCCTGCGATGCTCATGGCGACGCCGCAACTAATCAAAGCCTCCAGAAGCACCCGTAGGCCTTCATCTTCGTGGTTCACGATGAGCTTTGCGTTTTGACTCACAAGTTTCGCGCTCATTAACGCCAAACTGGCAGCGTACTCGCCGTAATACTCGTTATGCTCCAAATGCGCCAGCTTCCAGTCTTTGACGGCGGTGTACTTGGCAATTACGTCTCCGCAGCCGCTTATCACAAAACGCCAGGGTGCTTTCGCTATTACTTCTGTGTCGGCAATTATCGCTAACGGTGCCTGCGCAAGTACTGAATAGGGCTTGTCGGAGCCTTTGATGGATGCTAGAGGACTCGCGATGCCGTCGTGTGAAACGGTGGTGGGTACGCTGATGAATGGTATATTTTGGCTTCTGGAACTTACTTTGGCAGCGTCTATTATGGTGCCTCCGCCCACTCCGAAAAGTACCTGTGGCTTTAGATCTTTTATTTGATTTTCTACGTCTGCAATGTCTTTTGTTGTCATGGTTTTGACGAGAAGAAAATCAACTGATAAGCCTGATTCGGCAAGGAGGTCGGAAACTGTTTTTCCAGCAAGCTCATAGCATACGGCGTCAGACATCACCAGTGCTCTTCCCCTGAGGCGTAACCGCTTTGCCACTTCCGGAATTCGCTGGAGGGTTCCTTTTCCAACGATGACCTCGCGTGGAAGCTGCATATAATGGTAATTTAAAGTCAAACCTACCACTGTTAACTTGCAACATTAATTTGCTTACAAAGGTTTAAAACTTTGGGAAACCCAAGCAAAAACACGGCTGTTTCGCGTAAGAGAAAGAGTTGTTTCAGTCTGCTTCGCTTCGGTTTTTGTCTAGTTTTTTAAGTTGCGACTTTTGGTTTGGTGAAAGTTGCGACTTTCCGCCTTGGGCCTTTGTGTTTTGGGTTGTTTTTTTGGTTTAGGCTTGGCTTCTGCTTGAACATTGCGACTTTGCTATTGGCGGAATGCGACTTTGTATGTTGAGGCTATGTTGAAGTTATTGTCGGACATTGTCGGATATGGGCGCTGCGGCTTATTCGGCGGCAGGTTCGGTTTCTGGTGGGTTTTCCAGTTTGGGCGGCTTGAAGGTTTTTGCGGGCTGCGACCTTTCGGGTGGGTGTTGGGCGGCGTCTTCTTACGGGGAAGAATCGATTATACATCGAAAAGCCGAGGAAAATAAATGCCCTGTTGTGTTGCGAGTTAAATTTTGGCAGATAAAACAATTAATAGCTAACAATTAATAGTTATGTATAGCTTTCTAAAATGTCAGCGGAATAGTTATGGCGCTTGATCTTACGGGCAACATGGTTTCAATTATCCAAATCATCGCATTACTCCTACTCGTAATAGGCGTTTACCCCTACAGAGTAAGAACCAAAAACAGAAACCTCATAATGCATGGCTTCCTAAGCATATTAGCACTTGCACTCAACCTTGCCACCACGTTTACCGTAATGATTCCCACTTTTAGCACAAACTTCAACCTCATAGGCAGATTGTCAATTTTGCAGTCAACAGTTGTCTGGCTCCATGTTGCCTCAGGAACAGCCGCGATCCTGCTGGGTTTTGTCATCATTGCTTCTTGGATAACTCATCCTTTAGGGGAACTCGGCTGCGCCAAAACATGGAAACTAATGATACCAACATTCGCAATTTGGGCTCTCGCACTGATCCTAGGAGTAACCATACACATCTACAACATATTGTGACAGTATTTGTTATCGTGCAAAACCGGGTCCTAAGATGCAAGAGAGCACCCCTTAGATAGGCACTCCACAATAAAAAGAGAAAAACCTGAAGATTTAGAACAACATTTTAAAATTCTTTCTCATTGAACGTTAGAGTTATAACACCCGACCAACTAGACAGAGCCATTGGACTGGAAAATTTGGGCGAGTAGCTCAGTACGGATAGAGCACCAGCCTCCTAAGTTGGGGGTCGAGGGTTCAAATCCCTCCCCGCCCGCCAAATGTCGATTTCAGCAATTCCACCCAATTTTGATGCTTATTATTGATTTCTGGTTCAATTATCATCAGTATTTATCTGAGCGTTTGAACCCTCAAGTCCTCAACGAAATACTGCAGCACCAATGATGTCCTGGAACGTATCTCTTCAACGTAATAACCTCAACAAATTTAGGCTTAAATACCAGAAAATGACATTCCGTAAACAACAGAAGATGAAGACCAAGTGCCTGCTTTAGAACTGAATAATGTTTCTTCAGGTTATAATAAGCAGGTTGTATTGCATGATATTAGCTTTAAACTTCAAGAAGCATCAATATATGTTGTCCTGGGGCCAAACGGCGCTGGCAAAACAACATTGTTTAGAACAATAGCTGGCATCCTGGAGCCCTTCAGCGGTGGAATTCTTTTCGATGGTGAGAACATAACCGCATCAGCCCAAGCAAGAACGAGAATAAACTATCTCTCACAATACAACGCAATGCCTGAAGAGATGACCGTTTACGACGCGCTGAAATTTTACTCTAAAATAGAGGGCGGCGATCCTGACAAAGCCATTGGCCTGCTGGAGCTTGATGAACTGAGAAACAAGCGGTTCTCTGACCTTTCTCAAGGACAAAAGAAGAGAGCTGCCATCGCTAAGGTGTTCTTGAGCGAAAGAGATCTCTACTTGCTCGATGAACCCACCGCAAATTTAGATCCTGCAGTGTCCAAGGAAATACGAGATATTATCGTGAGATTGAGCAAGGATAGGATGATTCTCTACTCTTCTCATAACCTCTATGAAGCAACCGACATTGGCACCTATCTAATCCTAATTAAAAATGGCTCGGTAACAATGCTTGATAGAATCTCAAACATTAAACCCAAAAATTATCGCGTAGGCATCAGAGCCTCAACCGACATAACTGGGATTGTCGACGCCAAACATGAGGGCGACTACTACGTCTTAAGTGTATCCAGCCCTGAAGAAGCTGGACTTGCTCTCAAAAAAATCGTTGAAAAAGGCGTCTTGGTCACGGAAATGCGTCAGCTGGATAATCCTTTGCAGGAACTGTTTGAGACATCCGGCGCTGAAAAAGCTCAGGAGGGCTCGAAGAATGCAAAGTAATGTTTTGGTTTTTGCTAAACGTAGCCTCAACCTAAGTAAAATACTGGCGGGGGTGGGGCTGGGTCTTGCAGCCCTTGGGGATTTTTGTGATATTTGCCCTATCTCTTCTTGCAGGAAGTTCAAGTGCGGCGGTCTTTCTCATTTCCGTCTCGTTCATGTCTCTTGGTCTTCTAATTTTTACTATGCCAGTCACGTTGCTCTATGTATATGACAAGAACAACGGGGTCTTGGAGTATTTGCTTTCGCTTGGTTGGAACCAAAGCGACGTCTTCAAGCAATATTTGAAAGCCGCTCTCTTCCTTGCAGTTATCCTCTTCACAGGCGAAGGTGCCGCAATTTTGATCGCGGGTGCAATTTCGGGGTCAATGGGTGTCTTTCTCTTGGATTTGTTGATGCTGTTTCTTACGGCGTTTTTGGGTTTTTCTGTGGTTTCTTTGGTTACTGTGGCTATGATGGCTTTTAGCTCGTTACAGAAGCAACGAGTAGGTGCTAACACTCCTCTCGGGATAGTGATTGGCGTTCCTTTTATTTTTCCGACCTTTTATCTTTCTTTTATTGGATTTATCCCAGAGCTCATCGTTGTCCTGTCACTTTGTATTTTGGCAGGCGGCCTATCAGGCGGTTGCTTTTGCTGTCGAGCAGGCTTATTAGAAGAGAAAAAATGCTACCCTGAAGAGGTTGGCAGCGTACATCATCTGGATATCTTCACTGATAATCCTTTGCAGAACTGTTTAACATCCGGGCTGAAAAAGCTCAGGGGCTCGAAGAATGCAAAGTAATGTTTTGGTTTTTGCTAAACGTAGCCTCAACCTAAGCAAAATACTGGCTGGGGTGGGGCTGGGTCTTGCAGCCTTGGGGATTTTTGTGATATTTGCACTATCTCTTCTTGCAGGAAGTTCAAGTGCGGAGGTTTTTTTCCTTCCAGTCTCGTTTATGTCTCTCGGTCTTCTAATTTTTACTATGCCAGTCACGTTGCTCTATGTATATGACAAGAACAACGGCGTCTTGGAGTATTTGCTTTCGCTCGGTTGGAACCAAAGCGACGTCTTCAAGCAGTATTTGAAAGCCGCCCTCTTCCTTGCAGTTCTCTTTTTCACAGGCGAAGGTGTCGCAATTTTGATCGCGGGTGCAATTTCGGGGTCAATGGGCGTCTTTCTCTTGGATTTGTTGATGCTGTTTCTTACGGCGTTTTTGGGTTTCTCTGTGGTTTCTTTGGTTAGTCTGGCTATGATGGCTTTTAGCTCGTTACAGAAGCAACGAGTAGGTGCTAACACTCCTCTCGGGATGGTGATTGGCGTTCCTTTTATTTTTCCGACCTTTTATCTTTCTTTCATTGGATTTATCCCAGAGCTTATAGTTGTCCTGTCACTTTGTATTTTGGCGGGTGCCTTGTCAGGTTCGTTGCTGCTTCTGTCAAGCAGACTTATTAGAAGAGAAAAAATGCTACCGTGAAGAGGTTGGCAGCGTACACATCTGGATAGTAACGAACCCGAGGGTTCAAACGAGGGTTCAACGCTATCCCCGCCCGCCAATTCGTGCTTAATTTTGGTCCTATGTCTTGCTCGTTTCTGCAAAAACACTTTGCCTACAGGCCAGCATTGCATTTGTGCCAATAAGCATCGATGCGTTCTAAAGTCTCATTTTCTTTGCCGCTTCTTTAGGTATCGGATTTTCGATGATAAGACCGCGCTCCTTACATAGTCTAGCGATGTGGGCGTCGTTGCTTACGGTCACGGATACCCCATTTACTTCTGCAGAAGCTATTAGGCTCGCGTCAAAAAAGCGGACCTTATGAAGTTTGGCTATTTCTAGGGCTTTTCGGGCGATATCAACCGTAAGGGTAAAAGTCGTATTCTTGTGCTTCTAGTCAGCCCATCAAGTTTATACGATGCTTCTTCCCTTTCCACACCATAATCTTCTACTAGTGCATGATATGTTTCCAACAGATTCGCATTAGCGATGGCTGCGCTGGTCTTACCTGAATTGCATTCTGCAGCAGCGGCCAACAGTATGGGTATGAGCATCATGTTTCTGGAAGAGAGAGTAGGAAAGGATATCTGCGTCGATAATTCTCATCGTTTCCAAGCCTTCTCCCGCGAGAAAAGCTTGTCACTTGCTTCTGGGCGATCCGTTTCGCTTTTTATTTTCTTTCCTCTCGCAGACGGCACAATCCTCATTTTCGCCCCGCCAAAATCCTTAGCCAACTCTTCACCCGCAAAAAAATGGTCAAGAAACACCGCAAGCGCAGCACATTCTGAATGCGGTTGGTTTCCAACTGAGACGTTGAAATCTGATACTTCGTTTGAATAGAAGTCGCCTGGAACTTTCTGGCTTCCAACGATAACCAAAACGTCCCTTTCTGACCTTTAATTCTGTTCAGAACATCGCTTGTTTGAATGTTCTCCCCATATGCGGTTAAATGCACTATGATTCCGCCTTTTGTCCCGCCAGTCGTAAACAGCTTGTTTCCATGGAATTCCCATTTCAAAATGGAATGTTCCGCCCCAACTGGTCAGTTATTTTTCTTACGGTTTCGCTCTATGTTTGGTCTTCTACATCTGAAAGGATGAACCCTGAAGCACATAGCGCCCGAGCGGTTAACGCAACATGAGTAGTTAACCGCACATCTCGTTGCGGTCTATGACCCCATCTTAACACCACAATTTTCGGCGGGCTCATTTGTTTTTGGGTTGGTTGTGAATTTGCCATTTAATTCTTCCACTTTTCTTCTCACTTGCTCACTTAACTCCCGTGTAGCTTCAAATACCACTTCAATTGAATCGTTGGTGTAGTCTTCTTTTTTTACTTCTGTTTTTCCATGAACCCACGAGATAAAAGGCATGGCCTGTTGGTTAAAGGAACAGAAAACTGAGCTTCAACATAATTTTCAAGAATTCTCAGTATTTCCTTTCTCAGCACATCAAAGTTTGTTCTGCATTTTGCTGATATGAGGATTGGGTTTTTTGTTTTCTCTTTGAGAAATTCGAATTTCTGCTTTATTTCAGCTTCACTCATCAAGTCAATCTTGTTTAGAGCAGTTATTGTTGGTATGCCGGATGCGCCCAGACGATCAATTGTTTCTATGCAAACGTTGTGTTTCTTCTCAATTTTCTCCATAGGCTCACTTAAATCTAAAAGCAGAATTATTAGGTCTGAAAAAATTGTCTCTTCAAGAGTAGAGTGAAATGCCTCAATCAACGATAAGGGTAAACGGTCAATGAAGCCAACGGTATCAGTTAAAAGAAACTTGCGGTTTGAAAACTCCACCATCCGAGTAGTGGTTGAAAGAGTAGTGAATAATGCTTTGTCAACTCGATCAGATTCCTCTGTTAAAGCATTAAACAAAGAGCTTTTTCCAGCCTTCGTGTATCCAGCAAGCGAAATAGTTAAGAAGCCAAGCTCCGTTCGCCTCTCTCGATGGAGAACTCTTTTTTCCCTGATTTTCCTCAGTTTCTTAAGAATTGTTTGGACTTGCCGTTTTATAGCGTCACGGTAAACGTCTGCTTCGTAGGCTCCAAGACCCATAAAGCCAGGTTGCTCGCTTCCTTTGGCTAATCTAACTTTTTCCTTTGCATGTTTAAGTTCATTCCGCACTGTCGCCAACTGGATTTGCAGTTGGGCCTCGGTGGTTGTGGCTCTTTTGGTGAAGATTTCAAGTATAAGTTGGAACCGGTCAATTACTTCGACACGTGTGGCTTTTGCTAAATTGTATGTTTGGCGAGTTTTGAGGTTGGTTGTCAAAAATTACTTTAACAGCGCCTTTCTCTTTAACCATCTGGGAAAGTTCTTCAACTTTTCCAGCGCCTATTTGGTAGCGTGCATCAGGCCTGTCGCGTCTGCTCCATTTCACCGACAACAGTGTAACCGGCAGATTCTGCTAATCGTTTAAGCTCATCTAAACTTGATTCTTCACGGTTTAAACGACGTTGAACTATGACGGCTTTCGTTCTGCAGCCGCCTCCTCGTCGTTCTTGTCAATCTCAATCATGTCACCTAAAGTCAATTCTTGATTGGCTGATTTTGCAGTTGGAGGCGGAACCTTTTCTTCAGAGATTGGAACAAGCAGCTTAATTTTTAACATGTGCTCAAGTTTTGAGGCTAACTGGTTGTTGGGCTCCATTTTTCCCGCTTCAAGATTTCTCAGAACAGAAGCTTTCTCGTTTATTTTTTTACCCAGTTCTTCATGGGTAAGCCCAAGTTTCTCCCGTGCCACACTTATTTTGTTAGGGTAGTCTTCAGTGAGCTCCTGAGTTATTTGAACGTTTGCAACCATCGGTTTTCTTACTGAAGGCGCATGTGTCACTGGGAGCCTGCGGTTTTTTGACGGCTTGTTTCTGGAAGAGCAACTTCTTCTTGACGAATTACTTTCCCATGTTTTGAACATTCAAGGCAAACTGTTAGTCTTGCCCCTTCAATCACTGCCGTTACTGGGTCATTGTGAATTTTGTGTCCGCAGACTTCGCATCTCAATGTGAACTTTCACCTTTCACTGTCTTTATTATATTGTTATGTTTATACTTGTCGAAAACACAAAAGCCAATCTGAGGGTGAAAAACGTGGAAAACACCTTGTCAAAGTAAGAGGCACTGCTGACTACCAATTTGGCAAAGGCGTAGGAGAAAAACTGTTCCCAGAAAACATTGAAATACAGCTTTCTCCTCGGACAGGAAGGATACGCTTCATAAACCTTGACGGCGAAAGACTAGCTACACTCCGCCCAACCGACGGCTTGCTTTCCCTAAGCATTAAAGCAGCTAAGTTCATGGCTGAAAATACTCCCGTTCGCCAAATGTTTTGTTACAGTGAAAACGAAGTTGCACAATTTATTGCTGAAGGCGGAGATGTTTTTGCTGTTCACGTGGTTAAGGTTGATGAGGAAATTCGCGCCAAGGACGAAGTCATCGTTTTGGATGAAGACGGGAAATGTTTTGGCCGTCGGGCGAGCTCAACTTTCAAGTGTTGAGATGACTGCTTTTAAAACTGGTGTAGCCGTCAAAGTAGACATGGTCATGGCTGCCAGCGAGAAAGTAACGTAAGTTAAGTATTATCAAATTTCAATCATGCAGAATATTCTTGAGTAAAGTGATAACTCTATGAATAAACGCATGAATCCACGAGAGCAAAAACGTATGATGCAGCGTATGGGAATGAACATGGATTCTGTCCCAGACGTTCAACAAGTTATTATCAAAACAGCAAAAAAGACATAGTTATAGATGAGCCCGAAGTCGCCATTTTACAAGTTCAAGGACAAAAAATGTATCAAGTTATCGGCGGCGAAGTTTCGGAGCAAGCCCCATGACAACGCTTAGGCGCAAAGCCGGCACCAGCAGCGTTTTCAGAAGAAGATGTAAGGCTAGTGGCGGATCAAACGGGCAAAAGCCTGAGAAAGCCAAAGAAGCATTGCAGGAATGCCAAGGCGACCTGGCAAAAGCCATCTTACTGCTTCAATCTTAAAATTAATCTTTATTTATATCTCAGTATCGAATATTAATCAAAATGGGAGATGGGCAGTGCTTCAAAACGTAGACGTAGCGGTTGTTGGTCACTTCTCAATCGACACAATTTTACTGCCCGCAGAAAGCTCCTTTTGTTGTTTTAGGCGGAGCCACTACCTACACTTCGTTTGCCGCCAAACGTTTGGAAGCAACAGCCTCGGTTATCTCTAAAGTGGGAGGGAATTTTCCGCAAGCTTACTTCTGGTGGCTCAAAGCAGGAAGGCATTGACTTTCAAGTGTAATTAAACACTCAAATGAGGCCACCACAAATTTTGAACTAAATTACAGTGTAGACTTAGCCGAACGCACCCTCAAGCTGAAAAGCAAAGGACCCCCTATTGGCTTAACTGACTTGCCAAATGGTTTTCATGCTAAAGCAGTTCATGTTGCCCCAATCGCCAACGAAGTAACATTCGAAGTAGTGGAGCATCTTAAGGAACACGCTGATGTGTTATCGCTTGACCCTCAGGGTTTACTTCGAAGCTTCGACGAAGTAGGAAACGTAACAGAAAACGCTTCAGTTAGACAAACGAATTTTCAGTTTAATCAACATTTACAAGTCTTCCCAAAACGAAATTTACACATTAACTGGCCAATCTGAGCTTAAAGCAGCAATAAAAGCAATTCACGACTTCGGCGTAGAAACCGTCATCGTTACGATGGGCGCTAAAGGCTCTGTACTCTCAATTGAAGGTACACAATACAACATTCCAGCTTGCCCATCACAAGTCATTGTTGACCCAACAGGCGCAGGAGACGTTTTCATAGGCGGCTTCCTAACCGAATACATCCGACAAAAAGAAACAATTTGCTGCGCCTGCGTCGGTTCAGCTGCAGCTTCGGTGGTTGTCGAAGGAATCGGCCCCACTTACTTCGGCAACAAAGAAGAAATTTACCTGAGAGCAAAAATTTTGTATGAAAAGGAACTTAAGCAATAGCGTATATTTACGTAAATTAAATAATCGCATTGAGGCGTTTACTGTGGGTCGCATAGAAAAAGGAGTTAAATGCACTGTTTCAGGCTGCAGCAGAGAAGCTGAACGTTCAATTTCAGCAGACAAAGTCAAGGCTGCAGGCTTAAACGTTAGCAATAAAGAAAATCGTGCTTACATTTGTAAAGAGCATTATAAAGAATTTAAGAAGAAAACCAAAAAGGATAAAACGCTTGATAAGTGGCGTTACGGTCACTGAGAAGAGTGATTTGCCATGCGAATACTACAGTTACACTCTAACTTTATAGTTTTTAAACCAGTCCAAAAAGAAATTGCCATTGCTGAAGAAGCAGAGCAAAAAGAAAACCGCATAGAAGAAGTCGTGGTTTTATTTACCGCCATCGAAGAAGGCGACAGCACAGCAACTGCGCAGAAAGCCATAGATGATGTCCGCGCCTTTCTAGGTAAACAAAAAACTAACCGCATCCTAATTTACCCCTTCGCTCACCTAAGCAGTAACCTCAGCAACCCAGCGAAGCCCTCAAAATCATAAAAGCCATGGAAGCATACGCGAAAGAAAAAGGCATCGAAACCTACCGCGCTCCATTTGGCTGGAACAAGCAATTTACTATTTCAATAAAAGGGCATCCGCTTGCTGAAAAAGCACGCTCCTATGCTCCAACTCCAGTGGCAGCTGAAGCGAAGGCTGAAGGCGTATGCAAAAAAGAGGAAGAACCTGTTTCGGCGGCGTTGAAAGCTGAGGATAAAATGCAGTCTTTCTGGCATGTTCTTATGCCTGATGGCTCGCTGGTGCCGATTGAAGAATTCAAGTTTAAAGGCCATGTTAATCTGCAAAAGTTCTCGCAGTACGAAATTAAGAAGGCCAGGGCAGTCACGGTGATGCCTCCGCATGTGACTTTGATGAAGAGGCTGGAAATAGCTGATTATGAACCGGGCAGTGACCCTGGAAACATCCGCTGGTACCCCAAAGGTCGCATGATAAAGTCTCTGCTGGAACAGTATGTGACAGCGCGAGTGGCGGCTTACGGCGGCATGGAAGTTGAAACACCAATCATGTACGACTTCAACCACCCCAGCTTGAAAAGCTACCTTAACCGTTTCCCAGCCCGCCAATACGTGCTTAAATCTGAAGATAAAGAACTTTTCCTGCGGTTCGCAGCATGCTTCGGCCAGTTCCTGATGGCTCATGACGCCCAAATAAGCTACAAGCAACTTCCAATCAAACTCTATGAACTCACCCGTTACAGTTTTAGGCGAGAGAAAAGCGGAGAAGTTGTTGGATTAAAACGGCTGCGAGCTTTCACAATGCCCGACTGCCACGCGTTCTGCGCTGACATGGAGCAAGCTAAAAAAGAGTTTATGGTTCGCTTCAACCTCTGCATCGACGTCTTAGACAACATTGGCTTAGTAAAAGACGACTATGAAATCGCGATGCGATTCACAAAGGGCTTCTACGAAGAAAACAAAGACTTCATAGCAGAGTTCGCAACAGCTTTCGGCAAACCCATGCTCGCCGAAGTGTGGAACGAAAGGTTCTTCTACTTCGCCTTGAAATGGGACCTCAACTTCGTAGATAACCAAGACAAAGCCGCAGCTCTTAGCACTGACCAAATCGACGTGGAAAACGCTAAACGCTACGAGATAACCTACGTTGACGAGAAAGGCGAAAAACAGTACCCGCTAATACTGCACTGTTGCCCAAGCGGAGCCATCGAACGTGACATTTACGCGTTGCTTGAGAAGGCTTACCGTGAGCAAATGACGGGTAAGGCGCCAATGCTGCCGCTTTGGCTTTCACCAACTCAGGTGCGGCTTATCCCGATTTCCGACAAATTCCTTGATAAAGTGTCGGAGCTTGCAGGACAAATCGGCTCACATTGCATCCGCGTCGACATCGACGATAGCGCATCGACACTGCAGAAAAAAATCCGTGAAGCGGAACAGGAAT
>CAWABA010000003.1:0-84859 GCA_963780185.1 Candidatus Bathyarchaeota archaeon | reverse complement strand
ACTTTTGGCATGTATTCACCTCCCATTTTACGGATACTAAAAAACAAAATACTTTTATATAGTTTTAGGTAACAATAATATACCAAAACACAGGTGCTCACAACGACCAAACAAAACCAGCAAACCGACCAAGAAACCATGACAAACATTCTCCGTGAACTATTACAAGAAATCAGCAGCCTCAAAGCCGAATTAGGCAGGATCGAAAGCGTAATCCTCAAAGACCGACTAAGCGCCGTAGAAGAGGCACTCTCACAAAACCGCCTAATGCATTACGCCGACCTCCTAAATGAAGAGGCCAACCAAGACATTGACAAACTGCTAAGTGCTGATTGCGGAAAAAGGTCAAAATGCCACTAATACTTTAAAGAACAATTGGCTGAAAACCTGCTGATAGCCAAGTCGCGTGGATCGAAGGAGGCTTTGGCTGATCTGGACGAGAATAAACCAAGTAGGAAGCCAGGCGGAAAAAGCTAAAGGCACGCAATGCGAAGCCTGTCAAACCAAATTCCAGAAAAAACTAAAAAGAGAAAAAAGAGCCTTCCAAACAATTGTTCTTGTCGAAAAACCTGATAGCCGCAGTCAGGAAGTGATAGATGTTCCTTTCACTGTGGAAAATTTTCTTGAGCCGCTGGCTAATCCTGTGCGGCTTAAGATTCTTATTAGTTTGGCACGCAAGGAAAAAAGAACTTCTCTAAACTGTCTCAAACAATGGAGTTGAAGGGAGGTCACCTAATTTTTCATCTCAAAAAGCTTCTTGATTCGGGTTTGATAGCCCAAGAGGATAACAAGGGCGATTACATCATAACGCCGAACGGTGTGGATGCGGTAAAAAAGATTCTTTTTTTGCAAACCACGGAAAAGCAGTTGTAGCTTAACTTGCTTATTTAAAGCAGGTGGGATGGCTAGCCACCGGGTTAAATGGCTGGTTTGGGTCTGTTTATTTCTTTGATGAGGCGTGGCAGGTCGCTAGAGAAGTGATGATGTAGTTTGCCGCGTGATTCTTAAGTTGCTCCACCGTAGCTGTGCCTGTTGAGATTCCCACGGCGATTGCTTTGAGTTCCTTGGCGCTTTGCATGTCAACAACGCTGTCCCCAACGATAACGGTTCCCCGCGCCTGAGCGTCTAAAGCTTTGAGCGCCAACTCAAACTGCTCCGTATGCGGCTTCACATATTTGACTTTGTCTCGGGAAACGACGGTTGTGAAGAAGTCTTCAATCTTGAAGCGCCCCAGAATGTATTTTGCTGCTTTTTCGCTGTTGGTGGTGCATAAACCCGTCTTCAGCTTCATGGCTTTAACTCCTTTAGCGCTTCAACGGCTCCAGTCTGCAAGCTTGTTGTTAAGGCGGCTTGCTTCTGATTTTTCGGCGATGGCTAAAGTTCCGCTTCGAACATCTTCAAACACTCGGGCGGAGTTCGGTTTGTCGCCGTTTTTGAAGAATATTTCAGCTTTATGAGCATTTCAAAGATGCTTTCGTTGACGTTTACAACTGAGGTGGGGACGCCAACTCTTATGAGGTAGCCTCGCACTTCGCCGCGTAGGGCTTTGAAGTCCAAGTTAAAGTGGGCAAGTGTCCCGTCTAAATCAAATATTACCGCTTCTACAGGCACAATGTTGGCTCCTTGTCAATGCGAAACTGGGTTAACACCCGCTCAAACAGCAATATACTTTGCGGTAAAATTCTATTTACGAATTTTTGCATAATTTCAAGAAAGTTCGAGGAATCTGAATCGAAAAGAAACAAGTTTTCAATTGCTTTTTGTTTTGGGTAACCGTATGAAGAATCTTGTACCTTTTCCCACTTCGCTTTCAAACGTGACAGTGCCGCCCAACGCGTTAGTCATACGTTTGACAACGGCTAACCCGAATCCCTGACCTTTAGCCTTCGTTGTAAAAAGGGGCGTGAATAATTTTGCGCTCACATCCTTGGGAATCCCGCAGCCTGTATCGTTAACGGACAATACAGTGTCGCCTTTGTTTAGGTAGGCTTCTAAGCTGAGTTTCCCGCCTTGAGGCATAGCTTGAACGGCGTTAGTTACCAAGTTAACTATAACCCGTTTTAGTATGAGAGGATCAGAAAGCAATTGCCTGGCGTCGGGTTCAACTTGACATGAAACTGAAACGTTTTGTGGAATTTTGGTTTTTAAAAGCAGTTCTTCGCAGACATTCTGCAGGTCTATTTCTTTTACGCTCGGCTTAATAGGTTTGGCGTAGTCTTGAAGATCTTGAACTATCTTGTTCACGTACTCGGTCTGGCGCTCTATGGTGTCCAGGCTTTCCTTGAGGTTTCTCTTGGATTCGCCATCTGGCAGACCTTCTAATGCACCCTGAGCCAAAAAAACTTCGCCGGCAATTGTCTGCAAAGGGTTACGGATATCATGTCCAACCATGCCTGCAGTGGCGCCGATGGCAACTAACCGTTCAGAGTTTTTGCGTTCAGTTACGTCAACGTTCGACTCGAAAATCTCGACTATCTTGCCATCCTTGTCAAATTTCGCTAGCCAATAACTTTGAATCGACAGCTCATGCCCAGATTTTGTTTCATGGCAAAGCTCGCCTGACCATTTTCCCTCTTTCCTAAGCTGTTCTTCTATGGTTTCAAGGGGCGAAACGAATTTTGTTTTGAAAAGCGCCCAACCTTTTTTCCCAATAGCTTCATCTTTTGTATAGCCGTACATTTTTTCTGCGCCTAAACTCCAAAAAGTGATGGTGTCCTCAAGGTTCTTTACTATGATGGCATCCGGGCTGAGGTCTATTAGGGCGGCTTGCCTCTGGACGGCTTCATCTAGTTTTTTGCGTTCAACCGCGTAGGTTAAGGCGCGTGCTAAGAAGGGGTCCGTCTAGTTTTCCTTTGCTTAGGTAGTCTTGTGCGCCTCTGCGGACTGCTTCAACGCCTTGCGCGTCATCTTTGAACCCGGTTAAAATCACAATGGGCACCTGCGGGGCGGCTGAATGTATGTTCTCAAATGTGCTGAGTCCTTGGCTGTCAGGCAAACCGAGGTCCAGTAAAACAGCGTCTACGGAGCCTTCGGCTAAGCGGTTTTGTCCTTTTGAAAGTCTATCAACATGCTCGATGTTTTCCACTGAGAACTTTTCTTCCTTTAACATTTCGACAATTAGGCGGGCATCGCCGGGGTTATCTTCAATCAAAAGAATTTTTGTCGATTTTATTCCTTCGGTGGCAGTTTAACTATTGTGAACCAAAATTCGTTCAGTACATGTATGATTTCTGCGAAGCGGTTAAGGTCAACTGGTTTTGTGATGTAGGCGTTGGCATGCAAGTTGTATGTTTTAACTATGTCCTCGTCAGCCTTGGAGGTTGTCAGGACCACAACTGGGATGTGTTTTAAGATTGGGTCTTCTTTTATTTCAGCCAGAACTTCGCGCCCATCTTTTTTCGGCAGGTTAAGGTCAAGTAGTATTAAATCAGGCAAAGGCACCTTCGAAAATCGACCTTTTCTACGCAAGAATTCGATAGCCTCAACGCCGTCTTTAGCAACGTAGATTTCGTTTAGTACTTTTGCGTCTCTTAAAGCTTCTTTGGTTAAACGAACGTCTCCAGGATTATCCTCAACGAGCAATATATCAACTGGTCTAACTTCATTCATGTTTTCACTACGCTTTCCTTTTACTTAGTGTAAAGTAAATAGTTGAACCTTTCCCTATTTGCGATTCAATCCAGATGCGTCCCCCATGACGCTCCACGATTTTTTTGCATACTGCAAGGCCGATTCCTGACCCTGGATATTCTTCTCTTGTGTGGAGGCGCTGGAAAATCTTGAAGAGGCGTTCGAAGTACTGGGGGTCTATGCCGATGCCGTTGTCGCGCACGGCGAACTCCCACTCAGAACCCTTATCCACAGCTGAAACATGCACGTGAGGCGGTTCTTCGCCGTGGAATTTGATGGCGTTGCCAATCAAGTTCTGAAATAGTTGAACAAGCTGTGACCCATCTGCCTTGATAACCGGGAGCGTGTCATGTGTCACGGTGGCTTTGTTGTCCGCGATTGACGCTTGGAGATTTTTAAGAACGATGTCCAAGGTAGATTCGAGGTTTGTGGGTTCAAACGGTTTGCCGAGTCTTCCAACCCGCGAATACGTCAAGAGGTCGTCGATTAACCCGCGCATCCGATTTGCGCCGTCCACTGCATACGCGATGAATTCGTCGGCTTCAGGGTCAAGTTTTCCTTGGTACCTGCGTTGAAGAAGCTGGACGTAGCTTGCAACCATCCGCAGCGGCTCCTGCAAGTCATGCGACGCAACGTAGGCAAACTGCTCCAGCTCAGCGTTGGACTGCTTAAGTTTCTCAAGGGTTTCTCTAAGCTTGTTCTCCATGGCTTTCCGCTGAGTAATGTCTCTCGCAGCAGCGAAGACCCCTTGAATTTGTCCCTGAGCATTCCTGAAAACCGATGCGTTGTAGATGACGTCTGTTATTTCTCCAGAATTATGCCTGATGGCGAGGGGGTAATCCTTGACGAAGCCGTCGGTGAAAACCCGTTTGTAGCCTGCTCTGGCTTCTTGGGGCGCGGTGAAGTATTCTGAGAAATCGCTTCCGATTAATTGTTCACGTGAACAGCCCGTTGCGTCTTCGGTTGCTTTGTTGACGTCGGTGATTTTTCCGTCGGGGCTGATTGTCACCAAGGGGTCAAGGCTTGCTTCAAGTAAGCTGCGTGAATACAGAGATGCAGTTCTAAGTTCTTCTTCAGCTTTTTTGCGTTCAGTGACGTCTCTTGCCGCGGCGAATATGCCTTGAACTTCCCCTTTCTCGTTTTTGAAGATGGTAGCGTTGTAGAGAACATCGGTTATTCTTCCTGAGACATGCCTTATGGCTAATGGGTAGTCCTGTACAAAGCCGTCTGTGAAGACCTGCCGGTAGCCTTTTCTAGCCTGCTCCGGCTCGGTGAAATAGTCCGAGAAGTCGCTTCCGATCAATTGGTCACGACCCAAACCCGTCACAGTTTCAGTGGCTTGATTTACGTCAGTAATTTTTCCTTCTGCACTGATAGTCACCAGCGGGTCTAAACTGGCTTCGATAAGCGTCCTCGCATAGAGTGAAGCTGCACGGAGCTTTTCCTCCGCCTGTTTCTGTACTGTGACATCTCTGGCAGCGGCGAAAACGCCTTCTATCTCTGCGGCTTCATTTCTGTATACTGTGGCGTTGTAAAGCACATCTGTAATGTTGCCGTTTCGATTGCGGATAGCTAATGGGTAATCCCGCACCAAGCCATCTGTGAAAACCTGTTGGTATCCTGCCCGCGCTTTTTCTGGCTCCACGAAATAATCTGAGAAATCACTGCCAATCAATTGCCCTCGCGGATAACCAGTGACTTCTTCCGTTGCTTTGTTGACATCTGTAATCTTTCCCTCGGCATTAATTGTGACAAGTGGGTCAAGGCTGGCCTCAATTAGACTGCGTGAATACAACGAAACTCTCCGTAGTCGCTCTTCAGCTTGCTTGCGTTCAGTAACATCTCTAGCGGCGGCAAAGACTCCTTGAATTTCCCCTCGCTCGTTCTTATAAACTGTAGCATTGTAAAGTACATCAGTTATTTTACCGGATTTGTGCCTAATTGCTAACGGGTAATCCTTGACGAAGCCTTTATTGAAGACTTGCCGGTAGCCCTTGCGTGCTTCTTCTGGTTCGGTAAAGTAGTTTGAGAAGTCACTGCCAATCAATTCTTGTCTTGTGCACCCAGTTGCTCCCTCAGTGGCTTTGTTAACGTCAGTGATTTTGCCTTCAGCGCTAATCGTTACCAGTGGATCAAGGCTTGCCTCAATCAGGATTCTAGAATACTCAGAGACCTGCTTTAGTTGTTCCTCTGCTTGCTTTTTCTCTGAGATGTCATTGCTGATGAGAAGATAACCAACAGGGCGACCATTAGAGTCATTTCGTCGTGTCACGACGATGCTGGCCATAAAACGGCTACCATCTTTCCTAACACGTTGGAATTCGCCTTCAGCTACGCCTTTCTCATATGCAACCTTCAGCATTTGATCGACACGCCCGGATTTTATGTCATCAGGAGTGTGAAGTATGCTTGAATCCTTACCGATAATCTCCTCTGCTGTATAACCGTAATTTCTCTTAGCGCCTTCGTTCCAGGAGAGAATTTTACGATTAAGATCTTTGCCGATAATGGAATATTTGGTCGAGCTTTGCAAGATGTTATCCAAAAGATTCTTTGTCTCGGTGAAATCATGCATAACTCGCTTTGATTCAGTGACGTCTCGAGCAGCGGCAAAGACACCCAATACGTTTCCTCCTGTGTCCCTGTAAACGCTGGCGTTGTAAAGAACATCAGTCAATTTTCCGTCCTTATGCCGGATAGTCAGAGGATAATCCGTAACGGAGCCCTCGGCGAATGCCTGCTGGTAGCCTTTACGGGCTTTATCCTGCTCTGTGAAGTAGTTGGAGAAGTCAGTACCGATAAGTTGCTCACGCGAAACACCTGTAACCTTAACAGTAGCCTCGTTAACGTCAGTAATCTTTCCGTCAGGGCTGATAGTAACCAACGGGTCTAAGCTTGCTTCAATTAGGCTTCTGGTATAGTTTGAAACGACGGTTAAAGCTTCGCTTTTTCTGGCTGCTTCTTCAGCTTTCTTGCGTTCACTGATATCTGCCCCGTAAATGTTGACGTACCCTTCAGAAAGAATTGGCGCCAGCTTAAACTCAAACCAACGCCCCCCAGCATTTTCCTCAAAATCTAACCGGCGGTTAGACATCAAAGCTTCGGAAACATAGTTAAGCCATAGCGGGCGGACAATTTGACCGACCTGTGTGCTGATTGGTTTTGGAAGCCGCAAACTTTCCGCATTAGCATACATAACCGTGCCATCGCTATTGATTCGAAGCACGGCAAAAGGATTCTCTGACGGAAACTTTGCAAGATTAAATAGATCTTTTTCCGCCTTTTTGCGTTCAGTTATGTCACGAAATACTAGCACTACACCTGAAATCTTTCCGTCTTTATGTTTTATGGGTGCGCCGCTGTCGTCAATCGGAACCTCGTTTCCATCTTTCGTTATCAGCACTGTATGATTAGCTAATCCTACTATCCTGCCTTCTTTAAGCACGCGTGTTACTGGGTTCGCAACTTCTCTACGGGTCTTTTCGTTAATTATGTGAAAGACTTTTTCCAAAGGTTCTTTTGATGCCTCATTCAGGGTCCACCCCGTCAACTTTTCTGCCACATTGTTCATGAAAGTTATTTCGCCCTTTGAATCGGTCGCTATAACAGCATCCCCAATACTGCCCAGAGTCGTCTGCCAGCTTTGCTCTCTTTCTACTGAAGCATCTTGCTCTTTCTTGCGTTCCACTGCATTTTCGACTAAAACCCATTTTTCGCCTTGCTTAAGCAAAGTGCCAACATGATTTCTAACTACGTCAACAACGTCAGTTCCACTTGTTTTCTTAAGGCAATAAGTGCATAACGCCAGCATCTTATGCTGACCGATAACCGCGTTGACGGCTTCTTCGTAATCTACAAAACTTTTCCAAAGGTTGCGCTCAATCCAAAAAGTATTTCCCGTAAGTCGAAGTCCTTCAAAACCATGCTTTATTGCATCAGTTTCTTTTTTCACCCAGCCTTGCAGCACACGGTCCGAATCAAATTTGCCTCCTGACAAGTACCAGTCCTTGTATGAAACAATCTCTATCTGACCTTTCTCCAAATACATATCCAAGTGGGGAACAGCTTTTCTTAACGCTTCTTTAGCTTCTTCAGCTTCCAGAGGCGGAGAAGTAACCCACATGCAAAACTCGTTGCTGCGCAGACCTTCAGCAAAGTAAGGAACCAAAATATCGATTAAATCTTGTTTTGACTCATAAAACTGGCAAAGATGCGTACCCCACGTCACCGAACCAACGAGTTCAATGCCGAAGTTTCGAAGAGAAGCAACATTAGAAGATTCCATTTACATCCCCTGATGGATTAAATTGTATACCCTGTCTTTTCTTTCCTAAAAAGCGTTTCTGAATGCGACGAAAAGACTTTAGCTGATGGCAATTTGACAGATTGCTTTTCCAATTACCTTTCATCTGAAAACTAAACCTAACCCAAACTTTAGGAACATCTGTAAACTTATGAAGAGAAGCAATCCTGATAAAACCCAACGCAAAGTTCTGCTTTTCGAGATTTGGCAAAGATATGCGCCGAGTAACCCTCCGAACATCGAGCCAGATCCTATCAGCAATGCATATTCAACATCGATGTTTCCTAAACTGAAATGTTGAGCCACACCCGCTAACGAAATAAAAACCATCGTGAAAACCGACGTTGCCGCTACTGCCTTAAATGGCATGTGCAAAACCAAAAGCATGATCGGCACCAATAGTACCCCTGGAATGCCAAGCAGACCACCACATAAACCAGCAAAAAAGCAGAGAAAAATCCCTAGAAACACTTTCCCTTTTTGGGATAGCAGTTCTTTTTCAGAAAAACCAGAATCACGTTCTGAATTTTCACAATTGTTTGCAGTCCCTTTTCTGTAGATCATTTGCCATGCCACAAAAACCAAGAAAACACCGATAAGCAAACCTATTATCTGTCCTGACACCTCTGTCGTCAAGTAGCTTCCAAATATTGCACCTGGCACTGCGGCAACCGTTAGAATCAACCCCATCTTATAGTAAGTTTGCTTTTGTTTTGAATAGTACGCTGAGGCAACAACTGTCGTCGCAAAAATTGTTGTTAAGCTGGTTCCGACTGCACTTGCTGGGGAGAAAGCGTAGACCAAAGTCAACAAAGGTACAACTAGAAATCCTCCTCCAAGGCCAACCATAACCGAAACCAGCCCGATGAAGAATCCGATAATGGGCAAAAATGCTTCCCACACAGGCGCTCCTCTTACGTATAAGGCGCAGTTTATATTATAAAATGTTGAGATTTTAGCAAGCAACATAACACTTACTTGTGTGACTATTAGGAGCCTCTGGACGCGCCGATTTGGCTTATCCACAAGCATCAGCCGCAATGAATCAAGCATATTGCACTCAGCCGAATGCGCCTTGCGTTAAGTTAATAACGATAATGGTGCATGCATGTTTGAACGCCTATGAATTTGGAAGAGTACTCAAAAGAGAAGCTTTGGCAGTTGCTTGTTGAATCAGTACATGCTTCAGTTATGTACCCTACCCATAAGGCTTACACCCGCGGAACCATTCTGCCGCAAAAAGCCGATGTAACCCCGTCTGAGCTTGCTGAAAGGCTTGGCATGCCGCTGGGCGAAGCGCTTGTGATTCTCAGCGAGCTGTTGGAAGAGCGGAAAATACCCGTTTAGATGCCTGTGCTTTGTGTGGACTCCTGTGCTTTTTTAAGAAGAGTTAGCGCCGAGTTGCAGGCATTGAGGCTTTCAGGGTTCGAGAAGCGAAGGGCAAAGAAAACTTCAGGCGGCGAACAGCAGAGAATTTCGCTTGCAAGAGCGTTCCTGCTTGAACCCCACATAATGCTGCTGGATGAGCCTACAGCCAACTTGGACCCGAACAGTGCAGCGATAATTGAGAAAGCCATTGTCAGCCAGAAAAGCCCCGAACGTATCATAGTGATGGCTACGCACAATCTGACTCAGGCAAGAAGAATAGCGGACGAGATAGTGCACATCTACAACGGGGAAATAGTGGAAGCAGCATCCGCCAACGACTTCTTCGAGAACCCAAAATGCGAGATTTCCAGCAAATTTGTGAAAGGCGAGTTGGAGTTCTAATTTCCCAGCATCTGAGGGCTATGTAGGGAGCAGTGCAAGTAGGTGAACTAGATTTATATGGTGAAGTCAACTATGCATAATGTAGAATGCTTTCTGACAAAAAACATAAGCTCTCATGCAAGGTTTGGCTGGAATACAAAGATCAGCCGTTGATAGGTAAAGGGGGAGCAGAGATTCTTGAAGCCGTCGACAAAGAAAGCTCCATTTCGAAAGCTGCCCAAACCCTAAGCATGTCGTATCGTTACGTGTGGAATTACCTGCAGGAAATTCAGAAGACTCTTGATCAGCCGATAGTTGAAACTTTCAAAGGCGGGAAAGCTGGGGGAGGCGGCGCAAATCTGACGGATTTGGGTCGGAGCTTGCTGGTTGAGTATAAGCAAGCTGAGAGCTATTTGGATAAGGTTTTGTCAAGTTCGGGAAGTGTGGAGGTGAAAGGTTTGAAGTTGAGTGCAAGGAACCGTTTTAAAGGTAAAGTTGTGGCTGTTGAGAAAGGCGTGATTACTGCTAAAGTGAAGGTTGAAGTGAAGATGCCTGTAACCGTAACTGCCGTTATCACTAAAGACGCCGTCGAGGACCTTGACCTTAAGGTAGGCGACGAAGTTGAAGCAATCGTGAAGTCAACAGAAGTAATGATCGCCAAATAATTCTATCAAGTTTCTTTCAGCTATTTTTTTCCGAACCATACCTAAAAGCCAAGCTAACCTGCATAGAATTGTGAAAGAAAACTTTTCAGACGCCAAAACGGGTTTGGCGGCAGAGTTTTTTTTACTCTACCACGTATCGGTATGTTATGTGTTCGCCGGCGGTTGTGCTTTTTCTGGTGATTCTTAGAACGTCACCGGGTTTTGCGCCTATCGCTTTGACTGCTGGGTCGCCTGACTTTATCTGCGGCATCTGGTACGGCTTGACCTTGTATTGGGTGAGAAGTGCGGTTTTTTCTTTTTCGCTTAGCATTTCATGTAGCGGGACAAGGGCGTGTTCGAATATGTCGAAGACTGGGAAAGACTTCGGTAGCAGTTCAACCTGCTTCTTTTTTGCGCCAAGCTTCACTGCGTGTGTGTAGCGTCCTTCCGTGACGACTATTGCGCGGTCGATTTCTTTTTCTTTCATCACTTTATACAGGGTGTTCATTGCTGCTATGCCTACGGTTGCTTCGCCTAGAATGCACCAGATTAGGGCTTTTTCTTTGTCTTGCGGAATGTCGATGATGTAGGATATGGCGCCTTCGTACTTGCCTGTTTCTTTTTCAATAAGCTTGTATTTTCGAAGTTTAATAAGGACTTCTGCCTTGCGTTCTTCAATTGTTCCAAGTTTATTTGACAAACTATAAACCTCAAAGATCGGGAATACGGCAAACCATAACTAACTTTAACCCTTAAACTTTTCCCTCAGAACACATGAACTTTGGCTTTTTTAGTCGAAGTATTGTCCTTCTTTGGATTGTGTTTTTTTAAGTTGAGACTTTTGTCCTGTGGAAAGTTGAGACTTTTTTCTGGTTGTTTCCCTTGTTGCTTTTTCGGTTTGGGGCTTGAAGGGCTTGTAGTTCTGGTCGTGTCTGGCAGTGTTCTATGTTGCGGGATGGGCGGATGCGACTTTCCCATGTTGACGCAATGTCGGCGGCATTGTCGGTTACGGGCGCTGCGGCCAATTCGACGGCAAACTCTGTTTTAATTCGGTTCTGGCTTTCCACCCCGCACTGTTGTTTCTTAGTAATAAACTTTTTCCGCTCGCTATATTGAGCGGATAAATTCTAAAGTCCTTCAGCAAAAACTAAAAGATTTGTATAGGCAAAACATATTAACGCTTGCATTGGTGCTTAGAGAGCATTAAGTTTCAAAAAGGAAAGGGGAAAAAATGAATAAGAAAGCAATCCCGATAATTCTATTACTAAGTCTCTTAATAATCACAGTTTCCGTATTTGGAACAATACACATGGCTAAAGCAGATGGAGGCGGCACATCGACTTATACGGTTTCTGGTTATGTTTTGGCTCCTGATGGTTCAGGCGTTGCCAATGCTTATGTCGTCTTGTATAGTGCTGATGGCAGCTCGATTGAAATTGTTTCTACTGATTCGTCTGGTCATTATGTGATTGCGGGTGTTCTTGATGGCTCTTATACGCTGTATGTTTATCCTCCTTCGGGGTCTGGCCTCGGTTATGCTCAGGAGTCGGTGACGGTTAGCGGTGACACAATCGTACCCACGATAACTTTGCAAGTTGGGTATACGGTTTCTGGCCATGTTTTGCTTTCTGACGGTTCAGGCTGTTCAAATTTTTGGGTTAACATGTATGGTCTTTCTGGCGGCTTGGTTGGAGCTGTTTATTCTGATTCTTCTGGTTATTATTCAATATCCGGCGTTCCAGCGGGAACATACACTATGAACGTTTACTCGAATAATGGGTTTCTCGCATATACAGATTCTGTGACGGTTTCAGGCAGCATGACGATTGATATCACTTTGGAGACTGTTTCTGGTTATGTTTTGGCTCCTGATGGTTCAGGCGTCAATAACGCTCAAGTTGACTTGTATAATGCCGCTGATGGCAGCGGGGCTGGAGATGTTTCTACTGATTCGTCTGGTCATTATGTGATTGCGGGTGTTCCTGTTGGGTCTTATACGCTGTATGTTTTTCCTTCTTCTGGGTCTAACTTGGTTAGTGCTCAGGAGTCGGTGACGGTTAGCGGCGACACAACCCTTAACATAACTTTACAAGTTGGGTATACTGCTTCTGGTTATGTTTTGGCTCCTGATGGTTCAGGCGTTGCCAATGCTTATGTCGCCTTGTATAATGCCGCTGATGGCAACGGGGCTGGAGATGGTTATACTGATTCGTCTGGTCATTATGTGATTGCGGGTGTTCCTGATGGCTCTTATACGCTGTATGTTTTTCCTTCTTCTGGGTCTAACTTGGTTAGTGCTCAGGAGTCGGTGACGGTTAGCGGTGACACAATCGTACCCACGATAACTTTGCAAGTTGGGTATACGGTTTCTGGTTATGTTTTGGCTCCTGATGGTTCAGGCGTCAATAACGCTCAAGTTGACTTGTATAATGCCGCTGATGGCAGCTTGGCTGGAGGTGGTTATACTGATTCGTCTGGTCATTATGTGATTGCGGGTGTTCCTGTTGGGTCTTATACGCTGTATGTTTTTCCTTCTTCTGGGTCTAACTTGGTTAGTGCTCAGGAGTCGGTGACGGTTAGCGGCGACACAACCCTCAACATAAACCTGCAAAGTAACGTTTTGGTTGCTCCCTCGATTTCTGCTTCTGCAAACACGATCAATCTAGGTCAAAGCAGCACTCTATCGTCTATTGTAAATTCAGGCGCTTCTCCTTATACATATCAATGGTTTGCCGAGGCTCCTGGTGCATCCTCTTACATATCTATTGACGGAGCAAATTCAGATAGCTACAACTTTGCGACTTTATCTTCAACGGCTCCGGGAAGCTGGGGCTTCATACTTCAAGTAACTGACAATAACGGCGTTGCAGTGAATTCTACTGCTGTTTCAGTGACGGTTCTGTCTTCGCCTTTTGCGTTACCAGAATACACATTGGGTCCAATAGGTGCACTTGGAGCATGCTTCATCGTTTTCATAGCTTATGCAGTCTTCAAGACAAAACTCAGCAACCTGCACTTCAACAAACACTTAAAAGCAGCTTTCCATTAGAAACCAAACTTTTCTTTTTTACGAATTTTTTTCGCAATAGCGAAACCAGAGTCCTTAGGTGCGAGGAGGGTGCCCCACCTCCAACGGCTTCTTCAGTTCCTTCCTCTGCATCTCTAACTCCTTCATCAGTAATTTCTGCAACAACAGATCCGAATTCTTCAAACCCAACTCTGCCTACATCTCGAACTCTAACTGCTGCCGTTCCAGAGTTTTCTTAGTTGGCGATTGTGCCTTTACTTCTTTCTATGCTCTCTGTTGCGATGATACTTAGGCATCGAAAAAACAGTAACTTAAATCAATGATCTTTTCTGGTTCTGCCTTCTTTTTTATTTACTTTCAGGATCTGATATGCTCTTTAGAAGTTGTGACTGTATGGTGCCTATAACAGGGGGCTTCTATTCGAAGAGGAGGGGTTACCGCTTCGGTTTCGTTAGCTTCGAAGAGCTTCGTTACGGGCTGTACGGCTTGCCGTTTACTATGTTGGAGGCGTCGATGTCGTTGGGCGAAGAATTCAGAAACAGGAAGCCGTTGACATTCCCGTTGATTATGTTGCTTCTGAATGTGTTTGCTGTAGAGTTGACGAGGAGTACGCCGTTGTAGTTGTTCGTGACGAGGTTGTCGGCGATGAAGCAGCCGTGGGCGTTTTGGAGGAGGATTCCTGTGCCCGTCGTCGGCGACTGGGAGGGGCTGTTTTCCGCGGGGTTTTCGGGCGGGTTTTGGAAGAGATTTTTTGTTGCGACTTTTGTCCTGTGAAAAGTTGAGACTTTTTTCTGTTTGTTTTCTGTGTTGCTTTTTTGGTTTGGGGCTTGTAGGGCTTGTAGGTCTGGTCGTGTTTGGTCGTGTTCTATGTTGGCGGATGGGCGGTGCTTCGTGTGGCATGTTGCGGGATGGGCGTTGCGACTTTTGCTATGGGCGGAATGAGGCTTGCTATATTGACTCAATTGAGATGGCATTGTCAGTTTTGGGCGCAGCGTTTCTCAGTGGCAAGCGCGGGTTCGCGTGGGTTTTGGTTTTCTGCAAAGTGCGGGGCGAGCCTTCTAAATCTCAGGGTAGAGGGTTCAAATCGCGTTTCGCACCAAATAGGACCTTGGATGCTTGGCCTTTTCCAGCGATGCGACGCAGCCATCTTATCCATTAAAATCCGCTGCTGAGTGTTCCATAATAGGAACAGCATGTTCCAACAATAGAACTAAAAGCCGAATTAGCGGCTAGGCATCTTTGGTGAAAAGCAACGAAAAAAGCAGCAGCGGCGATTGGAATTATTATCCTTGCCCTCGGGATTCTATTTAGCGCCTTCACTTTTGTTGCCGTTCCCCAAAACAAAACCGAGGCATACCAAGTTCCAAAATCAACCGTCCTCGTAGACCGCTTTGGTCTTCTGGGTCCTTCGTTTGGAGTAGTGGATCCAACCGCAGACTGGGCTGATGGAATTACCCTTAGTGCAGGAGATTTTTTGAATATTCAGGTTAACGTCACTTCGGGTCAGAAAATTGATTTTTACGTAGGTGATGGAAGCAAAGGCCTAACCAGCAATGCTGGTTCCTCACCCTACTTATCCTATCCAAACGTAACTGTGGTTAACACCGATTGGGTAGTTCCTAAGAATTCAACCTACAACTTTGTTTTCCACAGTTCAGGGACAGTTTCTGCAAACGATGTGCATTGGCAAATAGAGCAGTTATGGAATGAAACCCATTATAGAAGTGGAACTCAAAATGTTCCTCTGCTTCCCTTTCAGGTTCTCTATGTTGGAGTAGCTGTTGCCTTGTCGGGAATGGGAATTACAATTTATGGAAAAAGCACGAAAAAAGAAAGGTTACTAGCTAGACCTTTTCTCACGGCAAGCCACAGTTTTTCCCTTTTTGAAAGCACGATAATTCTTAAATCCGCATAGCGTAGAAATCGACTAATTCTTACTCAAGAAACCTTGACGAAGCTTAGTCAAGAAATTTTGATGAAAAGCCTCTTTAAATTGATTTAAGCAATGACAGTTGGCAACAGCATGAAGAAAACATTAGCGTTCATTATTGCGCTCTGTCTTTTGGCAGGATTAATAATTCCAGCCTTACGTAACGTTTCAGCACAAGAAATCCAACAAGGACCCCCAACTTCCGATGAGTGGTCTCCATTCTTCACATTCACCCTATCAAACGGCGCAACTATATATTGGTATAATAATCCGTCGTTCAACCTGCAAGCAAATCAACCCTTCAAGCTGAACTTAACGGCGGTTGCCAACACTTCTCCAGAGGGAAGAGCCGTAGGCGTTCTACAAGTTTCATACAAAGCAAGTTGGATACCATATTCTCCAGTAACCATTTACCGTTGGAGTGGGAACCCAGCTGAACTCAACCAATGGACCGGAAACGGACCGCCAGGCTCTGTGACAAAAAGCTTGGTTTGGACAGATATCCCCCTTGGGCATCAATACATCAACTTTACAGTCACGAAGGTTGCGTTGTATTGGGGCGGAGTTTTCGGTTATGCTACGTTGGCAAGCAGTGAAACATTGAATTTCACTGTTGCGGCGCCTCCAACGATATCGATGAAGTCTCCCGGTAACCAAACGTACTACTGGAGGAGTGTTCCGCTTCATTTTGGAGTTGATGGCGATTACGCCTCCCTGAATTACAGCCTCGACAACCGCGCCAACGCAACAATAAATGGAAACACAACTCTGACAAACTTGTCTGATGGACACCACAGCATAGTTGTTTATGCCAGTGACACCGTGGGAAACACGGTAGCCTCAAAAACCATTTACTTTACAATCATAAATCCCTTGTATCCCGTTTTGATAGCAATAATCGTTATTTTAATTCTAGCAGTTATCACTATTGCTATTCTTATAAAAAGAAAGGCGACGAAAAAAATAATTGGTAATAAGTAATCAGACTTTCTGAGGCATCGAAAATGGGTCATTTTCAAACTTTTCATGTCTAAAAATATTAGTGATTGTTAGTTAAGAAACCTTGACTTAGCCCAGTCAAGAAACCCTTACGAATAGGCTTTTATCGACTTCAATTCATAAGAATAAATCATGAGCAATCTAAGTAAGAGCTCGGGTTTACTTCTGATTCTTATAATGGTTATCCCAAGCCTAAGTCTGTTGGCTATTAGGCCAGCATTTGCTCAGTCAACTTCTAAACCATCTGTCCCGCAATTTATAGTCAATTATGTTGATTATTCGTACGATGTTCCACCCAAATATGGCGTAGACCAATACACAGGACAGAACATCACAATCCAAGCAGGTTACCATGTAGATGGTAGAAGCGTGGAATTTACGATCAAGAATCAACCCTTCATTTCTTTCGATGATTCAAGTGGGAATTATACAAATTTATACTACAACTTTAGATTTAAGGGGACACATGGAAACTCATGGACTTACTACCCATTTGACGGAAACGTAAGCACACATACCTATGGAGGATTAGGCGGTCCGTCCTTCATCTATTATTCGGCTTCAAACGCAGATTACACTAACATTTCAATTACTCTAGAGCAGTTAACAGAATATACTGGCGCAGAAACACCACCTGAAGGCACCCAAGTTGAATTTCAAGTGCAAGCACAATTCGGGTACATATATAGCGAAGCCTACTCGGTCGGAATGGGTTCAGGGTATTTCTTTACTGGCCAAACAAGCGATTGGAGCGACACGCAAACTATAACGATAGGTCAAGTTTCCAGTTCAAGTTCAACCCCGACTGTTTCTGAGTTGCCTTGGTTGGTGATTTTGCCTTTGCTTCTTTCTGTCTTCTGCATCGCCATCCTGATTAGGCATCGAAAAACCGATAACTTGAAGCAATAGACTTTTTCCCACGCAAATGCATACTGTGCCAATGCGGATGACTACTTGTTCTAAAATATAGTTTAAAGAACTAAACCGCCTATATGACAAGAAAGTGAAACAGATGCAGAAGCTTTCCTATAGAAAAACTGCAATTGCTCTCTTGTTAATTGCAATCGTTGTTGTAGCGTCTGTAGCAGTATATCTTTTTGAAAGCAGCAAAGCAAGAACAGGAAACGTTAATCCGAAAATTACGCCTACTCCAGTCCCTCTGTACGATCATAATTGTTCCGTTCTAAATCCCCAAGTTACGGAAGTGTCTGGATACAACGGTTTCTACAATAATGTTTCTCAAGGGTTACCTTTGGAAGTAAACATAACCTTCATGTCATTAACTAACCAACCGATAAGAATACCAATTGAAAACCTCACCGTAACTTACTTCAGCAGTATAGTAGACTTGCACCGTTGGATAGATAGCAATGGCAACTATTCTGCTATTCAGCAACAAGCCTTCAACTACTCATTTAGCCAAAATCAGGTAACGTTGCAACCTGACATGTCTAATTCAATCCTTCTTACAATTAACCTAGCCCAAAATGCACCAATTGGTCAATACTCAATCGACATAAGCTTAGGAAAAGCCACACAACTTAATGCCAATGAGAACTCACAACTCTTAACTTACTATTCAGGAATTGGTTTAGAGATGATAGTTACTCCAAGAGCCTCTTGAACGTTTTACATTGACGCTTTTTTGGCTCTGATTTTTTGGGGGACAAGCGCCTACGTATGGGAAAGAATCAATTGGGGAATACCCGATTATTGGGAGCGTCCATGCAGACCCTTTTTGGTTTACATTTACGCAGAGCATGGTATTTTCGGGTGGCACATGGGTTGACCTGCACGGTATAATAAATTTGCCTAACCTTCCTTTTTGGATATTCTTTATCACAGTGGCAATGAACCTAATCTTCATCTACAGACTTCAAAGAAGCAAGGAAACAGAACAGACCCCTTCTCAGAATGCCTCTCTGCCATGAGAAATTGACACTTCTCTTAGTTAGTCAAGAAACTTTGACTCAGCTTAGTCAAGGAACCTTTACGAATAGGCTTTTATCGCAAACAGGTTCTAAGAGATAATATGGGAAGTTCAGGTAAAAGTTTCGCATTAATTCTGATTCTAATAATGGCTATTTCAAGTCTAAATCTATTGATGATTAAACCTGCAAGCGGTCAGACCTCTACACCTACAACTTCTTCTGTTCCCATACCTACGCCATCTGTTCCGCAATTTACCGCTAAATTTGCTCTTGTTCCCAATAACATAACAACCATTGACGCATCAGGGCAGAGTACTACAAAACAAGTGCAAAATGAGACCGTGCAAATAATCATAAAAAACCAACCTTTTCTGCCACCTGATGACTTAACTAGTTTTAATTACAATGTCCGCTACAAGGGGCATTCACAAGAAAATTGGACAGAGATTTTTACAGATTCAGAGGCGCGAGAATTTCTTGTTCCCCAAAATAATTCCTCTGAAAATACTTCACTTTCACTATATTTATCTGAAAATCAAATTGAAGCACAGGAATATCGTTTCATATATTACCAAGGATATGGTCAAATAGATTTACAAGTTGAAGCAATCATAGTAACTTTTCATCCATTCGCTCCACACGGAGACACTGGCACTTGGACATACATAACAAGTGGTTGGAGCCCAACCCAAACAATAACCATACCTGCAAGTTCTACCTCAACCTCACCAACGCCAACTCCAACCTCATCTCCTGCCGTTCCAGAGCTAACTTGGTGGGTGATTGTGCCTTTTCTTCTGTCTTTGTTCTCTGCTGCCGTGATATTTTGCCATCGAAAAAACAAGTCAAGAGAACTTGACTCCTCTTAGTCAAGAATCCTTTACGAATAGCCTTTTATCGCAAGCCATTCTTTGCCTTAAGTATGAAAAGCAGATGCAAGGGTTTTTCATTACTTCTCATTGTTATCTTATTTGCCACTACCCTAATTATGGGTAAACCGTATTTGCTCAGACAAAAACTCAGTCGCCTATCCCACAGTTTACTCTAAAATTTATTGATGCATCCTATGTAAGTGCCAACAACATATTCAACGAATCCATACACAGGAGAAAACATAACTAATCAAGGGTATCACGTAGATAACAGAACTGTAAAAATTTCAATTCTAAACAGCAATTTTGCATCTTCCCTCGGCAAATTATTCTCTTTGTACTACAACGTTCAAAATTAAAGGCCACTTAGTTGAAAATTGGACAAACCTTCTTCCTTATGTCCCAAACTCTCCATCAGGTCTACTTCCCCAATCCGATTCCCAATACACAATCATATCCGAATCAGTACAATCCCTTCCCACCGGTGTTCCATTGGATTTTAGAGTGCAATCGTTCTTGGTTAACCAAACCCTAAATTTTGACATTATTGGAACAAGCGATTGGAGTAGCACACAAACACTAACCATACCTGCAAACTCTATATCACCTACACCAACTCCTGCCATTCCAGAGTTTTCTTGGCTGGTAATTGTGCCTTTACTTCTTTTCGTGCTCTTTGCTGCTGTGATAGTTAGGCATCGGAAAACTAATTATGCAGCTCATTGACCCTTTCCCACGGTTGGGTGCCTTTATGTTCCAGAGGTTTCCGTGAAGTTTGTTGGAGAATCGTATAAAGTGGATGCTTAGTCTCTGACCAGTTTGTAGCCTATTTTTGTGCCCATGCCATAGCTGAAGGCAAGATTGATTATCATAATGCCCATCGCATCAAGATACCGTGCCGCTTGGAGGGGTCCGCAGTCCACGGGGTCGAAGCCGATGTCCCTTGTCAGTTGGGCAACTGTCTGCTTGGCTTTGGAGTCGTCGCCTGCGATAAAAGCTGTCAACTGCTCATTGCCTATTTTGCCCGAGCTTTGGTTGCCCGCGAAAACCGTGTTAAACGCCTTCACCACCCGCGCCTCAGGCAGCTTCTTTTGGGTTTCCTCGGCGGTGGAGGTCGCGCAGCTTATTGCAAGCTCCATCTTCGACCCTACGGCGTTAATGACGTCGATGACTACTTTGCCGTCGGCGTAAGGCTTGATTTCTCTGATTGCTTCTTCAGCGTTGTCGTGGGGCACCGCCAAAACTATTACTTCTCCCCATTTTGCGGCGTCAGCAACTGGCTCCTCTGGGTCTCGGTGACCAAATTTCACTTCATGCTTGCCGCTTAAGCCACGGCTCAAGGCTTTGCCAACATTGCCTTTTCCGATGATTGCGATTTTCATGGTTTTACCTCAAAACATGGATTCGGCTTAGGCTCTTTAAAAGTTGTGACTGTACCTTGCCTACAACAGATGCTTCTAAAGGAAACCGAGGGGTAAAAAATGGCGGATTTCGGGTTTGCTCCGCGAAGCTGGCTTATCCAGCATATGGTTCGCCGCCGACTATGTTGGTGCTGTCGATGCTGTTTGGCTCTGAGTTTTGGAAGAGCAGGTTGTAGATGTTGCCGTTGATTTCGTTGCCTCTGAAAACGTTGTAGGTTGAGTTCACAAGAAAAACTCCCACGTTGTTGTAGGTTACCGTGTTGCTGGTTAACGTGCAGTTGTGGACGTTTTGGAGCAGGATCCCGGTGCCCGTCGTGGACAGGGGGTGGTTACTGTTTTCGATGGTGAACCCAGTTACGGTTACGTTGTCGGCTTCAATCGTTAACGCGGTTCCGTCTGCGGAGCCTTCGATTATGGAGGCGTTTGTTTTTTGGCTGGCTAAGACTACGGGTTTGGTTACTGCGACGTTTTCTTGGTAGGTTCCAGGCTTGACTAGGAGGGTGTGTCCTTGATAGGTTGCGAAGGAAGACGCTGCGTCTTGGATGGTGCTGTATCCTAAACCGTTATCTGAGTCTACGATTTGGTAGCTTACGCCATTGTCGAAGTTTTTGGGCCAATACAGGATTTTGCTGTAATCGCTGCGGATCGCATTTTGGAATTGGGGGTCGCTGTAGACGATGTTTAAGCGTGACTTGTATTTGTCAAGAAGGGTGGTGACGTTGAGGTAGAGTTGCTGTGTCCAGGCGGTGGCTGTGCGGTACTGCCAAACTGAATCGTCTTGGCTGCGGAAGCCGAAGCCGTAATCTTGCGGAAGCACCACGGCGGTGTCTGCTTTTAGGCTGCCTTGTTTGCTCGGGTTCTGCTGGACGTAGTTCCAAAACTCCTGCAGTTTCGTTAAGTATGAGCTGTTCAGTGTGGTGCCAACGTAGTTTTGGGATGAGTCGTAGATGGATACGTATGACGCGCCGCAATTGTAGGCTAAAACCATGTCGCTGTACATCTCGGGGGGCGGCTCCAAATAGGTGCCTCCGTTCTCGGTTCCGTTGTATGTCCAGGTTATGATGGCGCCCCAACTTTGGTTTTGAGCCTCTGCCGCGCCTCTGACCAAGCTAATCTGCATGGGTCTGCTGTTGTTCCAGCCGAACTGCGCCAGAACGGTGTTGTATCCGAGGTCGTAGTCGAACCAGTATAAGCCGTAGTCTGAAGTGAACAGGGAAGAATTTGCGTTTTTAAAGAAAGCTGAAGTTGCAGTTAAGCCGCCGTCGCTGCCGTGTGTCCAAAGCCAAAAGAAGTAGTCAGTGTAATCCAGGTAGCTTTTCGCTGGGGAAGTCGGCGTTATAACTGGGTTTTTTATGATTTGAGTTGTATCCAGTTGGCTTCCCGCTGGCTCATCGTAGTAATATATGCCGAGTAAACGGTCGCCGTAGCGTGCTTTTGCAGCGACGAACCAGTCGTGTGGGGTGTAGCCGTTTGGGTTAACGAAGAACTGCTGGTAGAACTCTGGCATAAAGGACATTCCCGCCGCGTAAGCGTAGTCACACACCTCGTTTAGCGCTGTTTCGTTCACGATGACTTGCGGCGACGCGACAATGTACAGGTTACAGTAATTTTTGACTTGGTTAATCACAGCTTCACATTGGGCAGCCGTGGCGTTCCACCCCGTTTCGATTCCCACGTAAAAAGGCTTAGACACAGCTGTTTGTTTCGCGGGCGCAAGAAGGTTGGACGCTACAAAAAAAGACACAACAATTATCGCTATAAGAGCCGCGGCAAGCCAGATTTTCCTGTGATTCACGAAGTCTGCGTCACCTGAATACCTAAGCCTTTTTCATGCCTTTATCTGATTCTATTTTGCGATATTGAAAAAGTAGTTTTTCTTCAAAGATTGTCTGGTGTGGTTTTCGTTTTGAGCGTTTTTGTCTTTACGCAAGGCACCCGATAGGTAGGCGAAGCATATACGGAAACCATATACACTTTCCATATACACAATTTTGCTCATAATCTAAGCTGGCTAGGTTGCCAGATGGCAAGCTCCTCGGTTACGGTTCGCGTAATCTGTTTGTCGCCGACAGACGCTAAGAGCTGCTGAATTATCTTTCGATGAACCTCTACGGGTATGCCTGTATTCGAAGATGGCGCTCTTTGCAGAAATCTTTCGATTAAATCGCTAATCTTCGTCGTGACAACCTCATTGCTTACTTCTATGAGCTTGCTCGGAGGCAATTTTGACTTGGCATCGGCTTCGTTTTGCCACCTTCGCGTATTACGCTGCATCGGGTACCCTGCTTCCGCCCTTAACTTGGCATATTGAACCCAAATCTCCGGGTGCGCTGAAGACGCGGCACCTCCAGAAACGTTCGCTGTGCTGCCCCTTCCGCTGGGTCTGTTGCCTAGCAAAGTGGCGACTTTTTTGTTTGTCACGCGACCCATCTCCCGCAAGACGGTCAACCAATCGGGCAGTAAATGGAAAACGTGAATTATTATGGAGCCGTCAAACGCTCCGTCCCTAAATGGCATGTTGCAGGCGTCAGCTAAGATGAGGCTGTGGAGCCCTTTTTGTTTGGCTTTCAAAATCATTTTACGCGACAAATCAATCCCGACAATGTCAAACCCGCATTCTGAAAGAGGCTTTGCGAACCTGCCTGTGCCTACGCCAACGTCGAGTATTGTGTGGCAATCTTTCAAGTTCGCCTGAAAGCACCTTGAGCTCAGTCTGTGTAGCTGCAGGTCTTGTTTCGTCGTAAATTTCAGAAATACCGTCAAATTCTTCGCCGATATTCATACCCATCGCCATCAAGCATGAAGATTCAACTTGGGCATCGCTAATAAGGTATTCTTGCAAACTTGCCCCTAATCCACCGTAGAACCCTAATCTTTTTTATCTCAGCTCCGTCTTGAATATTTAGGGTTCCAGTGTGAATTTGAGAGAAGCATTTTCAGATGAGTTTGAGGCAATTCCACCCTACAGCTTTGACCTTACTTTGCGCAAGCCTGCTGGCTGGTGGTGGTCAACACCCGACGAAGTCTACGAATCAGGAACCTGCTGGACACTCACGCGTTTTAACGGAGACCTTTTAGGCTTGAAAATATGGTCCACAGGAACCGTGCAGAAACCAAAAATCCAATGCACCGCCTACTCCAAAACCGCCTTTGAAGCCACCGAAAAGCAAGCCGTGACGCGGATGCTAAAAAGAGCACTGAAAGCCGAGGAAGACCTCAAAGAATTCTACAAGCTCAGCAGCAAAGACGATATTCTCCGCGCCGTAGTCAAAGACCTGTACGGTATGCACACCGTGGGTTGGCCCGAGCTGTTTCCCGCCTTGATTTTAGCTGTTACCCTGCAGATGGCGCCCATGAAGCGAAGCAACCAAATGATGGACTCCCTGATTACAGAGTTCGGCGACAAAGCCAGCTTCGACGGAAAAACCATGCGATACTGGCCATCCACCCAAACAATTGCCCACACGTCGGTTGAGGAGCTTATGGCGAAGGCTAAACTTGGGTACAGAGCCAAAAACCTCAAGGCAATAGCGGAGGCGTTGAATCAGGGTTTCCCAAGCATGGATGACTTGTGGGCTATGGCTCCTGAAGAAGCAAAACAAAAACTTCGGACGCTGCGGGGAATCGGCGAGTACTCAGCCGAATTGGTGATGCCGCGGATGGGTTTTCCGCTTGATGTCTGGAGCGCCAAAATCTTTGGTGTCCTGTTCCACGGCAAGAAACCTGCTGACCCGCGGGAAGCGATTCCTGAACTCAAAAAAGTCGCGGAGGAACGATGGGGCGACTGGCGGGGCTTGGCTTTCGTCTATATCCTAAACGACCTGCCTCAGCTGTCTAACAGAGTCGGCTTTGACCTAACCAAATTCTAGGCAACACGTACCCGCATAGGTACTTTTTGGGTTAAAACGTAAGAAAAAACAAAAATTATGCCTTGCTCTTTTTGTCTTTAAATTTTGAATTCCGCGTTTCATTGTTTTTAGATATTAGCGCGTCTGGATTCTTGGCCTTTCGTTCGAAATATGAAGCATATTGCTCTGGAGTAAAGTCTTTCCTAAACTTATGTTCTTTACCCAAATTTTATTCACCAATTCTAAAGAATAAATTCTCACGAGGGCAGAGGGGCATTCTGAGAAGGGTTTACTTGCTTTTATTATGACTACTCCTTAAAATAAACCAGAAATAAAAGAATTATCATGTCCGAATAAAAAACCAATATAGTAAAGGCGAATGTATCTAGATGCATGTGAAATAATTTTCTAAAATTTGATTTATCAAAATGACATTGTTTACCAGAATTAAACTAAACCATCGCTATAATTATCGATTTCGATTTAGTTTAGCAATCAACATTCTTTATTCATAACCTAGCACTAATACTTTTGTATTTGCTATTTGCTTAAAAGATTTTAGAACCAGCTTTTGCCACGGATTTTTTTTACAGCTTGCGCATTCTGTGTTTTCCTAACTGGGGTCGTTAACCAAAATCCCTGATATGTTCGGGGCAATGTCTATCTGCAAAGGAGCCTATTATCTTGCAAAGGTGTAAGTTATGAGTCAAAATCAAATGTTCTGTTATCAATGTGAACAAACCGCTAAGGGGCAAGGCTGCACGGTGGCGGGTGTCTGCGGGAAAACTGCCGATGTCGCGGCGCTTCAGGATTTGCTTGTCTACATGCTTCGTGGACTCGGGCAACTTTCGACTGAAGCCCGAAAGGCAGGGGTAAAAGATGAAGACGTTGACCTTTTCACGGCTGAGGCATTATTCGTTACTTTAACAAATGTGAACTTCGACCCAGAGGCAATAAGCGCCTACATCAGGAAAACAGCGCAGTACCAGGAACAGCTCCGCAGCAGACTATATGCCCTAAAAGGCAAAGTAAACTCAACATTCAATTTGCAACTTGAAAAAACAACCGCCGGCTTGATACAGCAAGGAAAACTTTTCGGGATAAACTCCGATTCAACCATGGACCCTGACCAGCATTCGCTTCAGTGGCTGCTGACTTACGGGCTTAAAGGGGTCGCCGCCTACGCGTTCCATGCGGCTTTGCTGGGCAAAAAAGACGACAAGGTTTTCGATTTCGTAAATCAGGGACTCGCAGCTCCACTTGACAAATCGCTTGGAACTAACGAGTTTGTAGGTTTAGTTTTCAAGTGCGGCGAGGTCAACGTTCGGGCAATGGAGTTGCTGGATGCGGGAAACACTGAAACGTATGGTCATCCGACTCCGACGCGGGTGCCTTTGGGGCACAAGAAAGGCAAAGCCATACTTGTCTCGGGACATGACCTCATCGATTTGGAGGCGATTCTTAAGCAAAGCGAAGGCAAAGGCATCACGGTCTACACTCACGGCGAAATGCTGCCAACCCACGGCTACCCCGCCCTCAAAAAGTACCCGCATTTCTACGGGCACTACGGCACGGCTTGGCAGAACCAGCAGAAAGAGTTCGCGCAGTTTCCAGGCGCCATCTTGATGACGACCAACTGCATCCAAAGACCCATCGAAAGCTACAGAGCCAACATCTTCACTTCAGGACCCGTCGGCTACCCAGGCGTCCCACACATCGACGGCAAAGACTTCTCGCCAGTAATCCAGAAAGCCCTCGCAATTGCCAGGTTTCCAAGAAGACGCCGAAGGAAAAACGGTTTTGGTGGGCTTTGGCAGAAACGCGGTGTTGAGCGTCGCGGACAAAGTCATCGCCTCAGTGAAGAGCGGGCACATCAAACGCTTCATTTTGGTCGGCGGATGCGACGGAGCAAAACCCGGCAGAAGCTACTACACCGAATTCGTGGAAAAAGCACCCAGCAACACCATCATCCTAACGTTGGCATGCGGCAAATTCCGTTTCTTCGACAAAGACCTGGGCTCAATCGACGAAATCCCGCGGCTCCTCGACATCGGACAATGCAACGACGCCTACTCAGCCGTCAAAATCGCGCAGGCACTCGCAGACGCTTTCGGCGTGTCAATCAACGAGTTGCCGCTCTCGCTGGTGCTGTCATGGTACGAGCAGAAAGCCGTCGCCATCTTGCTGTCGCTGCTGAGCCTCGGCATAAAAGACATCCGCTTAGGACCCAGCCTACCCGCCTTCATAACGCCAGGAATACTCAACGTGCTGGTTGAAAAATTCAACATCATGCCCATCACCACACCCGACGCAGACCTCAAAGCCATCATGGGCTAAAATCCCAACTTTTTCTCTTTCTTCCTTTTCCGATATTCCCAGGGTTCGCGCCATGTTTCGCACGCGCTTTATTCCGCGCACAGTTAATCCTTAAGTAATACTTTAACCAAAGGTATACTAAGGTGCAAGTATGACCTGCGAAATGTCAGTCACAAGGAAAGGTCAAGTCACAATTCCTGTTGAACTTAGACGAAAGTTCCACATAGAAGAAAACTCTAGAGTGCAGATAGTGGAAAAAAACGGCGAGATCGTAATAAAGAAATGCCCAAGCATCTTTGACTTAGCAGGAGCCAGCGCCGGGAAAGCCGATGTCAAAGAGCTGAAGAAGGAGCTAGATCAGATGCGTGACGAAGATGCCTGAAAAACATCTCTATGACACTCGCTTCTTCGTGGAGTATTTCTATTCCGAAGACACGGCGCTCTTACGTAAACTTAAGCATGAATTAATGCCTCCAAAGGAAAAAATGGTTTCCGTCTTAACAATCCATGAACTGTACCGCATCGACATGACGCACGAAGGACGGGAGGTCGCAACCTTGAGAAGCAATATTATCAAAGCTGACTGCAAGATTATTGACGTGAATTTTCAGGTTGCGGTGCAAAGTGCCGAGTTAAGAACCAAGCGCCAAATGCCTATGGCTGACAGCATAATAGCTGTAACGGCCCAAACCTACGGGTGTACGCTCATTACAGACGACGCTCATTTCAAAGGAATCCCAAACCTCAAAACAAAATGGGTATAACTGGTCCCCGCCTAATTCTTGCTTGAAGCAAAGCAATTGCGGACGCATTTGCGTTTCAGTCGACGAGCCTCCCGCCGCCGCCATCTTGCTGTCGTTGCTGTATTTGGGCGCAACAGTAAAAAAAGGGCAAGGTAAGTCACTATCAGTTATTTAGTGACTCAAAGGAGACCAAGTTTTTGCGGAAATGTGTTTTCAGAATGTCCCTAACAAGAAATTGCACATAATATCTTGGGTAATATTGCTTTATTGCCAATAGGCACCATTCACCGCGTTTAGTCAAAATGTAAACGCATTTTTTTCCTTCACTTAAGTCTGAGGCCATATCACGGATAATCTCTAGCTTTTGTAGTTCCACGGCGAACTGTCTCACGCGTTCTTTTGTCGGGCACATCTGCGGTTGAATAGGTAATTTTTTGTGTAATTCAGTTTGCGAAATTCGTGGGTTTTGGTCTATTGTCTTAATTATTAGCTGATTGATAAGAATCCCTCTGCTTGTAGTTTCAGAGAGTAACTGGGTTATGTTTGATGGCGCCTCTTTGATGTCTATTGAAGCCAAAAAGTGGCTGTCATATCTGACTTTTCTAACTGCCACAAAAGCAAATAGGATGAAGTAACTCGCAGCAAAAGCAAGAAGGAAAGTACTTCGAGTTATGATCGCTAACCAAAGTACAAAGGTGCTAAAAATAGGAAATACTACATAAACTATGATTAGTTCTGTAAGAGCGAGTATTCCCTTATACCTTCGATTAATCATCATGCACCCCCTTTTATCGGTCATGTTATTTGATTATTTGGTATTTTACGTTTTTCTATTCCCCTTGCTGAATCATGACCGCTCCAAAAATTGCTGTCAATATGCATAGTCCGAAAGTCGGAGCACTCGGTGGTTGTGCAAAAATTCCAGTGATTATAGCTAAAGCCAAAAGAATTGGGACGAACGCACCAGCTTTGAAGTCATTATTTTCAATAGCGTAAATAAGACTCAGAAAAGCACCGCCTACCAACACTGCGCAGATGAAAGCAACTATTGCACCTTGTATACTTATGTAATAGCCGATGGCAATTGTTGTTCCGAGTATCAGGAGACCAACGGATCCCCCCAATATTCCTTTTAACCAATTTTCCATTTTAGTCGCCGTCTAAAGAAGCCCACGTTTCACTCAAAAGCCTTCTTATAGTCAAATGTTTGACAAACGCCGTTAGGGAATGTGGACAAAAGAAAAAACATTTGTCAAATTATTATGCGGTTGAGAAACAGCCAATTTTTTATGGATGACATCCTGCGCGTTTTAAAACTTTTTCAGTTTTGGGTTTCGACATCAAAAAAATCAAAGGCAAACGTGTGCCTGTTGAAAATTGCGTTGGATACCGCAATCTAAAATAGGGTGTTTGCATGAAACATCGACACGTGAGCTTTCGTAGGAGAATTGGTTCTTGACAGTTTACTTATCAAGCATCGTTGGAAGCGCAAGCATAGGCGTCTACACACTGGCAACCGAAAACGTAGTGATGATTCCGCGGATGGTGCCGCTGGAAAAAGCCCAAGAAATCGCAGGTTGGCTCAATGTTAAGCTTGTTTACACCGCGATAAGCGGCTCAGTTCTTGCAGGCGTCTTGGCGTGTGCAAACTCCAACGGCATGCTGCTGTCCGCCGCGATTCGCGAAGAAGAACTTTCGCAGATAAAAGCCGCTTTCGAAGGAACCATCACAATTATGGAATCAAAAAAGACCGCCTTCGGCAACCTGATTCTAGTCAACGACAGGGGCGCGGTGGTTGATCCGCGTTTGAAGGCGCCTGAGATTAAGAAAATCAGCGAAACCTTCGGTGTCGAAGTTGTCCCAACTGAGATTGCGGGGTTACCTTACGTCGGCTCCTTAGCTGTGGCAACCAACAAAGGCTTGCTTGCTCACCCGCTGCTTAAAGACGAAGAAAGAAAGATATTGGAAGACGTTTTCAAAGTTCCAGTCGACGTCGGCACAGTTAACTGCGGTGTCCCCTACGTTGGAACAGGCTTAATTGCCAACTCGCATGCTTCCGTGGCTGGCTCCATGACGACTGGTCCTGAAATGTTCATAATTGAGCATGCTTTGGGAACTTTGTAAAATTTTTTCCTTTTTGTTTTGTGAAGAAATAACCGTTTCAGAGGGCACAAGAGTTCAAGCCGTTGTCTGGTTGCTTAGGAAAGGCGAAAAAGTAAAGTTTATTTGTACTTTGTCTGTTCCTGACTCCTCCGAGGCTGTTTCTGTGGCTACGTGCCCTAACTGCGGCAAAGATGTTGCAAAACCCAAAAAAACCATTGACAACCGCATGTTTCACCTCGAATATTACGTGTGCGATAAATGCGGAAAAGCCTTCACCATCAGCAGCTAAGAAAGGTTTTTCGGGCCAGACAGCCAAACCGTTTGGCAAGCAAGGGCACGTTAACCCGATGGACTAAGCAAAAAGATGCCCAGCTTAAATAGCTTAGACCTGCCTTTTTCGGTGAATATGTTTATTATTGGGAACGCTGTGGTTGTTGTGCGGAAAGATTAGAAATGAAAGCTTTCAAAGTTACCGGCCAAATCTTCAAGCCGAGATTGAATACCCCGTTCGTCAGGGAATTGTTAGCTGAAAAGAGCGAGCATGCGGTTGAGAAGGTTTACGCCGAAATAGGCAGCAGGCACCGCGTTAAGAGATGCCACATCAAAATTAGCGATGTCCACGAAATTACCGCTGACCAAATTGAAAATCCCATCTTGAAGAAAATAGTCGCTGAAATGTAGGGGAATAGACGTATGGCTCAGCCAAATAAATCAGAAGAAGAGCTTCGTAAACTCAGCATGGAGATGCGGTATCTTGAGCAGACAGCAGAAACCCTGCAGCAACGCATCAGCATGGTGAACGCCGCCATCTCAGACTTAACCTACGCCAACCTGACTTTAGACGGAATTGAAAAAGAGAAAGAAAACACCGAACTTCTGGTTCCCATCGGCGGAAGCGCATACGTTAAAGCGAAACTATCCGACACCAACACGATTATCGTCGGTATGGGCGCAGGCGTTTCCGTGGAAAAAACGTTGGCTGAAGCAAGAGCAACCCTTAAAGAACGGCTAGATGAACTTGAAAAAACCATGAATGCAGCCCAGAACCAGTTTAGCCAGGTGGCTGAACGGATAAACACGGGCAGAAGCAGGCTTGAAACTTTGCTTTCATCGGGCAGAGAAGGGAAACCTTGAAGCGATGTTTGAGAAGCTCAAGTCGGGTTTTAAAGGCTTAGTAACCAAGGTCACTACAGCCGAGTTTAAATCGGAAAATCTTGCTCCTATTTTAGCAGATTTTAAGATGAGTCTTTGCCAAAACGATGTTGCTTTTCCAGTAGCGGATAAAATCAGCGAGGACCTTGAAAAGCGTCTTGTCGGCGTCCAAGTTAAACGGATGGATGACAAGAAAAAAGTTGTTGAGGAAAATCTGCGGCAGGTTCTTTTGGAAGTCATGTTAACAGGCGTCAGAATTGACTTGCTCAAGTTAGCTGACGAAAAACGCAAGAAGGGTGAGCCGTTTGTTTTGATGTTTGTCGGCATCAACGGCACGGGGAAAACCACGACTGTAGCTAAGGTGGCGCAGTTTTTCAGTGACAAACGCTACTCTGTGGTGCTTGCAGGCGCCGACACTTACCGTGCTGGCTCAATCGAGCAGCTTGAGGAACATGCTAAACGTTTAGGCTTACGCATCATCAAAAGCAACTACGGCGGCGACCCAGCAGCAGTCGCCTACGACGCGGTTAACCACGCCAAGGCTCATGGAATCAACATTGTTTTGATTGACACGGCAGGCAGAATGCAGACTAACCAGAACCTGATGAACGAACTCATCAAAGTGAAACGTGTCGTGTGCCCCGACTTAACCATTTTAACCGTGGATTCGCTGATCGGCAACGACGCGGTAATGCAGGCGGAAGAATTCAACAAGGCAGTCGGCGTAGACGCCACCATCTTGACCAAGGTTGATGCTGACGTGAAAGGCGGCTCAGCGCTTAGCGTAACGTACGTGACTCAGAAGCCTATTCTCTTCATCGGGGTTGGGCAAACCTACAAGGATCTGGAACTGTTTAACCCTGAAAAATTCGTCAACATGGTACTGCGATAGGTCAGGGTTCTTCGAGGTCGATTAGTTCGAAGAGGATTTTGTTTGGGTAAACCCAGTAGGCTTTGATGAAGTCTTCTATGTTTTGGTCAATGTCTACGGCTTCAAAAAAGTTAAGAAAGTCCGCGTCGACGCCTTCAACGTTTTTGGAGGTGTACACTCTAAGGTTCGCCAAATACTCTTTTTCGACGTCAAGCTCCGCCATTGAAACCATGTCTGGCACCTCAACCGCAAACATCAAGCTGGTTAAAACGTCTAAAACAGCCATTTTCCGTATGCTTTCGCTCTTGGTTTTTACAACAATGAGGCGTTTGTCAAAAATCCTGAAATTCCAGTTACTCTCAATATCCAAAGAAGCTGACATAAAATCACATCAAAACTAGACGCTTCCGCCTTAAAGAACTTAAAGGCACCTCGCTATAGATTTTCTATAGATTATTTGTGAAACTATTAAGAGCCTAAAAACGGATGTTTCTTTTGCCGAGAACAGCAGCCGATTAGAAAACAAGGTTCAGCGAATCAGCGTTTAACAAGCATCCCATATAATATCCCTAACCGATAGACTCCCAAGTCTTGCCCACCACTTGTTAAGCGTGTGATTCGCTGACCAATTCGTTCTTCGGCAAATATTTTTTTTAAGGTTGCTGCTGACTTGTTATCTGTCTTTTTCCATTTTGCGGGGTCACGCAAATTCTGCACGGGCGAATCATTCGTGTAGCCTTGGGATGCTTGGGTTTTCTGCTTGAAGTTTTTCTCAGCTATTTTGGCGCTGCTTTCTTTAGAACTTAAGCTCCACGCTTCCTTCAAGCTTGCGTATTGTTCTGCCGATTCTGCGTTGTCCCTTAGTTACGGTGCATCTTCCCATTTTTGGTCAATGGCTAGTAAGCGTTAAAGTTAAAAAGGGTTGTCGCCTCTAGCCTTACTGTTGATTTTCATGAAACCCGAAGTAACCACGATAAAGCAAACCGTTGTCGTTCCAGCCTCACCCAAGGAAGTTTATGAGGCTTACGTTGACGCAAAAAAACACGCGAAATTCACAGGCGGCAAAGCCACTGGCAAAGCGGTTGTCGGCGGCAAAATGACGGCTTGGGACGGCTACATTATTGGGAAATACCTAGAGCTTGAAGATGGCAAACGCATAGTTCAAGAGTGGACTTCGACGGATTGGGAAGAAGGCTACCCCGCTTCCAAGCTGGAGTTAACTTTTAAAGCGGTTCCCGGCGGGACAGAAATCTGCATGGTTCACTCTGGGGTTCCTAAAGACCAAGCCGACGAGATTGCCGATGGCTGGACGGAATTCTACTGGAACCCGCTAAAAGAATACTTCAGCGGCAAACCTAAAGCCTAATTGAAAAACATTTGTTCAGTGGGCTACAGCAACTTTTTCTTTGTTTTCTCTTGTTTTGGCTATGCCTGATACGAAAAAGACGGCGGCTGAAGCAGCAAGTAGCAACGTCAACGATGTAAAGAGCCCGTTGTAGCCAAGGATTGACGCTAAGATTACGCCGCTTATTATGGGTCCAATGGCTTGCCCAATGTCCATCATGGTGCTCAAGAAACCCATTGAAGTGCCAACGAAGCTTGCACGGTTAACCTCAACCATGATTGGCGAGGTTGACGAAATTACCATGGCGAAGCCTAGGCCGTAGCCAATAGAGACCAGAATGAACACCCAGTATTGCGTGGTGAATGGAATTATGAACAGGAGTGCTCCGCTTAGGAGGCATCCTATGACAACGGGTATGCGTCGGCTGGTTCTATCTGAAAAGCGCCCCATTACGGGTCTAGACACTATCAAGGAGACGATCTGCACGGTCATGACGATGCCTATCGCAAACGAGTTGAAACCTGCAACCTGCTGCATGTACAGCACATAATAGAATTCTACGACGCCGAAAACGTAGTACTGCACGGACTGAACAAATGTAACAACTAACGTGCCCTTGTTTGTTGCAACCTCAAGCCAACCCCTCAACAGTTTCCGAGTTGAAAACGGCGCCTTCGTCGATTCAGCGGGCGCGGTTTTTGTTTCCCGAAGCAAAAGAAGCGCAATTGCAAACGCGACAATGCCTGACACGCCGACAGCTATGTACAAAGTTGCAAAGTTGCTCGGGGTTGCCATGCCTTGATTCGTTAAGAGTAAAATGTAGCCGCCCAGCGCTGGTGCAAGTCCCCTTCCAACGTAGGTCGCAGCGTTGAAATCGGAGATGCGTCTGCCTTTTTTTGCCGGGAACTGCTCCGCAATCGTGGCTTCTGCAACAGGCACGAAAATCGCGGTTGCAAAGCCGTGGTAAAACCTCACGAGTGCAAGCTGCCACCACAGCCGTAACACAGTAAATAGAGGAAAGGCGCCGATGCGAAGATGAATGTTGCAGAGTAGGACGATTTTTCTTCTTCCGAAATGGTCTGATAATGAAGCGGCTGGCAAACTGATCGAGGATTCCCGGAATGGTGGAGGCGGCTGCGATGATCCCGGTGAAGTCGTGCGGGTGTATTGAGTTTATGAGCGAAAAAGGTTGCAGCACGGGGTCTTTTGACATGGTGGAGCTTAAGATGGCGAAGGCTCCCATGACGCATAGAACTAAGAAGTATGGGTCAGTGAGGTTTTTTCTGCTCTTCGTCAGCTGCATTGGCATTCAACAGGTTACTGTCTGGGTAAGTGGTATTTTGATTTTTCTTTTAAATGCGCAAAATTGATATACGCTTTTTAGCGCATAGACGGCTTAACGGTAGTCGGGGGCCATGACTAAAGCGTTATATCTTGGTTGACAGTTACCTAAAAGAATCCGATGCAAAGGTGGTTGCAGTTAAAGAGGGCAAATTCGTTGTTTTAGACCAAACAATCTTTTACGCTAAAGGCGGGGGACAACCGTATGATACGGGCAAAATAATCAAAGGCTCCGACGTTTACAACGTGGTGTATGTAGGCAAGTTTTCAGGCGAAATTTCCCATGAAGTTGACCACGCCGGACTCCAAACAGGCGACAAAGTTCATCTGGTTTTGGACTGGGATAGACGATACAAGCTTATGCGTAGTCACACCGCCGCCCACGTTGTCGCTTCGCTGCTTAATCAAGGCACGGGCGCACTTATCACGGGCAACCAGCTTGACGTAGACCATATTCGGTTTGACTTCAACTTGGAAACGTTTGATCGCCGAGTCTTGGAAACGTATTTGGCGAAGGCTAACAGGCTTTTCGGCACCGACGTCGCTGTGAAATGGTACGAGTTGCCCCGCGAAGAAGCCATGAAAATCCCTGGCGTTGTCAAGATGGCTGGCGCGTTCCCGCCAGATTTGCCTTCGCTGAGAATCGTGGAAATCGTCGGTGTTGACAGACAGGCGGACGGGGGAACGCATGTGAAGAACCTGCGGGAAGTCGGTCAAGTTGAGCTTTTGAAAACCGAAAACAAGGGAAAAAGTAACAGGCGCATCTATTTCAAACTAAACTAAAAACCTGCTAAAGAGTGGAAAACGCCTCAGATTCGAGTTTTAAAGCCATTTTTGTTTTGGTTTCCAGTCTATAGATGGTTGTTTTTGAGTTAGTTTTATTAGCAGTTCTCATTGATATTGGTTACAAAAAAGAGAGAGGAAAAAATTTGAACAAGAAAATACTGGCATTAGTCGTAGCCATCATTATAATCGTATCAATCGTTGCAACAGTAGAATTAATTCAACCAGCCACAAAACCTTCAGCTGACGCGCGGAACATCAACATCGCTTTGGTCGCTCCGGTATCGAAGTCGCCTGTCGGAGAAGACATGCAGAGGGCAGCAGAACTCGCCGTGAACGAAATTAACAAAGCCGGCGGCGTCTACGTTTCAGGTTGGCACGCCCACGTAAACATCACTTTGTCAACGGTGGACACAATTGATGACTCTCCAGCCAATGCGAAAACCGCCATGACCACGTTTCAATCCACAAACTCCGTCGACATGTACATCGGTGGATACGGAAGCGCAGGAACCCTCGCCGACGAAACAGTAGCTACCTCCAACAAAATTCCCTTCATAATAACCGGCGCCTCAAACCAGCTTGTCACCAGAAGGGGACCCCAGGGAGACTTCGGCGGTCTTGCTCCAGGCGACACCACCCGAATAGCAGATTCAGATCAAATGAGCTATGTATTCCATTATTGCACAACTACCTATCAATACACTAAAACCATAGTTGACTTCTTTGCCACACAAATGAAGCCCATGGTAGCACCTGACCGAAACATCAGCATTGCAGTACTCTACCGCAATGACGCCTTCGGACAGGGAGTTGACCAAGCCGCTCAATACTGGGTGAAAAATGAAAGCCTGCCGATTAACCTCGTAATCCAAAGAAGCTACGACCCATCTGAAACCAACTACCAAGCTGACCTAATCGCGGTTCAAAGCGCTCATCCAGATGTAGTGATAGTTGTCGACAACCCAGACAAGACACCACTAATAATTCAGCAAGGATGGAACGACGTTGGATTGAAAACGGTCTACATCGCAATCGAAAACAATCAGGACCCAGCATTCTACTCGATGATAGGAGACACAGGTAACGGTCAACTTATGGAGTCAAAGATGGATCCATTCATGACACCTTCATACTCGACGGCAGTGCAGTCTTACACACAGAAATTCTACGCGAAATATGGCGTTTACCCAGGCATGATGGGCGCTGACACCTACGACGCCTTCTACATCGCTAAAGCGGCAATCGAAAGCGCTGGAACAGTCGATAAAGCTTCAGTTCGAACGGCATTAGAGAACGTCAACATCAACGACATGAACATCTTGACATCGACTGGCAAAATACAGTTCAGTTCAGGCGTTAACTGGCATGAAATAGCAGCAAACACATTCATCGAACAGCTTATCTGGAACTCTACTTCAAGCAAGCTGGAGTCGCAGATCGTTTGGGCCCCGTCAGCAATACACGGCGTAACTCCCGCAACATTTACTCTGCCACAAGGCTACAAACCCGGAAGCTAAGCTTCCGCTCAACCTTTTCTTTTTATTTTTCCTTACATGTGAAATATTTTAAATAGCTAAGTGCAGTTATTTGAGCAAAAGCCAATCGTCTTTGGGAGAAAAGGAAAAGGGTTTCACATGGATATAACCGCGGGAGCAATACTTCTAACTCTGTTTTGGGGCGTCGCGGTTGGCTGCGTTTACATGCTTCTCGCAAGCGGACTCAACATAATTTTCGGCGTCATGAAACTCGTGAACTTTGCACATGGGCAACTCCTCATGATTGGCGCCTACCTAACATGGACCATATCAGTTTGGAGCGGCTTGAACGCCTATGAAGCCATTGTTGTTTCGATGGCTTTGGTGGCTGTGCTCGGAGTGGGCGTTGAGCGTCTCACTTTCCGTAGGGTTCTCGGCGGTGACAAGCTGAACGAGATTTTCGTCAGCCTCGGCTTAATCTATATTTTTGAGAACGTTGCCTTGCTTTTTTGGGGAGACCAGTCGCAACGTATCGCAAGTCCCTTCTCTGGAATGAGCTTTGCTTTGCCCGCTTTCTCTATCACTTACGACCGTGTAATCGCCATTTTTGTTGTCGCCGTGATTCTAGTTGCTTTCGGACTCTTAATTTACAGAACAAAGATTGGGTTGGCGATGAGGGCGACAAGCCAACAAAATGGCACGGCTACTCTTATGGGAATAAACACCGAGAGAATTTACATGATAACCTTCGCCTTAGGTTCAGCGATGGCGGCTGCCGCAGGCGGATTATACGGCATAATTTTCTCCTTTAACACTCAAAGCGGCGCCATGATGACTATCATAGCCTTCGCAATCATCATTCTCGGCGGCTTAGGAAGCATCCGAGGCGCAATCGTTGGCGGTTTGCTCTACGGCATCGCGGAGCAGATGGCGGCTTTATTCCTAGGCGGAACATGGTCAAGCGCCGTTGCATTTGCCCTACTGATTGCTGTTTTAATCATTAGACCTAACGGGTTATTCGGTGAGAAAGGGGAACAAAATGCTTAACACACAGAAACTCGCCGCATTCGTGCATTCGAAGGGCTTCCTCGTTTTGGCAGCTTCGTTTGCTATTTTAGCGTTGATTCCTGTCTTGGTGCGAAGCAGCTTCTTTTTGTTCGTTTTCACATTGATTTTTATCTATGCCCTCTACGCGGCAAGCTGGAATTTCCTTGCAAATTCAGGACAAGGTTCCCTTGGCCACGCTGTTTTCTTAGGAATCGGAGGCTTCGCGTCAGCCATCATCGGCTCAAGACTCTCCCTGATTATAATTACAGCCTTGAAGCTCGAAGCGCTTCCGATCGGAGCTTTGTCGGTTACGTTGCAGATTTTTGTCCTTCTTCTCGGCGGTTTGCTTTCAGCAGGCATCGGCTTGCTGATTGGTTTGGCATGCGTTCGACTGAAAGCTTGGTACTTGGCTATGGTGACATTTGGTTTTTCAGTCATAGCGGATGCGCTTTCAAGCCAATTTGACTCCTTCACCAAAGGGACAAACGGGTTCCCGCCCGTGACGTTTGTGCCCACCGGCTTTCCTTTTTACATCTTGGTCATTTCATTCACCGTAGTATCCGTCGGAGTAATGTACGGCATAATGAAGTCTCGGATGGGCCTAGCTTTCCGAGCTATACACGGCAACGAAGCCGAAGCCAAAATGATCGGCATCAACACCGCAAAATACAAGCTTATGGCATTTACAATCAGCACATTCTTCGCGGGCATCGCTGGAGGATTATACGTTTACTTCATTGGGTACGTGCAGAACTCTATTTTCTCGCCTGAAAACTCGTTTTTGCCGCTTATAATGACGGTCATCGGCGGCTTAGGCACCGTAAGCGGACCCATAATCGGCTCAATCTTCTTAACGTCCATAATGCAAATCCTCACAACACAGTCCGTCACCCAAGGGTTGAGCAATACGTTGGGACCCTTCTTCCCCAAAGTCGGGTACGTTGGACCGCCCCTGACTTACGTGTTCATAGGTGTAATTCTGATCGTGATTGTCGTTTTCAGCCCCAAAGGGTTAGAATCGCTATTCCGCAAATTCTACAAATACCTGGTTTCCTAAAAAAACCAAGCGACTACCTGAGCCATCCACAGTTTTTATTTTGAGGTTAGCCGTTTTCACTGGAAATACTTTTTGATTTCTTCCAGCGACAGAACTGAAACGCCGTTCTCAGTCAGCACCTGCTCCGTTTTTTCAACGTTGCTGGTGCGCATTATCAAAGCGATTTTTCCGCCCACGTGCACCGCTGAAGAATAGGCATATTCTATGTTGAAGCTTCCGTCGCCCAGAATTTTGGTTATTTTCGACAGCGTATCTTTCTCCGACATGAAAACTGCTGTTACCTCCGTGTTCTTTTTGGATTTGGCAAGGTTAAATTCGGCGTCCTCCAACAACTTCGCTGCCTTAGCTGGGTCTTCGGTCACCAATCTTACTAAGCCGAACTCGCCTGCGTCGGCAATTGACAAGGCGAAAACTTTGACTTTGTTTTTGTCAAGCTGCGACATCACATCAAAAAGAGACCCTGGATGATTATCCAAGAAAACGCTTACTTGAGTTATAGGCACACGCTACACCGATACCCAATAGACGCAAATAATATTTAACTTTAACCAAACTCCCCACCCACACAGCAAAACATCTGAATGAAGCGGCATTCGGGGGCAATCTTCGTTTTTACCAAACCTTATATTTCCAACTTGATTATTCCATGCTAATCGGAGACGCTAAATTTGCTAAGGTGTACCGAAGTCTCAAAACGTTTCGGGGGGCTTCAAGCATTAAAAAACGTGGATTTCACAGTGAACAGCGGCGAAATCACGGGGCTTGTCGGACCTAACGGCTCAGGCAAATCAACGCTGCTAAACCTTATCAGCGGCGTCTACAAACCCGACTCGGGACAAATCCTGTTTCTAAACGAAGACATCTCAAAGCTTCCACCATACAAAATCTGCGCCAAAGGCATCACCAAAACAGCCCAAACCGTCCAATCATTCCCAGAAATGACTGCCGTTGAAAACGTCTTAACCAGCGTACTTTTCAACGAGAAAAAAGCCGAGAAAAAAACCGACATGAGGCTGAAAGCTGAGGAACTTTTGGTTTTTGTTGATTTAGGCAAAGACAAGTTTGATGTTAAAGCAAAAAACCTCAATGTGGTGGAGCTGCGGCGCATTCAACTTGCGAAAGCTTTGGCGACAAACCCAAAACTTCTTCTCCTGGATGAACTGCTTACAGGCTTAACCCCGGCGGAATCCGACGAGGCGACGGCGCTGATAAAGCAGATCAACAAGCAGGGGGTAACGGTTCTCATCGTTGAACATGTTATGCGGGTAGTGATGGGGCTGTGTGACCGCGTAATTGTGCTGCATCATGGCGAAAAAATCTGTGAAGGAACCCCCCAGCAAGTATGCAGCGACGACAACGTTGTCAAGGTTTACTTAGGCAAGAAGTACCAGTTTGGCGAGGATTAAAAGTGTTAGAAACCCAGAATTTGTCTTCAGCTTACGGAATGGTGCAGATACTCTACGACGTCAACTTTAAAGTTGATGAAAAAGAAATCGTCAGCATCATCGGCCCCAACGGCGCAGGAAAAACAACGCTTGTAAAAACAATAATGGGCTTCATCCCGCCAAAAAACGGCGCAGTCATGTTCAAAGGCGAAAACATAGCGAAACTGCACACGTACGACATAGTTAAGAAGGGAATCACGATGATTCCTGAAGGCAGAGAAATTTTTCCCCGCATGACCGTTGAAGAAAACATGCGGCTCGGCGCCTACACGACCAAAGACAAAGGTAAAATCAGCGACACCATGGAGAAGGTCTTTCAGATTTTTCCTGTCTTGAAGAAGAAAGAAAAATCGTTAGCTCAAACACTCAGCGGCGGAGAACAGCAAATGCTTGTTATTTGCCGAAGCCTAATGTGTAACCCTCAGATGCTGATTCTGGATGAGCCTTCACTGGGGTTGGCGCCAATCATTGTGGAAAAGGTGCTGGACACTATCCGCACAATCAACGATGAAGGCGTAACCATTCTGCTTGTTGAACAAAACATCCAAGATTCACTGGAAATCGCGGACAGAGGCTACGTTCTTGAGGAAGGAAGAATCGTTCTGGAAGGAAAAAGCCGAGAACTTCTTTCTAACAGCCACATAAAACAGGTTTATCTGGGGCTTTAAAAGAGAAAAAATTGTCGACGCTTGGAATGCCGCTGGGTTTTTCTTGACCTTTCCATTTGCCTTGCGACTTGGTCTTTTTTTAAAGCCAGCCTTTTCTTCGGAAAACGGAGATGAGCCCCACTGCAATTCCTATCATTACAGCAACCATGATGTAGAAGCCGTAAGAGTAGTTGGAACCTGGCACTGTGAATCCGCGTCCGAAGTCTGTCCCGTAAATGCCAGCTATCAACGTGAGCGGCAGGAAAATTGCTGAAATGATGGTTAGCACCCTGATTATGTTGTTAGTAGTTAATGTTTGAGCGTTAATGACGATGTCGACGATGTCCTGGATTTCTTCTCGGTGTGTGTCAACAACGTCTATAAGCGATATTGTCCTGTCGTAGAGGTCTTCAAAACGGGGCAGCGTAGCACTTGAAACTATAGCGAATTCCCCTCTTGCCGTTTTTCCCACAACCTCACGGAGGGGTCCAATGGCCTGCCTAAGGGCTAAGACCAGTTCTCTTGACTTGGCAATTTCCAATCCGATGTTCCTGTTTTGGTCCTTTGGTCTCTGCCTAAAACCCTTTGCGGCTTCTTGGCTTAAAAGCTGAAGTTTTTCATGAGCCAAATCTGAACACAGGAAGCACTCGTTCATAATCAGATCCAAAAAGATGTACAGCAGAATATCGGTGGATGGTTGAAGGGAGAGGGCAAAGTAGCCGTGAGTGCTGATTTTCTTGTAGATTTCACACGTGATGTCAGAATGGCCCTCGTGAACGGAAACCATCCATCGGCTACTTATGGTCAAGGCAACCCATTTTGGCTTTGCATCTGGGATAAACTGGTCGCTGCTTGGATAACTCACAAAACAGGAAACTCGATCCTCAACCTCTTCAATCCTTGAGCGTCGTCCTTCCTCTTCAAAATCCTTCAGGCTGAAATTCTCCAATTCAAAATGTTTTTTGAGCTGGTCCATTTCAGCTTCCGAAGGATTTTCTGCGTCAACCCAAAGAATTGAGTCTTCCTCGATTTGGGCTGGCAAACTCTCTAAATTGTCTGAGCGCCATTGGCCACCTTCGTATTTCCTGAGTCGAGTTATAGTAAACATTTTACGGTTCCGTTCAATTTTTGAATTAACTTGTGTCTTAACGTATTCTGTGCTCAGACGCTTATTTTAAGAAATTGCTGTCCCCCGCGCGGCATTTTTCGACCGTTTCACTCGGTGTTCTTTTTAATGGGCGCTGTAGGTGGATGTCACGTCTTGGTATTTGTTGTCTTCGAAAGCGTAGACTTTCACGGTTGACCCGATGAATTGTCCCCAATCCCAGCTTGGGCCCAGGTACCTGTGAGGAGAATTCCAAACCTTGTCCGAGGGGTCGACATGAACCCATGCTCCGTGGTAGTAGTCTTCAGCCCAGACATGAATATAGCTCCAACCCTGCGTGTCAACCGCCACAACAAGCCTACTCTGGTACCCAAGCGCCAAACAAGCCGAAACGTAAACGATGCTCCACTGCACACAGATGCCTTCGCCCCTGTTCAGAATCTGGAGAGGGTCCTCAAAAAAACCTGTTGGATCATTAGCAAACGTCAGCTTGCCGCCTTCCCAACTGAAAAGCTGAGTTTGATTGTCGCCACGGTTAAGCATAGGCAGCATCTTGGCTTCTGTCGAGCTTGAATTCAAACTCTGCATTACCGCAAGATAATGATTTGTGAAAGCCACGAAAGCTGGGTCGAGGTTTGCGGAGTTCGATTGGTTGTCTGCGGAAGCCTTGTTGCTTGCGGCAGGCCAAAAATGCACGGCAGCCAGCACCGTTACAGCAATAAGCGCGACGGAAACGACGGTTACCCACGTTCGGGTTTGCCGACGCTTTTTTGGCGGAGGAGCTTTCTTGGCAGGGCTCATAGCGCTATAATGCGCCACTTCAACGTAAAAGCGTTACCGTTTACACCTCAAAACTTCAAAAAGGCAATTAACCGCAAACCAAATTCCACGCGGCTGCCAGAGAAAAAAAACGGTGTTTGAAATCAACCGCTGAGGAGGTGAGTTTAAGCGACTGGCCAAAGCTGATACTGGGCTTGCTTGTTTTTGCAGCCGTTGCGCTATTTGGGTATTGCCCAGAGGCTGTAGGTCTGGTTGACATCCAAGGTTATGATTGTTCCCGCTAAACCTTGATTTAAATTATCCTGCAACACGAAATAGCCAATGTAGAATCTCTGCTGCCCACCGAATTGCAATGTTGAATACCGATAGACGATTGCCACCACCTTGTCGTTTGCCAGAACGTTGCTGACGAATTGGCTCGTCAAGGAACCGTTCAACTGTACGTTGGCTTTCACCAAGAATCCGTTTAGCGTTGTGCTGATTGGGTTTGTGGAGTTGTTGTGGGCGTCGCCGAATTCTAGCAGCTCTGAGGAACCGTTTTCGTAAAGGTATGTTCTGCAATATGAAAGCAAAACGTTGGGGTTGCTGCTTTCGGTGCCGTTGGGGTAGGGAACGGTTTTGCTGAGCATTTGGTTGAGGCTTCTAACCCATGAAGCATCGGTTTGTAGATTGCCTGCAACTTCATCGGTGTTTAGGCTGTGATTTTTGTTCATATCGCCATAAAGAAAAGCCAGCGTAAAAGCTGAAACGACAACTATGAGGATTATCCCGACGGCGAGCTTCTGTGGGTTCATGAAATTGAAAGATTGCCGAGCCACTATTAGCTCTACATTTTAGAACAGTCATCAATCATTTTAGAACAGGTTATTTCTTAAACGCTAAACCAGTAAAGAAAGCCACCATCTTCTCCCCGCTCTTCACTGTCACCTGATACAAACCCGTGGTTTTTCCATCTGAAACCCGCTCTGCCTCAGCCACCAGAACGTCGCCTTCAACCGACGGCTTCAAAAAGTTGATGCTTACTTGGACTGCGACTGCAACGTTGTCCCCGTAGTTGCATGCGTGTGCGAAGGCGTAGTCTGCCAACGAGAAGATTGCGCCGCCATGCGTGAAGCCCAACGCGTTGGTATGAGTTTTCTCAACTTTCATAGTCACTTTTGAGTAGCCGTCTCTGGCTTCAACCAGCTGGATTCCTAATGCATCGGCAAAATAGTCCTGTCCCCTCATGTTCTTCGCCTATCAACTCGTGCTAATGCCGAACTAACTTAAATAAAATTAGCTAAATTTGACCTTTCGCCGCTGCCTGCTTAGGCTTTGGCTCATTTTTCTGTTTATGTGTTGTACAGTTGGTTTTGGGCTTTGGCTTGGTTGAAATTTTGGTTTTTTGGACTTGTTTTACGTATTGATGTGTAGTTGTGTTGTACAATTGAAGTTTTTGGGTATGCTTTGGTATGTGTGGGGTATGTGCGAGGGTTTAAGTGGCTGTTTTGACACTATGAAGACATAAGAAATATGTCTTAAAAAGACATATTGTACATCTGTACGACACAACAACAGGAGAAAAAACAAAAATGATCAACAACTACCAAAAAGAAACCCAAACAAAACTCACCAAAGGCCTACTAGACATGATAATCCTCCAGTACCTAGAAAAAGAATCCATGCACGGATACCAACTCATCACCAAAATCCGCAAAACCTACGGCGTCTACTTCGGACCCAGCACCATATACCCCCTGCTGGCACTACTCGAGAAAAAAGGCTACCTGAAAAGCGTCTGGAACATGAATTCGGAAAGACCGCGGAAAATGTACGAACTCACAAACGATGGAAAAAGCGTCTTGAGCTTCACAGAAAACTCACTTAACTTGATCTGCAAAAACCTGTCAGGCGACAACAACCTCGGAATGCAGGTTGCCCCGATAGTTTCGGCGCGATCAGTTCTTCAATAAGTAGGTCTGTCTAAGAGTCCACAACGAATTCATTAGACGATTTCTTGGTGAAGGTTAAGTCTACTTTTGCTGCGGATTGCTGCAAAAAGAACAGACCTGCCCAGCTTTCTTCTTGCCAAATTGGGGCTAGTAATTTTAAATAAGGGCGGTACCAAACCCCTTGTGATGATTACGTTTGCCTGAAAAAGTTTTAGTTACATCCGCTTGGCCATACATCAACGTGACGCCGCATCTGGGCAACCTCGTAGGCTCAGTGCTTTCCGCCGACGTTACAGCACGGTACTACAGGCTAAGAGGCGACGATGTTTTGATGGTCAGCGGTTCAGACACGCATGGCACACCCATCGAGGTCGAAGCCATCAAACAAGGCATCAAACCTAAAGAGTTAACCGACCGAAACCACGCCCGCGTCGCCGAGCTCTTCAATCGGTGGGAAGCCTCCTTTGACAATTACACAAGCACGGAGAGCCCCATTCACAAGCAGTTTGTCCAGAAAACCTTGCTTGAAATCCAAAAGAACGGGTACATCTTCGAGCAGGAAACCCAGATGCTTTACTGCGAGCATGACCAGCGTTTTCTGCCTGACCGCTTCGTCGAAGGCAAATGTCCATACTGCGGCTGCGAAAAAGCCCGCGGCGACCAATGCGACATGTGCGGCAGACTGCTGGAGCCAACCAACCTGATAGAGCCGTACTGTGTCATCTGCAAGAACAAGCCAACCGTGAAAACCACGCGGCACTGGTACATAGACCTCTCCAAACTCGCCGAACCCCTCACAGACTACCTGCAAAACAACCAGCAGCTTCCAAGCAACGTCAAAAGCTTCAGTTTAAACTGGATACGCGAAGGCTTAAAACCCCGAGCCGTCACCCGCGACGTCGAATGGGGAATCCCTGCGCCGTTCGCTGGGGCAGAAGGCAAAACCATCTACGTTTGGGTTGACGCGGTGCTAGGCTATGTGTCAGCAACCATTGAGCAGTGCCAACGCCTAGGTGAGCCTGAGAAGTGGCGTGAATTCTGGTTTAACAATCAAGCCAAAACCCTCTATTTCGTCGGAAAAGACAACATCCCCTTCCACACAATAATCCTCCCCGCGCTGCTTTTAGCTTCGGGGCAAGGCTACAATCTGCCATGGAACGTTTCTGCCACAGAATTCCTCCAGTTCAAGGGGCAAAAAGCCTCAAAAAGCCAACGCGTCGGCATCTGGATCGACGAAGCTTTAGAAATGTTCCCCGCAGATTACTGGCGTTTCTTCCTCATCGCGACCCGTCCCGAAAGCAAAGACACCAACTTCACCTGGACCGCGTTTATCGACAAAATCAACGCCGACCTCAACGACACCTTCGGCAACTTCATCCACCGAACCCTAAGCTTTATCGCCTCAAAATTCGACTCCACAATCCCCGAGCCGACAAAACTTGACAAAGACGACGAAGCAATCCTTGCGGCAATCAAGGAAAAAGTGGCAGCTGCCGCCCAAGAAATCGAAGCCTCAAAACTCCAATCCGCAGCAAACACCCTGATTTCAATAAGCCGAATCGGAAACCAATACCTCAACGATAAAGAACCGTGGAACCTGATGAAAACAGACAAAGAAAAAGCCGCAACCATCTTCTACGTCGCCGCCCAAGTGGTTAAAGCCGCTACCGTGGTTTCTGCGGCGTTTATTCCCGAGACGGCAGAGCAGCTTTGGCAAACACTCAACCTGCCTGGAAACGTAAGTAAAAGCGGCGGCTGGAGCGACGCCACAAACCCCATTGAAGCGGGACACAAAATAGCCAAGCCAAAACCGCTTTTCCACAAAATTGAGGGTGACGAATCAAAGTTGGAAGAGCAACTTTCTGAGGTTAGAAAGAAACTGCCTAATAAGCCAAAATAAAATGAGACTAAACCATGCGAGTCAACGCTGACCTTCACGTTCACAGTAACTACTCAAAAGACTCGCTGATAACCCCCAAAGACCTCGTTTACTACGCCAAAAAACGCGGGTTGAACGCCGTCGCTGTGACCGACCATAACCAGATTGAAGGCAGCCTAAAAATTGCTAAAGAAGCCGACTTTCTCGTAATTCCAGGCATGGAAGTTTCAAGCGCAGACGGACACATAGTTGCATTGAACCTCAAAGAGTTGATTCCCCGAGGCTTAACCGCTGGGGAAACGGTTGATCGAATCCATCGGGCAGGCGGAATAGCCATTGCCGTTCACCCCTACGCATGGTTCAAAGGCAGCCTGGCAAGCCATGTGGAGGAGGCGAAATTTGACGCTGTAGAAACTTTGAACGCTAACGCTTTCCCGTTTGGTCGCTGCAAACGCAAGGCAACGGAAATAGCGCAGAAACTCAAGCTCCCCCAGACGGGGGGAACAGACGCTCATTATGGTCCAACAATCGGCTACGGGTACACAGCTATTGATTCCGAACCCACCGTTGACGCGATTGTTGCGGCGATTCTGAAGGGGCAATGTGAGCCTTTTGGGCAGCCTATCCCGTTCACGCTTACTTTGCAGCGGCAAATCAAGCTCATAACGCGCAGAATGTCGCGTGGGCAGGGAGTTTAACTAACCAGCCTCTTTTGGTTTAGTTTTCTAGCGAAGCAAGCGTTGATTTTCGGTTTTTGTATGAATCATGTTATAAGGCGGAAGTGGGGAATTTTATCTACAAGCCTGCTTGGTGGTGGAATTCACCCCGCGCCGCACTTTCCCATTATTCTTTTTTGTTTTAACATCGAAGGGGTTCTGGCTATGAATGTTTCTGGGAAACATAATCATGATAGGCTTTTTCCATCTCAAATTCGTCTTGGTTTCTTGCCGTGTTCCAGATGTTGTCAAAAAAAGATTGAGCCAACCTTAGGACATAGCGATTATTTGACCATAAACTGGGTACGCGATCGGTTTCAGACATGCGTAGAGTCATTACTTTCTTATCGAAAATGAACATTCCAGAAATTTCAGGATTAGACGAAAATCTAAAATCAAACATAGGATTCTTTGCTAATGCATCAAGCTCTCCAGAGAAAAGTGCATCAGCTTCCGGTGTGACCAAACGAATTTTTACTCCATTTTTCATCGCTCTTTCAAGGTTCGCAAGATGGTCAAAAAACACCATCGCATTAGCTCTTGCTGATGAGACCATAAGGTCTATACTTGTTTGAGCAATCTGGATTTCCTTCTTGTGCGATCTAGAAAGAAGCTTTCTTTCGGAAGTGATTATGAACTGCGAATCATCCTGCAGATCATCTACTGCATTGCTCGGATATTTATTGAGAAGCAAGTTGGTTTTTGTTTCTATTTCTGAGTATTCCTTTTTTTTTGTTTTCAAGCAGAATTGAAAAGCCTTCGTTTAGCGGGGTTGCTCTGTAGCTGGTGGGTGACGCTATTATTTTTTCTGCCAACCCCAGTTTTTCCAGTTCGGGCATTAACCGGTATATGTCTGTTCGTGCTACGTTTGAAGCTTTTGACATTTTTCTTATTTCTGCTTTCTCGAACTCGCTGAGACTCAGGTAGATTTTGGCCTGAAGTAATGTTAATCCCAAATCCATTAGCCGTTGAATGTATTCATTGTCATGAATCAATTGAACCGTCTCAACACCAGTTTGCTCTGTAAAGCTGGTGAAGGTTTAAAGATTTTTCTCAAATCGCTCCTGTTTCTTCCATCATGTTGGAAGATGCGCTCCTTACAAGTGCTTAAATTTCTTCGCAGACAACACGGGAGCCATAAAAAAAGGAGAAAAAGCAATTGAAAAATAATAAAAAAAAGATAGCAGCTATAATGATTGTTTTATCCTTTATGCTTTCATTGACATTTTCGATGACGCTATTCCCAAATGCTTGCGCACATTCGCCTACATGGAGTATTCCGACATACGCGTACATCAATGCAGAACCTAACCCCATCGGTGTCGGCCAATCAATGATCATTTACATGTGGCTTGACTGCGTTTACGGCGCCGCCGGCGGTTCAACCGCGGCAGTAGGGACAAACGGTACAACAGCGAGCACAGCTTTAATGTCAAACAACTACAGATTCCACAACTATCAGCTCACCATTACTGACCCTGACGGAAAAGTTACGTCTCAAACCTGGCCTATTATCACAGACTCAACATCATCACAACTCTACGCCTTCACTCCTTCAATGACTGGCACTTACAATCTTAACTTTACTTATCAAGGACAAGTTTACGGAGCGAACGGCAACGGCTACGCCCAATCATCGTTGATGGGCGACACTTACCTGCCGAGCACTGCATCAACAACCCTCACTGTTCAGCAAACACCAATTCCTCCAGCTACAACTAGCGAACCGCTACCAATTGCTTACTGGGAAACCCCGATTTACGGCGAAAACTCCAATTGGTATACCTTGGCTTCAAATTGGCTTGGTTCAGGATCGCCAATTCTGGGAGGCTACACAAGCTGTGCATATTACCATCCCGACGCCGTAGGACCTCTAACTGGGCACATCATGTGGACAAGCCAACTCCAATTTGGTGGAGTTGTGGGTGGAAACATGTACCCCGCAGGAGGTTCCGACCCTAGCGGTGCGGCTTACGGAGTGTCCTATTTCGAGGGTACGGCATATCAGCCAAGGTTCGTTAACCCCATAATAATCGACGGATACCTCTACTACACACAACCTGTGTCCTACACAGGACCGAACAGCGGCCCAGAAGTTTGCGTTAACTTGCAGACAGGGAAAGTGCTCTGGTCTTCTTCTCAACTATACCACCAATCTCATTCGGCTACATCTACAACCTTTGGGACCCTGACCAACACGGCACTTTTGCACCAATACTTTTCACAGCCAACTTCGCACGCGCCTTCGACGCATACACAGGACTGCCGCTTTTCAACGTAACAGGCGTCCCGACAGGAACATCCGCAGCGGGTCCAAGCGGTGAACAACTAAGATTCGTCTTCAATAATGCTGGCACAGCTTCAAACCCAAACTGGTATCTTAGCCGAGTGGAACTCTTCTAAACTGTGGCAATACGACACTAACCCGTACACAGGCGGCGGAAGTTTATCACCGTCAATAATAAATGGCTCCAATGGACTCTTAATTCCGACAATTCCAATTCCGCTTGCAGGTGAAACTGGAACTCTACCGCCAGGCGCACCCTCCGGTACCAGCAGCGTAGTCCTATATGGGTCACCGATTACCGTCAACGGCAACATTCCACTGAACTCCAATGCACTTGCCCCTGGGTCAACAACCACTTCAATCGCTAAAATCAACAGCGGTTCTCTGACAACTTATGACTGGAACGTATCCGCGTCATGGCTAAACAGCATGCCCTTACAACCCACGTACAACAGCGTAACAGGTCAATATACCACACCGGCAGCGGGAACAAACCCTGCAACAATAATTGCAGCCGACTACGGCGACATTATGCTCTGCAGAAACGGCTCCTTACCCTCAGGCTTTGCGGGAAACGGCAATGGCTATCCGCAGCTTCCATTCACGATGTTCGCTGTCAACCTCAACGCGTCTAAAGGCGCAATCGGTTTAATACTTTGGATGAAGACCTATGACCCGCCAGCAGGCAACCTCACTATAGAATGGGGCGCAGTCGACTTCCAAACACGCGCCTTCACTGCCTATTACCACGAAACCATGCAATGGGTAGGATTCAATCTGGATAACGGCAATTCTCTATGGGGTCCAACTGCAACAGAAGTACCCTTCGACTACTATGAAACACCAAACGGATACGCCGGTCAAATGGCTTACGGCAATCTCTACGACTGCTGCTTCGGAGGAGTACTCTACTGCCGCAACGATTTAACTGGAACTCTGACGTGGACCTACGGAAACGGAGGCACAGGCAACAGTACCTACGCTGGCTTCAACACTTCTTACGGCGATTATCCAACCTTCATACAATCCATTTCCAATGGCGTTGTTTACATAGCCACAACCGAACACACAATCCCCGATCCGCTTTACAAGGGCGCAACCTATCAGGCCGTCAACGCTACCACTGGAAAACTGATATGGTCGCTTTCAGGTTACCCGAGCGAGTGGTCACCCACCAGCGGCTATTCATGGGCAACTGCAAACGGCTACGTGGCGACCATGAACGGCTACAACAACCAAATCTACAGCATTGGCAGAGGACCAAGCGCCGCAACAGTGCAGGCACCTCAGACTTCTGTTATTGCAGGAACCAACGTCGTAATTCAAGGCACGGTGTTGGATATTTCAGCCGGCACAAAACAGGATCAGCAGGCATCGGACTTCCCCAACGGAGTGCCATGTGCAGCGGATTCAATAATGCAAGGCTGGATGGGCTACGTTTACCAGCAGCAAGCTAAACCCACAAGCTTCCAAGGCGTAACTGTCTCCATAGACGCAATCGACCCTAACAACAACCTGATCCACATAGGCGATGCAAACACAACAGACACTGGCATATACACTTACACGTGGGCGCCTCCAAGCATTCCTGGCAACTATCTAATCACCGCCACATTCGGAGGCACCAACGCTTACTGGGGATCCTCAGCGCAAACAGGCATGACAATCCAAAATGCGGTATCGGTAACACCCACCGCTACACCGATGAACAATGTCGCCACGACCTCAGACCTAATGACCTACACCCTTGGCTCAGCCATCGCGGTAATCATCGCACTCGCCGTCGCAGTTGTTCTGATGCTCAGGAAAAAACCATAAACAAACACACACAACCATTTTTTCCCTTTTTTTGTATCTGAATCGCAAACGGCAAGAAGACCACGGGCTGAGAAGACGACGGATACATTCTCACAGTTAGTTTGCATTTTTCTCTTTTCTTCCTTCGAAATGCGCCCGCCTCAGCAAACCCCGTCCTCAGGTAAGAGCACGCCTGTCAAGCCAGCAAATTAAAAATGTTTTTTTAACCAAAAACCCAAAAACAGCTTTTTCCATCTCACAGGAGGCATCACAAATTCTGCAGCAACTATAAGCCAAAAGTAACAACTTTTTTGCACCCAGACTTTTTGCCCGCAGCCGGGTTTCCCATACGTAAAAATGCCGTGAAAGGCGGCTAAATTGGGAACTTTTATCTAATAGACGCATAAGAGAATGTTATCTGACGGCTCTAAAGAGAGGGGCGCAAATATGGTAGACGCAACATACTGGAACAAGAAAATCGAAACCATGCCTGCTAAGGAACTGAAACAACACCAGCTAAAAGAACTAAAAGGGCTGGTGAAATATTGTTACGAAAATAGTGCTTTTTACAAGAAAAAATTTGACGGCGTCGGGTTGAAACCTGACAGTATCCGTTCACTTGACGACCTCACAAAGATTCCTTTCACCATAAAAAACGATCTGAAAGAAAACTACCCCTTCGGGATGGTTGCCGCAAAATCCGACGAGATAGTGGAAATCCATGCCTCCAGCGGCACAACGGGAAACCCCATCGTTGGACTCTACACTCAAAACGACATGGCTATTTGGCAGGAGTTGATGGCAAGGTCCATTTACACTGCAGGCGGAAGACGCCAAGACACCATACACATCGCCTACGGCTACGGCTTATTCACCGGCGGCTTAGGCTTCCATTACGGCGCCCAAAAACTCGGAGCAAAAATAGTTCCTGCAAGCGGCGGAATGACTCAGCGCCAAATCAAGCTTATGAAAGATTTAGGCGTCACAATTCTGGCTTGTACCCCGAGCTTCGCGGTTTACTTGGCTGAAACCATGGCTCAGGAAGGCGTAGACCCAAGAAAAGACCTTAAACTCAGGCTGGGCATGTTTGGGGCGGAGCCGTGGTCAGACAAGATTAGGGAGCGAATCGAGAGCGACTTAGGCATCACGGCTTTTGACGTTTACGGATTAACTGAGCTTTGCGGTCCAGGCGTCGCAGTTGAATGCGCCGAGCATAAGGGCTTGCATGTTTGGGAAGACCACTTCATCGTTGAGACAATCGACCCTGACACAGGCGAGGTTCTGCCTCCAGGCGAAGAAGGCGAAATAGTCTTCACCGGCTTGACTAAGCGTGGGCTTCCGATGCTCCGCTACAGAACCCGAGACATCTCCAAAATAGAAACCGAAACCTGCGGCTGCGGACGCACGCACGCCAGGATGATGCGGGTTACCGGCAGGTCAGATGACATGCTCATTATTCGTGGAGTAAACGTGTTTCCATCGCAGGTTGAGTACGCGGTTATGTGTTTCTCGGAACTTGCCGCTCAATACCTGATTGTCGTCGATAGACCAGGCGCTTTGGACACGTTTGTGGTTAAGGTTGAATTATCTGACAAAGCCGCTAAAGACCCGAAAGTCGATGTGACCGCGCTGAAAAACGGCATATCCAAACAAATCCACATCGTAACCGGCATTTCGGCTGACGTGGAAATTGTGAAGCCGGGTGAGCTTCCGCGAACTGAAGGAAAAGCAAAGAGAGTTCTGGACTTACGCAAAGGCAAAATGTAGTGGACTAAACCTATGACTTCCAAAATTGCTGCAGATAAGCCGGGCAGTTTTGCCTTGCTTAACGGCGATGAAGCAGTTGCAAGAGGCGCAATTGAAGCCGCCGTCAAAGTAGCTGCTTCCTACCCTGGAACACCCGCCACAGAAATTTTGGAAACCCTCGCTGAAGCCTCAAAAGAATTCGGCATCTACGCAGAGTGGAGCCTAAACGAAATCGTCGCCACCGAGGTAGCTGCGGGCGCTTCGATGGCTGGCGTGCGCTCCATTGTTTCTATGAAACATGTCGGCTTAAATGTCGCTGCAGACGCCGCTATGACGTTGGCTTACACTGGCGTTGAAGGCGGAATGGTGATTGCGGTGTGCGACGACCCTGCGTTGCATAGTAGCCAAAACGAGCAGGACACGCGGTACTTTGCGGTTCACTCCAAGTTGCCTCTGCTGGATGCAGGTAACCCGCAGGAAGCCTTGGATATGGCTCGAGAGGCGTTTGAAATAAGTGAAAGCCTGCATTTGCCCATCATTTTGCGTTTAACAACGAGGGTTGCTCATGGGAAGGCTCGGGTAAAACTGGGTCGTCTGCATAAGTTGAGCCGCAGAGCTGATTTTGATAAGCAAGGTTCAAAATGGGTGATGGTTCCCTCTAACGCCATTCGGCAGCACCGTGTTTTAGAGGTGAAGTTGGCGGAAACAAAAACTTTTGTTAACCACTCAAAATTCAACGTGATTGAAGACAACGGCAGCGACGTCGGAATCATCGGCAGCGGCGTAGGCTACTACTATGCCCGCTCAGTGCTTGACACCAAAAAGTTTTCGTGGCTGAAGCTGGGTTTTGTGCATCCTTTTCCCCATGAGATTGTTCAAAGATTTGCGCTTAAAGTAAAAAAAATCATAGTAATCGAAGAGCTACGGCCCTACTTGGAAGAAAACATTCAGCGGCTGGGTCTGCAAGCCCTAGGAAAAACTCAATTGGGCTTGGAGGAAATCGGCGAGTTAACACCCGACAATGTACGCCAAGCCTTCGCAAGCCTAAAGCTAACGGAGAAAGCGCAAGCCCCCGAGGTTTTGGATTTGCAGCCTAGACCGCCAAACCTGTGCCCCGGCTGCCCCCACCGAGCATTCTACTACTCGTTGAACATGGTGAACCAATACGTTAACTGCGACAACGACAAATGCGTCGGCTGCGACATCTGCGAATACGCTTGCTCCTTCGAGAAGGAACATGTTTTTAACCCGCTTAAATCGCGGATTCGCTCAGTGCGGCTTGGCCAAATCTTCAACACAGCGATAACCTGCAAAGCCTGCATTGAAGCCCCCTGCACCACGGCTTGCCCCGAAAAAGCGTTGACACGTTCAAGCCAAACAGGCGCGATTCTGGTTGATATGGATAAGTGCAAGGGCTGCGACTGGTGCATAGAAGCCTGCAAGTTCGGCGCCGTAACGCTAAACCCCGCTACCCGCAAAGCCATGATATGCGACACCTGCGGCGGAGACCCCAAATGCATCCCCCTTTGCCCCGAAGGCGCTCTGAGTTTGTCGGGAAAATCAAACGACAAAATCGTCACAGGCGACATCGGCTGCTACACCCTTGGCGTCTTGCCGCCTATCAACACGGTTCAATCTTGCCTTTGCATGGGCGCTGGGATTTCGCAGGCTGCAGGCATGGTTCATGCTGGCGTTAAAGACAAGGTTTTCTCGGTTATCGGTGACTCAACGTTTTTCCATGCTGGCATGCCCGGCTTGATGAATCTGGTGTGGAATCGGGCTGATGTTTGCGTGGTCATTATGGATAACACGACGGTTGCGATGACTGGGCATCAGCCGACGCCTGAAACGGGAAAAACCGCGATGGGCACGGACGCCAAAATTCTGAAGCTGGTGGATGTTGTTCGGGGTCTCGGAGTGGACAAAGTGGTTGTTGTTGACCCCTACGACATAGACGGCACCATTTCCGCGCTTAGGAAAATTATCGATTATGATGGTCCCTCAGTCGTCATTTCTCAGCGAGCCTGTCCGCTTCTGGTTGAACGAGGCAACCCCAGAGAAGTCACGGAGAAATGTAATGACTGCGAAGTCTGCACCAAAGCCTTCGGTTGCCCAGCCATCCAGAAAGCAAACGGCAAAGTCGCGGTTGACGCGTCGCTCTGCTACGGATGCGGCGTCTGCGAAGCCGTCTGCCCCAACCAAGCAATCAGGAGGAAAGAGCAGTGAATCGTTTGGACACGGTTTTCAGTGGCGTCGGCGGGCAAGGCGTGGTTGTGTTGAGCGATATTTTCTGTGAAGCCGCCATATTGGAGGGTTTTGATGTGGCGAAGGCTGAGATTCACGGGATGGCTCAGCGCGGCGGCTCCATCGTTGCTTACGCGCGAATCGGCGACAAAGTTGAGTCTCCTCTGATTGAAACGGGTCGGGCGGATGTTCTGGTGGGTTTTGAGGTTTTGGAGGCTGCGCGGGCTTTGCCGATGCTTAGGCGGGGCGGCGACGTGATTGTTAACATGAAGTATATTCCGCCATGCAGTGCGGGCGTGGGCGTTAAGCCGAAGAAGATGGATGAGCTTATGGCGATTCTGCGGGAGAAGGCAAAGGTGCATGAAGTCGACGGGGCAGGAATCGCCCAGAAGCTTGGAAACCTGCTGGTCGTCAACACCATCCTGCTCGGCGCACTCTCCGCTCTTCCAGAAGTCCCCGTTACGGAGGAGTCGTTTAAGCAAGCCATCGCAGGCAGGCTAAAAGAAAAATACATCAACCTGAACCTGAAAGCCTTCCAAGCAGGAAGAGACAGCGTCACAAAAACCTGACCAAAAAACCCGCCACTTACCACGCTTAGCTACCCATATTTACAATGGATTTTTGATGTAAATACTAGACCCCTCCCCTCGTCGGCGGGTTCCGCTTGGGGTTCGGGTTGGGTTGCTTTTTTGGTTTAGGACTTGATTCTTTGGATGATTTTGAGTGGGTAAACGTAAGAACAGTGGGTTTTTGCCTGCTACTTTTGGAATATTCCAAAAGTTTATGCCTGTAGCTTGCAAGTTAGCTGTTTTTTCGATGCCTTCGATAAACCAATAGGGAAACGGTGGCTACTACCAATAAAACTATTGCAATAGCAGTAACCATTAGTAATGGCGAAAAGTTAGGTTCAACAGTTGGTGTAGAGGAAATACTGACTGGTTGAGTTAGAGGATGGTGGTCAATATTGTTATTGTTGATAACATAGCTTCCAACACCATTATAATCGCTCCAATAGTTGCCAGTGTTGCCATTATCCCATAAAACTTGGGCAGTCCCATTTACAAAATTTGAAAGACCTGTAACGTTGTTCGGGAAAATAGTGCTAACGTAAGCGTTCTTGGAATTACCTATAATATTATTGCGAAAAATTAAGTTGTTTGAACCCTGATAGTTATTTCCCATTTTATCGGTTAGTTGGACATTAGCAAGATAGAAACCGTAAGGATTTTTCCCAACCAGATTATCGTGAATGCTGGTGTTGTTGCAACTCCAACCAAACGATATTCCGAATCCATATGTTTCTCCAAACTCCGATTCCAAGGCATCATATCTATTGTTGTTTGTTATGGAATTTTCGAAAATGTCTACGTTTGAGGTGTCGTACAGTGATATCCCGTAAGAGTTGTTTAAGATTTGGTTGTTACTTATCGTTATTTTGCCACCATTAGCTTCTATAGCTGCATAATTACCAGAGAACGAGTTTTGAGTTATTGTAAGATTGATTGTTGAATCATCGCATACTATACCCTCAAAGGAGTTATTTTCAAAAACATTTCCTGAAATAATCCAGTTTATGTTGGTTGAATCAAGCTGTATGCCTATTGAATTATTGACAATTCTATTTCCAGCTATTTTAACTCCATTCGGATTTCCATATAGACCTATTGCACGGTTAGAATCTTTAATTGCAAATCCAGAGAGAAATACGTTGGACGCTCCTATGGTTATTGTTACATGATTCAGAACGGTAACTGCTTCTTCTTCAGCAATTATGGTCTTTTGGTTATCTTCCCCCACAAGAGATAGCGGCTTGTCTATTGCTATTGGTTGGTCGTATATTCCATCTTTCACAAACACCGTATCTCCTGTACGTGCATTATTAATTGCCTGTTGAATAGTTGGGTATTGGTCTGGAACGACAAGAGTTTTGGAACTTGCTTTTACGGTAGCAGGTGAAAATAGAACTAAGGATATTAGGAATATTAAAACAAGCAACGATGCTAAAGTTTTAGTCTTTCTACCCATAATAACCATTCAACTTATAGGCGATAAAAGGCTATTCGTAAAAGTTCCTTGACTAAAGTAAGTCAAAGTTTCTGGACTAAGAATTAGTCTATTTCTAGGCTTTTCAGATTTAGATATTTGCCCACGCTTTCTTGCTAACTTAAAGTTTTTTTGCATTTAGTGCATACGAACTTCTGCCCAATACTCTGTCGATTATCGGGAAGTAAATTAACATATCCGCATTTGCATTTGACTTGCTCAAGGTTTACGTTCTTGGTACGTTCTATTTCTTCTGATGAAAGCGATAACATATGCAAGTAGTAAAAGAGGTTAATTGAATTCTGTATTGCACAAGAAACATTTCGTAAACGTTGATAATTAGATTCGTAAGTTTCTTTGTCTATTTTTTCCTGCTTAACAAGAATATTATTGTTCGAGTCGAACTCATAAAAAACATGTGCAGAACTATTCCTTAGTTTGCGGACTGTCCCTTCGCTTTCAGACACTTCGGCAAAATTGTGTTGTTCCAAAAAATTTAACTTCCTAGATAAGTCCTCTTCTTCTATTTCTATTAACGTTTTAACGTATCGTTCTTTTCGGATGGAGAAAAAATCGTGTTTGTCCGCAATAAGGATAAAAATCAGGAAATTAACCTGAGTAGCAAAAAAACCTTCCACGAGTGGAAGGAATTCAAGATGTAAACTTAGTGCTTGTCTCTCTTGAAGTGTGAATTTCTTTGGGTCCATTTTGTTATGCAAAATATTGAGTAATCTCGCTGAGTTGTCTAATCGAATGTGCGTTCCCTTATTTTGTTCAAGAAATGCTCTGTCAAATGATTGCCCTTGTTTTTTATGAGCTTCCTCCAATAGAGGAAAAATTTTTTCTTTAAGAGATTTCGTTAGTTCGTAATCAGTTTCATCTTTTTCGCACCACTCTTTCAATATCCTATCTTCTTGACTCAAGATTTCTTCCTCCAATTCAGTCCTAACTCTCTGATTCGCTTATAGTTTTTTGCTCTCTTTCTTTTTTGCAAGTTTGCTTACATTGAACCATCTGCTATGCTAAAATGTCGATTAAACATGTTTTGTTAACGCACACGCCAGCGCGTGGATGGTTTTGCCGCAGCGGGTGCGCAATGTTCAGTTTTCGTTTTGCGGTGGGTCGTAGGGGTGTGGAGGTGGAATTGGGTAGATTTAATATTGCTGGTGGTTGTAGATTCCGTTTTGTTCAAGGAAAGAGGGGAGAGAGGGGGAGACGTAAATGGGTGGATTTAGTGTTGCCCGCAGGGTTTTGAAAATTCTGCTTGTGGTTTCGTGTGTTTGGGTTGCATTCAACTTTGTGTACTTCGGCTTTTACGGTCAGCAAGGCGTTATGTTTATGACTCTTACTCTGTGGTTTGTTTGGGTTTTCGTAGCGGTCGGTATCGACAATTTTCTTGAAAAGAGAATCCAACTTACCACATCTGCCGAAGCCGAATAGACAAGCAACCAAGCATTACCAGAAACATAAATTGTTTTTCAGATAATAATCGAGCATTACGTGCGCCTTCTGGATTTTGTCTTGGTTAAAAGTTATTAGGTCGCTTTGGGTATCCTCCTAAGGGATAGGCTTGACAGCTTGGTTGAATCTCTGATTCCTGAGGAAAAAATCAGCCCTAAAGAAATGGAGAAGCTGCAAACTCTCAAGCATGAAGCGGAGCAGGGCGAATGTGTTCCCTTGGATGAGGTGCTCAAGAAATAAAGACGAGTGGGTTTCTCGCCTTTTTTTCTGTTAACTTATTTTTTCTGATGGCTCTTGGAACAGTTTCTTGATGGCGCTGAGTCTTGATTTCTGGGCTAGGGTGTCGCTTGTGACTAGGGTTATTGCTTCTTCTGGGCACCATTTGACGCATTGGGGTCCGTCGGGTTTGTCTTTGCAGAGGTCGCAGACGTAGACTACTTTGGTTTCGGGATGCAGCATTATGGCGCCGTAGTCGCATGCTTCGATGCACCATCCGCAGCCATTGCATTTGTCTTTGTCAAGAACAATGTTTCCCGTATCCGTCGACTGCGACAACGCATCTCTTGGGCAAGCCGCCACGCAAGCGGGGTCTTCGCAGAGCCTGCAGGTAACAGACATGTTAGCCAACTGGTTAACCCGCACCACCCGTATTCGTGACTTAAGCGGGTTGAACGCTTTTTCCTTGGTGAATGAGCAGGCGTACTCGCAAACTTGGCAGCCTACGCATTTTTCTGGGTCAACTGAAACGAATTTTCTTTCGTGAATTCTGACCATTCTTAATCCTCTTTCCCTTCAACTAATCCTGAGAATTCTTCCAACCCGAGCTTGGCAAGGGTTTCTTTTGTAGGTACTCCCGTATGTGTCCAGCCGCGTGAAACGTAATAGTCGTCCAAAAGCAAATCCAGTTCCGCTTGGGTTACAACGGAGCCTTTCGCTGGGCCGTCGTCTGAGATTGGCTGGTTCATAACTTTCCACGGTAATGTGTCGTCTTTGCGGCTTAAGTCCTTCTCGGATGTTGATTAGCCGCGCAAGATTGTTTATGCGTTCGCCTGCAAGAGCGATTTCCTGCGGTGTCATCTCGTACCCCGTTATCAGAGTGTACAGCTTAGACATGTCTGGCAGCTCCTTGTAGAGGGTGCCTTTGGCGTTCTTGCAGATTATTAGTGAGTCGATTAGGGCGTAAACATCTTCGGAGTCTTTGACGAGTTTGCCTCGGCCTTTTTCAGCTTTAAGACGGTCAACTTTGCCTGATAGGTCGAACGTGTAGGCGCCGCTTCGGTTGTGGTCCGCTCCACGGAAAGAAACTGCAAACCCTAAAGCCGCAGTTTTTAAGCATCGCAAATCGTAGCCTGTGACTTCTAAACCCTTGATTTCCATGGCAAGCTTTTCTGAGTCTTTGCCAAATTTCGCCGCGGCTGCCTTTACGCCGTCAGCCAAAACATCGCCGATTCCTTCCCGCTTGCCTATTTTCTCAATAAGCTGTAGGAGTGCTTCTGAGTTGCCGAAGTGAGCGTCGATTCCGCCGAGTTCCTCATGTGTCAAGATGCCTTTTTCATGGCAATCCATCACGAAGCTGATTGTTACGCCTGTGCTTGTGGCGTCTAAACCATAGAAGCTGCATTGGTCAGCGGCTTTGATTATTGCGTCAAGTTTGTCGACGCCGCAGTTGGGGCCAAGAGCCCAAATGTTATCGTACTCCATCCGCGCCATGGTTCCCTTGTAGGGTCCATCATGGACAACGGCTTCATGCTCGCACCGCATCGCGCATGAGTTGCAAGCAATTATTTTTGCGACGTAGCGTTCGTTGAGGATTTCGCCGCTTACTCTCTCAGCGCGGTCAAAATATGAGTTGTTGTAGTTGCGTGTGGGCAAACAGTGCAGTGCGTTTTGAATCATGACGTTTTCTGAGGATCCCAGCGTTCGGTATTTCTGTGCGGCTGGACCCTTCATCCTCTCATGAAATTCCTTGACCATTTCAATAAATTCATCAGGCTTCGCAACAACAATGTCGTTGGTTCCTCGCACAGCGACGGCTTTAAGGTTCTTTGACCCCATCACTGCGCCAAGCCCTGTTCTTCCAGCTGCACGGGTCTTCTCGTTAATTATGTTGGCGATTTTGGATAGTTTTTCGCCTGCTAAACCGATGGATGCGACGCGGACGTAGTAGTCGCCGAGTTCATCTTTAATTGCGTCTTCGGTTTCGCTGGGTGATTTTCCCCAGACTTTTTCTGCATCAAAGAGCTGGACTGAATCATCATCAATCCAAAGGTAAACGGGTCTTTCGGCTTTGCCGACTAAAATTATGGCGTCGTAGCCTGCCCGCTTTATTTCTGCTCCGAAGGTGCCGTGGCTTACTGCTTCGCCGACAGCGCCTGTTTCAGGTGACTTTGAAATGAAGGCATGTCCGTTTCCGCCTGTTGGGAACATCGTTGCTGAAACGGGTCCGACGGCTAGAACCAGCGGGTTTTCAGGGCTAAGTGCCTCAACGCCTGCTTTCGAGTTGGCAAGCCAAAGCTTCATGCCTAGGCCAATGCCGCCGATGTATTTTTTGGCTGTTTCCTCGTCTAGTTTCTCCGCAGTTATTTTGCCTGTGGATAAATTGACGCGTAGAATTTTTCCTGCGTAACCGAGCAAACCCATGTTCCTCCGTTAAATTTAGAATTATTAGTCAGTTGAACAGTATATTAAGTTAATGGGATTTTACTTTTGAAATTCATGGCTAAAACGGGGTTTTAAGGTTCACGTCATGAACCCGTAAACATAACGGTTTTCCGCCTTAGCCGCGTGATAAAGAGGGTTTGGCGCGGAAAAAAGATATGAGGCGCCCCATCCACTCCATAACCGTCGTAGCAGTGTGTTAAGATGAGAGTCAAAGTTCACTACTTAAGCCTGGTTAAAACCTTCACAAAGACGGGGCAGGACGAATTTAACATGGCGGAAGCTTCGCCGCTGTCGGAGCTGCTCTGCGGTGTCGCAGAAAAATACGGCAAACCCTTCACGCAGGAAGTCTTCGACCCAGCCCAAAGGGAGATGAAGCCAACCTTCGTAACCATGGTCAACGGCGTCCTAATGGACCAGCTGCAAGGCATCAACACGCCGCTCAAAGACGGCGACAACGTCATCATCATGGCGCTCATGACAGGCGGCTAAAACCAACTTCACATGGGATCAAACGTGAACCGCATGCCTAAAGACAAGAAACCCAAAACCGTCTATTGGATGGACAACAAGCTTTACCTAAACATAACCAACCGCTGTTCGAACAGCTGCTTTTTCTGCCTCAAAAACTTCAAACGCGGAGTCGGCGGCTTCAACCTTAAACTCGCCGAGGAACCAAGCCTTGACCAGATTGTGGCTGAGCTTGAGCAGGTTTTGAGCATGCGGAACTGGGATGAAGTGGTTTTCTGCGGTTTCGGGGAGCCGACGGAGCGGCTTGACGTTTTGCTGGCGGTTGCACGCTGGATCAGGCAGCATCAGGGCAGATCGCTGAAGATTCGGCTGAACACGAACGGGCATGGCTCTGTGCTTAACCGTGGGCGGGATGTGGCGGCGGAGCTGCAGGCGGCGGGCGTGGACAAGGTGAGCGTCAGCTTAAACGCTGGCGACAAGGAAACTTACATGGAGATTTGTAAGCCAACGTTCGAGGGCGCCTACGAAGCAGCCATCAGTTTTATCCAAACCGCCAAATCCCATTTGCAGGTTGAAGCGACGACGGTTAGGATGCCTGAAGTTGACCTGGCAAAGGCAAAGGCGGTTGCTGACGGCTTGGGCGTTGCGTTTAGGGTAAGAGAGTATATTGCTTGTTTTTACTAGGTTGCGACCCGTTTTGGGCGTTTTTGGGAATGGCTTTGTTTGTTGGTGGTTTGTTGTTTTTTGGGGAGAAGCCCTATAAGCGACTTATGACAAGTGTCATATTATACAGTGTCTCGCCAAAGAGGCAAATCACCCTTCTCACCGTTTCAATCTTGTTTCATCGCTGTTTCACTGAACCCTCATATCCTTCCAAGCCCCTAAGGTAAGACAGAGGAAGTGCAAGAAAAATGAAAATGAAAAAAACAATCGCACTAATAATTGCGGTAGTGATTGTTGCCGCTTCAGTGGCTACGGGATTAGCCCTAATTTACCAAGCTGGAAACAAAGCGAGCAACTCGGGCACGTCACCTGGCACCACAGCAGGCATATCTATTAATCAGGCGACGACTGAGGCTCGAAACTATCTGGTAAGGATGAGTTATTCTAATTTGGAAGTAAAAATGGTGCAGGAGTACTCCAACATGTACTTCGCTCAAGTGGTTGAGCATAGCAACGGGACAGGCGCATTCGAACTTGCCGTAAACAGAACCACAGGTGTTGTCACGCCGATGCAGGGACCAACCCTTATGTGGAACACCAAGTACGGCTCAACGGGCACTGGCATGATGGGTTACCTGACAACCACAGGTTCCTCAGGCATGATGGGCGGCAGCGGCATGATGACTTGGCTAAGAGGCACCCCCACAACCAACATGGCAATCACAATGGAGCAAGCGAAAGCGTACGCGCAACAGTACCTTGACGCAAACTACACTGGAGCAACCGTCGGGCAGGTAACAACCTTCTACGGGTACTACACCATGCAAGTCATGAAAAACGGCAGCATCCTTGGAATGATGGGCGTCTACGGAACCACCGGGCAAGTCATGTACTACTCGTGGTGCGGAGCGTTCATGCAGCAAAAAGTGTTGGGCTAAACGTAAGCCTGACAAAAATTCTTTTTTTAATTATTTTCCCAAGTTATTTCTACTAAATACCCTGTGAAACTCTATCTCTGAAAAGAATAAAGCAAAAAAAAAGAAATTGGGGAAGTGTTTTTTGTTTAGGCTGTTGCTGTTACGGTGTAGGTTTGGAAGCCTTCGCCTGTAAGCTGTATCGTGTAGGTGTTTCCCACTATCGGGGTCATTGTCAATGCGGGTCTATCTGCTAAGTTTAGTCCATGCTGGAAACCGATTACTCCGCTGAAAGTCACTGTGACCGTTTGTCCTGGCTGCAATGCAAGATATCCAGATGCTGCGTTTCCTGTTCTGTCATCGTGTCCGCCTTGAGGACCCAGGGGTTGGTTTCCATTGCCGTTGCCCATTCCACCCATACCGCCCATGTTAGAGCCTGCGTTTTGGCGGTTCATTCCCATTTGCATGTCCAGAGGCTGCATAATGTTTGCTGCTTGCGTTACTGGCATCGGTCTGGCGTTGGCTGGCATCATGGTTTGCATGCCCATGCCTGGTCCGAGAAGCGGAACCAAAGCGGTGTTGTTGATTTGGAATGGTATAGTGTCTTGGTTGCGGTTTGGCATTTGGAATTGGTGTGCCCAGTTCAGGGTGGAGCTGAAGTTGCCTTGAAGCATTAAGTCATAGACTCGGAAAGTTAAGTCTCCGTTGTTGGTTAGGGTTACTGAAAGGTTTGTGGTGTTGCCGTTAACTGACAGCGACGCGGCGGTGATTGAAAGGTCTTGGCTGAAGTTTTGAACTACACGTTCTTCTCTTACCTGCCCGTTTTGGCCAATCTTGACGATTGTTCCAACTCTGATTTGCGAGCGATCTAAGCTGCCGACGACTGATGCGGTGGCGCTTGGAGCAAGGACGAAGTAGCTAGTTGGGTTTCCGTTTGCGTCGACTGACTGGATCTCGATGATTGTGGGGTTGAAGTCTACCAGCACGCCTGAGAGGGTTTGGTTGACTCTGCTGTTGGCAACCGCCATAACCAGGGTGTTTGAAAGCGTGGTGACGCTGTAAGTTGTGCCGTTAATCACGGTGTTAACGTTGGTTATTGTGAATTGGATTTTGTCTACGGTGGTGTTGGTTGGAATTGTGGTGGAGGCGATGGTTTGGCTCATGTTGACCAAGGCGAAGGAGTTTACGGTTCCTGAGGTTCCTACTGAAAGCCACTCGGAAGTCCCGTTGGTGTAGGTTACGTGCAGGGAGATGTCGGAGTAGGTGATGTTGAGCACGGTTGTGCCTGCGGGTACAATCGGCGGGTCCGTAAGCATAACTGCAAAGGAGGATTTGCCTGAAACCTGCGTAGGCATAACGCTTGGGTTAACCATGAAGACAACTGTGATTATTAGTGCGGCGGCAAGTACTGCTGCTAAGCCATATTTAGTAGTCCATTTTAAAGTCATTTTTCATCGAAGCAAGGATGGGCAGGTTAGGATAATAACCTACATTTTTGAAAGCACGTTAAAAGACCTTTAAACAGCTTTCAAAAGCCTTGAATGCAGCCAAACCATTGAAAACCGATTAGGCTAAGCCGTAAGTTTTCGCCAAAGGATCAGGGTTTCATACCAGAACACCGCGACCATGGCGACGCAGACGACTATTAGCCAAAACGTAAATTGTGAGCCGTAAAGGGCTTCGACGGAAAAGAAGGCGGCGACGATTGTGAAGAGCAGCGAGAAGAAGAACAGTTGAGGCACCACAGTTGGACCGACCCTGCTGTAGCCTTCAAGAACTTTTGCTGAGGCATCCTTAACGGCGAAGTATTTTCCTGTTTCATCCTGCTTAACGTAGTTGGCTTCTGCAAGTTTGCCCAGATGGTAAGACGCTAAGGAAGCTGATGATAAATCCAGACCCCGCTGAACCTCCCGCAGTTCACTGGGACCATGTTTAAGCAAGTACAAATATGCCTTTAGCGTGTTGCCACGGATTTCCTGATTGCTCGGCATTACAAGAAAACTAAGAACCCAACAATTTAACGATTGCGTCTAAACCTCTTTAATTACACAAAAAGAGAAAAATCGCGCAAAAGCTCCCCATTTCGAACACCAAAAAACATCGTAACCCCTTGATTGCCCCATTTGTGAACCTTTGGCGAGCGGTGCTTTTAAGCAAAGCATATATTGGTTGTTTGTCAACGAGATAGCCAACGGAGCAAAATGAGGAGATAAAAATGGTCTCTCTTAGAGCTTTAGCCCCATCTTTAACACGAATAACAGTCGCGGGCGCGGTAGGCGCTGCTTTGCATGTTGGTCAAGGCGATTGCGACTTAATTGACTTAAAAGCGGTTGAATTTTCAAGAGCCGTTCTTGCTCAGACGGAGGTTGACGGCGAAGTTATCTGCTGTGAAGGCCCTAAAGACCATGCGCCTTCGTTTGAGCGCCGCGAAAAAGTCGGAACAGGCATAGGACCTAAAGTTGAATTCATCGTTGACCCAGTTGACGGAACCACAGCAGCAAGCAAAGGCAGAAAAGACGCGATTTCCGCGTTGGCATGCGCACCCGCAGGCTGCTTCCAAGTTTTACCCGACGACGGATACTACTACAAAATCGCCACAGACTACCACGCTTTGGGCAAAATATCCATGGAAATGTCCATTGAAGAACTCGTGCGCACCGTAGCCAAAGCGAAAGGACTCCGCTTGGAAAACTTCACCGTTATCATGCTTGAACGGGACCGCCACAACGAAATCCTCGCCCAACTCCGAAAGCTCGGCGTACGTATCCTGCTTATTCCCGACGGCGACATCGCAGCCGCCGTGGTCTGCTGCCTTCCTAACCGAGGAGTCGACATGCTGATAGGCGCAGGTGCAGGACCCGAAGCCACCATAGCCGCAACAGCCGTCAAGATTCTGGGCGGAACAATGCTTGCCAAGGTCTGGAAGGACAAAAAAGACGATGCTGACCGCCTAAAACGCCTAAAGAAAACAGGCGTCGACATCAACAAAACGTACACTCAGGATGAACTTGCAAAGGGGAAAGAACTGGTTTTCGCAGCTTCAGGCGTCACCTTAGGCGAGCTTCTGGACGGCGTCAGGATAATTCCCGAAGGAGCTGTAGTCAACTCGATTTGCATGCGTCTGCCAAGCGGAACCATCGAAACCTCTGAGACAACACTGCGCTTCAAAGGACACCCGGTTTACCAGCAGTTTCTGCCCTAAACCTTTCCTTTTTTTATTAAAAATAACGGTTTTTTTCACAATCATCTTAATATTTGCTGTTTAATTTTCCTTTTATTGGTAAACAATGACTTCCGAGGAAAAATCCTGCGTTGAAGCACCTGAGCAAAAAGAGGAACCGCAAGAAAACAAACGCGTAATGGTTACTTTCGCCGTTTTGCTGGGCTTAACCATCACCATAGGCGGCTTGCTTGACTTCTTCTTTTCAGGCGTACCCCTAAAATTCACGGTTCCACTCATAAACGTGAAAGCCAGCCTAAGCATAATTCTCTACTACATCGTAGTCCTTTTCGCTTCAATCTACATAGGCGTCGTCGGGTTGAAGGAACTTCTTGTAGAAAAAAGATTCTCCGTGGAGTTCCTGATGGCGGTGGCGGCTCTTGGCGCTTTGTACTTGCACGCGTTTTTCGAAGCGGCGACGGTGCTGTTTCTTTACTCTATCGCTGAATATCTTGAAGGCTACATCGAGGACAGGGCACGGCGAACAGTTGAGAAGCTGTCAAAGTTCATGCCTGACCGCGCCCGAATCATCTTCGATGGGACAGAGAAAACCGTAGGCGTCAACGAAGTCGAACCTAACATGATTTTGCTGGTCAGACCCGGCGAACGTATTCCGTTGGACGGCAACGTCACCGACGGGTTTTCACATGTTGACCAAGCACTCGTTACAGGTGAATCGGTGCCTGTTACCAAGAAAAAAGACGACTGCGTGTTCGCTGGCACGCTGAACCTGAGCGGTGTTTTGAAGATCGCGGTTACCAAAAAGGCAAGCGAAACCCTTGTTTCAAGAATAATGGTTCTTGTCTCTGAATCAGGCAAGAGGAAGGCCTCCATCGAGAAGTTGGTTGACCGATTCGCAAAAGTCTACGTTCCCATAGTCATCGTTTTAGCCGCGGTGACTGCTGTGGTGCCAAGCTTGGTTTTCGGTGTGTCCTTCCACACATGGCTTTACCGTTCCTTAATCCTCATCGTGGTTTCTTGCCCAAGCGCGTTTATCATCTCGGTTCCCGCAACAGTCTTCGTAGCCATCACCATCGCCGCCCGAAGAGGAGTCATTATCAAAGGCGGAATCTACGTGGAAAAACTCGCCAAAGTAAAACGGGTAGTCTTCGACAAAACAGGCACACTGACGTTGGGCAGACCCGCTGTCCATCAGGTTCGGCTGGCGCATAGAACCGAAGAGGAGGCGTTGGCGCTTGCAGCCGCGCTTGACCAGTTCTCAAATCATCCAGTAGCCCAAGCCATTGTCAGACGAGCTAGAGAAAGCGGCATCGACCTAAGCAAATACACAGTTACCGACGTCACGGAAGTCGCGGGCAAAGGCATAATCGGAAACGTCAATGGCAACTTCGTAGCCGTCGGAAACATGGAATTGATGAAGCAGTTTGACTGCAACTGCGAAGAAGCAATGGCAATCGACGAAGCGGACACCCACACCTCAGTCTGCGTCTCCATCGAAAAGCAGGGGTTCGCGACAGTCTGCGTAGTGGACCAAGTGCGGGAAGACGCGTTAAAAGCCGTGAGCGATTTGAAGAAGAACGGGATAACGACGGCGATGCTGACTGGCGACCGAGCGGAAATCGCGAAGGAAACAGGGGCAACCTTGAAGATCGATGAAGTTTACGCTGAACTTTTCCCTGAAGATAAACTCAAATGCATCGAGGAGATGAAGGGCAAAAACGGGCTTGTGGCAATGGTTGGCGACGGCGTCAACGATGCCCCCGCACTTGCCGCCTCAGACGTCGGCATAGCCATGGGCGCCGCAGGAGTCGACGTTGCCATGGAATCCGCGGACATCGTTCTCGTCAAAGACGAACTCGCGCAAATCCCCTACCTAATTAAGCTAAGCGAAAAAACCATGGGCATCGCCAAACAAAACATCGCGGCGTCACTGGTCATAAAACTCATTTTAGGCGCATTAGGCGTGCTCGGAGTAACTGGGTTACTTGCAACCGTTATCGCTGGAGACGACGGAGTCACTATGCTTCTCCTGCTTAATTCGTTGCGGCTTGAACGGGTAAAATAGGCCGATGAGAAATCACAAAAAGAATTTAGAGAAAGTTTAGGCGGAGACTTTTGCTTCGTTTAGCCAGTCTGAGAGGGTGACTTTGTTTGTGTTGCCTGTTTTTTCCGTGGTTACAATGCCTCTTTCCGCCAAGCGGGAAACAATTCGACGAAAAAATGTGGCGCGTTTTGAAACAATGTTTGCCTGAAAAAGCATACCGCAACTTGAAAAATTAATAAGCTACAGAGAGCGACTTAAGGTCATGCCTAAAGCGCACCCGAAAAACCAGCCTAAAAAGGCCAAGCTGAAGAATAAGAAGCAGCCGCCGCCTAAGCCCGTTAGCATCACTTCAAGCAAAACCTACTGGATCACGTTGACCGTTACGATGGTTGTTTTCGGGGCGGCTTACGGATACATAATGAAAGTCGCTGTTGCAGCCATCGGTCTTTTACTGGCAACCGTCTTGGTTCTGATAGGCTTCTCATTCTACCTCAAATTTAAGCCGTCAACATTAAGCAAATCCAGCAGGGCAACATTTCTTTTCGGCGGAGCATCCATCATCGGCTTCCTCATTTGGGTGGCAGTCGTGCTTCTTTCAAGCGCCACTGGCTTTTGGGTGCAAATAGCGGATTCGATAGGCGACAACTTTTTTGCCATAACAAGCCTAATAATCTGCTTGACTTCAGGAGCGTTCATAGGCGACCAAATCGGTAACAACAAGGAAAAAATAAGCCTTTTCTTCGAAAACAAATTCAACAAGTAACTTATCTTCGACGTTTCCCTCACAGAAACTTTAAGAGGGCAAGCCATTTAGCATCTTCAGGAAAGCTAAACAAGGTTAGATCCACTTTGAAATTTGGAATAATGACTCGGAACCCTGAAGCATGGAGCAGCACCCAAGTTCGGGAAGCATTGACTAAACGAGGCATAGCGTATGAATGCTTCACTTTTCCACGGATTGTCGCAAGACTCGCGTACAAACCTTACTTCAAAGTAGCTGGCACAAGCCTTCTGGACGACTTAGACGGCTTAATAATTCGCCCAATCGGGCGCGGCTCACTGGAAGAGCTAGTTTTCCGAATGGATATGCTCTACAAGCTGGAACGCCAAGGCTTCTACATGGTGAACCCGCCGACCGCCATCGAGCACTGCGTCGACAAATACGACATATTGGCGCTCTTAGAGGACATCGGCGTTCCCGTTCCCCGCACCTTAGCCACTGAAAGCGTCAACGAAGCCCTCAAAGCCTTCGGCGAGTTAGGCGGCGACATCGTTGTCAAACCGATTTTTGGTTCACGCGGGCAAGGCGCCACACGGGTAAACGACGTAGACATCGCCGACACAATCTTCAAAGCCATCACCTTCCACCACGGCGTCATCTACATGCAGGAATTCGTACCCCACGGGCACTCAGACATCCGCGCTTTCGTAATCGGCGACCGCGTAGTCTCCTCCATGCGGCGCGTTGCAGAAGGCTGGAAAACCAACTACAGCCGAGGAGCCAAACCTGCTCCAGCCCAAATCAGCAAAGAATTTGAAGACCTATCCATAAAATCAGCCAAGGCGGTAGGCTGCAAAATTGCAGGCGTAGACATCCTTGAAGGACCCAACGGACCACGCATCGTAGATGTCAACAGTCAGCCTGGGTGGAAAGGGCTCCAAGTGGTTGCCAAAGTCAACATCGCCGAAGAAATAGTCAACTTTGTTCTGTCGGAGCTTAAAAGATAATTGTGGAAAACTTAATACCTCAAAAGTCACAATAACTAGCCTACAGGTGTACAAAGTGCCTGAAAAAATAATTGAAGCGCCACAGATAACGGCAGAGGAATACAAGAAATACAGTGGAAATGATGTGGCAATATACAAAAATAAAATAGTGGCTGCGGGCAGAACCTCAAGTGAGGCACTAAAAAAGGCGCTAAAAAAATGCCCAGACGCTAAGACAGAGGAAATAGTAATTGAGTATATCCAATCTGCGGATGTACTGATTCTTTGAAAAGCTACGTTTTCAAATATTCGCCTGAACCTCTTGGATCAGGGATAATCAACCGGCCAAAAGCCACAGTTTTTCTTTGCTCAAAAACTGAGGAATGGCATACTTTTCGGGTCTACGTTGACAGCGGTGCAGATTTGTCTTTGTTCAGTAGAAATGACGCTGAGCTCTTAGGGCTCAATTTCTCTCAAGGAGAATACCGCCCAATAATCGGGGTAGGAAGAACGCTTATTCCTGCTTACGTGCACATAATCAAAATGAAAATTGGCGACACATCCTTTGACGCAAAAGTTGCCTTCGCCGACTCAAATGAAGTCCCTCGGCTACTTGGTAGAGCAGACGTGTTTAAGCATTTCAAAATAACCTTCTGTGAAACAGAGCTTGAGATAATATTTGAAACAACTGATAACACTTAGTCTATGATAAAAATCGCCAAGCATTTGCTCTTTCGTTATAGAACCCTAAAAAATTAGCTTATTTCCCTGAAACTATCTGGCTGTACGGGTCTTTGGGAACCTCGGGAAAAGGCATCCCCTTCCCCAACCTACTGAGTACACGCTCTTTGTTTTCTGTAAATTTGCCTATGAAATGCGCCGTTAACCCGCTTTGCCTCAGGAGAAGCTGTCACTTTTTCGGTGGCTTGAGCATCGACCGCTGCCAAAACCGTTCCAGTTGAAGACATAGAGAGCACCTGCTCATCGCTGAGGTTAAAAAAACTCTGCAATGACATAAGCTCGGTTGATTTCGGGATTTTTTCCCAATTCACACTAAAACCCACCCCTGACGCCTGCGCAAGCTCATTTAGCGCCGCCACAAACCCGCCTTCAGTGGCATCATGCATCGCGTGGACAAACCCAGTTTTCGCCAGTAGCAACGCTTCGCCGACGCAGCTTTGCATGCGAACCCGCCCAGAAAGCTTTACCTGCTGCTCTGCCCCAAACAACTCCGCCGCCAGCTTCTTTTGCCGCAAGGAAAAATTGACGACCGTTTCCAAACCAAGCGGCTTCGTGCACAAAATCAGGTCGCCTGGCTTAGCGTTTGCCGGCGTAATCAGCTTCTCCAAGTTAACCGTCCCATAAACGGTTGCCACCCCAACCAAGCCCTGCAAGCTGTTATAAGTGCCCGTGTGTCCACGCACGATTGCGATGTCGAGTTCGTCGGCGGCTTTGCATGTTTGCTTCATTATTTTTTGGAAAACTTCAGCTTTGGTTGAGGGTGGTCCGAGCAGGTTGATGGTGCAGAACTGGGGTTTGGCGCCTGACAGGGCGACGTCGGAGGCGGCGTAGTTGATGAGCAGGTAGCCGAACCATTCTTCGGGGACGTCTGTGCATGGGTCACTGGCTACGACAAGGTATTTGCCGTCTACTTCGTGGACGCCTGAATCATAGCCGAGCATGGGCGGAATGACTACTCGGGAATCCTTCCTTATGCAGTCGAGAAGCGTTTGTAGTTCTTTGTTTGCCAGTTTCCCCATTTTTGAGCCTCAAATGTAAATGTCCAGTCTATTGCTTCTTTGCAGTATGCCGATTACTACTGCGCAAATTATTATGCTTGGAATCATGTAGCTGCCATTGTAGGCTAAAGAGTACACGACTGGGCTTACGCCGGGTGGTGCGTAGCTGGCAAAGTAAACGACTCCTGAAACGAAGTGCGATATGAAACGTCCCGTGCCGCCAACGACAACTCCAACGATTGGACCGACAACCGTTGCTTTGCGGAAAAATCCTGCCAGCCCAAGGCATGCAAACGCCAACGGGTAATCAAGGATGAATTGGGCAGGGTTAACTACGAAAGGCTCTATGGCAAGGTCAACTACGCCTAAGACTGCGCCTGCGAATATTCCGATTTTTGGTCCTCTACGCAAAGCCAGCCAAAAGATAGGCAGCATGCCGAGGTTTATGGTTCCTCCTTGTGGAAGCTCAAAGAAGAAATGGCTGACCAGAGCCAGCGCCGCCGCCATAGCGACGAAAATTATTATTTCAGCAAGTACTTTAGTTGAGAAAATATTGTTGTTGCTTTTTTCATTTGGTTTAGGATTTTCAGGTTCGGATTGTTGTTTGTTTAATATTTTAGGTATTTTCACTGTTTTTTCCCTCCGCCAGCATTACCTGGTTCAGGTTCTAAGGGTCGACAGCAACTAGCCGTCCTCTCAGCCGGGTACACTCCCAGCTCCCCGAGAACTGTTCTTAAATGGATAACTCTATTTTGTGACATATTAGTTTTGCTAAAGTTGCTAGTGAAAGAAGGCGTTTGCGGATTTAAAACTAAAAAAGGAAAATGGGGTTTTGGAGTCTTAGCGGAAGAGACTCCCCAATAGCATGGGGAAGCTTTTCCATCCGAACGAATTCATCGTGCTTCTGTGGCGCTGGATGCTTCTGTAGCTGATGTGGTAGGTGCTGCCGTGGCTGCGGTGGTGGTGTGTTTGATGGTGTGTCGGCGCTGTTGTGGTTAGGGTCGGTGGATTCGGGTGTGGGGTTGGAGTTGAAGCCGGCGGAGTTTGTGTGAAGGACGCGGTGATTACGTATGAGTCTTGGATGCTGCTGAACGTATACGATGAGACTGCGCCTACTGAAGTTCCGTTTACCGCTACATCGGATATTTGGTAGCCGTCGTCTGCGGTGATGGCGTAGGTTTGGCTGGTGCCGTCGGTGACGCTGAGGGTTCCGCTGGGGCTTATTGAGCCGCCGTTTCCCGCTGAGGCAGTGATTGAGCTTGTAGCTGGAGCCGTCGGGTTGGTTGGTGTCGTTGGATTGGCTGTGAAGGTTGCGGTGATTGTGTTTGAGTTTTGGACGTCGCTGAATGTGTATGATGCGACTGCGCCTACTGAGTTGCCGTTGACTGTGACGTCAGAGATTTGGTATCCGCTGTCCGCTGCGATTGTGAAGGTTTGGCTGTCGTCGTTGGTTACGCTGACGGTTCCGCTTGGGCTAATTGATCCTCCGTTCCCAGCTGAAGCAGTTATTGTGCTTGAGGCTGGAGTTGGAGTGAGTGTTGGCGTAGGTGTTGGAGTTGGGGTGGCTATTGGCGTTGGTGTCGGGGTTGGGGTGGGCGTCGGTGTTGGCGTTGGAGTGGGTGTGGGCGTTGGTGTGGGTGTTGTGATGATTGGTGCCGTGTAGGCGTTAATGTAGTCTTGTCCCATCGGGTTCGGTGAGTAGCCGCTTGTCAGGAGATATTCGCCGTCGTAGGTTCCGCCTAGTCCGCTGCTGCTTAGCCAGTAGTAGGCTCCTGCGCCGATTCCCAGGGCGTTTTGGGCTTGAAGTATGTTGCCGAACCAGGTGTAGTCGTTTTGTGTGTTGCTTGAGGATGAGAGGCATGAGCCTTCTTCATTGATCACTAGTGGTGCGTTGATTCCCATGCCGGTTTCGAGGCTTTGCAACTGTGTTTCGAGTTGTGCTACAGTCATTGGTGTTCCGTTTGAGCCTGAGCCGCTTTGGTCCCAGAATTGGCTGTTGTCGGAGGGTGAGTAGTAGTAGAGGTGTGTGGTGTAGACGATGTTGGTTGGGTTTCCGCCTAGGGCTGTGTTGATTTGTGATGCCCAGCTTAGGTTTAGGCCTGCGTTGGGTTCCCATCCGGGTTGCCACTGCATCATGATGAGGTTTGTTGATCCTGTTGCTCTGATTGCGTTGTACATGGTTGTTAGGTAGCTGAGGTAGCCTGTGGGTACGGTGTTGGCGGAGTTTCCGCTTGGTTCGTTCCAGGCTTCGAAGATGACGTTTGGGTACGCTTTGAGTGCGTTTGCCATTGATGTCCAGAAACTTGTCCAGTAGGCTTGTTCTGTTTGGCCTGTGCTTGCGAGGTAGCTGGTTGCTGCGGTGTCCCAGTTTCCTGACATGGGTAGTCCTTGTGATCCAGCCATGTTTGACGAGATGTATGTGTCGGAGCTGAATGAGCCTTGGTACGCGGTGAGTTGGTAGGGTGCTATGTCTAGGTATATGCCGTATTGTTCTGCTTCGCTTGCTAAGGTTTGCAGATAGGTTTGTGTGCTGACTGCGGTGGTGCTGTATCCTTGGCCTGATGCGGTGGCTGGCACTATGTTGTTTGTCATCCACCATTCGGGGTAGATGAAGATGCGTATCATGTTGATGTGCCAGATGGATTGCATCTCCGCGAATGTGTCTGTGACGGAGGCTGATGAGGCTGCTGTCCATTGGTCTGCCCAGCTGTCGCCGCCGCCTGATCCCCAGAAAATCAAGTCTGGGGCCATGCCGGCCATGCCGACGCCGCGTAGGTACACTACGTTGCCGTTTGAGTCAAGTATCTGGTTTCCCGATGTCGTCACCGGCAGCATTGCTGAGGCAGCATGGACTCCGCTGAAGCTGAATGTTGACACCATGCTTATGATGAAGAGTGCGCTGATGCATAGAACTGCAGGCTTTGCGAGCTTCTTGAGATTTAGGGTTCTTGCTATGTTCCCTAGTGCGTTTGTTTTCATTTTTCTCTCTCTTCCTGAATCTCGAATTCTGCCTAACGCTTGTATCGTTTTTAATAGTTTTTGAAAACTCCAATCCCGATCTTTGTCAACTCTGCTTCGCTAACTCCTGCAACTCAGGAGCGCCTGCTTTTCGCAATTTTGACCCCACAATTAACATCAATCTGCTTTTCAGCCTTCAAAATAAGATAAACTCGCATTTAAAACGCAAAAACACCCGCTTAAGCAACCACCAAGCCGTCTTCTCACCAAAGATACGCTCGACAAAAAGCCTCCAGAACCAGAAAAGCGCCGTAAAGGCAACTGAAAATAGGCTTGCTAAGCTAGCGGTCAACAGTAAGAGGGGGCGCGCTTGAGCGAAAGAAGCAAAAAAATCAAAATAAAAGAGGAAAAACGTTTGACAGCAGCCAGCAAAAGGGAACGAATTCACAAACTAAGATTGTTGTTTTTGGTTTAGCTGATTTCCTATTTCCCTGCCAAAATCCCTGCATCTGGGCAATTCCCCTTCCACCAAAGAACCTGTCACTCCCTTCACTCTCACAGACAAACTGGGCACGATGATTTTTAGGTTAGGCAATTTCTTCTCCACCATTTTTCCGAGTTTCTTCACTGCTCTGTCAGGAGACCTGACCCTCCCGGCGTAGGTTCCGAAAATAGCCGCGTTCTTCGCTTTGAGATTACCCTCTGCTAGTCTGTTAACGAATTTCTTCATGGTTTGAGAAGGTCTACCCATGTGATTTGGCGCGCCCAACAATATCAGGTCGTAATCAGCTACTTTTCCAGCGTCAATCTCCTTTACATAGCCAATGGCGGTTTCAATACCTCCGACTTCTCTTATTCCTTCCAAGATGGTTTCTCCAGCGAGCTTTGTGTTGCCATATTTGGTATCGTAAATCAAGAAGACTTTTGCCAAAACATTCATCTCTGGTTTCAAGGTTTTCGGACTTGGCTGGATTTCCGTCTTCTTAGCACTAAGATAGCAACTGCGATTATTACAACCAAGACGACTATTGGGATTCCAAAGTAAAGGAAGCCCGATATGCCTGAGCTTGGGGTGCTTGAACCACCAGATTTTTGGCCTACCGCGTAAACGTTGCCATCATACGACCCAAAGTACACTATCCCGTTGGCTACGGCAGGAGAAGAATAGATGTTGCCGCCCGTCTTGTAGCTCCATAGAAAAGCGCCTGTTTGGGCATTAAGAGCGTAAGTTTTGTTATCTAATGAGCCGACGTATTCAGTGTTGCCCACGATTGCTGGGGCAGTGAAGATTCCGCCGCCAGTCGGGTAACTCCACTTCGTTGCTCCCGTGGCAGCGTCCAAAGCGTACACGTTATTGTCAAATGAACCCCCTGTATAGACTACTCCGTTAGCGAACCCTGGAGAAGCTTGAACACACTGGTCATAGCCAGTTGGAACCTTCCACACTAAGGCGCCCGTGTCAGCGTTTAAGGCATAGGTCTGATTGTCAAAGCTGCCAACATAAACGTTACCATCAGCCACCACTGGGGACGATTGGATAACGCTGCCCGTAGTAAAGTTCCACTGCTGAGCGCCCGTCACTGCATTAAGAGCATAAACTTTGTGGTCATACGAACCAAAGTAAACCATGTCGTTGGAAACCGCCGCCGAAGAAATAACATTGCCGCCCGTTGTAAAATTCCAAAGCGACACGCCGCTGCTTGCGTTTAATGCGTAAAATTTGTCGTCACTGGACCCAAAATAGACTATGCCGTTTGAAACAGTTGGATTTGATTGCACGGAGTTGCCAGAGGTGTACTTCCAGACGAGGGCACCGTTAGCTGCGTTTAACGCGTAGAGGTTGTGGTTGTTTGATCCAACATAAACTAAACCGTTAGCTACAGCGGGTGAACTAAATGTTAAGCCGCCCAGTGGATAGCTCCATATTTTGGAGCCTGTTGACGCGTTTAAAGCGTAAAGGTTACGGTCAAATGAGGCAACATAGACGACGCCGTTTGCTACAGCTGGGGAAGACCAGACTTCGCCATTTGTTTTGAAAGTCCAAAGCGTCTGGTTAGTGCTAGGTCCTGACCCGCTTGAGTAACCCGTGTGCGCTACGTCACCGTGAAACATCGGCCAAGAACCTCCCTGCTCTGCATTGACCACTAACACAAATGAGGCGAGAATTGAGAGACACAACACCGCTAAGATTACTGCGTCATAAAATTTTTTCATAATTGACCTAAACCCATGAGACATAAGGGTTTCATAACAAATAATCGTTATCCCTAAGCTATAAGGGGTTTTGAAGACGAAGAATTCAGTAGGAATGGCGAGGCAATAAAGGAAAAGTAGTTTTCAATTTTTCTCCTGTCAACGTACGGAGCCAATGGTTTGGAAGTTACTTTTGCTTGGTTAGTCAATGTGGCTGGTATGTGCACCAGAGATCCTCAGCGAGAAAATCACCCGTACCGATGCGCCCTTTGTCTTTGGCGACTGCCCCGGCACAGTAACTTGTGAGACCGTACGCACGTGCTCTGCAACCGCCGCAGATACCCCGGTGTTCACAGACGCCACATTTCCCCTTTAAGTTGTTGAAATCCCGCAGAGTCTTAAGCACTTCTGATTTAGCCCAGATATCTTTGAATGGCGTTTGTCGAATGTTTCCAACTTTAACTGGAAGATAAGGACATGGAGTCACTGAGCCCTCTGGGAGAATTCTGCAGTAGCTTATTCCAGCGATGCAACCTCGGCTCCAGCGACTCACATCAACATCCATCTCTTTGGCGATTCGCATAAACTGTGGCGCACAAGTAGGCTTAACCTCAAGCGACCCACGGCGGCGACCGAGGACTTTCCGCACGATATCTTCATACATTTGAGGCGAAATATCCAGAACGTTTTTTCCTCTGCCAGTTGGGACCAAAAAGAACAGGTGAACGCCTCCAACACCAAGTTCTTCAGCCATTTCCAAAATCGAGTCGAGCTCGCCAAAGTTCTGCATTGTCATGGTCACATTAAATTGTACCCCGACGCCGTTTCTATTGCAGGCGTTCACTCCTTCAACTGCTTTGTTCCATGCGCCTTTTACGCCTCTGAAGTTGTCATGGACTTTGGGTGTGCTGGAGTCAATGCTAACGGCTACTTTTCGTATTCCGGTGTCAAAAAGCTTCTTTGCCACGGCATCATCGATAAGGGTGCCGTTGGTGCCCATTGTCATTATCAGCCCTTTCTTGACGCCGTAGCTTGCGAGTTCAAATATGTCTTTTCTGAGAAGGGGTTCGCCGCCGCTGAGAACCAGAATTGATTTGCCATAGCTCCGCGATTTGGTCAATGAGCATCTTGCCTTCATTTGTGGTTAGTTCCGTCTTGTCTTCGCTGTTGTTGGCGTTTATGTAGCAATGGTCACATTTCAGGTTGCAGCTAAGCGTGGTGTTCCAAGAAATAATGCGGGGCAAACGATTTGCGGCTGAATCGATAGGCTTATGGCTGCTTTTTGAGCTGAAAGTTTGATTTTGTGGTCTGCTCAAGGTTAGTCGCCAACTAAAGCTTTGACGTTGGTTCCCTTGCTGATTGGTTTAGCATGCATGTAGGGTCTTCACCGTAAATGTCGCCGCTGGCAAGGTACGCTTTGGCTCTGCATCCCCCGCAAAGTTTCCTGTAATTGCACGCGCCGCAGGTGCCTTTCAGATTGTTTTTCGAGGCTATTGATTGTATTAGCGGGTTTGTTGCTGTGGTGCGCAAATCATCTTTGAGAACGTTCCCGATTGAGTAGTTTTGCATGAAGATGCAGGGTAAAATGTCTCCTTTAGCAGATATGCCCAAGGGGCCTTGGCCTATGGGGCATGCACTTAGGGATTCTAGCCTCTGGATTGCGTGGTCAACGTTTTGTGTCTCTTTGAAATGTTCAATTGCTAAAGATGCCATGGATGGGCATCCGCCTAAGTCGATTTCGGCTTCGCCATCCACTATGACCTTGCTAAACAGGTAATCGGCTAGTGTTCGCCATTTTTCTTCGGGGACTCGCCATGTGTGGGCGTTTTTTGCTCTGCCCGTTTCAAGTAGGTCGCAGAAATAGAATGATTTTACGCCAAGCTCAATTCCCTTGTCAACGATGTAGGGTATGCTGTCGTAGGTGTAGCTGCTTACGACTGTTTTGAAGCATATGTTGATTTCTTCTTTGATGCATTCTTTGATGTTTTGCATGAGTTTTTCATAGCTTCCTTCAATGCCTACGACTTCATCGTGTTTGGCGGGTGGACCGTAAACTGAGACGGCGAGGAAGTGAACGTTGTTCTTTTTGAGTTCACGCGCTTTTTCTGCATTTATGAGTAATCCGTTGCTGCTAAGGACGGTTGTGATTCCGTAGTCTTTGCAAGATGCCAACAAGTTGAATGTGTCTTTTCGCATCAGAGGTTCCCCGCCAGTCATGAAAAGCAGTGGAATTCCCATGTCGCCGATGCTGGAGATTAGTGATTGCGTCTGAGCGGAGTTAAGTTCGTTTTCTGCCTTCTTGGTTTCGCCTACGTAACAGTGCTTACATTTTAAGCCGCATTCGTATGTGACGTTCCACAGGATTGAGCTTACGCCGTAGGCGTCGAAGGCTTTGCGGCAACGACTCTCGACCTCGTTCATCTGTTTTTTCTGGAACAGGGACCTCAGATGCACCATGCGGGTCACCAGGGTAAGATGGGTTTGATTCTTTTGAACAAGAATCTTGTAGTGATGTAGGTGGCGATTATGGTTGAGACGACGGCTATGATTATGGCGATTTCGGTGAGCAGGAGCACTGCGGATGTGTCGGGAACCACTTTGAGGAACTTTATGAGCCAGAAGTACTGGGCGAGACCTGTGAGGAGGCTGCTTATCGTCATGGCTACAGTCACCTTTGTGGCTGAGGGATAGCTGCTTGGCTTGAATGTGTGTAGCCCCCACATTATGGCGTCGGTGGATGCGCCGCGAACAAGCCAAGGAAGAATCATTATGAAGCCCAGGTTTGGCGAAACAAAAGAGTAAGCCACTCCGCCTATTACGCTGATGAGCAGTGCCGATCCCGTCGTGCCCATGGCTAGGACGCCGAGGGTGAATATGATTGCGAAGAGAGCTTGGTCTGCTTGGTCCATGTAACCTGCAAAGTATGAGACCACGACGAGGAGGGCTGCGATGACTATGGCTAAAGAAATTCTTGCTGCCTGTCCCAGTCTTGGTTTTTTATTTTGGGTGTTGTTCAATTTTTTTTCCTTCCTTTGGGTTCTGGATTGGAAAACCCTTAGCAAGGGTTTGAGCGGCAGCTATAAAATGTTTCGGTTTACGATAAAAAACGCCTATTTTTTATCGAAATCCGCAAAGTGTGATTAGAGGTCGAAAGAAGTCTTAATCTTCACAATACGCGTAGCAGCCGAAACAGTAACCTCCCTCACACCCTCAAACGACTGCACCTTCTTCCTGAGCTCACCCAAATGCGCAAGGTCGCGAGTATGCACAACAGAAACGATGTCATATTCGCCCGTGTTCTGAAAAACATGATATGTCTCGGCTAAATCGCCTATTTGCTTGGCAGCCTGCTCAAACAAGGCTGGATCAAGCTTAACCATCATGATGCCTGTAGTTGAGAAACCAACTTTCACAGGGTTCAACAATGTAGTGTACGTCTTTATCACGTTGCTTTCCTCCAGATGCTTAACCCGGTATCTGACGGTGGCTTCACTTACGCCCGCTTCAATGGCTATTCGAGAAAAGGGAACCCTAGCATCCCTCTGAAGCATATTCAGAATCTTTCTATCTACAGCATCAAGCTTGTCTGCCATCTTACCACGCTGACAAGTAGAACAAAATCTGTTTATATCATTTTCGACCTTTCAAAACTTTTTCGGTCGCTCTAAACAGCGGTTATCTTCGCCCATTCCAAGCCAACAAAACCAAGCGACATTAAGAAGAAAAACTGCAACCATTGATTCTCGAAGAGACGCCTGCCAAAACAAAAAGATTAGAAAAAAATGTAGCTACTATGCAGTCAAGCGGACTGCGTTTCGTATTCTATGTTTTTCGGGATTCGATGATGCCTCTGCATTTGTCAGCGTACTGGCAGTATTCAAGGCAGGCAGCAGTTTTGTCGGGTCGTTTCCACTCTGCGCCGCAACTTGGGCACACTGTTTTGTCTTCGTCACTCCAAATTTCCAAGTCGCCGCCACAAACATGACATTTAATGTAGGCTGGTTTAGGCTGAAGCAGGTCCCGAAGCCCAGGACAGGTTTGAGGGTTCTTTTCCATGGGTTTATCTTTAGAGCTCAACTATTTCGCCTCCAATTTTAATCTCGAACTCTTTAATTGGGATTTGCTTTCCAGATAACTCGAGCGCTTTGTTTACTGCCCACTTTAAGCCGACGCAGCAGGGAACTTCCATGTGGGTAACGGTTACGGATGCGATGTTGTTTTGTTGGAAGATTTCGGTTAGTTTTTGGGCGTATGCTCGGGCGTCGTCGAATTTTGGGCATCCGATGATGACTCGTTTTCCAGGCATCAGGGTGTCGTGGAAGTTTTTGAGGGCGACAGGTGCGCAGTCAGCGGCAAGTAGCAGGTCGGCATTTTCGAAGAACGGCGCCTTCGTTGGAACAAGATTCAGCTTTACGGGCCACTGGGGCTTATGAGGCGCAGAGTTGGCTGGGCTGCTTGCGGTTTGCGTAGGGGTTGTTTTGTTCTTTAGGTGTTCGTGTACCTCTTTTTCGTCGAAGGGTTCCGCTTCGCGTTCAGTTATGGTTATTGCTCCCTGAGGACATTGCCCCAAACAGGCGCCTAAGCCGTCGCAGTAGACTTCTTTGATTATTTTTGCTTTACCATTTACTATTTGGAGGGCGCCTTCTGCACATTTGGGCATGCAGCTGCCGCATCCGTTGCAGAGCGCCTCGTCAATTTTCACTATTTTTCTTTTTATCATGACAGTTTTTCTCCATTCAAGCATTTTCCGCCGTTAGGACAGAATTTTTGGGCGTGGTTCTCGATGGCTCCGAAAATGGGCAGCAGGGTTTCTTCGTTGACGGTGTAGACGTGTTTTTTGCCTTCTTTTTTTATGGTGATGAGGTTGCATTGGAGTAGGGGTTTGAGGTTGTGTGAAATCATGCTTTGCTCTTGTCCGAGTGCTGCTGCAAGTTCGTTTACGCTCATCGGTTTTTGCATTAGTTTCTCTATGGCGGCTAGTCTGGTGGGGTTTGCTAGGTTGGTGAAGAATCTGTAGCAGATTTTTGTTAGTCCTTTTTTCATTTCTTTCCGTCCTGGCCTTAGGCTATGAACTATATGTCATATGAACAATTATTCATATTAACTTTGCTAGTCAAAAATAGATTTAAGATATGGGGGCAGCGAGCTTTTTCTCGGAATCGCCGAAAATAAGTCATGGTGCTTAACTTGGGGAACCGGAGCGGTTTTGAGCCAACTTCAACCCCGCTATTATTACCTGTAAGCCCCAGTCAAAAGTTTCTGTGGGAGTTTTTTTGCGGTATTCTTCCATGAAGGCGCTTAGAAATGCCTCGTCTTCTGGATTAGTCCCGGCGGATTGGGCATGTTGCGGGTTGGCTAAGTGTTCCCTGAGTATTTCGGGTTCAGTGCCCGCTTGCTCTTCAATTACGAAGCCCCAAACGTAATCGATTGTTGTGGCGGCAGCTAGACCTGCGGGAAGGCTGTCAAACCCCGCTTTGTTTAAAACCCTGGCAATTTGAGCTAACATTTTTTCTAAAGCGTAGGCGCGACCAAACGATGCTCCCGCAACAACGCGTCCGCCGTCTTTGTGAGCAATTAGCGCGTTACGTAGGCAATGCATTAAGTCTGCTAGCCATTGGGGCCAGTTGTTGATGTCGGCTGGTGGGGTGAAGTTGTCGAGTTTTGCGTTTGTGAGGATGGTTTGGGCCATGTCTTCGGTGATGTCTTGTTTGTTTTTGAAGTGCCAGTATAGGGCGGGTGCTTGGACGTTGAGTTTTGTGGCTATCCGCCGTAGGGTTACGTTTTCTAGGCCTTCAGAGTCTAATATTTCGAGTGCTGCTTTTATGACGGCGTCTGGTTGTATGTGTGGTGTCTTGGTTTTTCTTGTTTTCATCAGTACTGATTGCGGGTTGGCGGTTTATATGTTTAACCGCGTTAATTGATTATTTAACACCGTTAAGTATTTATTTAACAATGTTAAGTTAGATTAACAATGTTAAATAAAATGAGGACTGAAAAATGCAGTCAATCATACACGTAGAAAAATTAACCAAACGCTACCGCAAAACCGAGAAACCAGCCGTAGACAACATCAGTTTTGATGTATATCCCGGCGAATTCTTCGCGTTCCTCGGACCCAACGGAGCAGGAAAAACAACCACAATATCCATCCTAACCACAACACTGGCAAAAACAAGCGGAAACGTAACAATCGAAGGCTACGACATAAACACTAAAGCAAAAAATGTCCGCCAAAACATAGGCATAATTTTCCAGAACCCAAGCTTAGACCTCAACCTATCGGCTGAAGAAAATATCCGTTTACACGTAAACCTCTACGGCGTCTATTCCTACAAACCATTCTTTCGACTCATGCCCAAGGAATATCAAAATCAGGTTTTAGAGATGGCCGGGTTTATGGGCATACGCGAGGACCTGTTCAAACCCCTTAAAACCTTCTCAGGCGGAATGAAGCGTAAGCTAGAAATCATCCGCGGGTTAATGACTAAGCCAAAAGTGTTGTTCTTAGATGAACCAAGTCAAGGCTTAGATGCCGTTTCCCGCAGAGATCTATGGATCTATTTACGAAAAGTAGCCAAAAACCAAAACACCACAATATTCCTCACCACTCACTACATCGAAGAAGCCGAAAACGCTGACAGAGTATGCATAGTAAATCATGGACAAATTATTTTTCTGGGAACACCAAGCGAGATGAAAAACCGGTTACTTGGCAAGTACCTCGTCTTAGACGCTGAAAACCGAAGCATGCTACATTCCCAGATTGCGAACTTTAAGTCAGAGACTACGGTGGACGGTAAGGTCAAAATCTATTTTGAGGAGCAAACGCCACAGCAAATTCTGGCACAAATCAAGATGCCACTAACTTGCATGGAGCTCCATACACCGACCCTTGAAGAAGCTTACATGGATTTAATCGAAAATAAAACCCAGGAGGTCACGATTTAATGAATCCACTTCAAAAAGACCTAAACGCAGTTGTAGTTATTGCCGCCCGAGAGGTATTGCGGTTCTTTAAGGATTGGAAGACTTCGCTTGCTTTTAGCTTACTCTTTCCGGTTCTGTTTCTGGGAATTCTGGGTGGCGTTATTGCGCAAAACTTAGGTGGCGGTCTAGGGTACAATTACCTTCAGTTTGCGCTTTTAGGAATGGTCGCCGCAACAATATCCATGAACACTATGCTGAGCGTAACATCACTTGTCGAAGACCGAGAAAACGATTTCACACAGGAAATCTTTGTAGCTCCAATATCACGCTATTCAATCATACTCGGTAAAATCGTAGGAGGCAGCATCACAAGCATACTACAGCTTTTCGCATTCGTCATCATCGCCCCAATTATGGGCATATCCATCGGGCTGTCAGCAATCGGCTGGATCCTTGTGTTGGCGCCACTTATCTGCATATCAGGCGGAACTCTCGGCGTGTTAGTTGCCAGCATATTTAGCAGCAGCCCAAAAAATGCGGATAGAGGCGTAATCATGTTCACATTTGCCCAGATGTTCCTCTCAGGCGCATTCATACCGATAAACAAATCCAACGGCGTCTTAAGCGCCCTATCACATGCCATGCCCATGACTTACGTAGTTGATTTGCTCAGAGGACTAGTCTATCAAGGCACGCCATTCTACAGCCAAATAGCCCTATACAACCCACTGC
>CAWABA010000002.1:0-17528 GCA_963780185.1 Candidatus Bathyarchaeota archaeon | reverse complement strand
GCTGGACATCTCATACATAAGAAGATTCATGGTGATTATGGGACCCGTGGGCTCCATTATTGACTTTTTACCTCTTTTTGTTACTGGTCGTGTTCAAAATGGCAGTTCCTGCTTTTCAAGCCGCATGGTTCGTAGAGTCGCTATCCACACAAGCCTTCGTGGTTTTCGTGCTTAGAACCAGAAAAACACCGTTCTACAAAAGCAAACCTGGCAAGTTTCTGGCGATAAGCAGCTTAACCGTTATCGCAGTCGCGTTTGCGCTTCCCTACACGCCTCTCAGTACCTTATTCGGGTTCACGCCACCCCCAGCAACGTTCTATCTGGCCCTCGTGGGATTGATAGCTGGCTACTTGCTTTTGGTTGAGGTCGTTAAGAAATGGTTCATCAAACGGTACTCATATCTTCTGGAACAGAGCTATGTGACCAAAAAAATAAAGCCGAGAAGCCAAACAACCCAATAGGTGGATTTTTCCAGTCGTTTCAGGTTGGATTTGCTGTTGGTTCCCGTTGGCGGGATGACAAACGTACGGTGAAGGTTGTTCCTTTTCCCTCTTGGCTTTCAAAAGTTACTGTTCCACCTAACGCTTCTGTCATTCGCTTAACTACGACTAAGCCGAATCCTTGACCTTTAGATTTTGTCGTAAACATTGGCGTGAACAATTTGTCTTTCGCCTTTTCAGGAATGCCTACACCTGTATCTTCAACAGTTAAGATTGTGTCATTTCTTTTCTTGTCTTTATGGACACTTACCGTTAGGTTTCCGCCTTTTGGCATGGCTTGAACAGCGTTATTCACTAAATTGTAAAGTATACGATTTATGTAAGTGGAGTCAGCCATAACTACTCTGGCTGCATCTTCGACTTTGACTTTTACGTTTACATTTTCTGGCAAATCAGTCTTTTTCAACAAATTGTCAATTATGAGTTTTAAGTCGGTTATTTCGGTATTTGGATTGAGGGGTTTAGCGAAGTCTTGTAGATCCGCCACAATCTTGTTGATGTAATCAATGTTTTTTTCGATACCATCCAAACTTTCTTCCACGGCATTTCTTTCTTCGCCTTCAGGGATTGAATCCAATTCAGACTTCAGCAAGTAAACGTCACTGGTAATCGCCTGCAATGGATTACGAATGTCGTGCCCAACCATACCTGCAGTTGCCCCAATGGTAGCCAAACGCTCTGAATCCTTAAGCTGCTTAGTCCGCTCCTCAACAAGCTTCTCCAAATTTTTGGCATAGGCTTCAAGTCTATCTTGCATTTCCTTGCGCATAGTTATGTCCTGTCCCTGAGCGATTGTCGCAACGATCTTTGCGCCTATTTCGTCATATATATTGGCTGAATTCCACAATAACGTGCTTACATTTCCATTTACGCTTTTAATCGGAATCTCTACAGTTTCCAAGTATTCACCAGCGATTGTCCGCTGAATGTAATTAAGAGCAGATTGCTTTTTGTCGTCAGGAAAGAGAATTTCTAAGCTTTTGCCAACAACCTCATTGGCGCTAAGTCCAGTCAAACGTTCGAAGGCATGGTTGAATAACGTGATTTTGAATTCTGTATCCCATACAATTATGGGTGCGTTGGCGTAATTCAGAAGATTCTCCAAGTAACCTCTTGTCTCACCCAATTCATCCTCAGCTTTTTTCGGTTCGGTCACGTCCTGCACCATTCCAATGGACCTAACTATTTTTCCTGATGTGTCACGGATATGCTCGCATTTCTCGCGAACTATCCGCACTTCTCCAGTAGCCTTTCTCAGTACCCGATGCTCAACCTCATAAGAGTCCTTCCCCTCATGCAGCGACCCAGAATACGCTTTGTCAACTTTTTCGCGGTCATCAGGATGTACAGCATCAAGAAAAGCCTCGTAAGTTGCACCAAACTCCTGCGGCTTCAAACCAAAAATTCGGTAAACCTCGTCTGACCACACAAGTAGGTTTTTAACTAAATCAAGTTCCCAACTGCCAAGATGCGCTATCTCTTGGCTTCTGTTTAGTCTTTTCTCGTTTTCCTTTAATGCTTCTTCAGCTTTCTTGAGTTCAGTAATGTCTCTTGCCACGTGTACCGAGCCAACAATACTTCCTTGTTCATCTTTTAGAGGGGATGTTGTTACCAAAAAGTCTCCTCCGAGGCGGGGTTCACGCACTTCAGCGTGTGCTTTTTTTCATCTTTCACTGTTTGGCTATGTGGACAAAAATCAGGCACACTTTCTAATCCGTGCACACATTGGTAGCAGAAGAGTCCGATGGCTTGTTCCTGCGTGACGCCTAACTGCTGCGCCATCGCTCGATTAACCCTAACAATTCGATATTTGTTATCAATGATAGCTATGAAGTCGGGGACACTTTCAAAAGTGCGTTCCCAATCATTCTTCGCCTTCCAAAGCTCCTGCTCAACTTTCTTACGTTCAGTAATATCCTCAAATACAACTGCTAAATACCCCTTCAGTGGACAGTACACGGAAATAGATAGCCATAAACTAAAGGGCTTAAAAAATATTTCAAACCTCTCTTCATTGCCGGTGAGTGCAACTCTACCGTAGATTTCAATCAACTCAGGATTGGCTCGTTCTATTCCAGGTATCGCTTCCGTAACTCTTTTTCCGACGACAGTTTCTCGTTTTAGACCTGTTATCCGTTCGAACGCATCATTAATTTCAAGATAAACAAGATCCACTGGTTTGTTTTTTTCATCAAAGATCATTTGGCAAAAAGCAAAGCCATTCAACATGTTTTCAAATAGGGAATGGTGCTTTTTTTCAGACACGCTCAGAGCATTTTCCGCCTCGCGCTGCTTGTAGATTTTGGATAGTTCATTTGCAGCAACAACATCGTTACGCTCTGAATTGTTACTTGCTGGCTGAGGCATTGGAATCACGAGTGGATTTTATTAAAAGAATCATTATTCGTTAACTCAAGGAAGGTATATAACTTTTTGTAATTCTCATTTAGTTCCAATCCAAGCTTGAAAAGGCGTTCATAGATCAAGCACATCAACGTTTAGCCCAATTGGGCTGAGGATTGGTCGATAAGGTAGACAGTCTCGAACTGTGGAAGCAAGATTGAGGCTTCTCCAGATAAGAAGCCTGAAAATTCTCATTTCTGCTTAGCTGTTTACAAAAAAACCAACACAAAATGCTAAGAAGAACAAGCTTCGCTAAGAAAAAACAAAAAAATTAAAAATGGATGTTTGTTGGGTTTATGCGAGGTAGACTGTTACGTTGCCGTCTTTGTCTTTGGCTGCGCGGACCTTGATTTTTCTTGGAGGTTTCTCGATGCCTCGCTTCCAGATTGCCTGGTTAAGTTCTTGGCTTATGATGAGTTGAGGCAGCTCTTCTTCTTCCTCTTCTTCAGAAACCCGCAGCTCCAACTTCATGTGTTTAGTGATGAAAATCTTAATCAACTGCATCGCACGCGAAGCACGCTTGTTCGGCGGCCTAACCAACGCTCTGCCCAAAGGAATAACGTAGGTTCGTTCTTCAACGATTTCTTCCTCTTCCTTCTTTTTGCGTTCAGGTTTAGCTTCCTCTTCTTCAGCGACAGCTTCCTCAGGCTTAACCTCAGCCGCAGGCTCCGACACTAACTCTTCAGGAACCTGTTCCTCAACGGTTTCTTCAGCGACTGGCGGCAACTCTTCCTCTGCTGGGACAGTCTGCGTTTCTTGCTTGTTTTCGTTAACCATGCCTATTTACGTCTCCTATGCCTTTATTTTTCTAGTTCGCCAGTTCCGTCTTTGTTTAGGGTTATTTCTAACTTTGCCGTCAGTTCGGGCAATTACCCATGTGGGAACAGACGATGCGATTTTGCCAGCTTTAGCTAGCCGAAGCTTTTTCGCCGTAGGTTTAACTCGCGCCATACTTTCATATCCTTCTAATTGTTGGTTCTCGCTTCCGTGATTGAAGCTGAATTAAGATCTGTTTAAGCTGATCGTCAGACAACGGAATCGGCAGCTTACCCGTCTGCGCCATCTGAATCAACTGCATCTCAATCTGCTCTGCAAAGTCCTGCTTAACCATCTTCAGGTTGTTGAGCCTTTGCTGAGCCTCAGGAGCCAATATCTTCCTAAGCAACGCCTGCTTCTGAGCTTCTATTTGTTCTTCTTGAGATTGCCTTTGATCATCATTTACTCTGCGCTGCATCGACGACAGCTTTCGTTTACGGATCTGGTCAAGCTCGTCATCAGACATTGCTTCTATTCGCCTTGATACTTCTTGAGCGCAGGCACACTTTTGACTACTTCTTTATGCAAGTCCCCAGCAACTTCTTGAAGAAGCTTGCGACCTTTAGGAGTAACACGTCTACCCTGTGGCTTAGTGGTCTGAACTAAACCAGCAGTCTCAAGCTGCTGAAGAATCTTGCGAATGTTACTTCCGCCTGATTTAGTAGCATGTGATTTCTTAACGCCGTTATTCTTTCTTCCGCCGTAATCAGCCCGCAACTTCTCCAGACCAATCGGACCATGAACATACACTTTGCGAAGCACAGATGCACTTCGGGTGTACCACCAATTCGGGTTCTGAGGCTGCTTTTCCACATGAGTACCTGTCTTAACGAACGCTGCCCATGGAAGAGGCTGAACTTCATCAACGTTTTCCCTAAGATACTTAGCTAAACGATCAATAAACTTTGAAGCTGGAACATCGTGAGGAGTAGTCAAGATTGTTCTAATCCTTTGTTTTTCCTTGCAGTAAAACAATGAAGCCAAATATAAATATTCTCTGGATATCTATAAAGGCTTACGCAGAACTAGGCGCCCAACGCAGATCCAAGCAGGACGGCTCTTAACGCACGGATGCCTTCGCTTTCAGCACAAAAACCCGCAGGTCAATTCTTGACGGACAAACGAAAGTGCAGTTTCCACAGCCCTCACAAAGATCCACCCGAAGCTTCATCAGTTTTTCAAACTTCTCTTTTTCAAAAGCCTCTTTAATCAAGATTGGGCTCAGGTTGTGTGGGCAACTGCGCATGCATACGCCGCATCTTATGCAGGCGACGGTTTTGGTTTTTTGTTTTTCAAGCATTTGAGAGGTACCCATCCGTTTCCCCTTGGCTAAAAGCTGAATCACATGGGCAGATTATATACGTTTTCGCCGAACCCCCACTTAACTGTCCCATGCAGAAGAGAGCAGCGCCTGTTCTCAGCTTCATTTACAAGGGCTGTTTTGGCCGCAATTCATCCATAATTTTCTTCCTGACTTCCAAAATCCGCTTGGTTACCTGAATTTCCTTGGGGCAGACCACTGTGCATCGGTAATACGTTTTGCAGCTCCAGTCGCCGTGCGGCTGATCCATGATTTTGAGTCGTTCAAGCTGGTCTCTGATGCGGCTGTCGAAGATGTAGCGGTGGGCGCGGACGATGGCGGCTGGACCAACGTAGGATGGATCCTCTTTCTGGCTGACTGGACACGCGCCTACGCAGCAGGCGCACATGATGCATTTTATGTCGTCGTCAAACGCAAGGCGCTGCGTTACCGACTGCACGTGCTCTTTGCCCTCCACCGACTCGGTGAGGTTTATGCCTTCTGGGGGATGAACCGACTTTTCCGCCGCGAAAAACCCCTCTAAATCCACCACCAAATCTTTCACGACGGGGAAGACACTGAGGGGTTCGATGAGGATTTCCTTGTCTGCAGAATAGTCTTTGACAAGCTTCTGGCATGCCAAGGCGGAGACGCCGTTGATTGTCATGCCGTCGCTGCCGCAGATGCCGTGGGCGCAGCTCATACGGTACGCGAGGCTGCCGTCTTGTTCCCAGCGGACCCTGTTGAGGCAGTCCAGCAGGCGATCCGTGGGTTTAGCGTCGACTATGAAGATGTCGTAGTGGGGTTGCATGTCGACTTTGGGGGCGAAACGGAAGATTTTCAATGTTACTTTCATGTTAGTACTTCCTGGTTTTGGGTTCAAAACGGGTTATGACCACGGGTTTGTAACGTGCCTCAAGCTCAGACGGTGACTGGAAAACTAACGTGTGTTTCAGCCACGTTTCATCATTGCGTATGGGAAAGTCATTGCGGAAATGGGCTCCGCGGCTTTCCTGCCGTTGCAGCGCCGAAAACACGATTGTCTCCGAAAGCCTGAGCATATTCTGCAGTTCAAACGCGTCTTCAAGCTCGTAGTTGAAGTTTCTTCCATGGTAGCTCAAATTGATGTTTGCCATTCTGCCCTGAAGCTCACGGATTTTAAAGAGCGCCTGCTCAAGCCCAGCCCTGTCGCGGAACACGCTGCACAACTTCGTCATCGTCCGCTCCATCTCACCTCGAACCACGGAAACCCGCTCTGCCCCACCTGAAGCCAGAAACCTGTCGATTTTTGATGAAACAGACTGCTCCGCATCTTCGGGCAGAGGCGTCAGGGGGGTTTTGCTGGCGTATTTGGCGATGTCTAAGCCTGCTCTTTTGCCGAAAACAAGCAGGTCAACCAGTGAGTTAGTGCCCAACCTGTTTGCGCCGTGGACGCTGACGCATGCGCATTCACCCGCCGCCCAAAGCCCAGGCAAAACCGTGTTTTTTTCGTTTGATAGGACGCGTGCTTCTGCGTCGGTGGGGATGCCACCCATCATGTAGTGGCATGTGGGCGCCACAGGAATCAACGACTCACTCGCGTCGATGCCAAGGTAAGTCTTCACAAAAGAGGTAACCTCCGAAAGCTTATGCTGCAACTGCTCCTTGCCCAAATGCGTCAAATCCAAGTAAACGTAGTCGGAGCCTTCTGCGCCTCTACCCTCGGCGATTTCAGTTAGGATAGCTCGGGAAATGATGTCTCTGGGCGCTAAATCCTTCAGCGTCGGCGCGTAACGCTCCATGAACCGTTCGCATTTGCCGTTCCGCAACACGCCGCCTTCAGACCTCGCGGCTTCGCTGACTAAGATGCCTAAGCCATGGATGCCAGTTGGGTGAAACTGCACAAACTCCATATCTTCAAGTGGGACGCCAGCGTCAAAAGCCAAGGCGAAGCCGTCGCCCGTCGCCGCGTAAGACATCGAGGTGGTTTGGAACATTCTGCCGCAGCCGCCAGTAGCCAGCAACACGGCTTTCCCATGGAAGACTACGGGTTCACCCGTCGCCAACTCGTAGCCAGCGACGCCGCAGCATCGACCCTCAGACATCAGAAGCGACGTCACGAAGACTTCATTGAATATTTTTACACCTCGCACCGTACAATGGTCGTACAGCGTGTCCATGATGACGCGCCCCGTTCTGTCAGAGGCGTAGCAAGCCCGCTTAACAGGCGCTTCCCCGAAGTTCTTGGTGTGACCGCCGAACCGCCGCTGCTCAATCTTGCCTTCGCCGTTGCGGCTGAAGGGTACCCCGAGATGCTCCAGCTCAATTACCCTTTCGGGCGCTTCCCGAGCTAGAATCTCAGCCATATCTTGGTCTGCTAAGTAGTCGCTTCCCTTCACCGTGTCAAACATGTGCCATTCCCAGTGGTCTTCCTCTTCGTTTCCAAGAGCCGCCGCGATGCCGCCTTGCGCTGAGCCGCTGTGACTACGGGACGCATAGACCTTGCTGATTACAGCTATGTTGCAGGTTTCTGAAGCTGTCAATGCAGCCGTCATGCCAGCGATCCCTGCGCCGACGATAACTACGTCAAATTCGTGAATCACGTTTTTTCGCCTTTCAATTTGAGAGTAAGATGTCGTGAAAAATGGAAGTCGCGACCAAATATTCCGAAGTTTAGGGTTTCTAAAAAACTTTTGCAACTCAACGGTGGGAGTGCTACTTTGTACCGTCAAAGTGTAGATGCTTTCTGTAGATGCTTCACCCTTCTATCGGATACCCTCAAAAAAACACGAAACAGTCACGTCAAAAAAAAGCCATAAAGCCCGCCTTAAAGCAGGCGGCAAAAACCCGTGAATTATCCGTAAAAACGAGAACATAAAGAGGAGAATAGAAATAGCTGCGGTGTTTTTTAGCTCTGGATCATTTTTCAGTTCAGTTTTTTGTATGGCTGTGCTAGCTGGCGGCTTTGTTAACTTTTATTTCGGTTTGGGAGCCTTTGATTGAATTGTTCTGGGTATCTGTGGCTGTAATTGACTGTGTACCGGGTGTGTTCAAAGTGGCGACGTTTTTGAAGGTGCGGACTCCTTTGTCGCTGGCTTGGAAAGTGTAGTCGTCGGGCGAAATGACAGCTTGACTGTCGCTTGAGGTTATTTTAACTGTGCCAGTGTAGGAAGTTACTTTCTTTCCGTTTGCATCCTTCGCTGTAACCTTAAAAGAGCCAGGTGCGCCTGCTGTAGCTGGATTTGGGAAACCTGAAACGACGAGATTTGTAGCGGTTGGCGTGGTTTTGGTTGTCGAAGAAGATGAGGAGAATAGCGTTGAGGCTAAGTCGTTTAGTTTCTCTGTGAATTTCCTCGCTGAGAATCCGGCGATGAATGATATTGAACAGTAGAGTAGAATGCCTTTTGTGTAGTCGATTTGTGAAACTGAGCCTAAAGTTAGTAGTCCGCCTACAATTAAGAAGTAAGCGAACACGCCCAGCACGAATCCGGTAATTGGATGGTAGAGGTACCACCACTCCCATTTAGCGTCAAAGTCGTCTTCGGCAATGTGGCCTACGAACCCATTTATGCCGTAAAACGCTCCACCCATTCCACCAGCGACTCCAACGTACAAAACTGTCTTAAGCAATACATTGTGAATATGCATGAAATAAGTTATCGATGCAATAGCTATCAGGATAAACAAAGCAATCATAAGGTAGATGCCGACGGTTAATTTCGCTTTCCGGATTTCTTCTTTTTTGATTTCTTCATCCGTCTTGGACTCGGGTTTTGGGGGTTCTGCGGGTTTTTTGCTCATTCTTTTCACCTCCCTGCCAGTTGCTGCGGGCAGATGCGTTGGGCGCTACTTTGTGCTGTGTCGATGATGCAGATGAAAGGCTGGAAAACCGTAAGGAAGCAAATCATCATGAATTCTTTTGAATTCTGCGCATTTTCAGGCAAGGGATTGGTCGATTGTCTAGTCAACCCTTTACGTGCTATTAAGATTTCTGCATTGTGATTCTGCTCCAAAGAGGATTGTCTGAAAAAAATTCTTATGCAACGACAACAAGCTAGCTAGTGATTATTTTGAACCTGACCGAATATGAAGCAAAACAAGTGCTCTTCAGATACGGCATTCCCACGCCAAAAGGCAGCTTAATTTCCGATTTCAAGCAAACCGCGGATGCCGTCAGAAACATAAACCCTCCTTTTATGGTTAAGGCGCAGGTTCCCGCTGGTGGAAGGGGAAAAGCTGGAGGAATCCTGCCTGCCTCAACAGCACAAGAGGCAAAAGAAGTCGCAGAGAAACTGTTTGGGGCAAAGATAAAGAACCTACCCGTCAAGCAAGTGCTAATCGAGGAAAGGCTTCAGACAAAAAAGGAGTTGTACTTGGGCATAACGGTTGACCGATTCAGCCGAAGCTATGTCGCTTTAGCCTCCGCGATGGGCGGCATGGAAATAGAAGAAGCAGCCGAGAAAAACCCCAAGGCAATCATCAGAGCAAATGTTGATTCCCAACTAGGCATGCATTCTTTTGATACATTAGCCATAGCGAAGCAACTGGGTTACAGCGGTAACCAGCTTGTCGAGTTGTCAACCATTATTCTGAAGCTTTACCGAGCGTGCTTGGAGAGCGACGCTGAGTTGGCAGAGATCAACCCATTAGTGGAAACGGAGGGTTTTGTAGCTGCCGACGCTCGAATGGTAATCGACGATAACGCGCTGTTTAGGCATCCAGAGTACGAGACGAAAGAAGCCCAAACACTCTCGTCCACCGAGGCTCTGGCTCAAAAAAACAATTTGGCTTACGTCAAGCTTGACGGCGACATAGGCGTCGTCGGCAACGGCGCAGGGTTGGTTATGGCAACTCTTGATTTGTTGACTTTTTTCGGGGGCAAACCAGCGAATTTTCTGGATGTAGGCGGCGGAGCACAAATGGAAGCGATTAAGGCGGCGATGGAAATCGTCCTAAATGACCCTGATACCAAAGCTGTTTTAGTCAACGTTCTTGGCGGAATTACACGTTGTGATGAGGTGGCAAGAGGCATAATTGAAGCCATCAAAGAGACTAAAGCGGAGAAGCCATTAGCGGTTAGGCTTGTAGGAACAAACCAGTGGGAAGGACAAAGAATTCTTGCAGATGCAGGGGTAAGCGTTTTGGGCAGCATGGAGGAAACGGCAAGCAAAGCAGTTGAGTTTGCAAGCAGGGGGAGACCGTGATGGGAATTCTGGTTGATTCGGGCACAAGAGCGATTGTTCAAGGCATCACGGGAAAGCAAGGCAGCTACCAGACTAAGCTTATGCTTGATTACGGCACGAAAGTTGTGGCGGGAGTCGTCCCAGGCAAAGGCGGGACAATAGTCTACGGGTTACCTGTTTTTGACACCGTAAGAGAAACTGTCGATGCGTTTTCGCCTAACGCTTCGATAATTTTTGTGCCTGCACCTTTTGCGCAAGAAGCCGTTTTAGAAGCGGTCGCCAACAAAATCAAAACAATCGTCATTGTCACCGAACATATACCAATCAGAGACGCGGTGGACATCATGAGCTACTCGGCTCAATCCCAAGTTACAGTTGTCGGCCCGAACACGCCGGGAATAATAACGCCTGGCGAATGCAAGCTTGGAATAATGCCAGCCGACGTTTTCACCTCGGGCAATGTTGGTTTAGTTTCAAGAAGCGGCACGTTAACCTATGAAATAGCTGCGACTCTCACAGCTAACGGTTTAGGGCAATCAACCTGCGTGGGCGTCGGCGGCGACCCCGTTGTGGGATTAAACTTCGTCGAAGCCTTAGAGCTGTTCAAGGCTGACCCAAAAACAAAGGCTGTGGTCTTAATCGGTGAAATCGGCGGCAACATGGAAGAGCTTGCGGCACATTACATAACCGAAACCAACTATCCCAAGCCTGTCGTGGCTTACGTGGCTGGTCGTTTTGCGCCAGAGGGCAAGCGGATGGGTCACGCGGGAGCCATCATAACGGGTAAGCAGGGCACGGCTCAAAGCAAGATCGACGCATTTTCAAGCGTTGGGGTCAAAGTTGCCGAGAAACCAAGCGATGTGGCAGCTTTGCTAGCCAATGAACTTGAACACAAAACAGGCTACCGATGCCCACCCGTTGAAAAAAGCTGTTGAGCCCTGAAGTACGGGTTCTTCTCGGTTCAAACGCTTCAAAAACAATTATGACTAAGAGAAATCAGGTCGATTCAGCCGCCGTTTCCGCAGCTTTACGCTTCCTGAAAAGAATAAACACGTGTCCCCTGACTTCAACCAAGCCTGACCCAGTTTGCTCAGCAGCCTTGACCGCTACACTCTGAGCCGTGTTGTCGCCCTGCAAAGCGGCAGGCAAAATTCTGACTTTAACCATCTTATTTCTCTGCAGTTGCTTTTCAATCTCACCTGCACACTGCGGGGATAAGCCTTCCTTGCCGACCCAAATAGTTGGGTTCTCATCTTTAAGTACGTGTTTAACGTGGCGTTTCATTCGTGTTTTTATTTTGGTGCTCAAGATTTTGTTGCTCCGTTCTCTTTCTTAACATTATGCGGGTCTGGTTGCCGCAGTTTAAACAGGTTATTACAACATGAGGCTCCCTTTTCTGCTTTACCCTAACCCGACAATTATTGCCCTGCACAAGAAGCGCATTGCAGTTTTTGCATGTTTGCCGCTTAAAGTCGAGGGGCATACGGATTCTTGCAGCCATAGCGATTCTTCGCGCAGATTTAACGTACTGCGTAGCTAGTTCAGGGTCACTTTCGGAAGCCTTCTTTGCCTCATCGAACAATATTTGAATTCGCTGCCTCGCTATTTGCTTAACACTGGTTTGCCTCATTTAGCCTTCACAAACAACAAATGATTTGGGAGGGCTTGAACATAACATTTGCGTCTCTAATCAAACATTTCATGAAACTTCAAGTTTCAACCGCTTCAGCGCTTCATGGATCTCAAACGGCTTGTTCTTCAGAGTCTGCTGGGCTTTTGTTGTGTCAAGCGACGAATCCATCGGCCGTTTCGCTGGCCACTTGAACAGCGACGAAGGAACTGGGTCAATAAGCGTTTTGTCTAAATCGAAAGTTTCAGCGATCAACTGGGCAAACTCGAATCTGCTGACCCGAGTAGCACCACAAAGATGAAAAATTCCAGTTAATCGACGCTCAGCCGCTTCCAAAGTCATCTCCGCCAAATTAGTGTTCAGCGTAGGGGTGTTCCATTGATCAGTAACAATTCTAACGCGTTCTCCTTTTCGCAGCGTTTCCGTCAGCCAGAGGGCAAAGTTTACTTTTCCAGCAGCCGGAGTAGAACCGTAAATGACACTTGGCCTACCGATAAGATATTCATCTTGCGCCTTGACAAGTTCTTCCGCAGCAAGTTTAGTTACCCCATAATGATTGATCGGGCCAGGCTCGTCCAACTCGGTGTAATTGCCTTTTTCGCCGCTAAAAACGTAATCCGTTGAAATGTAAATCAGAAAAGAACCCGTTTTCTTGGCTGCCTCTACAATGTTTTTGGTGCCTTCAACGTTGATTTTCCAGGCAAGCTCCTTGTTCAACTCGCATTTATCCACATCAGTCAAGGTCGCAGCGTGAACCACGACGTCGGGCTTAACCCGCTTAAACGCTTCATCAACTAACTCTTTGTTTGAAACGTCAAGTTTAACGAAGTTACCGCAGACAACCATCTCTTGCACATCACTCGAATAAACTTCGATGTTTCGTTCGACGGCAATCTTTGCCAGTTTTGAACCATAGAGCCCGATTGCACCTGTGATTAGAAGTTTCAGTGGAACCCACCAAGCTTCCAAGGCGTCGGGTGAAGAATTACGTCGTTAGCAAACGGTGTCCACCAATGCTCATTCTCAAGGTACCAGCGGACAGTGGACTCCAAGGATTCATCAAAGTTGCATTTCGGCTTCCAATTCAAAGTGTCTCTTATTTTTGTTGAATCCAAACTGTACCTTGTATCATGCCCCGGACGGTCTTCAACAAAATTAATCAAGCTTTCAGGCTTATGCAGCGCATTAAGGATTTTTTTTGCGATCTCGATGTTGGGAACTTCGTTTCCAGCCGAAACATTGTAGACTTCTCCAGCTTTCCCCTTCTCAAGAACCGTCGCGATGGCTTCGCAATGATCTTTGACGTAAATCCAATCGCGAATGTTTTTGCCAGTCCCATAAATCGGGATAGGAAGGTCTCTTTGGGCGCGTATGATGGTTTTCGGAATAAGTTTCTCCGGCAGCTGGTAAGGACCGAAATTGTTGGTGCAGCGTGTAATGCATACGTTTAAGTTGTATGTTTTGCGGTACGACAAGACAAACATGTCAGCGGCAGCTTTGGAAGCCGAGTAAGGATTAGACGGTTTAGGCGGCTCATTTTCTGTGAAAGACCCTTCCAACGCCTCTCCGTAAACTTCATCTGTCGAAACCTGCAAAAGCCGAACCTTATGGTTGTGTCTACGAATGGCTTCTAAAACTGTGAAAGTGCCGACCGTGTTGTTCTGCAGAAACAGGTTAGGGTCAGCGATGCTTCTATCCACATGAGTCTCCGCAGCAAAATTAACAATGGCGTCTACTTGATGTATGAGCCTGCTGATGAGCAAAGGATTGCAAATATCTCCTTTAATGAAAGTGTATCGCTTATCATTTTCAATGTCATGCAGATTAGCCGGGTTAGCGCCTATGCCCATCTTGTCAACGTTTATCAATTCGCAATCGGGATATTTCTCAAGAATGTATCGGCAAAAATTGCTGCCGATGAATCCTAAACCGCCAGTAACTAACAATCTCATGGTTGATCACTTGTTCGCCGGGAGATTCCAGTCCCAAGCTTTACCTACACGAACATCTGTTTTTTTGCCGTTGACAATGTTAGGGATGAGCAAAGGGTCATTCCAAGGTCTGCGTTCCTCGTCGGGGTTAGCGGGGTCGTACAAGTTGGTTGTGAAGTACAGCAGCATAACCGATTCGTCGCCGAGCGCCTTGAAACCGTGCCAGTATTGACCCGGAATACGCACCAGTTGCAAGTTCAGTGCGCCGGAGATAACCTCGTTTAGTTCTTTGGTTTTCTCGTCGAAAGCGCAGATTTTTATTAATCCTTTGAGCACAAGGAAATAATCTACTTGCCCTCTGAGATGCCTATGCCAAGCACGAATAATGCCAGGGTACGTCGATGAGAGATTCGCTTGAGCAACTGTGTCTTCACCGAACAGTTCCTTCCAGTCTTTACGCATGATTTCAGTGAAAAAACCGCGTTCATCAGGCAACCGATTTATTGGCTTAACCCTTACCCCCTGTAACATGTCAGTGCTCCCTTGCATTAATCTTATAATAATATTTATAATAGTTGTTGTCTTCTCGGGTTAAACTTCCAGTTCCGAGTAATCTCCTACATGCAACTTGATGGTTCTGTTCCTCAGGTTCTTAGTTACCCTTGCGTTTTTCCCAATCAAGCTATCTTCCAGCCGTTCTATGCCCTTAACAATAACGTTTTCTTGTATGACGCAGTATTCGACGTTGGAGTTGACAATTTGTGACCCGTTGCCGATGCTTGTGTATGGTCCGACGAAGGAGTCTTCAATCAACGCGCCTTTCCCGATCACGCATGGCCCCCTAAGGGTACTGTTGACTACCTTGGCTTCTGGCTCGATCTTGACCCTGCCGTCTATCGAACTGTTTATCACTTGCCCCCTCACATCAAGCAGGATGTATTCATCAAGAATCCTCGCGTTTGCAGACAAAATATCGTCCTTTTTCCAGTGTCCAACCACCAAGAATTCAAGATTTCAGCTTTAACCTTGAAACCCATGTTTATCATTTCTTGGATGGCGTCGGTGATTTCCAACTCGCCCCGCCAAGAAGGATTTATCCGCTCAATTGCCTGATGGACTTTGCCTGAGAACAAGTATGTGCCGATGATTGCTAAATTACCCATCGGGGTCTTAGGTTTCTCCACCAACTTGACGATGTTTCCTTTTTCATCAAGCTTAGCTATGCCGAAACACGACGGGTTCTCAACCTCTTTGAGGATAATGAGTGCGTCAAGATGTTCGCTTTTGAATTTTTTCACAAACGAATTTAGTCCTTGACCAGTAACGTTGTGGCCTAGGCACATGACGAAGGCGTCCTGCCCCAAAAACCGCCTTGCAGTCTTAACCGCGTGCCTACCCAAGAGGTTCCTGCGGAATATAGGTCACATCGAGATTCCAAGCTGAGCCGCCATTAACGTAGTCCTTAACGTACTGCCCAGTTTCAGGCGCTGTGATTATACCAACTTTTTTTATGGCGGTTGCCGCTACCTGATCAAGAACGTACCCTAATATGGGTTTGTTTGCCACTGGAATAAGCTGTTTAGCGCAAGTGAAAGTTAAAGGTCGAAGCCTGGTTCCTTTTCCTCCGCTGAGAACAAGTGCTTTCATGTCGATCCCAAATGTAGTTTATGGTTTCAACTATAACATGCTTTTTGACTTAAAGCTTATGTAAAAATATCGGCATTCAGCAGTTTGGTTCCTATTAATGCGAAGAAAGGTTGGGAAAAACATGAGGGGACTTGTGCTCCCTAATGATCAATAACGAGATGATTCAAGTATTTGTTGATTGGTTTTCAGTCGACTTATTCGAACTGGGCATACCCATTAGTCTTTCTAAAACATACAACAGGAGACGTACGAGCCGCGAAAAACCCCAAGTGAATCAGTGATTTGGCGAATGGTACAGGTCACCTATATCGATGGTTCGGGTTACAACCGCAGCTAAAACAAAGATAATCACGTAAGCAATTGCACCGATGACTAATTGTTGCAAAGCAATCGAAATGTTCAAAGCAATTTTCCAAAAAGCTAACCTCAACAAGGCAAGAGGCAATTTGGAAATTACAAAATAGGTTAAAATGGCAGCCATAGCTGAAGACAACAAAATCTTAACTGAAGACAGCCAATCCACAGAAACCCCGAATTTCTTCTTCAGGAAATTTAACCCAACGAACAAACTTGGCAAACCGACAGTTAAAGAAGAAGCAATCAAGCCTACTACGCCGAAGTTAGAAATTAGCAGGAAACCAACTGGAACGCCAATTCCGACTTGAAGGACAGAAAGCCTCAGGTTGTATTTTGTGAAGCCTTGCCCCATCAGCAGGGAACTTACGCTTAGGCTTCCAAAAGCAGAGTAAATATAAGTAACTGAAAGCAACGCCAGAAACAATGGAGCCGAAGCATAACTGTTGTGGTATATGAATCCTACGCCGGGATGGGCAAGCGCTATCATCAAGGCTGAAACGGGTACGACGATAAGCGAAGCATACTTTACCGAGTATTGAAAGACGTTTTTCAGGGTATCATGATCTTTTCGGTAATCCAGTTTCGAGAAGGCTGGAAAAAGCATGGTTGTAACGGGCGTAGCGAAGAAAGTTATTAGAATCGAGAAATTAATGGCTAAGTTATAGTTTCCGATGAGAGCGTTGTTTGTAACGTAAAATGCAAGTATGTAACTGTAGAACGCCGTTAGCAACGCGGTAAGAATGTTGCCTATCGAAACGGGTATGCCGTAGCCTAACATGGTTTTAATCGTCGAAAAGACTTCGGTTCTTGTTGATGATTTAGGCAATACCCTATACATAGTCCAAACCAGAATTATCCGGCTAAACCAGCAATCAGGGCTGAAACAGTGTAACCCGTTATTGCTCCAAGAGTTCCAAAACCTAAGAGCACAAGTCCGATTATCAAACCTGTTTTGATGGTTGATTGAATAATAAGCATGAAACTGTAATAATGCATTACTTCCAATCCAGTAAACGCGGCGGTTGCGGAGTTCACCAGCGCCCCTGCCAGGATAAAGAAGGATGCGATTTGAATTAACGGAACTATTTCGGGGCGGTGAAGACTTGAAGCTATGAAAGGGGAAAGGGCAAATGAGAGGATAGAAAGCGACAAGCCCAATGCGATCTCGAAAACCAAGCCAGAAACGATTATGCCTCTTATTTTCGTTTTGTTTTCCACGTTGTATTGTGCAGAGTACTTCACCATGGCTGAATTTACTCCGCAATCTCGGAATGTTGCGATCAGGGTTGGTCCCACTATGGCGATTGAGTATAACCCATAGTTTTGTGCCCCCAGAATGTAAGTGATGGCTAAGATGCCTACGAAAGAGATGACTGTCGAGGCAACTAAACCCCACATGAGGTTGAAGCCGCCTTTTGCAGTAACCTTAGCCATCTCTGTACCTTTACTCATGATTCTTTCCCAAGTTGCTCTAAGCAGTAAAGTTAAAGTATCGATTGGGAGCGCTTGCGTTTATCGCTTTTGGTTCAACGCACCAAATTCCGCAGATTTTAAGACAAGGGCAACGGTGTACTTTGAAGAATTTTGAAGTTAACCCTTCAAAAAGTCTCAAGTTTACGGTAAGAATAAGCATGAAGTAGGGCTTGAATTTGCCGAATCTTCGAAGGTTTAGGCTCGCAACGACCTAATTTTGTGAAGGGATTCAACATGAAATAAACATAAAACTGACGAGGTTAACGCAGCTTCCACGCATTGCTTTTACCGCAAAATGCAATTCTCGCC
>CAWABA010000001.1:0-329620 GCA_963780185.1 Candidatus Bathyarchaeota archaeon | reverse complement strand
CGTTTAACCAGCTCCACCACTTTTACTCCTGACTCTTTGGCGATTCGCTGCTTGTGGCGCGCCGTTCGCCAAGGCGGTTGCGCAGTAAGGCAGAGACATGCCTAAGGCTTCGGTCATGCATGCCATCGTGTTGGCGGTGAACATGCCGTTGCAGCTGCCGCAGCCTGGGCAAGCCACGTTTTCCAGCCGTGCAGCATTCCTGCTCAGTTCATTTTGCCCGCGAAGACTTTGCCGACGACTTCGAAGACGTCGTTGACGCCGACTTTTTGCCCGTCCAAGTACGCCTGACTCCATGGGTCCGCCTGTGACGGCGATTGCAGGCACGTTGAGCCGTTGCCGCCGCCATAAGCATGCCTGGCGTGATCTTGTCGCAGTTCGAGACGGTGACCATACCGTCGAGGCGGTGGCGCCTGCATCATGATTTCCACTGAGTCAGCGATTAATTCGCGGCTGGGGAGGCTGTAACGCATGCCTTCGTGCCCCATGGCTATGCCGTCGCATACGGCGATGGTGTTGAATTCAAAGGGTGTTCCGCCCGCCGCCAGGATGCCTTCTTTCACGGCTTCGCCGATTGCCCGCAGGTGAACGTGACCTGGAACGATGTTGGTGTAACTGTTCGCTATTCCGATGAACGGTTTAGTCATGTCCTCGTCTGTTAAACCTAAACTCTTAAGGAGGGCTCTGTGCGACGACCGTTCTACTGCCACGTTTTATTTCGTCGCTTCTCATAAACATCCCAACATCCCAAAGATGACTTGTAACAATTTTAATGCTTGGTTGGATTTAAGCTGTTTCACTCAAAACCTGCACGACTAGGCGAGGGATGATGTCGCCGTCCCAGGCGGATTGGCTGTTGTAGAACCAACAACTTGGGTGAATCAGAAAGTTATTAAAAAACGCTATCTTGATGATTGTTTCGGGCAGAGAAAATTGTTCTTTTTAGTCTCCAATTAGAAGCTGGATGCTCAATGTTTTGTGTATTTGGAGTTTCTTGAAAGCTTGAGGAGTTTCGCCGCTTACCAACATGCTATTCCAACAAAAAATCCCAAAACCGCCCTTCCCAAAGTCGCATCGGTCGTCAACCAGATTTAAATCCCTTAACCGAAAAAGTTGTTTTCTTTTTTGAGAGAATTTCTGTCCTTTATCTAGCTTGTTTTGATTGCAATCTGCTTTTCGTTTTCTACGCTTTGTTTTTCCATTTCTTTTCGTGCAATGGTCATGTCGAGCATTGATTAGCTGTTTTACGATTTCGTTGGTTCTGTCAAGTTTGTAGAGGGTTGCTCTTCCTATTTTGCGGGTTGCGATGAGGGCATCTGATTTTTCGAGTTCTTTCCAGTATTTGAAGAATGTTGCTCTGCTCATGGCGAGGTTGTTTGCGACTTCGTTTTTGGAGTAGTCGGAGAGCGGGTTGTCTAAGAAGAAATCGATGATTCTCAGCGTTGGGCTGTCTCCTAAGTATTTGAGCAGTAATGTTTCGTCGGCTTTGTATGACATTTCCAGTGCAGACCTTGATTGAATTAAACAATGCCAAAGTATATAAGAATAGTACGTTTGAAAGTATCAAAAGTGAACTTATGCTTTCCGACGACCAGATAAAAGCCACGATTCTCTTAAAGCTTCACAAGAGAGGCAACTGGGGAGCAAGCCACACAGCCTTCGACAACCTGCAGAAAGGCTTCAAAGACACCGACCTCGGGAAACATGGGAAAAAAGAGGATTGAGGCGATCGCAAGGGACCTTGTCCGTCAAGGCTGGGTTATTCCTAAACCCACAGGTTATGGTTTGCAGGTGGCGCTTAACCCGAGGGAAAGCCAAGCGATAGTTGCGTTTATGAAACGGTTCTTCCCCGAGGTTTAGTCGTCCGCTTTCTCAACCGACCATCCATCAACCCGCCCATACCGGGAATGCCACCGCCGGATTTCAACATGGGAAAGTCGCAGAAAGTCGCAACCGACAATACGCAACATAGAACACGACCAGACACGACCAGACCTGCAAGCAATTCAAGCTTAGAACCAAAAAAGCAACCAGAAACGCAAAAAGAAAAAGTCTCAACTTATCCTACGGCAAAGCCACCAAAAAAAACAAGCCGAAAAACCAACACGGAAAAACCCCGCAACCCAATTCACCAATAATTTTATATTTGTGGTTGACGCTCAAAAAATGGTATGTGACTTTAAATGGGGTATTGCTTTATTTAACCGCTTCCCAAAACACGTCAAGTTTTTAGACACCACCCTAAGAGATGGGGAACAAACGCCCGGAGTATCGCTTGTACCTGAAAATAAACTGAGGATAGCGCAGCGGCTCGACGAGCTCGGCGTAGACGTTATCGAAGCTGGGTTCGCAGCGGTTTCCGAGGGAGAAATGGAAGCCGTCAGCTTAATCGCCAAGCAAGGGCTCAACGCGCAAATCTCAAGCGCAGGCAGAGGAACAAAAAACGACATAGACTCCGTGGTGAAAAGCGGCGCATCCGCCATAAGCATGATTATCCCCACGTCAGATTTGCATATCGAATGCAAACTCCATAAGACACGGCAGCAGATACTTGACGCCATAACCGAATGCGTCGCCTACGCCAAAGACCAAGGCTTAGTCGTGGATTTTTTGGCTGAAGACGCCACCCGCTCAGACTTCGAGTACCTAACGAAGGCTTTTTTGGTGGCTGTTGACGCTGGAGTAGACAGGGTTACGGCATGCGACACCGTGGGCATTTTGACTCCTGAGCGGTCAGCCGAATTCTTCGCTAAACTGAAGAAAAACGTCAAGGTTCCACTTGGCGTGCATTGCCACAACGACTTCGGCATGGCTGTCGCCAACACCGTTGCCGCCCTAGGCGCAGGCGCAGAAGAGGCACACGCAACCATAAACGGGCTGGGCGAACGCGCAGGAAACGCCTCGCTGGAAGAAATCGTCCTCACCTTGCGTTCCCTCTACAAGCTTGATTTGAACATAAAAACCGAGTTGATCTACGGCACATCGCAGCTTGTTTCAAGGTTAACAGGCATTCATGTGCAGCCGAACAAGGCAATCGTCGGCGAAAACGCCTTCACACACGAATCAGGAATCCACACACAAGGCATGCTTGCGAACCCCCTGACTTATGAGCCAATTGCTCCCGAGTTGGTCGGCGCAACCCGCCGCATATCCGCTGGGAAACATTCAGGGTCACATGCGGTTAAGGCAACCTTGGAAAACATGGGTCTTCGCCCTTCGGAAGCGCAGTTTAAAGAGATTTTTCAACGCATCAAAAGCGCAGGCGACAAAGGCAAGACGGTGATGGACGCGGATGTTTTAGCGATTGCGGAGAACGTTATGGGGTTGAGTAAGGAGAAGCCTATTCAGCTTGAAGAAATGTCTTTCATGGGCGGCGACAAGGTTACGGCGACGGCGTCGGTTAGGCTGCGACTAAACGGAAAAGACGTTTGGGGCACAGCGGTAGGTGTGGGACCTGTGGATGCGGCGATAAACGCGGTGAAAGACGCCATTGAAGAGGTTGAACCCATCACACTGGAGCAGTACATGGTTAAGGCGATTACAGGCGGCACAGACGCGATGGTTGAAGTGGTGGTGCGGATGCGTAAAGGCGACAGAACAGTCACCGCCATGGGCGTACGCGAAGACATCGTTAAAGCCAGCATGGAAGCCGTGCTAAGCGCCATGAACGTGCTAAAAACAGACTACAAAGGCGACTCAGCCATCCCTTTTGACCTATAAACTTCCTTTTTTAATTTAGCCGCTAGGCGCTTATTTTTGGTGGTGGACGCACGCGTCGCCTGCCAAGTTTTACCCGCAAAGCTATGCGGTAGAGTTTTCGCAGAGATTTCACCAATTGCTCCAGAGTAGGCGCAGATGAGTAGATGAGGGGTATCTGCTCGTACTCGGCTATGCGTATGGCTTCAGCGTCAGGCGGGGTTTTATGGAAAACCACGAGGCGCGGTTTGAGGCTGCTGACCCGCACAATCATCATCGGCAAGGAACCGTCTTCCACGTTTGTGAAAATCAACGCCCGATCAGTGGTTGAACCAAAAAGCTGCGAATACTCTAAGCCGGAGTATGCTTCAACGGCTTTTCGGCTGTCGACAACTGTGTATCCGTTGACTTCTTTGACGTATTTTTCTTTGCATGCGACTATTTCGCCGCCGATGGCTTTGCATAAGTATTCAACCCGCACTGGGATTGGGAATTCTCGCAGGTCGACAACCGCCATGCTGGGTGAACTGGTGAGTTTGGCGAATTCCCGTATGAAGCGGCTGCCTTTCTGCTCGTCGATGTGTAGAAGCGAGAGGACGAAGCGGCGGATGAATTTGGCGCCTGGGCTTTTGCGTCTTCCACTTTCATAGTCGCTTATGACTCCTGAAGATGACAGCCCCATAGTCTCGGAAAGCGTAATTTGGGAAACGGCGAAAAGCTCCCGCCACTTCCGCATGGTAGCGCCGGGCTTGCCTGAAAGAATTATTTCTCCAGCAATTCTTCTGGCTAAAACTTCTCTTAGAGCGGGCGATACGGACAAGGAATAATTCTCCAGCTTGTACTCTTCCTTTAAGTTTTCGCTTATAAAGCTTTAACGTTTTTTTCCAACGCACAACTATTGCGCTTTAGGTATTATGAATTTTCGTCTCTCGGGGGCTGTTTGGCTTTTGAATGGAGTGTTTTTCAGGTGGAAAAAGGCTTCATTTTGCCGCCGTTTTAGCGCTAGCTTACGTGTTAAGACTGAATTGCATTTATTAGGAAGTTTAGCTTACTTATGGGTACTTCCATAATGAACAATAAAAAGGAGTGATATTTAAAATGCAGGAAAAATCAAGTGACGTCGTTTTCGTTGGAAACAAACCACCCATGAGCTATGTGCTCGCTCTCATAACAGCTTTCTCCAGCGGGCAAAAAGAAATAACCTTGAAAGCCAGAGGCCAAGCAATTACTACCGCCGTTGACGTAGCAGAAATTACCAGAAGCCGCTTCATCAAAGACATCCATGTCAGCAAAATCGCAATCGGAACAGCCGAGATGCCACCAAGAGAAGGCGAAAACAGGTCCAGGATGGTTTCAACGATCGAAATCAGCATGGCAAAAGAATAAACCACGCGACCAATAAAACCACAAATGGGAGTTTTTAGGCTCTCACTCTTTTTACATTGAAATTTCAGCATTTGGTTTTTTCTATTTTTTTAAGTTGAGACTTTTGTTTTGGTGAAAGTTGCGACTTTCGCAGGTGGAGGATTGCGTTTTGGGTTGCTTTTTTGGTTTAGGCTTGGGTTCTGCTTGAACATTGCGACTTTGCTATGGGCGGGATGCGACTTTGCATGTTGACTCAACATAGACGGCATTGTCGCGTATGGGCGGATATGGGCGCAGCGTTTTCTTCGGTGACAGGTTCGGGTTTTCACGGGTTTTGTTTGCGAGTTCGGAAGCGCCCCTGATTGGTGGGTGGCTGCGGCTTTCGGGATGGTTGAAAACAGGGTTCCGCTATTTTTTGAGGTGGGCTGCAACTTTCTCGACGATTTCCATGAAAACTTTCGCTGCAGCTGACTCTTTATTCGCTACGATGAATGGTTGGCCTTTGTCGGAGTCTACGCCGATTTTCGGGTCAATCGGGATGCTGCCAAGGAAAAGGACACCGGCTTCTTTAGCCATTTTTTCGCCGCCGCCTGACTCGAAAATCTCGGTTTTCGTTCCGCAATGAGGACAGACAAATCCGCTCATGTTTTCCACGACGCCGATGATGGGCATTTTTAGCCGTTCGGCGAACGTGATTGCCTTCTTAACTACGGAACTCGAAAGCCCAGTCGGCATAGTAACAATGACTACCCCGTCGATTTCAGGCAAAAGCTGCGCAATACTCAAAGGCTCATCACCCGTTCCAGGCGGCAAATCAATGAACAAAAAGTCAAGCTCACCCCACACGATATCCACCAGAAACTGCCTAATCGCCCGCATTTTGAGTGGCCCACGCCAAATGGTTGGCGCTTCCTCAGCCAAAAAAAAGTCAATCGACATAACCTTCATGCCCAGTGGACCCTCAACTGGAAAAGCACCAGGAGGACCATACTTGACGCGTTTACCCTCCAACCCCAAAAGCTTAGGCACGCTTGGACCATGAATGTCCGCGTCTAAAACCCCAACCTTAAACCCTTTGGCTGCAAACGCCGTGGCAAGGTTTACGGTTACGGTGCTTTTGCCGACGCCGCCTTTGCCGCTGATAACCGCGATTTTATGTTTGATTTTACCCATGCGTTCTTTGAGCATCTGTGCCTCTTCAGACTGCTGCTCGCGGAAAGCTTTGATTTGAGCCATGTTACGTTCTAAAGCCATAAAACACACTTCCAACCGATTTGTTTGAAGTTTGATTCTTCCGAACGCTAAAATAGTTTGCGCTGGCGAACTGGAGAAAGGCTATCATATGAAAAGTGAGAAATGTTGCAGCCTCTTAATTTTACCGCAGTACTTTAAAAAGCCGTCATGGGCAAACTAAGCCTTGTTTCTTTAGCAACTTGCGTGCCTTGCGATTCAGACGGGTTGCTGTTGCTCCAAGAACAGCTAGCGTTGATTTAGATTTTCGCGTGCTGAGTAGTTAGAATCAGGGTTTTACTTCGCTAAGTGCGTTCCTGTGTTCGAACCTTCTGTGCTCCTGAAGCTGTTTCGGGTCACCTAAGCGTTCTTTGCATATTGGGCATACGTAAAATATTGGAACTCTCATCGAGTTTGCCTCCGCATGCCTTAGCTCTAAATCGCTATTAAGGCTTCCATTCATAAGCTATATAGAATCTAAATGTGCCGCCTTTATGAAAAATGAAGGGTTAGTTCACAGCGATAATTAGGAAAGTTGGAGTGTTGAATGCGACTGGGTTTGCGTTAGGCTACTGACCTATGTATTTAGCATGTCTGACAACTTTATTTCAGGATGATGATACCGCTGGTTGTAAGAGACGATTTCGCCGCCTATTGCTTTTTGCGGACACCAGCTGTAACAAGCAAGGCAGGTCTCGCAGTGATGCTGCCACACGGGTTTTTTGTCAACTATCTTGATGTTACTTACAGGACAAACTTTCGAGCAAGTTCCACAGCCGTTGCATTTCTCGTTTGTTTGAAAGCTTTGGTCAGCAACAGGTATGAGTTGACGGAAGGGAAGATGAGTGGTTAAGTTTGAAAGGTTCCGATACCTTCTCGAAAATGCTGGTTTTATCAAGAAAAACAATAGTGGGGCAAGAAGTATTTTGCGCAAAGTTCCGCGTGTTTCGAATTTGCCTTTTTTGCGTGCGGCCACAAAGTTGCCGATGGCGTCAAGTTTCTTTTTCTGGTTCATTGACATTTTTTGTTGTTTCTTTTGTTGAAGGCTCTTGTCTGCCATCTTCAACTTGAATCCCGCGGCAAGTTCACCGCCTCGAGATTCGATGGCTTTTCGTAGGTTCTCAATTGTTGTTCCAGGCATGTTTCCGCAGGTACAGACAGCAAAAATGTATTTTGAACTAATTTTCTGGAGTTTGCCGACAAACCTTTGCACTATAAGCGGTATTCCACAGTCATTTGTAGCGTAGTAAACTGGAAAAACAATCCCAACCACCTCAGCACTAGGTTTTATGCTTTCCTTGCCTACTAACGATTGTATTGAAGTAAGTTGCCCATGGGTTTTTCCCGCAATAGCTCTTGCAACAACCAGCGAGTTCCCAGTACCCGAAAAATAATAGATTTCTGCGCCCAAAAAATCACGTCGTAGCTATCGGACTCTTTTGGTTAATTACGTCTGAGACTTTTACGTCGGGGTGGTGGTACCGTTTCTGCTTGACTGTTATTCGCCCAGCTTGAATTGCTGCTTTTGGGCACCACTGGAGACATGCAAAGCAGGTTATGCATTCCGTTCCCCATGAAGGCTTCCCATCCGCCAAGGTGATGTTGTTAAATGGGCAGACCTGAACGCAGACGCCGCATCCCGTGCATTTGCTATCGGCTACAAAGGCGAACGATTTCCAGCCATGCAACGCAACTTCTTTTCCTAAGCCAAGAAGCTTGGGCGTTGCCTTAATGAACAAACCGTTTAGGAAAAGGTTGGTGAGGATATTGGTTGTTTCTAATTTGCCTTCTTTTTTGGCAGCCACGTAATCGTTTATTTTTTCGAGTTTGGCGCTGCAATCTTTCCGCATTTTATTTTCTCTTTTGGCGGTCATTGTTTCGGTGATTATCCCGTTGTTGGGCATGGACACTACGAACCCGCCTGAAAGCTTGCCGCCGCATGACTTGACGGTTTTACTGAGTTTCTTCATGGCGTTCATGGGCATGAAGCCGTAGGTGGCAACTGCAAAAACATATTTTCCGTCAAGCGTTGAGAATTTCTCCACGAAAGACTCAATCATCGGTGGCGCCTTAAAATCGTAAATCGGAAAAACCAGCCCAATCGTCTCCGCGTCTGTGTTAATTAGGTCTTGGTGGACTAAAGATGCGATGGGTACTAATTTTCCTCCGAGTTTTTCAGATAGGCTCCTTGCGATAACCAGTGAATTCCCTGTTCCAGAAAAAAAGTAAACCTCAGTTTTCGCCATAGGGCATCTATTCCATGGACGGCAATATTTCTCTTTGCATCCTGCCACTTCATGGGCAACTGAAAAATAGGTCAGAGGCATCTCATTCAAGATAAGGCTAAGCTGTTTTCTTGGGATGAAGAATGGTTAAACTTGAAGACATAGAGCAAGCGCAAAAGAACATAGTCTCCTACGCCAAGGTTACGCCGCTGACCCAGTCAAAGTTTGCAAGCGAATTGATTGGCGGGAAGGTTTTTCTGAAGTGGGAGAATCAGCAGGTGACGCATTCGTTTAAGGTGCGTGGAGTAATCAATAAGCTGTTGAGTTTGTCGGCTGAGGAAAAGGCGAAGGGTGTGGTTACGGCTTCAGCGGGCAATCATGGTCAAGCGGTGGCTTGGGGCGCGCAGAAGCTTGGTTTTCAGGCAAAAATTGTCGTGCCAACTCATGCACCGCAGGTCAAAGTAGATGGGATTCGGCAGTTCGGCGCGGAGCTCGTTCTGTACGGTGAGACTTATGATGAGGCGGAAAAGAAAGCTAAGCAGCTCGCGGCGCAGGAAGGGCGGCTCTACATTTCCCCGTACAATGATGAGCGGATTGTGGCTGGTCACGGAACCATTGGGTTAGAAATCCTCAGCGAACTGCCAAGCGTCGACGTGGTGATTGTTCCTGTTGGGGGAGGCGGCTTGATCGGAGGCGTCGCCGTCGCCGTGAAAACCCAAAAGCCAACCGTCAAGGTCATCGGGGTTCAGTCGGCGGCTTCACCTGTCATGTATGAGTCTTTGAAGGCAGGCAAGATTGTTCCGCCGCACAGGCATGAACGCTACACCGTCGCTGAGGGGCTCGTTGGCGCCGTCGAAAAAGGCTCAATCACTTTTAGCATCGCTCAGCAGTACGTGGATGAGGTTACGTTGGCAAGGGAAGAGTCGATTAGGCGGGCGGTTTATCTGCTTTGGAAGAACGAAAAACAAGTTGTGGAGGGCTCAGGCGCCGCAGGTGTTGCGTTGCTTCTGGAAAACAAGGATCAATTCGCTGGGAAGACCGTTGCTGTAGTGATAAGCGGGGGAAACATCGACAACTACCTGTTCGAAGGCATCGTAGCAGGCGAAGAATAAGCGCCGTCAACCCAGTTTGTAACCGATTTTCCGCACAAAGCTGCGCCTCTCAGCCACGTCCGCGTCGTTTTCTATGCCTCTGCTTTTTTGCCCATCAACAACCCCGATTATGCCTCTGCCCTGCGCGGTCTCAGCAACCAACACTTCCAGCGGGTTAGCCGTAGCAGCGTAAACCGTGCAGACTTCAGGCACCTTTTTGATTTTGTCAAGCACGTTGAGTGGGTACGCGTTTTTTATGTAGATTAAGAAGCTGTGTCCGCAGCCGATTTCTAAGGCTTTCTCCGCTACCTTTTGGCGTAGCTCCGCGTCGTTGCCTTCGTGTCTGACTAGGCAGGGACCTGAGCTTTCACAGAAACCGAGCCCGAACTGTATGTTAGGGACAGAATTGACCAGTGCCTCGTATAGGTCTTCCGCGGTTTTAATGAAGTGAGCCTGACCCAAAATGACGTTACAGTCTTTAGGCGGGTCAATTTTAACAACTTTAAACTCCAAATTCCAAGCCTCTACATAGAATTTAGGCTCTTTAGAAATATAGCTTATGCTTAAGGCAATCCTTCAGTTACTGTTCTGTTTAGATAAATTTTATATTTCGCCGTAGGTTCATAAATGAATCGTGCAGAACTTGTTTTTGGCACATAAAGTAAGTAGGAGTTGAATAATTTGTCAGGAAAAGAAATGTTCAAGGCGAAATGTGCTGAATGCGGCGAAGAATGCGAAGTTCCATTCAAACCAGACCCAGCCCGCCCAGTTTACTGCCGAGAATGCTTCGTCAAGAAGCGCCCACCTAGGCCAAGACGAAGTTACTAAGCCGAAAGCGAAGCTGTAACAACTTTTTTATTCAATATTTTTTTTATTTTTCGGTTTGTTTTGGTTGAGAGGTTTTTCTGCGGACAAAAGCTAAATATCATTGATTGGTTAATCCTTCGGGAAAGAGCAAGAACCTGATAAGTGCAAAAATCTATGGTGCAGGGGCTGGTAGTTCAGTCTGGCATGAACGCTTGATTTGCATTCAAGAGGTTGGGGGTTCAAATCCCCCCCAGTCCACCAAAAATTCTTTATACGCGATTAACCTTCTTTTCAAAGGTGAAGCCGATTGGAAATGGAAATTAAGGCGGTTGATAACCAAGGCAGAATAATTTTGCCTAAAAATTGGCGTGACAGGTACCTGAAGGATAAAAAGGCGGTTGTCGCACAAAAAGGGGACATTATCGAAATCAGGCCTTTTGAAGATATTGATTTAACTAAATATTTTGATTCAGTCGAAGTGGATTTGAAGGCTGACCTATCTGATTGGCATAAGGTTCGCGAGGAACTGCGGAGGAAATAGTTTTTGTCCATTGCCTTCATGGACACTAACGTGTTTGTCTATGCCCTCCTGAAGACGACAAGGAAACTTCAACCTCACGAAACCAAAACAAAGGAAGCGGCAAAGATCATTCTGGGCAGAATAAACGAGGGCGAAAAAGTGGCGTTTTCGGTTGTCCATTTCAGCGAGCTATGCAACATATTAGAGTACTACATGTCTTTTGAAGGCGCTCTTGAGCTTGAAAAAGGTTTGTTGCTTCGGAGAAACATCCAGATTTGCGATGTAACCCAAGAAGATTACCTGAGCGCTGTAGCGACAGCCGAACAGAATTCGGTTGGATTAAATGATGCTTTAGCGCATGTGATGATGAAAAAAGCTGGAATAACGAAGATCTACACGTTTGATAAGCACTTTGACTGTTTCTCAGACATAGAACGCCTTACTGAATAAGCGCATTTGCCTCTATCAGATAGCATGAACGCTGGACTTGCACTCGAGAGCCAGGGGTTCAAATCCCACCCCTGTCCCATTTAAAAAGGACCCGCGCAATTTTATTGCATGTTGTTTTATGATCAGAACCTATAAAAAACATAAAACAAATTTTAAATTTTTCTTGTCCTATCGCTTCCAGTTTTCAAAAAGCCTTGAATACAGCCTAAAGTTTAAGAGAACTCAAGTGGTCGTGGAGGGTCTTCGCGCTCACGTCCGTCCACTCGTGGCCGCAACCCTTGCACTTGTAAGTGACCCTGAAGTTTTCGATTCGCTCGTAAACGAAGCCTCCCCTGCCTGCAGGCACTTGGACCTCGTAGGGGTTTTCGAGTTGCTCACGCTTGACCTCCTTCGCCTGAAACAGGCGACCACACGATGGGCATTTCCTGAACATCTTATCAGTTCCCATTAGGAATTGACGCCATCTTGTCTTAAATTTTTGCTCTCGCAATTCGCGTTTTCTCAGGTAAAAAAACAGCTTTCTTGTATAGCTTCACGCTGCAAGAGCCAGAGTGGACCCTGCAGTAGTCCTCGCATTCGTGTGTGGTCTTCTTGTCCGAGTATCCAAGGCCGCAAACATCACAGAGAAAACTGTCTTTTCCCCGATCTTCTTCGCCGTGACCAAAAGCAAACATCCCTAAAAACAATTAATATAAAGGAATTTAAAAAATTACCTCGTATTTCCAGGAAAAAAAGGATTCTGCTAGTGAAATCACGAGCTTGAGCGGGGTTCAAATCCCCCAGTCCACCATTATGTTAAAGAATACCTGCTTGTGGTTAGAATTACAAAGGAGTTTGTGCATTTGACAGGTGAATTTGAAAAACAAGTCAAAAAGCTATGCCTTGACCCTAAAGCGGAGAAGGAACTAATCGATATGATAAACAAAGCTACAAGCGAAGACCAATGCATGTGCTGCGAATCAAAAGAAGGCTGTGAAAAATTTAAGTGGCACAAGAAATGGCTCAACACCAACAGCTGCAATTGTTGCCCATAAACCAATCCTTATTCTCAGATTTGAATCAAAGGAATTCGTTTACCACTAGTCCCTATCGCTTTCTATCAAGGGGGACGGCGGGTGACGTCTCCACTAAGTGGAGGGGTCAGGTTGCACCAAATGGGACATTAATTAAATTATTTGTAACGTAAAAGTCGGAATACATAAAAATCATTTCAATTAGAAAAGCCTACACGCAGGTGAACACAATGGATTTCTGCCCAAAATGCGGATCGATACTTCAAAAAGCAAAAAAAGACGCTTCCACACTCAGATGCCCAAAATGCAAATTCCAAAAACCAATGGAGCATGAAGAACTACGCAAAAAAATAATCCTACAACTTGGCAAAGTAGCTGAAATCGCTGTGATAGACCAAAGCAAAGAGGCACTGCTAAGACAGCTTCCGACAATTCATTTGGTGTGTGAAACGTGTGGAAACACTGTAAGCGAAACTTGGAACGTCGAAGCTGCAGACGAAACTATTCATTCAACAATTACATTCTTCAGGTGCACAAAATGTAAAACCACCCGAAGAGAATCTGGATAAACAAAATAACGCACTCATGCAGAATTGACCTGTCTTCTTTTTCTTCGGAAAAAAATTATTTCTAAAGCCGACACCGACACAGCCACCACTATGCTTGCTGCAACCAGCACGTAGAACGTTTTCGGGTTTAGTCCCTCGATTTTGGGGCTCCAAATGTTGGTGGAGGTGAGGTACACGTAGGCGCTCCAGTTTTTGAAAGTCTCAGAAGAGTTAGTGAAGACGCCGGTGGCTTTGTCCCATTCCTTGGTCCTCAAGGAATCGTTTGCGAATATTATGGTTCGGGTTGCGCCTGCAACTGTTTTTTGCTCTTGCCTTTGGATGGTTACGTTCGCCGTTTCTGACTTGTGGAGGTCAAGGAACATGTCGCCGGGGCTTAGGTTTGATGGAATGATTATCCAGCCTTCAGTGTTGCCTTCTGTGAAGTTGAATTGCCAAGTAGTGGTGTACAGGGTTCCGTTGGGGTACCTCACAGTGAAGTTCGCTTTGAATGCGTCGCTTTGAACCTGCAAAACCTCTATTCTAAGCCAGTTAACATTGTGAATCGGCGGAGGATGCCCGCCTATGACAACATTGTAATCCATCCAATCGCCTTTTTTGACTCCCACGGAAGGCTCACCGCAAACACCAGCGATGGCTCCAACCATGGATAGGACAAGCGTAAAGATGACGGCAAGAGCTGCAATCTTTTTTTGCATAGGAATACCTCGACGTTTCTTCCCTTGAAAATTGGTTTATTCGTTTCTGAATTAAAGTTTATTCGTCAAGGTTTCTTGACTGAATCAAGTCAAACTTTGTTGACTAACAACCAAATCTACTGGAGAAATACGCCAAGACGAAAATGCTGACTACTCCAAAGAACACAGAAAGTTTCAGCCGTCAGAATTCGCTTTTTATTCTAAACCCGGGATTTGCTTAGCTAATTCAGCCCAGTTTTGGGGAACACTCTGTTTTATCAGGGATTTGACGGTGGCGAAAACCGGCGGCGGCATCAAAGTCATCCAGCCCTTCGTAGTCACGTATTGGTCTTCTGGGCTAAGCAGCGGGAAAAGCCATTGAATCAAAGTGGGAAACCTGTTAGGCGGCACTTGCCGTGACATAAGTCCAACAATCGACGCTTGCTCAGCTTCTGTTGTTCGTTCTCTGAGGATTTGGTATAGGTGGGCGTCTTCTTTGTCTAGATGAATTCGCAGATGTGACGACAGGACTGCCGTTGCCCTAGCCATCGTAAGCGGATCAGGCGCTTTCCGCATCGCTTCTAACCCGCTAACCATGACGTCAAGTTCGCGATGATCCATCAAATAAGCTTTAGCGACAAGAGGCGCTACTTTGTCGACGGCGGGAAAAACCGCAGCCTCCTCACCTCGGGCATGATAATCCAAAACCTCCCCCATAAGAGTCAGCCGATCCAAAACGACGGCTTGATCTCCGCCGCCCCGGGCTATTTTGAAAGCTACATCATCAATTTGAAAAATATCACGGCAAAAAGCGTTATGCAGCGAACGCACGATGTCGATGGGTCCAGACAAAAATTAACAACCTCACCAAAAAATGGTTTTCCAAGCTATTAACGATTGCGATTGCAGCTCTTAAGCCACCACAAAAAATCGATTCGACTGAAACCTCAAACAGGACACGGATTCTTCCGCCACGGGTTTTCGGAAACGTTTGTTTGCTCCTGTCAGCTCACAACCACAAACTTTAAGAAACAAATTTGGCTTCACTTTTACTGGCTAATTTGAAAGGAGGTGTTTTGAGTTGCTTTTTCTAATAGTCGCAACGCACAGCGCTGAAAACTGTCCTGGAGGAGTCATGAGACCCGACGAGATGTTTACGGCTAAGATGGATGAGAGCATGAAGAAATCGGGTGTAAAAGTTGTGGAGGGATATCTTGATGCGCCCGGACACGTCTGGTACTTCATTTTAGACGCCAACGACGCAACGTCCCTTAGCAACGCAGTTGAACCGCTCAGGATAATCGGCACCGTCAAAAGTTCTCCCGTGCTGAAATATTCGGAAGCTCTTGCGTGGGCTAAAAACATCGGCATACAAAAATAACTTAACGACCAAGGCACAAAAGGCTAAAATCAGCTTAATGGATCAACGCTTTGTCATAAGCCTTCACAGATTCCTCATGCTTGCCTAAAGTGCTTAGAACCACCCCTTTTTGGTACCATGCTTCGTAATCTTTCGGGTTGATTTCTGTTGCTTTGTCATAGGCGGCAAGGGCTTCCTGGGGTTTTCCTAAGCTTGCTAAAACGCTTCCTTTGTTAAACCATGCCCGCTGATAATTCGGGTTAAGTTCAAGCGCCTTGTTATACGCCGTCAAAGCCTCTTCAAGTCGTCCCAGAAACTCTAGGGCGACACCCTTGTTATTCCACGCCGCCTGGCGAGATGGATTGATTGCGATGGCTTTCTCTAACGAAACAATTGCCTCTTCATACCTACCCAAGTTGCTCAGGGCAGCGCCCTTAAGCTGCCATGCGTCATAATCTTGGGGGTTAATTTTTATAGCTTCATCAAGAGCCGACAACGCTTCATCTGACTTGTACATTTTAATGAAAACCATTGCCATGTTAACCCACGCTTTCTGATAATTGGGGCTTAATTCAATCGCTCTACCATATGCTTTTAGAGCTTCTTGAAATCTAACCGAACTATCCAAAGCCGCGCCTTTGTTATTCCACGCCTTTGCATAGGCAGGGTTGATTTCGATAGCTTTATCGTAAGCCTCCAAAGCATCCTCATACCTGCCCAAGCCAGCTAACACAACTCCACAGTTATTCCATGCTTTTTCGTTGTCTGAACTAATCTCCAAGCCCTTGGCGTAGGCATCCAATGCAGCTTCAAATTTACCCTGAAGTCTCAGGTCGTCCCCGCGGAGAAAATATTTCTCAGCTAAAGAAGGCTCACGGCTGGACACGTTTTCAGGCTCCCAAAGAAGTCAGGAACAACACTAGAATTTTGAGTAAAAACAAAAAAGCCAGAGGGGCAAGTTTACCCCTCGCCTGATTCAGCTGAACCACTGCCGTCTTGAGCTACAGAGCTGTCTGAATCAGTAGACGCACGTATGTATGAATCCGCGTTTTGATTGGCTTTGTCCTGCGTTTTTTGTTTATTCTGGGTAACATCTTGCTGTGTGTCCATGATTTTTGTTTGTGTGTCTTGTTGAATTTTCTGCCGTTGGTCAGCTTGAGCCTGATTGGCTTGCTGCATTTGATTCTGAAGTGTAGTTGCCTGTTGGGCGGCTGCATTTGCATCCTGCATCTGCTGGATGTTTCCTGCGTCAGCTACAAGGTTAGAGCCGCCTGCGTCTCCTCCGCCTGAACCGCCGCCTCCTTGCGATGAGGCTGCTCCTGAATCGCCGCCAGAACCTCCGCTGCTCCCTGTTCCAGATGACCCGCTTGCACCAGCTCCAGAACCAGACGCGCCGCCTGCCGACCCAGTTGTAGCCGCGCCCGACCCCGCACTGGCAGAACCAGCTGCACCGCCTCCTATTACGCCAAAGTGAATTGCCAAACCAACCCCCGCTCCAACACCTACCGCCACACCGCCCGCTATGCCGCCTACCACAACAGGATTACTCAGAACGCTGCTTGACCCTGACCCTGGACTGGAAGAACTGCTCCCGGAACCTGTCGAGAGCTGGAAATAGTCGTATTCTGCTGCGCCCAGGTAGGGTGAGACCGTGGATACGCCGACAAGGGGTGAAGACGCATAGGTCTTTTCGGTGTAGGTGTATTCAAGATGCCCATTGTAGTAGCATTTGATTTGGTCACCAGATTTCTCCATGATTAAAGTGATTAGCGAGCCTTGGCTCTCGCTGTAGGTGCCTTGAGCAGAAAACCAAACTTTGGAGCCGCCAGCATAAAACGCGAAATTGCTGTACCAACCATCCGCGGCAAACTCGTAACTGTTCCCATCAGTACTTGCCCCAACGCTGTCTCCACAATGAGGTCCTGAAACCCAGCGGTTTTGGTTCTCAACCTGCCAATTGACGATGCCCGAGGCGAAATGGCCGCTGTAGAAAATAGAGGTGTCGCCGTGGAAATCGTCAACGACTACGCCGCTTGAGGTGAAGTTGACGCCTACCGGGTTGTTGGTGGTCCAGCCTGCCGTCTGCATCTGGCTTAAGCTCTGATATTTCATGTTGTCGCTCCAAACCGTGGTGTCGGTTTGGGCTTTAGCCAACAAAGTGAAACTTAAAACAAACAGCACAAACAAACTCAACGTTAACAGTGAAAGCAGTTTTCCCTTCAAACCAATCCCTCTCTTGCGCAAATATTGATTTCTGTCTATGAATATAAGCCTTTTAACACATTTCCCAACAAGAAACATCATTCAACACCCAAGTTTGGATAAGTTTTGAATCGCCCCCTCAAAGCTAAGGATATCTGTTTTAGGCAAAATTTATCTTTTCACAAATAGCAATAACAATCGCTAAATCGGAAGTGTATTTCAAATGGCAAAGAACACGTGGAAGATTGAAGGTTTAGCTGCTGACGGTCCTGACCCAGACTTGAAAGAGAAGTTGATGCTTTTTGGTCAGTTTGTCGGCGACTGGGACATCGTGGAAGCTCGATACGTGCAGGCAGATGGGACTTGGGTTAAGATGCATGGAGAGGTCCATTTCGGGTGGATTTTGGGCGGCACAGCGGTGCAGGATGTCTGGATGGGCTGCAAGGAGGGTTCAGAGAAGATTACTCTTTTCGGAACAACCATCCGATTCTACGACCCGAAAATTGACGCGTGGCGCAGCACCTGGCTTTCTCCACTTAAGGGTCTTGTCCAAGCTTTCATAGCCCGCAAAGTCAAAGATGAAATCGTTCTTGAACTCCAAAACACCAACGGTTACCCTGAGAACTGGATATTTTCGGAAATCACGCCGAAGTCTTTCCGATGGCGTGCCGAGGAAACACATGACAACGGCAAAACATGGCTGTTGACTGAGGAAATGCATATCCGCAGGGCAAAAAAGAAGTAGCGTTAGTTGTAGGGACTTTCATTGAAGGAAGAAGCGGAAAAGATTCTGGAGCTTTTCAAGCAAAACAACGTTTGCTATCAACTCTACGAGCACCCGCCTGTCTACACGTCGGAGGAGGCGGCGCAGGTCAGGGGAGTCGAGTTGAAGACGGGCTGCAAATCAATGGTGCTGAAGAAGAAAGATGGAAACTTCATTCTTGTTAACGTTGCAGCAGACAAAAAGATAGATTTCAAGGTCTTGGAGTCACATCTGGGGACAAAGCTGAGTTTTGCCTCGAAGGATGAAGTGTTGAAAGCAACGAATTGTGAAAGCGGCTCGGTTCCCCCGTTTGGAGCCCTGTTTGGGTTGTCGACTTTTCTGGATCCATCAGTTCTGGAAAATGACTTCGTCAACTTCAACTTCGGATTGCTGACTAAAAGCGTCAGGATAAGCAAGCAAGATTTGCTGCGGCTGATGGAGCCTACGATACTGAAATTCGTAAAGTAGTCACATGGCAACTTGTCAGCTCAAACGTTTGGCAAGTCCAATAATGGCTTCAACAGGAAGTTTTGCGTCAGCTTTTCGCCAAATCACAGGCTACCAGATGGTTAGGCGATACTTCCACTAAAACTGGCTCTTTCTCGCTGCATCCTGCTTGGCAGTATCGGCATCGAGTGTGGAAGCGACAACCTGAAGGAACGTTTACCGCCGAAGCAACTTCGCCGATGAGTTCTGTTTCTTTCCGTTTCCGTTCAGGGTTCGGCACCGGGATTGCAGCCAGCAACGCCTTAGTGTAGGGGTGAAGCGGGTTGGAGAAGATAGCGTCTTTGTCGCCTATCTCCACGATTTTGCCCAAGTACATGACCGCGATGCGGTCAGAAATGTACTTTGCAATCGCCAAGTCATGCGTGATGAACAGGTAAGTCAAACCCATGTCCCTACGCAGATCCAGCATCAAATCGATAATTGAGGTTCGAAGGGAAACATCAATCATTGAAACAGGCTCGTCTGCAACGATGAATTCTGGCTTCAAAATCAGGGATCGAGCCATGGCTGCACGCTGCCGTTGACCGCCGCTCATCTGATGGGGATACAACTCCGCGAACTTTTTGGCAGGTGACAAGCCGACGCGTTCCAGAACCTCAAAGACCCTCGCTTGCTTCTCTGACCCCGAAGCTAACTTGTGGATTTCAAGGGGATGCCCGACGGCGGCGCCGATCCTCATTCGGGGATTGAATGAGGCGTAAGGGTCTTGGAAGATCATCTGCATTTTTCGCCGCAGAATACGCAGCTCTTCTCCCTTCAAGGCGGTTATGTCGGTGTTATCGAAGAAAATGCGCCCCGAAGTGGGCTGAGTTAAACGCAGAACCAGCTTGCCCGTTGTGGTTTTGCCGCATCCGCTTTCTCCTGCTAACGTGAAAATTTCTCCTCGGCGAACAGTGAAGCTGATGCCATCTACGGCTTTCACGAAGTGCCTGTTTCGGGAGAACATCTTTTCGAGGAAACCCTTCTCGACAGGGTAATACTTCTGCAGATTTTCAACCCGCAGAATTTCTTCGCCTGCTCGGCTCATGTCTGGCAGCCTCCTTGCGCAGTGCATAGGAAACAACGAACGAAATGCGTGTCAGAGGTTTTCACAAGCGACGGCTCCTCGCTTCGGCATCGGTCAAAGACGAAGCTGCAGCGGGGCCAAAACCTGCAGCCTCCAGGCATATTCAGCAGGTCAGGTGGGGAACCCGCGATGGCTTCCAGTTTCTGGTCAGCTAATTCGATGTTTGGGATGCTTCTCAGCAGACCCTTCGTGTATGGGTGCTGTGGCTGCTCGTAGAGGCTTTTGCTCGGGGCGTATTCGACAACTTGCCCCGCGTACATTACTAGGATTCGGTCGCTTCTCTCCATCACTATGCTGAGGTCATGGGTTATCAGCAGAAGAGCCATACCGTAGGTGTCCCGCAGCTTATTGAGCAAGTCGAGGATTTTTGCCTGCACAATCACGTCAAGGGCGGTTGTAGGTTCATCCGCCACGACTATGCTCGGATTCAACGTTATTGCCAAAGCTATCATTACCCGCTGCCTCATCCCTCCGCTGAGTTGATGAGGATACGCGTTGATTTTGTCAGCCTGAATGCCGACGTCTTTTAGGAGCTTCGCGGCGCGTTCTAAAGCTTCTTTCTTGGTTACTTTGGGTTCGTGCGTGGTAATCATTTCCGCGAAGTGGTCGCCGATCTTCTTCACTGGGTTCAGCGAAGTCATAGGGTCCTGAAAAACGTAGCTAACCCCCTTTCCCCGCAGGTTACGCAGCGCCTCTTTCTTGAGCGAAAGGATATCTTTGCCGTTAAGCGAAACGTTTCCTTTAACGATTCTTCCAGGGTAGGGAACTAAACCGATAAGTGACAATCCAAGGGTTGATTTTCCAGATCCTGATTCGCCGACGACGCCGAGAACCTCTGATTTGCCCAGTTGGAACGAAACGTCGTTGACGGCGCGGAGTTTACCTTTGTTGGTCCAATATTCTACTGTTAGCCCTTCTACGGAGAGCAGTGGTTCAGCCATTACTTTTCGCCTCCTTGTTCTAGCCGTGGGTTAAGCAGTTCGCTTAAGCCTTCACCCATCAAAGTGAAGCCTAACGCGAGCAGAATAATCATTATCCCCGGGAAAGTTATGACCCACCAAGTACCGCTTGGCAGAAGTGTTCGCCCATTGGTGAGGTCCCAGCCCCAGTCAGGCACGTTCGGGGGCACGCCTAAACCGATGAAAGTCAAGCCTGCCGCAGTGAGGATGGCGTCCGCGAAATTCACTGTCGCTACAACAACAACCGACGGCAAAACGTTGGGGAAGATGTACCGTCTCAGGATTGTGCCTTTTTTGGCGCCGACTGAGTTTGCCGCTTCAACGTAGGGGAGCTCCTTAATGCTGAGAACTTGGCTTCTGACCATGCGGAAATAGGATGGCACATACACGGCAGCTATTGAAATCGCCATGTTCACGACTCCTCTGCCGAGAACAAGCGAGAAGGCAATGGCCAAGATAATTCCTGGGAACGCGTACATGCTGTCCATTATGAGGCTGATGAACTTGTCAACGGCGCCGCCTGTGTGGGATGAAAACAACCCGAGAGGTACACCAATTGCGAAGCAGGCTGCAACTGAGACAAGGGCAACCTCAAGCATCACCGAGCCTCCTGCGATCACTCTGCTTAACATGTCCCTGCCAAGTTGATCCGTTCCCAACGGAAACTTCGCGTCTGGCGCAGTGAACGGCTTTCCAACGTTGAGTGCACCGGGGTTATGGGGCACGATCCACGGTGAAAACGCAGTCATCAGCACTATCGCAACGGTCAGAACTGCCCCGAAGATTACGAATTTTCCAGCTAAGCCCCGACGCTTTGCCAATGAAGAAAACCCGGGAATCAAGGTTGCGATGATGCTTTTTTTCGTTCTTCCGAAGAAGCTTTTCTTGGTTTTGTCTTCAGCCATGGCAGTCACCTACAGTCTAATCCTCGGATCCAAGTAAGCATAAAGCAGATCCACAGCTAGACTTACAATTGAGACGAAGATGCCGAAGACTACGACTGCGCCTTGGATAGCTGTGTAGTCACGGAAATTTATGCGGTCGACAAGGTATGTGCCTAGGCCTGGCCAAGAAAACGTGGTTTCCGTCAATACGGCTCCGCCGAGAAGCAGGGCGAACTGGAGACCAGTCATCGTCAAGACGGGCAGAAACGCATTGCGAAGAGCGTACCCGTAGGTCACGGTCTCGTCTTTGAGTCCGCGGGCTTTAGCTGCCGTAACGAAGTCAAGCCGCATTGTTTCGAACATGTTAGTTCTTGTAAGTCGAACAAACACTCCGCTGAGAACCAATCCTAGAGTCAGAGAAGGCAGGAAAAGGTACTCCACTGATAGGGCGAATTCACCTATGTTTCCGCCGAGGAGGCTATCAATAGTGTACAAGCCAGTTTGGATGTGAATGCTGCCTATCGTTAATCCAGTCGGCTCCATTCCCGGCGCGATTCTTCCTCCTGTCGGCAGCCAATGAAGCCAAACTCCAAACACCATTTGGAAAATCATACCCAAGAAGAAAACGGGAATCGCGTAAGTAATTATGCTGAAAAGCCTTATCGCGTGGTCTTTGGGTTTGTTGTAGGATTTTGATGCTTGTACACCCAGAAAGACGCCGACCCCCACCGCCACGGTCATGGCGCATATTGCCAACTCAAGCGTCGCAGGGAAAGCTGAGAAAATCTGCTGCGCCACAGGGGAGCCGTCCTGCATGGATTTTCCAAGGTTGCCTTGGAACAGGCCGACAATGTAGTCCACGTATTGCAGGTAGATGGGCTTGTTCATACCCAGTTGTACACGCATTGCTTGGATAGTGGCAGGCGACGCCATCTTGTCAAAATGCATCATCACTGGGTCGCCCGGCAGCACCCTCATGATGACGAATACTGCTGTGAGAAGAATGAATATCATGGGAATAGTTAGCAAAACTCTAGTTATGATGTATGTTCTCAGAGTCAATCAATTCACCCTTTTTGAATTAACACTAAAAAAGAAAAGAGGTGGGTTGAAAGATCAAGTTTGCGAATCTTTCTTTGTCCCCTATCACTTAGTCTCGTAAATCAGCCAGTTGCGCCATTGTTGCGAAATGTCTAGGTAGATGCCATGTACATTGGGCGATGAAACTGCGTATGCGCCGCTTTGGTAGAGTGGAATTAGCGGGCAATCTGTGACTATTTGTTGGTTAATCTCCGAGTAGAGATGCTGTCTTGTGGTTGTGTCGGTGGCTGCCCTTGCTTGGTTAACCAAGCCATCCATAGTTGCGCTGTTGTAGTTTATGTTTAACCATGATCCGCCGCTGGAGTCAACGAATGGGTAGATGTAGTCGTCTGGGTCGATGTAGTCTGGGTACCAACCCATTATGAAGGCTGGCATTGTTCCTGCCGACCGCGCCTGCTTGTATGCTGCCCAGTTCTAGTGGAACCAAGTTGACGGATATAACGCCGCTTTTCTGGAGTGCATCTTGAAGGACTAACGCCTGCTGCTGGCTTGATGGATAGTGCCCTGAAGATTCATAGTAGAGGTTGAAAGTCAGTTTGTGGTTTGAGTTGTAGCCTAGAGGTGCCAAAAGTTGCTGGGTCAGAGTGTAGTTTGGAGCATCGTATGACTGGAAGGCGTCGTCATGTCCAAACATGCCTGAGGGTATCATGCTGTAGAGTGCTTGAGCTTGTCCCTGGAATACCGTGTTGACCAGTTCTGTTCGGTTGACGGCTGAGGCGATTGCTTGCCTGACAACTGTGTTGCTGAAGACTGAACCAGATTTCTCTTGCATGCAAAGGTACTGTATGAAAGCTCCCGTGCCAGTCCATACTTTAAGGCTACTGTCTGATTGCATACTCACGATGTCTGAGGATGCAAGTTGCCTGAATGCAATATCGACGTCACCTGATTTCATAGCTACTGCGAGAGAGGATTCATCCGCGTACATCTTGATAATCAAGTTCTTAGTCATGGGCAAACTGGAGTTCCAGTAGTTCGGGTTGGCGGTAAGGTCAATTTCAGTGTCTTTTCCAGCGGTTCTATCCCAAGCTGAAAGTTCGTATGGTCCGAGTCCCATTGGGTTGCTTGCTCTGGCGTTGTTCGCCGTGTATTGCACGACGTCGCTAACACTCCAAGAGGATCCATGCATCGAAGTGTACTCTGGGTCAACGATGCATGACGCTTGACATGCCATCAGCGAAAGGAAGGCTGCAAAGGGAATATTTAGGTTGAACTCAACTTGGTAAGTGGAGAGTGCGGTTATGTTGCCGATGATGCCTCCGGGGCCTCCGTAGCCTATGCCTACGTATGGACCATCAGGGTCGTTTATTCCAATGTTTCTGTCGAAGCTGTATACCACTGAGGTGGCGTTGAATGGCATTCCATTGTCGAAGTGTACACCTTGTCTCAGGTCGAAGGTCCAATGCAAGCCGTCGCTTGAAACCGTCCAAGAGGTAGCGAGGTCTGGAACAATGGTGTCAGATCCGGGTTGATATTGAACGAGCGGTGAACCAAGGGATTCTATCATTTCCCAGCCGAAGAAGTCGTATGCGTCCGCCGGGTCGATGGTTGTCTCGACGGAGTCGGTTGTGCCTATGACGAGTGTGTCTTTCTTAGCTGCCGAGGGATGAGTGCTGGTGTAGAATAAGCCTGCGGCTACGCCTGCGATAAGCAAAACTGCGATGATTATGACAACAATGACGAGTCGGCTAACTGCTTTTACGTCTTTTATTTTCAATTTTTCACCGTGGCAATATGTTTTGAAGCGTTTTACATATAAGACTTTGCTTCAGATGATACATGCATGGTCAAAAACGTGCAGATTGATATGTATCAAAGTATGAACAGACAAGCGGTTGCTTACGACCGATTTTAAGACGCCAAAGATGGGTCAATCGCGATTTCACCCTAAAATCAACCGTGGAAGCGACTTTGAGAAATGACAAACTGAAAATCTGCTTCAGCTAAGAATTATTCGAAAACTACAAAGACCCAATCTTTAAGCTCGGCTCGGTGAAAGCTTTCATCCGAACTTTCCGAAAATAAACGACAGCAAACCAAAAACGAAGAGGAAAAGAACAATCTTCTTTATTTGACGAGCATTCTCCCTTGAAGGATTTCTAATCAACCGCGCTGAACACCAAACTAACCCGACGTCCGTCACCAACACGAACGGAACAAACCATATAGAGACTAAACTGAAAACCAGCGGAAGAGGTGACAGGCAGACGGCGAAGATAAAAAAGACGGAAGCCGCGTAAGCCGCTTTTCGCTCGCCTAATGTTACGGCGAGGGTTTTGATTTTGCTTAAGCTGTCGCCTTGAACATCAACGATGCCTTTGGCGATTTCTCGTCCCGTGTTTGAAAGAAAAGCCATGGACGCAAAAAGCAAGATGTTGATTCTGATTGTGTTGACCACTACTAGGCTGCCGAATAGAAAAGGCGCGGCTACACATGCGCTGACCAGCAGGTTACCCGCAAATCCCCTCCGTTTCCCAACGGTTGAGTAAGCCATCATGATTACCCAGGCGGCAAACGCAAATAGAAGACAATAGAGGCTGATGAGAAAGGCGGAAGCTAAACCTATAACCGTTAAAGCACCTGTTAACGCCAAGGCTGCTCGTTTGGAGACTGCGCCGCTTGGGATTGGACGTGAAGGCTCATTTACTTTGTCTATGTCAAAATCGTAGTAGTCGTTGACCGCCATTGCAGCCCCACACAAAGTGAAAGCGGTTACTGCTCCGTAAACTAGGTTAAGCCAATGAATTGTGCTGATGCCTGCTAAGCTCGCGGCTACGAGAACTGCGAAACTCATAACTATGCAGTTCAATGGCCTTAGCAGTTGAAGCAAACCCTTGATTTTAACCACGGAGACAACCTTTGTGCTGAACATATTATTTAGGTCTAGTAATTAAAAACTAACTCAGGATATTCCGGATTCAAATCACCAATTCATAACGCATTTATTCATTTTCAAGCGAGTCTTAGAAAGACGGTTTAACGGAAAATGTTGCAGAAAAAAATGCACTCTTGAAAGTGAAAAACTGATTCGAGATGTTAAACAATGATAAAAAACGTTATTCATGAAAGTCTTATAAACCATGAAGCCGCCAATTCACGTTCTAAAGGAATAGAGAAGGTAAACTAAAATGGGTGAAGAAAAACCAAGAAAGAAAGGACACTCCGTGGGTCTCGGCAAAGTTGTCGGCATAGTGGTTTTGACTCTTTTCGTCGGAATGATACTTGGAGGATACTTAAGCTTCGCAGTGGTGGGACCTGAACTTCAGAAGATGGGCGTAAACATCGGATTCCTCGGCAACGGCAACAACAATAACAACAATCAAAACAATAACAACAACAATTACAACAGCAGCCCGAACGATAACAACAATAATAATAACAACCCAAATGACAACAACCAAAATAACAACAATAACAACAACCAAAACCAACCCTCAATGACCAATAACAATCCATCGCCAACCAACGTAACAGCAAGCTACGGAGGCAGCGGCCAATTCCAAGTTTCCATGCAATCTGACGGAAACTCCTATTCAGGAACCCTAACGGCAAACATCAATGTTCCAGTTCAACAAGATGGAAACACCATACAGTTTAGCTTAGAACTTACGCCGACAAGTGTTTCAGGAAGCCTTCAGCAAGTAATCCAAACTGACGGCAACGGAGGCACAGTCTTCAATTTCGTCGGCACAGTTTCCGGCTCGCAAGTCACTGCAAACGCTCAAGGCGACTCAGGCAACGGCCTAACCTTTGACTTGAACCTCAGCGGCTCAATCGACTCAAACACATTTTCTTTCACGATGACTTCAGCAGGCGACTCGCTGCTTCATGTCTCTACACCGCACCAGATAGTCACCAACAACAACGCGTAAAACATAATGGAGATTGCAGTAATCTCCTCTTTTTATTACCAAAAGACGAATCAAACTTTTTTTCGGTAACCCATTTTTCTTAAGAAACCACAAAACGCGTTCTTTCTGAAGAAGAAACTTGATGGCTTAAAAGGAAATGTCCATGCGTAAGTTACTTAAACCAGCAAGGGGCAATTATACAGCCATAGAATCCATTGTAGCCGTCAAGCATTTTAGCCAAAGCGAGGAGGAAAAGCAAACTGTATGCATCCAAGTACCTTTCGTTGAAAAAGTCGTTAATATTCATGGTTTTAGGCTTGGTAGTCTTCTTTGTTTACCTCTACTTTTTCATCGGCTCATCCCAAATCCTGCTTGTCCTAAAAAGCATCAACCCAATGCAGTACGCCCTCTACTATTCTCTGGCTATCCTAGCGGTTTTGGCGTCGGTTTTTTGCTGGTCAGCAGCGTGGAACAGCATCTTGAGAAAGCTGTCTATCAAAATTTCCTACAAGAAATCGTATCTGTACTATTGGGTCGGCAACTTCGCTGACTTAATCGTTCCATGCGCAACAGTCTGCGGCGAAGTAACGCGGCTATACCTTGTTCAAAAAGAAACCAACGAAAACTACGGTGCAATAGCCGCTTCGTCGGTGACTAACCGCATAGTTGCCTACAGCGTAGTTACCACAGGACTATTCGCCGGCGCGCTCTTGGTGCTTTCAAAAACAGATGTTCCGCCGATGATTGGCAACTTATTCATCCTTTTAGTGATGGGATCCGTCGCTTACCTTGCAGTTCTGTTGGTTTTAGCGTTCTATGAAGGAGCAGCTGACATATTTGCAAAACTGTACTTCAAAGTAAACAAGCGGATACGCCCAAACAAGAATTCGCCTGAGGATTTAGCTAAAGTCAAAGAGACTCTTTCAAGCTTCTATCAAGGGTTCAAAGTGTTCCGTGAAAACCCCAGAGCCTTAGCCAAACCCTTCATGTTCCACATTGCAGCTTATGTCCTCGGACTTTCAGTTTACATTTTTGTTTTCTACGCATTAGGCATTCCCGCGCCGTCACCCGTGTTCTACATAGTTGTCTACTTTGTCGCCACGGCATTTCAAGACGCCATAGCCAGCTTCTCGGTCGGTTCCCTCGACATCCTTCTGGCAACAATCTTCATCCTCTACGGCATAAACAGCGGAACAAGCGGCATAGCAGCGATTATCATCAGGACAGCTTCCTTCTGGTTCCCACTCTTCGTAAGTTTCATCTGCGTCCAAATTATGGGGGCAAGAAACCTCTTCGCCGTCAAACCTAAAGACATGCGAAAGGTTTTGGAGGAGAGGAAATTGTCAGATAAACCAATCATACTGTTAGAGCCGCAGACGCCCAGCAAATAATGAAGGAACCGTGACCACTGCCAAGCCAATAAGTGCCGCTGTTCCAGTTGACTGTACGCCCCAGTTTTCCGCCTGAGGTTTCTGTTTCGAAGGCGCAAACGCCGGAAGAATGATGTTTTTCCGTTTGGCATATTAATGAGAACCGCTAAAGGGAAGGCGTAATGAAGAAGTGGTTAGTGTTAGCGGGAGTGTTGATAGTCGCCATATTTCTAGGCGCTTCACTATTGGTTTTGCTCAATAACAACGGCAACTCAGCGGTGTCTTCGGATTCATTTTACACTTACACGATTGTAAAAACTTACCCGCATGACACAAGCTCCTTCACGGAAGGACTATGGTATTCCGATGGCAACCTGTACGAAAGCAGCGGCAGCGGAAACAGCCCCGACTACGTTTCAACTTTGCGCCAAGTCGACTTAACCACAGGAAAAATCCTGCAAGAGTACACGTTGCCAATCCCTTACTTCGCAGAGGGCATAGCCGTCGTCAACGACAAAATCATCCAGCTAACCTACATAACCAACATAGGCTTCATCTACGACAAAACATCGTTCGCGGTAAAAGGCAACTTCACCTACCCAACGCAGGGCTGGGGCTTAGCCTACGATGGAAAAGAGTTAATCATGAGCGACGGCTCAGACCACCTGTACTTCTTAAACGCAACAACTTATCAACGCATCGGAGAAGTTGACGTTCATGATGGAAACTCAACCGTGACCATGATCAACTCGCTTTGCTACATCAACGGAGACGTCTACGCCAACATCTGGATGACAAACAAAATCGCCATAATCAACCCTGACACGGGACAGGTCAAGGCGTGGATAGACCTCACGGGGCTGCCAGCCTCAGTTGCCAGCAAAACCAACCACGGCGCGGTACTCAACGGCATTGCGTATGACCCGCAAAGCGACAGACTTTTTGTGACAGGCAAAGATTGGTCAAGCCTCTATCAGATAAAACTTGTAGCCGAAAACAAACCCTAACTTCCGATAGGGCAATTTTGGCAAAAAAGAAAGGTCACAGCGCCAAAAAAGAGGAAGAACTGGAAGCGTCTGAACTTGCTTTTGTGAACCGAATTTTTATGCTTTGGTTTTGGATCGTTTTCTTAAGGCGACGCCGACTGCAAGACTGACCACGGTACTCAGATGACCCCATGTTCACTTCTGTCTTCAAAAACGACCAAGTCGCCATCTACAAAGTTACAAAATGAAAAATTTGCCAAATCTGAGGCATAAAACGCTGATTTTGGCAAGCTACGTTAGGTTGACTGTTACTGATTTGGTTGCGCCTGTAACTGTAACGACGCCGTTCAGGTAGCTCCAGCCGTGACCATTGGCGACTGATGCACCGTCAATGATTACTGAAGTCGGCTGCGTGTTTAGCAAGAAGGTTTGTGTGCCGCCGCCTGCGTTAACCGTGTAGGACAGGCTTGTGGAGTTGGAGTTGCCTATGACGATGTTGGCGCCGACTGAACTCACAGTCAAGTTAGAGGTGTAACCGTTCAAAGTCAAGTTGTAGAATCTCAGCAGGTTACCTGTCTGGTTGTAAGCTGCCAGCGTTATGGGGTTTGCGAAAGTTGTGTTAAAGCCGCTTGAACCCAAAAACGAAGTGCCACCTGCAAGACTGACGGTTTGCGGCGAATAGGCAGTCAGGTTCGATGTGAAACTGAATTGGTTCGGTTGGTCGGTCAGGTATGCTGGTCCGCCATTCGAGTTAGAGTACGTTTGGTAAGTGTAGACGTTTACGACTGGATGCGAGGGATTGCTCATGTTGAAAGTGTAGATCCTCGCACATGCGGCACCTGTCTCGGCGTCGAGTTCTTGTCTATTGAAAAAGATTTCTTCTCTGTTCCCGATCCGTTGCGTGCTTGCCACGCCTTCCCCGACATCATGTCCATTCAACGTCATAAACACGTTCGTGTAGTTGCTCAAGATGCTTTCAAAGTTCTCAGCCCAATCGACATCCTCAGGGCTCACCGTATACCCGTACGTGCCGTTCCCATTTAGAAAGTTGTGGGTTGTAACAATCACGTTGTCGTTCGGGTTGCATTTGAGAAGGGTCTGCATCCAGTCAAGAACGGTTTGGTTAGAGTCGTAGGCTACGTTGATGACCATGAAACGGTAGTTGCCGTAGCTAAATTGCACCGCCGTGCTTGAACCGCCAAAAATACTTGCTGTCCAATAGGGTTCCTGCTGCATAGCTGAAACGTTAAAGGCAGAGTATCCGCCACCTAACCAGTAACCATCATCATTCCCAGCCGGGCTAGTTTCACCGATGAAATCATGATTTCCCGCACACCAGCAGTATGGAACCCCATTGTTGTAGAACTGCATCATGGCAGCGTTGGCGTTCTGCCAGTTTGAGGCGTTGTCGGGGCTCTGCACAAGGTCGCCGGTGTGTATGACCATTGAAACATTCAAAGCGACGTTGTTGTTCACTATCCAGCTGGTCAAAGTATTCAATAATGCAGGGTTCTTGTCACTGAGGTACTGAGTGTCAGTAATCTGAACCAAGCTAAAGCCGTCGATGACGGGGGCATTCCAGTTCGCCAAGGTTGACTGCAGGTTGGATATTTGCGCCTTCAAACCGTTAATCGTTAATTGATCCGTCGAAATTTGGTTTTGTTGGTCTTTTATGTTCGCGTCGTCATAAAAAAGCAAATTTTGCAGGCGTGAAACTTGGTTGTTTGCTGAGGTAAGAGAAACGGTTTTGTTTTCAAGCCGCCCCTGAAGATCTGTGTTCGTGGCATTATCCGACGTCACTTGATTTTGAAGAGAGGCAACAGTCGCGTTTAGACCGTTGAGCGAATCAATCGCTGAGTTCAATCTCGCGTTTAAAGAAGCAACCGTCGCTTTTTCAGACGACGCTTGACTCTGGAAACTCAGATTTTGATACCCCAAAAAACCAACCGTAATGACCAACAAAACGATACACAAAGCTGCGACGCCCATCACAACTTTTCCACCTACAACTCGTTTCCCACTCATCTGCCGCGCCCTCTTTCCCTAATCGTTACCGCCAATGAGGAAGGAAACACGATTTCTTATGCTTTGCTTAAAAACAGCCCTTCAAAGAAAAAATGTTAAAGCCGCAGTTTTCAATGATTTTAACTTGCGGTTCAATGCTTTTCTCCAAATGCTTTAAAACTGAAACGTAGAACCACTGGGAAAACCAAAAATAGCATGCTATCCGTGTCTGTCCGAGAATTTGCCTGAACTTTTCTAAATTGGTTGAAACAAAAAAAGGTGGGAAGTTACTTTCTTTTCCCGTATGCATATAGCCCCGAAGCCAGCAGCACCGCAATTAAGGCAACAACCACGCCGATTACCGCCGCACTTGAAAACTCAGGTGTTGTAGCAGTTGGAGTGGCAGATGAGCTGCTGACTAAAGAGAACACCGGCTGATAGTAGTAGGCGTTTCCGTACCCGTGATTCACGTTGTATGGGTTATCTGTTGGAGTATCAGTGAAACTGTAGGATCCGTGAGACATCGGGTAACCGCCGATCACCCAATGGTCAAATTTCCAGCCGCTAAGGGGAGTCGCCATCAGATTAAGCGATGCAGCATTTGCCAAAAGATAGGTTCCTGGACCAGGGTTCGTTGTTCCGCCGACACCGTACACGACAACGACGACGGCATCAGTTGTGACAGGTGCTGGACCAGGGAGGGCGATCGGTATGGTCACGTTGAATATTCCGAACACGGGCTGCAACTGGTAGATTCCCGCAGGTAACGAAAGAGTCAAAGGATTATCAGTGTAGACTGTTGGTCCCGACTCTGGTTCAAGTAGAATCCAGTGGTCAAAGAAGTACCCAGCATCCGGGGTCGCAGTAACCGTCTCCGAAACACCGCTTGAGTAAAGTTGGGTTCCTGGGCCTGGACTGGTTGTTCCGCCTATAGAGGAGACGATGGTTACACTAGCGGTTGATTGCGCTTTGACTGTGCAGAGAAATGGACTGGCGCCGACAACGAGAAGGATGGCTAAGAAAGTAAAAACCGAAGTTTTCAGCATTTTAGAAGAGATTTTCATTTGTTTTTCCTCCAAAAAAAGCTTGGATTGCCAATACAACAACAATTTTGCTTCAATATATTTAACTATGTGACTGCAACAAAACAACAACACGATAAACGCTAAATAGCCCCAAATTTAAAAAAACCCATTTTCCTACGCAGTTTTAGCATAAATAAGCCTTCTATGGCTGAATTGGCTTCCCGATAGAAACGCTTGCTTAAAACCAACTTGAAAAAGAGTTTTCGGCTTTTTTCTTCCGCGTGCAACTTACGAACTTTTAAATCCGCAGAAATCAACATTCAGGCGTTTGGACAGTTAGTCTCCCATTGGGCGACGTCTCCGCCGACGGCTTTCAAGAGAGCCACGGTCACTACTTTGTCGCGACAATGGATCCCGTGAACCTGACGGTTGATTACAGCACATACATGTGAGTCCCGTTTTGGTTTGGGTTTAAAATTATATATAATGGTTGTTACAGTGTTGGAACCATAGTTACCGATTGTTTAGGGGAGAATGGGTTTGGATGAAGTATTAGATATGTTAGATAAAACCGCTAAGCGGATTCAGAAAGTTGTGGATGAAACCAAAGAGGCAACGTGGAAGCAGTCAGCCCTCTACGAGCAGATTATGCAGGCGCCCGACGCTTCCGACGAGCAGAAAATAAAGGCGTTCATAAAGAAAACCCGTTACTTGGACCAGCTGGAAACCTTGAACAGCCAGCTAAGCCTGCTTTACACGCTGCAGATTTTCGCTTTCAAAGTAAAGGTGCTTCAAGTTACCGTTGACAAAATGAATGAGCAACTCGTAAAATCAGGAATTTTGCTCAAAACAGGCGAGTTGGACGAAGTGAAAAAGAACATTGACGCACTCAAAATCCTCATCGAAGCACAGTACGAATCCATGAAGGAAATACGGGAAACCAAAACCAGAGCATTAGACTACATACATTAAACAAAAACATTTCTTCCTTCCTTTTGAAGGCTTTTTCTTGAGCATGAGGCAACTCAAAGCCTGCCTGCTGGAGAACAAAAATTATAAAAAGTGCAGCCTGGTGGTTTTTTGACCACTCATGCCTGCGATTGGTTTTGTTTGGCTTATTCTACGATCTTTTCCCAGCTTGTAACTAGGTCAAGGACTTCTTGGCCTGCTTTGCCACCGTAGCTCTTAAGGCGCTCACGAGTGTCTTTTTGAGCGATCGCAGCTTTCTGGAACTCAACCATCTGTGCAGCTTTGTCTGTTAAGTATAGGATGCCGTCTACGCCTGCTCTTGCCATGCGAACTGAGACTGTCAGGAGTTCATTTACGGTTGGTGTTTCTCTTGGGTCGTCGCCGGGGCCGATAACGTACAATGCAATGTTCAACTTGACGTCTTTGAAGAGTTTCTTGAAGCTGCGTGTCAGCATTTCCCAGTACCAAGGTGTAGCATAGTTCTTGCTGAACATGACCACGAGAAATTCGTCGGTCAGAGGGGCAAGGTCGTCAAAGTTAACTCCGAAGCGTTCATAGTTTGTAACTGGGTCAGGAAGAACACCGATGACAAATTTGCTTTTAGCTCGGTCGCGAACACGTTCGCTTACCAGTGCCATGTAATCGGTAATTTCTTTTCTGCGCCATTCGTACCAGCTTAAGCCGCTTTTCTTCCAAAGTTCTTGGCAGCGTGGGCATATGCAGTGTCCGTGCTCTGCGAAGTGTATGCTGTTTAGCCATACACCTGGGCTTTTGCGTGCGACGTCTTCGATGTAGTCAAGTTGCTCTGCGCGGTGGTCTGGCTGAGTTGCGCATAAAACGTCCCATCTGACGTTGAAGTTATCGTTGGTTCTCCATGCTGGGCCGAGGGCTGACTGAGAAATCCAGTCTGGGTGGTTGCGGGCTGTAACGTTGTCTCCGAAGATTGCGATGTTGCTGTGCATGTCAGGTTTTGGCGGTAATCGTCTGCCTACTTCTGGTTTAACTCGGAAAAGGTCATAGTCGAAGCCTTCAACTTTCTTTGCTTCAAACATGTATGTGCCGAATTTCATCTTGATTCTACCTTTTTAGAATCCAAAACGTTTGGCGATGTTATAAAGTTTTGCTAAATTAGCGCAAAACAGGTTACGAAAAACAAAATCCTGCATAAAGTATTGTTTAATGTCCCTAGCAACCCATTTGCAAATGCTGCCTCGGCTCAATTCGCCCAGAAGTTTGCATTAAGCGAGGAAGCCAGATGGGTAGCGTCCGATGGCGTCAAGGATTTCTTCAGCCGTGGTTTTTTTGCCAACGTTCCGCACCAAATCCGTGGCGACAAGTATCCCGACAAGCTTGTTTTGCTGTAGAACGGGTAGCCTTCGGATTTTGTGGCTTGACATCAGCCGCGCGGCATCCTTGATTGAGGCGTCGGGGACAACGGTGACGAGGTTTTTAGTCATAATTTCAGACACAGCCACGTCCAGCGAAGCGCGTTGCGCCACGATTCTCCTCACAAAGTCCCTTTCAGTGATGATTCCTACGGGGACAGCCTTATCCGTGACGACCAAGCAGCCTACGCCTTTTGCAGACATTAGTTCAGCTGCCTCAAAGACGCTTTGCCCAACATCAATCGTAACCACATCCTTAGTCATGATATCCTTAACTGCCGGCATAAAACATCAAGTAAAGAATGGTTTCTTTTGCGATAAAAGTCTTCTTCAAGAAAAAGTTTGCCCGCATCAGAATCCCCATGATTTTTTAGACAACAGCCTACTTTGCCTGGAGCTTTCTACATCAACGGAGCACCGCTTACCCCCAGCAGAATCTTTGAAGGGCTCCTGAGTGGCTCATCTTCCACCTCGGATTTTTGTACATAAGCATCTACGCTTTGCCATCCAAAGTGGAAATTCCAGTGCTTTGACACTGTACCCGCTGCTAAAAGTGCCGTACGTGAAAAAAATAATCGGGTAGAAGCTTGCCTTTGCCGCCGCACCGTGGAAAAGCATTTAACTTCTTGACCCAAACATCATACGTAGCATTGCGGAAGAGAGGGAAACAAGGTGCCGATAAAGTATTTTGAAGCGCCAGAAATCAAAAAACACGTCGACCAGCTAGCGGAAGAATGCGAGTTCTTCCACGTCGTGCCACAGTTTGTTTATTGCGTCAGAAGCAGAGGCTCCAAAGCCAGACGCACAATTGCGCGCATCCACGGGTTAGGCAAGATTTGGCAGGGAGTTTTGAACCTGCCGCCGTCCTACACGATAGAGGTCATCTCGGAAGTCTACGATAAAATGCGGGCTGAAGACCAAGAAAAAACGCTCATCCACGAGTTAATGCATATTCCAGGCGCGTTCGGCGGCGGCTTTCGCCCTCACAAGGGATTTGTTGAACGCAAAAACGTGGAAGCCGTCTACCGAAAGCTGCAGGATAGTCGGGCTGCGAAGAAGCAGAAAACCCTGTTTTCATAACCACGCCCAGAAAACTTCGGCGTTTTCAGCTATATCTTTTTAAGCTTCGGGGGCTCGGTAATGGAAAGTTGCAGCTTTAGCACCAAAAAGAAGCTGTAAAGTTAATTAGTTCGGGAAACGGTTTAAAGGTAAAAAGTCGTTTACTCGAGAAATTGAGGTTTAGAAATGCGACACGTTATGAAAAGTCTACAGCATAACGGCATATTCGTTCCAGTTTACGATTATAAAGGCTTCAACGTCAAAATCAAGGGTCAAACCCTGAAGTTGACGCCTAAGAGCGAGCAGATGGCGGTTGCGTGGGTAAGAAAAACCTTATCCGCAGTGTCCCCGCCAGACAAAGTTTTCAAACTTAATTTTATGCGGGAATTCCTTGGCGAACTCAAAAAAGAGAATGCATCCGCAGGCTTCCTAAATCAGTTTATCCCAAGTTACTTGAAAGGCATCGAGCATCCTGAAACCCAAACCAGCAACGACGAAATCGACTTCAGCCAAGTCTGCAGCTTCATCGAAACAGAGAAAGCAAAAAAAGAAGCCTTAACCAAAGAAATCAAAAAGCAGCAGGCAGAAGAACGCAAAGCAAAACAGTTGGAATTTAAAGAAAAATATGGTTATGCGATCCTTGATGGGCAAAAGCTAGAAGATTGCTAACTGGACCTCTGAGCCGTCGTGCCTCTTCGCGGGGCGCGGCGACCATCCGCAACGTGGAAAATGGAAGGACGGACCAAGCGAAGGCGACATCGTTCTGAATTTGCCTCCTGACGCGCCTGTTCCAGCTGGAAACTGGAAAGGAGTTGTTTGGGAACCCGAAAAGATGTACGTTGCCAAATGGGAAGACAAGCTTACAGGAAAAATCAAGTACGTTTGGTTCAGCGACACCGCGTTTTTGAAGCAGAACCGCGAGAAAGAAAAATTCCAGAAAGCCGAAACACTGGGCAAACAAATCAAAACTATCGAGCAGCATATTCAGAGGAATTTGGATTCCAAGGAAGAAGACAGACGCAAAGTCGCGACTGTGGCTTGGCTTATTTTCGCTGTTAACATGAGGGTTGGCGACGAAAAGGACCCTGATGAAGCCGACACCGTGGGCGCAATTACGCTTAGGGCGGAGCACGTGAAAATTGATGGAAACCAACTGAACTTCCATTTTCTGGGCAAAGACAGCGTGGAATGGGACAAGACTCTTCCAGCGCCGCCAGAAGTCATTCGAAACATCCAAAATTACATGAAGACAAGCAAACAATACCTCTTTGAAGGCGTCGACTCCAAAAAGGTAGCCCGTTTCCTCTCCGAGAAAATACCTAAACTTTCAGCCAAGGTGTTTCGCACCTGGAAATGCACCACCACACTTGAAATAGCTCTTAAAAATGAAACAGAGAAGGAAAAAGTAACAAAGGAGACTCCCGATTACAAGAAAGCCTACGTGGCAAAAATGGCTAACTACGAAGTCGCAGTAGTAGCGAACCACAAGAAAAAGGTGCCGCCGACATTTGACCAGCGGCTGGAGAAGAAAGAAGCCAACCTAAAATCGCTCGAAGTCCAGTTGCAAGCCAAAAAGAAAGAAGGCAAAAAAACCGAATCGCTTCAGACCCGAATAGAGAGGGCAAAGCTTGACTTGGAACTCACCAAGCTGACAAAAGAATACAATTTGGGCACGTCGCTGAAATCGTACATTGACCCGACGGCTTACGTGAAATGGGCGAAAAAAGTCAAGTTCGACATCGAAAAATTCTACCCTAAAACCCTGCGCAACAAATTCAGCTGGGCACTGCAAAGTAAAACGCAAGCGCAGCCATGCGAGTGCATAACTGCATGAGCATCAAAGAAACCAAAGACGGCACCATCATCACCATTTTCGTTAAACCCAACTCTCCCAAATTCAGCGTCGAGTTGGATGGCGGCGAAATAGTTGTCCACAGCACCGAAGAACCCGTGAAAGGCAAAGTAAACAAAGAAATCATTAAGGAAATTTCGAAGCTTTTTTGCGCGAAAGTCGAGATAACATCTGGGAAAACTTCGAAACAGAAGAAGCTACTCGTAATAGGTAAAGGAAAAAAAGAAATCGAAGACATTCTAGGCATAAAAGAACTTTTTGGCGACCTCGATGAAATCAAGCGAAAGAAAATTTCTGAGACAGCAATCCTAAGAGAGATTCAGAATTACAGAATAGAAAAGCGGTCCAAAAAGCCTACATAAAATAACTACTAAAAGAGTAATACGAGCCGTCAAAAGAAAATGTGTACCTAAAAAGCCGCCAAGAGCACCTTTAAGCCAATTGTATTCTTGTACAACTGGATATATTACGAGATTCGAAATATCCCTTTTAAGGCAAAAGAGCGCTTGTCGGTAATGTAAAAGTTGAGCTTCGAAGAGGGAGGGGCAAACCCCCTCACCTTACCCCAAAACCCAACTACTTTAGCCCTTTTTGGAATCAGCTTCTGGAAATGCAAACTTTGCCTTTTTAAATTTCTTGAAAAACGTTTATCCAAGATTCATAACGGATTTATTGGTTTTGCTAATAGGTTTAAGTTAACGGGTAATGCGGATGATTGCTCGCGAAACCATAGATGCAGGCGATTCTTTGCGTGTCCTTCACGTTGACGATGACGCCTCCATACTGGAGGTGTCCAAGCAGATACTGATGACAGAGGGCAACTTCGAAATTGATTTTGCATCCAGCGTTGAGGAGGCTTTCAAAAAGCTGCAGAGCCGACAGTATGATGTTGTTGTCTCTGATTATGAAATGCCCAGCAAAAACGGCTTAGATTTTCTGAAGGAACTCAAAGAACAAAAAAACCCGATCCCGTTCATTCTTTTTACGGGGAAAGGAAGAGAAGAGATAGCTGTTGAAGCTCTGAACCTTGGAGCAGGCGGATATTACAACAAGCAGGGGAACCCTGAAACAGTCTACGGTGAACTCGCTCATGGAATAAGGCTGGCTGTGACTACAAACAAAACCAAATTGGCTCTCAAGGAATCTCAGGAGAAGTTCAAAAGGATTTTTGACGAATCACCTGCGGGCATTACGGTTTTCAATCTCGCAGATAAAAAAATCGTTGATTGCAATCTGAGCTTCGAAAGATTAATGGAGTACTCACGCGATGAAATTCTCGGAAAAGAAATCCTGGCCTTTAAAGGCTGGAAGAACCCATCTGAACAGGAAGAATTGATTTGTAAACTTCTGCGCGAAGGACGAGCCCAGAAAAGAGGGCTTGAGGTTGTTACCAAATCAGGCGAAACAAAACTGGTTGACGCGTCCTTCATTACAGTCGACATCAACGGGGAGCCTCATTCAATCTCCAACCTAATTGACGTGACGAAGAGCAAAGCCACTGAGGACGCTTTGAATGAGACCCAGGCGTTGATGAATTCGACTGTTAACAGCACGGAAGACATGATTTGGTCCGTTAATGCGGACGACTTCACCCTTCTCACTTTCAACAAAGCTGTTAGCAACTACTTTCTGAAGACACAAAACTTACAGGTTAGGGCAGGCATGACCGCCGAAGACATGATGCCCACCAAGCAAATAGCTCAAAGATGGAATCAACTCAACAAAAGAGCGTTAATGGAAGGCTCATTTACAATTGAATATGCGACACTAAGAGATCCGAGAGTCTTAGAGCTAACTTTTAACGTGATGAAACATGGAGAAAAAACGTTCGGAATCGCTGTTTTTGCAAGAGACGTTACTCAACGGAAAAAAGCGGAAGCGTCGCTTTCAGAAAGCGAAGCAAAATATCGCGAGCTTGTTAACCGTCTGCCAGAAATGGTCTTTGAAATAGACGCTAACGCACAAATGCTCTTTGCCAACAAGAGAGCATATGAACTCACAGGATACTCCGAAGAGGATTTCGCCAATGGCTTCAACGTAAATTGTCTTGTTGCGCCAGAGGATGTTGATCGTTCAAAAGAAAACATGAAACAGATGTTTTTGGGAAACGTACGGCAAAGCAATGAGTATACGTTTGTCAGAAAGGATGGCTCCCGTTTTCCGGTTCTATTAACTAGTACGCCAGTCATCAAAAAAGGTAGGGTTATGGGAGCAAGAGGAATTGCTCTAGACATCACTGAACGCAAGAAAGCCGAGGCGGGACTTGAAGAGAGATACTATGCCCTTGAAAGAGTAACGGAAAATATAGGGGCTGGTCTGGCAATTATCGATAAAGGGTATCGGGTTGTTTGGGCGAACTCGGCGCTTAGAAAAGTAGGGTTTGCACCGAATAAGAAATGCCATGAAGTATCGAACTCAAAAGCGGTTTGTGTTGACTGCGGCGTCAAGAAAGTCTTTGAGCAGAATGTCCCCATCGACATTCATGAGTACAAGTCCGTGAACTCAAAAGGCGAAGTCACCTGGGTCGAATTGCGAGCCACATCTCTCAAAGACAAGAAGGGAAACATCACAGCCGCAATCGAACTCGCTGTGCCAATAACCGAGCGCAAAAACGCTCAAGCAAAGCTAATGGAGTCGGAAGAGAAATTCAGAACATTAGCTGACGAATCCCCAAACATGATTTTCATCAATCAAAAGGGCAAAGTAGTCTACGCAAACAAGAAATGCGAGGAAATAATGGGTTACACACGAGAGGAATTCTGCGCTCCCGATTTTGATTTCATGTCGATAATATCGCCCGAATCCATCGAGATTTTGAGAAAAGCTTTTGCCATGCATCAGAGAGGCGAAGACATCTCCCGTTACGAATACAGGCTTGTCGCTAAAGACGGAAGAAAAATTGAGTCAGAAATCAATACGAAACTCATCGACTACGGGGGAGAAAAAGCCATTCTTGGCGTAGTCACTGACATAACAGAATCAAAGAAAAACGAATCTTTATTGAAAAACAGCCAAGCAAAACTGGAAGCAATAATCTCCAACGCGCCTGTAGGCATAGCCACTTCAGACCCGAACATGAAGTTTCTTAGCGCAAACAAAACATTCTGCAAAATTCTCGGCTACACGGAGAATGAACTGAAGAACTTAACTTACAGGACAATTACCCAAGCGGGCGACGTTGACGCAAGCAACGAACTAATGAAGCAGCTTGTTTCCGGAGCCATCCCATATTTCAGCCAGCAAAAACGTTACGTGACAAAAAAAGGTAAGATCATCGATGGAAAAGTCACCGTGAGCGCCGTGAGGGACAAAGATGCTAAACCTGAAGTTTTCATTTGTGAACTTGAAGATGTCACCGCGCAGAAAAAGGCGGAAGACGCTTTAAGGTCAAGCGAGGTTCAGTTCCGCTCCTTGTTTGACAACAGTCTCGACGCGGTTATGTTGACTAAACCTGACGGAACCATCCTTTCAGCTAACCCGGCAGCAGAACGCATGCTTGGCATGAGCGAAAAAGAAATCCAGAAAGCTGGAAGAAACGACGTAGTTGTTGTTGACAAACGTTTGAAAAATGCTGTCAAAGAACGCGAAAGAAACGGCAAGATGAAGGCAGAACTTACCTTTAAACGCAAAGACGGCTTGACCTTTGAGGGCGAAGTCACTTCAAGCGTTTTTACAGACGCTGAAGGCACACTGAAAACAAGCATGCTAGTGAGAGATATTACTGAACGCAAAAAAGCCGAAGAAAAACTGCAGTCAACCAAGAACTACTTTGAGACATTGCTTAACTCAACCCTGTCAGGAATCATCGTCGTTGACTGCGAAACCCGCAAGATACTTGACGTTAACCCAGCGGCGTTGAACATTTTTGGGGCGCGCAAGGAAGATGTGACGGGTAAAGTCTGCCATAATTTTGTATGCCCAAACGAAGTCGGAAAATGCCCCGTTATGGATCTTGACCGCACAGTTGAAAAAGCAGAAAAAGTCTTGATCAAGGCGAACGGTCAACCCCATCCAGTCATAAAGAGCGTGGCAAAGATCAGGCACAACGGCAAAAACCTGCTTATCGAGAGCTTTGAAGACATATCTGTTCTAAAGAAGAAGGAAGAAGAAGTGGAAGAAAGCCACAAGAAGCTCCAGATCATAAACGAGAAACTCCGCGTGGTCGGCGCCTTAACCAGACACGACGTCAAAAACAAACTCATGGTGGCGAACACCAACCTTTTCCTGCTGAAAAAGAAAATTGGAAACCAACCCGAACTATCCAAATTCATCGAAGGCATTGAAACAGCGATAAAACAATCGGATAAACTGTTCGAGTTCAGTCGGCTCTTCGAGCAAATCGGCATTGAGAAACCGACTAAGATAGACGTGGCTGACTGCTTCGACCAAGCGGCGAACCTAATAGTTGAGCCAGACATAATAATTATCAATGAGTGCCAAGGTTTAACCGTGACAGCGGGACCGTTGCTGAGGCAGCTTTTCTACAACCTCATCGACAACTCAGCGAAGCATGGAAAGGCAGTTAATGAAATTCGGTTGTATTACACCAAAGACGCTGCGGAGACCAAACTGTTCTACGAGGATAACGGCGTTGGAATTCCGGAGGCAGACAAGAAGAAGATATTTGCGGAAGGTTTCACGACAGGCAACGGCTCAGGACTTGGGCTTAAACTGGTCCAGAAAATGATTGAAGCCTACGGGTGGACCATAAAAGAAGTGGGAACTCCCGGAAAAGGGGCAATATTCCAAATAACCATACCCGCAAAAAAAGCCGACTACAACGACGAGAACTTGTTTCTGCTTCCAGACTTTGAAAGAAAGTTTATTAGCGTAGCCGACTAAAGACCGGGAAAACAACTAGAAGCGACATCGTGTCAATTTGAACCCTTACTTCGGGTTAACTCTGGTGTCTGTTTAGCCTTGCTGTTTGAAGCGTAGCATTGCGGCTATGCCGCCGAAGGCGTTTTTAAGCATTTGCCCCTCTTCGGTTTCAGTTGAAATGACCTCGACATCGGTGTTGCCAAGCTCCGCCAACTCTGCTAAGTCGTCAACGACGTCTTTTTTCTCAAGCACCGTCATGGATGGGGCGCTGCATTTTGCGCAGGGTTTGCCGACGAGTCCCTGCTCGAAAGCCACAACTTCCTGTGCTTTCACGGTGTGCTGCTCCTCGTCGCCGCAGGCGCCGCATTTCACTGTTAAGCGAACCAGATCCAAGCTTTCAGACAAGATGAGCAAACGGACAGCGCCCGACTGCAGAAGCCGCCTAACTTCGGCTTCGCCGTAAGTTATCATTCCTGTGTCATGGCCGACTTCGTAGAGGAATTTCTGCATGATGGCTTTCTCTTCGATGTAGCGGACCTTCTTCATGATTTCAGGCGCTTTATCCATCACTTCCTTAACGCCCTGCTCCTCCACGTAAGCCGTGTCAACAACATCCAAAATCTTGTCTTTCAACTGATAATTGAGGTAGCCGCCTTTCTCAAAATCATACTTTGTCGGTCCCGGACCACCAAGAATAATACCTTTCAGAGTGTCAATCGGCAGAAAAGTCTCATTCGCATGCGCACCAACACGGGTAAAATACTCGTTAAGCTGCATGTCCCGCAAACGCTCATACCGCCGAGCTGACTGCCCGCCTGCCTTGGTTTTGCCTGTGACACCCGAATGCATTTGACGCACAATGTCTAGCCGTTTACCCTGAAGGGTTGCGATGGTGGCGTTGTTGGCGTCTACCAGCAGAATGCCGTAGGTTTCTTTTTCCCTAAGCATCTCCTGCAGATGCTCGGTGTGGAACCGTGAATCGCAGCGGTAAAGGAAAATCTTGATTGGTTCAGGCGGGACGATGACGTAGGCTTCCATGCGTTCGGTGCCTGGTCCGCCGCCTTCGGGTAGAAGTGCGCCTGTAAAAATGATTATGCCTTTTTCTCCTGGGTCTTTGAAGAGTTTGAGTTTCTGCTGGGCTTTAGTGATGGCGTCCAGAACGTTTTTGCGTGTAACGTTTGATTTGATGTTGCTTGCTGTGCCATATTCGTTGCGCAGCAGGCTCAAGGCGTCGCTGATTTGTTTGCCTGGAGGAACATAAACCGTGATGAGTTCCGTGTGGCTGCCTTCTTTGCTCGCTAGGGCATTTAGCATTTTCCGTAAACGGAACAGTTCAAGGGACGATTTTTTGGCAGTACTCAAAGACTTCACATAATTCTGTCTTTAATCGGATTAACTAACGTTAAAATGAACCAAATAAAAGTTCCGACTCAAAAAACGGAACGTTAGGCTTTTGGCTTCGCTGGCGGAGCCGCTGCGGGCGGTGGCATAGGAACGCCGATGGCTTCTCGCAGGTATGCTTTGAATGGCCCCAGCTTGCCGCCATAGTTGCCAGATGAAATCTTGACGACACCGGGCACGCCGATGGCTGCGGTTACACCCTCTTTCATGCCTTTTTTAACTGCGTCCAATGTTAAGCCGTTCATGACAATTTCATAAACGCAAGTTACGCCTTCTGGAACAACAGTGTCAGGCACAAGCGTACGCAAGGTTGGGCAGTACGGGTGGTTAGTTGAAGCCTTCAGTTTGTATTTGAGTGAGCCAGCTTTGCTTCCTGCACGGCAAACGCCGCCTGGAAACTGCATGATTACGTCAGGAGCATTTGCTCGGATGGCGTCTGCAGCCGCCTCAGCCGCTTTGAGCCCCGAAGGCTGGTCTTGTGCGAAAATCATAAAGTTGCCGCCTGCAACCGCTTCCATAGCGCCAAACCCGTTTTCAACGATGAAGTCGCCCTCCATCACGGGGATTCTCCAGCATTTTCTTCCGCCGACCATGGCTTTTTTCTGGTAGCCGTCGCCGAAGTAGCGTAGGCTGTTGCCGACGTCCAACGTGCGTTTGCCGACTAAGCCGTTGAAGGCTGCGGTTGTTGGGCAAGTAAGGGTGCATTGGCCGATACGCTGCATAAGTTGATGCTTAAGTTCAAAACGGTCACGATTATAAATTTGAATGTATACGCCGGGTCGTTTGTCTGGGGTTTGGTCTGCTGGAACAGGTCGTTCGATTGCGGCTTCCGCAGTTGCCTCAATTACGCTTGTGGCAAAACCCGTGGTTAGGCTTGCGGCGATTAGTGCCCATTTCTCGTTTTGAGCGGTGATTAGAACTCTTCCGACCCACAATGGAAACATTTCTGCGAAGGTGTCTTGGACCTGCACGACGTTTCCGTTGGGCGACTTAACATAAAACATTTTTGCGTTTTCGTCATAGCTTTGGATTTCAAGCTTGTTAGTGTCTGATGACATGAAAGAGACCTTGCATTCAGTTGGGAATTGTATAATTTAAGAGTTTTCATAAACCAATCAGGGTTTCACCGTTTTCCAACCCCAAAATAAAACCCAGTCCGCAAGCTGAAACAGCCCCATCTGGCATCTAAACGCTCCATTTACGCCGCAAAAACAGCGTACTCCACGCCGCAGCCTGAGGCTCCATGGCTAAGTCGATGTCTTCTCCATTTCGCCGCTTCCGATTCTCCGCGACTTAACGTAATGCGGCACCAACATTGAGACAGCCAAAACCGCAGCCACAAAGATTACGACTCCTAAAAGTTCAGGCAGACCAATCGAGAGTCGTGTGAAGCCAGGTGTTGATGGAGTCGGGGTGGGGCTTGAAGTTGGGCTTGTTGCTGGCGTAGGTGTTGGAGAAGCTGTTGGAGTGGGAGAAGCCGTTGGCGTGGGAGTTGGATTAGCTGAGGTCTCTGGACTGGGAGTTGGCGAAGGCGTTGGTGTCGGCGAGGGCGATGGACTTGGAGTGGGAGTCGATGATGGACTAGGGGTTGGGGTAGGAGCGGGAGAGCTTGTCACTGAAATAGTTTGAGGGGTTTGAAGGTCTGTGAACGTGTAGGTTCCTGTAATTGAAACTGGGGAACCGTCAACTAAGACTTGGCTAATTGTGTAGCCGTTGTCAGATGAGTAACTGAAGGTTTGATTGTCGCCTAGGGTAACGTAGACCAAGCCTGACGGCGCTATTGCGCTGCCGCCGTCGCTTGAGGCATTTATCATTACGCTGTTTTTGTTTGTCCCAAGGTAGGTCCTCGAAGTGGGAAGCGGAGAAACAAAAACCTCGCTCATGAGGCTATTCCAGTCTTTGCTAAAAGTCAACTGCCAAACTCCACTGCTGCCCAAAGTGTACTGGAAAATGTTCGTTCCGAATGTTGAAAGGAACGTGCCCGGCTGAGCGACGCTCACATTCACGGTTTCAGATGCCAGGTTGATGCCGCTGATGCCTCCGTCAATTATGTTGTTGATGTCCTCGTAGATACAATCTTGCTGAGGCACCGCCAGTGATCCGCCAAGGAATAGTGGACAGAAGCATCATTAATACGGCTGCGTCCGCCGTCGCTTCAGCGCTGCCTGAACTGTTAGGCCCAGACGATTGCATTCTGAACATGTCCGTTGAATTGTCGTACAGTTGACTTTGAGTGAGCAAACTCCAAGCTGGACTTGGACCCTCGGAGCCGTCTAATAAGCCTTGCACTTGGCTTTGCATAGTAAGGTTCATGTCGCCGTAGAACCCAAGCAGAGAAGACCAAAGCATTATAGTGTTTTCTAGCCGCTCTTGCGAATTATCTGCAGCGTGAACAGCGACGTAGTTGCCCCATTGTGGACTGCCCCAGCCTTTGCTGAGAGCGCGTGTCTCCAAGTCCGTAAACAAGTTTGACACGTTTGTTATTGATGGGTCATCGTTGTATAATTTCCATGTAATCTGGTCAAACCCGCCGACCTCGCATTCAAAAGTGTTCCAGTTGACCGCATATTTGTAGTAGCCAGCGCCTGTGGAGCTGTCGATTTCCCAAAGGTTGGAGTTTGTCCAGTTCCACCAGTCTTCGGCTTGCGTTAATGCCGCAGGTACTCCGAGTTGATAAAAAGTGAGGTACATATCGATGGTTTCTGCGCTTTCATCGTAGTATCTGGGTCCGTAGTTTATTCCCCAGCCTTGCCCATTAGACCCAACACAAAGAACTGGTTTGCCGTTTTCGCTGACGCCGTTGTTGAACACCGTGTAGGCTTGAGTTAGGTTCCATTTGGATGTTTCATAACCCAACTGGGCAGCCCATTGGTAAGCATACAAATCGTACCTGTTGTATACAAGAAAAGAGGCAACGCCCGAGTTGGAGTAGTCGTCAGGTAACCCGCCGATGTTCGGCAACATAGTCGTTACTTTTAACGCTGCTTCAATAGTTGTCTCATTGATGGGAACCCCGAATTTGCTCAATTCAAAATACCAGTAGAAAACGGTTTCGGCTGCAGATGTAGAAGTAACATCAATGGCGTCCACGGCGTTTTGCAGTTCACCGACGGTTGTTTGCCCCAGTACAATTCCGTCGTAAAGCGTCTGCAAGCTGCTGTTCCAGCCGCCATTAGCCTCCACGGTGGCTTCCAAAGCGGCAATTTCAGAAGCCGAACCCGCGGGTTGGGCTGGAAAGATAGGCGGTTGCGCACCTGCGGGAGTAAGCGTACCCGCGAAGCAACTGAAAACCAGAATCACTGCTATGGTCAGCGTTGTGATTTCGGTAGGGCTGAAAATTTTTTCCGTCATGCAATCAGCTAGCGTGAGGTTTCTGTGTGGAACCCGACTTTCTGCTTAGTTTCATAAAGCTGTGCTCGACAGCTATGTTCTTTAAGTTTACGCTATTCTCAGCAACAACCAACCCAACGCAGATTAAAGGACAAATTCGCCTTCAGGTTCCACTTTGATTATTTCAGGAATCTTGCCTGCCATCCCAACCTTTCCCATAAAAATTATCAACACGCCCTCGACGCCTTCGATTGCCATTCCCCTGTTGATTCCCGCCTTAATTCCCGCAACCGCGTCGCCCTTGACAGCGTTGCCGACGGCTGTGGCTGCCGCATCCGCCAAACCCGCGTTCCTGCAGAAAACCGTCGCCGCCTCGGCGTCCCCGAAGCTTAACGCGTGGCTGAAACGCCCTGAACTTGTGGCGACGCCTATGGGAAATTCTGTGAGCCTAAAGCCGAAGCGCCTCGACAGGGGTTCATCTCCAGCCGCGACCGCTACGTCGACAGGCGCATTAGAAGCTGCGGAGATTTCTCCGCCATCCTCCACCACCGCAACCTCGCAACCTACACGCTTCATCTCGTCGACGGCAAGGTCCGCAATTGCCCCTGCAACCGCCGCCATAGGTCCAACATCTGCCTGATGCGCGGCTTGAGCCATCAGTTTAGCCACCAGCGGCTTTTGGGGCGGCGGGTACGGTTTGAGCGTGTAGAGAAACTTGGGGTTAGTTTTTATGTAGATTTCGAGTTCTTGCCTGCTGCGCGCGATTGATTCCTTGGCTGCCTTGATGCCTTCTGCTTTGTCGGAAATTATGGTGCATTGGGTTTCTTTGAGGGCAAATGTTTCTTTGAGGAGTTTTTTTGTCAACTTGTTTTTTTCCTGTCTGTGGTTGGGTGGTCGCCGTTGGTTTGCTTGATGGATTTTATGGCTCTTGCTGGGCACGCGTCTACGCAGATGCTGCAGGTGCTGCCGACGCATTTCTCTTTGTTAAATTGGACCGCTGAATCTTTGTCGATGCTTATGGCTTCGACGGGGCAGAGGGCAACGCATGAGCCGCAGCTGAAGCATTTTTCAGCGTCAACCTCGATTAGCTTTGGCACCGTTGCCGAGATGCCTTTTTCTCGGAAAGCCTTGATTATTTTTTCCTGTGCTTCATCCGGGATTTCAGCGATTATTTCTCCGCCTTTGGAGTTTATGTGCGCTGACAGAATTACCATGGGAATTTTATATTCAATGATTATTTGGCTTGCTATTGGCTGCGAGACTTGTTCTTCCGAGAACCTTAGTAGAATTCGAACCATGCCTTTTACCGTCCTAACAGTTCAGCCACGTCTTCAGCTGTGACTATTCCCAGCACTTTCTTTTCGATGTCAATCACTGGCAGCGCTGAAATGTTATGCTCAGCCATCCTCTTAGACGCAATCTCGAGAGGCTCATCAGGCTTGGCAGTCACAACGTTGTGGGTTTCGATGTCGGCTAATGCTTTTTTGCCTTCAGCCATAGCTCTGGTAACGTCCCATGAAGTAACTATGCCGCGGAGTTTGCCTGCGCCGTCGATAACGACGATGTGGTTAACCGATTTTGTGACGATACGTTCAGCAATCGCCTGAATCTTCTCATCCTCCGTGCATGTAACCGCTGGATGCATAACTGAGACAACGAAGGGAATTTCCTCAGTCTGCCGCATCGGCTTAAACACGGTGTCGAGGGGCAATCGCTCGATGGGTGAAGTCAACAGGAAAGAGCCGTCCTCAATCCATGACTTAAGCGTCTGGCTGACTTTCTTCGCCATCTTTATGCTGCTGAGGCTGCTGACCCTAATTTTTTTGTCGTTGACCACTATTGAGCCTGATTTGAGTTCTTTGTAGCTTACCTGCCGAAGTTTGGGGCGGTCTCGACGCGGCACACTGTAGTCAACTACGTCTGTGAAGATTTCGCTGTCACGAATCCCAGTTTTCTTGGCTAAGCCCTCGTTAAGTATCGGGATGGGGATGCCTAAGCCAACATACATCGAGGTGCCGTAACGCGTGAAAGCCGCGCCCTGCAAAAACTCAGGCGACATCTTCTTCGCATCGCCCTTCACCATAAGGGTGCCGTTTAGGTTTTTGGGGCTATGCTGGGTTCCCTCGCCGATGACGTAGCCTTGAGCCCCGCCGAGGAAGATGCGGGTGCCCATGCCGATGGTTTCGTAGTCAGGGTCGTTCATGAGCGGGTTGAGTTCGCCTGCGCCTGAAAACGTGGCGTTGCGCAGCCTCGGCAAAAGCTTGCTCATGTAAGTGTAAATTGTTTCGTCGCTTGTGTTTACCGCGCAGTTGTAGCGTTGGTAACAGTTGCGGAAGTTGAGGAGCTGGAACTGGTTAAGGTCGTCTTTGGTTATGTTGGTTTTAAGTTGGGTTCTTGGGTAGCAGTCGGTTCCGTAAGCCGTGGCATGCAGCTCGACTTCTTTTCCTGCGACGAGGTCTTGGATGACGTGTCCTCCGCCGTACTCAAACGGCTGCTTAGTCGACATGTTCGTTGCTCCAATGTACAGGTCCACTGCGGCGCCTGGATGGCAAACTTCCACGTCGTTCATCCATGCATGGTCAATCTTTATCGGCGGGTCAGAATGACCCAAGTTGATGACTGCGCCGCTGCTGCACATGGCGCCAAAAGTTCCCGTTGTAACCACATCAACCTCTTTAAAAGCAACCGCAACCCCGCTGCTCTCCACCAGCTTCTTCATTTCTTCAGCGGTTAGGACCTGCGCGTCGCCTTTACGGATTTTTTGGTTAATCTCTTCTACTGTCCGAGTCTTAGCTTGTTTGGACAATTAGCCTTACCCTTTAATGCCAATCGAAAAGGCTTCGCAAGGATATATTTTTTGCGCAAAACCAACAAAAAAGGGTTTTTCGACTACGTACTGAAACAGCATAATATAGATAATTTGATTTTAAGCCATTGCAACAGAAATGAAATGTAAAAAAATTTAATAAAAATATGGAAACAAAAGCTTTACCAAAAAGCCGCTTACAGCTGGGTTCGGTCTTCTTTGGGCGGTTTCGTTTCTGTCGATGGATTCTTTGTTTCGTTGGCCTGTGCCCCTTTAACTTCTTCAAGCAATCTTTCCAGTTCGTCTAAGTCTTTGTCGATTTGCCGCTCGTCGTACCGATGTGACAAATTCCCCATAACCATGCCGATGTTCGCCGCTATCTGCGCCCACATCTGCCTCTCCTTCGGAGAAATAGCCTGCACCTTGTCGCCAACCTGCTGCTGCGTAACCTTGCCTTTCGCAATCGAAGTAGCCATGCCAAACAACTCATCAAGTTCGCCAATCCAGCGGTCCCTCATAACCTGCGTGTCAACCTTCACATTATCCTGAAGATGACAAATACGCCGATACACCTGAACAGTAAAACCCTGCTTACTACTCATACCAAATTTCACCTCCCAAAAAGTTAATGTCCATTTAAGAAACTGCTAATCGAAAATAAAGCGCAAAATCGCAAAATCAATGCAAGAAAAACCGAACGAAAAACCCCTCAATCCCTAATCTACTTCAGGCAAAATGTCTGCTGGATGCCACTCTTAGGCGGCAAAAAGAAACGGCGCCTTGAAGGCGCTTAATATTTTTTGAACAGTGGGAGGCTTTGGCGTTTTTTGAACAGCACGAAAGCCGTTAAGCTGGCTGCTAAAGCGATTAAACCGCCTAAAGCGTACTCGGGAGCTGCAAATAAGGTGCCGTCGCCTTTGACAAAGCCGTTGTCATCGATTCCAGACTGAGCGGTAAATGTCTGTCCCGGAGATATGGTTCCACTCCAAGTCTTAGGACCCCACACATCATTGCCATTAAAGCCAAGGTGGGTTACTGTTAACGTGAAAGTTGCCGGAGGGTCAGATAGCAGAATGTTGAAATCGATTGAGTTGGTGCCTTCAAAGCCGTTCGCTGAGCACAATTGGACTTCCTGAGGGCTTACCACGACTGCCCAGACAGAACCACCAATAAAAGTATTGATTTCTGAACCTGTGAGCGAGGTGTAACCTGCTTGTTGTCCGTTGGCAGGGTTAGTTACCAGAATGCACAAGTCAGAAGAATCAACTTTGATGTCCACAGTCTCGTGAGCCACGATAGACGCTTTTGCTGGACCCGCCAAAAAAGGCACCGCTAATAATAGAACTATAACTGTTAAAGTTGCGAATAGACCGATTGTTTTCCTCGTAATCTCCTCTCCTAGCAATCAGCTAAGCGCTCTTCGCTTATAAATCATATGAAAAACGTGCGCGACTTGTCTATACCCCACGCAAAAAATCAGCTAACGCCACTCAAAGGCGGCAAAAGAAAACAAGCGCCATCCAAAGCGCACACCTGCAAACCTTTTCAAACCATTCCAAATGAAACAGAAACATAAAAGCATTACGAAATCAGGTTCTGTGAAGTTCTTAAGGGATGAACTTTTCCGTTAAGTTTCGTGGGATAAGAATTTCTCCAAGAATGAAACTGTTAACTTTCGTGGGATGAATATTCTATTCCGCCATCGCCTTCCTCATGTTTTGCAAAATTGAGACATTATTCAGATGGCGGTTACGTTGCAAGGTATATCCTTGAATTTGACTTTTGGGTAAATATTCTTTTTTCCATCTTTTATAACAATAACTGCATTGTCTAAGTCAGTCAGATTGTTGGGTAAGCTGAAGGTTGCTTCACCACCTACATGGACATATACCCACTTTTTGAGATATGCGACATTTAATACATCAAGAGCAAAACCATTGCAAAAGATTTGACAGCGATTGATAGGCTTGGTAGGATTTTGTATGTGAATGCCATATGGCTTGCTATTGGGTGGACGACCAAAACTAAGAGCAATTAGCGCAAACTGAGGCAAATCCCTTTTCTTATCTAGACGATACGTAAAAATGAGAACGGTGGCTGTAGTAAATGACGTTAGAGCCGTGATTATGGCTAAAACAGTATCGATTTCCATATCTTAGCCCAATTTTTACTTTAATCACCTATTCAAGTAAGAGCTATTTAAAACAACCGAACAATGGTCGTCGTCCTGATAACTTAGGCGATGGTTAAGGCTGTAAATTTTCGGGTGATAAGTCTTTTTCGATATTATTTTTTGTTTGATAGAGCTTAATTTTGATTTAGTATAGTTAGCCCCAGAAATACAATAAATTTAAGCTTAGAACAAGTCAATAGGCAAGCGATAGGTGAGAGAGTTGGAAACGAAGCAAGTTATTGAGAATTTGAAAACGTCTGGGCTTTCTGCCATATGCCCTTGTGGAGAGGAATTTTTGATTTCAGACGCCTTTCTATTTGATGGCACAAAACCCTTTCCAAAACAGGCAATTGAAGTACAAACTGAATATCAAAAAACAATAGAGGAACGAAAAGCCGAATTAGCAAAACAACTGAAGCAAATAACCGAAAGGACAGCAAAAATAACCGCAGGCGTCAACATCGGCAAGACCCTAGAAAAAGTACTGCCAGTTGCAAAAGACTTCAAATGGGTGGTGCCAGACACCAAAGTATTAGGTGACCCCATCGATATGCTAATCTTTAACGGCTTGTCAAACGGAAAAGTAGAATCACTAAGTTTTGTGGAAGTTAAAAGCGGAGCCGCCAGGCTAAATGAACACCAGAAGTCGATCCGCGACGCAATAGCCAACCACAAGGTCTCCTACGGAGTGTTTGAGTAAAAATGAGCCTTTTTGAAGAATATCAACAATTCAGAAAAATTCTGGCTGTCTGCCCCTGTGGAAAGCTACACCGTGTATCAGACTTACAGTTAAAATCTAAGGCTGAAACGGCGGAAAAAACGTGGTTAGACCAATTTGACATTGATAGCACCAAGCTATCTCTTGAAGAACAAGCCTTTAGCGAACAGAAGGAGAAGATGCGGCAGGAAGAAATAGAAAAAGGGAGGAAAGAAGCTGAAAAAGCGTTCTACAAGGCAATATGCCCATCCTTGCAGAGGCTAAAACTTAACCCCTATGATGTAAAGCCAATATTCAATCCAATAGACTTTATTGCATTTAATGGCATGACAAACGAAGAAGAAATCAGTGACATTCTTCTGTTAGCCTAGAGAGCAATGTAAAACGCTTGCTCCTATTCGAAACCAAATCAAGAAAGCAGTTGACTCATACAAATATGAGTGGCAAGTAGCCCGTATAGATGACTCAGGCAACATCACCATGGAATAAAACGAAAATAACAACCAGTTATATTCTTTTTTCCATTTCTTTGCTCGCGTTTTCCATTTGCCCCTCCGATGATTGTTCCACATTTTTCCGCTGGTTTTCTAGTTTCGGGGTTCAGGTGAAAAATCGTAAATTTAAATTTAATATCTTTGTTATGCAGTTCATTAGCTAAGGTGCAAAAGTTACGGATGTTCATGCAGTAAGTGACAATCTTTTGTTTGCTCACCGAAGATTAGATGACTTGCAGATGCTTAATGGCGGAGATTTGGTGGGTACGAAATCTGAGGATAGGCAGATGCTGATTGAGGAGTTTTTCTTTCATCTCGTCGGGGCGGTAGAGATTCTTGCTCAAGTAATCAACGAAAAACGAAGCCTTGGCTTGGACCCTGAACGGGCAGGTGTGAGAACGGTATCAGCCAGATTAGCGGCTAGTGACCCGATAAAATCTCTGTTAAGCGAGTTGTATCCGACTACTAGGTCGGGTGACCAGCGTTGGCTGCCTCTTCCCCGTGACCCTTATTCGGAGGAGGGAAGCCATTTTAGAATTGTAGTTTTCAACATTTGGGTTAATCACTGCGGGGTGAACCCTTTCCATTTTCGTGCGGGAGCGAAACCAGGCGCCAGTTTAGTTTTAGATCCAAGAGCGCCTCCAGCTGGATACTCCAAGCTTGCCGCAGTGGACGAGCTTGAGACATTTTGGAAATTGGTCAACGACAAATGCCAAAGAATCATCGGAATCCTAAATTCCACTACATCATAAGCAATTTAGATGTCTTTCAATTTGCGCTCATTCATTTAGTGTTATAACTTAGACGCAATTCTCCAGCATCAAAATCCCAATGCCACTCTCTAAAATTATGGAGAACATCCATACCCAATAGGCTGTATGTGAAAATTTCAGAGGGAAGTCGTCTGTCAAGTGCCTGAGGCGGTTTCATACAGTTAACGTAGGGCAGAACAAAAATATCCTCTTTGCTTTTACCGTTCGCATCAAACGAATTTAGGGTTAATTCTACTTTTGGTAGGATTTTTGGGAAAACTCTTTCGCCCGTTGCAGTAGTGCATGGATCGTCTGCATAGCGTAACGCATTATAGTCTATTCCGAGTCTATCGACATCAAAAGGCAACAAGGTGGTAACGGATGAGCCTGAATCCACAAAAAAGGTAATGTTTTCCGAATTAACTCTATGTAAACAAGCACATTTCAAAGTGCCAATTATTTGCGCGTGCCAATTTGGTGGCGAGCAGGCGAACTGGGGTAAATATCAGCTATTACAGACAAAAAAAGCGCTCTACAGTAGGAAACAAGTAGGGTGGTCGCTAAGGAATTTTATGGCGGTATTGCTGACTGAGATGCCTTTAGCTTTAAGATTATCAATCAGCGTGTAAGCATTGTCATCAGCAAACAAAACTTCTTTGTTTTTAACTGCAACGTACTTGTTAAGGTATTTTTTACGCAAAGTTTCTTCTTGTGTGGAAATCCACTTGTAATCGGCTCGCAGATTTTCACGTTGTTGCGACATGTTTGGTTCGGAATTAGGCGTTTCAACCAAGAGCGGCATATTCTCTCTCTTCTTTTTTTCCCTTGCTGTTTTCTTATCGAGTTTCAAGGTTTAAACCCTCTTGGTATTTAAGTTTTGCGAACTTAGCAAATTAATAGTTAATTATCTCAGCAATAAAGAGCCTGTGACTCATTAATCTGTATTTGAATTTTCAATGAAAACTAATTAAAGTTTGTGACTGCAATAGCACACCAACAAGAAGAATAAAAGAAAAGCTTCCTTGAATCGTTTTTATGAAAGCTTTTAAAAGGGTTCTTGTTTAAGGCTTCACGGAATCCCAGAATTAGGAAAGGCTAGTGGGTTAGGAGTTGTTCCATTATGATTCTGTCGGTGTAGGTTTGGTCGGGGAGTTTGATGTCGTGGGTTAGTTTTCCGATTTTTCTGAAGCCGCATTTTTTGTAGACGTGCAGTGCGCGTTTGTTGGTGGAGAATAGGGATAGTTGGATGATTTCGAATTGGCTTTTTTTGGCGAAGTCGATGAATGCTTTGGTTAGGATGGTTCCGAGTCCGAGGTCGCGGTGGCTTTTGATTATGTAGATGCCGAATTCGGCGATGTGGCTTCTTTTGCCTGCGCGGGGCGCTATGTTTGCTCCGCCGACTACTTTGCCGTCTACTCGGGCAACGAGGTAACGCATCCCAGCTTCTTCCGCATCCAAAAACCAGCGCCGCTCAGCGTCAAGGTCACGTATCTCGTTGACCTGCAGCAGATACTTTTGTTCTCGAATCACGCTGTTGAGAGCCGCAACGACTTCGGCAAGGTCAGCTTCAGAGAGCCAACTCAAAGACGCAGTTTGCCCATTTTTCAATGTAGCGGTTTTGTAAAGCACAACTTTCGCCGCGGGTAATTATGGAGGCGTTGATTGATAAAACATTGCGTGCAAAACTCCTAAAAAACGGGGTTGAGCTACCACATTTTCCAGGGCAAATCATCCATGTACTCGTTTAGGCTACGGATAGTGGTGCCGTTCTTGCTTTTATGCTTAAGCACTTCGACGAGAGCGGCGGCTAACTGCAGGTTAGTTATGACGGGCACGTTGAATTCTACGGCTTGACGCCGAATAATGTAGCCATCGGTCAAGATTTCGCTGATGCTGGTCTGCCGATTAGCCATAGGCACGTTGATGACCAAATCGATTTTGCGTTCCTGCAAATAATCCAACACGTTAGGCGTAGCCCCAGCCTCCTTCACCTTAAAGAGCTTTACAGCAGCAACGCCTGAACCGCAAAGCACGTCAGCCGTGTGGTCCGTCGCGTAGATCTTGAAGCCCAAGTCCACAAAAGCCTGGGCGATAGGCACGACTCTCTTTTTGCGTTCGATGCTGCCGCCGACGCTTATGAAAACCGAGCCGTCCCTGTCAGGTATGCTGAATTCCGCGGAACGCAGCGCCTTGGAGAAGGCATCGGAGAAGTTTTCACCTAAACAAGCGACCTCGCCTGTGCTAAGCATTTCAACGCCCAACACAGGATCAGCACCGCTAAACGCATGAAACTGAACTGAGGAACCTTCACGCCGACGTGTTTAGCCGTGGTCATAGGCGACAGTTTGAGCACGTCGATTTTTTTGCCCAGCATCGCCAAAGTCGCCAGCTCAATCAGGTTTATTCCTCTTGTTTTGCTGACGAAGGGCATTGATCGGGATGCGCGGAGGTTGCATTCGATGACGTTGACGACGTCGTCTTTAACCAGGTACTGGATGTTGTAGGGTCCATGGATGTTAAGCGCTCTGACGATACGTTCCGTGCAGTTCGCGATGTTCTGCTGAACCTCAACCTTTAGTGCCTGAGGCGGGATAGTCATGGTTGCGTCGCCGCTGTGCACGCCCGCGTACTCCACATGCTCCATGATGGCGCCGATAAGGACGTTTTCTCCGTCTGAAACCCCGTCTACCTCAACCTCTTTGGCGTGGTCGATGAATTTGCTGATGACAACGGGGTGGTCACGTGAAACCTTCGCCGCTAACTTCAAAAAGTTCTCAAGCGCTGTCTCATTGTAAGCCACACGCATAGCTGAACCTGACAGCACGTAGCTTGGACGCACAAGAACGGGGTAACCGATCTTTTCCGCAAACCGCTTCGCCTCGCTGATGGAGAGGAGTTTACTCCAGCTTGGCTGGCAGATTTGAAGTTGATCCAGAAGTGCGCTGAATTTTGAGCGGTCTTCAGCTAAATCAACGTTTTCAGCTGAGGTGCCCAGAAGTTTGACGCCTTTTTGGGAAAGCCCCATTGCAAGGTTGTTTGGGATTTGTCCGCCGACGCTGGTGATGACGCCCATCGGGTTCTCTTTCTCGTAAATGTCCAGTATGCGTTCGATTGAGAGTTCTTCGAAGTATAGTTTGTCGGACACGTCGTAGTCGGTGGAGACGGTTTCAGGGTTGTAGTTAACCATGATTGCTTCTTGGATACCGTTCTTCTTCAGCGCCCAAATCGTGTTTACGCCGCACCAGTCAAACTCGACGCTTGAACCTATCCGAAAAACGCCTGCGCCAAGCACGATGACTTTGCTTACGTCGTTTTTCAGTTCGATGTCGTCTTCGTCGCCGCCGTAGGTCAAGTAGAGATAGTTGGTTTTTGCAGGCCACTCCGCCGCCAACGTGTCAATCTGTTTGATAACTGGAACTATGTTTGCGCCCTTGCGATAGCCCCTGATTGTGAATTCATCGGTCTTTTGGCAGACAGCGATTTGCTCATCTGAGAAACCTAAGCGTTTAGCTTCACGGATCACTTCCGCCGCCGAATCATCAGCCAAGTTTAACCCGCGCAGCTTGGTTTCCATGTCGATGATGTTTTGGATTTTGTAGAGAAAGAATGGGTCGACGCCGCTTAAACGGTAAATTTCAGCGACGGATATGCCCATTTTCAGGGCTTTAACAAGCTTGTAGAGCCGTTCGTCAGTGGGGTTTTCGACTGCATCGCGTATCCGCGCCTCGCTTTCAGGTTCGTCATCTTCAGGGTTGCATACCAAACCTATTTTGCCTGTGTCGAGCATGCGGACGGCTTTCTGCAGTGCCTCTTCAAAGCAGCGTCCGATAGCCATCACTTCGCCGACGGAACGCATCTGGGGACCAACATGGCGGTCAGCGTTCTTGAATTTCTGCAGGTCCCAACGCGGAATCTTCACGGTTATGTAGTCCAGGGCGGGTTCGAAGCAGGCGGTTGTGACTTCGGTTACTTTGTTGATGAGTTCAGGAAGCAAGTAACCCAAAGTGAGCTTCGTGGCGATGTACGCCAACGGGTAGCCTGTGACTTTGCTGGCTAACGCGCTGCTTCGGGACATGCGTGAGTTAACTTCGATGACACGGTACTCTTCAGAGCGTGGATGCAGAGCCCACTGTATGTTGCATTCGCCCACAATACCCAGGGCGCGTATGGCGTTTATTGAGGTTGAGCGGATAAGGTGATATTCGCGGTTGCTCATGGTCTGCGACGGTGCAACAACGATTGAGTCTCCCGTGTGGACGCCCATCGGGTCAAAGTTCTCCATGTTGCAGACCGTTAAGCAGTTGTCTGCGTAGTCACGCATAACCTCGTATTCGACTTCTTTCCAGTGCCCAACATACTCTTCAATAAGTATCTGGCTGATTCTGCTCTGAGCCAACCCGCGCGTGGCAGTTTCCTTGAGTTCCTCAGGGTTGCGGCATACACCTGCGCCTTTGCCGCCGAGAGTATAAGCAACACGAACGATGACGGGGTAACCGATCTCTGCCGCCACGTTCAAAGCTTGCTCAACGGTGGTGGCTGACTTGCTGTTAAGGGGCGGAACATCTGCTTTAAGCATCGCTTGGCGGAACCGTTCGCGGTCACCTGTATCTTCAATCGAGTGAATGGGAGTACCTAAAACCTTAACGTTATACTTCTGCAGAATGCCTTTCTTGTCAAGTTCGAGACCGCAGTTAAGGGCGGTTTGTCCGCCGAAACCCAGCAGGATACCGTCGGGACGTTCTTTCTCGATAACGCGCTCGACGTATTCGGGTGTAACGGGTAAAAGGTAGACTTTTCCTGAGAGCCGCGGGTCAGTCTGAATAGTCGCTATGTTAGGGTTAACCAAAACGGTTTCTATGCCTTCTTCTTTGAGAGCCTTGAGGCATTGGCTTCCTGAATAGTCAAATTCGGCTGCTTCCCCGATTTTTATGGCGCCACTTCCGAGAACCAGCACCTTCTTAATCCAGTCAAACTTCGGCATTTAAGGAGCCTCCAAGGTTTTGGCGAATTTGTCAAACAGCAACTCGGTGTCGTATGGTCCCGGAGAAGCTTCAGGGTGCCACTGCACCGCGAAGACGGGTTTGTTTTTGTGTTTGACGCCTTCCGTTGTTTTGTCGTTGGGGTTTAGGAACCATGTTTCAAGCGGGGTTTTCTTTAGGGATTCGATGTTGACTGCGTAACCGTGATTTTGAGTTGTGATGTAGCATCTCTGACTGCTCAGGTCAAGAGCGGGCTGGTTCTGTGCGCGGTGACCGAACTTCAACTTGTACGTATCGCCTCCCATAGCCAATGCAAGGATTTGGGCGCCAAGGCAGATGCCCATGAACGGAACTTTGTCGACTACTTCGCGGACGCAGTTGATTGTTTTCACGCATTTTTTCGGGTCGCCTGGTCCGTTGCTTAGGAAGACGCCGTCGGGGTTGTAAGCTAAAACTTCACTGGCTGAAGTGTCATAGGGCACGCGGACAACGTTTATGCCTCGTTTAAGCAGGTTGCGGATGATGCTGTATTTTACTCCGCAGTCAATTAAAACAACGGTTTTTCTGCCATCTACACTCATACTTGACGGGTTGCTTCACGGACACTTCCTTAACTAAGTCGGTCAAGTTGGGATCAGCTATGTTTTTCCCGTCTTTTAGGACGGCTTCCAAATCTGGTTTTTCGCCCTCATCGAAAACCTGCAGAACCCCCAGCATGACACCGTGGGTTCTCAGTTTCTTTGTTAGGCGCCGAGTGTCTACGCCGTATATTCCGGGGATGCCTTCGTCAAGCAGCCACTTGTCCAGGGTTCTTGTTGATGCCCAATGGAAAGGTTGGTGGCATAATTCGTGGATTACTAATCCTTGAACTTGAATGTGGTCTGATTCAAAGTAAAGCGGTAAGCCAAGGTTCAACTCGTTTGATGGAACGCCGTAGTTGCCTATCATCGGGTAAGTCAGGGTTAAAACTTGACCTTTATACGATGGGTCAGTTAACGCTTCTGGATAGCCAACCATCTGAGTTGAGAAAACAACCTCGCCTGAGATTTTTCCTGTTGCTCCAAAACCGTTACCGACAAATGACGTTCCGTCTTCGAGAAGCAGAATTGCTTTTTTACTTTTTTCGAACGTGCTATGTTGTGGGACCAAAGCCCTATTCAACCTATAAGTTTGGATTTTTAAATCTTACGTTTTCAGTTACGGACCGCGTGTTTGAAGTGTAAGATTCCGCGACGCTGTTAAGGTTCCTTTGTGCATCTGCAATCTTGTTTTTAAGTTTAACTATGTTGCTTTTGGCATCTGCCATGTTTTTCTTGCTTGTTTTTATGCTTCTTTCAACCTCGACGGCTGAAGGCCCCCCAAGCACCTTATATGTTTCGACTAGTTTGCGGGGATCCGTGCAGTCAACGATGTCTTCCATTTTAACAGACAACTTTACGCCTGCAGCTTCCTGAGCTATCGTCTGAAGCAGTTGGGGCGTTGCATCCAGCAAAGTCTTCTTTGAATCAACAAGCGACTTAACAAGAGCACCCACAATCTTATGCGACGTTCGGAACGCAACATTGTACTTCAGTACAAGCATGTTTGCAAGCTCCGTTGCACCCGCGAAGGATGCCGCGGCTTTGGCTTCTACGTTTGAGGACACCTTAAGCTGGGGGATAAGCGAAGTGAATATGGCAAGTGAGGCTGGAGAGGTTGTTTGTTGAAGCCCAAAGTTTGGGTGTTACCTCTTGAAAATCCAAGTTGTAAACTGTCGGCAGGCTTTTGAGGGCTGCGGCTGAGGCTACGAAATCGCCAAGGGCGTAGCTGGCTCTTGCACGAATCACTTCGAGCACCTCAGGATTCTTCTTCTGCGGCATAATGCTGCTTGTAGAGGTGAATTCGTCAGGCAACTCAACCGTGCCGAACTCTTGTGAACTCCAAATTATCAAATCCTCCGCCAGACGACTCAGATTTATCGCCAGCAGGGTGAGTGCGCCTTGAGTTTCAAGGATGAAGTCTCGGCTGCCAACCGCGTCAATCGAGTTCTCCAGCACCGAATTGAACCCCAAGAGGGCGGCGGTTCTTTCACGGTTTATCGGAAAACTTGTCGTGGCCAACGCGCCTGCGCCAAGAGGACACAGGTTAACCCGTTCATAAGCGCCTTACAAGCCGCTTCAAGTCCCGTTCCAAAGCTTGAACGTGTGATAGCAGGTAGTGGGCGAACGTGACGGGTTGCGCCGCCTGCAAGTGAGTGTACTCCAAAATGACGGTGTCGACGTGTTTACCCGCGGCTTCCAAGAGGCTTTCCTGCATTTGAAGCACCTGAAGCATAAGCCCGACGAGTTCATTTCGGAGCTGCATGCGAATGGCTGTTGTGACTTGGTCGTTTCTGCTTTTTGCGATGTGAAGGTTTCCGCCGACTTCTGGTCCTGTCGCTTTGAGGACGGCTTCTTCAACCGCCATGTGAACGTCTTCAGCTGCAGGGTCAAGCGGGGCGTTTGCGAGTTTTTGGAGGGCTTTGAGGATTTTGCCTCCATCTTGCGGCTGAATTATTTTCTGCTCTATGAGCATTACAACGTGGGCTAGGTTGATGTCGACTACCGCGTTGGCTAAGCGTTCGTCGTCTTTTCGGGAAGAAGTAAACTTTGCTACGTCTTCACGCATAGACGAGAGCCGCCCACCATGCAGTATCTTCGACACTTCTCAGCTTCTCCGTTTCCAGGTTTACTACTTGGTTTTCTTGCCTTTCTCAGCGGGTTTTTTGCTGGTTTTCTTGAGGGCATTGTACATTCTTGTTTGGAGCCCCCACAGTTCAATAAAGCCCTTGCGAGTACGACTGGTCAAAAGCTGGTTTTGATGTTGTAGTTCGCCAGGTTCTTGTCATAGAGCGACATTGCCGAGGAACGTCCGATAACCTGCATGCTGCCCTTGTACAGCTTAAGCTTAACTTCGCCAGTCACGTTTTCCTGCGACTTGTTGATGAATGCATCCAAGTCGTCTTTAAGCGGGTCAACCCATAAACCCGCGTAAGCCAAGAACACCCATTCCGCATCAATTTGCTGCTTAAACAGAACTTGATGCCGAGTCATAACCATTTTTTCAAGGTCTTTATGAGCTTCCAAAATCACGGTCGCGGCTGGGCACTCGTAAACTTCCCTTGACTTTATGCCGACAAGCCGGTCTTCGATGTGGTCGATTCTGCCAACGCCGTTTCTGCCAGCAATCTTATTCATTTCCTCAATAAGCTCCAGAGGCAACATGGATTTGCCGTTTACTGCCACGGGCACGCCAGCCTCAAATTGTATAGTGACGAATTTCCGGCTGTGTTTGGCGCTTTTTCAGGTGAAATTGTCCATTCGTAGGCGTCTTCAGGAGGCGCTTGGCTTGCATCTTCAAGCAAACCGCATTCGATGGCTCTTCCCCAGACGCTTGCATCTATGCTGTATTTTTTGGCTGCGTTGCTGACAGGGATGCCTTTGGTTTTTGCGTAAGCGATTTCTTCTTCACGGGTCATTCCCCATTCACGCACGGGCGCAATGATTTTTCTGCCAGGTGCCAAAGAGCCGAGGGTTACGTCGAAGCGCACTTGGTCGTTTCCTCTGCCTGTGCAGCCGTGCGCCAGAGCTGTTGCGCCTTCTTTTTCAGCGACTTCAACCATCTTTGCCGCAATGAGCGGACGCGAGAGACTTGTGCTTATCGGGTATTTTCCCTCGTAGAGGGCGTTGGCTTTTATGGCTGGGAAAATGTAGTCTTTTGCGAACTCGTCTTTCGCATCGATTGAGAAATGCTTCAAAACCCCGAGTTTCTTGGCTTTTTCGCCAGCTGCTTTCAGATCTTCCTGTTGGCCAACATCAACGGTAACAGTAATTACTTGTGCATCATATTTTTCTTGGAGATACTTGACTAGCACGGATGTGTCTAATCCGCCTGAGTAAGCTAACACTATTTTTTCAGTTATTTTTTTGCTCCCCCTTTTTTTGGCTAGGACTGTTTCCCTAACCTCGAACCCTGTCTTCTTAAACCTTGTGACTTTTTTGTTACTTAAGAAAACTTAAATGTCCCATTTGATACATCTTGGAGTGACATGAGTGTAGCTCAAAGAGTCAGAAATTACCTAAAAAACAAGCCTTACCTACTTGAAGCCCTCGAAAAAGGCATCGTGAACCTCAGCGAGTTGGCAAGGCAGATACAGAAAGAACTAAAAACCAATGACCCAAGCGCGATAAAAGCCGCTCTGCGCCGCTACTCGGAGGAGCTGCAGAAGCACAAGCAGAAAAGAGAAGAAAAAGTGCTTCTTCTTCTCAAACGCAGCAGCATAGCCGTGTACGACCGCAAATCCGTTATAATCACGGGTAAAGAATTTAATTCCAAAACGGGCATGAAGGTGGATTTGCTTGATAAATTCGTTTATTTGCTTGACAGAAGCGATTTGCCTGAACGAGTAAACGCCCTCATGAAACATGACAACTGCACCATGATTGTTGTGCATTCGCCTGAGGAGTTGGAGGCTACGCCTGGAGTTGTCTCATTCATAGCTACTCTGTTGGCTGAGCAAAGCGTGAACATCGTTGAGTTCATTTCCTGCTGGACTGAAACTATCATTGTTATTGAGAAAAAAGACAGCTTGAAAGTCTATGAAACCTTATCCAACCTTGTAGGCTAGTGGGAATGCAAGCAACAAAATTAATAACGTCTGAGTAGATAATTCACAGAAGCCTTCATTAACGTAGCTAAGGCGCTTGCCAAAGGGAGACCTAACAAGATGGTACATCAAGAATGTATTAACTGCAAAACAAGATACGACATCGACGAGATTGTCTACTTCTGCAAAAAATGCGGAGACATTCTAGAGATAAAATTTGATTTCAAAGAGCTAGCGCAAACCCTCAAAGGCAGCGACTGGAAAACAAAGCCTCTCTCCGTTTGGCGGTACCGCGACTTCATGCCCATACATGAAACCGCAAATGTAGTCACGCTTGGCGAAGGAGGAACTGGCTTGCATCGTTCCCGTCATCTGGGCGAAGAAGTAGGGCTCAAAGAAGTGTACGTTAAAAATGAAGGCGAGAACCCCACAGGCAGCTTCAAAGACCGAGGCATGACCGTCGGAGTCACAAAAGCCGTCGAGCTTGGAGCCAGACATGTGATTTGCGCTTCAACAGGAAACACCAGCGCCAGCTTAGCTGCTTATGCTGCAAGGGCAGGAATAAAATGCACCGTTCTAATTCCCTCAGGCAAGATTGCCTACGGCAAACTCGCGCAAGCCATGATCCACGGCGCCAAAGTCCTGCAAGTCCGCGGAAACTTTGACCAATCCTTAGAATTCGTCCTCAAGCTGGCGGAGAAACACAAGAGCATTTACCTACTTAACTCAATTAACCCGTTCCGCATTGAAGGACAAAAATCGTTAGGCTACGAAATCTGCGAGCAACTCAACTACGAAGTCCCAGACAGAATCATAATACCCGTCGGCAACGCGGGAAACATAAGCGCAGTCTGGAAAGGCTTAACCGAATTCCACAAGCTGGGATTCATAAAGAAACTGCCGAAGATGACGGGCATACAGGCAACTGGGTCGGCGCCCATCGCGCAAGCAATCAAAACCAACAGCGACAAAATCATTCCTGTTGAACATCCTGAAACAGTCGCCACAGCCATCCGAATTGGCGCTCCTGTAAGCTGGAAAAAAGCCGTCAACGCCATCCGCGAATCGCACGGCACCGCTGAAACCGTTACCGACGACGAAATTTTGGATGCACAGAAGATGCTGGCGCGAATCGAAGGCATCTTTGTGGAGCCTGCAAGCGCCTCGTCAATCGCGGGACTAAAGAAGCTGGTTCAGAACGGCGTTATAGACAAGGACGAGAGAGTTGTATGCATAACCACGGGGCACGGCTTAAAAGACCCAGACACAGCCATAAAACAATGTGAGAAGCCTGTTGAGGTAGACGCGGACATGATGACGATTGAGCAGGCTCTGGGGTTGAAAACTCAAAGAGTCATTCTTGCAAGGTGAAGATGAAATGAGGATAATCTTAGTCGGCTTCGGAGTAGTTGGGAAAAGCGTTACCACCATTTTGGCGAAGAGGTATGTGGAGAAAACTAAGGATTACGGGTTTAACCCAAAAATCGTCGCCATAGCGGACATAGACGGCGCAGTCATAAACCCGAAAGGTCTTAGCCCAGAAAAACTAGCTGAAATCAGGCAAAGAGGTTTCCCGATATCTAAAGACCCTGAGTTTGGTCACCCGGGAATGTCGGTGTCAGATGTTATCGAGTCGGTTGAGGCAGAAGTAGTTGTGGAAGTAACACCTGTCAACATCAAAAACGCTGAGCCAGCCCTATCCCACATAACTAAAGCCTTCAAAACAGGAAAACACGTCGTCACAACCAACAAAGGACCCTTAGCCTTAGCCATGCCAGCCCTCACGGAACTCGCAGAATACAACAACGTGTATCTTCGATTCAGCGGAACCGTCGGCGGCGGAACACCCGTCCTCGAATTTGCGAAACGTTGCTTGGCAGGAGACAAAATCTTAGCCATACGAGGCATCCTAAACGGCACAACCAACTACATCCTGACTGAAATGGCTCAAAACCGCATAACCTTCCAAGAAGCCTTGACGAACGCTCAGAAGCTCGGGTACGCTGAACGGGAGCCATCGATGGATGTTGACGGATTCGACGCCGCATGCAAAGTAGTCATCTTGGCGAACTGGATACTCAACAAGAAAATTACTCTTAAAGACGTTGATATCACGGGTATCCGCGGAGTTTCGCTGGAGGCGCTTGATGAAGCGTCAAAGAGAGGAAACACAATCAAACTCATCGGCTCAGTTGACAGCGACGGAGCCATCAGTGAAACCTATGGAAATAGCGAAAAACAGCCCCCTTTGCGTGAGCGGAGTCTTGAACGCAGTAACTTTCTTCACTGAATATGCGGGCGAAGAAACCATCATTGGCAAGGGCGCAGGCGGAATCGAGACTGCCAGTGCAGTTTTAAGAGACCTCCTAGATATTAGACATAAGTTGGCAAATCGAATGCTATATGAAAACTCGGAGTCCTAGAAAATGAAAATCGTCATGAAGTTTGGCGGAAGCAGCGTAGCCACAGGCGAAAACATACGCCACGTAAGCGACATAGTGACTCAAAACGCCAAAAACAACTGCAAAATCGCCGTAGTTGTATCCGCGTTGGCAGGAGTAACTAACAGCCTAATCGAAGTCGCCGAGCACGCAAAGAAAAACGACGAAAAACATGTTCAAGCCTTCACCAGCCACCCTTTTAAAGAAGCATCTGGCGGCAATCGAATCAGCCATAACCAGCAAGCCGATACAGGAAGAAGTAACCCAAATCACGGAGAAAACCATCGCGGAACTGGAAAAAGTGTTAACGGGCATCTGCTACGTGGGCGAGTTGACGCCGAAATCAAAAGATTATGTCCTGTCGTTCGGCGAGCGGCTTTCGGCACCCATCGTTTGGGGAGCCATAAAAGACCGCAAAATTGAAACGCAATGCTTCACGGGCAAAGAAGCGGGCATCGTGACCGACTCAAACTTCGGCGAAGCAGACCCCCTAATGAACTTCACGACGCACCTAATCCATGAAAGGCTCAGTCCGCTGCTGGAAAAAGGCGTCATCCCGGTTGTGACAGGCTACATCGCCGCAGACCAAAACGGAGTCGTAACCACGGTGGGAAGGGGCGGGTCAGATTACACAGCCACAATTCTGGGCGTTGCGTTGGGCGTTGACGAGGTGTGGATATGGACGGACGTGGACGGCATAATGACCACGGACCCCAAGATAGTTCCATCCGCCAAAATGCTGCCGCATCTTAGCTATCAGGAAGCGGCTGAAATGGCGATTTTCGGCGCAAAAGCCATGCATCCACGAGCTCTGGAACCCGTCATCAAAGAAAACGTCCCTGTGAGGATACGGAGCGTTTTTCACCCGGAAAACCCGGGCACGCTGATTACGGGGGAACCTGACGCCGACGCTAAGGAAGCCGTGAAAGCTGTGGCGATGATTAAAGGATGTTGCCATGCTCAACGTTAGCGGGGCGGGAATGGTTGGGGCGCCTGGAAGCTACGCTAAAGTGTTTGATGTGCTGGGAAAAAACAACATCAACGTGATGATGATATCCACCGCAGCCTCAGAAGCCAACATATCAATGATTATTAGGCGGGGGCTTTTAGGCAGGGCTATTAGCAATCTTGAAATTGCGTTGTTGGACAGAGGTGGCTTAGTAAGCGACATCTCCTCAGAAGACGACGTTGCAGTCATCGCGGTTGTCGGCGCCAACATGAAAGGCACCTTAGGCGTAGCCTCAAAAATATTCACAACCGTCGCCCAAAAAGGCATCAACATCCGAATGATCGCGCAGGGCAGCTCAGAACTAAACATTTCGTTTGTCGTTAAAGAAAAAGACGGCGAAGCAGTTGTACGAGCCATCCACGAAGCATTCAACCTAGACAAAATATAGAAACCAACGCAAAAATAAGTCGGGCATCACCCCAAACCTTTTCTTTGTCCCAATTAAGCCGTTTTATTTTGCATCCAGCGGTCGCGCAGGTATTTTCTCTTTGCCCGCCAGAACAGCATCCTAACAACAAACAGCACCACCAAGACAACAAGCAAGATGAGGATTATTTCGCCTGGAAAGTATCCGGCGCCACTGTAAATGTTAAAATAAAACACTAAAAAAGCAACAACGATGATGCCGAGCGGCAACGCAAGCAAAATTCCACCGTAGCGTATCCAAGCTGGAGCAGCCTGCCTGCTAAACCCGCCGCCCCCGCCCCCTGCCCCATCTGCATGTTGCTGCTGGATTTGCCTAAGCCGCTCCTCGTTTAGGTAGTATTTGCCGTTAGTTTCAACGAAGATGCCTGTTTGACCGAGTCTTCGACGCATAGCTTGCTCGAAACGCGGCGGCAAACCCAACTCCTGCGCAGTCAACGCTTTCTCAGGGGTTGTCGCGCCCCTCTCCTTGAACTTCTGGACTAACTCCTGAATCCGCCGCCACATCTGTTCTCTGTTTCTAAACATTCAGGTTCGCCCGCTCCACATTAACGAGAATTGCTATTTGGATTATTTGAAGCCCTTCGTTTAGCTTTTTTGGATGCTCGGTGCTGTTGTTTTGTCTCTTGGCTAGGTTCGCGCAAGCCTCAGAGGGAATCTTGAGGCAAAAGTTTTGAATTAACCGTCATGCGTGTTAATTTTGGAGATTTAGAAAGAGAGAGGATTGCTGAGGCTCTGGAGATGATTCTTTTAATTTAAGGAGAAAAAAGAAAATCTAAATCACACTTGCTATTGCAATTTCGAATTAACCAGAGCCTTCTCAGCCGCATCTCTTTTTCATCTACCTTTTCGGTGTTCAAGGGTTTCAGGAATTTTATATTTAAGACTTTGCAAAAATCCCAAAATTACCAAATAAAATTGCCATCGCACATGAAAAGGGGCAACTGTGTAAGAAAAATCACTAAACAAAGAGTCAGATCGTCAAGCAACAGCTCGCAAGAATCCAACTATCACGTGGTTTCAGATAATTAAATTAAAAAAAGAAGTAAGTTTGGAAACTTACCTTATTTTGGGTTGTTGTTTTTTGGTTGCAGTTTATGCGTGTTTTCTGGTGATGAGCATTGCGAGTACTGCGCCGATTATGACTATGACGACGATGATTGCTACACCGATGTACATGATAGCGTTTTGGGTTGGTGCCAGGCTGATTGGTGAGGCGGTTGGTGAAGCGGTTGGTTGAGCGTTTTCGACGAAGAGGTGGGTTTCAGCTGATGATGGCCAGTAGCCGCTGCTTCCTGCGAAGGTGGCGTAGACTGTGAAGTTGCCTGCGATGTCTGGTTTCCAAGAGAGGCTGTAAGTGCCGGTTTGGTCGGTGTTGACTGTGCCAATGGCTCTGTAGTTACCGTTAGAGTCTAAGACTGATAACGTAACTGGTACGCCTGTGAAGTTGGTTGGCATAGGTTGTTGCTGGTATACGTAGCCCATCCAGTCGCTCATGCTTGCTTCAGATGAAACTGGAACTCCGTTTGCAAAGTCGGCTGCTTGTTGTGTTTGCGTTGTTCCTGCTGAAACATCCATCACTGTGCCGCTTATTACTGCTGATTGTCCAGATGCTAAGCCTGCGTTTGGTGCTGCGACTGTTGTGACGCTTGGTCCGCGGCCTATGCAGTAGATTTGGTTGTCGTAGCCGTTGGGGTATACTGAGAAGCCGTCTGCCATAGCGTAGCTCATTGCGGAGAATTCGCCTGTGTAGTCAGATACTTTCCAGATTTGTTGGCCAGTAGTTTCGTTTATTGCACGTGCCATTGCTCCCTTGTAGATTGGGTCGGTGATTGTGTGTTCGGTTGTGACGAGGTATATTACGCCGCCGCCGACTGCGTTGATGAATGTTGGATAGTCACCGTAGAAGACGTTTAAGCCTGCTTTGGTGCTGTTGTCGCTGCCAAAAGGTCCGTTGCCGAAGGTCCATTCGAGTTTGCCGGTTGTGTCGTTCCAGCAGAAGAGAACTCCTCCGAAAGCGCTGGATAAGATGTTACCGTCTGCTGCTTGGATGTAGGTTTGTGCTGGCGCTGGTTGGCCGTAGTAGTCCCATGAGGTTAATTGGGAGGTGGTGAAGATCTGTTTTCCTGTGTCCATGCTGTATCCGATGAAGTTAAGGGTTTCATCGTGTGCCTCGAAGAATGTGTGCGTGGTTGGGTCGCAGCCTGCGTAGAAGACAGTAACGTTTCCTAGAGGTGCTGTTTCGGGTGCTGTCCATAAGAGTTTGCCAATGCTACCAGGTGCCAGGCTGATGCCGTAGTATGTGTATGGTGTCCAGCTTGCGGTGGTAAATGATCCGGGGCTGGCTGGGAATGCGCCTCTTTCGACAATCATCATATACCCAGGAATTGCGGCCTCAATAGTTGGTGCTGTACCTAGGTCGTTAACGCCTGGTACTGTTACGTTCCAGTCGTACATGTACAGTGGGCTGGTTGGGTTGACTACGTTTCCGTAGACGGTATAGTTGTAGGTGTTGTAGTTTGCTCCATTGTAGGCATCGGTGACGCCTGCGGGGTAGTTAAGATCGTATGATGCAAAGCTGCCTATCGATGGTTGTGTTCCGCCGGTGACGTAAGCGGCCTGGGTTGCGGTTATGGCTGCGCCTGATGCGGTGGACATGTTGTAGAGTGTTGGTGTGCTGTCAATTGACTGTGAGTTCCATGGGCTGAAGGTTTGGTCCCATAGTCGGGATGAGTTCCATTCGCCTAGCATCCAGTTTGGTGCTGAGCTTGTTCCGATGTTGTTGAAGATGTATCTTAAGTGTTCACCCATTACACCCAAAGCTTCGTAGCCTGAAGGTGCGCTTGAGACGCTGAACAGTTTGTAGCCTGTATATGCGTCATATGCGTTGGCGAAGTTGCTTGTGAAGAGGATTGCTGGGTAGACTCCGTGTTGGTCAGATTGCCAAACATCGTAGATGTATGCGAACGACAGAGTGCCTATCTGGGTTGAGGTCCAAAGGGTCTTGCCTGTTGTCAAATCTACTGCAGTGCATGGTGCAGTTTGTGATCCGTAGAATGAAATTGGCGGGTTGTAGTATATTATGCCGTTGCAGATGATTATGTTGGTCATTCTTTGGCAGTACGCTGATCCCTCAAAGTAGCCTGCGCCCTGTCCTGTTTGGAACAGATTGCCGCCCACTACTCCGCCTTCCTGAATCGGCTTTGTCCACATGATGTGTCCTGTTAATGGACCTACAGCGTCGCCTGGGTACCGTTCCATGTCTGAACCCCAACCACCTGAACCGGTGGAGAAGGCTGTTAGGTCGCCGGACCCTGTGACTGAACTGACGGGTGCGCCAGTTCCAAGCCAGTTAGACGATACGGTGTACCAATAGGTGTTTTCACCGTAGATTGGCCGTGTCCAGAAGGCAGTTGGTAAAGGTGAGCTGCCTAGGGCTGACGGGATTGGGTTTTGCTGTACTGTGATTGTGGTTGTTGCTTGACTTGGCGAGTAATAGTCGCCGTAGACTGTTGGTGGTGGATTGCCTGCGGTTGTCTGGTTTTGTAGACCATCTCCGTTAGCGCCGTAATATTGCCCTGGGAATGTGAAGATGAACACGTAGGTGCCTACTATGCTTGGGGTGTATGTGTCGAACTGGTTTGCGGTTGGGTCTTGGATGGTTGCAAAGATTTTTGTTGTGGCATTTCCGTTCGGATCAATTATGGTAAGGTTGTAGTTTTGGAATCTGTAGTTGTTGTATAGTGCTGAATATGAGACTGGTGTTGACGCGTATCCTACTCCGTAGATCTGGTTAAGCCACATGTAAACGCTGACGGTTTGGCCGACACCGACGGGGTCGGGGGTAGCCGAGATATAAGCGAACGTTGGAATAGTGATTGGAGGTGAATGTGCGTTTGCGTTCGGTATTAGTACCATTGAAGATGCCATTAGAGTTGCGAAAAAGACTGCTAGCAGAATGGTCATAGTTTTGTTTTTTGAGATATTCATTATTTCTATTCTCTCTCCTTAATTCGATGCACAAGCTGTTGCTTGCAGTTTATATAAGACTTTGTAAAAATTCCAGAACAATCGAACAAAATCCCTATTTTTTGCCAAAAAAGGCAATAACATAGGCTGTGTCAGATTACGTGAGAGAAACGATTACATGGACTTTCCAAAAATTGAAAAGAAAAATGTGCGATTAATTTATATAGAATGAAAAAAGTACCATGAATGTCAATGAGGGATACTAGTCTTAACCGAGCAAATAAGCCTGATCCAAGCCAAAATCCTCAAAGAGTTGCTAGCAGACGGACGCCAGACTGATAATCAAGTTGCCCAAAAAATAGGCGAAACAAAAGAAAGTGTAAAAAAAAACCTCAGCAAAATGCAAGAAACTGGAATAATTACCGGTGCGACAACACACATTAACTACAAGAGTTTCGGTTTCAAGGCAGTAGCGCACATTTTAATTAACATTGACTCGAAGCAAGAAGGCCAACTTGTCAGTTTCCTGAAGAAAATGCCAGAGATTTACTCATTCTACAACAGAGGAGTCAAAGGAAACTTTGATGTAATCGTAATCCTTGAAACACTTGAAAAGTTAAACGTCATTAAAGACGAATTCAAAAGATGCTTTTCGATTTTGGAAATGAGAACCGCAATCTGGACAGACGTTAAAGAAATGAATTACAACTTGGCAATAATAAGTGCTAATTCGGAAAAAAGAGAGGAAGCAGTCAATTATCACGTAAAAGCTCAGAGAAGTAGCCCCCAACCAATGATTCTCAATGGTATTGACCATAAAATAGCTGATAAACTTTCTGAGAATGGACGAGTATCCATGGAGACGCTTGGCAGAGAAATCGGAATTTCATCCGACACCGCCAAAAGAAGATATGAAAAGCTAAAGAAAAACGGAGTTTTGAAAGTCACAATTCAAGTTAACCCAAACAAGATCGGGTACGAAGCCCTCTGCATTTTCTTCATAGTGACCTCAAATGAAAATTCTTTAGAAATTATCGAAGAAATTAGCAGAATACCCGATGTTATAAGCATTATGAAAACAACTGGGAACTCGGACTTGCAAATATATGTAATGGTTAAAGATTTGGGTCAGTTACTTTCGGTTCAAAAGCAACTGGGGAAAATTCAGGGAATAACGAAAATGGAAGTGGAAATAGGAGCATTGGACAGAGTGGGAAAATGGCCAAGTCCACGCCAGTATATATCCACATTTTAACAGGTTATTGTTGCCGTTCATGACTTAACAATTTCGCCAGAAATCGAGTAGTATTGGCAGTTTCAAGCGCCATAATGCGAGAAAATGCGAAATTTTTAAATCATGAAAATCCGCACTAAATAAGACAAAAGGAAGGAACAGTGCTTAAAATCAAAGAACTCGATTCGAAGATCCTCAAAAGTCTGCTGAGGGACGGCCGAACAGGCTATTACGAAATAGCCGACCAATGCGGTGTGTCGAAAAACAAAGTGTGGAAACGCTGCAGGGCGATGGAGAAGAAGGGGATAATTAGCGGTGCGACTGTGCAGATTAATTTTGGTGTTTTCGGGTTTGATGCGTTGGCTACTTTGCTTTTAAGCGTTGAGGCGCAGCAGCTTGAGCAGTCAATGGAGCTTATTGGAAAAATAATTGAGGTCCGTGCTTACCGGCAGTATAATAGTGTTTATAATATTCGTGGGGTTGTGACGCTGAGGAACCTTAACGAGTTGGATCATGTGAAGCAGGTTATTCGGCGGAAGCTTCCGACTACGGGGCTAAAAAGCTACATCTGGACGGGTGTTAGAAACATCCCTGAAAACATGGATTTCGCCCAAACCCAGAAAACCCACGCCGAAACAAATCAACAAAACCCAAGTGCAGCCGCGAGTAAGGTAAGTGAGAGAGTTGTTATTGATGAGTTGGATAAGAAGATAGTTGCTAAGCTTGCGGTTGATGGGCGGGCGTCGTTTAGCAAGATCGCTACGGGAAATGGAGTTGTCAACGGATACGGTTGTTAAGAGGTATCATAAGCTTAAGGAAAAAGGCGCGATGAAGGTTTCAATTCAGATTAATCCGAATAGGATTGGGTACACCTCCATTTTGGACTTCAACATTGCTTTCACCACGCCCGGCGACGTGTCTAACCCGCTGGTTGAGTCGCTCGCTAAAATCCCAGATGTCATAATTATTACGAAGACAAGCGGCGACTACGACCTGCAGTTCTCGGCGATGATTAGAGACACAGCTCAATCGTTTGAAATTCAAGACGAAATCTCCCGAATCAACGGCATAACAAAGATTGAGGCGGGCGCCAGAAAGATTCCTGATAAGTGGCCTACCCCGCAGCAGTACCTGTCAACGTTCTAAGCAAGCAAACCCGTAATTTACTATGCTAAGGCTGCAGGCGCGTAGAGACTCAAGCATCATTGTTCCGTTGTGCGCGGGGCGCCGATGGCAACCGAGACTTTATTTGACTATTTGCGACTACTACAGACTATTACAGACTACTATTGACTATTAATGACTCAACCCGCAAACACTACAAACCCCAAACCAAAAAAACAACCCAAAACACAAACACCAAAGCCGCAGAAAAAAACGGCGACAGCCTTGCGACCTAACCTTTCTCTTCCTTTATGCCCAGTTGCTCCAGCATAACCGTGAGGCTGTTGGTGGGGGGTAGGCATGTTTGGTCGCGGCATACGTAAGCGGTTGCTTTTCCTTCGATTTGCCGATAGCCTAAGCCTGCGTTGTCGGGCCGTTTAAGCTGGATTACGGCGGTCGGCAGGTATCAGGCGCCTTAGCGTCTTGAGCATCTCCAGCGTATCCTTACCTTCTAAGTCACCGACTACTGTAACGCTGTAGGATGGGCCGAGTTGGAAGTCAAGTGCTGATAGGAAGAAGATGTATGCGTCGGGTGCGCCTTCGACTTCTTCAGCGAAGATTTCAGTCATCTGCTTAGCCATCTGCTCGTACGTGGGCTCGTTGGTTAAGCGGCTAAGCCACAGTAGGTCATGCAGCGCCACCGAGTTGCCCGAAGGAGTTGCACCGTCATAGAGCTGTTTGATTTTCGGCATGCCCGCCTGCACGCTTTGTGTTTGGTAAAATCCGCCGTTGTCGCTGGTCCCAAAACCTGCTTATCATGTTTTTAGTCAGGTCAGCGGCTGCTTGAAGATACGCTTCACTGAACGTTGCCTCATACAGCTGTACCAGCCCGTACACTGTGAAGGCGTAGTCATCCAGAAATCCCTCTACAGCCACTTCGCCTTTCGCGTAGCGATGATACAGCACATCACCTTTCCTCATACGGTTCAGCAAAAATCAGCTGTCTTTATCGCCGCCTCAATATACGCTGAATTATCGAAGACGCTGCCCGCTTTGGCTAAAGCCGCAATCATCAGGCCGTTCCAGTCAGCTAAGACCTTGTCATCCACCGCTGGAGCAATCCGTTTTTTTCTTGCCTCAAAAAGGGCGTTCTGGATTTTGCCCATCTGCATAATCAGTTCATCGACTGTTAAACCCTTGTATGCTGCAAGGTCTTCAAGCGGCTCCGCAATGTGCAATATGTTTTTGCCGTTCGCATGACCCATCTCGTCAGGGAAGTTGCCTTCGGGCTTCAGACCGTAGAGATGAACTGCCAGTTCAGCATCTGCAGGAGCCAGAACATCGAGAACTTCATCGACTGTCCAGAGGTAAAATTTTCCTTCTTCACCCTCCGAGTCAGCGTCCTGAGCCGAATAAAACCCGCCTTCCCCACCTGCAGCCAAGTCGCGAAGAACGTATTCCAATGTTTCCTTTGCAGTAATCTTAAACTTAGGGGCGCCTGTCACCTGATATGCCTCAACATACGCCAGCGTCAGCAGCGCTTGGTCATAAAGGGTTTTTTCGTAGTGGGGAATCAGCCATTCTGGGTCGGTGCTGTATCTGTGAAAGCCAAAACCGAGCTGGTCAAAGATTCCGCCCAAACGCATTTTGCGAAGAGTATTTTCAGCAATTGACAATGCACTTTTCTCTCCGTGTGAGAGTATAGACGCAGAAGAAACAGGATCTTATGTGGGGTTGGAAACTTTGGTGCTGAGCCGAATCCGCCGTTTTCTTTGTCGTAATCCAGTTTGAGTCGGTCAAAGCCATCCTGCAGGACCTCGGCGCTAAGTTGATTTTGCGGTGTTCGTTTTTCCATGGTTTCTATGCGGGCTTTGATGTCGGCGCCAACCATTTCCATTTGGGGACGCTGTGTTTTCCATATTTGTGTGACTTGGGGCACAAGATCCAGCATGCCGATTATGCCGGGTCGGCTATGTTTAGGTATGTAGCTTTGGACAAAGAACGGGTTCAGCTTGGGCGTCATTATAATGTTGAGGGGCCAGCCGCAGTTTCTGCCCATAGCTTGACAAACAGCCATGTACGAAGCGTCCAAGTCGGGTCTTTCTTCCCGGTCAACCTTAATGCATACAAACGCTGAGTTCAGTAAATCCGCAACTTGCTTGTCGTTGAAGCACTCCATTTCCATGACGTGGCACCAGTGGCAAGTCGAGTAGCCTATGCTGAGGAAAATTGGTTTGTCCTCCGCTTTGGCTTTATCCAAAGCTTCCTGGCTCCAAGGGTACCAGTCCACTGGGTTGTAGGCGTGCTGGAGAAGGTAAGGGCTTTTTTCGTTGATGAGCCTGTTAGGCTTAGGTTCCTGTTTCGGCTGCATAGAAAGTGAACTTCCTGTTTTCACTATAAGTTTAGCGTCTTTTATTAACTGTGAGGGTTTGGGCTGCAGAACAATTGTTTTGACGCAGTATTAGGCTCATTTTCAGGTTCAAGGTCGAAGTTATTTTTCAATAGAGGGTAGCTGTTGAATTACGTTTGAAATTACAACTCGCCATCCGAGGCGTCGTTGGATTGGTCCATGCTGAGGTTTTGGTGGGGAAATTTAATATAGTTCAGGGTTGTTAGTTGCGTTCCCAGCGGTAGTTTCCGTATATAACCTACCTTAAAAAACCCGGATTGAGTAAAATGAGGATAAATACTAAAAAACTGGCAGTTGCCACTATTTTCGCTGCTTTGTATGCAGTTGGAGTTATCGTTTTGGCGCCGATAAGTTTCGGTGTGGCGCAAGTAAGAGTCGCCGACGCTATGTTGCCGTTGTCGATGATTTTTGGGCTCCCATGTGCTTTAGGTTTGAGTTTGGGATGTGTAGTTTCTAATGTTTATGGCGGCTTAGGCGTGATTGATATTGTAGGCGGTGCAGCAGCAAATCTGGTTGCTTGTACTTTGGCATGGTATATTGGACGCAACGGGAACAGAGCCCAGCGGTTCCTGGGAACTGTCGCAGAGACAGTAGCGGTTTCTTTGATTGTTGGAGGATACCTCGCAGTGATATTTCAGGTTCCGGTGGAAATTGGGTTATTGGGAATACTGATAGGGTCTGCAATCGCGGTAAACGCTGTGGGTTTCCCGATAGAAGAGGCTATTCGTCGAAGCAAAATCTTCAGCAGATTAAGCTAAAGGAAAGTTTTGCCTAAAAAGCCGGCTTCTGTTTTTCTATTTTTGTAGCTGGCAGGATCTTATGCATTCGACCAGTGATTTGAGGTTTTCCATGCCTTCATGTAACGTGACGAAGTTTTCGATGGCGCCTACTACGGTGCTTGGAACAACAACAACTACCTTGCTTAGGAAGGGTCGGCTGAACCCGAGTTCCAACGCGGCTTCTTCAGTTAACGCAACTTGTAAACCCTTAACCCGCCAGCTGCTAAAATCAACGTCTATCCCCTCGACCTCGCCTACCACGAAGCCGCTTGGGCTAACGACTCTTTTCCCTTCGACTTTGACAATTTTTACCTGCATCTCCCGTTCCGCCACATCCTTGAGGTTTCTTATCGGCTCCTTAAGCGTCACTACGTCACCAACTGCCTTTATCATCTCTGTAGGTAGACACACCATTATCCTGCGCAGGAACGGCTTTTTCAAGTTGAGTTCTGCGGCTGCCTCATCGCTGAGGATGACGTAGAAGGCGGTGGCTTGCCACGAGTTGAAGTCAACGTGCAAATCGTTAATTTCACCCAGTATGTAGCCTTCCGTTCCAACTACCTTCTTGAATTTTAGCAATAAAGGATTCATCGAGTTCACTTGCTTGCTAGTTTCAGCGGCTTCCAGAATAAATAATTTGCTTAATTGTCTGCTCATTAAACGGGGCAGGGGCAGTTTTTATCGGGTGGCTTGTCTGTCGAGCCTTCGGAAAATGTAGTTAGCTGCTAACCCGACGATTAAATCGGCTATGAGAAAGGGAATTATGGTTAGAATACTAAAGAACAGGAGGATAACGAACAGCACCACTAACGCAATCGCTACTACACCGATGATCTGCTTCTTTTTTCGTATATCAGCTGAAACAGAACCGCTTGACGAATTCATCTGGCACACCACAGTCACCAACCCATCATAACCTATAATCGTTGCTGTTGCAGGAACCGAAGCTAAAAACGCCGTGGCTTGGTGTTTGTGTTTTGGGTTGTTTTTTTGGTTTGGGGTTTGTAGTGTTTGCGGGTTGAGTCATTAATAGTCAACAGTAGTCCTGAATAGTCTGTAGTAGTCGCAAATAGTCAAATAAAGTCAAGGAAAACGGGCTGGGTCGGCAGAATGAGTTGCTTGCTGGAAAAACGCAAAGCTGCACTGCCGTGTCGGGGCTTGGGTTTAGATTTTTGGGAAGAACGGCGCCGGATACGCTGCTCCGAACAGCGCGCCTACCACAATGCTCAGCACGATGAAGAGGACCCATGCTAGAATCGCAATCGCGATTGCCCTAAGCCAACCCGTCTGGAAGCTGGCTTTGAAAACCCAGATCCAAGCGAGAAGCGCCAAAATGTAGCCGAAGACCAAGGCAGCTGACCCAACCAGCGAACTAAGGAAGAAACCTACCAAAAAAGAAACGATGAAGTACACGATTGGCCCCGCAAGCGTCGCAAGCAACGCATCCCCGAAAGTTGCTTTGCCCCCTGTAACCGCTTTTCCCGCAAGCCAAACAGGAATCGAAACGATTACCCAAAGAATAATCAACCCAACCAAAGTAACAAGCAAACCCGCAAGGTCCACATTGCGCCCCGCAATAGTCAAATACCCGCCGAACAAACCAAAAACCTCACATAACTACCAGAATAATGCATTATTTAAAAGTTCTCAAACCAGAAAATGCGCAACCCCTAGGTTTGACTCTTAAATCTTCTCCTTTTCCATCACCAGATGAAAGAAAGCCTTCAGACGAGGTCAATGAAAATCTTCAGGCAGCCTTTCAGGTCGTTCAAGATTAGAAAATTGTTTTTTACGGTTTAGACGCCGTTTCAGCCCATTTTCTGCAGAGCACCTTGCAAACGGAAAATCGTGGAACCCGCTGAAATGACACAAGACGCAGATAGGGATTGCGAGCTGTGTCTGTGTTGTACACATCTACTAATTTGATTCAAAATTCACAACCTTTATTATTTTTTACACTGCAGAAAAAGTATGCGACAGCTGCAGAACACTAAAAAGCGGAGGGCGCCTTCTCAACGCACGTTCAAAAGAGAACTCGCTAACTCCGGGTACTCCGAGGACGCAGCGGACAAGATTTGGAATTGGTACAGCGCCAGAATACAGAAACAACGTGAATTTTCGCAGAAACCAACTTAACGCAGGGCTGGTTCAAAGAAATTTTTGGCTGCCTTTCGCTAAAAACTTTTTCCGTAAACGCGCTTCTTTTTCGCCGCAAATATGGCGAAGGCGGTGCAAGCTACGAAGGCAACCAATAGCAGGGCAACTGCTTGGCTTGGGAACTCGGGAACTGGCGGCACATACGGGGATGGTTGGGAAACCGTAATTGTGCCGAAAGCGTAGACGCTTTTGTCGTCTGAACCCACGTAGACTACGCCGTTTGCGACTGCAGGGGAAGAATCTACTAGGTTGGTAGTTCCGTAAGTCCAAACTGTTGTGCCTGTTGAAGCATTCAATGCGTACACGTTGTCGTCGTCTGAACCGACATATAATAAGCCGTTAACTACGACGGGAGAAGACTCAACTTGGCTACCTGTGGGGTAGCTCCATATTTTGCTGCCCGATAAAGCGTTCACAGCGTAAACGTTCTGGTCTTCTGAACCGACGTAAACAACGCCGTTAGCGACAGCGGGGCAGGAATCAATTGAGCTACCTGTACCGAAGCTCCAGACTCTGGTGCCAGTTTGGACGCTTATAGCGTACAAGTTGTCGTCATCTGAACCTATGTATACCACTCCATTGGAAACTGCAGGAGAGGAATCTACTGAGTTGGTGGTTGCGTAGCTCCAGATTTTACTGCCCGTTGCAGCATTCAAAGCGTACACGTTTTTGTCTTCGGAACCAACAAAAACCACGCCGTCTGCAACTGCAGGTGAGGAAACAACCGCGTCACCCGTGCTGTAACTCCACTCTTTGGTGCCTGTTTGAGCGTTTAACGCGTAAACTTTGCTGTCGTCCGAACCAACATACACTACACCGTCTACAACTGCTGGTGAAGATTCGACCTTGTCGCCTGTAGAGTAGCTCCATAACTTGACGCCTGAAGTAGCGTTTAGGGCGTAAACTTTGTGATCCTCTGAGCCTATATAGAGTAGGCCATTGGCGACTGCTGGGGAAGAATCGATGGAACCGCCGGTGTGGTAGCTCCAGATGTAGCCTCCGTTTGCAGCATTTAAGGCGTAAACGTAATGATCGTCTGAAGCAACGTAGACTACTCCGTTGACAACGGCGGGGGAACTGTAATCTATAGAACTGAGGGCCGCGTAACTCCATAGTATTGTGTTTGTCGTTGGTCCAGTTGAAGTAGAGTAGGCTGTATGCGCGGGGTCATGGCGGAATGTGGACCACCAGTCTACAGATTGCTGCGCCGTTCCTTTTGGCGCGAATGCTACAAAAACCGACAAACATAAAACGCCTAGAAGCAACACGGCAAGTAATCTCTTCATTTTTGTCCATCTTCAATAAACTTAGATTGAATAAACCACATTGAACGATGGCTTTTAAAATTTTCCATTCAGAAAAGGTGAGTTGCAACGAGTCCCGCAATGGGGAATTTTGAGCCCGAGCGGTTTTAGGAGGTTTGTATGCGATAGAGATAGAACGTCTTTTTGTATCCGCTTTCGCAATCAGGAATTTCATCGGCTTTTAGGCTTTTTAACCAGTCGTCAATCGTCTTGAAACCAGATTTCGCGACGTAAAATGCCAAGTTAGAAGGCATGGTGCTTGAGGGCGAATTGACGTTAAATACGGTGACGACAAATTCTGGGGTTGGGTTGTTTGGGTCAGCTGGTCCTTCTTCAGGGTATCCTTTGCAGACTTCCACGAATTCTTCGAACTTGACGTTAAGGTTCGAGTCAAAACCTTTAATCCGGTAGTAGGAGTACTGTGGGTTTTGAACATCTGTTAGGACGAAGACGTCGCCGCTTTTCTTAAGGAATTCAAGAGCATGAGGGTCAATCTCGATTTCTAAATTATCCATGTTATTTTCGCCCATCATTAATCCTCACCCATGACGATTGCATTAGTTACTTAATTCATCCTATTTTAATATTAAACACTATCGACACACCGCTCGCTTTACTCAAGAAAACCAAGAGTACCTTGCCGTCTGAATTGGCGAAGAAAAACGTCGACTACCTTTGCAAATTTCCTTATCAAATAGCCTTTGTAATAAGCAAAAAATATAAGCGGCTTTTGCGCATGCCAATAAAGACCAATATGGGTATAGTTGAACTTAGACTTTCAATGCTGGCAACCCTCACCATCATCATCGGGTTGTCAACGCTAGTTTTAACAGGCATTATGCTCTACTTCGGTGTCTTCAACATAATTGCAGTAGGCGTAATCGTAGTAGGCATAAACATTGCCGAATGGCTCTTCGCACCATACTTGCTTGGCTTTGTTTACAAGATAAGAAAAATAACTCAAGCAGAAAATCCACAACTTCACCAAATCGTCAATAACCTAAGCCAGAAATGCCATATAAAAACACCAGAGCTTATGCTAGCTCAGGTTCCTGTTCCAAACGCTTTCGCGTATGGTTCACCGCTTACAGGCAGCCGCGTCGCAGTCACGCCGGGGTTGCTAACGGCGCTGAACACTGACGAAGTTGAAGCGGTTTTAGGACATGAATTGGGACATCTTAGACATAAAGACGTTCAAGTTATGATGGCTGTTTCCGTGTTGCCTTCTGTTTTCATGTACCTTGGATATTCACTTATGTGGTCAGGAGTGGCTTCGGGCGGAAGCAAAAGAAGCGGCGGCGGCAACGGCAACGGAGCAATCATCGGCATCGGCTTGATGGGATTCGGCTATCTGCTTACCTTCTTCACGCTGTGGCTCAGCAGAGTACGTGAATACTACGCAGATAGGAACAGCGTTCAAGTGGTGGATAACGGTGCATGGAAGCTTTCGACGGGTCTCGCGAAAATCGTCAGCGCCTCAAAGAAACCAAACAAGTCAAGAGGGCAAGGTCAGCAGAATGGCGTAAGTGCTTTCAAATGCCTTTTCATATCCGACCCAGGCGATTCAGACCAAGCCGCAAAAAGCTGGGACGCACAGCTTATGGTTCAAGAAATCCTTTCGAGAAAAGTAACAGGCAAAGACAAAGTGGCAGAAGCTTTCTCGACTCACCCGAACGTAACCAAGCGTCTTAGGGCACTACAGCAGTTAAGCCAAAACCCCAACGCCTAACCTAACTTAGGCATATTTCCCCCTATTGCGCTAAAGGATTTTTCTTCTATCTTGGTTCTCAAGGATTTGCGCCGTTTTTCTTACGGAAGCAAAAGTAGTTTTACTTGTCTTTCGCGATTTCCACAAATATTCTGCCATTTTCGACCTTGCAGGGGTAACAAGACAGCTTCACATTGGGGATTTCTTGGTATTGCCCGTTTCGCACATCGAATTTCCAGCCGTGACAAGGACACATCAACGTGTAACCCGTCAGGATGCCTGCTTGGAAGCTGCAGCCTGCGTGAGGGCAAACGTTTGAAACACCATAAACTTCGCCGCCGACCCTTACCAGCAAGATAGGTTTACCTTTGAGCCGGATGGCTTTCATTTTGCCTTCCCCGAGCTCGTCTTCTTTCATCGAAACAACAAAACCATCGCTCAAAACAAATAACCTTCAGAATTAAGAGTAACATTAAAGCTCAAAAACCTTGCCTAAAGGAAGCTTCCAACCACTTTTTTACGTTAACCAACATAGGGGATGCTTCTGGGGGAATATGGGATAAAAGATAAATGCATGGCAAATGTCCATATTATTGTCGGTTCGGCACCGGGCAATGCTTTAGGAGGCACATGAATTTTGGATCATCAGAAAACTGTTGTTTTTCTGTTCATAATTCTTTTAGCGGCGTGCATGATGCCTTTAACGGCGGTTGGCAACATTGATAGAACCTACACGATTAAGCCTCCGTCTACTGTCAGCCACCAATACAGCATCATTAACGTGCAGCCAAGGCTTCTGTTTGGCGGGCACAACCAAAAACTCTACATCTCAACCCCGCTGTCGCTCGTCAACTATTACGGTAACTTGACTCATTCAATAGGCGACAACAGCGACTACGCACAGTTCATCACGCCGGAGGCAGTGGCGCCCATAGCAGAGTCTCTTCTTAAAGTCACTGACAACCTGCGCAACCCCGACGAACAGTTTGCCGATGCCGTGCTAGGATTCGTCCATCAAATGTCATACAATATCACTGATCCCAAGTACCCTGTAGAAACGCTGGCAACCAACAGGGGAGACTGTGTCGGATTGTCGCTTCTCACCGCATCCATCATGGAAGCCGGCGGATTAGACGTTGTTTTAATTCTCTACACAGGCATAAACCCGCAGCACATGAACGTCGGAGTCTACCTGCCTTACACCCCGAACTTTCACACCGCCTTCGAATCGCCCACGAGCGTCACCTACCAAAACAAAACCTACTGGACCGCTGAAGCCACGCCTGAAGGCAACTGGAAAGTCGGAGACCAATCCCAAGCATTAGCCAACGCAGAAGCCAACATCATCCCCATAGATAACGCCGCACAGTCGCATTCTCTGCCTCCAGCCGCAATTTCAGCCAGCTTAAACACCAAACTGGTTCCTTCAACCATAACAATGAACCCCAGCCAGCAGGCATCAAGCACCGACGTTAACGGCGAAAGATCCATCTCGATCTCAGGCTCAATTACCCCGGCGATCCCAAGCCAAACAGTCAACATATACATCTACACGAGCACCAGCTACGGTGAATCCCTCAACTTCCTCAACGCCGTAACGGACATTGACGGCAACTACATCTTCACCTGGAACTTCACCTCCACAGGAACCTACTACATAACGGCAAACTGGAACGGCGCTTCAAACTACGCATGCACCGACAGCCAAACCGTACCAATCTTCGTTGGGCCCCAATCATATTACCAGTTCAACTCAATAGGCTACAACTTTATCTTTGGGCAAGCCGGCTTGTCAGAGTTCGCAACGCTGGCGATGCAGGGCGCAAACAGCTTCCTCACGGTACCGTTAGGCTCGGAGGCTTCTTTGAGCTACAACTTTATCGTGCTGCCGGCTGGACAAACCATATCAAACGTGCCGACCACCAACGTAAGCGTGTCCGCCAGCGTACAAAGGTTGCTTATGCATAATGGAAAAGTAATGGCTGTGGAGATACCTGCTCACAACGAAACGGTTCCGTTAGATGTTCCTCAGGGTTTTGAGCCGCTTATGTTGCCCGACGATTTTAACCAGACCCTTGACAACCAATTCAGCCTTATCCTCCAAAACACCGCAGGCAACTACAGCCTAAACATCAAAGGACTAAGCCAAGAAGACCTCTCAAACATGCAGACAACCGCAACAGTCACAAACGCCACAGGAAACATCAAAGAAAACGTCTGGTACCAAATAACCACCACAGTAAACGGCAACAGTGCATCCACCAGCCTAAGCTACGAAAACGGCATCTTAATCCAGAGCGCAAGCAGCCAAAACATGAGCAACCCAGCGGTTCTGCTTCTAACAAACAACGAAGACACCGCCATCGCCTTCAAAAACATCGCAATCCAAACCCCAAACACCAGCCCCCAGCCGCAAACAACACAAAAACCAACCAGCACCCCTGGCAACCCAAACCTCGCCTTGTACGTGGTTATAGCCATCTTGGCGGCGGCAACCATAGTGGCGGCGCTCTACGTTAAGAAAGTAAAGAAAGCTGCAGAAAACTCCAAAACCCTGCCATAAAACCAAGCGAATTCGGTCATTTGATGTTGAAAAAGACTTATTCCACATGGAAAAACGCGGGGCGAGTGCACGTTGAGGCATGCTGATTCATATTTGGGACATATTTGGTTCATCTATTAGACCGAGGAGGGTAGCTGTGAGAGAGACAGAGCACGACTCAAAAGGGGTACCCGATTTTTACAACCAAAACCAACCACAAAAACTAGTTAGCTTTACTCGGTGGGGTTCTTGTTGTTGTAGAGTTCAGATAGTTTGAGCAGGGTTTCTTTGTAGACTTGAATCGCAGTTAGGTATTCGCTTACGTCGATGTGTTCGTCCAGTGTGTGATCAAGGCGGGAGTTGCCTGGTCCGTAAGTTACGATGGGCAGGTTCATGGCTTTTCCCAGAATGTTCATGTCTCCTGTGCCCGTCTTGCGCAGAAGTGTAGCTGGCTTGTTTAGCACTTTTCGCACAGAGGAAGAAAACACGTGGACAAGCGGCGAAGCCTTGTTCACCTCAAAAGGCTCCACAGTATCCAGCACGGTTGCTTTAACTGAAACCTTGGGGTTAGCAACCTGATACTTCCCGATAATCTTCTCAATCTGCTCAAAAACCTGAGCCGTCGAAAACTGGATTGGCACCCGCACGTCAACGTTCATTTCAGCCTCAAAAGGAACCACCGACATCGCCCTGCCGCCTGCAACCTTAACTAAACAGGCAGTAACCGCGTTGAACGGGCTCTCAGAAGGGTCTAGTGACGGAAAAGCTGAAGCGACCTTGATTTGCTCCCAAACCTCATACGCCTTCTCCAACGCGTTATCGTAGAGCCACGGCGTAGACGAGTGCCCCGTCTCGGTTTTACAAACAATTTTGAGTTGGATTTGCCCTTTGTACCCGACGGTTATGTTTTCGACGCCGCTGGGTTCACCGAAAATAGCGTAGTCGGCTTTAATGCCTTGGGTGATAAGGTGCTTGACGCCTCGGCTGGTCGCTTCCTCTTCAACCACGCTTGCAACCAAAACTTTACCTACAAAACCAGGCACCCTCGAAGCAGAAACCGCAGCCATAATCATGGCGGCAAGCGGACCCTTCGCATCGACGGCGCCGCGGGCGTAGATTTTGCCTTCTTCAATGCGAAGCGGCAGATGCCCAGCCACCGTATCCATGTGACCGCACAGCAAAATGACGGGTTCGCCTTCGCCGACGACTCCGATTACGTTTCCTATTGTGTCTTTGCCGACTTCAAAACCCATCTTTTTCATTTCAACCGCTAAAAAGTTAGCGGCATCTTCTTCTTTCCCTGAAGGGCTGTAAATGCCCAGCAGGTTAGTTAGAAACCGCACTGCTTCCTGCTCGCTCATTATCCACATCCCCCAAAACTTCATCCAGCACCATGACGGCGCGGTCAATCTGGTCCTTCGAAATCACCAAAGGCGGCAGCAGCCGAACCACGGTCCGCCCAGCATCCAGCACCAAAACACCCTGCTTAGCCGACTTCAAAATCACATTCAAAACATCGACACGCAGCTCCATGCCTAGCATCAAACCTAAACCGCGAACTTCCCTAACGACCTTATGCTTAGCTTGCAACCGCACCAGCTCAGCCTTAAAGTAGCTGCCCATTTGCAGCGCGCGCTCAGTCAACTTTTCTTCAACAAGAGCATCTATCGCCGCGCACCCAGCAGCACAGACCAAGGGGCTGCCGCTAAACGTAGTTGAATGCTCACCAACTTTGAAGGCTGACATAACATTTTCCTTGGCGACTGTTATGCCGATGGGCAATCCGCCTGCAAACGGCTTAGCCAAACACATCACGTCAGGCGTAACATCCCAGTTTTGGCAACCGAACAACTTACCCGTGCGCCCGAAACTCGTTTGCACTTCGTCGAAAATAAGCAAAACATTCTTTTCATCGCATATCTTGCGTACCTCTTGCAGGTATCCGTCAGGAGGAACCCGAACGCCGCCTTCACCGCGGATAGGCTCCATAAGAACCGCCGCCGTTTTCTCGCTGATAGCCTCGCGGATTCTGTCTGCGCTGTCAGGGGCGACATGCTTGATTTCTGGAACCAGAGGCATGAAAGGCTCACGGTACTTTTTGTCCCACGTCGCGGACAGGGCACCCATGGTTTTGCCGTGGAACGCCCCCATCAAAGCGATGATTTCTGGTTTGCCCGTGTATTTGCGGGCGAGTTTAATGGCGCATTCGACTGATTCAGCGCCGCTATTGGATAGAAAGACTTTGTCTAAGCCTTTGGGCGTTATGTGGACAAGTTTGTCAACGAATTCTGCGCGTTTATCGTTGTAGTAGGCTCCGTGGCATGTGATGAGTTTGTCTGCCTGAGCGTGGATTGCAGCGACAACTCGTGGGTGACAGTGCCCCAGCAACGCGACGCCGTAGCTCGTTGAGCAGTCAACGTATTCTTTACCGTAAATATCCCAGACAAGGGCGCCCTTGCCATCGGTTAACACAACGGGTTTTTTGGAGAAAACATTCGCCATGTACCGCGTTTCAATATCAATTATTTCTTGCTCATTCACCAGTTATCACTGTACCGACCTTATGATTTAAAGCTGAACTTATAGGTTCATTCCCCGTGCCTGCGGTAACCAGAACCTCTTTGACGCCCTGGTTTAGCGCCTCAAGCGCCGCATGCACCTTGGTGCTCATGCCTTGCCCAATGCTGCCCAAGACCTCTTTAACTTCGGTGGCGGCTATCTTGGGAACACATTCGCCGCGAAGCATCAGGCCCTTCACGTCCGTTAGAAGAATCAAACGGTCCGCTTTCAACGCGCCTGCAATTATCGCCGCCGTTCGGTCGCCATCCACGTTTAGGGGTTCACAGTCTTGGCTTAGCGCGATAGGTGTCACTATCGGCACGTAACCTTTCTCAAGTAGAAGATTAACCAGTTCAGTGTTTACCTCGGTTATTTTTCCTGTGTAGCCGCCGTCGAGGACTCTTTTGCGTCCCCGCTCGTCCACTGCTATAAGCTTCGTTTTTCGCTCCGCCTTTAGGGTGGCTGCGTCCAACCCTGTTATGCCGACTGCTGCTATGCCTTGGCTTTGCAGGGCTAAAACGATTTGTTTGTTGATTTTGCCAGCCATAACCATGGTGTAGATTTCGATGGTTTCTTTGTCGGTGTAGCGGCTTCTGAAGCCTTCGGGGGAAACGATGAATTTCTGTTCTTTTCCAAGTTTTGAGGCTATTTCGGTGACTTCTACGCCGCCGCCGTGGACCAGCACGACTTTGTTGGTTTTCGCTACTTCTTTGAGGTCTGCAACTAGGTCTTGGGATGCGCCTTCTTTGAGTATGCTTCCGCCCATCTTGATAACAAGCAGCATAGCGGTCACATCGGGTGAAAACCAGTGCTCTTCAAGCCAGTAGTCTCGTCAATGCCTAGCTGGATGTTCATGCATTGGACGGCTTGGCCTGAAGCGCCCTTGGTCATGTTGTCGAGTGCGGAGAAAAGCAGAAGCCGATTCGCGTGCTCATCAATCTCGAAGCCTACGTCGCAGAAATTCGTGCCCAACGTCACTTTGGGGTCAGGCAACTGGTAAGGCCCCTTCTGATACTTCACTATACGCACAAACGGTTCATTGCCGTACATTCCGCGGAAAGCACGCCAAAGATCCTTGTTTTCCAGTTTCTGTTTTGGGAAAGTGTGAATTGTTGCAAGTATGCCGCGAACCATGTTTACCGCATGCGGAGTGAAAGAGATTATCACTGGCTCATTGGACAGGGCATCCAGTTCTTGTTCAACTTCAGCGATGTGGCGGTGCCCAACAACCTTGTACGGACGCACTCCACTAGACCGCTCTGGATGATGAGAAGCAGGCGACGGTTTACTTCCGCCTCCAGAAGAGCCAACCTTTAGGTCTACCACGATTTTGTCTTTGTCAACAAACCCAGCCTTCACTATTGGTGCTAAACCTAAAATGGCGGCTGTTGCCTCGCAGCCTGGGCAAGCTACAAGTTTGGCTTTTTTTATCTCTTCCCGATGAAGCTCTGGCAACCCGTACGCAGCGTCTGTTAGCATTTCAGGGTGAGCATGCTTCCAACCATAGTAAGTTTCATAGTCGGCTGGTTTTTTGAGGCGGAAATCAGCACTCATATCAATTACCTTTAAGCCAACCTCCAAAAGTTTGGGAACAAGATTAACCGAGCCCCCATGCGGCGTCGCCGTAAATATCAAGTCGCAGTTTTTCTGCAACTCAGCAATGTCTAGAGGCACGAATTTGAGCTGGGTCAAGCCCCGCAGGTTCGGATGAACGTTAAAAACAAATTCCCCTGCGCTTTGCCGTGAAGTAACCGTAGTTACCTCTGCTTGCGGGTGAAGAAGCAGCAGCCGCAGAAGTTCGCTGCCAACGTAGCCTGAACCGCCTATTATTCCAATTCTCAACATTGCCATCCTTCCTTTGCCATTTTAATTAACGGTCAATTAAGCTTTGAGCACACTTCAACAAGGGAACCGCAACATTAAGCCCCGTTGCAAGCCGTGTGTTCTCCCAGAACTCGGGACACGAATTTGATTCATGAAACACAAGGGCGCTCTTATTTTTTTCTATGCTCTCGTCAAGGACGTTTTTGGTATTTCCGTACCACTCGCTGTTCGCGTAGAGCTGGAAAGCCTTCTCAAGCTTGGTGGTCCATACTGAAAAATCAGTCAGACGCATTTCATCTTGCTTAACCTTTTGAACAGCCAAAAAAGCCTGCCCAGCCTTATCCAACTGACCCTTAACGTAAGCGTCATCCACGCTCTTGTTTTCTTTAACGTTCACCATCGCGTCCAACGCAAAAATCCATGCTTCACTGCCTTTGCCAAGGGTTTTGCCGCATTTCACCGACAGTTCCTGAACGCTTCTCGGAAGCTTGGCACCGAAAACCAAGTTACCCAAGAAAGTGTTTGTTCTAAAATCTTTAAAGCCAGCCCGCGCCATCGAAATGGGGTAGCAAACGGGTTGTTTACCTTTTTCTTTAGAGACAATTATTCGCAGGTCGTAAAACCATTTTTCAACGAGTTCCTGCGCGACTACGCCGACTGGGTTAATGATTGACGGCTTCGTTTCCTTGATGTTGGCGATAAGCTCTTCGCTGGTTTTAGACAGCATAATCATCTTGCCATGCGTTCCAGCGTCAGCCTTAATTACGATACCGTCTGACAGCGGGATCTCTTGCTGAACCAGTTCAGCTATGTCTTTCTCGTTGTGGATTTCTTTCCCGTTCTTGAGGGCGTCGGTTGGGTCGCATGGAACGTAAACGGTTTTGGGAATCGGCAAACCTTCCTTCCAGAGATTCAGCAGCGTGCGCAGTTTGCTGTAGCATACAAATTCGACTTGTGATGTGTTTAGGGTTTTTTTACCAAGCTGCTCCATGAGGTAGGAGGCTTGTAGCCGACGGTTTTTGCTTTGAGCACGGTTAAGAACAACCGCGACGTCTTTGACTATGCCGGTGTAGTCCTTCCCTTTTGTCTTAGCTGAAAATCCTTCTTTAGAAATTGAGAGAGCGATTTTTCTGAAGGGCAGAAAAGTCAAGTCTATGCCTAGTTGCTGCGCGGTCAACTTGATGCCGTTTTCGTCGTTTTCAGACCGCTCATACAAAAGGGCAATGCTCATCGCTATTCACCAAAGATACTTAAAAAACTAAGTTAAATGAAGACTTAGCGGTGAATACTGCTTATTCTCCCCAGTCTTCCCCTTCAATTGTTAATTCTTGAAGGTCCACGCATCCGCCTTTAACTTGCTTAACTTCAAGTTCAAGCCCGCAACCCGGGCAGCTAAGGATTTCTCCTTTCTCTGCGTCAACCGGAACATCAAGCTCAGCGTCGCAGTCAGGACATTTTGCCTTCATGCCTTGGGAATTTGAATTTACAGGTTTAATCATTTTTTATTCGTCACTTTAGTATTTGTCGGAAATGAACTTTCAAATAATTAAATTCCAAATTTAAACATTGTGACTAATTTGTTACAAGTTAGACCGCGAATGTCCCATTTGATGCACAACCAAGCAACCCCCAAATCAAGAACCAGTAAACCAACATGCTAAGCTTAACGAAAAACGTAACATCCATCAAGAGCCGACAAGGGAAAACGTTAAATTTTGCCCAAAACAAATACCTGCGGCGACAATTGATGGATGCAAAAGACAAAGAAATAATTAAACTTCTAAAAGATAACGCCCGCTCAGGCTACGGAGAATTAGGTACAAAAATCGGGTTATCAGAGGGCGCAGTGCGAAAAAGAATAAAAACATTATCTGACGAAGGAGTAATCCGTAAATTCACCGTTAAAATCAGCCTTGCAGAAGGCGCCCAAGCCATAACGCTGCTTACAGCCAACACCGCTTATCCAACGCAGGAAGTGTCAAAGAAAATCCAAGCAATCCCAAACGTTGAAACAACCTACGAAGTCAGCGGCGAATACGACATTGTCGCGGTCATCGGGGGCATGAACATGGCTGAAGTCAACGAATCCATCGAAAAAATCCGGATGGTTGAAGGCATAGTCAAAACCAACACAATGATTGTGCTACGCAGCTCGTAAGGCACTTTTCTCCTGTTGCATGTTGCTGAAAGCTGTTTTTCTCGCCTATTTGTTGTTGTGTTGAACAAACAGGAAGTTGAAGACAAAATAAATAATACTTATTAAGATTCCCTATACACCTTTTTTGGAGACAGCACATATGAACGAAAAACTGCAAGAAAGCGCCCAATATCTAAAATGCTTCAACAACCTTGAAATCGAATCCTTCCGCGTTTACGAAGCCCTTTCAAAAAAAATCAATCAACCTGAAAGCAGCTTTATCGTGGGGTTAGCCTATGACAGCCTTAAAAGCTCCAAGATCCTTCAGGGAATACTTAGTCACCTTGACCTGTCGGAAATCGAAGACGCAGAATGCAAAAAAGAAATAGCAGAGTTAGCTGCGCAAATCTCAACTTTTACAAAAATAATATCCAACATAAACAATTTGAGTCCATTGATTAGTTGCGAAATACTTAGCGAACTAATCAACATGGAAGACCTCCTCAACGAAACCTACACCGGTTACCTGCAATCCTCAGCAACCAAGTTTGTCGCAGACGAGTTCTCAGCGTTGATACCGCAGAGCTCAAACAACTTCAAACGAATCTTCGATTCTTTTGTGGAGGAGAAAGAAAAACACCGCCAAACCCTCATTGAAGTCATCTGCAGCCTCGAATCCAAAGAAGCCGAAAAAATCCGGCACGTTTCACCCGTCGTCAAATACCAAAACCCAGACGCATGGTACCACGAATCAACAATCCACGCCTTCACACGAATCCCGCTAAGAGCCAAAAACCAATCCTAAACCAGAACCATCGCAGAACAACGCCCCTTCTCCCCGTTTCTTACCTATCAGGTTACAGTCTGGCTTTCACAATAATTTTGGGCCATGACGAAATTCAATCTTTAGTTTTCGAGTAGAATTAATTGCCGAACCCTGGCTTCAATCGCATCTCGGATTTCTCTCACCTTTTCCATAGGTTTGCCTTTGGGGTCTTCCAGCGCCCAGTCAATGGTTTCCTTAAAGAATGGGCCGGGGCAAAAGTCAGAGGCGCCGCATCCCATGGTGACTATGAGGTCAGCCTGATTCGCCATCTGCATAGTAAGCAGCTTAGGCTTATTCGTGGAAATGTCAATTCCCTTTTCACTCATGGCTTTGACAACCAGCGGGTTCACTTTCGGCGCCAGCTTTATCCCTGCACTCTGCGCAGCCAGCCTTCCTTCCCCGTACTTGTTAGCGAAGGCCTCAGCCATTTGGCTTCTGCCAGCGTTCTCAACACAAACAAACATAACCTTTTTCATTTTGCATTTTCCTCTTTGAAGTATCTTTTTCTTAACCAGAAGGCAACGTTAACTAAACTAATCATTACGGGAACTTCTATTAAAGGACCAATGACGGCGGCGAAGGCTTCTTGAGAAGCTAAGCCGAAGACGGCGACGGCTACGGCTATGGCTAACTCGAAGTTGTTGCTTGCGGCGGTGAAGGAAAGTGAAGTTGTCCTTTTGTACCCAAGTTTGGAGAAGTAACCGAGGGCAAAGGAGCCGAAGAACATAATCATGAAGTACAACAGAAGAGGTAAGGCAACCAACACGACGTCAACCGGTAAACTCAGGATGTATTGACCTTTGAGTGAGAACATGACAACGATGGTAAACAACAGGGCAATCAGCGACGTGTGTCCAAGTTTAGGCATCAACTTTTGCTCATACCAATCTCTACCTTTCGCCTTCAAGAAGTAGAATCTGGTCACAATCCCCGCAAAGAAGGGTATTCCAAGGTAAATCCCAACCGACTGCGCAACTTGCAAAAGAGAAATGTTTACCGCCTGCGCTGAACCAGAAATCCATGAGCTAGCCACTGTAATGTAAAAGAACGCCAGAACAGAATACATTAAAATCTGAAAAACCGAATTAACCGCAACAAGCAAAGCTGTCCATTCATTGTCCCCTTCCGCAAGGTTATTCCAAACAATAACCATGGCTATACATCTGGCTATGCCTATGAGAATTAACCCATTTCTCAAATCAGGATATGCGCCAAGAAAAACCCATGCCAACGCAAACATCAACAGGGGTCCAACCACCCAGTTTAGAGTAAGCGACCCAGACAGCATAGCCTTTGAACCGGGGGCAGTCACAATTTTCTTTAAGTCTTCATACTTTACTCGGGCAAGCGGAGGATACATCATCCAAATCAACCCAACTGCGATGGGAATAGACGTGGTTCCTACGCTAAGCGAGCCTATTCCACTTGAAACTGGTGGGTAAACGTAACCTATCGCGATGCCAAGAATCATCGCTAAGAAAATCCAAAGGGTCAAGAACCTGCTCAGCCATGAGAGCCGAGTTTTGGGTTTTCTACCTCCTTCAGCATTTGGTTTATCAAAATTTTTCGGGTCGATATCTTGATTTGCTGGTTTTTGTGGGCTTTTCAAAGTGGTCTAGCAGACAGAACATATTAATTTATTTAAATATGTTGCTTCGTTTTCACGCGAATCAACTACAAAAGACCAACCTTACGAAAACTATCCAGCAAACCAGGACAACTAACGCGGTAGAAAACCCATTTACCCTCTTTTCTCTTCTTAACTAAACCCGCCTGCTCCAAAATAGCCAAATGGTGAGAAGCCGTAGGCTGAGTTAATTCAAGAGCAACCAAAATTTCACAAACACACATCTCACGAGTCTGCAAAAGACTCAAAATTCTAAGCCGAATCTCATCACCAAAAGCCTTGAAAACCTTAACTTTTTGCTCTGCACTTTCAAAATCCAATGCCTTTTTAGCTTCTAGTCTCAGTTCACCCGAATGCTTCAAAGCATCTTCAAGCGAGCAAATTTTATCGTTTGACATCAAGACAAAACTTGGGTATGCGAATTTAAATCTGTTGATTTGTCCAATGGTGATGCACGTTTTCCTTTTGCAGCGGGAACCTTTGGGCTTAATTGCTTAAACCGCTCAGTCCTCGCGTTTTTCTTTTTCGTACCTGCTACCCCTACGGTTTTCTAGAGGATCCAAACAGGCACATCTAGCAGAGCCAAATAGAGACGAAAAATCGGCTTTTTAAGAATTAACGTATTCGCAGTGTTGACGCTCTTCTTTTGCCATGGAAGTAAGTGTTTTGCAGTTTTGGCATCTGCTTTTGCTTTTCACTTTCACTTACCTCTCCACTGCCTTACAAGGTAGTTTCTCAGTTCGCCTTTTAACCGACACCGAACGATAGCGTGACTCACAGGTGATTCACATCAAAAAGAAAACCGCAATCTTAGCCGAGCAGGAAGACCTTGAGGTTGACTTGACGCTTCACGATGTTCCCGCTTCGCTTATCAGCGAATTCATGGAGAAAACCGTTAGACCCTACTACAACGGCAACTTGAACGCCGCCGTCCAAGACCTAATAGGCAGAACCCTGTCAGAACAAGAATTCGTCCACTCACACATAACACACATTAAAAACCCAGCTAAACCCAGAAGCAAATAAAACAGGCAATAACGCCTGTCGCCTTGGCGCGCCCATCAAAAATGGTTTGTGCTTAATGTTTTCGCTGGATTTTCTCAACCGCGCCTACTTTTCCAACGTAGACAATGTCGGTTAAGCCGACAAAAAACCCTGTTTCCACAACCCCAGGAATCATCTTCACCTTAACAGCCAACTCCGCTGGCTTGGGGATTTCGCCGAAATACGTGTCTAAAATGGCGTTGCCGTTATCAGTTATGGTTGGACCCAGTTTGCCTTTGCCCTCACGCAAAGTAGGTTTCCCGCCGACCTCAACGATTTTTCGTTTTACCAGCGAAATTGCAAATGGCAAAACCTCGACAGGCACAACCTGCCCTTTTTCGCCCAGCAACTTGACTTTCTTCTGTTCGTCCGCGATGATAACATTCAGCTTTGAGGATGCGGCAACTATTTTTTCTCTCGCCATTGCTGCGCCCATGCCTTTGATTAAGTTCAGTTCGGGGGTGACTTGGTCGGCTCCGTCGATGGTTACGTCAACTTCGGGATGTTCATCCAAAGTCGTGATGGGGATTCCGCATTGGACCGCCAGCAGGAAAGCTTGGTACGAGGTGGGGATACCCATTATTTTCAGGTTTTCCCGTTTTACTCTTTCGCCTAAAGCTTCGATGGCAAACGCGGCTGTGCTTCCACTGCCTAAACCAACGATAAAGCCGTCTTGAACATGCTTAACCGCGGCTAACGCTGCGTTGCGTTTTGCCTCTTGAATCGGATCAAGGTTAACTTTCAATTTCCATCTGCCCCAGCTTATCTAGAACCTTCTCAACTTCACTTCGAATCGACTCAATCCTCTTCTCAGCCTCAGTCTTAGCGTCAGGCTTCTCTTCAGGCGGCTTACGTTTCCGCTTCTGCTTCTCCTCGCCTGTGGCTTCTTCCTCTTCAGCCTCTTCCGCCTCATCCATCTTCTCCATCTGGGAAGCAGGAGCGGGCGTAGGCATTTTTACTGGTATTTCTTTTATCGGCTTGACGTCGATTCGGGTCCTTAACTCTTCAACCTTGGAGGTTAAGTCGGTGAAGCGTTCGCTGAAAAGCTTCATCAAATCTTCCTGCATGTCTTCAAGGTCGTGCAATGCAACTATAGATTCGTCTTTTGAAATGGATTCTTTAATCGACATCATTCTTGACGTGTAAGTTCCAGCGAGCTTTTCGCGTTCTTGCTCGGTAATTTTTCCCTCAGCTTGAGCTTCATAAAGACGACGAATCGCGTCGCCCAAAATTTCCCTCTCCAAATCCAGCATCCGCAACTCATTTTTTGCAGAGGAAGCGGTTGAGGCTTGAACGCTTTTGGAGATTCTGAACGGTGAGTCAGAATAATCAAGATTTGGATCCCCAGTTGCCCTTTGGGTCTGCTGCGGTTTTTTCTTTGGCGGTCCTTTACTGGTGCCGAGGCGTCGCATGGCGTAAAAGACCACTGCGCAGGCGAAAATTATCACTAACGCAACTGCAATGACCGTTAAGGGATCGTCATACCAAGTCATGCCTAAGCTGTCCTCGGTATCTTGATTATGTACCATTAATATATAAATTATACAAATATCAGCGGATTTCCGAGCTTGCGGGACAAGAAAAAGCCTTTGATTTTACTCCTGAGGGTCCAAAGTCTTAAGCATGCTTCCCGACTGGTAGCCGTCTAAGTCAAAGGTCACGTATTTGAAGCCGAGTTTTTTCAAGCATTCCGACACCTTATCCAAAACTTCGACGCGGCAGAAGAGCGTGCGCTCCGTTTTTCCAACTTCAATTCTGGCTAAGCCGTTGTGGTCTCTTACGCGAACCTGCTTAACCCCAGTTAACGCCTTCACCGCCTGCTCCGCCTTGTCGATTCGGATTAGTTTTTCAGCTGTAATTTTCTCGTTAAACGGTATCCGCGACGCTAAACAGGCTAAGGCAGGCTTATCGTGAACGCTAAGTCCCATTTGTTTTGCCACTTGGCGAATTTCATCCTTGGTAAATTTGTTGAGCATCCAGGGGCTGAACACGTTTTTTGCTTCTTTAACGGCTTTGAAGCCTGGTCTGTGGTCGTTTAAATCGGAGAAGTTTGTTCCTTCAAAAACGGCTTTGAACCCGAGTTCATGCGCGAAGTCGCTTAGGTCTTTGAGGAGTTCTTTTTTGCAGTAGTAACAACGGTTTTCGGGGTTTCGGCTGAAATCTTCGTTTTGTAACTCGTTAGTTTCGATGATGAAGAGTTTGATGCCTATTTCTTTAGCGATTTTCTTGGCGTCCTCCAACTCTTCGGAGGTGTAAGTTGGGGACTTAGCGATGACGGCAACAACCTTGCCGCCTATGACTTCGTAACTTACCGCAGCCAAAGTTGAACTGTCCACGCCTCCAGAAAAAGCGATGACAACGCCATCTTTCCCAGTTTCCCTGATGAAACCTCGAAGCTGCTCAAGCTTGCCGTTTAACTCTTCCATGCGAGACAACCTACTCTTTGATGAAGGCTTCCCTTGCCTTTGAAACCGCCATCTCAGCAAGCTCTCGAAGCGGTTTGTGGGTTTTTTCCGCCAATTTTTTGAGGTCATCGTACTCGGGTTTTATTCGTATGATGTTTCCCTGTGCGTCTTTGGCGATTTTGACTTTCACAGTCTCCTTTGCTCCGCCGACGATGATTTCAACCGAGGATGATTCCCTGTTCATAATGTGTCTTTCGCAAAGAGAAACTCGGACGCCCAGCGTGCCTGTCTCTTCGATCAGCACGCGGGAGAGGCGTTTGGCATCTTTTTGGTCAGCGATGACTTTGATTATTTGCCCGGGCCTACTCTTTTTGGTGAACATGGGAATCACGCACACGTCCTTTGCCCCTTCAGCGAGAAGCCTATCTACGGCGTGCCCCACGATTTCGCCTGAAACGTCATCGATATTAGTTTCCAACTCCGCAATCTGGTCATTCACTAGGCAGTTCCCTAAAGGTTTACCTATCACGATTCGAAGAACATTTGGAATCTCAGCAAAATCTTTTCCACCTGCGCCGTAACCTACCTTCAGCGGAGCCATCTCAGGGTAAAAACGGCTTACTTCCTCCGCCAAATTAACTATTAATGATGCCCCTGTAGGTGTAGCTAACTCTGACTCGACGGGTCCCCCTTTAATCGGGAAATTTTTAGATTGAAAAATGGCTAAAGCCGCGGGCGAGGGGCTTGAAACGGTGCCATGCGAAAACTCAAAGAGCCCGCCGCCTACGGAAACGGGTGTCGAAAAAATTTTTGCGTTGAAGAAGCCGAGGTCTTCCATGGCAACTGCCGACCCGATGATTTCTGCGGCGGTATCAACCAACCCGACCTCGTGCAGATGTACGTCGGCTAAGTGGTGCCCGTGAAGTTTCGCTTCAGCGTCAACGAGCGTGTGAATGACGTTTGAGGCGAACTGCCTTGCTTTGGCGGAAAGCTCCAGCTTCTCCGATGTTTTCTCAACAATCGCGATTAGTTGTGCGCCATCTTTTCTTGATTTTCCTTCGGCGGTAACGTCGACTTTGGTTGCCCTGAACCCCCTTCGCATGACATGCTCGATATTTACCTCGACGTTTTTGTAGCCGCATTCGGCGTTTTCCAGGCTTTTTATGGCGGCGGTAACTTTCTCTTTGTTTGCGCCAAGATCCAGCAACGCGCCCAGCATCATATCTCCAGAAACGCCAGCTACCTGGCAGTCAACGATAACTATTTTAGAAAACTCCACCATTATCTTTCGACCGCTTGCTAATATTAAAAAAGGCAAAAACGATATATTACTTGTGGTTTCTATGCAAGTGACTAATCCATGAGCGCGCTGAAGGATATTTTGGAAAAAACAGCTAAAGGCGAGTTGACGGCTGAAGAAGCCGAAAAACTTGTGCGTCTGCAAGCCGTCGCTGAGCTTGAAGGTATGGCGAAGATAGATTTTAACAGGGAACAGAGAAAAGGCATTCCTGAAGTAATCTTGGCGGAAAACAAGACGACAGAGGACGTTGTTGACATAACCCTGCGGATGATGGGGGAATGCGGAAGAGTCATAGTCAGCAGATGCAACCAACAGCAAATTCAAGCGCTCAAAAACGCGTTACCTCAAGAGGCGGTGTTTTCGGTGAATGAGAGAGCAAGAATAGCCGTCGTAAAAACCAAGGGGTTCTCCGTGAAAAGTACAGGTGGAAAAGTGGGGATTCTAACGGCGGGCACGTCTGACATTCCTGTTGCGGAAGAGGCAAAAGTTATTGCCGAAGAGATGGGCTGCGAAGTTTATGCTTCTTACGATTTAGGTGTGGCAGGCATCCACAGGTTGCTTGCGCCTCTGAAGGACTTAATCATGAAGGACGTTGACGTCATAGTTGTCGTCGCAGGCAGGGAAGGCGCCCTATCCTCCGTCGTCGCCGGCATGGTTAATGTTCCCGTGATCGCGGTTCCAACCTCCAACAGCTACGGCTTCGGCGAAAAAGGAGTAAGCACCCTGATGGCTATGCTGCAGTCATGCTCGCTGGGTTTATCTGTCGTCAACATTGACGCGGGAGTCGCAGCGGGCGCAGCAGCAACTTTAATCGCTAATCGAGCCGCCAAATTCAGAAAAGAATAGCACCGACAGATTTTCAAATGAAACTTTCGCGTCTGCTTTCGGCTTGACAGTATAATTTATCTTTAACAAGTTACCATTTCCTGTTTAGGCAGCGAGGCTGACTTGTGAGTTTAGAGAGAAATGGTTGCGTCAGAGAAAACTAGGCTTGTGGTATTCGATGTTGAAGGGGTTCTTGTTCCGAAAAACCGCTTCTTATTTGAAGTTGGGAAGAAACTAGGCTTCGTTAGGCTGATTAAGCTTCTATTCTTCGGTTCCCTCTATGAAACAGGAATTCTCAGACTTGATTTAGTGCTAAACCGCTTGTTCAACGAATTGAAAGGGGTTAAGGTTGAAGTTCTCACGGAAGCTTTCGAGAAAATCTCGTCAACAACCTACCTTAAAGGCATCTTTTCACAGATAAAAGCAAGAAACTGCAAGATTGCCTTAATCAGCTCGGGATTACCCACAGTTGTCGTTAAAGAACTAGCCACAGCCTTAGGTGCGGAGTACGCTTACGGGGTTGAAGTTGAAACTGCAGATGGCGTGTTAACGGGCAAAATCTGGGGTGACGCGATTCAACCTGACGGAAAACTGAAGATTGTTGCCCAGATAATGACGGCTGAGAACCTGAGGTTGCGGGACTGCGTTGTAGTTGCTGACGACAGAAACAACCGCTGCATGTACCTGCCTGGAATGCTGAAAATCGGTTTTAACCCTGATTTCGTCCTACGGGTTAAGGCAGACAGAGTGGTAAACGGCAAGCTTTCCGCAATCATCCCGATAATAGACGGAAAACCACGCAAACGCTCGTTCCCATCGACAAACGATTTTGTTCGAGAAGACATCCACGCATCCGGGGTTTTCATGCCAGTCATCGCCAGCTTAATCGGAGTACCCGCAGTCGGCACCCTAATTTTCCTAATCGCGTTGGTATACACCATTTCTGAGCTTTGGCGCCTAGAAGGCAGAAATCTGACTTTTGTTTCGGCAGTGACCCGCCATGCAGCGTCTCAGTCTGAACTGCACGGATTCGCGGCGGCACCTCTGTATTTTGCCGGCGGCATCCTGTTTACCTTAGTTGTTTTTCCCCATCAAGCAAGTTCCGCGGCAATAGCCATGTTTTGCCTTGGCGACAGCACAGCGTCACTTTTCGGAGGTTTAATTTCGACGTCTTTGCCTTTTAACAAGGGAAAAACTTGGGAGGGCTCTTTGGCAGGGCTGTTTTTCGCGTTTTTAGCAGGCATGTTCTTCTTACCGGGTAAGCCGCTTGTGGCTCTTGCAGGCGCAGCAATAGCAATGACCGTTGAAGTGCTCCCGTTGCCGATAAACGACAACGTACTGATTCCAGTAATCACCGGCGCAGCATTAACGCTAATACTCTAACACAGCAGCTTTTAGGTCCAAGGCGCTGGTGGTGAGGAAAGGTTATTTCTTGTTTTGTGAGTTGACAAGGTCTTGTTTTTGCTGGTGGCTTAGCTTTTTTATTTCCCTTTCGCGTTTCATCGCTTCGCTTCTGGAGTTGAACAGCTCCGTGTACCCGATTTTCTCTGGCTTGTGTGATTTGGTGTATCTTGCTCCGTTGCCGTTCAGGTGCAGTTTTGTTCTTGCCTCCAAATCTTTGGTGTAGCCCGTGTAGAAGCTGCCGTCGCTGCATAGAAGAATGTAAACGCAGAAAGACACCGGTTATTGCCCCCTTACCTCGGCGGGCATGTAATCGTAGACGATGCCTCTTTGAATGGCTCTTTTCAAGTAGGCTTCAGGATCGATTTCCTGGACTTTCGCGTGGTCCACGTCGATGATGTAGATTTCATGGATTCGCGCGTTTCTTATTTCTTCAATCGTCACAGGCGGCTTCTGATAGTACGCGTCGCAGAGCCGCTTTATCTGCTGGATTTCCCAGTCTTCACGGTTCCGCGGCGGCTTAGCTAAAGCGCGGGGGAAAGGCAGGATGTAGTGGGGTGGAACGCCCAACGCGAATTTCCCCGCGAAGCTGCTGTAACGGATTATTTTGCTCGCCAAACGCGCAGAAGTATACGTCAGCGGCGCCAGGGCGTTTTCAGGCGGGATGAAGCCTGTTTCAACCTCAACAATAAGGTTTCCCAAGCCTTTGGTTGCGAACAGGTCGCAGGTTAAAATCTCGTTGAGGACATGTTCGATCTGGACCTCGTAGCCTTTCGTGACTAGGTATTTGGCGCAGGCGAGCTCCATCACGGAATGGTTGATTTTTACAATGTTTGCTTTCCGCAAGTCTACGAGACAGTTTTTGAGGACGTTAAGTTTGTTTTTAACTATCTCATCGGAATCGACTGTTAACCTTGACAGAAAAAACGTTAAGTCCTCTTCGAACTCTTGCCTGCTGCTCATCTACGCTTCCTTTCCAAGTTGACCTGCCATGTTTACTTAAACTATTTGGTTTCAAAATATATAAAGCCAGAAAACCCAACTTTCAGGTTGAGTTAACAACTGGCTGAACCCTTGCTAGTTGATAAGGCTTTGACTCAACTTGGCAAATATCCTGCTTTTTCAGCGTAGATAATTTTTGTGGTTGTTTCGGTTCACAAACAGTGGACCGTCTCCCTCGGTCTTTTTGACCCATTTTTACATTGGTTTTTTGATGTAAAAATGGGGTACCCCTCCTCGATAGAGAGTTTTCGTCAGAGCTTGTTTTGGGTTGCTTTTTTGGTTTAAAGCTTGAATATGCGTTAGGCAAAAGGCTGCTTTGCAGTAAAAAAGGTTCAGAACGCAAGATCAACGAGAATTAGGGCTTTACTCGCGCAAGTACCAGCCGAGTGTAGTTGACGTCTACCTCAGTGATTTTGCATCCTTTGAACTCTTTTGATTCGCCCATAATGTTCTTCACCGTCACGTTGTCGCCGTCAACCTTAACGTAAATCACATCTTTAAACTGGGTTTTTCCATCAAGAATAACGTTAAATTCGCACATAATGGTCAAGCTAAGAAAAAAGTTGTTCTGTGTAATAAGGGCTTTCCAAAAAATAGGAAAAAACCTCCAAAAACAAAAGGTTTTTCCCGCAAAAAATTGAATCCAACTAAACGTTAACCACAAGCTTTTTATTGATTCAGCAGTTTATTTTTAAGGAATATTTAACGAGGCATGAAAATGAGGGATCGTCACCTCAATCGCTGGGATCGTCGGGTACTTATTCTTTGATTCACCCAGGAAACCCTCTGAAACAGCCACTCAAATATTTTCAAACATTTCTTTCTTTAGACGAGAGTATAGTTTTCACAAAGGAGAAACGATGAAATGACTAAAATGAGCGGAGCCAAAGTACTCTTAGATTCCCTTGAAAAACAAAACGTCGACGTCATATTCGGCATCTTAGGCGGAGCCATACTGCCAGTGTACGATGCCCTCTGCGGCAACGAGAAAATCAGGCACATACTCGCTAGACACGAGCAAGGAGCAGCACACGCCGCCGAAGGCTACGCAAGAGCCAGCGGACGAGTAGGAGTCTGCATGGCAACGTCGGGACCTGGAGCGACAAACTTGGTTACGGGAATCGCGAATGCGTTTATGGATTCGTCGCCGATGATAGCCATAACAGGGCAGGTTCCTTCTAGCGGCGTCAACTCTTCGTACATGATTGGCAGAGACGCCTTCCAAGAAGCAGACATCATCGGCATCACCACACCCATCACTAAGCATAATTATCAGCCGCGAAGCATCGCGGATATCCAACCGATGGTTAACGCCGCATTCTACATAGCGTCCTCAGGCAGACCTGGACCAGTCCTGATTGATATACCTAAAAACGTGCAGTCAGACATCGCCGAAGTAAACCTGGGAATTACAGAGAAAATCGAAGCCCGAGGCTACAAACCAGCCTTAGAGCCAGACCTGTCTAAAATCAGCGCGGCAGCGGATTTACTGGCGGAGGCTGAATACCCGATGATTCTGGCTGGCGGCGGAGTCATTTCTTCCAATGCCTCCGACGAATTGATGCAGATGTCAGATTTGTTGATGGCGCCAGTTGCGACAACTTTCATGGGTAAGGGCGCTTTTCCTGAATGTCACCCCCTGTCAATTGGATGCATAGGGATGCATGGAAACCCAGCTGCAAACAGGTTGATTGGCGAAGCCGACGTGCTGCTAGCCATTGGAACAAGGTTTTCTGACCGTGCAACCGCCAATTTAGACACTTTTGCGCCCAACGCCAAAAAGATTCACATAGACATTGATGCGGCGGAAATCGGCAAGAACATTGAAGTTGACGTTCCAATCGTTGGAGACGCTAAAGTGTCGCTGAAGCATCTGCTGGCTGCTACAACAAAGAAGCTGCCAAGGATGAAAGTTAGCTTGTGGTCTAAGCGTGTTAGAGAAGCCAAAGAGCAGTTAAGCCCAATGCTAAAAGACAGACCCAGAGACTTAGTGCCTAAAGCCCTGCTGATGGAGCTGAGAAACCTGTTACCTGCGGACACCATCGTCACTACCGAAGTTGGTCAAAACCAAATGTGGTCAGCCCTATACTTCCAAGCGTTGAAGCCGAGAACTTTCATCAGTTCAGGCGGACTTGGAACCATGGGCTTTGGTTTCCCAGCGGCTATAGGAGCAAAAGTGGCTTGCCCAGACAGAGCAGTCGTGGACATAGCTGGCGACGGCAGTTTCCTAATGACCGAGCAAGAACTCGCGTGTTCCGTAGCTGAAAAGATCCCCGTCATCGTCATAGTGCTTAACAATTCAGTGCTGGGCATGGTGGCGCAGTGGCAACGAATGCTCTACAAACGCCGCTACATGGCAATTGACCTAGGCAAAACACCTGACTTTGTCAAGTTGGCAGAGGCTTACGGAGCGCAGGGTCTACGGGCGACGTCAATCGAGGAATTCCACAAAGCAGTTAAGACAGCGCTTACCAGTAATGTTACCACGGTAATCGATGTGCCAATAGGCTCCGAGCACGACGTTGTACCCTTCGTCCCGCCGGGCTGCGGTTTGCCACAACAGAGAGGTGACTACTGATGGAACCTGGAAGAACCAAAATAATTTCGGTGCTTGTCGAAAACAAGCCAGGTGTCCTCTTCGCAGTTTCAAACCTGTTCCGACGTAGAAACTTTAACATCGAAAGCATCACGGTTGGCCCAAGCGAGCGAAAAGACATCGCGCGTATGACCATCACAGTCAAAGAGGATGAAAGAACAATAATTCAAGTCATCCAGCAAGTTGCAAAACTCATCGATGTGCTCAAAGTCGAAGAGCTGGAACCCGGAACCTACGTAATGCGTGAACTAGCACTGATAAAAGTTAACTCTCCCAGCGCCAAAGACCGCTCAGACATCATAAACTGCGTAGAAGTCTTCCGCGGACGAATCATCGACGTCTCCACTGACAGCCTAACCATAGAAATCACGGGTACACCTGACAAACTCGACGCGTTCCTAAACTTGATGAAGGCAACAGGCGTCATTGAACTCGCAAGAACAGGCATAACAGCGTTGGCAAGAGGGGCAAAATCGGTAAGAATAGACGAATAAATCGTCGCCGTGAACGGAAACCCTTAATTTCAAGTTTTCTTAGAATGACAAACTTGTCATAGTTATCAGAAACAAAAAAATCAATCGTTAGAAGAAGAGAATCAAAAATGAACATAACAGAAAAAATCTTGGCTAAAGCCTCAGGAAAAAAAGCCGTGCATCCAGGAGAAATAGTCGACGCAAACGTTGACATGGTAATGGTGCACGATTTAACTGGGCCATTAGCCGTTGAAGCCTTCAAAAAAATAGGCGTACAGAAAGTTTGGGACAACAAAAAAGCAGTGGTTATACTGGACCATCAGGTGCCAGCTGAATCCGTGAAAGCCGCGGAACTGCATAAAACCATGCGTCAATTCGCCAAAGACCAAAACCTACGCATTTACGACGTGGGCAAAGGCGGAATCTGCCATCAAGTCATGCCTGAAAAGGGACACGTGGTTCCAGGAACAGTAATCGTCGGCGCCGACTCGCACACATGCACTTACGGAGCATTCGGAGCGTTCGCAACAGGAATAGGCTCAACCGAAGCAGCGGCAGTCTTAGCCACTGGAAAGATTTGGCTCAAAATCCCTGAAGCCGTCAAAATAAACGTGACAGGGAAATTCCCAAAGTACGTCACCGCGAAAGACCTGATCTTATCAATAATCGGAAAAGTAAGCGTTGACGGCGCCACCTACGAAAGCGCCGAATTCACAGGTCCAACAATAAAAGACATGAGCATAGCGGGAAGAATGACGCTGTGCAACATGGCGGTGGAGATGGGCGCCAAAAACGGCATCATCGAACCCGACGAAACAACCCGCAAATTCCTAGAAGGAAGAGTCAAAACTCTGCCAAACTTTGAAGACTTGAAAAGCGACAAAGACGCGGTTTACCAACGGACAGTGGATTTTGACGTTTCAAAGTTGGAGCCGCAGATTGCTTGCCCATCATCAGTCGACAACGTGAAACCTGTTTCAGAAGTCGGCGACGTTCCGATTGAGCAGGCTTTCATCGGGTCATGCACCAACGGCAGAATCGAAGATTTACGTTTAGCAGCTCAAGTCCTGAAGGGCAGACGCGTAAAAGACGGCGTTCGGGCACTTGTGATTCCGGCGTCGCAAGAAGTTTACAAGCAGGCTTTAGACGAAGGCTTGATGGATATCTTCATTGACGCAGGCGCAATAGTTTGCGGTTCAGCATGCGGACCATGCCTTGGCGGACACATCGGCTTACTGGCGGCAAACGAAACTTGCGTCAGCACCTCAAACCGCAACTTCATCGGAAGAATGGGCAGCACCCAAGCCAGCGTATTCCTAGCTTCCCCAGCAACGGTAGCCGCTTCGGCAGTAACAGGAAAAATCACTGACCCAAGAAAACTGGAGGCAAAAGCATGAACATGAAAATCAAAGGACCAGCCATAAAATTCGGAAACAACATCGACACAGACGTCATCCTGCCTGGACAATACCTGATGCTGGTTGACCCTCATGAGCTGGCAAAACACGCACTGGAAGGCTTAGACCCAGAGTTTCCCGAGAAAGCCAAAGAAAGGCGTAATCGTGGTAGGCGGCAAAAACTTCGGATGCGGCTCAAGCCGAGAACAAGCACCGCTAGCACTTAAAGTACGCTGGCGTAAAATGCGTGTTAGCTGAATCTTTCGCGCGGATCTTCTTCCGAAACGCCATCAACATCGGCTTGCCCGTAATCGAATGCAAAGGCATATCGGCGGCGGTTGAAACAGGCGACGAGTTAGCGGTGGATTTCGAAGCTGGCAAGATAGAAAACGTTTCCAACGGCAAAAAGTTTCAAGTAGAGAAGCTGCCACCATTTATCCTAGAGATATTAGTTGACGGCGGATTAATCGAGAATTTGCGTAGGAGAATGAACAAGAAATGACTGAATACAAAATTTCGTTGATTCCAGGAGACGGAATCGGTCCAGAACTAACAGAAGCAACCCTGAAAGTTCTAGAGGCAGCGCAGAAAAAATTCGGCATAAAACTGAAGATGATTGAGGCTGAAGCAGGCGACGGCACCTTAGCGAAAAGAGGCGTGGCGCTTCCTGCGGACAGCGTAGAAATAATCAAGGCGTCTCACGCGTGCCTGAAAGGTCCAGTCGGCGAAACAGCAGCAGACGTCATAGTTAAACTCAGGTTGATGTTCGATTTATACGCGAACCTGCGCCCGATCAAGTCTTACCCATCGGTTCCAGTTGCTAGACCAGACATTGACATGCTGTGGGTCAGGGAAAACACCGAGGACGTTTACAAAGGCTTAGAATTCACACTTAGACCCGAACACAACCATCTGCATCAGGGTCATAACACGCAAAGCCTGCGAACGCATAGCCAAAAAAGCCTTCGAAATGGCGCGCCTACGCAACGGCAAAAAGAAAGTCACCGCAATCCACAAAGCAAACGTTATGCGGGTAACCGACGGGTTATTCGCCAGCGTATGCCGCGAAACAGCCAAGCAGTACCCAGACATCGCCTTCAACGAACTGTACGTTGACGCAGCGTCGATGCGGCTCATCAAGGAGCCGCAGATATTCGATGTGTTCTGCACATGCAACATGTTCGGCGACATCCTCTCAGACGAAGCAGCCCAACTAATCGGCGGCTTAGGCATGGCTCCAGGCGCAAACTTAGGCGACAACTTCGCACTCTTCGAACCCATCCATGGTTCAGCGCCAAACAGGGAAGGAAAACACACAGCAAACCCGATTTCGATGGTTCTTAGCGCGAAAATGATGCTGGAGTGGCTTGGCGAAAAATACAACGACAAAAAATGCATGCAGGCAGGCGCAGCAATCGAGAACGGCGTAATTTACGCGTTACGTAACGGTCAAACTGTTCCAGACTGCGGCGGCAACACAACGACCGTGGGAATGGCGGAAGCCATTGCTGCAGCCTTAACAGTGAAAACTGGCTGAAAAAATGACGGGAAAATACATACGGATTTTAGACACCACCCTAAGAGACGGCGAACAAACCCCCGGGGTTTCTTTAACCCCTGAAGACAAAATTGAGATCGCACGCCAACTAGGCAAACTGGGCGTTGACGTTATCGAAGCGGGTTTTCCAAGTTCCTCTGACGGCGAAAAAAAAGTCGTTAAAGAAATTGCCAAGCTGGGCTTGAATTCTGAAATCTGCGCCCTTTCCCGAGCGACAAAAGGCGACATTGACGCGGCGCTGGACTGCGACGTTGACTTAATCCACGTTTTCATCCCGACCTCTGCCAGTGCAGATGAAGTACGCCGTCAACTTGACACCTGAGCAAGTGTTGGCTTCAGCGGTTGAGTCGATTGAGTACGTGAAGGCGCATGGGGTAAAATGCGAGTTTTCACCCATGGATGCCACACGTTCCGAAATGCCTTTTCTAAAACAGGTTTGCCAAGCTGCAGAAAAAGCAGGAATGGACAGCCTCAACTTGCCTGACACCGTAGGCATCATGATTCCGAAATCAACCATCAAATTCGTTGAAGAAATCAAATCCGTCGTCAAGACGCCGATTAGCATTCACTGCCACGACGACTTCGGGTTGGCAGTCGCAAACTCGTTGGCTGCCGTGGAAGCGGGCGCTGTGCAAGTGCATGTTGCCGTCAACGGGTTGGGCGAGCGGGCAGGTAACGCTTCGCTGGAAGAAGTGGTTATGGCGCTGCAGGTAATTTACAAGTACAAGACAGGCGTAAACAGCCGACTACTCTACAGCACATCCCGCATGGTTTCAACGTTAACAGGCATCGCCGTGCAGGCTAACAAGGCGCTGGTCGGCGAAAACGCTTTCGCACATGAATCAGGCATCCACACCCGCGGAGTAACCGAGAAACCCCTAACCTTTGAACCGATAGACCCCGCGTTGGTTGGCCGCACAAGAAAACTTGTAGCTGGGAAACTGGCGGGGACACGCGGCATCAAAGCGGAGCTGGAAGAAGTCGGCATTCACCCAACGGAGGAGCAACTCAAAGAAATCGTCCAACGCGTCAAGGAACTTGGCGACAAAGGCAAAATGGTCACGGACGCGGACTTGCTGGCGTTGACCTCTGCGGTTATAGGCGAAGTCGGGAACAGAAAATCGTTTCCTTATGCGACATGGCAGTGGTCACCGGCATCAAAGTTATCCCAACGGCTTCAGTGCGGCTGATTCTGGATGGGAAAGAATACATTGCCGCAGAAACAGGTGTAGGTCCAGTTGACGCGGTTCTAAAAGCAATTCAGAAGCTAATCAGCAGCCAAGAAAACATCCGTCTCCGAGAGTACCGTCTTGAAGCCATTACGGGCGGCTCAAACGCTGTTGCAGAAGTCATCATTAAAGTGGAGGATGAGAAAGGCAATTTGGTTTCGGCGAGGGCGGCAAGAGAAGACATCGTGATGGCAAGCGTCGAAGCGATGATAAACGGTATAAACAAGCTTTTGCTTAAGAGTCACAATCGGGGAAACAAACAGTGAAAGTAGCATATCAGGGTGAAACTGGCGCTTACAGTGAAATGGCTGTCTACAAGTTTTTCGGCAGCAAAGTAGAGCCAGTTCCCTGCAAAGATTTCCGCGATGTCTTCGAATCCGTAAAAACAGGTGTTGTTCCCCATGGCGTGGTTCCGATTGAGAACTCTATCGAGGGCAGCGTCAACCAAAACTACGACCTATTCCTCACTTATGACCTCAAAGTCTGCGGTGAAGTCGCAGTAAAACTTGCCCATGTCCTAATCGGCAACCCAGACACCAAAATCGAGGACATCGAAACAGTTTACTCGCATCCCCAAGCGTTAGCGCAATGCCGCAAATACCTTGAAAGGCACAAGTGGGAAATCATCCCCGCTTACGATACCGCTGGAGCCGTAAAAATCATTAAAGAAAAAAACCTCACAAACGCTGCCGCCATCGCAAGCGAAAAAGCCGCAGACCTCTACAGCATGAAGATTCTTGCCCGAGACATCGCCGATAACCCATCAAACTACACTCGGTTTCTTGTCCTCGGCCACGAAGATGCAGCCCCCACAGGCGACGACAAAACCTCAATCATATTCTCAGCCAAACACGCCCCGGAACCCTCTACCACGCCCTCAGCGAGTTCGCATCAAGAAACATCAACCTAACCAAAATCGAATCCAGACCCACCAAAACCACTGCGTGGCAATACAACTTTTACCTCGACTTTGAGGGGCACCGAACCGAAAAACGCTGCGCAGAAGCCTTGGAAGCCCTGGAAAAATACGCGACGTTCGTGAAAATCCTGGGATCCTACCCCAGAGTCATCTGAACACCTTTTTCTTTGGCTCTTTCTGCAGAGTTGACCTTGAATAAGCTTTTATTTGAAACAGAACAACGTTTGCAACTGCAGCAAACAGGGGTTGAAAGCATATACCAAGTTCGGCTTCACAGATGAGCGTTTGCTGCTTGAGCGCGCTGGATCGAAAAAGTAAGCCGACATTTGGGCTTTATTTCTTGACTATTTTTCGGCAGAAGTTCTCTATGACTTTATGTCCCTCGGGATGGGTCACGTTATCGATGGTTATTCTTTCAGGGTGGAACTGGAACCCGTAGAACGGCTTGCTCTTGTGCTTAACTGCTTCGACTTCGCATGACGGTGAATCCGCAAGCAAAATCATCCCTGCCTTTTTGAGGCTATCTTTGAGGACGTAGTCGTGGTGGGATTCGCAAAGGGGCACCTTCTGCCCCCTGCTAAAACCAGAGAACACTTCGTCGTCGGCTAGTAAGCGGACATCTTCGAAGCGGAATACTTCCTCTGGCAATGCTCCGACGTCTGCGCCTAAGGTGTGGCAGAGAAGTTGTTGGCCATAGCAGATTCCCAGAAGCGGCAAGTTGCAGTTTCTTATCAAGTTGGCGACGCCGTTGAACATCTGCCTCTCGGCTGGATGCACGATTCTTGCGCCTGAACCACTTATGATTACAGCGTCGATGTCGCTGCCAATGAGGTGTGTATCATCGATTAAGCTGAAGTCGGCGAGCAAGACATTGCTGAATTTGTTTACTGCAGCAACCAAAGCTTCGCTCTTCGACTTTAAGGAGCAGTTTACTACTAGAACCTTCATCTTCTATTACTCTCCTGTTACCGTTTTCTTCCCCGTTCACTTTTGTTACAGCTTTGCTAGCATTTAGCTTTTATTGCTGCTATTCTCTCAATAACCGTTTGATATTTGTCCTTTATTTGAAACAGGCGATTGCGGCAACAGTCGTTTATTTTTCTGTGGCTTCGAGCATTTTGTACATGACTTCGTATGACTGGGCGAAGTCTGGGTCAACCTTCTGCAGTTTCGTTTTAAGCTGCTCCATACGGTCAACGATTGCCTGCGGGTTCTTCTGCTTAAGCAAATCCAGCCACTCCTGCGCCTTCTCGATGTAGGCTTCTTCGATTTTTCGCATCTCAGGCAGCTTCATCTGCAAATTAGCGTACAGGTCAGGGGTTTCTAGAGCCGTTGCTTCCGCCAAGGTGAAGAGCATGCGGTAAGTTGTTCCTGCCACCTGTTTGGTTTCGGGGAAAAGCTGCTGTTCAAGAAGGGTTTCGCATGCGGCTAATCCGAGGAAGTGGGGAAATCCGAGGACGATTGACATGAGTTGGTCGTGTTTTTGGGGTGTCATGATGAAGACGTGTGCTTCTTCTTTCTCCAGCCACTTCTTGAAGTCTTCAGCGTATTTTTCTTCGGCGGCGTTTGTCGGGGTAAGTATGTAGGCTTTGTGGTTTACGCCTTTGCTGCCGGGACCAAAAACGGGGTGCGTACCCAAAACCAACCCGTGCTTGATGTGCTCATGCATCACTTTGACGGGAAACTCTTTAATTGAGCATATGTCCGTAACCGCCTGCCCATCATGAATGTGAGGACCTATCTTTTTTACGACGTCTTCGAAGCTGCTGATGGAAACGCAAATCACGATTTCGTCAGCTGCCTTCACCGCTTCCACAAAGTCAGTTGTGGTTTCAACGCCTAACTCCTTGCCAAGCCTCGACAGCTTATCCGCTTTTCGATCTGCCAGAATTACGATGTCGCCTTTCTCCTTGCAAAACTTTGCGAACCAAACACCCATTTTTCCCGCGCCGAGAACCGCGGTTTTCATCCGAGCGCCTCGCTGATTTTTTCCAACCCCACCTTTATTTCGTTTCGGGGGGCAGTTAGGGAGATGCGGAAGTGTTCTCTGTAGTCGCCGAAAGATGTTCCTGGAGCAACTGCGACGCCTTTGTCAAGCAGGTCTAAAGTGAATTTTTCGGAGTCTAAGCCTTTACGTTTAGGGAACACGTAGAAGGGTGCTTCAGGCTCGGTGAAGGAAAGCCCCGCTTTCGTGAGGGTTGCACACGCCATTTTTGCTCGTTCTTGATATTCTTTCTCGATGCTGTTGGTCAGGCTTTTCTGCATTTCAAGCCCTTTCAAAGCTGCTTCCTGTATGAAGACTGGCACGTTGTTTATGGTGATTTGGTTTAGTTTTGTGATGTTGTCGATTAGCGGCTTGTTGGCTATGATGTAGCCGATTCGCCAGCCCGTCATAGTGAACATTTTGGAGAAGCCGTTTGACAGGATGTGAGTGTTGTTGCCGTCGTATTCAAGGATGCTTTTTGTTTTTACGAAGCTGATTGGACCGTAAACTTCGTCTGAGAGGATGGTTACGCCTTTTTTGTTGGCGATTTCCACTATGCCGTCTAAGGTTTTTGCATCCATGACTTTGCTGGTTGGATTATTCGGGTTATTGAGAATTATCATCTTTGTGTCTTTGTCAATCATGGCTTCAAGCTTGCCCAAATCAACTTTCCAGCCGTCTTCCATTTCGGTTCGAAGCAGCCTTGTTTGGGCACCGATGCTTTTAGCCATCAAATCGTAAGCTGTCCAGTAAGGCGTGGGTATGATGATGTTGCCTCCAGCCTTCATCGTCAAATAAAGCGTCGCGAAGACGCCCCATTTGGAACCAGGCGTAATAACCACGTTTTCTGCTTTAACTCCATGAATCTTCGCGAGTTTCTGCCTTAGTTTTTCCTCGCCATAAGCTGAAGAATACTTTGTTTTCCCCGCCTTCATAGCAGCGTACGCGGCTTCCACAATCTCCGTTGGCGTCGCCAGGTCAGGGTCACCTAGGTTTAAGCGGATAATTTTCTTTCCTTGGTTTTCGAGTCTTATGGCTTTCTCGTTTATTTCGTAGAGCATTGCCGTAAACTTTCCTTTTCAGATTATTTCTTATTCTTGAACTGCACTGCACATATTAACTATTTCGCGGTAAACTGCCTCAACTTTCTGGGGATCTAAGCATAATTCGGCAGATTTCTCTTTAACTTTTTTGTAAACGTCTTTTTCTCTGGAAGCATCCTTGACTTCCATGCCCCGTTTTTTCTTCACCAAACCAATAGCCATGCATATCTTGACTCTTTCAGTTAATGCCTTCAGAATCAATTCGTCAACTTCGTCGACCCGTTTTCTGTAGCGTTCAAGTTCATCCAACAATTTTCTTTCTCTCCAAAACTTTCGGTATGAAACCAGCACGAATCATGTGGTCAGCTAACGTTACTGCAACGGCGGCTTCCACTGCGGGAACGGCTTTCGGAACCACACACGGGTCATGCCTGCCCTTAACGGTTACAGAAGCGTTTTCCATAGTGGACAAGTTAACGGTTTTCTGCGGCAGGCTGATGGAGGGCGTTGGTTTGATTGCTGCCCGAATTTGGATTGGCATGCCGTTGGATATGCCGCCTAAGATTCCGCCCATGTTATCTGTTGAAGCTTGTAACTTTGCCGTTTTGCATGACGTAGGCGTCGTTGCTTTCTGAGCCTTTTAAATCGGCAACAGCGAAGCCTAAGCCGAACTCAACCGCTTTTACAGCGGGAACATTAAACAGCGCCTTAGCTAAGTCAGCGTCAAGCGAATCAAACATTGGCTCGCCAACCCCTACTGGAACGTTCAGGGCGATGCATTCAACTACGCCGCCGACGCTTTCGCCTTCTTCTCGGGCTTCAACGATGGCTTGCTCCATTTTTTCGGCGCAGGACAGGTCTGGGCACCGAGTCGCCGCCGCGTAGCGGTTCTTTTGGATTTCTTCGGTGCTGAATTTTTTGTCGCTTCTGATTTTGCCTATGGCTCTTGTGTAAGCTAAAACGTCAACGTCGAAGTGGCTTAGCAGCTTCTTGGCGATGGCGCCAGCCATTATTATCGCCACTGTAACCCTGCCGCTGAACCGTCCGCCGCCTCGATAATCGTTAAAGCCGCCGTACTTGACGCCTGCGGGGTAGTCTGCGTGTCCGGGTCTTGGCAGATTCTTGATTGCTTCGTAATCCGCCGAGTCAACCTCCCTGTTCTCAACCGTCACGGCTATGGGAGCACCCGTGGTGTAGCCGTTGAAGACGCCTGACAAAATTTTGGGCACGTCTTTTTCGATTCTTGCAGAAACGATTTTGGAGTCTGCGGGGATGCGTCTGTCCAGTTCGGCTTGGATGTCTGCTTCAGACAGGGGCAAGCCTGCTGGGCAACCGTCCACAACTACGCCTACGATTTTGCCGTGGCTTTCGCCGAAAGTGGTGAATACGAATTCTTTACCTGTCGAATTTCCCGCCAACAATTTCCGCTCCTAACTGTTTGAGATGAAGGAAGAACTGCGGATAAGACTTTCTGACGCACTGAGCGTTTTGAATTACAGTTTGTTTCTCAGCGCATAGAGCTGCAACCGCGCAAGCCATCGCGATTCGATGGTCATTATGGGAGTTAACTGTAGCGCCGTGCAGATTAGAAGTGCCTGTTATGGTTAGGCTGTCCGAGTCAAATTCTATTTTGCCGCCCATCTTTTTGAATTCAGTATGAAGGGATTTCAGCCTGTCGGACTCTTTGAGCCTAAGCCTTTGCGCGCCAGTTATTTTTGATGTGCCTTCAGCGAAGCATGCCAGAGCTGCGCATACTGGGACAAGGTCAGGAATGTTTTTTGCATCAAGATTAAGCGGAACAAGCGGACCGCCAACGCCGTCTATTTCAACGCTGTTGTCACAAACTTTGCCCGCTACACCCATCTGCTTTAGAATGCCCAGAATGGCTTTGTCGCCTTGAATGCTCTCGCGGTCAAGGTCGTTTACCTGCACTTTGGAGTTGGTGATGGCTGCGGCTGCGAGGAGAAATGCGGCTGATGAGAAGTCGCCTGGTACTCGGCTATCAGCCGGCTTGAAGGCTTGGTTGGCTGGGATTACAATGCGTTCGAAGTTGCCGTAAACGTCTACTTTGACGCCGTGTCTTGAAAGTACATCCCAAGTCATTTTTGCGTAGTTAGTTGACTCAAGCGGCGACGTTAAAATAATTTCGGTGTCAACTTTCGCCATCGGACACGCAAACATCAGCCCCGAGATGAACTGTGAACTGACGTCGCCGCGAATTAAGGTTTGTCCTCCGAGGATTCCGCCGCCTTCAACAACCACGGCGTCTTTGTCGCCGAACTTTTTGAGATGAACCTTTGCGCCCAAATCGTCGAGACTTTTGATTAAGGGTTCAATTGGTCTGCGATCAAGAGAGCCGCGGAAAAACAGCGTAGAGGGGTCACTAGCGAGGGCTGCGACGGGCACCATGAAACGGAGGGTAGCTCCAGATTCTCCGCAGTCGATTGGTGATTTCGCATTTTGAATTGAAGCCGCGCCTTTGACGACCCAGCAGTTTTCTTCAAAGCTTGTTTCAGCGCCTAACGCCGTTATGGCACGCAGGGCTGCTTCTGTGTCTTCAGAAAGAAGGGGATTTGACACCTTTCCAGATCCATTGGAAAGAGCCGCCGCAATAAGCATTCGCTGAGTATACGATTTTGATGGGGGAGCGCATACTTCGCCGCTTAGTTTTTCAGATTTTTTAACGATTACATCCACCATAGCTAAATCACCTTTGCTTTCTCATGGTTAAGGCGTGCTTGCAAGACTTCACCGCCGAATTTTTGAAAAGCCGCCCTCACCGAATCAACCTTATCTTCAGGCACAACTGCAGTGACCGCGGGTCCTTTGCCGCAGAGCCCAGCTCCAACCGCTCCAGCCGCCAACGCATCAATTGCAATCGAAGGGTCGAACCCCGAAGCGGAAGAGTAAATTAAACCGTTAAGCGTCAAAGCGCCCCAAAAATCGCCAGCTAAAGCTTCATCATAGGCAACTTGAACCAGCGGCTTCACCACTCTGAGCCTGTCAACGTTCGAGTCGCCTGAATAGGCTTTTTGCGGAGGAACATGGAAAAGCACCACAAAATCATCAGGTGACGACGTTTGCATTACGATTTTGCGTTCCAAATTGTCTGTGACAACTACACCGCCGAAATATGAAGCACATGCATCGTCAAAAGCTCCTGTCACCGTGACTTTCGCATCGAAAGCAGCGTCTACGCCTAAATTGACGATTTTAAAATCATCCACCATCTCTCCCAGCGCCGCCGTGGTCGCCAACGCCACCGCGTTCGCCGCGGCACTGCTGCTTTTGAGCCCTTTAGCGATGGGGATGGTGGACCAAGTTTTAACTTTGGCGCCAAACCTCTTTTCCACTTTGAAATGGCTAAGAACCCGCGTGACGGTTTTCTCCATCAGAACGGTGCTTTCTTGGGGGTCAGAAGCAATCTCCGCCTTAACGACTTCGGGTTCGTCAGTTAATTTTACCTGAGCCTTCGTGTATAGGTCAACTCCGAAAGCGGCGCCTTTGCCAAGAGCCATAGCGTTAACAATCGTTGCTGCTCCATGCGCTATAGCCGTTGCTTGCCCAGTCATCTCTTCTGCACCTTTTGCAAATGGTTAAGCGCTGCCTTCCTCATAACTTCAACTGGCGCTTTTTTGCCAGTCCAGATTTCAAACGACGCCGCCCCCTGATAAATCAGCATTTCAACTCCGCTGACCACTTTGGCTCCTGCAGCCTTCGCGTTTCTCGCCAGCTTGGTTTCAAGCGGGTCGTAAACGATGTCCATTACTGCCAAATCGGGTTTGAGCCATTCAGAGGGCACTAGGGTTTTGGCGGCGTTTGGTTTCATCCCGACTGAAGTGGCGTTAATTAGCAAGTCAGCATCAACTAGAACTCCCCGAATTGTCAATGGGGAAAGCGCATATGCAAAGACTTTGCTGTTGAACTTTTGATGTACGATGTCTGCTAACTCGGCTGCTGGTTGAATTGACCGATTCAATATTGAAAGCTCATCCGCCTGCGCCGCAACCGCGAAACCTATGGCTCTAGCAGCTCCGCCTGCGCCTAGCAACATCACTTTTTTGCCTCTAAGATCCACGCCGTTTTCTCTTAGCGCCGACATTGCGCCTGCGCCGTCAGTGTTGAAGCCTAACAGTTTGCCGTCCTCATTTTTCACCGTGTTAACTGCTTTTAGGACCTTGGCGGTCGTGTCAACTTCGTCTAGGAAACTCAGGATTGCGGTTTTGTGGGGCATGGTAACGTTTAATCCCTGGATATCTAAGGCTCGCATGCCGTCTATGGCTTTGCCAAGCTGTGAAGATTCGACTTTAAATGGCAAGAATGCGCAGTCAAGTTTGGAGGCTTCAAACGCCGCGTTCTGCATGACTGGGCTTAGGCTGTGCTCTATGGGGTCGCCGATTACTCCGAAAACTTTGGTTTTACCTGAAACCGCCATCACGTTGCCCCCAAAAGGTCGTATGCAACTTTCATTTCGCCAATCGACATCTGCCCCTTCGCCGTTTCGTCGCCCTGCTCCAGCGACGCAAACGTGAAGAACGCGCCGAACATCGGAGAAAGAAGCCGCGAAACCTTGCCCGCCTCGCTCATGCAGAAACAAACAAGCTTCGCCTCACCAGAATGAGAAGCCACGAAATTGAGCGCCGTCAAGTTATCTTCGGTTGTTTTGGCTGTGACTATGATTTTGCAGACGCTGGCACCGCACGAAATCTCTTGGTGGAGGATTTTTTCCATTTCGGAAACGTTTAAGGCGTCTTCAGAATTGTGGTAGGAAACTATTGGTTTTGAACCCAACTTTTTGATTTTATCGATTATTTCTTTGTTGTTTGGGTTTGATAGGTCAACGTCAACGTATTCGAACCCGTTTTCAGCGGCACTCAAGAGGATTTGTTGCCGCTCGGCTTCCGAACCAGCAAAAAAACCTTTTTCTCTTGCAAGTTTGTTTGTCGCGATTAAGGGAAGCTTTGTGGCTTTGGCAAGTTCGCCTAGGTTACTATTTTTTTCGAGGCGGTCTAGCCTGACTTCGATTAGGTCTGCTTCGGATTCTTCTGCCTTTTTGATGAGGTTTAACGCTTCAGCGATGTTTTTTGGAAGAATTGAAACGCAGATTCTCATGGTCACTTCTCAATCACCGTTTCTTCAGGCACAGAAACGCCGAAGTGTCTACCCCCTTTCGCAGCCAAATGCACCAAAACCTCGTCGTTTACTTTTAGTTCCGTGACGGGTTTAGAGGCTTTCGGCGTGACGAGGCGGATGGTTTCCGCGTTTTGCAATATCGTTTTGATTTTTGTGTCGTCCGCTTGCGCTTCAATTAGGATGAGGGGTCGGAACTCGATTTTTGATCGACCTACGTTGGTTATTCTTACTTTGCCTTCCCTGTTGATGATTAAAACTTCGTCCCCAGCCTTAAGTTCAGACAGGTACCTGGTGCTCTGAAGCGACGTTAACGTGTAGTGCGAGGCTGGTCCAGCGTTCACTCGGAAAGGCCTAGACTGCACGTACGGGTTCTCGTTTACTTCAGCTTCCACCAAAAAGAACCCTGCAGATTGGCAACCGACAAGCATTCCTTCGCCTGGAACCATCAAATCAACCGTGTCCACGCAGACTCTGGCGCCTGTGCCGATGGGTTGGATTGAGAGAACCTTCGCCACTGTCAACGCGACCTTTGGCATTTGCCCTTTAACCAGTTTAACCGTGTTGGCAAGCTCAGTGGGGTTTGAGGTTTTAAGCAGAACGCCGTCTGTTCCCAACTCTAAGGCTTCAAGAACCACCTTGGCATCCTGCGCCGTGGCAACTTCGGCGATGAGTTTGCTTTTGCCGCCGTGTGCCTTCGCAATCAAGTTCTCCAGCGGGATAACGCGCCAATCAAACGTGTTAATAATAATGTAATCCACGCCCAGCTCAGCCGCTTTGGCAGCTTGGTTCTCGTCTTCCTTGCCTTTTATGCTGATTTTAACGGCGGTTTTTCTGCCTTCATTTTTAGCTTGAGAAATCTTTTTCTCGGACAGCTCGGCGAGGAAGGCTATGTCGAGTTTGCCGCTGCGGGTGCTGGCTTGGGTTCCTTCGAGAACCACATCGGCGTTTTCATGCGCGGAGCTAAGCAAGTTTTCTTTTTCTTGCGGTGAAGCCGCCTGCTCAATCTCTACCCAAAGTTCCTTCACGTTTTTTCACCGAGAATCTTGAGCGCTTCCTGCACGCTAACGCCGCCGTGAACGATTGCTGACAGCGCCTTGACGATTAGGGTTGGGTTTTCATGTTGGAAGACGTTGCGTCCGATTGAGAGACCCGCTGCTCCAGCTGAAATGGCGTCGTATGTAGTTTGGAGGACCTCTTCGGAGGTTTTGCATTTTGGTCCCCCCGCAATCACAACGGGTACGGGGCAGCTTTCCACTACGGTTCTGAATGTTTCTGTGTTTCCTGTAAAGTTTGCTTTGATGATGTCTGCGCCAAGTTCAGCGCCGATGCGTGCGGCATGAGCGACAACGTCGGCTGCGTGTTCATTCTGTATTTTGGGTCCCCGAGGATACATCATTGCAAGAAGCGGCATACCGTAAACGTCACATTCGTCGGCTACGCTGCCGAGGTTTTGAAGCATTTTATCCTCATCCTGCGCTCCGATGTTAACATGCACTGAAACAGCGTCTGCCCCAAGCCGTATGGCTTCTTGGACGCTGCAGACTTGGACTTTGCCGTTGACGTTCGGGCTCAAGGTTTGACATGCCTGAAAGCATAACGATTAACCCTGCGTTTCCAGCGTCAGTGTGCCTTGCGATGCCTTTGTGGACGAGAACTGCGTCGACTCCACCTTTGATGAGCATGTTGATTGTCTGCTGCATGTTAGCTAAGCCTTGGATGGGTCCGACGGTTACGCCGTGGTCCATGGGGACAATTACTGTTCGGTTGTCTTGCTGCAGGATTCTTCTTAGTCTTCGAGTTTTTCCTTGATTCATATTTTCACCTTACTTAGCGCTCCTTAAAGAGTTTTTAATCAGTTTTAGGGCTTTTTCCCGTTCACTCCAATCCATAAAGAGCAGGATGCTAGAGGTTATGGTTAGTATGCCTGAAATGTTTATGCCGCTGACCCGCAGGTCTTCGCTGATTTTTCCGATGATGCCGTGGGTTTCCTCTAAGCCGACACCGCTTGTTTGTATGAAAACAAGGTCTTTTTTGACTGCCATCGCAATCGTTTCCTTGTTGCTCTTTACTATGTTGTGAACGTCGTTGAAGAGGCCGTCTAAATTCTTTTCTTGAGACACGTAAAGAATAGCGGAGTTCGAGTTCATTGACATGCCTAAAAGCTGCGAGTGTCGCTTGGTTTTCTCCGCCATTTCCTGGATGATTTGTGGGTTAGCTGATATGCCGTTGCCTATCACGGTGATTTCGGCGACGGGAAACGGATGTGCGATTTCAGCGTCAAGCTCCGTGGCTAATCCGCCTGTGACTAAGGTGCCTTCCTCGGAGAGGTCGCCGTGTGCGTGGTTGATGACGCGGACGTTGATGTTTTTAGGCTTGTACTTTAACGCTTTGCTGTGGATGAATTTGGCTCCTGAATCGGCAAGCCCCACCAACGTGTTAACGTCGACTTCTTTGAGGCGCAAAACGTTAGAAAGAAGCTTCGGGTCAGCGGACATTATGCCGTCGGCGTCGGTTACCAACACGATTTCGTCGGCTCCAAGCGCCTCAGCTAAGACGAACGCGGTGGTGTCGCTTCCGCCTCTTCCCAAAGTCGTGATTTTGCCGTCTTTGGTTTTACCCAAAAAACCCGCCACAACAGGGATGACGCCTTTTTCCATGATTGGCAGCACGCATTCGCGAATATTTTTTTCGCAGTCTTTGAGGATGGGGTTGGCGTTTTGGAATGCTGAGTCGGTGATTATTGGCCAGTTGCTGTCGATTGGGTCAAAGTAGCAGGATTCTGCTCCGTTGGTTCGCAGAGCCGTGGAGAAGATTCTGATGCTGGTCCGCTCGCCCATCGAGAGGATGTCGTCAAGGTCTTTCTTGTCGAGTTTCCCGTTAGAAGCGTTCTTCGCAGTCGTCATAAGGACATCAGTAGTTTTACCCATAGCCGACACAACCACGGCGACCCGCGTACCCTTCTTGGCTTCGTTAACCACGGCAACCACCGCTTTTAAGAGTCTCTCGTGATCGGCTAGGCTAGAACCGCCGAATTTAACAACAATCGTTTTTTTAGAGCCAGTTTTTTCCATTTGCTACACCCGTGCTTTGCCCAGAACTTCACTAAAAAATTTTCTGAGTTCTGGGCTTAAGGAAAATAACTATAATAAAAGTAGTCGAAGCTCTGGAACCATGATGCAACGTTTGCTTTTTTGTTTGCGAGATTAGACATTGAAGCTTCGAACCTGCTCAATGAGTCATAAACCAGAAAATATAAGCGTTTCGGATTTAGACTGCAGGTTAACCGCCTTTCAGCCGCCGAAAGCGGGGTATAGCATTTATCAACTTGTCCAATCTATAACAACAAGCAGGAAGAACCGCAATGAAAACGCAAAAACAGAACGACTGGCAACAAATCCTTCTCGAATGCAAAACAAACGTGCAGAAAAACATAGCGCCATGCGTCAAAACCACCAAAGAAACGCAGCCTAACCTGGGCGTAGGCGCGGGCGGCGACGCGATGAAGCCGATGGATTTAGCCGCAGAAAAAGCAATCATCGACACCCTAAACCAGCACAGCGTTTCGTTTACGTTAATCAGCGAGGAGTCGGGGGTAAAAAAGTTCGGGTCGTCGGCTGAGGAGTGTTTTGTGACGGTTGACCCGGTTGACGGAAGCACCAATTTCATGCATGGCTTACCCTTCTACGCTTGCTCTGTTGCGGTTTCGGATAAGCCGTGGCTTGCGGAGGTTTACGCAGGGATGGTTGCCGACCTCTTCCACGACGTGACGTACACAGCTTTCAGGGGCAAAGGCGCATTTCGCGACGGAAAGAAAATTACGCCGTCAAAAACCACCACGCTGGATGAGGCGTTGATCGGTTTAGATTTGAACACTTACAAAGTCAAAGAGGTTGCCCCAAAAGTAACCGCGCTTATTGGTAAAACCAAGCATATCCGCCATTTCGGCGCCAACGCCCTTGAGCTCTGCTACGTGGCTGACGGTTCAACAGACGCGTTTGTTGACCTGCGCGGGAAACTGCGCACAACCGACGTCGCGGCGGGCTTTCTTATAATAAAGGAAGCAGACGGAACAATCACGTCGCCCGAGAACAAAGAAGTAAATGTTGAATTGGATCCAAAGCGAACACTTAGTTTTGTCGCTTCTGGGAACCTCCAAATTCACAAAAAAATCTTAAGCTTGGTTAAACCGTCATGTTAAGTTTGCTTTGGCCCAGCCCCGCGGCAATGGTGAAAACGGGAAGCGTCAAGACTCTTCTAATCGCTGACCCCCACATTGGGTGGGAGATGGAGCTTCAGGAAAAAGGCATCCATGTTCCAAGCCAAACACCCAAAATCCTCAACAAGCTCACGGCCATCCTTTGCAAGTATAAGCCGCAGCAGCTGGTTATCGTCGGCGACGTGAAGTACACGGTTGTCAAAAGCCAACTGGGCGAGTGGCATGACGTACCCGACTTCTTCACCAAACTGCAAAGCCTCATCGGCGACATAGCGGTTGTCCGCGGAAACCACGACGCAAACATCGAGCCTCTTCTGCCAGAAAACATCAAGCTGCTACCCGCTACAGGAGTCGCAATCGGCGACGTAGGTATCTTTCACGGGCACAAATGGCCGTCTCCCGCCCTGCTCGGCTGCAAAACCTTAGTTATGGGGCACCTGCACCCCGTCGTCGTCTTCCGTGACCCAGCAGGCTTCAAAATTACAAGGCAAGCCTGGATGCGGGCAACGTGCGACACAGAAGCGCTGGGAAAGATTCTTCTGCAAAAGCACAAAGTAAAAATCGAGGGCACGGTCGCCGAAACCCTGCACAAACACTATGGGGTCAAGCTGAAGGCAAAAGAAATTTTCATAATGCCCAGCTTCAACGATTTTTTGGGCGGCAGACCAGTGAACGAAACTAAACCGCGAAAAGAAATCGGCAACGAATCCTTGATTGGACCCGTGTTGCGTTCGGAAGCCGTGGACGTAGATAACTCTGAGCTTTACCTCCTAGACGGGACCTATCTTGGAACGTTAAACCAGCTTAGGAAACTTTAACGCCGCATAGGAGTCGCCTTATTTTGGGAAGGAATCAAATCATAAAGAAACAGTCGGAAGCGAGGTCGAAAAGCAATAAACGTGGATACATTTTGCATCAAAGGGTTGCGGAGCAGTTAGGGGTTGCTGGTTAAGCTCTTATATGCGGAGCATGTTATAAGCATAATATATTGAGGGAGGAAAAAAAAGTGAAACTTGTAACAGTCCTGTTGCCAGAAGCATATCTGGAAGGCTTAGATGAACTAGTCCGAGCGAACATGTACCCGAGCAGAAGCAGCGTCATAAGGTCATCAGTGCGTGACCTACTCAAGAAAGAGCTTTGGGAGAACAAACGCGGAAGATAAAGCCGCCTAAACCCCGTTTATTGAATCCAAAAGTTCGCTTGCCGCTTTAGCAGGGTCAACCGCAAGAGTAATTTCTCTTCCGACGATAAGGTAGTTTGCACCTGATTTAAGAGCGGTTTCCGCAGAGCCGCCCTGAGCACCTACGCCTGGGGAATAAATGGCTACTTTTTCGCCTACAACCTGTTTGACCTCAGTTATTCTTTGCGGGTAAGTTGCGCCGACCACAACCCCGTCCGCACCGTACTTTACGGCTTTTCTTGCAAAGGAAAGGTACTGCAAGATTTTCTCGCCTGTTTCAGGGTCGATTATGGTTTGCCCGTAGCCTTCGCCTGCGCCTCTGTGGCTCATGTAGCAAAGAAGTATCATTCCGCGGTTAAGCCTCTGGGAAACATCAAAGAGCGGTTTTAAGCCTTCTTCCCAACCTATGAAGGGATTCGCAATCAACGCATCAAAACCCGCTGCAAAATAGTATTGCGCGATGGTCTGGTTAGTGGCGCCTATATCGTTGACTTTCGCATCCATAATCGTCATCAATCCTTGCCCACGGATTCTCTCCACAAGCTGCTGCACGCCGTCGAAAGTGCCGAGTGGAAGAACAAGGTGATGATTTATCTTGACTGCGCAAATGTAGGGGTGAACTGCTTTGAGGATGCTTTGAGCTTTAGCCAAAATTTTGTCTCGGTTATCCGGAGATTCAAAGGGAAAATCTAAAGCTAAAACGATTCGTGAACCTTTGCTTTTGGCTGCTTCCTGCATTTTTACGCTGAAAGACAATACACTCGCCTCTGCAGTATCTTGTTTGAGCGTTAGCTATTTCATTTTTTCGCTTTCTTACCCATTTTGGTTGCTGCAGACTCAAATCTTTTGCTTAATTAAATCTGAATCAACCAAAAAACTCGCCGCTGAACGATGGTATGTCGCCCGCCACCTCAGTATAATTGGCTCATCCACAGGATTATTTGGAATCATCTATTGAATCCAGGAAATAAGCTGCACAAGCAAACACAAATAATTGGAACGAATGCTGGCAGGTAGCTAAATATGGCATTGTTTTTCTCTTGTCCGAGCACGCGGAACCCTCGTCAACAGGGGAGCATGGATAGCGCGACGACAGCCATTTTTACCATCTGAGAGCTCAACAAGACTTTCTTTGTGGGCGGGGAACGAAGAACCATGTTAAAGCAGTCGGAGAACTGGCAACTTGGGTAAAAAGCAGAGAAAATAAGTTTGGGTAAGGTGTTTAAACGTTCCAAGCTGTTGAGCTTATAAGATTGTAAATGACTTCAACTTCTAGCTCTGGATTGTTGTACTGTTGTATTTCGCTAAAGGTAGTGAGCATTCCTGTTTGCCTGTCAAACCAATTTGGTCGAACGAGTAACATTCTGTGCTTTGTGTCGGGTCTTGTGTAGAGCTCTTGGGTAGTACTTACTTGGTAATTGGCGCTTTCCCTACTGCTGGTACCATATGTACTGAGTGATTGTTGCATTAACAGGAATTGACTGCTCCATGTGGGGATAAATCGTGTCATCTACTTTGATGTCAGAAGGGTAAAGAAAAGAAAAACCCGTATTCATCGGACTTGTATCCGTCAGATAAATTGACTGTTTGCTGCTTAGAGACGTCGGTTCCGTTTTGGAGTACCCAGTCTGTTTCAAGCGTGACTGAGTCGCCGTGAATAGCTTCGATAGTTACTTTGTAGGATTGTGTTTCGTTAAGTTGATAGAAACCTGGATTAATTGAGTTTGGAACAGTGACCTGAACAACTGCCCAGTCATGTGTATGTGAACGTGTCACCAACATGAACCCCTACTGTTACTCCGCCGATGCCGCCAGTATGCTTTGGATTTGAATAAACCACAGCTGCAACAACCCCAACCGCTATCACAGCCAGCAGAATAACCGCGAAAACTATCTTTTTATTTACACCCTTCTTTTTGAAAGCCATGGAACATGAGTATTATGGTCAGGTATTTAGTTTTTTCCCAAAAAGCAGTGTGCAAACGAAATTATTCTTCTTCGCAGAAAAACTTGATAAACAGCTTAATAAAGGAAGTTTTTTGAGGTAAATTTAAGAGAAAGGAGATTTATTTAGAGAGTCGGTGGAAAAAGAGTGTATTGTCATAATTGTGGTACTCAACTTCCAGATGACGCCGCATTCTGCGTTAAATGTGGAACAAGCACAGGATTAAATACTGTTAAGCCAACGGCGTCAGCTGGACCCGTTATTGCACCTTCAGGAGTCGAATCCCTGAAATGCCCCAGTTGCGGAGCGCCAATCGCGCCCAAATTTGGAGAGATGGTTATCACCTGCGAGTACTGCGGCACCGGAGTCACTTTGGGAAGCCAAGGGTGGACCAACATTCAAAAATCAACCATGCTTGCGCTTGAAGGTTGCCACGGTTGACCAAGTGAATTCGATAATCACGCCTATGATGAATAAGGGTCTGCTACACAGGCACCTTCATGAAGACTCCACGCAAGAGGAAATGAGCCTAACGTTTGTGCCTTACTGGATTGTAAGCGTTTCAGCCAGAACAAGCATCGTCGCAGCAGATGAAACCGCACAGATTGCACAGACAGCCACAACCGCAGCGTTGATGGGTGTAATTTTCGGCGGCATGGGCGGAGGTTTCGGAGGAGGCGGAGGAAGACGAGGAGGCGGAATGGGAGGAAGACGCGCGTATCCAGGCCAATCAATGGGCAACCCGTTTGCCGGCATCCTTGGACTTAAGCGAATAAGAATTATGGCTTTGGGGCATGGGATGGGGATGGGTTACGGCGGCGGAATGAGGAAGTCCGAGCAGATGGATATGAACTACAATTTCCCAGTTATTGCGCTTAAAGCTCTCACGGATTATCAGCCCCGCGAATACCAATTCAACCTAGAAGGCAGAGAACTGTTTGATATTTCCAAGCTCCCCAAAGACGTTAAAATCTTGAACGGCGACATCAGCGAAGACGTAGCCAAATCCCAAGCGAAAACCCTTGTTGACCAGCTTCAGTCACAGAAGGCACACGCAAAATACCACATGATTCAATCAATACACACTGACTCAGACGTCGGCGACGTAGAGTTGCTTCACGCGCCCGTATGGTTCTCAAAGTTCGACCACAAAGGCAACAAAATCGTGCTCGTCATCGACGCCAACTCGGGCAGAGTAATCAACAGCCTCGGCATCTAAAGCACGCCCATTCTATTTCTTTTACTCGACTAATTGCCCAGGATTAGCTAATGCTATCTAAGCTTGCTCTTTTATGAAGGAGTGATGTTTTTGGTAAAGAAAAAAACGCCGTAGCTTTTGTAACGGTTCATCTGCTTCAGTTTGAAGTCGCCTGCTTCAACTTCAGCTTTCAAAGCCTCCGGGTTTTGGACTGGAGCGACCGGAAAGATGCCTTTCTTTACAACTTCCACGATGGCAAGTTTACCCGCGGGCTTTAGAATCCTGCGGAACTCCGCTAAAACCTTTTGGCTTTCCCCAACCTCATGAAAAACCGTTACAAGAAGAATCAAGTCAACTAAGCCATCCTCAAGCTCAATTTTTGTACCATCGCTTTGCAAAAACTCAATATTTTTCACGCCTGCCTTAGCTGCCTTGTTTTGGGCTTTCTTTAACATCTCGGGTGAAAGGTCAACTGCCACCACGCTTTTGGCTCTCTGTGCTAGCTGGCAACCGTGAAAAATCCTGGTCCGCAGCCAAAATCCATCACGGCATCGCTTGGGTTGATGGCAAGCATTTCGATAAGTTCAGAGGGGGGTTGAAGCCACCGCCTGATCGGATTGTCTAAAAAGATGGCTCCTGACGCTGAATACGCTTCTCCTTTATGCGACATATTTGGGTTCTCCGTCAAATAGACTTGTACCATAGTCCTTTGTCGGTTTGCCAATATATGTTTTCAAGAGCGCATCTTACTTGCGTCAAGCAAAAAAAGAATCGATTAACGAAAAGGGTTATTTCTTAAAACGGTAGATGAAATAAAAAGATTGTTTTAAAGAAAAACTAAAATTGAAGAAGGTTTTAGTCGGTTTTTTCTTCGGTTGCTGGTTCGGCGGCTGCTGTTGAGGCTTTCTCTGCTTCTTTGGTTACTTGCTCTACTGGTAAACCTTTAGCTGCACGTCTCGCTACGACACCCAGCTTTGTTAGTGGAGTGTATGCTCCGCCTGAGTAAGTGTATTCGCATTTGCCGCATTTCCATATGCCGACGCTTTCGCGGTGTACCCGTACGAAGCCGCAGTTTGGGCATTTGTGGGGTTTTTTGAGTTCAGTGACGACTTTGATATAGCGTTTCCTAACTGTGGCACCGTAACGTGGTCCTAAACCTCTTGTTGGACCGACTTTCTTTGTTTTTGGCACTTTTTTCACCAATCAAGCTTCTTGCGTAATTCGACTGCTTTCTCCTGAGCAATCTTTGATGCTTCTAAAATCTGTTGCGGTGAAAAGTATCCTGAGCCTCCCTTCTGGCATGCGCATATTTGACCTTCGTCGTTGATTGCAATTGTGATTCGGGAATCCATTACCTTTTCTTCTTCAAGCCATGGGTCAACAATCAAAACGTTGTTTATCTTGCCGATAGTGACGGTTATGGGGTGGCTTTTCATAGGTAGCGGGGTGTAGCCTTGCTTCATCTTTACTTCGCCGTCTTTGACTTCGTAATTCGGCATCTTTGTGTTCATTAACGCAGACATTGCAGCCAAAGCGGCACAGTCAATCAGGTTTCCATCGTGGTTTAGCACGTAAACGTCAACGAAAACAACGAACACTTTCTTGCCTGGTTCGATGCATAGTTTCTCAGTGTCGATTGCATGTGATTCTCTGATGCCTCGGTCAACAACTCTTGCAAGCTCAATCGAGTTTTCATCTGGTGGTCCAGGCTCAAAGTTCGGTGAAGCCAACGGAACAAGTTCAGCGTTAACGGTCATTACTCCGTCGTTAGGTGTATCTGGGAACGGTTCGCCAAGTTCAACTTTTACGCCTGCCAAAACCTCAGATCTGCCGAGTAGGCATCTTGCGGAGCCTTCAGCGCGTTCAATTAAACCTTGCTCGATTTTGATTTCTCGGGTGTCGCGTAAGCCTCGTTCGTCTAGGCGTTTTCCTTTTTCAAGAAGCCCTTCAATTTGCTTTAGTCTAACTTTAGTTATTTGGGATGACATTACTCTTCTCCAGCCTCCTTAACAACCATGTACTTGGTCTTTAACGCTTCCTTCTGCATTTCATAGATTTTCTTGCATCCTTCCATCGCCATGCTTATGGCTTTCTCAAATTCTTCCGGTGCAAGTAGACCATCCATTTGAAGCAGCGTAATCGCGTTTAGACTCGGCATGTAAGCAACTGGAACATCTGCCATTCCAAGTTTGTCTTCAGCATCATAAAGGTCTAAGACAACTGTGTCGTCGACCTTTCCAGCTGCACAGCCAACAACTAAGTCGCGCATTGGAACGCCTGCGTCGGCTATTGCTAGGGCAGCGGCGGTGATGGCTGCGCAACGGGTTCCTCCGTCAGCTTGCAAGACTTCAACGAACACATCAACGCCTGTCCGCGGATAAAGCTCCAGGAACAATGCTGGTTCTAGAGCTTCTCTTATGACTTTTGAGAGTTCTACTTCTCTTCTTGAAGGTGCGGGTGATTTTCGTTCTTGTACTGAGAAGGGAGCCATGTGATAGCGGCACCGCAGAACCATGCGGTCTGGCTGAGCTAAGTGTTTAGGATGCATCTCTCTTGGGCCAAATGCAGCGGCTAAAATCTTGTTTTTGCCGTGTTCAATGTAGGCTGATCCGTCAGCGTTTGATAATACTCCTACTTGAAGTTTTAAGGGTCGAAGCTCGTCTGCTTTTCTACCATCCGACCTGATGCCTTTTTTATCAATCAGTTTTTCGGGTTTTTCATTCATTCTTATTTTCCTCCACTTTTTCTTCAACTTTACCTTTACGTTCTTTAAGCAACTGTGTTATGCGATCTGTGAGGCCACTTGTGTGGGATTCTTGCTCGATTTTTCTGATGACCTCTATCGCGAGTTCTTCATCCTCGGGGTTTTTGCCGGTGACTAAGATGACACCGTTTAGTCCCAGAATGATTTGGCAGCCCGTTTCCTGTTTTATCATGGAAATCATTGAGCCTTTTCTGCCGATTACCCGAGGAATCTTTGTCGGTGTCACTTGCAGAATTTGTCCTCGAGTTATCTTTCCAAGTCCGGGTTCTCCAACTGTGAGTTGTGGGTCGTGGGCTCGGTCGTATGAGGCGATTTTTGCAACAATCAAGTCGCCTGCGTTGAGGACTGCGGATAACTCGTCGTTTTGAGGCTTAAAGGGCCTGGCTAAAACGTCTGAGGCACGTAGCATGGCTGTGTAGGGTGCTTTAATATCGATTGTCCAGCCGTTGAATCCAACTTCGAGGACTGCACCTATCACGATGTCTCCCATCTTGGGCACATAAAACGCCCTTAGTGCGACCACGTTTACTTTTTTGTTATCGGTATCCACTAGCCCGATTCTTGAGGCGAAAATCTTGTTTTGTTCCATGTATGTGTTTTCGCCAGGTAAATAGTCGCCTTCAGCAAGCATTTCTCCCGGCGTCACAAGCTGTTTTTTTTCAAAGAATATTGGCATAAATTCTTCACCATCCATTTTTTACGAGATTATTTTTGCTTCTCCACTTCCTTTGGTTACGTCGCCAAGTTTAGTTAGCAACGAGGCGTAGGATCCAGCGGGCAATTCTAGTTCGCCGTACCATGAGCCGTCTCCACGCCATTCTTCCCGTTTTATGGTACCTAAAGTTTTTACTGACCCGTAAGCTCTTGCGGAGTACTGTGCAGGCACCTTCACTGCGACTATGACTTGCTCGATTTTTAGGGGCAAAATCGGACGTAGCAGTTTAACGATGTCTTTTGCTTGTTCCTCAATTGGCTTGTATGGGTCAATCGGGTAACGTATTTGCTCCATCGCATTCTCGATGCGCATTGGAGGATGCGGCAGGTTTGTTTTGGGGTCGACTGCTTGTCGCGAGATGAAATCGATTATTTGCCGTCTTTTGTCTTCGACCATTTTGCGTCTTTGCTCTGTTGTGAGCTGAAGCGTGCCTTTCTTGAGTATGATGTCGGCGATTTGCAGTGCGTCGACGGTTCCGAAGGCTTTGCGCATTGCTTCCTCGGAAACTTTGGTTCCTTTGTTTGCATCAGAAAAAATCATTTCAGCTGCTAAGGCTTCGGTTATTCCTGAGATTTTCCCGTTGCGGTAATCTAGTGCTTTTTGTGGTTTGACTAGGATTTCAAAATGTTCGTTTTCTTTTGTTAGGCGTGCAACGGTGAACTTTTCACTCATCAGGTTTTCACTTGCTTGAACTTAGCTCTTTGATGTAGCCTTCTACTTTGTCGTCTGCCTAGCATTTCCATCTTTTTGGTTGATAGTGGGATGACCGAGATTTTTATTCTGGGTGGCAGTTGGCGTGCTTCGAGGGCTTTGATTAGGCATTTTACGGTTAGTTTGATGCCTTGTTCAAGTGACAGGTCTTCTTTGTATTCTTCTTTGAGTATTGCTAAAACTGTTTCTCTTCCTGCGCCTAAGGCTGTGGCTTTGTATCCTCGGTATGTTCCGCTTGGGTGTGTGCCAAAGACGCGTGTGCCTGTTTTGTCGACGCCGCCGAAGATTATTGAAACTCCGAAGGGTCGTACACCCGCGTGTTGCGTGTACATCTGCTGGATGTCGCATATGCGTTTTGTGACGACTTCTATATCTATGGGTTCGTCGTAGGTTAGTTTGTTACTTTGAGCGTAAATCCGCGCTTGATCGATGAGTATTCTGGCGTCTGAACTTAAACCGACTATCGCCGCGCCAATATGATCATCTACCCTGAAGATTTTCCAGCTGTACCCTGCTTCTTCAAGGACTTCGATGTTTTCTTCTGAGCCGAGAACTAAACCTTCTTGGCATTGGATGCCGATGATTGTGGCTCCGCGGTTTACTAGTTCCATTGCGTATTCGACTTGGAAGAGTCGTCCGTCAGGCGAGAAAACGGTTATTGCACGGTCATATGCTCCTGGTGCTGCAAAGACTGACATAATGTTAACCTCACTTACACAATATACTTTTCAACATCTCATATAATAACCACACTAAAAACCTTTCCTAGCCAGAATCCATTCCGCTGCAGCTTTTTGGGTGCGGTTTTGGTTTAAATTTTTAAGTTGCGACTTTTGTTTTGGTGAAAGTTGCGACTTTCCGCCTTGGGTCTTTGTGTTTTGGGTTGCTTTTTTGGTTTAGGCTTGGCTTCTGCTTGAACATTGCGACTTTGGGATGGGCGGATTGCGACTTTGTATGTTGACTCAACATAGGCGGCATTGTCGCGTATGGGCGCTGCGACTTTCTCGGCGGCAGCTTCGGTTTTGCTTGGGTTCTGGTTTTCCATTTTGGGGTTTGAAGGCTTTTTGGGTTGCAGCTTTCTTGGTTTGCCGCTTGTGATGGCTATTTGTCTGAGGGGCTGGCGGGTTCTTCAGGCGCAAGCGTCGCCATGCTTCCTCATTCAAATAAAACCAAGCTTTTTCGCTCCCGCTCTTTTTTAGCAACTTTTGGTCATGAAATTTGCCTTGACCGCTGTTAAAGATGGGGAATGGTTTATTAGGGTTTTATCCAGTTATAGGATTATCCTGAAATTGGATAAAGCTGGTTGGTTGCATGAGGTTCTATGATAGGGAAATAGAGCTTGAGGCTTTAGAGAAGGCTTATTTGAGGTCAGGCTCCGACTTTATTGTTGTCAGCGGCAGGCGGCGAATAGGGAAAAGCCGCCTTATCGACGAGTTTGTCAAGGATAAAAAGGCAATAAGCGTGCTTATAGTTCCTAAAGAGGAGAAGCAGGTTGCTGGCGACGTTGAAGCAGAGATTCGGCTTAAGTTGGGGTACTCTCCATCTTTTGCTTCTTTGAAGGATGCTTTCGAGTATCTTTTTGAGCAAAATGTCGGTCTTTTATGTTTGGACGAGTTTTCTAATGTTCTCGTTGTGAATGAAGCGGTTCCTTATGAGTTGCAAAGGTTATGGGATAAGTACAAGGATTCCAAGGATGTTATGCTTGTTGTTTCTGGGTCTTATGCAGGGATGATGAATCGTCTTTTTGCCGCTAAGAAAGCGCCTCTTTTTAATCGTGCTACATCGGCGATAAATCTTGGGCAGCTTTCGTTTGGGACTGTTGCGGATATTTTGAGTGATTTTGGTGTTTTGCTGCCTTCTGAGCAGGTGAGTTTTTACTGTGTTTTTGGCGGTGTCCCCTTTTACTATGTCCTTTTGGAAAAGCTTGAGAACCGTTCTTTTGAAAGCGCAGTGAATTCTCTGTTCTTTGATGTCGGTGCACAGCTTAAGGAAGAAGGCGAAAATGTCCTAAGGCAGGAGTTTGGAAACGCTTACGCGAAGTATTATGCCGTTTTAGAGGCAATTAGCGCAGGTTACGTTTCTTTGAATGAAATATCGCAGAAAGTTGGCGTTCGCTCGACGACTTTGACTAAGTATTTGAGTGCTCTTATACATGACTTCAAAATTGTTGAGCGCATTGTTCCTTTCGGAGAAAAACCTGCCAGAAGCAAGAAGGGACTGTATTTTATTGTGGATAACACGCTTGCCTTTTGGTTTTCGGAGGTCTATGGAAAGCTATCTGCACCACGTACAGAAGAGTTAAGTTCGTTTATTGGTAAGCGTTTTGAGATGTTGTGTCGGCAGTTTCTGTGTGAATTCTTGATTGCGCGAGGCGAGAGGCTGCTAGCAGCTGGTAAGTGGTGGGGTGCAGTGAAAGTTAATGGGCGCTCTGAGCAACGCGAGATTGATCTGGTCATAGAAACTGACAAAGCCATCTACGTTGGTGAGTGCAAGTGGACCCAGCAGAAAGTGGGACAGCGAGAACTAAACTGGTTAAAAGAGTCTGCCCAAGCGGTTGCAGTGACCAAGAAACCTGTCAAGTTTGTGCTTTTCTCAAAATTAGGATTCGACGTCCTCACCGATAAAGATGCCTTAATGTTTAGTGCTAACCAACTTGTGAAGAATTCAACAGGTTAAAACTTTTGTCTATTTAGTTTTTTTCTTTTCAACTCGTCTCAAATTCCAGAAACAAAAAGTTCAGGTTGCCTCGCATTCCGCTGTGCTACAGATGTGTTAAACCGCCAATAAAACAACAATTAACCTACGGCAAAAACGGACACCTACAATTCAGCCACCCGCAAGACAACAAACTCAAATCTTAAATCTGCACAGCGTAGAATAGAAGAACTGAGGTGAAAATATGGAAACGAAAAAATTTTCTGAAATTCGCTGTCCTCTGTGCAGTGATGAATTTAGAATAAAAAAGGGAAAACCCAAAACTCTAAAGCAATGGGAAGGTGCCTTGATGAACCATCTTATAGCTCCAACAAAGCACAACTTAGAACTGGAAAAAGCTAAATCAGCTATCGCCAAATATTTTAAGTCGTTGGATTCTACCTTTGGCTAAGCAAAATCGTTAAATCTGCATAGCGTAGATAACGAATTGAGGTGAAAAAACACGAATAAAATGTTGCTAAAAATCAGCTTAATAATAATCATGCTCGGGGCGATACTGACCGAGATATATTATGGCTGTTGGACAAGAGTCATATCAGGTTCAATAAGCAATCAAATGAATACATTTTATTGGCTCGGAATAGCACTTTGGTTCATTGCGTTCATAACACTCATATTTGGACTATTCCTGAAAAAATAGCCCTTTTAATTTTTTAGTGATGCAAAAACTTAAAACTGCATAGCGGTGAAATAGCCTAAGTATGGAAAAAACGATGAGTAACAACAATAAACAAGATAGGATAGCGAAGATTATAGCTGAGATTCGTAAACAGCCAAAAAACTTATCCACTAACATTTCAAACGAGTTGGGAATGATAGGAGAGAAGGTTGTTGTAGATTGGCTTACATCAAGCAATTATTCGTCCATTCACTTCGGCTATCATGGTTGGGCTTCATATCTCCCTCTGTATGATGATTGGGAAGATTTTCTGACATCAGAAGAAAAAGAAAGGGTTCTTTCGTTATTTGATGAGCTTCGAGGGATAAAGTATAGACGTCCAGACTTTCTTACAAGAATGCCAGAACTTACATTTTTAGAAGTTAAAGTAAACAAGTTTGAAATGCCCAAGAAGCAGAAGGCATTTCTCGTTTTAGCGAAAAAGTACGGGTTTGAGACGAAGATGGCTTGTATTAAGATTGAGATTGGACCTATATCCTTAAGGAATTATTTTGTCAAATAACAGAATTAACTAAGTTACCAAAGAACATTAAACGGTTAGGGGCTATTACCGAGTACATTCAAGGGTTAAGAGGAACTCAGTATTTAGCTAAGTTTCTAAAAACGGTTGGATACCCTTTTAGCGCCTACGGCGCACTGTCTTTTAGTGAATTTAAAAAGATGACCCCCTAAAAAATTTTGAATATGGCTTTATGTGCTTCTTAGCTTGAAAAGGAAAGCGTTAAAGTGTGCAACAAGGAAGGTCTGGAATGGTTTTAACCAGAATTTATTGTATAATTCTATTAGTTTAATGGCAACTGTGCTTGGCGTCATGGTACTCTCTTCAACGAAGGATGAATTTTTGAGCTAGTTTTTTTAACCGAAGCATCTGGTTGCTTAAACGAAAAATAGCCCGTTTTTTGAGTACGCAAAAACTTAAAACTAAATTGATTGCAATTGGCATTGCTGTGTGTTTAAATGCCTAAAAAAGAAATTGAAGATTTACAACCGAACTATAAAGAAGCCAGCAAAGAATTGCAATGGGGGTATAGACGATTAGGTGAAGCGGAGAAATTTCTAACTGATGGCAACATAGACGATGCAAGAAAAGCGGTATATGATGGAAGGCATGCTGTAAAGGATGCGTTACATTTGTTAGGCGAACCATGATTGAATTTAAGACTTTAACCTGTAGTATTTAGCCAAGTTTCAAGAGTACATTATAAGGTCTTAAGATGTACTCAGTAAGACCTAATTATCAATTGAAAGGATATTTATAACTTGGCAAATCAATAGTTGGAGGTTAATATTTTCGAGACCTATGAAGGCACGATGATGGCTGACACTCACGCGGGAACAATCTTGCAGATACTGCAGGACACAGTAGCCGTGCCTAAGTTGGTTAAACCGAAAAACGACCCATTCGAAACCTTAGTTATAACGATTATTTCACAGAACACGGCTGACACCAACACTGAGCGAGCCTTCGAAGCCCTGTCGAAGCACTTCGAAATAACCCCTCAAGCGCTGGCTAACGCTGGAGTAAGCGAAATTGAAGCTTGCCTTCACGTTGCAGGCTTATACCGCAACAAAGCAAACGCAATAAAAGCAGTCTCCAAAATCATTATTGAAAAATTCAACGGAGCCCTTGCCCCCGTTCTGTGCTTGCCACTGGATGAGGCGAGAGCAACGCTTATGGAGTTGCCTGGTGTTGGTCCGAAAACGGCGGATGTTGTCTTGCTTTTCTCAGCTAACCAACCCACCGTCCCCGTGGACACCCATGTTTACCGCGTGTCGAAGCGGCTTGGTTTAGCACCCGCAAACGGCGACTACGAAGCCGTACGCACAAGCCTCATGTCAATTTTTGACCCGAAGGATTACCTGACGGTTCATTTGTTGTTGATTGCTCACGGCAGAAAATACTGCAAGGCAGGGCGCCCACTGTGCCATCAGTGTCCAGTCTACAATTACTGTCCATCAAAGGCTTTGGGGGATATGCATGATTAAGTTGCCCGCGCAGGTTTCCGCGTTTTTTCCCTACTCCAGCGTGCGTCCGCATCAGGACGAGTTCGTGAGCACGGTTTACAACGCGGTGCGTGATAGGCGTTCGATCCTGATTGAAGGCAGCAACGGGTTAGGCAAAACCATTTCAGCCCTTTCCGCCTGCGTGCCCGTAGCCGTCGAGAAGAATTTGAAGATACTTTACGTGGCGAGGACTCATCGGCAACACGACAGGGTCATAGAGGAGCTACGAGCCATCTACAACAAGCAACATGTCACTGGGGTTTCAATCCGCGGACGCAACGAAATGTGCCTCAACGTTTTTGCGCAGCGAGGCGCGTTTGACTCAAAATCGCTCATGGAAGTCTGCGAGTTACTTAAAGCCAAAGGCAGATGCCCATACTACACCAGCGTAGACGAAAGAACCTACGATTACCTCACGCTTCAGCAGCAAGTTTCAACCAAGCCATACATGGCATCAGAAATCATAGCGGTATGCAAGAAAAAACAAGTCTGCCCCTACGAACTAATCAAATCTGCCCTATCAGAAGCCAAAGTAATTGCCCTAAGCTACCTCTATGTTTTCGACCCACAAATCCGAAACGCTTTCCTAAAAAACCTTGAAACTGAACTTGGCAAAATCATTTTAATCGTCGATGAAGCACACAACCTGCCTGAAACAGCCATTGACATCTCAAGCGTCAGCCTATCGCTTTTTGTGATGAAGCAAGCGGAGCTGGAGGCAAACAGGTTCCACAACAAAGACGCTGAATCCTTTGCGCTTTTCTTCAGGGAAGAAGTTGAGAAGCTAATTGAGCATGTTAGCCGAGAAGAAATCATCCCGCCCCAAGACATCATAAAAATCATCGAAAAACAAGGCATCAAAAATCCACGCGAGTTTTTTGAGCAGCTCCACGACGCAGGCGCAGCAATCAGGAAAACCTTGTTGGCTGAAGGAAAAAATCCGCGTTCCTACATTCATGCGATGAGTGAGTTCCTGCTTAAATGCGTCGACACCGTGGGAGACGACTCCTACATCACCGTTGCAAGCTGCTACATGAACAAGGAGAGAAACAGGACGGCGAAGCTGCAGATAGTTGCGTTGGATCCAGCGAAAATCACGGAACCCGTTTTCTCATCAACCTATGCCAACGTGATAATGTCAGGTACGCTTCAGCCGCTGAAGGCTTTTGAAAGAATAACGAAGCTGCCGCAGAACACTGTTGAATGCGTGGTGCCGTCGCCGTTTCCTAAGGAGCATGTTTACTCTGCGGTCTGCTGCGGCGTAAGCACGTCTTTGGAGAAAAGAACCCCAGCCATGTACCAAACGATGATTGATCGGATAGTTGAAGTGGCTGAGAACACTCCGACTAACACAGGAGTCTTCGCCGCCTCGTTCGGAGTACTGAATTCGCTGGTTGAAGCAGGCTTAGAGAACGAGTTGCAGAAACCGCTTTTTCATGAGCGAAGAGATATGACTTCGAAAGCCAACGAGAAAATGGTTCAGGATTTTAAGGCATGCGGCGGCAAAGGCGGCGCAGTTTTCCTCGGCGTACAAGGTGGAAGAACTTCGGAAGGCGTGGATTTTCCAGGCAACCAAATGAATTCGGTGGCGGTTGTCGGCGTCCCGTACGCTGAGCCGACGCCCAGGGTGAAAGCGCAGATTGATTATTATGAGAGGCGTTTTCCAGGGTTTGGTCGCGAATACGGGTACATTTTGCCAGCCATGAAGAAAGCGTCGCAAGCCGCAGGAAGACCAATAAGAACGTTGGAGGATAGGGGAGCCATCATATTTTTGGATTACCGTTTCTCCACGAGTTACTGCCGCGGCTTTCTCCCATCGTGGATAACTGACGGAATGAAAACGTTACCTGACAAAAAAGGCGTCTTAGCTGCTGAAGTCAGCAATTTCTTCAAAAACCAATCCTAAGTCGGGCTTCCAATTGAAACTTGGCAAATAAGCGGTTTTTCAAGACTCAGTCTTGAATTTCCCTCAGCTTCTCATCCAAACAAACCTTCCCAACAACAATTCTCAGCGGCTTATCTGAAACCGACGTCTGCACCTTTAGCGCTCGTCTCAAATGGTTAATTTCCCGCAGAACGCCGATTCCTAAAAACTTGCTTCCTGAACCATACAGCCCGAGAAGCACACCTTTCTCTGGAACCTGACTTTTGGGAAGAGACCACTGGGGTTCAATAGTCACTTGGCTCAGTGGGTAGTTTTGAAGTTTTGCGTCTTTGAGGTATCTTGCGTAGGTCATTTCCCGGAGGCTCTTGCGTTTCTCCGTGGTTCGTTGGATAAGAGAGGCAGAAAGCTCAACCGTAGACACGGGCTGCCCCACGTTGGCTATCAACTCCCGGAGTTCGTCGCCTGCTTGAACGCCCACGATAACGTCAGGTTTTAGCTCTTTAACTAAAGCCGCCTTGTACTGCACCGCAATGTCACCCTCAACCCAACCATCCGTGTTAATTACAACAAAATCAACGGGTTTCTGCAAAATTTCAGCCTTTAAAGCAGCTAAACCTTCGATTGTAGTGACAGTCGCCACCATCGGCGACGTAACCCCGACGAAAAAAGCGTTCTCAAGCTTCAAATCATACAGTTCCACAACGGGCTTGGAGGCAATGGCGTAGCTAACGGTGCCTGAGGAGCCTATGTCTGATTGTCCCAAATCGCCGTCTAAAACCGCAACCCTGAATTTGCCCTCAACCAACCTGTTCACCAAGTAAGTGCAGTAGCTGCTTTTCCCAGAGTCAATTTTTCCAACAACCAAAACAACAGCTGGTTTTTTCTGCACCGCCAAAATCGATTCGAGGGGTTTACTCCATGAAGTGGGGATTGTGCTGCCAGCGGTCTCTGTTACGGCTGCGTTGGGGCCTAACGATATGTCAAACTCTGTTTTTTCAAGCACAAGAAATGGCAGCCGCTTTCCTTCGCGCACCACGATCCTTTGAGATGGCTTAACTGGGCAGCCGAAGACTTCAGCTTTTCCTGAAACAACCTTTACGGATGCGGGACCATCTATTAGCAGAGTCCTGCTGGATTCAACTGTCTGTTGCAATTGGCTTTCCTCTTGGAACAATGTAGCCTGTTCTTGCTGATATTCGTATGGCTGAAGAAATATGTCTAATTTTTCGGCTGCGCCCGACTTTTTTTATTGGTTGGTTGGTTCCTCGTTCGTTTACAACTTCAAGCCTAACCTGAGGCGGCAACGCTTCATCTAAACCGTTAACTATTTCTTGGTAGATGGGTACTCCGTTGCCGATTTTAACGATTATTTTTGTCAAAGAAAAATTAACGTTCTTAACTATCTTAAGTATGCCTTCGATTAATTCGCGGATGCTGAAACAGTTGTTTTCCGCAATTACCTTGCCGTCAGCGATTGCCGCAAGCCCGATGGCTCCGCCTGGGTCAACGCCCACCACAATTTTTTCGTACGCTTCTTTGCCTTCAAGAATCCGCTTTACCTCATCAACCAAAGAATCCATTTCTTCCCCATCGGGCAAGATTAGAATTTTTCCGTGGTTAATCAGGCTCTTTTCCTTTTCTGTAGTTAATACAACTTTAACTTCTGACGGCACAGATTCGCCTGGAACCAAATTCACAAAAGGGATATCATGCTCTTGCAGCTGCTTAACGATGAGAAAGTAAGCTTTTCCCTTTACCGTTGCAACCGCAACTTTTTCCTTCACCTAATCAACCTGATAGTATACGTTTAAGTGCAAAAAACAATACTAGTTTTTAGTTTAATAAAACTTGGGTATAGAAATGGCTACCATAAGCACGGGCTGCAAATGCATCGACAGCAACATCGGCGGAGGAATCCTGCCTGAAAACGTAGTTTTAATCTATGGTGAACCCGAAACTGGAAAGACAACCCTCGCCATTCAATGCGCCGTCAACTGCGCCCTGCAAAACCTCAAAACCCTCTACATCGACTGCGACAACACCTTCTCAACCAAAAGAATGTCGCAGATCGCAAAAAACCGATTTGACCAAGTTGCTGAACAAGTCATTTTGATTAAACCCAAAGATTTCCATGAGCAAACAGCCGTCGTTGACCACATTCAAGACTACACGGAGAAAAATTTTGGATTAATAATAATTGACACCCTAACCTCGCTGTACGGTGCAGAAGTTGCTGAGCGTTCAGGCAAAGCCTTCAGCGTAAACCGCGAGTTAAACAGGCAACTGGCGATTTTGGCGCAGACGACAAAAATCCGAAAAATCCCCGTAGTCGTGACAAGTCAGGTTCGAAGCATTCTTGACAACGAAAACGTCAGCGTAAGACCAGTCGCCAACAGGGTTCTAAAATTCTGGGCAGACACCATAATCTTCCTCAAACCCACCGAGTACCCCCAAACCCTGAAAGCCTTAGTTGAAAAATCACCCGCAATCTCCCAAGAAACCAGCTGCTATGTACAAATACTTGAGTCTGGAATACAAGATACTGAATTCCGATAATATTGACGGTTGACCACATGAGCATAGCCTTGCTAGTCGTTGATGCATTGAAATTTATTTTCCCAGCCTACTGCGCAAACGCCACCCCAGTGCTTGCAGGCGGCGGAACAAAGATGGATTTCGGCAAAAACTTCTACGACGGCAAACGAGTTTTCGGCAACAACAAAACCTTCAGAGGCTTCTTCTTCGGCCTCGCCATCGGCATACTGGTCGGCGCCATGGAAGTTGTGGCTTTCCATTTCCCAATTTCATTCGCCATCCTAATTCCGTTAGGAGCCCTCTTGGGAGACTTAACAGGCGCTTTCATCAAAAGACGGGTAGGAATTGCACCTGGCGGTTTGCTGCCGATTGTTGACCAAATCGACTTCGTTGTAGGGGCAATCGTGTTTTCGATTCCCTTAGCCATCGTAAGCTGGCAACTGGCTGTTACAGTTCTGCTCATCACCCCGCCTATTCATCTGTTCACGAATTTCTTAGCCTACAAGCTGAAGCTGAAAAAGAACCCTTGGTAAAGAAACCTTAACCACACGGGTTCACAGGGAAAAATCCAGTCTTTTCAGAAGCAATTTTTGAAGCGAAAAATTCTCAATGAAAAGATTGAGAGGGAGATTAAGCTCCGTTGATTTTGAAGCGAATTGCGCCTTCGAGGAATATGTATGACAGAGCCAAGAATGTTACGCCTACGATTAGCAGCATGTAGGCTTGCCTTGGCTTGTAGGCGCTTTTGGTGCTTTGGTAAATTGCGAAGAGACCGACGAAGCCGAAAGCGTACAGTATACATGAAACGATAGTGTCAGAAATGAATTGTTGGCTGACGCCCGGGTACAGGAAATAGATTACCGTGCTGCTTACATAGGCTGGAGCGGGGTGTTGAGTAAGAGTGTATAAGCCGCCGCCGAAAAGGAAAATTGCGTAACCGACCCCTATGATGGTTAAGATTAGCGCCGACGGAGTTGTTGTTGAGATTCTTTGGAACCAGCGACTCAGCGAAAAGGATACGTCTGATGACCGCTTCTTTAGTTTATTTGACATTGCCATTCTCATCCTTAATTAATTGCTCTACCACCTCTTTAGCCCAGCATCCAGTTAATGAATTTTTCTGAATCTGCCCCAGATACTCCATCCAAACAAGCCCTGACGCTTTACGCCAAACATCAAATTTCTCCAAAACGTTCCGATAAGCCTTCAAATGCAACACGCAAAAACCATCCTCTTCCGCATCCCTGCTGCAAATCCTGCATTTCACGGTTTAGCCTCTCCTTTCGTTGGGCAGATGGGGTTTAAGCACAGCTTCCAAGAACTCCTTCCCCTTAGCCACACATTTATCATCGGCGACCCGCAGCTTTTGCAGGTGCTGCTAAGAGGCTTTATTGCGCCTCTCTGAGGCAGCGGATAGGTGACGTTGCATTTGCCTTTTTGGAAGTAGTTGGTGCAGCCGACGAAACGTTTACCTGTTTTTTGGGAACGCAAAATGACGAGTTTCCCGTCAGCGCATTTTGGGCAGGCTCCAACGGTTCTTTCTGCAAGCCGAGACGTCTTTATTGTTCCACTTAGCCGTTGACCAATCTCAGACTCTTTTGCTTTAAGCTCAAACATAACGGGCTTTAGAATGGACTTTGCATTTTCCAGCACGGCTTCTTTGGTTTCTTTGCCCTCCTGAATGTCGTCCATTTCCTGTTCTAGGCTTCTGGTTAACTCGGGCGAAACAATCGTTGGGCAATAGCTTGACAGCACCTCGGCGACTTCGAAACCAAGCTCCGAAACGGCAAAGTTGCCTGTTCCGCACACGTATTTGCGGTCCTGCAGCGTTTGAATAGTTGCTGCGCGTGTGGCTTTGGTGCCGATGTTTTCTTTCTCCATTTTCAAGAGCAAACTGCGGGGATTATACCGAGGTGGCGGTTTAGTAAATTCGTTCTTTTGAGTCACCCGTTTGATTGCTACTGTTTGTCCCTGACTCAGCGGCGGCAAAACCACCTCTTTTAGTTGCGCATAGGGCTCGTAGAGTCGAATCCAACCAGCCTTCAGCGTACGCACACCGCTCAAATGAAACTTGTTCCCGTTAACGCCAACGGTAACCTTTACACTTTGCCGAATCGCTGGTTCACCGAAAGCAGCCATAAACCTGCGTATGATAAGGTCGAAAACGTTTCTTTCAGGTGCCCCGAGAGGTTTTTCAAGAAAGTTTCCAGTTGGGTAGATGGCTGGATGCGCAGAATCGAACCTTGGACCTTCAGTCGGCTTCAAAGAGGGTTTGGAAAGCAACTCGGAGGCGTGTTTGGTGTAAAGCGGCATTTTAGCCAGTTTGCCGATTATGGTTTTGTAGCCTATTGTTGGCGGAAGCTTTTGACTGCTTGTCCGGGGGTAAGAGATTAACGCGTCTAAATACAGGGTTTGAGCAATACTTGAAGTGCGCATCGGCGTGTAGCGGAAAACGCGGTAAGCTTCACTCTGCAGCGCGCCTAAGTCAAAAGGAAAAGGCGGGTTTACAGCAAACTCGTCCACTGCAACCGATTCCACTTCGCCCTTCCCAGCTTTGCATTCCGCAGCAATCCGCACCGCTTCCTGCTTGCTCTCAAGAACTTTTTCGTACTCAGCTTCGCATGCAAATTCGCCAATCATTATTTTCGCGGTCAGGGTCCAGTATGGCGTGGGTACAAAGCAGCCAATGGTTTTCTCCCGTTCTTCAACAAACTTCAGCGTCGGCCCCTGCACTCTTCCAGTGCTCAGAACAGCGTATTGCCCACTGGTTTTTTTCACAGCTGACGTTAAGGCTCTTGAAAGATTAATGCCGTAAAGCCAATCCACTTCATGCCGCGCCAAACCCGCCTGAACCAGAGCGAAATCCAAATGCGGCAAAAGGTGACCGTAGGATTCCTGCAGCTCTTCCCGCGTAAGCGTGGAGTACTTCATGCGTTTTGCAGTTTGCTCTTTGCCGCCGCAGGCATACTTGAGTATGCAGTAACCTATGATGCTGCCTTCAATGTCAAAGTCACAAGCGTCAACAAACCCTTCAGCGTTCTCCGCCAACTTGGAAATAACCTTCAGCCAAACACGAATTCTTGACGCTCCCTTTTCGGCAAGGTACCTCGGGACCCATTCATAGTCGAAAACAGGAAAATCACGGTGAGGCTTCTTCTTGCCCGCCACCGTGTACAAATGCCCCAGAGCAGGAACAACAACCAAATCGCCGCCACAATAAGCCCGATAGTATGGAACGCCGCAGTCAACGTTTTTTTCCCCTTTTCCATCAACATCCAAAGCCGCGGCTATCCTGTTGGCGGCATCAGGCTTCTCAGTAATAATCAACGTGTACTTTCCCAAGACAGATTAACCCACAGACTGCTGCGTCACAAAAATAGCCGTTCTTGAAATAAAGGTTTGCAGTCCAAACATCAAAGCCCCAACCAGCCTTTCCATTAAGCAACCAATAAATAATCCATACCTGTGTATTAACTGGGGAATTGGATGCCGCAACGTGTTATTTGCCATGGTTGCAATCAAGTTTTGTATGAAGGGTTTGAACTGAAACCGCCTGACGAGATTATTTCTCAATACGGCGGAAAATGCCCGAAGTGCAGTCGGAAACTTTCACTGTTACCAATTGATGTCGAAGTTAAACCCATACCCAGACGCTGACAACCAAAATTCAGGCTGCCAAGCCTGCGTAAAACAGGGTTTCTACCAGGCGAAAAAACGGTTACCGCCAGTTGCTCTTTAGTTGTCACCGCAAATTTTCCGCCTCTTTTAGAGACAGCTTGCCTTGGAATGGTTAGGAAACCTGAGTAAAACCTACTCATTTGTTTAAATTACAGATTCCTATAAGCCGCAGGGTTCGCTGACCCATGCGGGTACATTTTGGAAAGCCATAAATAAACGCTCAATGTGTATAAGTAAAGAATTAACAAACGAAGAATTAATCGCATTGACAAGGATGGCTTAAAGTGGGGGAAGGAATTAAAGACCGGCTTAGTAAAAGGCTAGCACCTTTTGGAAAACTACGTATTGAAGTAAGTCACGGCACGATAATTGCCTATTCTGCGCTAGCGCTAATATTGTTTGTTTCGTTTATCATCCGAATTATGCCGTTGCGCTGGGAGAACCTTTCAGCGGGAACGACAACACTCAACGAGTTTGACCCCTACTACCAGTTCACCGTGACACAGTTCATGGTTAACCACGGTTTACTTTCACCTTATTGGCCTTCACACTGGGTAAACACTCAACTGTGGTATCCCTTCGGACTTAACATGGCAACAGCTCTGCCTTCGATACCCATAACGGGAGCAGTAGTCTACGATGTTATCCATGCTTTGGGCGCAAACGTTAACATGATGACGCTGTGCGCGTTAATTCCTCCCGTAATCGGCGTAGCTTCAGTCTACGTAATGTATTTGCTTGGCAAAGACATAGGCGGAAGAGCAGTAGGCTTGTTTTCTGCACTTTTCATCGCTTTGGAACCCTCAATTATCGAGAGAACTTCGCTTGGATTTTTCGACACGCAGGTTCCAGGCACAATCGGTTTGATTCTGTTCGTCTTCCTGTTCCTTCGGTCAATTGACAACAACAAATCCCTGCGCGCATCCATCATGTACTCGATAGGTGCAGCCGCAACCTTAGCCTACTTCATTGCAGGTTGGGGAGGCGCATACTACATGATTGACGCCACAGTCTTGTTCACGTTCGTTATGCTTCTGCTCAGACGCTACAGCCAACGGCTGCTCGTCAGCTACAGCATAACCTTCGGGTTAGCGTTGATGATTGCAACCAAGGTGCCGTATATGGGGCTGGGCTACCTGAGTTCAGGAGCAGTTCTCCCCGTCGCCGCCGGATTCATAGTGCTGCTCATAGCAGAACTTCTGCATTACAACATAACCCTGAGAACCAAACTAACCGTTGCAATCGGCGCTTTAGTCGTAATAGTTGGAGGCTTCGCCGGGTTATCTGTAACTGGGCTAATCAACGGCAGCGGAATCACAGGGAAATTCGAAACGGTTCTGAACCCCTTCATCAGGGCGTCTTCACCCATCATTAACTCAGTAGCGGAACAGCAAATTACTGCATGGGGAAACGTTTACCTTGAATTAGGCGTCGGCATACTATTCTTCCTCATCGGATTGTACTTCATTCTGCGGAACCCCACGACCAAAAACGTCTTCTTCATAATCTTCGCGGTAACAGCACTTTTCTTCGCATCATCAATGATTCGTCTGCTCGCAATATTTGCTCCAGCCTTCGCCATCATAGCCGCAGTCGGCATCTTAAGCATACTTAAACCATTCTATACCCTGCTTAAGGAGTCGCCTCGAAGCCTTGCAAAGACAAAGCGAAAACTTGCACGCGTCAGCAAAGAATACAGCGGAGTCGCAATCTTCCTCATATTCATAATCCTCGTAACCGAAGTTGCGTTCTCACCGCAAACCACAGGAGGAGTCCCAAGATCCATCAGTCAGTCTTTCGTTCCGACAGCTCTTAGCGCATCAAGCCTCCCGATAGGCGGCACAAGTCTAACGCAGGCTGTAGGAGCTTGGAGTCAAGCGTTGAGTTGGTTTAAGGGTAATGCGCCTGCAAATAGTGTTGTAGTCTCTTGGTGGGATTACGGCGACTGGCTAAGTGATGTTGGGAACGTTACTACGCTTTGCGATAACACCACGTACAACGCCACACAAATCGCCAACGTAGGCCTCACGATGATGGGCAACGAAAACCAATCATTGATGATGCTTAACCACTACGAAAACTACGATAACCCCGGACGCGTAAACTACGTCGTCGTATTCATGGTGCTGGCGATTCAGCAGTCAAACGGCGGCAGCACAACCTACGTAGCTTCCCCCGCAGGCTACGGAGACGAAGGCAAATTCGTGTGGATGGCAAGGATCTCAGGAACCTACGAGCAAATGTACATAAACGATGGCTACATGGGCACAAAAAACGGATTAACACAGTGGAAAGATGAAACATCTTTCGGCAACTACAGCTCAAGCGGATCATGGCAATGGAACCAGCAGGGAGACAACTGCACCATAAACGAGCTAATGTACGGTGCCGCGTCACAGTACGTCTGAGCTTTAACTCAAGCTGGATTTAGCGTCTCAACAAGTTGGAAAGCAACAACGCCAAGTTACTTCGTACCAGTAGAAATCGCAGGCTTAAGCACCTCACCATTCCAATACGGCGGATTAGTGCCATTAGTCGCAATCTACCAAGTAAACTACGGTGCATACTACGCAGCAACAGGACAAACCGGCACAGGCGTCACAAAAGTAGGCTAAATAAGCCTACCAACAAGGAAGCGGCGCTGTGTTCCCAAAGGTCCCCGACCAACACAAACCCGGACACCCCCTTGTAGCAAACGGCTTTGGCGTATTTTACGTCCTATTCGCCACCGTATACCTTTTTCTTCTCTACTTCTCAGGAGCAATAAAGACCCCCGCAGGCGTTTCAGCGCCCATATCAGCGCCCTTGATTTTGGCGTCATGCATCCTTTTCGGCGGCTTCATGGGGCTGCTTGACGACTGGATTGACCTCAAATGGCGTTACAAAGCATTCATGCCGTTAATCGCCGCGCTACCTCTCATATACTACGCTCAAGCGATAGGCGCGAGAACAACCCTGTTACTGCCGTACATTGCTTCATTTCATTTGGGCGCAGTTTACTTCTACATTATCATTCCAGTCATCGTGATGATAGTCACCAACGCCGTGAACATGCTTGGCGGGTTAAACGGTTTAGAAACAATATGCCCAGCCATAGTCATAGTCGGGTTGATGGCTCTCTCGTCCTCCTACATCCTCATGGTTGGACCCTTACTGTTCTGGCTGGTGCTCGCATACTTTAATTTTCGAGGAAAAATCTTCGTGGGAAACTCGGGCTCTTTCGCTATAGGAATGACCATAGCTTCGTTCGCCGTAATCTCAGACCTAAAACTAAGCTTACTCATCTCGATGCTGCCTTACATCTTCAATTCAACACTAATACTGCTCTCGATTTTCTTCACGCGGCAAAAAGCCAAAGTTACCTTCGACGGAACCAAACTTTGCTCTGAACACAGAAGAAGCCTAATCACGCTGATAACTTATCATCGTCCCATGTCTGAGAAAAAAGTCGTCATAATAATAGCCGTAATCGTCGCAGTTTTCACCGTGCTAGCCGTCGCAAGCCAACTGTATTGATTAGGCAAGGAAGCTTTCAAGCTTCGTTAACCCGATGATTTCATCAAAACTTAAGCCCAACGCGTCAAGAACCTGGTCAAAGGTAGACTGCAGATAGGCAATGTACTTGTCAACATCTACCTCGTTCTTGGAAGTTAACTCCACTGGTTTTACGCCAGAGTTGACATCATCTAAGGAGCCGCGTGAAGACGACTTAAGCACCTTAACAAAACTAATCTGGTCGCCTGCCCTTATTTCCTTGCCGCTTTTCTGCAGGATCCGCGCGGCTTTAACGTGCTGGGGGGTAGTTTTCGTATAACTAGACAGTTCATCACCCAAAACCATGTGGAATGCAAGTTCATTCATGTCAGCCCATTCTCTTCGTTTAAGACGTTGGTAACGCTCACGGATTATTTCCGCTATTTCTTTTTTGGCTTTTTCGAAGTCCTCGGGGTTTTTGACTTTTGCAAGTTTTTCCTTCATTTTGTTGAATGCGTCTTTGATGAAGATGGGGATGTGTTTTTTCTTGCCTGTTAAGCCTTTGACATCAACTGTGCCGTCCTCCAAGACCCCCAGATAATTTTTCTTGCGTTCGCTGAAGACGGCGTATCGGTAGACTTTGTCAACGTCTATGCCCATGTGCAGTTCATGTTCTGTGAAGCTGACAACATCTTCAATCTGTTCTTTAGTCGGGTTTTTGAGGAAGAGACTGTCTGTGTCGCCGTAGAGAACCTTGATGCCTACAGATTCGGCGTGTTTGAGTATTTGGGTGATGGAGTATCTGCCTATGGCTGCTGTGGCTTCTGCTACAGGCGGGCAGTAGAGGTCAAAGCTTTCGGCTCCGAAGACGCCGTAGCTGGCGTTTAAGATGACTTTTAGCGCGCCTTGAGTGATGTTGTACCAGCTTCTGAGCTCGGGCGGCAGGGATTTGTCTTTTGAACGCTGCTTATACCACTTCACACGCAAATCGCGCAGTGACCCGATGAGCAGGCTTTCCAGAGCCCGCTTCTCGCTGCAAACCCAATGGGGAGTGTCAGGTATCATGCGGTGTTTGCAGTCGTTATGTTGGCAATCAATTGACTGGTAGCCCAGGTTCCAAACCTTGATTATGGAGGGGTACAGGCTTGGAAAGTCCATGACCGCCACGTTAAAGTGGACGCCTGGTGTTGGTTCGACAACTATGGCGCCTTTGTATTTTTTCCCTTTTATCGTGGCTGTAGACGAAGTTTGGCCTTTCTTGGTTAGAATATCCTCGGCATTTGGGATCAGCATGTTCATTCTTCGATGTTCCCTATGCATGAAGTTGCGTATCCAACGGCTTACGCCTTGGCGGCTTACATCTTCCATGGGCATGCTGGCTATCCGTGCCAAGACAAGAATCAGTTTCATAGCTGAATCGTTTTCGAAACTGGTTAGTTTGTAGGTGATTTCTGAGTCTCGCAGGCAGTAGTCGGCAAGTTCAGAGTACGTTAATTCCCCGAAGGTTTTGTCCAAATGTATTTTTTCTACGCCTATGAGTGCGTTGCCGACGTCGCCTAAGGTTACGTCGCGGTAGCGGTTGCCGTAGGCGTAGATCTGCACGGAGCGGTTGAAGAAGAACTTGTACAGGTCGATGTGGACACCGTATTTGAGGAGGCATACGCGTTTGCCTATGTCGATGGGAACATCGCTTCGGTGAAATCCAAGGTTCATGGCTCGGTGGCAGAGGTAGCGGAGGTCGAAGTCGTCGCCGTTGAAAGTTAAAATGAAGGGGTAATCATTCAGAACATCGAAGGTTTTGCGAAGCAACTCTTCCTCGGTTTCGCAGTAATCCACTGTTATGTCCGCTTCCAGATGCTTGTTGCCTTCCCGCATGCCTTCGCGTCGCAGAACCAGCACTTTTTTCTCGCCGTCGGAGCCGTAAACTGAAACGGCTATGACTGGGCTGGCTGCTTCCCGCGAATCAGGCATTCGGGTTGACAGGAGCGAGTAAACTTCGATGTCTATGGCTGCTCTGCGGAATTTTGGCGCTGGGTACTCGAGCAGTTTTGCCCAGATTTCAGCGTAGCTGCGTTCTTCTTCGGTGCAGTCGACGAAGAGGGATTTTATTTTGTTGAGGTTTTCGTTGGCTTCTTCAATTTCTTTAGCTACGAGGTTGCCGTCTTTGACCTCGTATATCATGCCTGGAAGAAGTTGGCGGTCGTAAATGTAGGATTGATAATATTTTATTTTTGACTCCCAGACCTTGATGTCTTCCTTGGCGACGCCCTCCTCTGCAATCCTTGGATAATCCTGAGGGATAATGTCGCGTATTGTGCCTTCAGGTCTGCCCCCGATGGCTAAGGGGTCGCCTGCGATAACCTTCGTGACTGTGACTTTCTGGTTGAGCAAAGGGTCAAATCTTTCGACAACTTCCATGCGTTCAAAACCTTCATGCTTAACCAGCCTGTCGATTTTCGCCAGCTCATGCGGCGTCAGGTTGGTTAGGCAGTAGGGTTTGTGTCCCGTGTTGTCGTACCAAAAGTAAAGTTGCTCTGACTCAGGCTCGTAAAGCTTGATGACTGCTTTCTTTAGGCGTCCGTCGTAGCTGGCGGAGACAAAGTAGGATGCTGGAAGATTCATGGGTGCAACTGGGGGGAAGCTGCGGGGTTTCTTTTCCTTCTTGACTTGCTGAATGCTGGATGCTTCAGGCGGGGGCGCGGCTTGCACTTTAGCCTCTTGTTTAGGGAGAGGTTTAGCTGGTTCGCTGATCCAGTAGTCTAAGAGTGTACGCGCCATCCCATTTGACCTACCCCTCTATGGTGCAGTTGAGACTAAAAACCTTAGTGACTAAAAAACAGCAGATTGCAGCTTAAAGCCGCAGATGAAAAACGCAGGAAAAATGGTTTGCAGCTACGCAAGTTTCCATGCGCTTTTCAAACTGGGCTCATGTTTGCTGTAGATGTGGCTGTCGACTGATTTTTTGTTTTCGAAGATTTTGCCGCATTCTGGGCACATGTATTGACCTGCTCTTGTTTTCGGGGTGATTCTGCGTATTTGACTCATCCGCTCAACTCTGGCTTAACTACCAAATAGACGAAAGTGCCATAAACCACTGTGTGCAGAATCCAAGTTACACACTCATCCACCCAGCTTTTTCGTCATCTTCTTGAACCCATATTTACTTTGGTTTTTCGATGTAAATAGTAGACCCCTCCCCGCGGTAGGCGGCTTTTGCTTGGGGCTTGTTTCGGGTTGCTTTTTTGGTTTGGGGTTTGGTTCTTTTTCAGGTTCGAGCTGAGGGCGGCAGGGAAAAGACGGTTTCAACTTTGAAAGTTTTGTAATATATCAAAAGTCTGTGGGACTAACCGCTTGGCGATAAAACACTGGGAAAACGCTTCTATTTGCGGCTTATTTGATTTGATTTTTCTGTTTAGGGCTTAAATCTGGCTTAGATTCAGGCGTAAAGACACCAAAAAGACCATAGACATGGAAAACGCCGAAGGTGAAAAACCTCTAGGCTTGCCAGCGAATTTAGAGGGAAATTGCGGAAGAATTCGGGAAATCGTGGTTGCATTCTTATTTAGAGGCTCCTGTATCTTGTTCTATCCGTGAATATACTTGTTGAAGGATGCTTGGACAGTCGCCATTGAAACCCTAAGCTGGATGGAAATGCAGAAACTCAGCGAACACTTAGCCCTCACCAAAACCATAAACCAACTCGCCGTAAAAGACCCAAACGCCATACGCTACGCCTACGGACTCGTCGTCGAAGTCACCAGACGCCGAAACCTCATCGACAAACTCGTCAACACCGTCGTGGCACCCAAAAAAATCAGCGACTACAACCTCGGCATCCAAGCGTTCCTTCGGCTTTACGTTTACCAAACCCGCGTCGCGAAGAACTGGGGAAAAGTCAACCTTCAAGAAGCCCAGCAAATCGCCAGCATGGGAAGAGCCATCCTCGGCTGGGAAACCCTGCACGAAGTCGAGCAGTACCTTGGTTTTCTGCTTACACGCCAACTGGAACCCATACTGGAAGCAGCAGACGACGAGGAACGGACCAGCCTTGACACTTTCCACCCTGTTTGGTTTGTCCGCTACTGCTTCAACCTTATGGGACGCAGCGAAGCCATAGCTTTTCTGCAGGGAAGCATGAACCCGCCGCCCACTTACCTACGAGTCAACACTTTAGCCGCAACCGAAGAAACCATCGTGCAAAAGCTTGATGCGGAAGGCGTCAAACTGGAAAAAGCGTCGCCACTAAAATTCACCTACAAATTGTGCGAAACCAAACAGCCGCTGAACAGTCTACCCAGCTACAAAGAAGGATTATTCTACGTTCAAGACAAGGCAAGCTGCTTTGCCACAGAAGTCGCCGACCCCAAAGAAGGCAGCGTCGTCTTCGATGTTTGCGCGGCTCCAGGCGCCAAAACAACCTACTTAGCCCAGCAAATGGGAAACAACGGCGCGATTTACTCGGTTGATTTTTCGGCGCGCAGGATGCAGACGTGGAAGCTGGAAACCAGTCGCATGGGAACCAAAATCGCGGAGCCGATCATCGCCAGCGCATGTGTCAGCCTGCCGTTTTCAGGCGAAGCAAACCTGATAGTTCTGGATCCGCCATGCACGGGAACGGGCATCTTCGCCAAGCAGCCCTCATCCAAATGGCGAATCACCCAAAAATCAATCAGCAAAATGGCAGACATCCAATGGAGCATGATTAACAACTGCGCGGAAATGGTGGCGGCTGGCGGCGTCATGATCTACTCAACATGCAGCATAACGATTGAAGAAAACGAAATAATCATCGAGCGGTTCCTCAAAGACCACCCGGAATTTAGCTTGGCAGAAATCAAGCCTGAACTGGGGCTGCCGGGGCTGCGTGGACTTAGCCAGTGCCAGCGGCTTTACCCGAACGTTCATCAATGCAACGGATTCTTCATAGCAAAACTACAAAAACAATAGCCTTTTTTTCAATTCTCTTTTCTTGAGCTTCCTGCTAAACTAATTGAAGTTTAAATTATCTTCAAGTCTATCAACGCTTTAAAGATCGCAGAGCCATCTTCTTTTGCTGGAATTTTGCCAAGTAACAAACTGTAAAGATTGTCAATAGTTTGCTTTGAACCAGCACCTAAAACTGTGATGGTAGGTTTAGCAAGCTTAGCCTCGATAACACAGAGAGCAAATACTTTAGAAAATGTAATTGACCACCTTTTGAAAGATTTTGGCACGAAAATTGGACCGTTACTACCTTCCCATAAATCTGCATTAGAAAACTCTGGGTTACCATGTGTAAACTGACTCAATTCGCTAAATAAGCGGCGAGCAAAACCGCCTTTGTTATCAGTTCGTCTTTTGTCGGAAAAGACTGTCACCTATGCTTTGCAGTAGCATTTCCTCCAGGTTATGAATTGATTGATTCTGAAGTAAGAGGTCTGAAGCCCAACCAAATTTAAGGTCCGTATCGCCCTTAAGCCACTCCATAAAAATTTTATTGTTCCCTGATAATTCAAGAGCAAGACCTATCGTAATCTGCTCAACCATATTTCTTAATGCGGAAAACGATAAGCGATAAAAACCAACGAGTGCGTTGTAAATGGACCCCTGAATCTCATCTATACCTACGGTAGCACAATTGGCAATTGGCGAGTCGAATGCTTTATTGGCAATATCCTGTAAAGCTATAGCTAAACAAATCCAGTCATCCCATGCTTTCCAATAAAGCTTTAAAGTGGAACCATAATCACCGGATGTACGAAGACTTACATCATCAGGCAGACTGGTCATGCTATTCCATGTATCTACATCGATCAAATCAGTTGGCAGATAATTGATTTTAGGTCCATATGCGAATGCATCTGCTGGTAGCATACCTCGTTTTATTCGAAAATCCGCTGGAGTATAATTAGCCAACATAGCGCACCATCCTTTTTGTTCTATAACGTAATTATAGCAAATGCTTTTTAGCTTTACTAAATGAAATAAAGGCTTGAGAATATTATTTATCAGTTAAAGCAATCAAGTTGCGGTAAAGTCGCCTAGTGTTCTTTGTAGTGTTTCTTTGCTGATAAAGTAGTTATTTTTTTTCTTCAACCTGCGCCATCATGCTCAATAAATTCTTGAATTCAGCACTTTCTTCAGATTAGATAGAAATCATCGAAAAGGTTCCATTTGTCGTGAATCACCAAATATGTAATGACTACTCCGAATACTCCCGAAACGGCGTAGGGCCCTGCGCCAATATACAAATTAGCTGCTAGTGCTGCTGCCGTGCTTCCGCAGAGTCCGAAGAAAGCCCACTTTTTCCAGAGGAACAGAAAACAAACACAAACAACGTTAAATGCAGCGAGAGCGGCAAATAAATAAAGTGTCCACAAGGGCATAATCGCGGTTAGCAGGCTGAAAGTAGATGGGTAAATCGCTAACGCCAAATAAAAAAGAAGAACAAACAAGTTTACCACAAGCAAGAGAAGCAGCCAGACCGCGATCAACGTGCCGCGTTCTTTAGGCGTAGACATGCTCTTTAGTCTGCAAATGAGCATAAAAGTTTTGGCAAGTAAAGCCAAGTTATTTTTGCCCGAAATCGCTTAAAGTTCTTTGTGGCGTTCCTTTGAGGTAAAGTGCGAAGGTTATTTTTGGTCCTTCCACGTGAAATTTCGCTGGACGGAACTCGGCTTCCTTAAGCTAGCCTACTTGAGCCCTATTAAGTTACCAAATTATTGGGCTTTCAAAGGTTCGCGAGGTCTGGGCTGGCTTTGAGGATTTTTGTGCTGGTGACCTCTTTCGCGCTGCTGAAGAGTTTTTGGTCTGCAGTGTATAGTGTGCCGTTTATTTTTTCTGCGGCGGCAATGTAGAGGGCGTCGTATATGCTTACCTTGTGTTTTAATGCTACCTGCATTGATTCGACGGTTAGTTCGCGGGCGGGGATAACATTTAAGCCGTCGTATACGCGGGTTAGGTCTTCTATCGTGGAGTTTATCTCTTCTATCTTTAGGTCCTTAAGCAGCATGGCATGCTTCCAGATGACGTTTAAGCCCTCGATTAAGGCAAGGTCAACTGTGTAGAGGGCAACCCCTTTTTTCAGGGAGGCGGCGATGGTGATTCGGGCTTCTTTTGAGCCGGGTTCGCTGATGATTAGTTTTGAGATGATGTTTGAATCTAGGATTAGGTTTGGCGTTCTCTGTCCTCCCGTATTAGGACGGTTGAGTCAACCTTTGTTTTTCTCTTGTCTGCGCGTTTCTCGATTTCTTCAAGGGTTTGGAGCATTTCAGCCTGTTTAACTCTTGCTTCTATGAAGGTTCGGACTTCTTGGCTCCATTCCGCAGGCGTTTTATCCATTTTCTCTTTAAGGTCTTTGGGAATGCGGATGGTAATTGTTGTGGACATAACCAACCCCATTGATGAGTGGGGCGAATAAACTTAAAAGGCTTGTGTTGCAAAAAGTACACAAAATACAACATAGAAAGTGCACAATTTATCCTGAACCAAAGTCGCCCAGCGTCCTCTGCGGCATTTCTCTGCTGAACAAAGGATAGGTTATTTTTGTGCCTTCTACCTGCGCCATCTCGCATAGCTGGTGGCTGATGAGGCTGGTTGCGCTTATGATGTGCTTCACTTTTATGTGGCGTACCACGAGGGCGTCGCTGATGAGGCTTCTGTGGCACCGCCAAGGCAAAGCTTCCGCACACATCAACGCCAAGGTGTTTTCCCGTACGAGGGCGACGATTTTTAGGAGGTTGTCGGTGAATTCTTTGGTTTGCATGTAGTCGGCGTAGCCTCGAAACCCCATGTTTTTCCATGCGAGGTTGATGCTGTCGCGTTTTGGATGGCGTAGGCCGCCGATTTCAGGCATGTGAATGTAGCGTATGCCGCTGGGTTTGAGGCTGGCAGGCAGGGTTTCCTTGTTGAATTGGGGGTTGTGTCGGCTGCGGGGAACCGTGCGAACGTCAACGACTAAGGTCACGCAGTAGGTTTTGAGCAAACCGATGAACTCGTCAAGCGTTCGGGTTGAATGCCCAATCGTGAAGACGGATATTTCTGATTCTTTAGCCAAACCCGCAGGCCTTCAGCGTCTAATTATGCTGTTCAGAATATAAGAATCCAACGCGCTACTGCCACGGCAAAAAGGTAAAGCTCTTTAAACTAAACCCAACAACACAGCATATGCCGTGTTAAACTTGGGTAAAGCATTAATTGTGTACGGAACCCGTTATGGCGCCACAGCCAGCACAGCTGAGGAAATCGCTAAAATCTTGCGCCAAAAAAACATAGAAACCGACGTAGTGAACGCTAAAGAACAAAAAATCAAGGAAATAGCCCCATATGACCTTGTTATCGTTGGCAGCGGCATCCAGATGCATCGGTGGACAAGCGAGCCAGAAGACTTCCTCAAGAAACACCAAAAAGAACTCGCAAACAAGAAGCTGGCGCTTTTCGTCTGTTGCGGCTCAGCAACCGACAAACAAAAACCCGACGCAGCTGAAAAAGCCAAATGCAAATACCTCGATGAAAAAGCAGCCAAATACAACCTTCACCCGATCGCTTTAGGCTTGTTCGGCGGCGTCTACAACTACAACAATGTGCCGTGGTACGCCAAAAAAGCCATGGCGATGGATAGACCCAGGGTAGCGGCTGCCTACAAGGAAACAGAACCGGGAATCTACGACACAAGAGACCACAACGCCATTCAAGCATGGGCAGAAGAACTAGCCAAAAAAATCTGATGCCCTGAAAATTTTGGTTGATCCTGATGCTGCAATCAGGAATCGATTATTTTTTTCTTGATTTCTCCAGTTGGCACAGCATTTCGCATATTACTTTTGCAGCTGCAATCGCTGAGATTCCCTGATCGTAAATGGGCACAACCTCCACTACGTCGAACCCGAGGACTCGTTTGTCGCATAGGCTGCAGACAAGGTCGATAAGCTGGGTTGTGCTGATTCCTTCAGGCTCAGGGTTCTGCACCGCTGGCGCATACGCTGGGTCAAGCACATCCATATCCACTGTCAAATACAGGTTCTCGTAGGGCAGAAGCTTCTCTTTGAGTTGTTCCCCGATGAGCAGCGAGCCTTGCTTTAGGATTTCTTGGGAAGTGAAAAAATCGACGCCTGCCTTCTTCGCGTAAGCCAACTCTTCCTTGCAGGCGCTCCGCGTGCCAACCTCAACAATCTTCGCAGGCTTAACTTCCTCGCAAATCAACTGCATAAACGTCGTATGAGACAGGCTTGAACCCAGAAATTCGCAGCGCAAATCCAGATGGGCATCAAAACTTACAATCGCCGTTTTCTCCGCTCTGGCGCCTAAACCTTTCGCAGCCCCAAGCGTAACCGTGTGTTCCCCACCTAAAGCCACAGGAACCTTGCCAGCCGCCAAAAGCTCGTCGACCACAAGGCGGGTCATGTCAACGGTTTTCGCCGCTTCCATCAGAGGCAGCCAAGTCGCCTGCGTCATGCAACGCCAAATCTTCAACGTCGACTCCGCTGCGGAAACTGTAGCGTTTCAATGTTCTGGGATGCTTGCCTGATGGCTTGCGGGAGCGAACCTTGCGCCGTTGCGATAGGTGCTGGTTGAGTCGAAGGGTACTCCGAAAACCACGTATTTTGCCTTTTCAAACGGTTTCTGGACACCGCTGAAAACGTTTGTTTGAGAAGCGAACAACTCGAGGTAACTCATGAAATTTCAATCCTCTTCTGAGTGTATTGCATCAAGACGGGTTCTAAGCTTTTTCGCTTGCAGGTCACGCGGGTGTTCTTTTGGCAGAACATCTTCGTTCCTCGGGGAGAGTAATAAGACGCCGCCCAAACTATCAAGCCAGTGACCGACATGAAAAGACCCGTCTTCGCCTTTGTGTTTCTTGCCGTTTTGAGCTTGGCGTTTTTTCCATGTGGACATTCTATCCAAACCCAGCCTAACGCAAACGTCATCAGCATAAACGCCGACGGAACCCTTCAACCGTCAGATGCGCCCCTGACCCGAAACGGCGACGTGTACACTTTCACAGGCAACTTTTCAGGAGGCATCCTGGTGCACAGGAGCAACATAATCATCGACGGCGCAGGTTACGCCTTAAACGGGGACGGCATCCTGAGAAGCGCAGGAATCGACCTCTCAAACAACGTGACATGCATACCGGGACCAGACAACATCTGGAACGTCACCATCAAGAATCTGGCAATAATAAACTTCGACTTCAGCATAAACACCAGCGGAGGCGGCAACGACACAATCTGCAACGACTACATCGCAAACACCGATAAGCGGCTTACAAGGCGGGGTCTTCTTCTGGGCATGCGGAGGCAACAACGTCTCATACTGCACCATCAGCGGAGACCCAGCAGTCTACATGCACTTCTGCAGCAGCCGCAACACGATAACACACAACAACTTGGCAGGCGGCGTAAGCTTGGAGATAGGCGGCGACGAAACAGTCGACGGCAACTACTGGGCAGAATACACAGCAAGGTACCCGCACGCGTCGCAGTTGGGTTCAACAGGAGTATGGGATACGCCTTACAGCTACAACTCCAGCTACGAGAGTTTAATCCAAGATAACCACCCACTCGTGAACCCTCTGGCTTTCAGCATCTTCCCAAGCGGAATGCCTGCGCCTGTAGAGACCAAAGCGCCTGCAACACCGCCTTCCCAAACGTCATCGGACTCGAACTTCAGATTTGGCCTCTTCGTCGTTTTGCCCATTGTTGCTGCCGCTGGACTGGGAAGTGTCTTCGTGATTAGGCGGAGAGGCGTCATTTGCAGAGGGAAAAAGCCCGTTAGCTCCTTGTTCTTTACCGCAAAAACTTATTAGTTATAGGTTTAATGCATTAGGTAAAGGCGAGAAAAAAGTGACTTTAGCTTTAGCGTCTAGACTGAAAAACTTCAACCGCATCGAACTCATATCGTTAGCCTTCTACGCGCTCAGCGGACTTATCCTTCTAGTTTCTCTTGCCGTTCGCAGGCTACGCACCCCAGCTTGGGCTACTTGGAATTTTAAGCCTAATTGTGGGCTACGGCGTCTTCACAAAACGCGGTTGGGCTCCATGGCTAATATTCATCCTGTTCGTAGCTGCTTCAACCTTCACGCTCTACACGCTGGTTGTGGCAGGATTCAGCAACGCACTGGTCGCTTTAACCTTGCTTGTCTACTTTGTGTTGACTTGGGTCTTCGCAATTTACCTGCTGCTGATAAGAAGAAAACCCTAAACCCAATTTTTTGAGCCCGCCGTTTTCGTTGGCTCTAGCCACAAGGGCTAATTTTTATTTGAATTTTCATTTTCAGGCAGATTTAAAGCGCGTGCCTTGGGGATATACCCATTTTGGATATATTACATGTCAAGAACAAGTGATTTATTAAGAAAACAGACATTCAGATGCGGGTAGAGAACACGGAAACACAAAAAATTAATTGGCTGGACCTGACCGATTCTCAAAAAGCCAACGTGCTGGAGCAAGCGAGGGCCTATCTGCATGAGCAAATAGAAGAAGCAAAGATTTCTAAGACCGTGAAAGCAGTCCTCGACAAACACGGCATTCTATAAAAAAATGCTTTTATCGTTGCTAAGCTTTGCCGGGCACGCTGCGGAAAAGAAAAACCAGCACCTCTTGGTCTGCATCTACAAACTGCTCGTTTTCAGGAATCTCCACGAACCCGTCAGCCTTCGCCAATGTGGTAATTGCGCCTGAAGCGCCTGATTCAACGGGTTCAGCAATTAAACGGCATTTTTCATCAAACATCAAACGAACCATAACAAACGTTCGTCTGCCCTTGGCGCTGAACATGCGTTGACCTGCGAAGGCTCTGAAGCGTTTTCATGGCGCCGACGGGTCTGCCGGCTAACTGCTGAATCAGGGGTCTAGCCAGCAAATAGAAAATCAGCAAAGCCGACGTGGGGTTGCCTGGCAGGGAAAAAACAGGTTTGTCCCCGACGAACCCGACTGTGGTTGGTTTGCCTGGTTTAACTGCGATGCCGTAGACTACGATGCCGGGTTTGCCCAGCGAATCTACGATTTGCGGAGTGTAATCGCGTGGACCCACCGAGACGCCGCCTGAGGTTATAACCATGTCAGCTGAAGCCAAAGCCGCATGCAAAGCCTTAGACAACGCTTCTTTATCGTCGGCTACCACGCCGAAGTAAACGGGTTTGCCGCCGCTTTCCGTAACCGCGGTGCTGATGCTGTAAGCGTTGATGTCGTAGATTTTTCCCGGCGGCAAAGGCTTGCCGGGCTCAGTTACTTCGCCGCCTGTTGATAAAACGGCAATCATGGGAATTCTTGAAACCTTAACCTTTGTTAAACCCAAAGCCGCTAAAACGCCGATTTCTGATGAACCCAAAAGCTGCCCTTTTTTGAGGGCCACTTCGCCCGTTTTGATGTCTGAGCCGCGTTTCATAACGTTCTCGTTGGGGGTGACGGGGCTGAAAACGTGTAGGTCGGTGTCTTCCCGTTCGGTGTCCTCAACCATGACGACTGCGTCGGCGCCTTCGGGAATCGGCGCTCCAGTGACGATTTCAACCGCTTCGCCCTTGCCGACCTTGACCTGCGGCTGCTCGCCGATGTTCACTACGCCTGTGACTTTGAGGGTGGCAGGCTGGTTTTCGTCTGCTCCGAAAGTGTCCTCGGCTTTAACTGCGTACCCATCCATGGTGGAGCGGCTAAACGACGGAATATCCAGCGTTGAAACCACGTCTTCGGCTAGGACGCGGTTGTAAGCTTCAAGCAGCACCGCCTCTTCCTCGCCTAAAGCAGCAGGCTTAAAGTGGGATGCGATGGCTCTTTGGGCTTCCTCAAACGTCATAAGCTTCCTAAACACTTAGGCAGCCTCCACGGTGCCGAACATGTGCACGGCGACTGTTTCGCCTTCGCTTACGCCTTCACGGTTTTCAGGAACCACAAGGAACCCGTTGCTCTGCGTCATCGTGGATATTGAACCTGAACCCTTCGCGCTGACTGGTTCAGCATAAAACTCGCCCTCTTTCAAGGTTACGCGGACCCGAACGTAGGTTTTTCTTCCCAGCGCACTCGCAACCCGCCTCGCCAAAACAGCCTTCAGCATGGGTCTCGGCTCCGTTTCCTTCATGCCAAGCAACCTGCAAACCATCGGTCGCCCGAACACCTCAAACCCAACGATTGCCGCAACTGGGTTACCTGACAAAATCAAGACGGGTTTGCCTTCCAGCATGGCGAGAGCTGTGGGCATTGCAGGTCTTAGCGCGACGCCGTGAACTACCACGCCTGGCTTTCCCAGCTTGTTAACTGCGTCAGGCACCAAATCTAAGCCGCCGACACTTGTGCCGCCAGTTGTAACCACCGCATCCTGCGTTTTGAGCGCCAAACGGATTTTTTCGGCGATTTCGTCCACGTCGTCTTTTGCGATGCCAAAGTCAGTTGTTTCAGCGCCAAGTTCCCTGCACACGCCTGAAATCATGACTTTGTTCGAATCAAAAATCAAGCTGCCGCTCAGCTTCCCTCCAGCCTCTGCAAGCTCGTTTCCCGTCGCGACCACGCCTATTTTCGGTTTCGCGGCGACTTTCAGCTGGCTGAAACCTAACGCAGCGGCTAACCCGATGTGGTAGGGGTTCAAGCGGGCGCCCGCCTTAGCGATGAGGGTGCCTTTTTTGAGGTCTTCACCTACTTTGGCGACGTTTTCTCCTGGCACAAGTCGGCTCCAAACCTCGAGTTTGGCTTCTTTTTTCTCGGTGTTTTCAAGCATGACGACGGCGTCGGCGCCTTTGGGAATTGGGTTTCCTGTCCAAATCTGCTTGGCTTGTTTGGCGCCTATCTCTTGGCTGTCGGTGAGCTGGAAAACTGCGGGTTTAGACTGTGAAGCACCTGCAGAATCCGCTGACTTCAACGCGTACCCGTCCATGGCTGACTTGTCAAACCGCGGCAAACTCTCTTCGGCAACAAAGTCTTCGGCTAAAACGCGTCCTAACGCATCCTGCAAAGACACCCCTTCGGCATGAGGCTTGCCAATCTGCAGCGTTTCAAGCCATGTTTGCAGGGCTTTGTCTGTTAACGTTAATTTTTGGAACCCCTTAAGCTTCACCACAACAATCACGCGTATCCACAGTAGCGGACTTTACGTAAAAAACATATCGAAACAAAAACCGCCAATTAAGGGCTGATTAGCTATGGGGTTTGTTTTTTTGGCTGTGCCGCTTCCGCCATTTTCTTCAAAAACGCCTTGATGCTGTCCTGTTGACCGTAAACCACGAGGCGTCCGTCTTTTTGCTGCTTGACTGAAAGGCTGTTTTCTTTGGCGATGACTGTGAGTTTTTCTGCAGGCAGGTTCGGTATGGGTTCGACTCTTATCCACTTCTGGTCTCTGGGAACGCCCGTTATCAGGGTGGTTTCAGTTTCGCTTTTTATTTCGCAGGTTGGCAAGCTGGCTTCGTCTAGGCGTTTGAGCCACTCGTCAACTTCTTGCGGGCTCAGGATGGTTTGTGCTCCGTTGATAAGCTCTGATTCGACGCTGCCAAGAATCTCTTCCAGCTTCAAAGCTGCATCACCTTGGCTTTCGCCTGCCTCAGCGATTTTAATCATCAATTTTGCGCTTCTTAAATCGTTAATGACGTTCGGAGGAGTCGCGAAGCCTTTCTTGTGAAGCCCCAGCATCAAATCCTCTAGAATCTTCCATCTGGAGACGTAGCCCATAATTTTTCCCTAAATTGTATTGTTAACCTGAAACTATAAAATGTTATTATCCTTCAGGTAAGCTTACAGTTTATGATCTTAAACAGAAAGGTTGTTGCCTCGTGCTTTTTTCTATGAGTTTTTTATGTTTGAAGAGTCAATGGAATTAGGGTCATTCTGCTTGGAGAACCCAAAGGTTGTGGTGGCGGAAGGATTCTTGAGCGGGATGCATATGCTTCGATTTGCTTGTTCTATGAATACAATCTTTACATCCATGCCGAACGCTCGTTTCATATTTTCTTCAGTGATAGTTTGGTTGGCTGGACCCATGTCGATAAATGATTGCCCTTTCAAGAGACCCACTTTAGTCGAAATCAAAAAGGCATTATCAGGAAAGTGGGAAGTCATTATGATTGAAAACCCACTTTTCGCCAAGTTTTCGACCAGGCTAAGAATCTTCATCTGGTTTGCAAAGTCCAGATGTGAAGTCGGCTCGTCAAGAAGGATGATGTCTGGTTCTTGCGCGAGCACCTTCGCAAACATGACAAGCTGTCTTTCTCCTCCGCTTATTTCGTTATAATGTTTTTGAGACAGGTGAGAAATCCCCACCGCTTCGATAGCTTTTTTTGTTAAAGTCAAGTCTGCCTCTTTGGGAGAAGAAAACACACCGATATACGGAGTTCGACCCATTAAAACAAAATCAAAAACCAAGTAAGGAAAAACCGGATTATGAAACTGAGGGATGTAACCAATCCTTTTTGCAATTTCCACTCGGCTCATAGATGAAATTTCTTTGCCGTCGAAACTTATCGTGCCAGCTTCCAAATCGAACAGATTTCCGAGGCAGTTTAGCAGTGTTGATTTGCCAGCGCCGTTTGGGCCTAGAAGACAAAAGATTTCGCCTTGTTTCAGAGTGAATGATATGTCTTTGAAAATGGGGTGGCCTTTTTTGTAGGAAAAAGTTGCGTTTTTAACTTCAAGTTTCATGACCAGCCCACCTTTTGACGTACTAGTAAGTAGGCGAATATTGGAAGCCCAATTATCGCTGTGAGAATACCGATGGGGATTTCGTAGGGTGTGAGGGTTCGGGCGATGTCGTCTATTGCTATCATAAAAGATATGCCTATCAATATTGAGACAGGTAAGACTTTGCTGTTGTTGGATCCAACCAACATTCTTGCTATATGCGGCACAAACAATCCGACCCAACCCACTAGACCAGCCACGCTCACTGCCGAGGCTGTTATAAGAGTGGCAAAAAATATGACGATGCCTTGATCTCTTTTGACGTTGACCCCTAAGGCCTTGGCTTCAGTGTCTTCTAGCGAAAGAACGTTAATCCGCCATCTCAGCAGCAAAAGGACAGCTATGCCGATTATGATTGGCGGTACAAACTGGATGACGTTTGCGTATGTGCCAGCGTTCGAAAAACTTCCTAAGAGCCAGAAGACGATAGCCGTGAAAGAGGCGTTGTTGGCAGCGCTTTGATTTGCGAGAAACTTCATCAGAGAAACCAATGCGGAAAAAAACGAGGCGATGATTATGCCGGATAGAACGAGAATTAGGGTGGATGACTTTTTCGTTAAAGTGTAAATGGCATAAGCCATTCCGACCGCGCCCATTCCTACGGTTATCGCAAGAACCTGCACCGAAATTATGTTCAGATTAAAGTAAATACCGACTGCCGCACCAAAACCAGCCCCAGCCGATACGCCCAGTATGTCGGAGGAAACCAGCGGATTCTTCAGGACGGCTTGGAAAGAAGCTCCTGAAATTGCCAGAGCGGCCCCCACCAAAGCAACCATTATCAAACGTGGCAGTCTAACGTTTAATACGACAGTTGTCATTGTGGATGACCAATCTTGATGGATTTTCAAGAATGTTGAAAACAAGATTTTAATTAAGTCAGGTACTGGAACGTTGTATCTTCCTAAGCCTAAGGATATTATAAAAACAAGTACCGTGCAAATGAGCAAGAGAGCGCCTTTGAATTTATCGCTTGAAAGTATTCTGCGTTTCTTGTCATTTGCCTCGGTCATGGGGTTTCAGCCTTTTTTCTTTAGCCAAGGTTGTTTATGTTGGGGGTGGAGTTGTGTTGTTCAAGATCGCGGTTACTTGGGCGTCGGAAAGTGTGTATCCGTAGAATGTCTGGTAGAAGTATTTGGTTTGCGCTGCTATGTCGATGTTGGTGAACAGGTTAGGGTACAGTGTCTTGGCGACCCATTGAAGGTTAAGTGCTTCTTCTACGCTGTAGCGGCTCCAATCAAAAACGCCCATCGGATTAACGCTGACTTTCCCGTTAACCACAGCGCTCACTTGGCTATATTGTGAATTACCCAAAATTTGGCTTTGTATCGTAGTGGCAGCGGCTGATCCGATCAAGATTACTTGTGGATTCCATGAAAGCTCTTGTTCAAGGGTTACCTGTTGCATGTTACCGCTGACTGACGATGCAGCGTTGATTCCTCCGCACGTGGTTATCCATGTATCAATGAGGCTGTTGGCTCCGTCGACGTAGAGTGGACTTGTGCCGCTGATATGCATCACTGTGACTTTTTGGCTCTGTGGAATTTGAGACGTAACCGCGGTGGTGTTACTGAGGACACCGTTGAAGTACGATATGTAAGCATTTGCTTTGACCAGCGCAGTGGGGCCTAGAATCCACCCGGTTTGCTGAACTGTAGTGAGCATATTTGGGAAAGTCGCGAAGTACAATCTGACCACACACAAGCCAGCGCTTACCATGGATTGGTACGCCGCGGTGGAACTGGCACTGTAGGACATGAAGACTATGTTGGGGTTGTCTGCAAGAAGTTGTTCAATATTGGGGTTGCCTGAACTGTCGAAGGGAGCTGACATCGTTGACATGCCGGGTAGAATATAGTTGAACATGGTAATTGTGGTGTCCGTTGGGGTGGTGGCTACAATTTTGTTTCCTGCTCCGCACATGACCAAGATGGTGTTGTGGGCTGCCCATGAGTCTGCTATTCGGTTGATTTGCGATGCTGCAGGCAATTGCACAATGGTCCCGCTGTAATCTATAATTGCTCTTCCATAGGTGGCGCTTAGTGTTGTTGGAGCAGTCACGACGGTGGAACTGAAGCTTGGACTGTTAGATAACGTGAATAAGCAGTCTGCAACCGTGGTGGTCACGTTGGACTGGAAGGAGAAAGAAACGTCTGTTCCAGAAGCAACCGACATTGTGAAAGGCAACTGAGAATAAGTTACATTGCCCTGAGGGGTTATTACTACCGTGCTGGTTGCTGAGCTATCCAAACCCGACGCCGTGAAAGTGACGGAAACATCAGATGCCGCTGTTGATGTCGGAGTTGTTGTTGCCGATGTTTGAGTTGAGCTGGGTGAAGCAGTTGAAGTAGGTGTGGCGGTTGCGGTTGTGGTCGGCTTTGGTGAAGGTGTAAGAGTTGCAGAAGGTGATGCTACGTTGTTAGTTGTGTTTGAGAGATGAATGTAAGCTACTATTGAAACTACTAGGATTACGATTATTCCGATTGTCAAGTAAACATTTTTATTTTTCAATTGCACTAATCTCCGTTATGTTCGGACATGCATATCGCATATTTAAAAAGCTTGCGCCAGCGAACTCGAGAATGAAAACATCACAAAGGATGCCAAAAAACAAAGCGAAAAACTACACCAGAATTCGGCGAGCACAGGAAGGAAAACAATGACGGAAATAAATCAAACCGATTGGAGCGCAATTTGGCGTGACGGCATAATCTTTTTCGCTGGACGAGCAGACAAAGCAACAAGTTGGAACCGCGCAGCCCCTCGATGGAACAAAGAGAACGCAGGCGACTACGGTAAACAAGTCGTCAAAAGAATCAAAATCAAGCCGAACTATACAATTTTAGATGTCGGCTGCGGACCAGGTTTATTAGCAATACCGATGGCGAAAAAATGCAAACACCTCACCGGGCTCGACGTTTCAAGCGAGATGCTCAGGTACCTGAAACAAAATGCTGAACTAAAGAAGGTTCACAACATTTCATGCATAAACATGCCTTTTGAGAAAGCGGTCATTGGAAAGGACGTGAAGAAGCATGACATCGTTGTTGCTTCCCGCTCAATGGGGTGGGAATACAACTTGGAGAAGTTTCTAAAAAATATGGATGAAGCTGCCAAGAAACGAGCGTACGTGGTGTGGGGAGCAAACGATAGAACGTTTGACATAGACATGTACAAGGCTATAGGTAGACCATACGGCGAAACACGCACGTACATAGTTATCTACAATCTGCTCTACCAGATGGGAATTCGGGCAAACATAGAAATCTTCGAAACCGAAGCAAACGCAATACCCTACAAGAGTGTTGACGAAGCATTAACTGAACTAAGCAAACGGTTCGAAAGAAGGGGCATGAACGAAGAACTCAACGAAGAAGAAAAAACCAAATTACGGAAATACCTGGAGGAAACACTCAAAGAATCTAAAAAAGGTACTTTCAGCTTCAAAAACGAAAAGCCAGCCAAACATGCGCTGATATGGTGGGACAAAAAACTAAATAGCCGATAACTAAGCTTAACACATCCATTCTGTGACGGATTATTTTATCCGTTAACTAATTTTGAATTTTTGATGTCGGAAATAGATAAATCCCTAAAATGATTTCTTTATCTGACATCCAGAAGCTTCAGGGCGAAAAGCGCCTGCTGGACTGGCAGCAGTAGAGGCTTCAAAAACGTCAGCAATGTCCTAGACAGGATGACTGCGTGGACAAACCTTGGCTGCCCGATCAAGAAAGGTTAAACCTGCTTGCGCCAATTTATTCCTCTTTTTCCTTAACCATTGCTTTTGCCATTCGGCTAAGCTTGTCTTTAGGCTCCAACAGTTCCTGGACAAGGTTGAACTGGCGTTTGTAGATGTGGCAGTTTTTGGAGTGGAAAATCAGTTTTCCCGTTTTCAGAGAAAGATTGCCGCGCTCGTTGATTTCCTCCACGAAAGCCTCGTTGAACAGCTGGATTCCAGCGATGTTTGCGGGCAATCCGCCGTAGGCATCCCAGCTGCGGAAGTAACATGTCAAATGCATTTTTCCCTCAAGGATTTCTGTGTCGATTAGGCTTAGGCATGGGGGTTCGTGGCGTTCGGTTGTGCCGGGACGGAAAAGTCTGATGTCTTCAGGTAACCTCACAACCATCGTTATTTGCCTGTCCCGTTGCTCTTTGGCGTACCGGTTGATGGCTTCTTCAACTTGGTCAACGGGATCCCGAAGCCTGCTGCCGTACGTGTATGTTTCATCCTCTTTGCCTTCGCCGCACCACAAGTACCTCAAAGCGTACCACTGCACATACTTCATGTCGCACGGTGCTTTGTCGCTGACCAGAGGGCGGTTCTCAGGATGGGTGATTTCCAAAGTCAAATTAAGTTTCTTCGTGAGGGTTTCTTCTGAGCCGTAGCCAACTTGAAAATCGTCACCCTCAGTCCAAATGCTGGTTAAGGCTTTGAACCATGCATCGGGACAATCGAATGCTGTAATCTTAACGTGCTTCAATGTGCGAGTCTCCGAGATAAGGAATAATGTCTAGCCGTTTTGAATATAAGTTTACAGTTTAAGAAAGGAAAAAGATCGAAACTCATTGGAAAAATTGTCTTAAAAATTAAAGAAAGAAGAAGGTTGGGCTCCTTAGTAGGGCATTCCGCCCATGCCAGCCATGCCACCCATGCCGCCGCCCATTCCGCCTGGAGGCATCGGAGGCATTTTTCCGCCGCCTTTTATGCTGATTAGGTCGTCGATTTTGAGTATCATGTTTGTGGCTTCGGTTGCTGATTTTATGACTTGCTGCTTTACGCGTAGTGGCTCGATGACGAGTAGGGTTAGCATGTTTTTGATTTTGCCTGTTGAGACTTCGATGCCGAAGTATTTGCTGTCTGGCTTCTCATGCTGCGCCCGCAGTGCAACCATGATGTCTATGGGGTCTAACCCTGCGTTCTCTGCCAACGTAAGCGGAATTGCTTCAACCGCGTCTGCGTAAGCTTCAACCGCAAGCTGTTCCCGCCCGCCGACCTTAACTGCGTATGCACGTAGACCCTTGGCTAGTTCTGCTTCGGGTGCGCCTCCGCCTGCAACGATTTTTCCGTCTTCAATCGCGTTGCGGACAACACATAAGCCGTCGTGCAGTGAACGTTCTGCTTCGTCGATAACGTGGTTGGATGCGCCTCGGATAACGATGGTTACTGCTTTGGGGTTCTTGCATTCGCGTATGTAGATAAGTTTGTCATCGCCGATTTTGACCTCTTCGACACGCTTTGCTTTACCGAGTGTATCAGCACCTAGGTCTTTTACGTTTGCAACTATTGTTGCACCTGTTGCTTTGGACTAGTTTTTCTACGTCGCTGCTGCTTACGCTTTTAACTGCCAAGACGCCAGCTTTGCCGAGGAAATGCAGCGCCATGTCGTCGATGCCTTTTTCGCAGAAAACAACGTTTGCGCCAGATTTCGTAACTGACGTAACCATTTCTTTGAGCATGCGTTCTTCTTCGTCGAGGAAAGCCTGCATTTGGTTCGGACTTTCAATGTTAATTTTAGCGTCGAACTCTGTTTTTTCGATCTCCATCTTTGTGTCGAGTAGGGCGATTTTGGCGCCGTCGATTACTTTGGGCATCTGTGAGCTTGCGACTTCCTTGTCGAGGACTATTCCTTTGACAAGTTCTGTTTCGTCTAGGCTTTTACCGTGTTTCTTGACGACTTTTATGAGGTCAATGTCGGCTTTGTATTTGCCTTCGATTTTTTCAGAAACCTGTTTAACTGATTCGACGATAATTTTTGCAAAGTGATCTTCAGCAACGTTGATGCCTTTGCTGGCCAAAGACGTGATTGCGATATCCCTAAGAGTTTTGTCATCATCTATCGAGATTGGAATAGCTATTGAATCCAGAATTTCCTGAGCTTTCTCACTCGCCTTCTTGTAACCTTCAATTATAACTGTCGGATGCACGTTTTTGTCAAGCAAGCCTTCAGCCTTTGAAAGTAACTCTCCAGCTAAAATCACCGCGGTTGTTGTTCCGTCGCCTACCTCGTTGTCTTGTGCTTTGGCAACTTCAACCAGCATTTTTGCTGCGGGATGCTGAATATCAAGCTCCTTCATTATGGTTGCGCCGTCATTAGTTATCGCGACGTCACCCATGCTGTTAACAAGCATTTTATCCATGCCACAGGGACCAAGCGTGCTTTTCACTGCTTCAGCCACTATTTTTGCAGCCATGATGTTGTTTTTCTGCGCTTCGCGGCCTGTTGTTCGGCCTGTTCCTTCTTTAAGGACTAGAATTGGAACTGTTCCACCTTGAGACATAATTTTCACCAGTTTTTATTGTTTTAATATAAACGGAGTTCAACAATCAGGTATTTAAATATAAATTTTTCTCAACAAACAACACATATCTACCCGATTAACGGCTATTTTCAGAATTCGCATTTGCTCGAAAACGACGCGGAAATGCTTTCCTCAGCTTTTCTGTCTCGCCTTTTCTGGTCCTGTTAGTTGTTGACGCAGCGATCGTTCCGCATCCTCTTCAGACGCTCCCGCTTTAACTCGGACTCCTTGAGTGTTCATATTGTCTTTTTCGCTTGTCGTTTTCCACGCCTCTTGAAGGCAAAATCACCACCTAAAACTGCATAAAAATGTAAGCGAAAGAAGAGGGCTCGATTATCTCAGCCAGTTCTCGGCAGGATTCTGAACAGCGCCTGCATACGTTGGCGCATTCCTTCATGAAATCGTCATCGAACCTGTCGCATGTATCGCCGCATTCATCGCAGATGTCGGCTGTTATGCCGCATGTCTGCGGGTAATAGGTTGAGTTTCTAAGGATGAAATCTGCGTTTGTGCTGCATATTTTGGCGCAGTCCATTAGAAGGTTTAGGTGTTCAAGTTTGGCGTGTTCTCCGCCCATCGTCAGGCATTTCGTTAAGGTTTCAGAGCAGGTTTTGTAGCATTCTATGCAGTCGTCGAGGCATTCGCGGACTTGGTCGTTTCCCTCTGAGGCTTGAAGTCTATCCAGTTCCTCCTTGGAGCCTGACATTTTGCCTGCTATTGGCGATTGGGGTCCACTTGAAGGTTGCATGTTTTCTTCCTCGTCGGTTTCGTCTTCAAGTGCTTCTCCAGTGTAGCCTTCCTCGTCTAAATTACGCATATCAATCGAGCCAGAACCACCCGAGAATTCAAACTTACTTTTACTTGAGTCGTCGCCTTGCCCATAAGGCCTCGGCACTTCTTCACCTCCTAGACCATCACCTAATTTGGTTTTTCCCTTTGACAAGAACGGATTCAACAGCCTCGCTGCTGATTTTAGCTCCTTAACTCTACACGTGACAGCTCTTTAACGGAGAATAAGAATCATCGGCAGTCTTTAGACGTATTCACAGAATCATAGTTTTGGAGGCTTGATTTAAGAATATGTGACTGTAATTCTACTCCAACATAAACTTAGAAAAGACAAAAAAAGTGGCAGCCGACAAGAAAACGGCTTGGAAAAAGCTGCCTTATTTTTTGGGTAGCAACTCGTTGAGTTCGTAGCTTGCAGCGCACAGTACGCTGTCTGCGCCGCCGTAGTAGACGATGACTTGGTCATCTAACTGTACGTTTCCGCAGCTGAACACGACGTTCGGGACATCGCCGACGCGTTCGTAACGTTCGCAGGGCGTCAGTATTGGTTTTTCTGAGCGGTAAAGCACATTTTCAGGGTTGCTTTTGTCAAGCAGTGCGGCGCCAAGCGAGTAATTCTTTGCTTGGTCTACTCCGTGATAAATGAATAGGTAGCCTTCGTTGAGCTCGATAGGTGTGCCTGCGGCGCCGATTTTCTGGTCATCCCACATTTTGTCGCGTGGCTCCATTATCGACTTGAAACCCCACCATTTCTTGAGGTCTTCCGAGTAAGCTACGCAGATGCTTGGTTCGATGCGGTGGAACATCACGTATTTTCCGTCTACTTTGCCTGGAAGAATCACGGCGTCTTTGTTACGTACCCCTGGAAACGGCAGAATCCGCTCTTTCCAGTTCCATTGCCGATTAAGGAAATCTTTTGTTTTTATCGACGTTAGCGAAATCTGGTAGACCGCTGGGTAATCGTGGTTTCGGTAAGCCGTGTAAGCCATAAAGTATTCGTCGCCGATTACGGTGAGCCTTGGGTCTTCGCAGCCGCTGCTTTCTGCGTGGTTAGCTGGGTTGAAAATTGGCGTGTTAAATCTCTCTTTGATGGTGAATCCGTCGACGGATGTGGCGTAGCCAAGCCTTGAGATGTTGTCGGTTCCCATCGCGCGGTAAACGATGTGGACTAAACCGTTGCCGTAAACTGCGGCAGCGTTGAAAACTGATTGAGCCTCCCAATAATTCTCTTTAATTGGCTCCAATATGGGATTTCGTTCGAAACGTTTCAAGAATCCCCCTCTCCCTCTGAAGCAGACATTTGTCAAGGTAACATATAAACTTCATGGGAAAGTATGTTGAAAGTCGCCTTTGTGACTGTAACGATGCAATCACATGGGCTTAAAATCTGCCAAACGTCACTATATAACGTGATTTGTTGTTGGCAAACTATGTTCTAGACGCCTCTACGCGGGCTAGTGTTAAGGAGGTTGCCTACGTAAGCACTTTTCCGCCAAGAAAATGCGGAATTGCAACTTTCACTAACGACTTGATTAATCACATTAGCCAGCTTAACAAGCTGAGAGACCAAAAAGTCATTTCAATCGATGGACGCCGACTTTTCAAACCTGTACATGACGGCGTGCAGCATAAAATTGGCCGTGACTTCATCGAAGATTACGTGGTTATGGCTGAGTTCTTAAACCAATCTGCAGTAGACGTGGTTAATGTTCAGCATGAATTCGGTATTTTCGGCGGTGAATTCGGCGAGCACATCGTTGCTTTCATGAATAAGTTGAAAAAACCCATTGCAACAACACTTCACACGGTTCTTCCCAACTTTGAGCCAAAGGCAAAAGAGGTTTTTAACAAAATCGTTGACTTAAGCTCAGCGGTAATTGTGCTCAACAAAACCACTGGTGAGCTGGTTAAAAGCTACGGGGTTAACCCACGAAAAATAAAGTTGATTCCTCACGGGTGCCCTGATGTTGCGCTTGTCCCAAGTTCAAAAGCTAAGCCTAGTCTGGGGTTGCAAGACAGGGTTGTGATGTCGTCTTTTGGTTTGCTAAGCAGAGGCAAAGGAATCGAATACGCCATTGAAGCTCTTCCCGCCATAATTAAGCAGGAACCAAGAATAGTCTACTATGTTTTAGGAGTAACGCATCCCGAGGTGAAGAAAACGGATGGAGAAGCCTACCGCAACATGCTTTTGCAGAAAGCCAAAAGCCTCGGCCTAAACGGTCACGTGAAGTTTTTGAACAGGTTCCTTTCGAAGCCTGAGCTGATAAACTATTTGCAGGCAACAGACGTGTACGTAACGCCGTATCTTTCTCCTGACCAGGTTAGCAGCGGCACCTTGTCTTACGCGTTGGGAGCAGGCAAAGCCATAGTTTCTACGCCTTATCTGCATGCTAAAGAGGCTCTGGGGGAGGGACGAGGCGTCTTTTGCCGTTTCCACGATTCAGACTCCATCGCTGAAAAAGTAACGGAGATAATCGGGAACCCGACGCTTCGAAAGTCTCTGGAGCATAAGGCTTATTTGTACAGCAGAAAATTCACTTGGCCTTCAGTTGCAAAAAAGTACCTGGCCCTTTTTGATGAGCTAACTCGGCAGTCTGAGGAGGAGTGGCCATCCAGCTTCCGCCTGTAAAAATAAACTACCTCAAGAACATGACAGATGACACAGGCCTTTTTCAACACGCCAAGTTCTGTGTTCCACTGCGCAAAGAAGGCTACACAACCGACGACAACGCCCGCGCCTTAATCGCCTGCGTAAGATACCAAAGCTTAAAAAAAGACGCGAGAATTGAAGCGTTAGCCAACGTTTACTTGGCTTTCCTCAATCACATGCAAAAACCCGAAGGCTCTTTTCACAATTGCTTAAGCTACGAGCGAACCTTTTTGGATGTTAATGGCTCCGAGGACTCAGTGGGTCACGCGCTTTGGAGTTTAGGGTGCGCAGTCAACTCCACTTTCCCAAATCAGACCAAAATGGCTTGCAAGGAAATTTTCGAGAGGGCTTTGCCGTGGGTTTGGAAATCGAAGCCGCCAAGGTTCTACGCTTCAACTATTTTGGGGCTCACGCAGTACTATCAAGCTATCCCGCAGGAACAGATTGCAGAGGACGCGGAAAAGTTGGCTAACAGCCTTGTGTGGATGTACCAAGGTGAAGCTGGAAGTGATTGGCGGTGGTTTGAGTGCTGCCTCACATATGACAACGCCAGATTGCCTCAAGCCCTATTCGAAGCCTACATGCTTTCAGGCGATCAAAAACACTTAGACGTAGCCGAAGAATCCCTAGGTTTTCTAATTAAAACCCAAATGTTAGACGGCGTTTTTGTGCCGATCGGCAACGACGGATGGTACAGACGGGGCGAAAAACGGGCGCTTTACGACCAGCAACCGTTGGAGGCGGCAGCTATGGTTGAAGCCGCGGTTGACGCTTTCTACGCGACAAACAACAAGGATTACTTGGAGGTTGCTAACTCAGCGTTTGAGTGGTTTTTGGGCAGGAACAGCCTTAAAGCAACAATATACTGCGCCGAGACGGGAGGATGCTTTGACGGGTTAAGTTCAAGAGGGGTAAACCTGAATCAAGGTGCAGAATCATGTGTCTCGTACCTTTTGGCTCGTTTGAAGCTTGAGCGGTTGAAACGGGAGGGGTTTAGAAGAAAAACCTAAAGAAGTGAGCCGCGAGGTTTCTTTTAGTGGAAGTTTCTTGTTTTTTGGTGATGAAATGATGTGTGAACCCATGCTTAGAATCCGAGACATCATGTGCAAGAAAGTTGTGACTGCGAAAGAGGACACGTCCATTTTGGATGCGTGTCGGCTTCTCAGCGAGAGGCATGTGGGGTCACTTGTTATAGTTGACGAAGAGCAAAGGTGCATCGGGATTTTCACTGAACGCGACGCAATCCGCATAATTGCTCAGAAATTTCCAGTAGATCAACCGCTGGGAAAAGTGATGAGCAGGCACACAGTCACTGTGCCGATTGAAGCCTCTTTCCACGAAGCCAAACGACTAATGCTGTCCCACAACATACGGCACCTGCCTGTGACAGATGAAAGCGGAAAGGTCATTGGGCTTTTTTCGCTCAGAGCTTTCTTTGACGAAATTCACGGAATCCAAACGCCGATACCGAGTTCAACTTAGGAACTTTCTATGGAACGCTTTTCAGACAACCCCATTTTGTCGCCTATTGAAGACCACATTTGGGAGTCAAGAGAAGTGTTTAATCCAGCGGCTATTTACATCGGCGGCAAAGTCCACCTTCTCTACAGGGCAATAGGCAACGACGGTACCTCAAGATTCGGCTACGCCGCATCCCTCGACGGCTATTGCATAAAAGAACGTACTCCCAACCCGGTTTTTGAGCCTGCGACTGAAAGCGAAAAGGACGGATGCGAAGACCCAAGACTGACCGAGGTGAACGATCAGATTGTCATGACTTACACAGCGCTCAGAGAATACAGCCATATGCAAGTCTACCAGATTGCCATGTCAACCATAGCCAAAGAAGATTTCGTCAAGGGCCAGTGGAATTGGGGACCACGGAGGCTGCCGTTTCCAGGCATCCGAAACAAGGACGGCGTGATTTTTCCGCAGAAAGTCAACGGAAGATACGTGATGCTTCATCGAATTGAACCTGACATCTGCATAGCTTACTCGGATGATTTGCTGCGTTGGTGCGACATCTCTCGTGTGATGAGCCCACAGGTTGAAGGCTGGGACAACTGGAAAATAGGCGTCGGAGGCACACCGATAAAAATCAACGAAGGCTGGGTTGTAATCTACCATGGGGTAAGCGTGGACCGCGTCTATTCGCTTGGCATCGCCCTGCTTGATAGTGACCATCCAGAGCAGGTTCTTTACCGTTCAAAAGAGCATATTTTGGGTCCCAAAGAAGATTACGAACGCTTCGGCAAGGTGCCAAACGTTGTTTTCAGTTGCGGCAACGTGATCATCGATGACCGCCTTTTCATCTACTATGGAGCCGCTGACAGCGTGATTTGCGTCGCAACGATGGATATGGATGACCTTCTTGCTTTGATTCATAGGTGAAGATCAGTTTGCTTTGATGATGTGGTAGCCTGACGCTTTGCGGAGCCTGTTCATGACGGCTAATCCGAGACCTTCAGAAGAAACACCCTCGGCAATTATGACCCCAACGTTTTCGGCGTCGACCTCCCGAAGCAAACGGAAAAGGCTCTGAGCTACAAGCGCCAAGTTGGAGCGGCTTCCCAAAGATTTTACCACGTCGGCTTCGTAGCTGGCTTGGGTTTCGTCCGTGGCTAAAACACCTACCGTTACGCCTTTTTGCCTGTAAAACTCCGTCAGCTCCTTGATTTTAACCATCACCGCTGGAACGTTGCCTTCTACAAGGATCACTTCTGCTTTAGGCGCGTAATGCTTATGCCTCATTCCTGGGGAACGGGTCTTTTCCAGAGGCAACTCAGCCTCAGCCAACACGAAAGGATGAAGCCGCATGTCGCCGAAAACCTGCTTTAACGCTTCAAAAGATGTGCCGCCGGGACGAAGAACCATAGGTGGATCAACGCTCAAATCCACAACAGTGGATTCTACGCCGATGTTTGTGGGTCCGCCGTCCAAGATAACGTCGATGCGTCCGTTTAAATCCTCAAAAACATGCTGAGCATTTGTCGGGCTGGGTTTCCCTGCGAGGTTCGCGCTGGGGGCAGCAATCGGGCAGCCGCTTTGCCTAATCAACGCTAAAGCCACATTGTGCTTGGGCATTCTAATTGCAACCGTGTCTAAACCCGCAACAGTCACGCTGGGCACGAGATTTGACCGCTTAAAAACCAGCGTCAACGGACCCGGCCAAAACCTCTCCATAAGCAACTCAGCCTTCTTCGGCACCTCTTCAACCAAACGGTAAATTTCATTTTGGTCGGCGATATGGACTATCGGCGGGTTATCTAAAGGCCGTTTTTTAGCTTCAAAAAGAGCCAAGACAGCGTCAGCGTTAAGCGCATCTGCACCTAAACCGTAAACCGTCTCGGTTGGAAAAGCCACCAACCCGCCTTTACGGATGAATTGTGCGGCAACCTCAATTTTGGAAGCATCTGGCTTTTCAGAGTCGACTTTGAGCAGCAGGGTTTCTTTCATTTGGGTTGCCTTTTTAGTTTGAGCACTACTGACGTTTCAACCTGCCGCTGCGAAATCCGCCAATACCGCCTAAGAAGCCTGTTTTTCTCTGCCTCGGCTATAAGTTGGAACCCGTTTTTCTCGTAGAATTTCACTGCCCATTCTGCAGCCTGCCACGTCCCAACATAAACCTGACCCGTCGCGGCTAAACCCAGCAAATACGCCAGCAGGTCTTTTCCTAGCCCTCGCCGCTGGTGAGTAGGCATCACGTAAGCATGCCTGATTAAAGTGACATCCTGCACGGGTTGGATTCCCATAACCGCTGCCAATAAGCCGTTTTCCTTGAAGCCGTAGAATTGCACGCCGCTCTGGATTTCCGCCTCAAGCTCTTCCTTCGGCATGTAGGGTTCTTTCCACATGTCGCTGGGGATTTTCCCTTTGTAGGCAAATGCAGCGCTGTTGACCACGGCTGATATAGCTGGTACATCGGCGTTTGTTAGTCTGCTAATCATCGAGTTTCCCTGTTCACAGTAGGCTTCACGTTGAGCATTTTCTCAGGCTGCCGTTGGCTCTTTTTGGCTGTCGCCTTTGATGAGTTTTTCAATCAGCTTGTTGAAGAACCCCTGTGCCTCAGCCTCACCTACTTTTTCCAAGTAAACGGAAACAATCGCGATTTTTCCCTTTTTTGAAGCGACGTACTCAGCGAACATTCGTGCGGTAATAACGTTTTTGTCGCCGAGAAGCACCGAAGACGTTACGGCGCCTACGCCGTCTTTGGGTTTGGGAACAGCTATCGCCAAGGTTCCAAGCTTGTCTTCTCTTTCGCTCAGCATCACCATGCATGAATTTTTCGATTCAACGTAAACTGCTAGGAAACGAGTATCTTGCTGCTGGATTTCCTCCTTTGTAACTTTGGCACGCTCCAACTTGTTTTCGCTTCCTTTTCATTGTTGGTTAATAACGGGACTCCTTTAAAAGCTTCTCAAACGGCTTTGCAACGTTTACTTGGAAAACCGAAACTGGTCTCTGCCATTTTTCCAGCTAAGATGGGGTTTTACAGTAAAACATTAAGGATGGAACAAGTTATCAGTCACCTGCAGGTTTAGCCATGAGCAAATTCAAGCGGGTCAAGAAATTCTTGATTCCTGCCGTCCTCATCGTGATACTGGCGGTTTCAGTGGGAGCCTACACTTCTTACACGATTGGAAGCCAACCTAAACCTAACCCGAACGTTTACGTTGGGGTAGCTTTCGGCGGAAACACCACGCAGGAAGCCAAAGTCCTCATAGACAAAGTGAAAGGCTACACAAACCTGTTCATTTTAGATGCGGGAAGAAACGCTCTTACCCAAAACGAAACAGCAGTAGATGAAATCTGCAGCTACGCAGTCGCTAATGGCTTAAGCATCATCGTAAACGTCGGCATCCAGCAGCACATGGACGCAAGCCGCTACTGGTTCTGGCAGAATTCACTAAACGTTACCGACCAATGGAAGGCACTTTGGGGCAACAAGTTTTTGGGAATGTACTACAATGACGAGCCGGGCGGGATTCAGCTGGACGGCAATTGGTCGGCTTATTTTCAGCTGTTCCAGAAGTATTTTTTGAACACCAACTTTTCGAGAGTAGCCAGCTTTGATCAGAATTATGTACAGTCAACCAAGGACCTTGACCAAATCCTCCTAAAGATGCTCGGGTACATGGAAAATGGGACGCATCCTCCAAACTACGATATGGAAGCCAACTTTTTCATCCAAGACATCCTTGAAGGAGACAGCGGACTTAACGCTTTGAAAGCCGCGGACGTTGAAACCTTCACTTCCGACTACGCCCTGTATTGGTACGATTACTTAGGCGGATACGACACTATGTTCGCAGAACTGGGTTGGAACTGCAGCGTAGCTGAGCAAATCGCCCTTGTGAAAGGAGCCGCAAGAATGCAGGACAAAGAGTGGGGTGCAATGATCACTTGGAAATACAACGATGAACCCTACTACCTTGACAGCGGACCGCAAATCTACGACCAAATGCTCACCTCCTACGAAGCAGGCGCAAAGTACATCGCTGTCTTCAACTACCCATACGACAACGGAAGCACCTACGGCGCATTAACAAACGAACAACTAATCGCCATGCAAAGCTTCTGGAACGACATCCACCATAAGCAATTTCCTGATTTAAGCGGTCCAGACGCCGTGTTGGTTTTGCCTCAGAACTACGGGTGGGGCATGCGTAACCCTAACGACACAATTTGGGGTTTCTGGCTCCAAGACGGCAAAACCCTGCAGATAGCGCAAGCCACAAGCGATTTGCTGTCAGAGTACAGGGTAAGCCTTGACATTGTTTACGCTGACCCACAGTACCCTGTCAGCCAACGTGGGCTTACCAGCATGTTTACTATTGGAACCAAACAGGGATTTAGCCTGCTTTTGGAACGCATACGCTTGTTGGAAATACTTAATTAATAGCTTCTCTTATTGCTGGGTACGGAAGGATAAAATTTGAGTGATGAACTTTCAAGATTACCGCCTAACGTCCAAGAAAGGCTTCTTAGACTGCAGCAGCTACAGCAAACGCTTCAGACGATTCTGCAGCAGAAACAGCAGGTTGAAATGGAAAAATCAGAAGTAGAACAGACAATAGCTGAACTTACAAAAACAGCTGATACCGCAGTCATCTACAAGGCAGTCGGTTCACTGTTGGTTAAAGCTGAAAAGCCGAAAGTGACCGAGGAACTTGTTGAACGCAAAGAACTGCTCGACACAAGAAGCACCGTTCTGGCACGGCAAGAAGAACGAATGCGCAGCCAAATAAAAGAGTCACAGACAAAACTCCAAGAAGACCTCAACCCAGTAAATCAGCCACCGACTTCTTAGGTGAATCCCCGTTGGATGAGCTTGGAATACCAGAGCTATCCACCGAGCAAATAGAAACTTTATGCGCGGCAGCAGAGAACGAAGCCAGAAAACTGGTTCTCTCCAAAGTCTCTTCTAGAATGATTGAAAAGTTGGACATCAGCGTGGAAGCTGAAGGGTCAAAGCCGCTGAAAGTCGCTGTGGAAGTCGATCTTGAGTTAACGCCTGAAGCCAAAGACGTAGACGTGCAGGTGCTGGTTAAGGAAGCCACTGGGGCTGCACATAGGGCCGTTGAAAAATATTTGAGAAAGCTAAAATGAACGAACTCCAAAATTTTCTTCAAATCCTACGGGAAACCAACGCGTCTTTTGTTCTTTTGCTGTGTCACCGCAGCGCCGACGCTGACGCAATCTGCTCAGCCTACGCTTTGCAGGGCTTGCTGAAGCGGTTTATGCCCGACGTCGTGTTTGAAGTCGGCTGCCCCCAAGGCGTCAACAAACCAGCTAAGCTGCTTCTGGAACGCATGCCCATAACAGTCAACCTTAAGCCGAACATTGAATCGGCAGAGGTCATTGTTTTTCTTGATCTAAACACGATTGAGCAGCTTGACGAAGTCGCGGAAACCATAAGAAAATCACCCGCACCCAAAATAATCGTTGACCACCACTACCCAAGCCCAGAAACCACCGCAATCTGCAAGCTCTGCATCGTAGACCAGAAAGCCCCAGCCAACTGCGAAATAGTGTACAGACTTTTCAAGCAAGCAAAAGTTAAGCCTGACTTCAACGAGGCAAAGGCTTTGTTTGTAGGAATAGCTTTTGACACAAGGCATTTCGCGTTGGCAAGCGCCTCAACCTTCGCAATCGTGTCCAGACTTGTCAGCGTTGGCATAGATGTGCAGGCGACGCTGCAGGAGTTTTCCTTGCCCATTGACATTTCAGAACGTTTAGCTAAGCTGAAGGCTTGCAAAAGAGCCAAAATCGTGAGGATCAACGGCTGGATAATCGCTGTTTCGCATGTTAGCGCCTTTCAAGCTCCAGCGGCGAAGTCGCTGGTTGATTTAGGCGCCCACGCATCGGCGGTGGCAGGGCTCAAAAACGGGAAAATCGAGGTAAGCCTACGCTGCACCCGCCAATTCACGGAGGAGGCAGGCGTGAATTTGGGAAAGGACATTGCGGCGCCTCTCGGCGAGTTTCTGGGGGGAGTCGGCGGAGGACACGCCATGGCGTCAGGAGTAAGCGGCACAGGCGAAATAGAGCCGACACTTAAGCAGTGCCTTGCGCTTTTTAGGCAGGTTCTGAAAAATTCTCGGCAATCAACGTAAATTTCTTTATGATTAGCAAATCTTTTAAGACAAAAACCAAATAGCATACGGGTTCTTGTTTGCGTCCTTTTAGGCAGTATCTTTCGGGAGCCTTTTTGCCATGTTCATTTAGAAGAAATCTATGGAAACGACTTAAGTAACGATTTTCTACCTTAGAAGACGGCAAAACCCTTTCGAAGTATGCGGATAACGATTGAAAGAAAAAACAGTGGCTTACATTGATTCAGAATGCAGACAAGAAAGCATAGCTTCTGTTAACGGTGTTCTCAATATGATTTCAGAGTCAAAACCATCTCTTGCTTCTTTGAAGTCTGCTCCGCATACTCTGCATGTGTAGGCATGAACGTGGAAATCTTGGTTTTCGAATGATTTCTTAGGTTTTGAAGCTTCTTCTCCACAATTAGGGCATTTAGTCAAAAAAAACCGCCGACAAATAAGTTAACTCTAAATTGCTAGCTGCGTTTTATAAGTATAAAGATTTGTTGGCAACAGAAGGATACAACAACTTAATTCAGGGCGCAATCCTCCAGACGAAAAGTGACATTGAGAAGCAACTGTTGGAGAATTTCCCAGAACCCTAAGTCAGAAAATAGCCATTTTTGGGTAGTTACGCTTAAATGAGCAGGTGTTAACGCTTATGGATGCAGGCACAAAGTCATGGCGATAATCGAAACCAAAAACCTCACCTACACGTACCCAGGCGCAGCCAAGCCCTCCATAGTCGACGTCTCCATCAAGGTTGAGAAGGGCGAGTTCGTGCTGATTACGGGTCCAAGCGGCTGCGGAAAAACAACTTTGTGCCGATGCTTCAACGGGTTGGTCCCGCATTTTTATCAGGGTGAGTTGAAAGGCGAAATTACAGTTGCAGGAGAAGATGTACTCAAACGCCACACGTTCGAGATGGCTAAACGCGTCGGGTTGGTGTTTCAGAACCCTGAAAACCAGTTGTTCGCCCTCTCCGTTGAGAAAGATGTGGCTTTCGGATTGGAGAACCTTGGGGTCTCCAGAGAGGAAATGAGGAAAAAAGTGGATTGGGCACTTAACCAGACAGGCATTTACGATTTGCGTGAGCGGTCTCCGCATGAAATCAGCGGTGGACAACAGCAGCGGGTGGCGATTGCAGCTGTTTTAGCTATGGAGCCTGAAATCATCGTTCTGGATGAGCCGACATCTTTCCTTGACCCGTTGAGCGCCCAGAAAATTTTTGACGTCATTTACGATTTAAACCAGAAAACAAGGAATAACCGTGGTTCTTGTTGAGCACAGGTTGGATTTGACAGCGAAGTACGCCAATCACCTTATCGTTATGGATGAAGGAAAAGTTTGTTACGAAGGCAACCCGAGAGAAATCCTCAACTCAGAAGAAACCCGTTTAATCGGGGTGGGCATCCCCAAGGCAACGCTGCTTTATCAACTGCTCAAAAAAGACGGCTTAAACCTCGGCGACAACACACCCCTGTCTTCGGAGGAGTTAGCTGACCAACTGTTGGAGGCTTTTGGAGCCAAATGATTGAGGCACAAGACGTTCACTTCTCTTACGCTAACAAGGTAGAAGCCCTCAAAGGCGTCTCTATAACCATAAAAGACGGCGAGTTCCTGGCGGTAATGGGGCAAAACGGGGCGGGAAAATCAACCTTCGTCAAACACTTCAACGGCCTACTGAAACCAACATCTGGAAAAGTGCTTGTGGACGGGGTTGAAACAACCAAAACAAGCGTCGCAACACTCGCAAGAAACGTCGGCTTTGTGTTCCAGAACCCTGACCATCAACTTTTCAGCGAAACCGTCGAAGAAGAAATCGCGTTTGCTCTCAAAAACTTCGGGTTCACCCCAGACGTAGTTGAGAAAAGGGTAACGTGGGCTCTGGAGCTTCTGTCACTTACGCAGTACCGCAAAACGTCGCCTTTCCTCTTAAGCGGAGGCGAACGAAAACGAGTCGCGTTGGCTTCGGTTTTGGCATGGAACCCGCAGACGCTGATTCTGGATGAACCCACCATCGGGCAAGACCACGAGCAGAAAGAGAAGCTAACCCAGTTCATTTTGCAGATGCAGTCGCAGGGAAAAACCGTAGTAATAGTTACCCATGACGTGGAGTTCGTCGCGGAATGCAACCCCCGCGTTGTTTTGATGAAGGAAGGAAAAATCGTTGCTGAAGGCTCAGGAAAAGACATCCTGACGAACCCGCAGATTCTGGCGGAGTCCTCGATTGTTCTTCCTCAGATAGCGCAGGTCTTCTCGAAGCTGTCGCCGCTGGGGTTCCCCAAAAACGTCATTGACATTTACGAAGCAGAAAAAATAATCCTCAAAGCCAAGGAGAGCAAACAGCGATGAGCGTTTTCGACGGCTTAAAGTTCCGAAAAGTTTACTCTCCAATCCACAACTTGGACCCCAGAGTAAAATTCGTCTACGTCATAGCCGTCTTCAGCGTCGCAATCATCTTCTCCCAAATCATCCCCCTGCTCTTCCTATTTGTACTGCAAATCCCCTTCGTGCTGCTTGCGCGTGTGCAGCGGCAGTGGCTTCGTTCCCTGCGGGGAGCCGCCTTCTTGGCAGTAGTCATCTTCGCCGTCAACGTCGGCACATCATTCTTCTACGCAGGCTACAAGGTAACGCCGCCTGCCGTGGAAAGCGCGGTGGCTTTGACCCTGCGTTTCGTGGTGCTTGTAGAATCCTTCTCGGTTTTCTTCCTAACCACCTCGCCAGACCATCTGGGCTTGGCGCTGGAGGAATCGCGGGTGCCCTACGAATTCGCCTTCGCATTCACCACCGCAGTCCGCTTCGTGCCCGTGCTGGCGGAGGAAGCCCAGACGATTATGGATGCTCAAAAAGCCAGGGGACTGGAGCTGGAGAAAGGCGGCTTGATGAAGCGGATTAGAAACTACATTCCCGTGCTTATCCCGCTTATCGTCAGCGCGATCCGAAGAAGCCTCGAGTTGGCGGAGGCGATGGAGAGCTCGAGCTTGGGGAGCAACCAAAAAACGCACCAACCTCTACTCGCTAAAACTCCACAAAGGAGACTACGCCCTGCTGGCAATCACCATCGGAATCATAGTCGCATCCGTCTACATCCGCCTATACGTGCCCATCCCAACAATCGTCCATCTCCTCTAATGAGCGTCATACGCTGTAGATTTGCTGGGAAAAATTGAAATTTATTGCAAGCATTAAATAGTATCAACGGGAAAACTGTTGGATAGGAAAGATGAATTTCATGGAAGAAGTCATGGACAGAATAGTAATTGACCCTGAAATCCTCGCTGGAAAACCCGTAATAAAGGGAACACGCATCCCAGTTTATCTAATCATTGAACTTCTCGGTAATGGCTTGACGGAAAAAGAAGTTCTTAGGCAATACCCTTCGATTAAAAGTGAAGACATCAAAGCCTCTCTTCTTTATGCCTCAAAATGTTTGCAAAACGAAGAGACAATTACATTGTAAAAGAGCTTGCGTACATTTGCCACAGCTAATAGTTGATGAAAGCCTTCCGAGAGACGCCGTAGAGTGGCTTTTGAAGAAAGGCTTTGATCTTATACGTGTCTCTCAAACACCTCTTAAAGGAACCAAAGACCTCGCTATAGCTCAATTCGCGTTAAAAAACCACTTAGCAATTATTACCATGGATAAAGACTTCTCACAAATCTATCGGACTTTCAAAAAAGATAAAATTACGGTAATAATCATAAGAGCAAAACCTGCTACTCCTGAAAATATCATAGAGACTCTGAATATTGCTCAACAAAAAATTGATCTCAAAGAAATAAGAAACAAGCTAATTATTATCAGCAAAAAGAGAATAAGAATAGTTACTTAACGGTTAAGGAATCTTTATTGACCACCCAAAAGAGAAGGATGGGATTTGATGGCTGAGCGTACCCGTTTTGGACCCGCAGGCGTGCCGCCGATGTTTCGGCTTATGGGAGCAGACTTGCCCGACGTGCCCAAACTGCTGCGTGAAGAAGGCTTGGATGCGTTGGAGTACGAGGCAGTGCGTTGGGGTCCAAAACCGCAGATTTCAAGAGACCTCGCCATAAAGCTGGGGGAAGCTGCAAAACAAAGCGACGTTCGGCTTAGCCTCCACGGCTCCTACTTCATCAACTTCGCAGGCAAACCCGACGTTGTGGAAGCCAGCAAACGGCGGCTAATCGCTTCTGCAACCGCAGCGGACTGGATGGGAGCTTACGTCATGGTTTTCCACACGGGATTTCACGGAAAATTCGAAAAAGACTTCGCCTTCAAAACCTGCCTCAAAGCACTCAAAGAAGTCAGCGCCGAAATGCGAAGCCTCGGCTTCAAGTGAAGCTGGGTCCCGAAACCATGGGAAGAAAATTCCAAGTCGGCAGCATAGACGAAATCCTAACGCTCAACCAAGAAATCGAAGACACACAACTCGTCGTTGACTGGGCACACCTGCATGCCCTCCACCAAGGGACCTTGAAGAAAACTGAGGATTTCAGGGCAATCGCGGAAAAAGTCGAAGAGAGGCTCGGCACTGAAGCGATGCGCAGCATGCATTGTCACTTCTCAAAAATCGAGTACAGCGCCCAAGGCGAAAAAAAACATCACACCCTTGACGAGGAAGAGTACGGTCCAGACTTCCGCATGCTGGCTGAAGTTATCGCGGATTTCCAGATGCATCCGACAATGATTTGCGAGTCGCCGGTCTTGGATATTGACGCGAGGAAGATGAAGGAAACGCTCACGAAAGTTCTAAAGGAAAGACTCATTTTTAAAAGCATGAAGCAATGAAGGAGCACTTGCTTTATAACTGATTACAAAAGATAATAGTAAGTTGTAAGGTAGTCTCGAAAGCGGAGAACATCGAGTGAACCATCTCAATCCTGCTCGCCGCATTCGCGAGATGTGGCGCAACCAGTTTGGGCGCTCATCCGTTTCCGAGATTACCGTTACTATACTGCTAACTTCTTTTGTTTTACCTCGGTTGTATTGATCACGTATAGCCTGTAGGAACCGTCAGGTTCCTTGACCTTACGCGCGGCAAGATTCTTAAATTGACCTTTACGTTGAAGCTCATAAAGAGAACATCTAACAGCTGTGAAACTAATCTCTTTCTCAGTAACAACCCAAGCCTTTCCCGCAGGAATCTCATCAAAAATAACTTGCCATCTTGTGACTCTTATCCTTCCGGGTGGGACTTCTGATGCATCGATCAGATTGAGTTTTTTCTCGTCTATGCTTTTGACAGGCATATTTAACATCTAAATCTTAATAATGTATTCTTTCTTTTAAGTCTTCCCATCATATTGATTGCCCAACTCATACCACATCTGTTTATTCATTTACCCCAGATTAAAAGCATTATTGTGACCATTACCACCACTATCACCACCAACCCGAAACTATTGACAATGGACTCCCAAAAGGGATTTACTCTCTTTCATTAGCTAACAAGCCTTGATCCATGAATCCCCGATTCTGGACATCGACGCTCGGAAAATGAAAGAAACGCTCAAGGAAGTGCTGGAAAGTAAATCTTCAAAAAACTAAAAAGTCATTGTTTCCGATTGGCAAGTAAATGTTCGGCGAGTTGCAGCTCATGCACGGTGTTGATGTTGACTGCGAGTTCTTCTAGGTCCAGCAGGTAGATGTCTTGGTCGAGCCATTCGTCGCCGTACCGTTTGCGACCGTCAATCACGTTGATGCCGACGGGAACCACGTCTTTATCATCCATCTTAAACGAGTACTCTACGCTCATTCCGAGCCGCCTCTTTAGTTTCGAGGGGAACCGCAACGGTCAACGCGGGTTTGCCGCAGCATTCGTAACGTTCAACAATTGCGTCGAGCACTTCGCCCGTGACCAAAGGCAAATCAGCCGCGATAGCTAAGAAAACGCCGAGTTTGAGGTTTTGGCTCGCATAGCCCATGTCCGAAACATAGTCTTTGCCCAGGCGTCTCAACCACCTGCACGGGAAAGCTGCTCAGGTGATGGGCGGTTTTAGGCGTACATGCACTTGTTGCCACGATGATGCGGTTGATTTTCTTTGCGTGCTGCAACGCCGCAATCACGTATTCGATAACGGGTTTGCCGCAGACTTTGATTAAGGGTTTTTCCTCGCGGATTTGCATGCGGGTTCCTTTGCCGCCAGCCATCACAAGCGCAGTTACGCCCAAGCAGCCACCGCCAACAAAACAATCACGCAGACCATTCGGGTTATCTCGTTTGTGGCTCCGAAAACGTCGCCTGTGACCCCGCCGAAGTTTCTGTGGGCAACTGCAACCATCACCAAACTCGTAACCACAGCCGTTAAAACGACGAAGGCGCCTGCCCAACCCAGCAGAGGCAAAGCCACCGCGAAAGAAAGCACCAGCGCAGCGACCAAACGCAGGGTGCCTTTGCTGCCGCTCATGGCTTCGAGGAACGATGAGTTCATGCCTTGATGAACCGATTTTCCAGCCCAAGCCATCACGGTCATCGAAAGCTTAGCTGAAGCCTCAACGGCGATGATGCCGCCGACGATTAGAGGGATTTTGAAGAGTCCGTTGCCGCTGATTTGCCCGATAGCTAAAGCGGTAATCAGCATCGTCATGATGCCCAACGATAAGCCGCCTGCGCCTGTTAGCTGGTCATGCATAACCTCAATTTTGTGTTGGGGTGTGCCGTGAGCCATGACGCCGTCGCCGAAATCCAGCAGCCCGTCCGTGTGGTGAAGCCCAGTTATAAGCAGCAGAACCGCCAAGACCAAAGCGCCCACAACGATGCCTGGCACAAATTGGTCAGCTACCCAGCCGAAAACTCCTGCAATTAAACCGAGGAAAGCGCCGATAAGCGGAAAAGTCCACATGCCTTTTGCGCAGTCAGTAAGCATGTCCTTGTCCATTGCTACGGGAAAGATTGTGAGGAAAGACAGAAGGTTCTTGAGCTCTTTAATAACCATCTCACTTCAAACCCATCAGCAAACCATAATTGCGCTCTATCTCTTTAAGCAATAGGTCAGCCGTCACAGCGCCGCCAAGCTTAGCCATCGCCGCAATTGAAGCGCCGCCTGCGCCCACCCCTTCCTTCACCAAACCAGTCTCATAAATTTGCAGCCCTGGGAAACGTGAACCGCCAAAGTTCAGGTCCGCGGCTAAAATCGGCACATCACAGAACTGCTTCACTATGCCTTTGAGGTCAGACGACTTGTCCTTTGCAACCCACCGGGTCGTGCCAACCGCCACGTTGCAGAGAACATCGGGCTGCAAAGCATTAATGAGGGCTAAAACAGCGCTCATCTGCGTTCCACCCGCCATCAAAACAGGAACCTGCCCCGCCGCGCCGACAACCAAACCTGTAAACGCTGCCATCATCGGATCGCCAACGCAGGAGATAGCCTTAACAGGGTCTTTGGCTAAACTGCCGAAACGTTCGCCTGCAGCCGCCAAACCCGCCCGAACCGTCTCAGCCTTCAAGCTATGGGGATTGTTGGGCAAGGTGCTGCTTACTTTTCCCTCCGCCTTCACACCCAGCGCCGACAACACGCCAAGCGCGGTTGTTGTCCCACCGGGGATGCTCTCGCCAATCACAAGGTAATCCACAGCTTTCGCGAGGTTTTTCCCCGCAGTCTTTGCTCGTTCAATAACTTCCGCAACATTGTCAACTGCGTTGCCGCTTCGAATGTCTCTGCCGGGACTTCCGCCTAAATCCAAAAAGGGAATCTGCGGCTTTATCCTCAACGCCGCCGCTGGCAATCAACACGGGAATGTCGGCAAGCTGCAGAGCAGACCTTGTGATCAACCCAGGCGTGGGGATACCGTCAGGAGTTATGGGGACGCCGCTGATGGATTTGCATCTGCCAAGAAGGAGCAATTCAGCATCGGCGGGAGGAGTATAATCCGTGAACTCAGGGTTCGCACCAGCCGCAGATATTCCCGCGATTTTGCCGGTTTCAGTTGTTGCTATTGTGCAGATGAAAAGAGGGTTTTTGCCTGAGATTTCGTCGAGGAAAGCCTTCGCTTTCAACTCGTTATTCGCGATTATTACGTCGAGTGATTGGTCCATTCTACGCTTTACCCTTGCCTTTCGGCTTGACTTCGAACCTTTTGATTTCGAGGCATCCGAAGCCGCCGTCTAGCTTGTGCTTTTGTGTTTCTAGGATTTCAATCTTTTTCTTAAACGTGGGTCCATCCGTGATGACGGTGTGGTATTCGCCGCCTTCGCCGCATGGGTCAACGTTGCCGAGTTTGAGGATGTCGTCGTAGAATTTTCTGTCCAGCACCCTCCCAAGCCACTCCACGCCCAGCTTCTCCAGGTTAGTGCGAACCACCGTGGCTTTGAAACCCGTTTTTAAGTAGTCTAGGTAAATCTGCTTCGTGTCAAGCATCCACAGCGGCTTAATCGGTTTCAACCCGACTTCTTTAAGTACCCTGCCCAGCCAACCCTCTTCATGCCCCGATACCTCGTAGATGTCGCCTGTGACTAAGCCTTCGGCGCCTTCGGCTTTGAACTGTCGCAGCGCAGCTTTGAAGTCATCTTCGTAGGTTTTTGGAGTTGCCTGCTGTTTCACTATGGGAATGCCTATTGCGTCGGATTGGGCGTCAAGGATGCCTGCTGGTATCATGTGGAAGTTTGATTTTTCTTTGCTCATCATCATGGTCAAGATTTTGACTACTTCGCAGCCTTGCTGGGTTGCCAAGTAATATGCGTAGGCAGCTGTCTTTGCCGCCGCTCCAAGAAGCAACAACTTTCATTTCATTTTGTCCTCCCTAAATGTCCTTCACCCTCAACCCCGAATTCCGTGCGGGTTTAAGGTGAACGTGACTTGCAAACGATTGAAGGGGAAAAAGTCCAGAAACGGGTGAACAACTAAATAGGGTTTTGGCAGTCAAATATGCAGATAACTTGCCCTTCGATAGAAGTTTGACTCGAACAAGCGATTTTTTCTCGATGTTCAGCAAATTATCAATTCCATGTTTGGTTGGTTTATCCAACCTTTTCATATAAGCATTACGGTTTAAGCAGCCAACAAACATACAAGAAAAAATTCGATGCAAAACGCCGATTTCAATTAAATGTTTCCATTTGAAATTTCCCGACGGCAACACTTGTCTGCAGATTTACCAGAAAGCTTATTATCGTATGTTGGCTGGGAGTTTACGCTGTTGGGCTCCATGGTTCAAACAAGGCTGTGCATTGTTACGCATACTTTTCTGCCCCATGTTGGCGGGATAGAAAGGGTTGTTTATGAACAGAGCAAACGGCTGATGAACCTGAACTTTAAACCCACGGTTGTTACAAACCGCATCGACACCCCAAAAACCTACGTAGTTGATGGCATACCTGTCGAATGCTATGAGTCTCTAAACACGGGCTTCCGCCTCGGCATACCCTACTCTATCCCGACGCCGACAAGCCTTGGAACCTTCCTCAGCGCCGTAAAAGGCAGCGACATAGTCCACGCGCACGGTCACCCCTACCTAACCTCGCTTATCGCCGCTAAACTTGCCAAAAGATACCACAAGCCCTTCGTTTTAACCCAGCATAACACGTTCATCCAGTACGACAGCATGTTTGACAACGTCGAGCGCCTCAACGACCTAGCCGTTGGGAAAGAGACACTCAGGGAAGCTGACAGAATAATTACTGTAAGCAACGCGACTAAAGAGTACGTCCTAAGCTTAGGTGCAAAACCAGACAAAATCAAAGTCCTCCACAACGGCGTTGACTTGGAGCATTTCAGGCATCTGCCGGGAAAACGGGAGGAAATGCGAGCTAAATTTGGGATTCCGAAGAGCGCAAAGGTAGCGATAACTGTGAGGCGTCTGGTTTACAAGAACGGCATCGACACCCTTATTGAAAGCGCAAACCTCGCCATCAAAAAGAACCCGAACGTTGTTTTCCTCGTCGTTGGAAAAGGACCCGACCAAAACGGCGTTCAAACCAGAATTCGGGAGTTAGGGATAGAAAAGAACTTTCGGCTTGCCGGGTTTGTCAGCGATGAGGATTTGCCGTTTTGCTATAACGCGGCTGACTTTTTTGTGTTGCCATCTAAATCCGGGGAAGGTTTGCCTTTGGTTGCGCTGGAAGCCATGGCTTGCGGCTTGCCAGTTGTAGCCACGGACGTTGGCGGAATCCGCGAAATCTTGACTGATGACTTCGGTGCTCTTGTGCCGCCCAACCAGCCTGAGCCTATGGCGAAAGCAATCTTTGAATATTCAAGTGATGATTTATCTTCTCGTAAGCCGGAGCTTCGAGCTGCGGTTGAAGAAAAATACAGCTGGGACAGAAACGTTGAACGTCTCGTGGAAATATACGAAGAGCTTATTTAACCAAGATGTGGAAACAGTATAGCCTTCGCAGGGAAAGTTTAGCTATGACATCAAAAGTCGAAATGGTTTCGGTGGTCATTCCGACACTTAACGAAGCAGGAAACATACTTGAGGCAGTCAACACTATCCACAAAGAGTTAGCGTACCCCAACGAAATCATCGTTGTCGACGGCAACTCCACCGACGGAACAATGGAACTTGTTAAAGACACAAATTTTTGCAGGCTAATTATTGAGCCAAGACGCGGCTACGGAATAGCCTTGCGGACAGGCATGAAAAACGCGAAGGGAAACATCATCGTTATGGTTGACGGTGACGGAACCTACGAAGTAAAACACATCAACCGCTTAGTTGAGCGGATGCTTGAGAAGGACGCGGACATGGTTTTAGCCACCCGCATGTTCGACCCGAAAAAAGCGATGGGATTCACCAACTTCATCGGAAACAAAATCATAACAATGGTTTACGACTTCTTCTACAGCCAAATACTCAGCGACACCCAATCAGGTTTCCGAGCAATATCACACGAATGCATTGACAACGTGCCGCTGGTAGAAGGGGACATGGCGTTTGCCACGGAAATGCTGGTGCAGTTCGCCAAGGTTGGGTACAATATGGTTGAAATCCCCACGACCTACAAGCCCCGGATATACGGCAAGACCAAGCTTAAACCATTTAAGTCAGGTATCGAAATATTTAGCACTATATTCAAGGGATTTCTAGATGCGGATACGGTTAGAGTCTGTCAAAAACATTGGAAAGAAAATAGGCATAAACGATGATAAAGGCTACATAGTCGCTATCTTTCTGGCCTTAATCATCATTGCGTCGATGCTTGCAGGCTACTACGTGTTCTTCAAACCCGCGCCGAAAGGGTACAGCACGATTTACCTTCTTGATGCACAGAACAAAGCGGAGAATTACCCGCAGCTTCTGGTTGCTAACCAGAACAGCACCTTTAGTGTACCGCTTACAGTTATCAACAACATGGGGTGGACCGTGCAATACCAAGTTCAAGTGAAAATAACCAGCAACCTTGACTCATCCCCAGTCAATACCCAACCCACCGCAACCTACAACACGACTTTGGCGGATGGGAAAAGCTGGCATCAGTCAATCACGGTGACTGAAAATCAGGTTGGCAGCTACTGGGTTGTTTTTGAACTGTACAGTTACAATTCTTTGAACGGCGGCTCATGGCAGTTTACGTATGACTTCTGTGTGTTGCCGATTCAAGTCGTAAGTTAAGCTTGAGCTTTCTAAAAAGTGACCATATTGGTTAGGTTAAGGTTGCATAATATTCGTAGACTGTCGGTAACCATGAATTATCGTAATAGTTGGCGTAAAAACTAATATAATTGGAATCTTGTCTGAGCCAAATTGTGTCTATGCCACGTGCAATTACAACATCCGCAAAATTCTCTTTTGAAACCACATCGACCGAGCCAGCGTAGAGAAAGTGGCCGAGGTTTTGCCATTTGCTTTCGTCTACTGTGTCGACTTGGACGCTTAATCCTCTGCTTTCAAAGTAACGGGTGGCTTCCTGCACCTGCTCCAGGGTTATTTTATTGATAGGAAGATAATCGTAACCCACAGTAAATGTTATGCTGGATTCAGTAGCTACACCTTCGATGTTGGTGGCATAAGCTGTTAAGTTGTGAACTCCATAGCGCAAGGTCAGAGCAGCAGTTGTATTTTCGTTGAAATCAATATTGTCAGACCCATCCAGACTATAGGTAATTCTTGAAGTTTCTTGGTTCACGGTTATGTTCAGCGGCAGTATTAGGCTGTATGTAGTTTGATGTGCTGTTTCGTCTGATGTAATGTTTTCGGGTCCATTGTAAATGCCATACGTCTGGTTATCTACGGGGAAAATAACCTGAACTTGAAACGATAGAGGGGTTGGCAGAGGAGTTGGCAGTTCTAAGGTGGCTGCAGATTGTCGAGTGCTGAAGTTGCCATGGGTCACAGCTAAGATTGAACTTAAAAGCAATGCAGATACGATAAAAGCGATAACAATCTTTTGGCGTTTCATCAATTGCATTTCTACTCGCTCAAAGACAATGTCTCAAAGTCGGATATTACTCTCCCTAAAGAACAGCCTGTTCCACCAAAAGAACAGCCAAAAATGTCTGGAATAGGGTGTTGGGCACGACATCGCTGGAAAAGGTCAAGAGTGAATTTTGCCTAATTATCTAGGGCATCCACACCTTATCTAAGACAGATATCAACGTGGCCGTTGAACTATCGCTTTTTTTGTTTTTCTGCGTATTGTTTCTCGATGGCGACTCTGTGGATGTTGTTGTAGGCGCAGAACGGTATGATTTTCAGGTCAGGCGTGATGTAGTGCACGACGCAACGTCGGACACGGTTAACGTCAAAGTTGTAGCTGTCCATGAACGCCATGCAGCCCAGCAGAAAGATTCTTCGGCGGATTTTGCCAAGCGACTGATACGACGGCGAAAGATGCATACGCATAACCGAGTTCACCAAGGTCAGCATGCCCACTTCCTGCGTCACCAGCAACATGTTCATAGAAAGCATGGACGCCATAAACAGTGAGGAAAGCAGCGAGAATTTGCCTCTGGATTCTGCGGATTCAGCGGTTTTTCTGATGGTGGAGAAGAAGCGGTCAAAGTTGACGAAGCGGTTAATGGGGAACATTTTGCCCTCTTTTGAAACGTAGATCCAGTTTACGATGCCGCACTGTGGGCTGCAGGAGAAGAGGGGCCATGGCTTCTGCATGAATTTGCGCATTATCTTGATCGGCGAAGTCATAACGGACATGGGGAATAGGTCGGTGGCTTTGATTTCGCCGTTTGTTTGTTTTTCAACGTCTTCTGCGAAGGACCATTCGCGGAAGTTTTCGCGGAAAGGGTTCTCGGTGGCTCTGCCGGTGAACGCGATGGGTTGGAAGATTAATCCGCGGACTATGTCGGTGTTTTTTGCGGCGAACCGTATCATGTCGCCGACTTCTTTGTCGTTTAGGCTCTTCATCAACGTGTTAACTAAAATGATCTCCATGTCGTATTTGCGGCAAACTTCAATAGCCTTCAGTTTCTCCTCAAGCAGCGCTTTTCCCCGAATCTTTGTGTTAAAATCGTCGTGAAAACTGTCAAACGATAAATAAACAATGTTTAAGCCATTGGCTTTCAGTTTCTTCGCCAACCCTGGAGTGTCAACCAAATGGGTCCCGTTGGTTGCCAAAATAGTCATGAACTTTAGTTTGTGGGCAACACCGATGATTTCAGGCATGTCCTCCCGTTCGAGAGGTTCTCCGCCTGAGAACAGGATGGCTGGCGGCTTGGGGTTAGCTTGACTTACGAACTCAAGCATTTTTACAAGGTGCTCTTTGGTTGGCTCATAGTCGGTTCCTTGCTCGGGAAACGTGGAGAAGCAAATTGCGCAGCGAAGGTTGCAACGTTTCGTCACGTCAATGACGCCGATGACCGTACCCGAGGCGTGTTCGGTGCAGGTTTCGCATTTGTAGGGGCAGCCTTCTGGGTTTTTGGGGGCGTTTAAGTCGCCGAGGTACTGGAATTGGTCGTAGGTTTGCATGTGGTTGAAGACGGGTGTGCTTTGCCAGTGGGTGGCTTCGAAGTCGCCGTGTTCGGGGCATTGTTTGGTGATTTTTATTTTGCCGTTAGCTTGCCGCAGTTGGGCGTCTATTTTTTTCTGGCATTCTGGACAGATACTTTTTGTTTCGCTCACTCTATAGTCCTCCAATCATGTGGGACACTGCCTCAAGAATCAACGCTAACGGAAGCAGAATCATCGACATGGTAATTACCCGTTCATACTTGCGTACATTCAAAACATTCGAAGACGCCGTTGCTAGGCGAATTGAAGAGTAAATCAGAAGCACACTCCAAACAAGGATGGGCACCAGATAGAAAAAGTCAAAGTTGCCCTCGCCAACGAAGAATGGAAGCGGCACAAGAAAACCAGTTAACAAGAAAAACCCAGCCGCCACCTTCGCTGAATCGTTTATGCCGATTTTCTGCGGAAGCGTCGGGTACCCCGTTTTTGAGTCACCGTCAAGGCTCAGCACATCGCGCAGGATGTTGCCGCCTACTGTGCCTAACGCTATCGGGTACAGGCTCAGGGAAATTATGCTTACGGTTGGGGGGCTGGAGATCGTTGCTTCCCCGAAGAGAAAGGCGGTGCCTGTTAGGATTCCCACCAAGACGTTGGCTGCGAACCCTGACTTGCGCTTTACAACTGTTGAGTAAACCAGCAGCAAGGCGGAGTCTGCGGCGATTATTGTGAAGCTGAGCGGGTTGATGAATAAAGCCATGATTAAGCCTGCCGTGAAAAGCACGCTTGAAACCGCCACGACTTGCCGAAGAGACAGGCTGCCTGAGGGTATGGGGCGTTTTGGCTTGATTAATGCGTCGCTTTCTCTGTCGAAGTAGTCGTTTACTGCGAAGCCAGCGGATGTTATGAAAGCCATCGAGAAGAAAATCAGCAGAATCGTTTGTACGTTTAGGTCTGTGGGGTTTTTTGTGATGGCAAAAGCTGTTAAGAGAGATAAGCCGCCAGTCATCAGCCAGTAGGGAAGCCTCAGAAGGGCGATTAGTCCTCTGGCTGGGGCTGGAGCAGTCATTAAAGTTTCCTGTCAGCGATGACTTCTTTGATGCTTTCTTCGAGGCTTATTTTGGGGTTCCAATGTAACGCTTTCTTGGCTTTGGAGTTGTCAAACCAGATCGTGTCGATGTCTCCTTGCCAAGAGACGCCTGTTGTTGTCACTTTGGTTTTGTTTTGCAGGTTAAGAATTTGGAGCATCAGGTGGGCGAGGTCGATGATTTTGGTGGTTTTCCCGATGCCGATGTTGTAGACTTCGCCGTTGGTTGATTCGTCTGCTCCCACAGTTAAGAGTGCGTCGACCACGTCGGCGACGTTCACCAGGTCCCGTGACTGCAATCCCGTGCCAATTATCTCTAGCTTGCTCGGGTCCTTTGCGATTTTGTCGAGGAAGTCATGGATGACGCCGTGGCATCTGAGCCCGTACACGTTAGCGAACCTCACGACGGTTACGTCTAACCGATATTGGTCTCTGTACATCTGGCAGTATTCTTCGCCGACCACCTTAGACATGCCGTAGCATGAGACAGGGTGAAAACCGTAATCTTCCGTGGTCGGAAGCTGAGTTGGGTTACCGTACACCGCTGCGCTGGACGCGAAAACCATTTTTGCATCGTCTTTGCGGGCTTTCTCAAGCACATGCAGCGCTCCTTTGGCGTTGGTTTCAAAATCGATAAGCGGGTTCTCCATGGAGTAGGGGACAACGACCTGGGCCGCTAAATGGTAGATCAATTCCTGTTTTTCAAGCGACTGAAGTTTTTTTAGGTCAAGAATGTCGCCTTTCACAAAATTTGGCACAGCCGCGTCTTTGACGTTTTCCATTTTGCCGTTTGACATGTTATCGTAAACCGTCAAGTTAGACGTTAAACCGGATAGCTTCTTGCATAGGTGGAACCCGATGAACCCTGCTCCGCCCGTTACAAGTATCTTTTTCCCTTTAAGGTCCCCCATAACTACCACGACAAAGCCTATATTTCCATTCACTAGTTGTAGGGTATATGTCGCCTGCGAAAGCTATAAAAACTTTTAGGGATTTGCTGTCTTTCCTAACCATAATCCCCGTGGGCGGAAAAGAAGATTTCATATTCACCACTGCAGAGCACGTTTATCTTTTTCCCATCGTAGGCGGCTTAATCGGCGTGCTTGCAGGCACCTACTTTGTCGGCGTAAACATCATAGTCCACTATCTGCTCAGCTTAGTTAACTCGTTAGTTGCCCTGCCAGTTGACTTGCTTTCGAAGCTTGCGGTCGCCGCCATGACCGTCGCGTTCCTACTGGTCCTCACAGGACTCCAACACTTCGACGGCTTAATCGACCTAGGCAACGCCTTCGGACTGCGAAACCTCCATGACCGCAAAATGGTCGCCCACGCCTGGACCGTAACCTACTGGGGAGCCCTGCTGGCGATGGTTGTAGAGTTTGCCGCGTTCGCAGGCTTGTTCCTGATTAACCCACTCTACGCTTTCGGAGCCATCCTCACCGCCGAACTCTCAGCCAAACTATCCATGGTTACCATCGTCTGGGTCGGCAAACCCACGCATAAGGGGTTAGGCTCGATTTTCCTGAAGAAAGCAAAAACCAAACTTAACGCAATCGCCTACCCGCTCTCAGTCTTGATTGTTTACCCGTTTTTCGCTTTGATAGGCAAACCTTACGTGGGGTTGGTTGCCGTCGGGCTGGTTCTTGTTAGCGTTCCAGTGGCGTTTGTGATGGCGAAGGTTTCGCAGAGAGTTTTCGGCGGGGTTTCAGGCGACGCCATCGGCGCAACAAACGAGGTGGCAAGGGCAGTTACGCTTATTTTGTTTGCAGGCGTGTTGATTCTTCTATGAAGGTTCCCGCGTTGATTATGGCTGGCGGCAGGGGCAAACGCATCGGGTTGCCAGTGGAGAAGCCGCTTCTGCCCTTTCTGGGCAAACCGCTCTTGGACTGGGTTGTCGAAGCGGTTGCAGACGCAGAGCGGGTTTCCGAGTTTTACGTGGTCACAAGCCCCAACACGCCCCAAACCGAGTTGCACTGCAAGCAGAGGGGCTGGAAGGTTCTTTGCACCGACGCCAACGGGTACCACAACGACCTCAAGCAGGCAACGCGGATGGCCAACTTGATGGGTCCTGTTTTGACGGTTCCAGCGGATTCGCCAGCTGTCACAGGCAAGTTTCTCGACAAAATCGTCAACCAGTTTGAGGCTTGCGGGAAAGATTTCTATGCGGTTTTCGTTCCCATTCAAGCCCGCGAAGCTTTGGGGCTCTCCATTGACTCCACCGACGAGTACATGGGCATATGGTACGCGGTGTCAGGAGTCAACATTGTAAACGGCGCAAGAATCCAAGGCGAAGGAAAAATCGAAACAAATGCCTTAATCACGCAAGAACTCGAAGTCCTACTCAACATTAACACGCTCAAAGACCTGGAAATAGCAGAAAAAATCATGAAAACCAAATTTTAACGTTTAGGGAAATATTTAACATCCCCGCCCAACCTACTCTTCCCCTGTTGCTGTTTCAGGAGACTCGCCTCGGATGAGCTTACTTAGCCATGATACCTTCTGGAATGCAGTGATAACGCTGCCGATGACTAAGCGGATGCTCAAGCTGTCACTTAAGAAGTGCCCTGCTTGCGGAAGGACAGTTCTTGAAGCAGCGTTGGATGATTACGCGGGCAAAACGGACAAAAAATGTGAAGCCTGCAGCCGATTCTATTCACAGGTTGTGGGTTTCTGGATCGAGTTTTTGCGCAGAAGCCTCAACTTTAAGCGTGAAAAAGTAGAGAAGCTTCTGTCGGACCGCTACGCCCGAACAGCGGTTCTTAATTTAGTTCGGTCGTTTGCTTATTTCGGCATAAAAAAACCCATGTCGCTTTCCGCCCCGTTTCTGGTTGTTTGGGATTTCACCCACAAATGCAACTTAGCCTGCAAGCACTGCTACTCCAACAGCGGCGCAGTTCAAGAGGAAGAATTAACCACTGAGCAGGCGTTGGCGGTTGTGGATCAGCTGGCGGATGCTGGTGTGACTGCGTTGGCTTTCAGCGGAGGTGAACCTTTGACGCGCAGTGACTTCTTTGAGGTTGCGCGGCACGCATCTGACCGTGGACTCTACGTGTCACTTGCTTCAAACGGCACTCTGCTAACAAAAGAGAATGTGCAGAAAATCAAGCAAGCTAAAGTAAACTACATCGACGTCAGTATAGACGGCGCCTCTGCCAAAACGCATGATGAGTTTCGAGGCGTCCCAGGCACGTTTGATAAGGCTTTGGCTGGCCTTAAGAATTGTGTTGAAGCTGACCTGTGTGTTTGCATTGCTACGACGGTGGGCAAAAATAACATGGCGGAGTTGCCAGCCATTATCGATTTAGCCGAGGAAATTCATGCGGAACGATTCACCTACTTCAATTTTATTCCAACTGGACGGGGCAAAGCACATGTTGACCAAGATTTGTCGCCTCAAGAACGCGAAAAGGTGCTGCGTTACCTGCTGAATCGTATGTCTGCTGGCTGCAAAACCACAATCTTAGCCACTGCGCCTCAGCTTGCGCGTGTAGCCCTGCAGTGTCAGGGTTCATCAGGTACAGGCGAAGTAACCATGTCCCTGGCGCACATGCAAACAGTCAAGGTAACTAAAAAAGCGGTTCCGCTTGGCGACTTCATCGGCGGATGTGGCGCAGGACGACTATACTGCTCACTGTCACCTCAAGGCGATGTCCACCCATGCGTCTTCCTGCCAGTAAACGTGGGCAACCTCAAAAACGAAAAGTTCCAAGACATCTGGCTCAAAGCGCCGCTCTTCAACGCTTTTCGAAACAGAGCCAACCTTAAAGGGTCCTGCGGCAAATGCGACTACAAGTTCATCTGCGGCGGCTGCAGGGCACGTTCAGCAGCTTACCATAACGGTGACATGCTTAATGGCGACCCTGGCTGCATAACGGGAGTGAAAGGTGCTAACAGTGCCTAACCCACAAACCGTTAAAATTTTCCGTGCCAAAGACGACATAAGCGACATTGTAAAGGAAGCCGTCGCTAAATCAGGGCTGCACGGCAAACGCAAGATTTTCATTAAGCCTAACTTGAGCCACCCCGAATACCTGCCGGGCGTGGTGACGAGCCCAGAGCTTATGCGGCAACTCGTCGGTTTGCTCCGCGACGGCAACAGCGAAGTCATCGTAGGCGAATCCAACGGGTTCAATTATCCCTGCTGGACAGCCTTCGATAAAACAGGCGCCCAAGCTGCGGTGAAGGCTGCAGGCGGCACCGTAATCAACCTCTCCGAAGACAAACTCGTCGAAGTAAAATTTGCGGGCAACACCCCATTGAAGCGGCTGTTTCTACCCAAAACCGTCCTTGACGCCGACGCCGTCGTGGATTTGCCCCTGATGAAAACGCACGAGTTTATGGCTTACAGCGGCGCAATCAAAAACCTCTTCGGCTGCGTCCCCAGCAACAAACGCATCTACCTGCACCCCTACCTGCCTGAAGTGTTCTATCGCCTCTACACCCTGTTCAAGCCGCAGCTCACGATTATGGATGCACGGGTCGGCATTGAAGGCAACGGTCCAACAAAAGGCAAACCCGTCAAAATGGGATTAATGCTGACAGGCAACGACGCCCTAGCCGTGGATATTGCCGCCGCCAAAGTCATGATGCTAAACTGGAAAGAAACCTATCTGGGCTACATCGCCAACAAAACGGGTATGCATGAAGATGACGTCAGTGTTGAAGGGCTTCAGGTTTCCACGGTTGAACGAAGGTTTGAACCTCCACGAATTGACTTGCCTGTGAAGGCGCAGATGATGATTTACCAACATGAGTACCTGACTAAAATGTTCTTTTGCTCGCTGGACATAGTTAAGCTGTTCCAGAAGGTTACAATGACTTATCGACGCGAACCAGTACAGATTGCTTAGCCGCTGTAAGGGAGTTAGAAATTTTTGAACCCAAATGAAATGAAGATAAACTATCTGATATTTTGATGTGCGTTTATCTTAGCTTTCATATTGGCTAAAGCCTCAATTACCAAAGACCGCACGGTTGGTAAACGCGCCTTAACCGTTTTCCAAACAACATCTAATTGAACGCCAAAATATCCATGTATCAGCTTGTCTCTCATTCCTGCCATATCTCGCCAAGGCACTTTCGGATAGTCTCTCCGTACTGCCAAAGGGATTTGCTTGGTTGCTTCACCGATAATCTCGAAGTTTCTAATGACGGCATCAACTGTTTTCTTATCGTTGACAAATCCCTCGTAAGTCAGTCCTTGAGTGTATGCCTCTATGCTGTCAATAGCGTCGATTATGTCTTCAACGTAGACTTGAAAATCCCTCAAACGTAAACTGCCTCGCTTAAAATTCTCTCCTTCAACCGAGGCTTAATCCCTTCTTGCATAACAAGATCAACTTTAACCCCTAGAATATCGCTCAAATAGTTTTCAAGCTCAACAAACGTGAAAAGATCAATCGTCTCGTAGAAAGTTACCAGGACATCTACGTCGCTTCTCTTTTTTTGCTCTCCTCTGACGTAAGAGCCGAAAATCCCGATCTCTTTTACCCTAAACTTTTCCTTTAACTCTTCCTTGTGTAAAGCCAAAGTTGCCTTTAGCCTCTCAACGGTCTGCATTCTAATCGAAATACAGTTAGTCTACTCGCCTTTTAAAGAATGCTGGGCTCAAGCCTCATTTAGCTTAGCGCTTTGTCATAGACTTTTATGGCATCTTTGACGACTATGCGCCAGTCATACTGCTCCACGATGGTTTTTCTCGCAAGTCGTCCCATCTCCGCTGCTTCCGCGGGGTGATCAAGCAAATAAATTATTTTCTCCGAGAACTGTTTTGCATTGAAGGGCTCGACGAGGAAGCCGTTTTTGCCGTTTTCGATGGTTTCAGGAATCCCCCCGACCCATGTTGTCACCACGGGCAAGCCTGTTGAGAGGGCTTCGAGGACGGCGAATGGGTGGTGCTCGTAGAAGGTGCTGAAGGCGAAGACGTCTGCGGCTTGGTACAGCAGCGGCAGCTTCTTGTCAGGGTAGTAACCCGTGAAAACAAGGTTATCCTTAACGCCGATTTTTTCTGCGTAAGCGATGAGTTTATGCATTTCGTCGCTTTGTCCCTTGCCTGAAACGATGAACTTCGCCTTTGGAAACCGCTTCACCACGGCAGGCATACTTTCGATAAGCGTGAAGAGACCTTTGCGTGCGTAGAGTCTGCCGACGGACACGATGGCTATGTCGTCTGGGTTGAACCCGAGTTCCTGCTTGACCTTCCGTTTATCCACGGCGGGCTGGAACTTGTGGGTGTCAACGCCGTTGTGGATGACTTTGATTTTGCCCGCTGGAATCTTGTAGTAGTTCGTAAGTTCCCATTTTGTGAAGTGGCTCACCGCAATAATTCTTCGCGCCCTATGAAGCATGCCTTCCTCAAAAAAACGCAGAAACCAGTTAAAGCTCACAAGAAACTTTTCGTTGGCGTTGAGGCGACTGTAAGGTTCCCCTCGGATGGCTTCCGCCTCGCCCCGCCAAGTCGAATGCACAGTGCAGACGAGGGTTTTACCGAAGTTGGGCGGCACCGCAAAATTAGGTGTCAACGGAAGCTGAGGAAGGGTGACGTCGACGCCTGCGTTGTCGCGGACGCTTTGGAGTTTTCGGTAGCTTGCGCCTGCAAGCATAAACGATTTGACGATGGGTGTCTTTGGGATTTTGAGGAAAGACACGTTTAGCTGCGGGTTAACTTGGATGTCTTGGGCTTGGTTGCCTCCTGTGACGACGTAGATTTTGTAGCCGTTTTTTAGGAGTTCGTTGGACAGGTAGTAGACATAGGAGCCTGTGCCTCCCGTGAGCGGCCAATACTCGGGCGAAATGAAGCAAACCTTAGGCGGCATCAGGTGCGCCTCCCAGTCAGATACCGAAGGGCGGTTGCTGTTGCCCCGACAAACCAAGCCCACGCCCGCACAAAATACAGCACAACGAGGCGAAAAGCGTCTGTGTCGTGGAATTTGACGGCGATTCGGGTGGCGCAGTAGTCGAAGTAGAGAAGCATGAAGACTAAGATTACGCCTGACCCAAGCCAGAGAAGCCTGACAGCGGGAATGATTCCGACAAGGAAAAAAACGATGACCGCCAAAAGAAGCACGGGCTGGATGTTCATTCCGAAATCGGTGATTTCATCGCCTTTCGCTAAGCCGCCGTGCTTGAAATAAAGTTTCAAAGTGTTCTTCCCGTACTGCCGCTGCTGCTTATAGTAACCTCTAAGCGTCGGCCTGTTGTAGTGGTAGCAGACTGCGCTGGGTTCATAGGCAATCTTGTAGCCTTTTGCGCTTAGGCGGAAACCTAAGTCGGTGTCGTATTGGCTTGGAAGGTTCTCATCCCATCCGCCAGCCTCCTCGATAACCGCCTTTTTCAGCAGCAAGTTCATGGTGGCGATTCGGCTTGTGTACTTGCCTATGCGGCGGTAACGGTTTTTGAGTTCGTACCCGATGTTTTTTGCCCACGGGTTTTCGGCGTTCCAAGTTTCGATGGTGCCGCTGACGCCCGCAACCTGCGGCTTCGCCTAGGCGGGGGACAAGTTTTCGTAGCCACTGCGGCTCCACTTTTGCGTCGGAGTCGATGAAGCCTAAAATCGGGTTTGCCGCCACGTTTTTCATGGCGTAGTTGTAGGCGGCAGGCGCGTTCAAGCGGATTGAAACAACCTTAACCGGGAACTGCTCAGCTTTTTTTACGGTGCCGTCCTTTGACGCCCCATCCATAACTATGACTTCAACGAAGCCCGCGGGGTAATCAAGCGCCAAAATGGATTTGAGGCATTCCTCTATGGTCTGCTCGTTGTTGTAGGATGCGACGATAATTGAAACCTTAGGAAACAGTTCGTCAGCCAACCCGCTTAACCCCGCATGTAAGCTGAAACTATCGACACCAGAATCTTGAAGCCGTCCCACAACGGATCCACGCCTGAGCGGCCGTAGGTTCGCTGCTCAAAACTAATCGGCACCTCGGTGATTCGAGATTTTTTCTTGGCTGTTTTCACGAGCATTTCTGATTCTATTTCATATCCGCCTGACTTTAATTTTTGGCTTTTCATAACTTCCCGTTTCATAGCGCGGTAGCCTGACTGGGAATCAGTTACAGCGGCGCCAGTTAGCAGCTGTATGAAGCTATTGAAGAGTCGAACGCCGAAAGCGTTCAGCCGCCTTGCAGCCACGTGTTTATGGTTCATGTATCTTGAGCCGATCACAAGGTCTGCCTCACCCTGCAAGATCGGAGCTAAAATTTCCGACAGCTCTTCGGGACGATGCGAACCATCTGAGTCCAAAGTGACTATTACGTCGCCTTTTGCCTTGGCGAAACCCGCCCGCAAAGCGTAGCCCTTCCCTAAATGCAGCTTTAACGAGTAAACTTTGACGTTGCGTTTGGAGGCTTGCAAAAGCGACCTGTCCGATGAATGGTCATCCACCACTATTACTTCAGTTTCTAATCCTGTTTGCAGGGCAGCTGCTTTTACGCGGTCGATTATGTCGCCTATCGTTAATTCCTCGTTGTACACGGGAATTATTATGGAAAGCAGCATTTCCCCTCGCTCAATTTATTCTTAGATGCCAATGGAAGACCTTATAAAGTTTGGGTGCTCCAACCTTGTAAGCACCCGAATGGAAAGTAACCAGATGCAAACCGCTATCCAAAGCAAAGTTGGCGCTGACAGGAAACTTTGGTTTTCCATGTGGTTCCTCTCAGCCATCGTAACCTTTGGAGCAGCGTTTTTCCCAATGTTTTACCGTTTGGTTGAGGGAAGAAATAGGCATTTTAGCCATGAGGCGGAATTGGAGAAGCAGGTTGCTGATTATCTCAAGAGCAAAGGCAAGGGGGGTCAGGTGCCTGCTGCAAGTGCGGTTTTCCCTGAAAGAAACTCGAAGGTTTGGGCAGCCAGCATCATACTAATTATTCCAGCTTTCATCATCACTTACATGTTGTCTAGGGATTTGCTGGTGCATGAGCGAAGCCAAGATGCTTTTCTTGCTTCTGCTTTTCCAGAGCGGATGTTTATGCCGCAGACGATACCGATAAAAACATATGTTTTAATAACAATTGTTACGCTCGGCGTGGGCGGAATCTACTGGCTATACAAGGTTACTAACCTGTACAATGCCCACTTTAAAGCTCACGTTGTAGTTGAAAAAGAAATCGCAAGGTTGATGGAGGAAAACAAAGCTGCAGGGTCAATGTAGGGAACGCAGATTCGTCAGTCACGGCGGAGACATCTGGGGCTTCAGCCGAAAATACAACGTCCCGTTAGATGAAGTGCTGGAGTTCAGCGGACCCATCAACTTTTTAGGACCCTCACCTAAAGCCGTCGAAGCCGTCAAGCAACAGGCGAAACTCATCAAATTCTACCCCGACCCAAACCCAGTCGAATTCAAAGCGCAAATAGCCAAATACGTGGGACACGGCGTCGGCGAAGAAAACGTGGTTTTAGGCAACGGCTCAATCGAACTCATCTACGCCATAACCGAAATCCTGCCCCGAGGCTTCAAAGCACTAATTCCTATCCCATCATTCAGCGAATACGAGAAGGCGGCGCTTCGGGTAGGCAGCGAAGTCACGTTTCTGCAGTTGCCAGACGGATTCGCCATGGACAACGAAAAAATAAAGCAGGCAATAACGCCTGAAACAAAAATCCTCTCCATCTGCAACCCCCACAGCCCCTCAGGAAGACTCTACAGCAAAGAAGAGGTTTTGGAGCTGGTTGATTTCTGCCACAAAAAAGACGTCATATTCAGCGTGGACGAAAACTACATTGAATTTGCCGATCAAGGCGAAGAAACCACTTTGGCTGGCATGGTCAAAGAATACGACAACCTCTTCGTGATTCGCTCAGTTACCAAATTCTACGGCATGGCAGGCATACGCCTGGGCTACGGGTTAGCTTCGCCGAGCGATGGTTGGGAAACTGGAGAATGTGCGTTTGCCCTGGAGCATAAACAGCCTTGCAAGCTGCGCGACGCTGGCGGCTTTCGGCGACACAGAATTCATCGAAAACACAAAGAAAACCATCAACAAAGAAAGAGCCGCTCTTGCCAAAGGCCTGGGCGAAATCGAAGGCTTCCACGTTTACCCGTCCGTAACCAACTTTCTGCTGGTGAAAATCGAAAACGGCAAAGTCACATCAACCAAGCTCAAAGAAGCGCTGATTAAGGAGCGTATGCTTATCCGGGACTGCTGCACCTTCATGGGCCTGGACGACAAGTACTTCCGAGTTACGGTGCGCTCAGCCAAAGACAACCAAAAACTCGTCAATGCAATAAAACTGATTATCGAGTGTTAAACGTCTTCAGTTCGAAACCTTTAAGGGATTTTATAGAGTCGCAGTTTTCAAACGCAGAATCCCTGCGGCAAAATGAATTAAAGTTAGAATTTGGGGAAGCTTTTTATCGCCAACCTTCTTTAAGACCAAACATGGGCAGCCTCAAGAAGAGTTTCTCGGTACTTCTTGTCCTTATCTTAGCTGCATCAATTCTTATAATGGCTAAACCAGCGTTTGCCCAGACCCCTACGCCAACGCCTACTCCCAACCTGAACACACTTTGTGTACCATCCACTCCAACCTTCACAATCACACTTACAAACACGTCTTACGCTGTGCCCACGACCTATTCCACTGACCCGCAAACAGGCGCTAAAATCACTAACGCCGGCTACTTTGTAAATCGTGAGAATCTCACCTTCACAATTCAGAATCAACCTGATGCCACCGATTACGTTATCAGGTACACGACGCCTTACGCAACTGGCTGGTCTTATATTTATGAAGAAGATTTCAATGGAACTCTTTCAAAATCTTCTGGCGGGGCATCGACTCTAACCTTTTCAGGCACTTACGGTTCTTTTGAGATAGGTGAAACACAGCAAATGGTGCAAGGCTACTCATTTGTATCTTATTATGAACGAAGTTTCAACTTTGAATCGGGGGCTTCAATAGAATTTCAAGTGCAAGCAGTTAATGGATACAATAAATTTGAGGAATCATTGTTTGGTTCCCATACGGCACTTATAGGTGTTACAAGCGAGTGGAGTAATTCACAAACAATAACCATACCCACAAGCATTTCCCCAAGCCCTACCCCCGCCCCATCATATTCGACATCAACTCAAACCCCAACTCAAACGAAAACCTCAACAACTGTCAGCAGTACTTCCTACGCATCACTCCTGCTCATAACCACCATAGCTTTGGTAGCAATTGCGTTCTTGCTGGCGGTGATTATTGCTCTGCTGATTTACTTTAGAAAACGAAGAATCACCCTTTCTCATGGCACCGATACCTAAATTATTTGAAAAACGCGAAAACTGGAACGCACCATAAAAAACGAAATGTTTTCGCAAAGAAAATGGAGTTTGGAGGGGCAGCTATCTTAAGGGATGTTTGTGTGAATCTGCTGAATTTCGATGTTGCGCTTAAGCTTATGGAGCCATAAGGGGAGTGGAAACTGGGTTTTCCATCGTTTTTGGCAGGGTTATGCCTAAGCCTTCGGCGACGCGTTGCCCCCATTCTTGATCGGCTTTGTAGAAGATTTGAAGCTGCCTAAGCTGGATGTCTTTGCTTGCGTTGCCCAGGTGAGACACGATGTTGCCGATGAGGTGTTCGCGGTCGATGTCCGTCATGACTTTTCGGTAGAGGTCTCCTGGCTGCACAAAGTCGCTGTTGGGGTGCGTGTATGGTTGCCGCTCGACTTTGCCTGAAACTTCAAACGCTGGTTCCGCCGCTTGCGGGTTGGGTTCGGGTCCGCCCATGCTGTTGGGGTAGTAGTTGGGTGCGTCTGCTTGGTTGCCGTCGAAGCGCATGGCTCCGTCCCGCTGATAGTTCATGGCTTTGACGCCTTTAGGCTGGTTGACGGGCAGCAGAAGGTAGTTGGCTCCGAGACGGTATCTGTGGGCGTCGTTGTAGGCGAAGAGTCGTCCCTGAAGCATCTTGTCAGGTGAAGCCGCGATGCCGGGCACAAAGTTTGCGGGTGAAAACGCCGCCTGCTCCACTTCAGCAAAGTAATTCGAAGGGTTGCGGTTGAGCACCATTTTGCCAACATCCATCGGCGGATAATCGCTGTGAGGCCAAACTTTGGTGACGTCAAAGATGTCGAAACGGTAGTTTGCGGCGTCTTTGAGGGGCATTATTTGCATTTGCAGCGTCCAAGAGGGGAAGTTGCCTTCTTTTATGGCGTTGAAAAGGTCGCGTGTGGCGTGGTCTGGGTCTGTGCCTTTTATGTGTTCGGCTTCTTGGCGGGTTAGGTTTTGTGCGCCTTGGTCGGTTTTGAAGTGGTACTTCACCCAGAAGACTTCGCCACCCTCATTGTACCATTTGAAGGTGTGGCTTCCGTACCCGTTCATGTGACGGAAAGAGCGAGGTGTTCCCCTGTCAGAGAACAAAATTGTTACTTGATGAATCGACTCAGGCGTCAACGACAGAAAATCCCAGAACATGTTCGGGTCTTTGAGGTTTGTTCCTGGGTTGCGTTTCTGCGTGTGGATGAAGTCTGGAAACTTTAAGGGGTCGCGGATGAAGAACACGGGCGTGTTGTTTCCGACAAGGTCGTAGTTGCCGTCTTCAGTGTAGAATTTCACGGCGAACCCGCGTGGGTCGCGTTCTGCGTCGGCTGAGCCTTTTTCGCCGCCAACAGTGGAGAACCTTGCGAAAACCTCGGTTCGTTTGCCGACTTCGCTGAGGAATTTGGCTTTGGTGTATTTGGTTACGTCGCGGGTTACTTCAAAGTAGCCTCCTGCGCCTGCTCCTTTGGCGTGGACGATTCTTTCAGGGATGCGTTCACGGTTGAAATGCGCAAGCTTCTCAATCAGGTGGACATCTTGGAAAACGACTGGCCCGTTGTTGCTGACTGTAAGGGAATTTTGGTCATCTGAGACCGCAACACCTTGATTTGAAGTAAAAGTTTCTTTCAAGAATGATTCCTGCTTTGCCTTCAAAGCTGAATAAATACAGTCCCGCGACGATATTTAAGAATTACGAAAACAGCCCTGCCACAAGAAAGAGTTCGACCGCAAAGAAATTTGCCGAATGCACAGTTAAGGTCATGTGAACCAGTTTCTGTAAACGCTTATTAGGTTTCGGATGTTTATCCATCAGTTAACAGGTCAAAATTAACTTTAGGTGTTAAGTTAGAATGAAGGTTATTGTTCATTGGAGCGGCGGAAAAGACTGCTGCACGGCGCTGCATAAAGTCGTTGAGCAGGGTCACGAAGTAGCGTCCCTAGTCACGTACGTTTACATGGAACCCTACGTTTTCCACAGCCTCAAAGTCATCGAGCAACAAGCCAAAGCATTAGGCATGCCCCACCAATTCGTCAAAATCACTGACAACCGCTACGACGACATCATGAGAACATTGGAGCGGCTGCATAAGGAAGAGGGAGCCCAAGCCATCGTCACAGGCGACATCGACAACGTACACCACCGCCGCGTCTGGAAAGACGCCTGCAAAAAACTCGGCGTCCAACTCATTATGCCTCTTTGGGACCGCCCGCTCAACCTCATTCCAGGCAACCGCCACCGAAAACGCATCATGGAAATGGAGCAGACCACAGGCGTAAAAGCGATTCTGAGCTGCATCGACAAAAGATACTTTGGCGAGGAGTGGCTGGGCAGGCAAATAGACCGCAAATGCATCGAAGACATGCAGCCCCTGGTTGGCCCCGCAGGCAAAGGCATCGACGTCTCGGGTGAGCCAGGAGAGTACCATTCCACATCGCTTGATGCGCCGCTGTTTAAGCAACACGTCGAAATAACCAAATTCACCAAGAAAAGCAAAGTCGTCGATTTTGGCGGTTCCCCGTTCCGCGAAGGAGACTTCTTCTACATGGACGTCGAAGAAGCCACCCTTAAACCCAAAGACCAAGCCAGCCCCACATGAGAAACCAAGTTTTTTAGCCGTTTTATGGCAATGTTGATTAAGCAAACCTACGCCTAAAACTGTATCAAGGCTGGAGTTGAGGCTGGATGGTTGAAAAAGAAGTTGTCGGCAACCTCAGTGTGGTTTGGCTCTGCGGAGGAACAACAGCGGATATTACTCCAGCGCAACCCCTAAAAATCAACATGAACGACGCCTGCGAAAAAATCAAGAAAAGCTGCAAAATCCGCGTAAAATCCCCCATGTGCCTAATGTTCGACTACGTCAAGCTTGATGTGAGCCTTTTCGACGGCGGACGCATGCTCATCAAAGGCGTACACGACAAAGAAACCCCAATCAAAGCCTACAAAGACATTTTGGAAACAATCAACCAAAAAATATAGAGTACGCAAAATTGGCGATAAATCCAAGTTGCTTAAGCTTACCCAACTATGCTTAGAATCTCTATCTATCCTGATCGAGGTATGCTAAAACAGGAAACAAGCTGACGATTATTACTCACCCCTGACTATAGCCTTATTTAGTTATTCTCATAACTACTGGCTAAGTAGGATGCCGCATGACAAAAATCTCAGAGTGGCTTAAAAACAGCAGAATGAAGTCAAAGCTTAGTCAACAGCAATTAGCTGATAAAATGGGGATTTCGCAGCCACTTGTCTCACAATGGGAAGGCGGCGGGGTTCAACCCAATAACGAAACTCTACAAAAACTTTCAGCGATATTAGAATCAGACATCGATGAAAATTTTTTGGATATAGACTTAGGCGAGTGGTTGCAAGAACAACGTGAAAAAAATGGTCTGAGTCGGGATCAGCTTGCAGAGAAAGCTGGCATTAGTCCACTGACAATTTATTTCATAGAAAACGGCACAACAAAAAGCCCTCAAGAAGCTACCTAAAGAAATTGGAAAATGCGTTAGGAAATCTACCTGGCAGATTGGTCAAAGACGTCGAAGAAGGAAGAGAAGTAGGTGAATTTCAGTATCTGGGACCTTTTCCAATTAACAAATGGCAAGAAAACATCGGTAAAGGTGATATTCCTTGTGTTTACGTTTTTTATGACTCATTAAATGCCCCTGTAAGAATAGGCGAGACAGAAGACTTAACACGACGCATTAAAGAGTATGAACAAAACTACTGGTTCAGGCCCCCTACTGCCGAGACATTTGCTTATGTAATTATAAAAGACCGGAAAACAAGAAGTCAAGTCGAGAAGATAATGATTAAACTTGTTGGCAGGCATGCAATATTTAATATTCAAGATAAGATATAGCCAGGAAAATCTCGCGTTTTAAAAGTTAAAATCCTGCTTTAGCTCGAATTGTAGGAGCGGCGCTTCAGCTTGCTGGAAGACAAGAAATTAGGCACAGGTGTGACGTTTAGGTTTGATGTGTTTAGAAGTGGCTTTTTGACGGTGGCTTCGGCGGTACCCTGTTGGGTTGGAGGGCGATTCTGAGGTCTATGATCCTGTAGGTGACGGCTGCTTTCATCGCGGCTAACCCGTAGATGAATCCTTTTTTGAACATGGCGCGGATGTAGCTTGGTCGCTCGTAGAAGCTTGACCACGCTTTGGCGCGGAGCTTGCGGAGTTCTTGAATCGTCATTGTGGGGGTTTCGAAGGTGGGTGTAGCGGTGTCGTAGTGGTCGAAGTCTGTGTCTTTCAGATAGCCCTTCTCTTTAACCTGGTAGTAGAGTGGCGTGCCTGGGTACGGTGTGGCTATGGTGTAGGAAGCCATGTAGTATGGGGCGATTTCCTGACAGAGCTTTATGGTTGCCCACGCGGACTCTTTGGTTTCACCTGGGAAACCCAACACAACGTTGGGGTCAGGCTTCATTCCCGCCTCAACAGTCCACGCGAACGCCTTCTTGGTTTGCTCCAACGTGATGCCTTTGCGCATTTCGTTGAGGACGTTTTGTGCGCCGGATTCGACGCCGTACCACATGGATTTGCAGCCTGCCTGAGCCATCTTTTGCAGAAGTTCTTTGGTAACCATGTCAACGCGGGTTCCGGCAACCCAGTTGATGTTGAGGTTTCGTTTGATGATTTCGTCGCATAAATCAGAGGTGAATTGTTGGTCTACTGTGAATGCGGCGTCGACAAAGCTGAACCAGGTGGCGCCGAAGTCTTTTTTGCATTGTTCAAGTTCGGCGCAGACGTTCTCCACGCTGCGTTTTCGGAATTTTTGTCCATGCATTCGTACTTCTATGCAGAAGTCACAGGCGAAGGAGCAGCCGCGGCTTGCTATGATGTCAAACATTACTCTGCCGTACTTTGAAGTGGCTTCCAGCGGCCACATGTGACGGGCTGGGAACGGAAGTTCATCGAGGTTTTCGATGTGGGCTCTTTTAGGGTTCCTCACGATTGCGCCGTCTTTGCTTCGCACGGTTGTGCCGATTACGTCGCGGTAATCTTTGCCTGCTTCCACTCGCTGAGCAAGCTCCAGCATGGTGTATTCACCTTCGTTCCTGATAACCACGTCCAAGTGAGCGGCATCTTTTAGCGCCTGCTCGTCTTCAAAGGTTACGTGGTGTCCGCCGATGACGGTTACGCAGTTCGGCAAGGCTTCCTTAGCGGCTTTCAAACACAGGAGCGCAGACTTGTAGGTGAGCGTGTTGCATGTGCAGCCGACAATGTCTGGTTTCCGTTTGCCGAGTTCCTGCTTCAAACCTTCGTAGCCTGTGCCCATCACGAGGCAGTCGGCGACGTCAATGACAAATTTGTTCTGCTCTAAAACAGCGGCGACGTAGCCGAGACCCAGCGGCGGGAAGGGCGGATGCGGAAATGAGTGGCCGGGGTAGGGTGGGTTGACAAGGGTTACGTGAGTTTTCATTTTTCTCCCCTAAATTTGTAATATTTTAGTTAGATTAACTCCACGCGTTAATATAGTTGTCTAGTTTCGCGTCAAAGTCGGCGCATTCGCGTGCAAATGCTAAAACAAGAAACCACGCTAAAGTTTGAACGCCTTTTCGGGTGAATAAATCCCTTTTTATGAGCGGCGAAAAACCATTGATGCGCCTTTTTTGACTGCGCTGCCTAAGCCGTCCCGCTTTACCACCCGCATGAAGTTTTGGGCGGCGGATTTCTGGAAGCTTCGCTGAAAATCCCTCTGAATCTTCGTGAGCATGTCGTAGTCGAACTGGTCGGTTTTTACTCGCGCGAGGTAGCCGTACATTTGGTCGTAGAGGCCTTTGCTTACTACTTCGTCGTAGAGCACGCTGCCTGGGCAAGCGATGTAAATGTTGAATTGGCACCAATCCGCCTTCAGCTTTTTGGCGAAGTTGAAGGTTTCATTCATGTCGGCGACGGTTTCGCCTGGAATCCCAAGCATAAAAGAAGTCACAGTCTGCACACCCACTTCTCTGCAAAGCTCAAACGCCTTCACAACCTCCTGCAAATCAATGCCCTTGTTGAGCTTCTGCTGGATTTTGGGTGAACCCGATTCGACGCCGAAAAACATGGTTTGGCACCCGGCGGACTTCATTTCAGTCAGCAGCTCTTTGTTGATGAGGTCGGCTCTGGTTTCGCAGGTCCATTTCAAGTCCAGCTTGCTGCTTTTTATGAGGCGGCACAGCTCGGAGGTGCGTTTTTTGTTGATGGTAAAGTTGTCGCCGACAAAGTAGATGCCCCGTGTGCCGTAGGTCTGGGTCATATGCTGGATTTCGTCTATGACTCGCTGAGGCGAAAACGCTCGGCAAGCTGACCCCCAAAGCTCCCTGGTTTCGCAGTAAGCGCACCGATAGGGGCAACCGCGGTGTACGCTCATGGTGTCAACAGGTTTAACCGTCAAATAGCTTAGTTCACGGTGGTACATCCGCATCGGCAGCAGGTGACGAGCGGGAAAAGGAACCGTATCCAAATCGCTGATGAATTGAGGCGCACTCTTCACAATTTCGCCGCCGACCATGCATGCTACCCCAGGAATCTGCGCCGCCGCAGAGGCTTTTTCGCCTTTCGCTATGCTGGAGGCAAGCTGAGCCATCGCTTGTTCACCCTCGCCGACAACCACATAATCGATTTCCGGGTGCTGCAGAAGGGTCTGAGGCATGTACGAAGCGTGGGGACCGCCGACGACGACGCGGCAGGAAGGAACCGCCTCTTTGACTGCTTTAGCCAATTCGACGCAACGCTCATAAGACAGGGAATTGCAGGTGATGCCGACGATTTCCGGCGACCGCTTTTTTATTTCGGATTTGACTTCTTCGATGGGTCGCTCAAGCAGGTAGTTGTCGTAGATTTCAACCTGAAAGCCGCCTTTCTCCAGAACCGCCGCGACATAAGCCAAACCCAGCGGAGGAAGTCTTCCCAGGCATGCCCCAAGGCGACTTTTCCGGCGGCGCGGTGGTCATGAGCAGAATCAATTTAGCGTTGTTCTCCTGCAAAGTTCTTCTTTACTTCATGATGCTGTTTGCTCTTGGCTCTGATTGCCCGTCTTGCATGAGCCAGAATCAGTCGGGTTGCGCCTAAACCCCACATTTTGCCTTGCCTAAACATGCCAAGTGCGCTGACGAAGTATGCTGGGCTAAGGTAGAAGCTTTGGAAGGCTTGTTCTCGTAGCTGCGATAGCTCCTGCATGGTCATGTTTGGGATTTCAAAGGTTGGGGTTGCGGTGTCGTATTTGTCGAAGTCAGTTACTTTGAGCGTGCCGTTGGCTTTCACTTCCTCGTACATGCGGTGTTCCCGGGTAAGGCGTCGCTATGTAGAAGCCCACGTCGTTGGGGTTTAGCTCCTTCACGAATCGGATTGTTTCCCAAGCGGTCTCTTTGGTTTCGCCTGGAAAACCCAAAATGACGCCTGCAACCGTCATTAACCCCGCCTCTTTCGCCCATTTGAAAGCCCGTCTTGTCTGGGCAAGCGAGAACCCTTTGCCCATGCTTGTTAGAAGCTTCTTTGAACCTGACTCAACACCGAACCAAACCGCTATGCAGCCTGCCTCACGCATCTTGACGAAGAGTTCTTTGGACACCATGTCAACGCGGGTTTCGCAATCCCACTTGATTTTTAGTCCTCTACGGATGATTTCGTCGCATATCTGCATGGTTCGCGGTTGATCTACGGTGAATGCGTCGTCGTAAAACGTGAATTGGCTTGCATAATAGTTTCTGTGCAGATACTCCAATTCGTCGACTACGCTTTTTGTGCTGCGCATGCGGTATCTTCTGCCGAACATTCGCACAGTCGTGCAAAAGTTGCACCAGAAAACGCATCCTCGACTGGTCATCACGGGATATGGAATTGTTCCGTACTTGCGCAGGTTCGCGGTGTGCTCCCAAAGGTGAAGCGCTGGGTAAGGCAAGCTGTCTAGGTTTCCAGAAGAGGTCGGTCAGGGTTTTTCACTGTTGCCGCGCCGTTTCTGCAAGTGGTGCCGACAAGGTCGAAGTAAGGTTGGCCGTTTTCGACTCTTTGTGCAAGCTCAAGAATCGTGTTCTTCGCCCTCCCTTCGGACAACGACGTCGATTGAGGGTTCCTTCTTGCAGCGCCTTTTCATCCCAGAAAGTAACGTGGGGTCCCCCGATTGCAATTATGCAATTTGGCCAAACTTCCTTAGCTATCTTCACGATTCTGAGCGCTGACTTGTAGGTGAGCGTGGTGCATGTGACTCCGACTATGTCAGGCTGAACTTTGCGATTTCCTCTCGAATCGGCTATGAGTGATTTTTTGCGCTTGGCAATCAATCACGTTAACGTTAAAATGGTTCTTGTACAAAACAGCGCCCAAGTACCCGATGCCCAGCGGCATGAAAGGCGGATGCTGATGGCTGAACCTGCAGGGTACGGCGGATTGACAAGAGTAATGCGAGTTTTCATGTTCTTCCCTGAAGCAATAGAGTTTATGCCTTGGGGTTCATTTACTTTATGCAAAAACACACAATTTTCTGTCAGACGCCGATTTAACAAACTCGGCAGGACAGTTAGGCGCTCAAAAACGGATAGGGAATCTTATGTTGGGTGTTTCTTTCGGGTGTCAGATGGCATTCTTTGATGTCCATGTAAAGCCAGTTTCGTTTCCAATTCTTCGATTTTTCCTTCTTTTTCTTGGTTTTGAACTTGTCGATGACTAAGGATTCCTTGAATAGCGGCGCTTCAACCACGGTGCTGTGGTAGCCTTGCCCGTCTTCGCTGGCTACGTCGATGCCTTTTTCGTCGGCTAACGCTTTGAGTTCCTTGACGGATTCGGGGTCAAGTTTGCGTCCCAGCCACTCTTCGCCGAAAAAGTTGGTGTTGACGCAGTTCAAGACGGGTCTTAGACCTCTGTCCACGGTGTCTTTTAGCACTTCGTATGTGTCGCCTTCGTTAGGCATCAAGAAAGCTAACCCCAACTGTTTAGCCATACTCTCATAGTAGCTGCTGTGCACGATGGCGCATCCTGCACCAGCTATGTCGCCTGTAACGATGCCTTCGATGCCCGCCTCATCCTTCAGCTTGCCAAGGGCGCCAAGAATGTCCTCGTAAGGCTTCTTTATCCGCACAACCTTAAGCGGTGTCGCCAACGTTTGGGATTGAAGCTGCATCAGCTGGAAACTGTGGAAGACGTAGGGACGCTGGTATTCGAAGCTGAGAAGGCAAGCAACTTGATGCCCCTGCGCGATGACTTTGTGGTAGGCTAAGCAGCATTCTTTTCCTCCGCTCCAGTGAACAACAACTTTCACGTGAACCCCTCTTCGGTTGGAAAGGCTCTTAAAAGGGCTATAAACCTTTTCATAAAAGCGAATCTTGCAGAGCCTGCTCGTTCAAAGCTTACGGCTGGATTTTCGGAGCCTAATGGAAATAATTGAAAGAGGAGTTCAGTCAAGAAACTTTGACTTGGCTTAGTCAAGGAATCTTTACGAATAGGCTTTTATCTCAAACTTGAGCGCATGAGTTATTATGGGCTGTCTAAGTAAGGGTTTGGCTTTAGTCCTGATTCTAACAATGGCTATCTCATGTGTAGGTCTTATTAATGGTTAAACCTGCAAATGCTCAACCAATACTTCCTTCCGCAGTTTTCAGTCAGACTTCTCGATCCTCACTAACTATTCCCCAACAACCTCATTGACCCTTACACAGGAAAAACAACTACAACAGTGGCAGTCAGTATGAAGCTAAGAAAACATAGAAATCACAGTTGTAAATCAACCATTCAACCAATATTATGACAAAACAATCTATGAAACAATAAACTTGTTCTATAGCGTCATTCAAAGGACATTTCACTCCAAATTGGACATCTGTATAACTTTTGGTCCCCAATGGAAGTGACCCAGGGATAAATCCATATCATGAGAAAACGTACAATTCACTAATATCACTGTTATGGAATTCAATCAAAATATTCCTATATGAAGGTCAAATGGACTTTCAAGTGCAAGCATCAATAGGCTATCTAACCACCTACAGATACGATCACATCTTTCCATATTATTATAACATCACGGATATTCAAGTGATTGGAGTCCAACACAAACTATAAACTTGGCTGATGATTCAGTTTCAACCACTTTACCAACCTCAATCTGACACCAAGTTCATCCTCAACTTCAACTTCAACCGCTGCCGTTCCAGAGCTTTCTTGTTTGGTGATTGTGCCTATGCTTCTTTCTATCTTCTCTGTTGCTGTGATAGTTAGGCATCGAAAAAACCGCCAGTCCGCGAAGCCGTGGATAAGTCACCGAAGAAAGGTTAGGTAAAATTGGGTTGTGACAGTTTCTGAGTCTAAAGACAACCGGCAATGGCGTCAACGGGAGTAGACTTTCCGGGTGCTTTATTGCAAAACGCCGAGCCCATGAACTTTTGAAATATTACAAAACTGCAAGACAAAAACGCCTCTTTCCCACGCCTTTCCAATCCAAGCCCACAACAGAATTACAACCTAAACCAAAAAAGCAACCCGAAACAAGCCCCAAGCAAAAGCCGCCAACATGGGGAGGGTACCCCATTTTTACCTCAAAATACCAACGTAAAGATGGATACAAACGACCGAGGGAGGGGGTCTAGTATTTGTGACCAAAACCTCATCACAAATATGGGTTGAATCTGCCATTTCAGCATTTTTCGGCGGCGGAGGGGCGGGGTGTGGGTTTCAGTTAAAGCTATTAGGTTGCCTTCTGTTTTGGGTTAGCAAACGTTTCATGGGGGACAGAGGTGTCGTTGGGTTTGCTGGGTGTTTGGGTTGGGGGTTGCTGATTTGATTCTTTTGATGACTACTGCTCCTCCCGAAAACAGCGCGTGGTACCATGGCAAACGGCTGCCTCCGATAGGCTTGATGTATGTTGCTGCGGCTCTTGAGAAAGCGGGCTTTGAGGTGCAGATGCTCGACAACTACCTGCAAAAGAAGCCCATTGACGAAGTCAAGCAGTTTGTGTCTAAGCTTAACCCGCAAATCGTCGGCATCACCTGCGGCTCAGCAACCTACGCACGCTGCATAGAAACCGCAAAAGCCATCAAACAAACCCTGCCCAGACTGCAAAATCGTCGTCGGCGGATGGCACGCCAGCTACGTACCCGACAGCCTGCTGGACAACCCCGAAATCGACTACGTCGTCATGGGCGAAGGCGAACGCGGCAATGACCCAGCTTGCCACCTGCATAACAAACGGCGACGAACCCGCCGCCTTGACGATACCCGGCGTCGCCTGCAAGCATCTGGGCGTAAACATCAAGAACCCGCCTAAATTCATCGAAAACATGGATGAAATCCCCTACCCAGCAAGACACCTTCTGCAGTTGGAGCTCTACGACAGGACAGTTGAATACTTAGGCGTTAAACCCGCAGACATCATGAGCATCTCGCGGGGATGCGTCTACAACTGCGGCTTCTGCGAAACCAAAAAGCTCTGGGGAAACATCTGCCGAGGTTTCAGTCCGCAGCGGGTCATCGGCGAAATTAAGGATTTGCAAAGCAGGTACGGCACCAAAGGAATCTACTTCATCAACGACAACTTTACCCTCAGAAAAAACCAAACCGTCCAACTATGCAACTTGATGGTTGAGAACAAGCTGGATTTAGAGTGGGTATGCGACACCCGCGTCGATTTAGTTAATCAAGAACTTTTGGAGACCATGAAGAAAGCAGGTTGCAAGACGATTTGGTTTGGCGTGGAATCGGGTTCGCAACGGGTTCTGCAGCGCATCGGGCGAAACACAACGCTTGAGCAGATAGAAACCGCTTTTAGGCTTTGCCGCAAACTCGGGATACAGACGGCTTGCTCGTTTATGCTTGGGGTTCCCGACGAAACGCTCAAGGACATGGAGATGTCGCTCAAAGTTTGCCAAGAAGCTTGAGCCCCGACTGGTGCATTTTCAACGTCTTCATAGCTAACCCGGACAGCCGACTCTACCAAGAACTCTTAGACTCAAAAAGCTACACGCAACTCGACGACTTCTTGCTCGCGGTGAAAACCAAAGAGTGGGACTACAACTCGCTGCTTGCAGTTCAGCGAAGATTCTTCATAGATTTCCACCGCTCACCCAAACAGATAATCAAGCGGGTCAGACGTGAAGGCGCCATAAACTTTGCCAAACGCAGACTAAACCCCGGCGCACACAAAACCGAAGGAATCGCCTAGCTACTTTTTGGCTATCCAACAGCTCATTTCGGGGCTGCACAACAGACGGTAAATGATGGATAGTGGGCTGGGAATCCAAGTGCTGGTTTCATAGTAGTCTGTGCGTGTTGAAAACTCGTAGTTTTCGTCTTTGAACACTTGCCCGATGCTGCCGTGGTCTAGCGCATGCTCTTTTTTATGCCAATAATCCGACAACTCATAATCGATTGAAGGAACCCTCAAACCAGTCATTTGAAAGTACAAGCTGTTTAACAGCGGGTTTGAATGCAAATAGATTCCTTTCACAAGGCTTGCAAGCATGGTTGGCTCATTTTTCCAGTAGAAAGGGGATGCTTCATGGTCAAGGTAGATGACTCCGCCTTCCTTAAGAAAAACAGAGAGGCAACGGAGGGCGCCGACGTAGTCGGGCAAATGATGCAGCACAGAGTAACATGTGATTAAGTCAAATTGCCCCTCTTCAAAAGTCAACTCCTCAATAGGCGAGCAAACCACGGTTAACTTTTTGCTTTGCATGTAGGCAAAGTATTTTTTCTGCAGGATCCCGCACATTTCCTGCGAGATATCTACAGCTGTAACCGTGTAGCCCAAGTGCAAAAGCTTGCCTGTCAGGTTGCCTGTGCCTGCTCCAAAGTCCAGAGCCATCTTGCGGTTATCTGTCACAAGCTTGTCGATCATTTTCAGTTTAGCTGTTATTCTTTTTTGTTCCTGTTTAGAGTACACTTCGGGGTGAAGAAGTTCATAGTATTGTGCTTCAAGATGGTGAACGGATATGTTTGCCTGATGAATTTTTTCTTTAAGCGTTGGGTCTTGAAGCAAAGTGTAGTCCCTACTTTAGCGGGTTAGCCTTGCCAATAAACGCTTTTCAAGATTTAAATAATTTGAAAAAATGCTGCTTTAAACTAAAATAAAAAAAAGAAGAGAGGGAAATTGTTTTTTCCCATGGCTGTTTTATGGGTGTCTTCTTGTCATTAACAGTGCGAGTACTGCGCCGATTATGATTATCACAATTATGGTTGCGATACCAACGTATTCGACTGTGGATGTACTTGCTATCCCAGTGAGCGGTGATGCGGTTGGCGCTATGGTTGCATGAGATCCAGTAGCGTAGAAGCTTGATTCAGCTGATGATGGCCAGTAACCGTTGGTGCCTGCGAAGGTGGCGAATACTGTGTAGTTGCCTGAGATTGTTGGTGTGTAGGTGAGGGTGTACATGCCGCTTGCATCAGTTGTTGCTGTTCCGACTGTGTAGTGGTTTCCGTTAGAGTCTAAGACAGCGATTTGCACTTTAACGCCTGTGAAGTTGGTTGGCATAGCCTGTTGCTGGTAGACGTAGCCCATCCAATCTGTCATGCTTGCGTCAGATGAGCATGGGACACCGTTTGGAAAGTCGCCTTTCTGCTGTGTTCCCTGTGTGCCTGCTGCAGTGTCCGTGACTGAGCCGCGTATTACTACTGGTACTCCGACTTCCGTTGCAGTGTTTGGTGCGTTGACGGTTGTTTGGCTGGGTCCTCTGCCTACAACATAGACTGAGTTGTCGTAGCCGTTGAACCAAGTGTTATAGCCGTCTGCCATAGCATATGAAATTGTGAAGAATTCACCAGTGTATCCTGAAAGCGTCCAGATGAGTTGACCAGTTGTCGCGTTAATAGCGGATTCAAATCCACCTTTGAAGAGCGGTGTTTCAATTGTGTGCTCTGTAGTGACCATGTATACTACGCCGTCGCCGATGGCATTGATCTGCATCGGATAGACACCGAACGGCGAGTTGAAGCCAGCGAATGAGCTGTTGCTTGAGCCGATTTCGCCATTACCCCAAGTCCACAGTAGGTTTCCAGTAGTCAAGTCCCAACAGTAGAGTATTCCTGCGTATCCTGTGCTGTAGAGTTTTCCGTTTGCAGCAACTCCGCCGATGATTGGAACTGCTGGGTTGCCGTAGTAGTCAAGAGACGCCATAGGCGCGGTTGGACCCCACAATTTGTGGCCATCCGCCATGCTGTAGCCTACCCACTGCATGGTTTCTTTGTAGGCTTCTGTGAAGACTCCGTGACCGTTGTCAGCTGTTATATCTGCGGGACCTGCTGATACTGAGATGTTGCCTGCTGGTGCTTGAATTGTGTTACTCCAGAGAATACTGCCGATGCTGCCTGCTGCCATGTTGATGCCATAGTAGGTGTATGGTGACTCTGACCAAGGTGGAGATCCAGCGAAATCGCCTGGTCCTGGGAACGAGCCGGTGTTTACGATCAGTTCCTTGTTGTAGAAAGCATCATTTATCGTAGGTACGCTGGTAAGGGTTGGCAACGAAATGTTGAAGTCTAACAGGCTTGGATTGGATCCGTCGGCTATTGGCGGCTGCAGGTTTGGTACTGTTGACGGACCTGAGTATGTGTTGTCCCAAAGTCTTGATGAGTTCCATTCTTGTAGGTACACTTTAACTGGGCCTGAAGGAACTGGACCATACGGAGTCATAGTGGTTGGGCCGTAGTTTACGAAGGATAGTGACAGATATTCACCTGATGGGCCAAGCATGACTGTTCCTGCGGGGACATTGGTTACGTTGAAAATCGATTCCCCTGTGAAGGCATCGTAGCCGTACCAGTTGCCTGGGGCTGCTCCGAAGAGTCCGCTGCTGACGGTGGATCTGACCAGCACTGGTGGCCATACGCCGTGTTGGTTGGGGTCTTCAGCATCGTAGACGTACGCGAAGGATATTGCTCCCATGTTCGGGTTAGTCCAGAGTACTTTTCCTGTTTGTAGGTCAACGGCTGTTTCTGGTCCATATGCCTCGCCTGCGTTGAATGAGCCTGCGACACCTGACCAGCCGAGTGGTGTATTGTAGAATAGCATTCCATCGACAATTATTGGGTTCTCGTATCTTTGACTGTAAGCTGATCCTTCGAACCACGTGTTGCCTGGTAGTGCTGGATAAGTGTTTCCTCCGACGACTCCACCAGATTGTATGGGCTTAGTCCACATGATGTGGCTTGTCAGTGATCCGACTGCGTCGCCCGGGTATGACTGCGAATTTGCAGTAAAAGTACCCCAAGCTGCGTAGCCTGGCCATGTTGTTCCCAGCCAATTTGATGAGAGGGTGTACCAATAGGTGTTTTCACCGTATATTGGTCGAGTCCAGTAAGCCGTTGGTAGTGGTCCGCTTCCTATGGCTGCTGCAATGGGTGAAGACTGAACGGTGAGAGTTGTTGAGGCACTGCTTTGTAGGTAGGTGTCGTTGATGAATGCATCACCTGAAGCTGCGTTGTCAGCCGTTATTGTCTGCCCTGGGAAGATGAATGTGACCGTGTAGGTGCCAACTGTATCTGGAGTGAATGCATAGTCTTGCGCGGAGGTTGTGTCGTAGATGATTGGGAAATTCGCTGTGGTGTTCTTGCCGTTGGGATCTGTGATGACTAGCTGATAGTTATGGAATCTGTAGGGAGTGGCAATGTATGCGTTTTCGTAAAGTTTGTCCAGCCACATGATAACGTAACATTGTTGACCAATACCAATTGGATTAGGTGCTACGTTAACGAAAGCGTATGTTGGAATTTGCAGACGTGGCGTGTGTGCATTGGCTGTGGGTATAAGCATCATTGAAGCTGTCATTGAGAATATGAAGAGTATCGAAAGTGCAATTGACAATTCTTTGTTTTTTCCAATTTGCATTTTTTCTTTCTCCTATAAAATCGGTAATTATTACTACAGAGAAATTTGCTTATAAATTTATTGTTGAGCATTCAAATTAGCGCTTCTTTTCCCCCGAGAAAGTATCTTTTTGAAATCTTTTATGCTCAGTGTTTACACTAAAAAATCGGTTGACAAAGCCAAGACGCTTAGTGAAGCTCACTTGGTTTTTTACAAAATCAGAGTTCTCTAACGGTGCGGGTAATCGTCTTTCAATCAGAACAGTTGCGTTAAATGCGCCAGCGTAACGCCAAATTGAGGTGGTGTTTGAAAACCAAGCAAGCTCTATGTTTTGCTGTAAAGGTACGAAGTTGGACGGGTATAAGAGTTTTCTGTTTTAGCCACATTTGAAACCTGGGCGGAGGGCGCCGTAGAAACAAGCGTCTTCAGTTTCACAATAGAACTATTCTTTGAATATTGTGAAGAGAAATTTTATATAAAAGAGTCATATGATTTGGCTGTTGATTTCAAGAGTTAAAGGGTTCAAGGAGTTTGGCGGCAAAGTTAGATGCAGTTGATGCGAGAATTATTAAAATCCTACTTTTAGAGTCGCGAACTAGTTTCACAGACATCGCTGGCGAATGCAAAATCACTGTGACTGCCGTCCGAATGCGGTATAAACGGTTGTGGCGAGACGGTGTAATCAACGGCGAAAAGATGCTTGTTAACCCTCACAGCTTGGGGTATCAGCATATCGCTGATTTGGGAATGATAACTTCGGTTGAAAACGAGAAAGAAGTTAGAAAATTTATTGAAAGTAAACCTTACATAGGCGAGCTAGTAGGTCCCATGGGGCACTACAGTTTTTTCGGAAAAGTTGCATTGCGCGACCTTCACAAGTTGCGCGACATAATTGAAGATTTAGAGTCAAACGGCAACATCAAACATGTTGATGCATTGATTTGGGCAGAGGCGGTAAACGTCGAGTTTCCCGCGAACCTAATTATCAAGCCGCTTGGTCAGAAGGACACGCGAAAAACCGTTGAGCCGCCCACTTTAAACAACCATATGCATGCGTCAATTGACTTGGATGATGTTGATAAGAGAATTGCCTTGATTCTTTCACAGAACTCTCGAACGCCGTTTAAGAACATTGCAGCCGAGTTGCAGATTTCAAGCAAAACGGTGATCCAACGATACAAGAAGCTTCGAGGAGGGCTGCTGACGCTTTCAACCATAACGGTTAACTTGCATAAGCTCGGTTACCAAGCGCTAGGCAAACGTGTACATAAAACTTTCAAACCGCAGCAAAATGCCAGACATCTATACCCAGCTGCTGCAGATCCCAAACGTAATAGTCATCATAAGGCTGATGGGTCCCTACGATTTGTACTGTGCAATTCCTCTTGAGGATTTCGAGAGGTTTTTTGAAGTTTATGGGAAAATTATCAGGATCCCAGGGGTGGAGAAAGCCGATGTTTTCCCAGTTCCTGCCCCGCATTCATGGCCTCTAAACTTGTTTCCGTCGCTGCTTGAAGGCGATTGCATGAAACCAAAATACTGGCCCAAAGAATAAAAAATTCTTCCAAAATCTTCCTTTGTTCGGTTTCGCTTCTAAAATGCGAAATGTTTAAGCATGAAACGGTTCTTTTTGAGGGGTAAAGTGAGCTGTGAAGCAGAAAATGAAGCCTCATGTAACCCTCGTTAACCCGGCGGCTCCAGCTATGGCTGTGATGCATTTGCCGTTTGCGCTTTTAGGCTTAGGATATTTAGGCGCGGTGCTGGAGAAAAACCAGTTCCCGGTTGATGTTATTGATTGTCAAGTGCTTAAGTTGTCGTTTGAAGATTTTAGAAGTGAGATTGCGAAGCGTCAACCTGACATTGTCGGGTTTACTTCTTCAACGCTGACCTATAACACCGCGATGAAACTGGTTAAAATCGTCAAGGAAGCTTGCCCCAAATGCATTACCGTTGCTGGCGGAGCGCACGTTACGTTTTGGGATGACAAAGCGCTTGAGGAGTGCCCGCAACTGGATGTTGTTGTGAGAAGAGAAGGCGAATATACCCTTTTGGAGTTGGCGCAGCGGGTTGAGGAAGGCAAAAGCTTCGACGACGTCGTCGGGACAACATGTAGGAAAGACGGAAAAATCGTCAGAAACCCCGATCGACCATACATTGAAGATTTAGATTCCTTGCCGTTTCCAGCGCGTCATCTTTGGCCGATGGAGCGTTTTCGCGAATTAGAAGACATACTCTACCTTGCAACAAGCCGCGGCTGCGTTTACTGGTGCGAATTCTGCTCAACCGTACGAATGCACGGGCGCAAATACCGCATGCGCAGCCCCAAAAACGTCGTCGACGAAATCGAACTACTGCACAAAACCTACGGCATCAGCAAATTCACGTTCTGCGACGACGCCTTCACCGTGGATCAGCCCCGAACCGAAGAGCTATGCAGCGAAATCCTCAAACGCGGCTTAAAAATCGAGTGGAACTGCGGAACACGAGTAGACATGCTTACCAAAGACTTGCTTGTGAAAATGAAGAACGCGGGCTGCATCACCGTGTGGTTCGGCGTCGAATCGGGCTCTCAACAGGTACTGGACGCCATGAAAAAAGGCATTAGTCCCGAATTAACCATGAAAGTTCTGGGCTGGCTCGAAGAAATGGGCATGACGCCAATCCCGAACGTTATCTTAGGGTTCCCAGGCGAAACCAAGGAGAGCGCGTGGAAAACCATCCGCTTCGTCGAAAAGATTTCGCCCCATGACACAGGCTTCTACAACGTCGCGACGCCTTTTCCAGGGACGCCGATGTATGACATGGTTAAGGAGAAAGGCTGGCTCAGAGTTACGGACTTTGACATGTACGACACCTGCCACCCCATCTTCGAAACGCCGACAATGAGCATGAAAGAACTTGGAAAACTACGCCAAGCTGCCTACATGCACTTCTACCTGCGGAGAGGATACTACTTTGACAAAAGAAGAAGATTCAAACTCAACACCGCCCTAGTCGTCGCCTACAACCTTTACGCGTACACCAAGCTGAAACTCAGCAAATAAAAAAGCGCTCAGCCACCCCTAAACCTGCGATTTGACCTTTTTTGCTTGGCGCTTAAAGATAAGTAAAGCAGCCGAACATGCTGTGACAAGCAAGACCATCAGAAACGTTGAGGTTGGATATTCTGGAACCGCGGGTGAAGCGGCGGGAGAAGCGTTTGGCGACGGCTGGATCAAAACCGTGGCAGGCGCCATCAACGGGTAGTTGTCGGCAGCGTTTCCCAAAACTGCCACTCCACTTATGTCGCCTTCCGTGTATGATACGGTGCTGACGATTACGTAAGCAGTGTTGCCGATGCCCGTGTGACCGATTTCCGCGGCATCAGGGTACCTTGTCGTGTAGTCGCTCCAGTAGTTTCCAACTGACCCGTTATCCCATTGTCCAGCAGGCGAAAACGGAACAATACCCTCCACGGTAGGTCCCCCGAACGGAATCGTCAGGACTTGTTGGTTGTTTGTAAAATTGTTGTAGTAAAGCAGTGTGCCTGCGGTGTTTGTGGCAAGAAGCAAAATCAAACCGTTGTCCGCCACGTTGTTTCCTGTAATAGTTGCCATGTTGTTGTTGGTTACGTCGAATGCTTGACTGTTTTCTGTTATTTGGTTTTGAGTTATGAGGATGTTGTCGCCTTGTGGTTGAAAGCCGCCGTCAATGAATAGTCCCGTTGTGCTGTTTGTTATGCTGTTTTGGCGTATGACGTAGGTGTCTCCGTAAATGACGACAGCTTCGTTGTTACCTGTGAAGACGTTGTTTTCTACCGTGTTGTTGTTCCACGCGCCCAACACCCCGACCCCCCAATTGCTTACATGCATGTTTTGCACGGTAACGTTGGCTGCGGTCAGGTTTACGCCAATGCTGTTCACGAGTACACTTGTGCTTGGACCGCTAAGAGTGTACCCTGCTCCGTCCAGCACAATGTTGTTTGCTTCAACCATTATGGGGCTGCTCAAGTCGGCGGTTAAAGTGTAGGTAGACCCGACTCGGTCGATGGCGGAACCTGAAGGGGTAACGCTGCCGTCAGTGTTGATGTGCATGGTTTGCGCCAACTGGGCTTTAACTGGCAGGACGCAAGCTACGCTAAGAGCCGCCAATATTAACAGGATTAAGAGGAAACCTTTTCGCATCGGTTCACCGTCAACCAATAGCCAGCGACTGCTTTTAGTTCTACGCATGGAACAAAACGTTCCAAAACAGGAACACACCCCCAGCCGCCACCGCAAACCGTAATCGATATTAGTTTTTGCGGCGTTGTTTAGCGTAATCTTGGTTGGTGTCAAACGTCTCCGCACTGAACATATTAGTCGCTGTTGCCGTCATGGCTTTGGCTATTCTGTTAGATTTGGCTGTCGGGGACCCGTCGCCGAATTACCCTGAGAAGTGGGTTTTCAAGCTTCACCCCACCGTAGTCATGGGCAATTTCACCAAGAAAATTGAGCCTTACTTCAAAAACCCAAACCCGAAAATCGAAAAATTCCTAGGCGTCCTCCTCGGCTTAACCGTAATCGCCACGTTCGCCGTCCCAGCCTACTTTGGCTTGTGGGCAATCTACACCTACATCAGCATCTTCGTCTACGCCATCGTCGGCATCATCTTAGTGAAGATGACTATCTGCATCAAGCTGGAAACTGACTGGGCGAAAGCCGTGGCTAAAGCGATTGCAGCTGATGAGGTTGATGAAGCAAAAAAATACAGTCATTTCTCAAGACGAGACTCAACAAACCTCAACGGGGCGCAGATGGGCAGCGCAGTCATCGAATCCATGGCTGAAAACCTAATTGACTTCAAACTCTCACCTATGATGTCCTTCGCCCTCTTCGGCGTCACAGGCGCAATCGCTTTTCGAGCAATCAACACCCTTGACGGAATGGTTGGCTTCAAAGACAAAGAACACATCAACACGGGCTGGTTCAGCGCAAACCTCGACACCGTCGTCAACTACATACCCACACGCCTCACCGCCCTGCTCATGATTGTGGCGGCTGCACTTCTGCGGAAAGACTCCAAGAACGCTTGGAGAATCGCCCGCCGAGACCATAAGAAAACGCCGAGCAGAAACCACGGTTGGCCGATGGCGGCGATGGCTGGGGCCCTACGGATTCAACTGGAAAAGCCTGGGCAATACATTCTCGGCGACAGCCAGGAGCCTCTGACGGGTGAGAAGATTCTGGGTGCTTTGAGGATTCGTGATGTGACGATTATTCTGTGGGGGCTCATCTGCGTCGGCGTCATCGTGGGCGTGCGTTTGTACTTTTTGCCGTTTTAGTGCAAAGTTTTAATCAAACCCCAAGGGTACTTATGGCTTAAGAAGTGCTCGGCATGCGTGTTTGCTTGATTAATCCGCCGCGTATACAGCCTAAAGCGTGGGGTAAACCAAACGTTTTTCCACCCATAGTCTTAGCTTCAGTGGCTGCTGTCTTGGAAAAAAAGAATGCCGTCTGCATTATCGACGCGCCGACTGAGGGCTGGAAAAACCTTGTGGAAATGGACGAAACCAAGTACCGTGTCGGTTTAAGTGCGCAAACTATCGCTGAACGCGTAGGGCAATGGAGACCCGAAATAGTCATCATTGAAATTCCCTTTTCAGGCTGGTCGAAAACCGCTTTTGAAGTAGTTGAAGCAGTTAAAGCGGTTAACAAGAAGATTTTGGTCGTGCTGATGGGTCAGCATCCCTCCGCCAGACCCGAAGCATGCCTTGAAGATTCCAACGTAGATTTCGTTGTCATAGGTGAACCTGAGAACACAATTTTAGAGTTAATTGATGCTCTCGAGTTAGGCAAGAAAAATTTCAACGGTATCGGTGGTTTAGGGTTCATGAAGGATGGAAAGCCGACTCTCACAGGTCCACGTACTTTAATTGCGGATTTGGATTATCTGCCGTTTCCCGCTAGGCATCTGCTTCCCATGAAGGTTTACAACGAAGCCGTCAAAGAGAACCCGCTAAGAGGCGAGATAAGCAAACCGTGGACAATCGTGACAACCAGCAGAGGATGCCCGTACAAGTGCGTTTTCTGCTCAAACTTCGTGGTTTGGGGAAGAACTTGGCGTGGCAGAAGCCCAAAAAACGTCGTAGACGAGCTTGAATCGGTCGTGAAGACTTACGGGGTCAAGCAGATTGACTTCTACGACGAGAACATGACGCTGGACAAGAAGCGCATGGCAGACATCTGCGACCAAATCGTCGAGAGAGGCTTGCATTTTGAATGGTTTACGCCGAACGGCATTCGTGCAGACACACTGGATGAAACTTTGCTTCGAAAAATGAAGCGGGCAGGCTGCAAGAAAATCCGTGTTGCCCCAGAATCAGGAGTCCAACGAGTTGTCAACGATGTTATCGGGAAAAGCTTAGATTTGAAGGCTGTTGAGAACGCGGTTATTTTATGTAAAAAAGTCGGCGTCAAAGTCGGCTGCTTCTTCGTCCTCGGGTTGATTGGCGAAACCAAAGCTGACATCGAAGAAACCATAAAATTCGCCTACAAACTCCGAAGCCTCGGCGCCGACAGCCTCATCTTTAGCATAGCTATGCCCGTCTACGGCACAGCGCTCTACGAACAGGCGAAGCAGGGCGGATACCTAAGAGAAGGCTTCTGCGACTACGCCTTAGCAGCCACGGAACCCCTGATTGAAACCCCTGAATTCACGGCGCAGGACCTACAGGTTCTATGCATGCGAGCAAACATGGCAAACCCAACCTTCACCAGAGCCAAAATCGCAAGGGCTATCCGCCACCCCAAGAAAACCGCCAAAATACTACTCAAAATAAAATAGCGACAAGAATTAGGCGTTTCTTTTTTAAAGCTAAAAAATAGGTGTTAGCAATCTGGAAATTTATCGGAGAAATAGCCTTTAGTTCATTATTATTTTGAATTTTTCTTTGCATTCATTGCAAGTGAAGGATTGGATTGTGAAACAGCTGTTTTCTAATACAACTTGAGGTTTTAGAACCTCTTCATGACAATTAGGGCATCTAGCCATTCGAATACACTTTACCGTACGGTACAGTACCCGCCAAGCGTATTAGCGTTTGTTGTCACGCCTTGCCTACAACAATTAACAAAAAAGGCAGTTACCGTCTTTAGAAAAATTGGTTTAAGGTGGAGCGCCCGCTAGAAAGCCCAGATTTTACTCTATCTCGGCAGGTGGAGCAGTAGATAGATGCAGATGGAAGAGGGTTCAAAGATTCCAGCAAGTTTTATAATGTCGTTTCAGGTTCAATCTTAAGCATGAATGTTTCTTCCAGCCGATTAACACTTATAGTCAAGGTTGTTGGGGAGATGTTGTTCTTTTTCGGTTTCCTCGCATGGCTAGACGGCGTAGTCATACAGATTACCCACCCTGAATGGCTACCGTTGCCTGTTTCCCACCTTCTAAACATAAGAACAGACAACTTTACCATCGCCATGTTTTTTGTCAGCGCCTTCGGGTTCTTCCTTTGGCGAATAGTCGCTGAACTCACAAAGGCTGAACACGGCAAACCGCAAATTGATTAGAAATCTAGAGCTTGCTGAAAACGGTTTTCCCGTTGATGACGGTCATTTCAACGCTGATGTCCTTGATTTTTTCCGCTGCAGACGTAAATGGGTCTTCCGAAAGTACCGTTAAATCCGCAACTTTTCCCTCTTCGATTGTACCTTTCATGTTTTCTTCGCCGGAGCAGTAGGCTGCGTCGACGGTGTACATGCGGAGGGCTTCTTCCGACGGTTAGGCGTTGCTCGGGGAAACTGGCTCTTTGGACGGCTTCTTGTATGCCAAGCATTGGGCTTAGGGGCTCCATTGGGCAGTCTGAGCCGCCTGCAACCTTGATGCCTGCGTTCAGAAGGGTCTTAAGTGGGTGAAGAAGCCTCAGCCCTATCCAAGCCAAGACGCGCCAAAGCCGACCAAACCGCAAACTCCGTGGAAATAACGGTTGGCTGAACTGTGACTACGGCGCCTGAGACTTTGAGGCGCTTGATTAAACCCGTGTTCAGAACTGCCGCCTGCTCAATTCGAAAACGGATGCCTTCGGCGGGTTTGGTTTGCTCGATGACTTTTAGCGCCGTGTCGATGGCTTTGTCGCCCATGGCGTGGAGGACGGGTTGAAGACCCAAACCCAAAACTTTGGCGACGGAAGCTGCCAGTTCTTGCTGGGTTAGGAGCATTTTGCCGCTGTTGACTGGGTCGTCACTGTACGGCTGGGTTAGGGCTGCGGTTTTTGAATCCAAGTACCCGTCGGTTGTGATGAAAACCCCAGCTAAGTGAAGCATCGAGGGGTCTTTTGGCTTGAACCCGTCTGCTTCTTTGAGGAACTCGCAGGGAACTATGACGTTGACCCTTATGGGAAGCTTTCCTTCTGCGTCAAGCCGCTGGGCTATTGCGAGTTCGCCCTGCGAAATCAGTATCCAGTGGATGCTGGTTATTCCTGCTTCTGCGATTTTTTGGCAAGCCAACGCCGACGCATCCACAAGCTCATCAACTGTCGGCTCAGGAACGGCTTTCCAGATTAGGCTGGTGGCGGTGTCCCGAAAAATACCTGTTAGCTCACCTGTTTTGGGGTTTTTGTCGACGGCGCCGCCTTGGGGCACGACGGTTTTCTCCGATACGCCTGCGAGCGCGATGGCTTTGGAATTGACGGCACATGTCATGGCGGCTTCACGATAAAGAATTACAGGGTTGTCAGGTGCAGCCGCGTCTAGGTCCGAGACGTTTGGGAGACGTTTTTCCACAAATCGGGTTTCGTTCCAGCCGCGACCGATAATCCATTTGCCAGCTTGCATTTGCCTAGCCTTTTCTTTGAGCAGACGCTGAAGCATCCCGATTGAATCTGCCTCAGTCAGGTCGAGCCAGAGGAGGCATCTGCCGAAGTCTGCCACGTGGATGTGAGTGTCGATTAAGCCTGGAACCACGGTTTTGCCGCAGAGGTCAACGACTTGGGTGGCTTTGCCGATTAGCTGCTGTACCTCTTCGTCGCTGCCGACCCTGACGATTTTGCCTCGCCTCACAGCCACGGCTTGAGCTTCGGGTTGCTGCGGGTTCATAGTTCTGATTTTTCCGTTGATGAAGGTTAAGTCGGCTGGCAACCTGCTGTTTCTCCGATTTTGGATACTTCGCAATTAGAAGTCAAGCCATAAAAACCCTTGCGTCTGCACCCTTCCCTGTGCGGAACACTGTTCTTTGGGAAGAGCTAATCGGGTTCACACTGCATGTACTGTGTGCGGTGCCGATGGCGATTGATAGAGCAAAAATATGTGTTGGAATCATGGCTGTTGCAGTATTGATTTTTTCGGTCGAGACTCTTCCAGCGCATGCAAGCGCCGAAAGCCCTTGGGTTACTAAGCGTCGATGCGTCTGGCAATAGCCGACTCTAGGCACATCGCTAAACTTTTGGAATATTCCAAAACTCCACGCAAAAACGCCCATTTTTCTCGGAGCAACCAAGCCAAGCCCACAAATAGAAACAATACCCCAAACCCAAAAAGCAACCCAAAACAAGCCAACAGAAGCAGCCTACTACGGGAGGGTCCCCCATTTTTACAACCAAAACCCACCACAAAAATGACGTGGAAAAATGGCGGAGGTTTTCAAAAGCAGAACCCAACTATGGGTCAAACAGGAAGTCGGGAAGTTTCTGAAATTAAAAAAGAAAAGGGAAATAGGGATTTTATTGATGCCTTACTGGCTGAAGCCCATACCAAGTCATTACTTTCGCAAGGATTGGTACTATCACTCCTAAGGCAATGCTTGGGATGAAGGCTAACGTGAATCCGTACAAAATGGAGCCCGCATTGTATTGCAAAGGTAGGATCGCATTTCCTGCACTATCCTTTATCGCCCAAAGTCCATGAGCCATGGATTGACCGGGTGCTAATGAAAAATTATAGTTCAAGTAGAATTGGATCAAAGCTGTTATTATTGCAGCAGTCAAGCCTGCACCTAGCATTCGTTTGAAGTTCGTCGATCCGTTGTTTAATGCACCAGCCATATAGCCTATGATAATAGCCATGACGAGGTATCCGAGCATGCTCATGTCGCCGTAGAAGTTGTAGGTGAAGACGTTATAGAGAGCATAGGATCCGTTGGAGTATCCTGCGCTGGCGAGGTAGTATGCGCCTCCAGTGATGAAGCCAGCTGCACCGCCAGCCCATTTATTCCATAGCAACCCAAGAATCAGTGGGACTCCGAGAATAATCATTGAAGCAAAGCCTTGAGTGAAAATGATTCCGATTGTAGCGCCTGGCCGCCGTGTTGCCGAGGACGTGAGCAGATCCGGTTGGGTTAATTTCGATTGCGAGGAAGTAGATGAGGAACACAAGAATTAGCGGTATTATTATGCCGTAGAATATGTCAGCCAGTTTAAATTTTGGTGTTTCCAATTTTTATCCCTTGGAACTATTTACGTGGTGGCATGTTAATAAGCTTAATGCTTGCAAGCTTGACATGCAAAAACCCCAAAGCGGCAAGTATTTAGCCTAGAAAACAAAAGCAGAGACCTGTCTTGGGCAAGCCTGTATTCTGGCAGAAAAGAAAGATAAAAGAAAAGAAAAGATTAAGGAAATTGGGTTTACTCTTGTTGCCTAAGCATGCCTTTAGATTGCAGTACAGCTTTTCTGAGGTCGATTCTTGAGGGGCAAACGTAAGTGCAGTGACCGCATCCGGTGCAATAATCAGCGTTTAGCTTGCTCATAGCGTCGAAATTCATCTTGTCAAATGCCTGCTTAATCAGTATCGGGCTTAATCCGTGGCAGCAAACTCTCATACATGCGCCGCATCTCATACACTGGTATTCTTTGACTTTGTCAGCAGCGAATGCTTGGGCTTTAGGCAGTTTAGGCTCTTTAGATTCAGTTGTAGGCTTCATTCTGCCGACTTTGTCAAGTGCAGGCACCGTCAGGTTCATGATAACTAGCGCTACGAAAGAGGCTCCGAAGAACTGCAGGTAAGTAACCATAAGCACCGTTAATATTGCCGTGCCGACACCGAAGATCATCTGTCCCATGTAGGTTAACGGGGTTGTTGCAGGATCCGTTGCCATGAAGAACGCCAAGAATATTGAGCTGCCGATGAACAGCAGGAACAGCAATCGCACAAGGTAGCCTGAACCCCTGCGTCACCGTAAGCTGCAGAGAAAATCACCGAAAGCACAGCGACCACGACAATGTAGCTGACTGTAATTCTCCATTTAACGTATCTGCGTGCGACGACAAAGAAGGCTATGCCGACGATGAGAACCGCGATTGTCGATGCTCCGCCAGGGCCATCCGTGGAACTTGTCCAAAAACATTGCTTGGAAGCAAATTGTTCATAGTCGTTGTTGGAATTCGAGAGGTTCGCATTAGCGAAGCAACTGCGCATGTACGCGCCAAATCCAGGATATCCCGTTCCGCCTCCATTGCCGTTCACTACGTCGGTTAATCCAATTGGACCTGCGAGAGAAGGTACTTTAAGCAAACCGCTTTTCATGTGGTCAATTGCCAGCAGCAACGTGCCGATGAAGGGTATCATGAGGATGAGTTTTGCAGCTGCAGCGGGTTAACGATATTTTCTGCCTGTAATACCGACAAGCTTCTTGAAAACGACCAAGCCTATCATGAGACATTGCAGCGACAAAGACGAAACATTGAGGTGCCTCCAGAGGGAACAGATCAAAACCAGGTGTGGTCATGAGTGGGGACACCGAGCACATAGCAATCGGTGACGATTAAGCCGAAAACAGCGGCAGACAGCAGGTTGAGTGGGCTGTCGGCGGTAATCTTATTCAGAAACGCATCCAGTCCAACCGCGAGGCCGACAGCGATTACAGCGTTGATTGCCAATGTAACTCCGAGGTTCCAGCCTGAAGGGGTTTTTTCCTGTGACCAAAGAGCAGCTGTTATGATGGTGAGTATGAGCAACGCAAAAAAGGTGTATGTCATTAGTTTATCTTTAGTCATCCATGAATATTCTTTAGGTTTAGACATTATTCACTTGTTCTCCTTTTGATTTCTGAGTTCAATTTAGCGCTGGTTGGTTTAATAAGACTTTCTCAACATGTGATGAAAGCATCGCAATCTTTACGGAAGATATGCTTCTTTAAAAGAAAATACAGAGTTTCTGTTTGGAAAATTGTTTCAACGTTTGCGCATCCTTTTGAAAATGAATTCTAAGAAAAAGCATCGGAAAGATTTGCCTGCGCTTGAACAAACCTAATACGGATAAGCTTTTACTTATCCTTCTACCTAGAGACTAAGCCATGGGTAAGACAGACAATGAAGAGTTGGAAGGCATAACTTTAGACGTGTACTTGCACGTTTTAAAGATAGGCAAACCCGTCGGGCCCAGGGAAGTTATGAAAGCCGCAAACCTCAGCAGCCCAAGCGTGGCATATAGACACCTACAGAAACTTGAAGACCTGGGCTACCTGCAAAAAAACGCGTACGGAGAATACATAACTAAGAATAAGGCAAGGGTTTCAGGATATGTCTGGGTTGGCAGCCGTTTAATGCCTAAACTGTGGCGTTACTCAATCGTTTTTCTAGCCATTCTCGCCGTTGAAGCAGTAATTTTAGTTGTGCATTACCCAGTTGAAACTTACGAATTCAAAGTTTTCTTTCTGGTGATAATTCTCATAACAGTGTTCGCCTTATCCGTTTTTACCGTTGAAGGACTTCTTCAAATTAGAAAAGCCCATCATACCCAGCAAGAAAAAATCATCATAAAGAACGACTCTAACTCGATAAGGGAAAATAAAGCTTAAATTAAGCTCGACTAAAATCGCTTTCTGCAATCTTTTAATTCAAAACAAACTTTGCCTTCTAGGAGCAAGTTTTATATCGCATATGCGAATTTACCTTGACACTGGGAATTCAATGAGCAATTCAATGAATCCAATCACAGCCCCATTATTCATGGTTGTTTGGCGGTGTACCCGTAACTGTGTAGGCAGTTGCACATATTGCAGTTACATCAAAGAATATGCTAAAGATCAAGAACTAAACACCGAGCAAGCCAAACACATGGTTGATGAAATGGCCGAGTTCGGTTCACAATGGCTAGGAATCAGCGGCGGAGAACCTTTGATTCGGCCTGACGTATGGGAAGTTATTGAATACGCAGAGAAAAAGCATGATATGAAAGTCAGCTTGATCACAAGCGGCTATGCATGGGACGAGAAACGTTTTGACCTATTGCGTAAATATCAAGTTCACACAGCAATCAGCATTGACGGCGATAAAGAGTCAAACGACAAAATTAGGCGCAAGGGCGGCTACGACCAAGCCATACATGCCATGGAGAAACTTAGCAGCGTTGGCCTCCTAGACTGCTTAGTCACAACTATGACTAAGTTTAACATTGACAAGATGGCTCATCCCGCTATGTTGGCTGAAAAATACAAAGCCCGCATGCTTGTCTACCATAACTTGGTTCCAGTCGGCAGAGCAGGCGAACACATGGAGGAAATAGCTCCAACACCAGACCAATACGAAGTAGCATTCAATGAAATCTATGATATCCAACGCAAACTCTACGGTAAAGTAAAAGTCAACGTCTACGCGCCCTTCTACGCCCGCATCGTACGCCAAAAAAACCCAGTTGACTTCTGGCAATGGTACAACGAAGGCTACCTTGGCAAATGCACCATCGGCGGCAACTACATTGGCATAACCGAAAACGGCGACTACCGAAGCTGCGGCTTCCACGAAGGCTACCGTATCGGCAACGTCAAAGACAAGAAACTTCGCACTGCATGGGAAGAACTGCAGAAGAGCGAACTGCACCTAAAGCTGCGCGACAAAAGCAACCTCAAAGGCAGATGCGGAATCTGCGAGTACCGGGAAATCTGCGGCGGATGCAGAACAAGAGCCGAATACTATACAGGTGACCTGTTCGAGTCTGACCCAGCCTGCAACTACATTCCGAAAGTTCTGCGGGAAGATCCAAATTACTTCAAGAAACAGTAAACTTTCCCCGCTTTTTCCTTTAATTTTAGTTTTTTGCCTTGGCTAAGCGTTATTTGAACAAGTTTTGTAATATTACAAAACCCCAAACAGAAAACCCACCCATCCCAGCCCAACCCAACCTAAACCCACAACAAAATCAAGCCCCAAACCAAAAAATCAACCCAAAACAAGCCCCAAGCAGAAGCCACCGACCGAGGGAGGGGGTCTATTATTTTACAATCACAAAACCCAACACAAATATGGCGAATCCAAAGGAGTTGCGAAGTTGCTCCGTTGGCTCGGTTTTTTCTCATTGGGTTTGGTTGTAGTTGTTCAATATCTTGAAGATTACATATCGGTTGTTTGAGTATATTAGCTGCAGGAATTTCAGGTGGATTATGTTGGGGTCAAGTTGGTTTCGGTCGTAAACTATGAATTGGATGTTGTTGCTGGTTATGTAGTCTTTGTAGTTTCTGGTGTAGACCGAGAACGGGTCGGATTTGAAGCTAAAGAGGCTTTCAATATTGCTTTCCTGCAAAGCTGTAAAATTGCTTTTCGAAAGGCAGAGAACTTGATACTGTCGTTTAACCATCTGGTCAGCGTTGATTTCGTTGAATTGATACTGGAATCGTACAGCATCAATTTTTCCCCCGCCCAAAGCACCAATGTTTCCCCAGTCAGGTCGGTCGGTGAAGTTGTAAGCGTAAGCAATTTGGTTTTTATCGTCATAGATGCCAACGTAGTTAGCCGAGGCGGTATTTGGGAAATTGACAACTGTCCAGAGATTTCCGTTAGACATTTTTGAAGTTACATTCCAAGGATTAACCCAATCCATGAACTGAGGAATTTGGACCTTATCGAAAAAGGTATTTTGGAGGTTGAAATAGTTGGTTAGGTAAAGCGTTACGTTTGTAATGTCGCCATTTAGGGGGGTCACAGCCCAAGAAAAGTCGGTTGGGTAAGTGTTGTTTTGAACAAGCATTGTCTCAGTTAACGCTACATAGTCGTTTGAGAACCGCAACTCAAGCTGTGCTGGGTATGTATTTTGGTCAAAGTAAATGTCCCTTGTTAAGTTTGAGAAAGAGAAATCGTAGTTCTTCCCGTTTTCAGTGAAAGAGATAAAGTCTCCTGCTGTAGATGACGATGACACGCAATACCAGATCCCGTTGATGGAAATGTAACTTTCTAGGAAAGTGTTCCCATAAGCCTCGTAGGCCCGAAACAGGTTTTGAGAATCCTGAATGTCGTATGATAAACTCAGAACTGACCACGCGACGTCATTTGTCTCAACCGTGGCTGAAGTCTGCGCAATAACGGTTTTGCCTGAAAACGCTGAAAACCAAAAACCAGGAATGTCAGTGTCAACAACCGTTGCGTTATTCGAATAGTTCTGTTTTAGCCAGATGCCTGCGTCAAGCGCTTTTACATCAGTTGTTGAGTAGTAAACGCTTGCTTGGATCATTTTACCGTAAACCATGTCGGAGCGAAAAACGAGCACTAGACACATCAATAAGACTAAAGAAGCGGTGAGTATCTTTAGCCAATTTCTTCGGATAGGACCAATCAGACGTTGCCTAAAAGCTTTTGCAACCTTTTGTCCTTCCTTAGCTCCAATTGTGCCAAATTGAGGAGACCCCTCATGCACCAAGAGGTTCGTTCTGTTCTTCAAATAAAACGAAAGAAACTTTTCTTGAATAAACACGACGGAAACAGCCGCGAATATAGCCATTGCAGGCGTTAAGTAATAGACAAACCATTGGAAAGGCATGAAGAAACCAAAAAGATAAGACTGAGCGAAGAAAAGCGGAACAAAGAAACTAATCATCAATATTGCGTAAGAAAACAGTTTTTTCTCTTTCCTTAGGAAAAAGAATGAAATGCCAATACCAGCTAATGCAAGAAAGAAAATGAACCCAAAATTGACCATGAACGCTTTGAAGCTGACGGATGGGATCTGGAAAGCATACGTTTTCACTGCAAAAAACACGTATTCCACAACAAGACCAATGTATCCGAACATAGCTTTGAAGTAATAAAGGAATGCGATTCCTCCGCCCACTATCAAGGCTAATACAACCTTAAGGGAGGCGCCTCTAGACTTTATCACCATATAGATCAGGATCGGAGGCAGCATCATAACCGCCAGGAAAGCGGCAAGTTGATGGGACAAAACAAGGGCAAAAGCCGCGATGAAGGTAACCACGAGGAAACCGAAATCCGCTATAGCTTTCGTTAAATAAAGAAGCATAAAAAGAATGTAAGCTATACCAAGTACTGTGGTGTAGCCGCCAAACTGGTTAGCCTCAAACACAGGAAAACACATCAGCAGCAAAACAGCACTTACGGCCCCAACTTTCTTGCCAAAAAACTTACTGGCCATCAAGTAAACAGCCATAAAAAGCAGCCAATCAACCACTGCTGCGAGAGCTTTCACTAAAAAAATCATCTGTCCGATTCCAGTTGCACCGCTGAAAGAAATAAGTGTGGCAAGCAAAAGCTCGTAAAGAGGAGGCGTCCAACCTAAGTTTTCCAATGGTATTTTGCCTGTATTGAGGAAAATCTGTGCTTTTACCAGATGAACAGCAGGGTCATTTCCGAGCACGACACCATTCATCGATATGACCGTGTAGAAGATGACTAAAACAAGCACAGAGAAAATCGCGATAAACACAACTTCAAGCTGTCTCTCGTTTGCCAATCTACCCATCAAGAAGCTAGTTATCCTCCAGTCTGATTGATGTTCGCCCTGACTTTAAAGATGGCAACTTCATTGTTTATAAATACGAGGCTAAATTGGGGGTCATCAGCAAATTTCGCGTTCACTCCAAAATCGCGGTTTGCGACATAAGAAACCGAGTTAGCCTGCAACGCCGCGCTATAATCAAACGTAGTTAAGGGCAAATTGTCAGTTGGTTTTTGCGCGGTCTCAACATTGTCCAGCAAGGTTTGGTTGAGGCTAGTATGGGTTTACTACATCATTTTCCGTAACTTGGTAGATGCCCACTAGAATCTGTATTTCTGCATATGATTTGCCTTGCAGATTATAGGAGAGTTGTGCAATGCAGGGACTTTGCGTGTTAAACGCGGACACTTGCGGCTGATTGCCAATGAAAACAAGTTGACCGACCTCTTTCATGCCTGTATCTAGCATCGCGACTGTATTATTGGATGGCTGTAGAAATTGTCCTTGTGAATTCATTATGAAGTTGATCCAATCTAAAGAAATGTTGGGATTGTCGCTTTGGATTACTATGGTCATGTTAGCGAAGGCTACGCCTTGTGAGATGGTTAAGATTTCCGAGTAGCTGAAGTCGTTGTTTGCTTTGTTGACAACAATTGATGGGCTGTGGCTTTGCTCGCCGACTAATTGCATGTTGGCTACCGGGATTTGAGTTATGTCTGTGGACTGCATAGATCCAGCATTCTGTGAGAGCAAAGTAATCTCGCTATCGTTAAACTGGAAGAAGGAGAAGGGGAAAGGTGACCAATTGAGGTCCGCTAGAAATTCAGGGTTATGTCTCCCCACAAACCCGCCGTCTTCTCGAACTTGAATGTAGCCGTTATCAATCATGTAATCTGTATCGAGCAAGTTAGAAGCAAAAGTTGCAGGCGCCAACTCGCTGTCAACCGTCAAATACTGAGGTTGGACCGCACTCAAGGTTGGCCGTTCTGCAAAACCGCCAAGCCACCAGCCATAGAGGGCGTCAGAAACAAAGATTGAGCCTGGTGCTGTGTTTTGCTTGGCCCATTGAATGGCTTGGTAGCCAGGCTTATTCATGGTTTGATAGAAGCTTTGAATCTCGACCCCTTGCCAAGGTGTTAGAAAAATGGGAAGTGTTACGAGAAAGATAAAAATGAAGCCTAACGCGAAGATAGAGTAAACTCGCTTACGGGTTATGCCAGAGGAGATTCGTGATGCCCACTTGTTTGCGGCTCGAGTTGTTTTCGGCATCTGGTTTGCAAGATTTTGATAGTTTACTGTTAGGTGTGCAAAATATGCTGAACCGTGATCAATCATCATGGCGAAAAGTATGATTACGGGTAAAACCAGGAAGTAAAGAAAACGATTGTAATCGACTATAAGCCCAAACAAGTAACCTTGTGTCAGCAATAGCGGAATGAAAAGCCACATGATTATCAGGAAAGTTGGAAGCGAAATGAATCGGCGGTTATACTTCTTGGATAATAAAAGAAGAGGTAGAAGGCAGGCGAAGAGAGCCAAAACTTCGTCCATGGGAAGGACTCTTGTCGCGATTACGGCTTGATCAATAACGTTAACCGCGGAAAATGACGAGTTAGCGCTCAAGTAAGCAGGAATCGCACTTGCAAGAAATGGTGAAACAAGGAGTGCACCACCGAGAACTGGAAGCAACCAGCTCGCAACATTTTTGCGCGTTGTTCCAAAAGTTTTGGGAGCAATCAACGCAAAAAACACCGTAATAGCGGTTATACCGATAAAAACTGCAGCGCTCAAAGAATGGGTCAAAAAAATCGATCCGACCAAAATCGAACCTGAAACAAGAAAGGGCGCCAACGAGAACCTTTCTCTTCTAAGAAAGAGGTAGAACGTTACAGGGATCAAAAGCAACGTTATAACGTTAGGGTAGCCTGCCCACATCAGCATTTCAATATCGAAACGTGAGACTGCCACTAAAAAGGCAACCACAAAAGCCGCTGATTCGGACCAAACCGCCCGAGTTACAAGGAAAGCCGCTAAGACAATAAGCGAAGAAAACAACGCAACAATTAGAGCCTGCGCAACATAATCGGTTAAGCCAGTCATGAGTATTATAGCTGAAGTGAAAATATGGTACCCTGGAAAGGTCAAGGATTGACCTCCCCCCATCTGGAAGTAATCGTGGAGGAAATTAGTGTTGCCTGACCCCGTAATTGAGTTGATGACGCTGGCGTGTAATCCTATGTCAGCGCCCGGAGGAAAGCTTTGCCAAAACATTAGGACAACACGGTAAATGAATGAGAAGACGAAAATTAACAGAAGCAGAACGTATTTTTTGTTTGCCTTGAACATTTGCGCCCCTCTCTTTTCCGTGGTATTCTTTTATTTTTGATGAATTTTTTAGTCAAAGCTTAAATATGAAACTCGAGTATAAAAAGCCCAGAGTAATTACAAAGGAAAAAAGGTGTTTAAATGTCGTGGCTTAAATCTATGATGGAAAAAGAGCCTCCAGAACCAGAGAATCCAATCGGCATAGTCGTTATCGGCAACATTGAACCGGACATGCATGACACAGCGAAAGAAGCAGTCAGAAGATCGCTAAAACGCGCTGGATTTAAAACTATTGACGTCGGAAAAAGCGTTGCTCCACAAGTTTTCGTTGATAAAGCAAAAGAGAACAATGCAGACTTGATCGCTATTTCAGTAAATACTGTACCAGCAAAGAACAATCTTGCAAAACTAGATGAAGCATTGAAGGCTGCTGGCCTTAAAGGAAAAATCGCCATAATTATGGGCGGTGCTGCGGTTAAAAAAGAAGACGCTGACGCAATGGGTGCACTTTTCGGCAAGAACAAGGAAGAAGCTCCTGAACTCGCAAAGAAAGCAATAGGCAAAAAATAATCCTTCAGATGAGGAAACATGTCCTTTAAATTCAACACGAAACAGAATATTTACACGGTTGGAAAAGCTAAAGTTGGCGGTCAGCCAGGGGAATTACCGACTTTTCTGATTGGTTCTATCTTTTGGCTTGGCCAAAAAATGGTTCAAGACGCAAACAAGGGTCTTTTTGATGCAAAAGCAGCAGAAGACATAATCAACACAATGCAGACTCAAAGTGACATTACCGGCGTGCAGTTCGCTTTTGATATCGTTGGAACTACTGATTTGGCTTTTGAGAAGTACATTGACTTCGTTGCAAAACACAGTGACGCACCGTTGATGCTTGACGCGATGAGTCCGAAGACACGTATGACAGCAGCAACCATTGCAAAAAAGATGGGTCTTGCAGACCGATGCCTTTACAACTCAGTTTACAAAGGTGTAACTGATGCTGAATTGGCGAATTTAAAGGAAAGCGGCGTCAAAATGTCCATAGTGCTTGCTGATGACCCCAAAGATACCACATTAGAAGGTAAAATGAAGGTTATCCAGGAAGCATTAGCGTTGGCAGAAAAAGGTGGAATCACAAAACCTTTGATTGACACAGCTATTCCCGCGTTCGCTCCAGACATGGGCACTGCAGTTCGAACCATACCGATCATGAAAGAGAAGTATGGTCACCCAGTAGGCTTAGGCAGCGGAAACGTTGTCACTACGATGGGTTGGGTTAAAGCAAACGTCGCGAAAGAATTCCGCCCCGGATGCAGAACCGCAACGAACTCAATTATGCAAGTAGCAGGCGCAAACTGGCTAATGATTGGACCCGCAGAACAAGCAGAATGGATATTCCCAGCCGTTGCAGTAACCGATACATACATTGCATCAGCCGCAGGCGACCTTGGAACAAGACCCGTAGACGAGACTCATCCAATCTACAAGATGTTCCTGTAGAAAAAACTCCTTCCTTTATTTTTTATTTGTTTAAAGTTTTGAAGCGCGAAAATCTGAAACCTCTTAAATGGCTTGAAATAATCATCGCATTCACAGTTTTAACTTTGGCAGTTACTTACCTTATTCCCGGCGACTCCCTGTTTGCTGTTTTGCGTTATGTTTTCGGTTTTGTTTTTGTCGTTTTTCTGCCAGGCTACTGCTTAATCAATATCCTCTTCATAGGGCAGAAATAGTATTGATCCAGTTGAGCAGTTGGTGTTGTCGGTGGCTTTGAGTTTTGGTTTAGATGGGTTAGCAGGCTTGTTTCTGGGGCTTTCGCCTATTGGCATAAACTTTACTTCAATAACGGTTTCTCTCAGCGGGATGGTGCTGGTTTTTGCTTCCGTCGCGTTTGTGAGGAAGTTAAGACAGCCGAATGTGCAGAGCCCTGAGCAGGTAAGCGCCTGAAGTTTTCACCGCTGATTTCCCGTATGTTCCGCCTCTGCGCATCATGTGAAGCACGTATCCTGGGCGCAGGTAGAATTGTTGGTAAGCTTTGTATCGGATCTCCGCAAGTTTCTCCATGGTTAGCTGTGGGGTTTCAAATGTTGGTCCTGCCGTGTCGTATTTGTCAAAGTCGGTGATCCGTAGCCAACCGTTCTTTACGACTTGTTCATACATTGGTGTTCCCGGGTAAGGTGTGGCAACGTAGAAGCCTACGTCATCGAGCTTAAGTTCCTTGACGAAGCGGATCGTTTCTTTCGCCGTTTGCTCCGTCTCGCCTGGGAACCCCAACACAACGTTCCCGATCGTCATTAACCCAACTTCAGTTGCTGTTTTGAAGGCTGACCGTGTCTGGTCAAGCTTGATTTTCTTGTTCATCTTTCCCAGTATGGCTTCTGAACCTGACTCAACGCCCATCCAAACTGCTATGCAGCCTGCGTCATGCATGGTTTTTAGCATTTCGCGGTCAACCATGTCGACGCGGGTGCCGCAGTCCCATGTCATGTCGAGTTTTCTGGTGTGGAGTTCCTCGCAGATTTTGATGACTCGGTCGCGGTTAACTGAGAAGGCGTCGTCGTAGAAGGTGACTTGGTCTACGCCGTATTTGTCGTGTACCAGCTGCATTTCGTCGACGACGTTTTTGGGGCTTCTGAAACGGTAACCTCTGCCGAACATGCGTACTGTGCTGCAGAAGTCGCACCAGTAGACGCAGCCGCGGCTTGTCATAAGTGGGAACATGATTTTGCCCATGCGTTTGAGCGACTCAAGCGGAAGAAGATGATGTGCGGGGAAAGGCAGTGAGTCTAGGTCCTCCAGAAATGGTCTGTCTTCGGTGCGGACGATTGTGCCGTCTTTTGCGCGGAAAGTGACTCCGAGCACGTCAGAGAAGCTGCCTCCGCTTTGCAGCTTGTTGAGAAGCTCAACGAAGGTTGTTTCGCCTTCCCGCCTTACAACCACGTCGAGGCTGGGGTACTCTTTGAGGGCGTTTTCGTCCCAGAAGGTTGCGTGGCTTCCGCCGAGCATCGTGACGGCTTGCGGGTGGACTTCTTTGGCTATGTTGATGAGTTGCATGGCGGATTTGTAGAGAAGCGTGGTTGATGTTACTCCGATGACGTCGGGTTTTAGCTGGCTGATTCTCTGCTTGAAAAGGTCGTATGTTAGTTTTTCTGCTTGGCAGTCGATAACGTTGACTTCGTGTCCCGCCTGCTCAGCCACCGCGCCCAAATAAGCGAGCCCCAACGGAATAAACGGCGGATGCGAATGCACATGCAACGGATAAGGAGGATTAACCAAAGTAATCTTCAAACTCAATACGCCCTTAGGGACTGCTTGTACGCCGAGAGGAATTATATAGTTTTCTAAATAAAGCGAAAAAATGCGGAACGGGCAAGTTAAGGAGTTTTCGAGTTTTGGGTTGATTTTGAGGGTTTTGTTTATCCATTTTTGTGGTGGTTTTTGGTTGTAAATACTAGACCCCCTCCCTCGGTAGGCGGGTTCCGCTTAGGGCTTGTTTTGGGTTGATTTTTTGGTTTAGGCTTAAATCCTTTAAGATTTTGCGAGCTAAAGAAACAGGGAAAACCATTGTTTCCGCTTGAAGTTTTGTAATATTACAAAAGTTTGCTGGAAACCCGGATGGCATCATCAAACAACATCTCGCGCAAAGCGGCAATCGTTTTGGGGTACTTTTTCGGGTTTATGGCTTTAAAAAAATTGATTAAAAGGAAATAAACGGAGAAAAACGGGCAAGGGAAAAATTAGGTTTGGTTAGGTGCAAATTCCCAAGCTATGTTGCCTTTCCAGATTTCGCCCAGCTTCGTTATTCGGACTTCTTTGTCGTCGATTTCGATAAGTCCCTTGTCCTTGAGTTTCTGAAGCTGTTTCGGAAAGACCTTTTCGGGTGTGGTTCCGAATTTCTCCATGAACTCTTTCTTGCTCACTGGCAACCGCAGGTACAGCCGAGTCATCGTTCGCCTCATCATGTCCTCATTTGTGGATTCGAAAGTCTGCTTATCGGCAGTTTCCCCGCTTTGACCGTCTGCCATGTAGTCGTTGATGTTTTCGATGTTGGAGTAACTGAACTTCTGCAGATACCCCATAAAGCAGCCTGCACCCGTGGTCAATATGCCACCCCATGGCCAACCGTTAAGGCAGTTTTCACGCATGTGCCACTCAACGCGGCTGAAACGGTCATGCCCAACGGCTTTGTAGCCTGCTTCGGTAAGCATGTTGTAGGCTGTCAGGTACATTTGCTTCTCGTATTCGGCGTCTCCTGTAGGCGGCGAAACGCCTGTTTTAATCATTTTTTCCAGAGTCGTGCCGGGATCAACATGCAGCGAGTATGCGTCGACTTCCACGTCAAGCTCAATTGTTTTTTTGAGTGTGTCTATCCAGCTTTCCATTGTTTGCCCAGGAAGATTATACATTAGGTCAACGCAGACGCATAAACCCAGTTTCCGGGCATGGCGAATGGCTTTTTCAACGTCTGCCGCAGAATCGGGCAAGCAAAGCATTTTCGGAGTTTGTCGTCGAAGGTTTGCGCGCCCATATCCATCTGGTAAACGCCGTATTCGGCGAGTTTGTCGATTTTTGGAAGCGCAAGAGTCTTTGAGGAACCTGTTACTTTGATGAAATATTCTTTGTTTATGTTGAAGTTCGCCTTGCAGAAATCGATAAGGTCAATCATCTGCTCGGCAGCCAAAACGCTGGGGGTTCCACCGCCCAAAACGATTTCGTCAAAACAGCTTGTCTTCACATACTTGGTTTTAGCGTACATTTCAAGTTCTTTCTTGAGCAAGGCAAGGTATGGCTCAATCTTCACTTTGCTTGTCGCGGTGGTTGGGAAATAACAAAACGCGCATTTTGAGTCGCAAACAGAAATCCACGGTTGAAGCTCCATCAATCTGCCCGACTTGTTCTCGGTGTTTAGGAACTCCATGAAGGCTTTGTAGGTTTCAGGTTTGATGTCTGGGTAATCCCTGTAAGTGTAGGGCGGCCAATTTTCCCGTGACTCGTAAACTTCTGATGTGCTTTTTTTAAGCGCAGAGGCTTTTGTCATCCAAGTTCCCTCGAATTTACCTTTAAAACGGCTCGATACCATAATAAAGATTACGTAAAAATCGCTGCTGTCGCTTTAGGATTGAAAAAAAGCATCTTGTGTTTTCTTGAGGTAATTCGTGGAGCCGTAAACATCTTAGACTTTGCTTCTGGTTCGCATGAGTATGTAGCCCGCGGCTGTTCTTGCCATGATTTTGCTGTAGACGCTGCCGCGCAAATAGCCCTTCACGGCTTGGCGCATGAAGTACTTGACCGAGTAGAATTTGTTGTAGAACTCCATTCTTGCCTTGAGTACTTCTTCCGCTGGCAGGTCAGGGTCTTCGAAGATGGCGTTCATGGTGTTGTAGCGGTTCCAGTCGTTAGTCATCTTCCAGCCCTTGCTCTGCACCAGCGCACGTAGCTCTGTGCCGGGGTAGGGCGTGGGAATGTTTAGCCATACGCTGTCTGGCTCAACTTTTCGGACAAAGTCAAGGCTTTCCTGGACGGTTTCCCTTGTTTCGCCCGGGTACCCGAGGATGATTGAAACGGTTGTGAATATGCCTGTTTCCTTCGACCATTTAATGGCGTTTTCGCACTGCTCAGTAGTGACCTTCTTTTTCAGCGAATCCCGGATTCTTTGGCAACCTGACTCGACACCGAAGCAGATTTCGTCGCAGCCAGCCTTATGCATCTTAGCCAGCAGCTCCTTTGTGGTGACGTCTGCTCGGGTTCCGCAGCCCCACTTCAAGTTTACTTTGCGCTCAATCATTCCGTCGCAGATGTCAATGGCTCTTTTCTTGTCGAAGGAAAACGTGTCGTCTTGAAACTGGATTCCTTCTGCTCCATACTCGTTTTTAAGCCACACAATCTCGTCGAGGACGTTGCCAGCGCTTCTTGCGCGGAAGGTTCTGCCGAACATTTCGGAGGCTACGCAGAAGCTGCATTGGAACGGGCATCCCCTGCTTGAGATTATCGGCAGTATCCTTTTTCCGTTTATTCGGTATTTTTCGATTGGAATCTGTTTGTAGTCTGGGCGTGGAAGAGCGTCTAGGTTTTGGATGAAGGGTCGAGTGGGTGTCTGCACGATTTGGTTGTCTTTTCGGTAAGTTATCCCTTTGATGTCGCCGATATTTTGCAACTGAGGCTGCTTTGCAAGTTCCAGAAGGGTTTCTTCGCCTTCGCCTCTTACGATAATGTCAACCACGGCTTCCTGTGCGAGGATTTCCCTGTCTTGGAAGGTTGCGTGTGGTCCGCCCATAACGATTTTGGCGTCTGGGCAGGCTTCTTTTGCGGCGTAAGCGGTTTTGAGGGCTGACTCAAACGTCTGCGTCATTGCGCCCACACCGACTACGGTGGGTTGGTAAACGCTTAGTTCCTTCTTTAAGCTCTCGTGGTCGATGCCGTATATGGGGCAGTCGAAGACTTTTACCTCAAAATTGTTCTGCTCCAGCACAGCCGCCATGTACGCTAAGCCAAGCGGCGCGAAAAGCGGGTGGTCACCTGCCCCTTCGAGGAGCGGTGTATTAACTAAAGCAATTTTCGTTTTAGATGTCGTCATCAACATACACGTTTGGCTGCGCAAGTAGAATGATTAGTCATTCTGCCGAGGTTACAGTTCTTAAGCATATTATTTTTGGGATTTTAACCTTTTGCTAAAGGCGGAAGATAGCTTGAAGAAAGAAAGTTGAGCATCTTCAACCGCTTACCGTTAACCCACTTTTCACTGTAGATGCTTTCCGTATATGCTTCACCCGCCTATCGGGCAATATTAGCTAAAGAAGCTATAGAATATTCTATAACGCATGAAATATCTCATTGTTGGCTTCAAGCATAGTGCCGAAGATAGATCGCCCCTTGAACAATCAGACAATAAACGAGAATCTCATAGGTTGGTTAAGTGGTTAAAGGAAAGATAGATGTTTCTGAGTTAGGTCTTTCTCATCTCCATAAGATTAAGCCAAGTTTCTTTCTTGATAGCAAAAACTAAATGCAAAGTGATAGAATACTGAGAGCATGCTGAGCAAAAGCCCAACACCTTTTGGGGAAATATCTGAAGCAGAGAAAGAAAATATTGAAAAATCTAAGGCATTGTTTGGAGACCAAATAAGAAATCATATTGAGACTTACGAGTTATTGTATAGTTTAAATGAGCATATAGGTAATCAATCGATAACCCGAGAAATAATTTTTGATTATAGAGACTCGGTTGTTTTAATGTTAAGTTCAAGGGCAATAATGACTTTGAAAGCTTGTTTTGATTTAGACATGAAAGGTTATTATTATGACACAGAAATAATTCAAAGAAGCTTGTTTGAAAATTTATGCGTTATAATGTATGTTGTATTATGTGAAGACAAACAAATAGCCAATGAGAACGCCTTAAAATGGCTTAAGGGAGAACTAAAAATTCATACCATAAAGAAAGAACTTAACGCTATTGGAAATTACGAACAATTTTTAGAAGCGTATAGAATACTTTGTGGTTACGTTCATTCTGATTTTAAATCAATTAGTTCTTTAATGGCAGTTGACCTTTCAAATAGTAGCCTTCATGTGGCTCATAAACCAGAATTCAAACCATCTATTGCAAGAATTGCATTTTATCCACATGTTGAATTTTCGTTAATAAACCTATTAATAGTCAATTTTGCCGAAATCATTGAGCCTGATTTTAAGACTCAAACGCTGAAAAAGCTAATGCAACTGCATGAAGAGGGAAACCGATTAAAAGACAAAAATAAGAAATAGCAAAAACTAAAAGGTTGAAACTGTAAAGATACCGCTATGCAGATTTCCGAAACAGAACGCTTGATGCTTGTTAAGGATAAAGAGTTGATATGTGGGGCAACTCTGCAAATTCTCAGGTTAGAGAATGACCCAAAGAATTCTTTGGTGATAAAGGAAAATATTCAAACTATTTTGCAGTTGGTTAATACAATCGCTTCTTATTCTGATTCTAAGAATTATGACTTGGATAAAGTGGTTAAATTCTCAATAACATTGCAAAATAAAATGAATCTATACCACACCCTAACCAAAGAGCTCTCAAATGACTGGATTTACATCGTTAGAGACTTAGAGTTTTTTTGTAGTATTGTAAATTCTATAAGGTTTGATTTCAACCAAAAAGAAGGCATAAAAATAACATTTCCCAAAAACCTCAATTTCGGTAATATAATCAAGCAGTAAAAGCTTAAAACTGAATCGCATACAATAATGAAATTATCAGAAGGGATTTGGTGTGAAAAAAGAGCCTACCTGTGAAATAAAACTTCCGCCAGATGGTAGACTTAGATTAGCGGCAGTCGCCGCAAAGAAGCACATAACCCTTTTCACCAAAAGTAAACGTGGCTCAACTGACCCTAACTTGAAAGAACTTAGAAAAAGATTGAATCTACCAACAGGTTTCCGTCTTCAAAAGTCTCAATCTAAGCATATTTCACTTTATGGGTTGGTATATGTCAAAAACGCAATCACAAACGAGACAGTGAGAACAATCCCAGCAGAAGAGGTTGCAAGAATCTTAAATGCCTAAAAATCATTCCACGAATTCCTATTAATCAATTGATTAAATCAAGGGTTAGAAACTTAGAGATAAGTCTTAAATCTGCAAACAATGAATTTGGTGCTATGGGATAATATTGGATTACATGATAACACCGTTTCATAAAAGGAGCGATTTCCCAGAGGCGCTTACACTTGATAATAAAATACAAATCTTTTATGAAAGAGTTACTGGATGGCAATTGGATATTGCGGATATGGTTATTAACGGTGTAAAAATAAATAATGGAACAATTATAATAGTGCAGATTGTAGGCTCAGGTTATGCCACTTTAGACATACTCATGAGTTATTTTGAAATGATTGCCAAGTACAGAGATGGATCTTGTAAGATTGGCGGAGCACGCAAATATTTTGCTGAAGGATTAAAGATGGTTTTCCCAGAATTATGTAAACAGTATCCTTGGATTCCTGAAAAGATGTATTATAATGTTAGGTGCGGTCTTTACCATCATGGCTTAACTGAAAGCGACATTATGCTTTTGGGTGAAGGTTTCCCACCTATATCTCCAACTGAAGAAGGGGAAAGACTTATTGTTAACCCTCATACGCTTGTTTTGGAATTAAAAAAGCATTTTGAGACTTATGTTAAACAGCTTAAAGATGATAAGAATTTACGGTCTAATTTTGAGAAGCGGTTTGATTGGAACTGCGATTCAAAAAAGGAACAAAAAGACTGAACGACTGAAAAATGCCAAGATTCCTTAAGATTATGAAGCTAAGTTTAGTCTCAATGTCTCAACGTTCTAACGTTCATTTTCTTTTAAACCCAATTTAATATTGAGAATTTCAGTATTTTTATTTAAAAATACCCTTCCACCGTTACGTTTTTATAAGGTGGGGTTGACGCTTTTTGCGGGGAAGATTTTGCGAGTTGCCTCAATGTGGACTGGCGGCAAAGACAGCTACTTAGCTTGCTCAGGCGCCATTTCGGAAGGAAACAACGTTACTACACTCATAAACTTCATATTCAAAGAACCTCCGCATCCCAAACCTAACAGAATCAAAAGTTTGGCGGGTTCGGTTCTGATGAAGCTGTCGAGGATGAAGCCCTACAAGGATGTTCCGCATGAAGTTAACCCGGAAATCATCGCGTTGCAGGCGAAGGCGTTGGGTTTGCCGATTGTTCAGCCTGAAGTTTCGATGATGGGGTTTGTTGACCAGTTCAAGGCGACGGTTAGCAGCCTGAATCCGCCTGTTGAGGGAATTGCGTGGGGCGCCGAAGAAGACCAAGCGGCAGTCCACATGTCGATGCTTACCCCAATCTGTGAAGAGCTAAAGGTGAAGATGATTTTTCCGCTCAAAGGCATCGGCGAAGACGCGAACATCGAGGCTTTCACCCAGAGCGGGTTTGAAGCAACGTTAATCGTTGTTGACACTGACTTTTTGAGTGAAGACTGGCTTGGGCGAAAAGTGGATGCCGACTTTTTGGCGGCGATTCGCAGCAAAAGCAAGGAAACGGGAACGGCGGTAAGCAATATCGAGTTCCACACGCTTGTCACCGATGCCCCGTTGTTTAAGAAGCGCCTCAAAATCGTTCAAAGCCGCAAGGTGAAAAGGAAAGGCTTCGCGGTTCTCGACATAACCAAAGCTGAACTCGTCGAAAAATAGACCTTCATGCATTCTCACTCAAAACATGACGCTGTGAATTTTTTTCCTTTTTTCTTGAGAAATCTGGTAGCAACCAGCGTTGCGGCAGTGACAATCGCCGCTAAAACCACTGCAACGACAGCAAATTGTTCAGCTGCGTATGCCGTTTGAACCGATGTTGTGGTTGAATGAGTGAGCCGAAGGCATAGAGCATGTTGTTGTATGAGCCAACGTAAACGGCGTTGTCGGCCATGGCTGGCGAAGAAACCACCATTCCTCTCCAGTTGCGTAGCTCCAGATTTATGCGCCTGTTTTGGCGTTAAGAGCATAAACGTTGCCGTCGTATGAGCCGACGTAAACAATTCCGTTTGAAACAGCAGGCGAAGACGCAACTTGCCCGCCCGTTATGTAGCTCCACATGAGCTTTGCCGTCGGATGCATCCAAAGCATAAACCTTGTCATCTGCCGAGCCAACGTAGACTAAGCCGTCGGCTAATGCAGGCGACGATGCAACGCCTCCGCCTGTGGCATATTTCCAAACAAGCTTGCCGCTTAAGGCGTTTAAAGCGTAAATTTTGTGGTCGTATGAGCCCACGTAAACCATGCCCGTTTGCCACGGCAGGGGAAGAAACCACGTAGCCGTCTGTCGCGTACTTCCACATGAGGGTTCCGTTTGAAGCGTTTAAGGCAGTAGACGTTTTCGTCGTTTGAGCCAATGTAGACTTTGCCGTCGTAGACTGCGGGAGAAGACACCGTTATCTGGCCGCCAGTGGTGAACTGCCATATCAAGCTTGCCGTCGGAGGCGTTTAAAGCGTAGATTTTATGGTCTTCCGAGCCAACATAGACCACGCCGTTTTCCACTGCAGGCGAAGAAACCACTGAGTCACCCGTTTTGAAGCTCCAAATCAAAGCGCCTGTCAAAGCGTTCAAAGCGTAAACGTTGTCGTCGTAGGAGCCCACGTAAACTTTGCCGTCGGCAACCGCGGCGAAGAAAACATAATCATGCCCTCGGTCGTGTAGCTCCAAACAACGTTGTTATGCATCTCCAAGTTGTAGCCAACCATTCCCGTGGAAGCATTCAAAGCGTACACTGTGCCGTCATGGGAACCAACATACACTAAGCCGCCAGACACGGTCGGGGAAGAATCAATCTCGCCGCCAGTCGCAAAACTCCAAACATAGCTTGCCGTCTGCAGCGTTTAAGGCGTAAAGTTTGCCGTCCCAACCGCCAACATAAACCACGCCTTGAGCCACTGCAGGATGGGAAATAACCATGTCCCCAGTCGTGTAGTTCCACAAGCAAACCGCCGTTTGAAGCGTCAAAGGCGTAAACTATGCTGTTTTCTGACCCGACGTAAACCACGCCGCCGTCAAAGGTTGGAGAAGAAGCTACTGCCGCGCCCGTTGCGAATTTCCAAACGGATTTTCCGTTTGCGGCATTTAATGCGTAAACTTTGGTGTCTGTTGAACCCACGTAGACTAATCCGTTGCCTACGCAGGGGGAAGAGTAGATGGCTGCTCCAGTTGTGAAGTTCCAGATTGATTTGCCGCTGTCAGCATTTAACGCGTAAAGGGTGCCATCGTCGTGAGCCCACGTACACTACGCCGTTGCTGACGGCTGGAGAAGAAGCCACTTGGCCGCCTGTTGTGTAACTCCAAATTAAGGCGCCGTTGGATGCGTTTAGGGCGTAGATTTTGTTGTCTTCTGAGCCGATGTAAACTATTCCGTTGCTAACTGTGGGGGAGGACATCATGATTTTGTTTCCAGTCGTGTAGTTCCATATGTAAGCGCCTGTTGCGGCGTTGACGGCGTAGACGTTGTGGTCTTCGGAGCCAAAGTAAACTACCCCGTTGGCGACAGCGGGGTCGCAATCAACATAGTATCCCGCGGTGTAATTCCACAGTTGAACGCCGTTTCGAGCGTCCAAGGCGTAGAGGTTATGGTCCTCTGAACCCACGTAAACCACGCCGTCTACAACCGCGGGACGAGAAATCACGATTCCGCCCGTAAGTGAACCCCACAATTCCGCTGCCGTTGGAAGCGTTAAAAGCGTAGATTTTGTGGTCAAATGAGCCAACGTAAACCACGCCGCCGACAACAGTGGGCGAATCCACTTGACCGCCCGTATTAAATTTCCACAGAGTCTGGTTCGTCTTCGGACGCCTGAGAATTTGAAGCGCCCGAATGCGTTGAGGTCACCGTGAAACATTGGCCACGCACCTGCCGCTGGGCTGTTCTGCGGAGGCAACGCTTGCCAAAATGGCTGAAGCCAAAAACAGCACAGTCAGAACACAAAGGCGGCTGCTTTCATTTCTGCTCTTATCTAACTCGGGTCTTAAGGAATAAAGAGGTTTTCTCTTAAAAGATGGAAAAGTCGGGGCTACTTCTTGCGCAGGCTTTCAGGGATGTAAACGCATGCAGGGTCCTCAGCGTACATGTCGCCTGTGTAAGCGTACGCGCGGTTTCTGCATCCTCCGCAGATTTCACGGTACTCGCATACTCCGCATTTGCCCTTGAGTAGGTTGCGGTCTTGGAAGCTGCTGTAGAACGGTGAGGCTTTGACATCTTTCCATGCATCCTGCAACGATTTGTTTCGGATGTTGCCCAGCCGCTGGTGCTCGGTGGGTGTGAGGTCCGTGTAGAAGCATGGGATGAGGTCGCCGTTCTCCGTGACGGAAACGTAGCCGCCGAAAGCGAAGTAGGTGCATTTGCCGTGGAACTTGTGCTCGTACCATTCATCGAAGTTTGGGATGCCGCGCATTTTGACGACGCGGGCAAAGTGGGGGCAGTGAACGTGGATTTCGAATTTGCCCTCGTATTTTTCGGTGAGGTCCCAAATGTGGTTGAGCACCCACTCATACTGTTCAGGCGAGGGGGTAAGGTCAGCCATTTCCTTGGCTCTCCCGCTGGGGACAAGATGGTTGAACCAGACGAAGTTCGCGTGGTACTTCTCCGCCAACTCGCAGACATGGTCAAGATGCTGGTAGTTTATGGTGGTTATGGCGCAGGCTAAGCCGTTGAGGATTTTGCCCTTGCTGAGTTTCTCGATGGCGGCCAACGCCTTGCGGTAGCTGCCTTTGCCGCGGAGTTGATCGTTGATTTCTTCAGGTCCGTCGATGCTGACGCTGGTCCAGATTTGGTCTCTGACGAGGTTGTCGTAGATGGAGCCGTCGACGAAGGCGCCGTTGGTGAGCAGGCAAACGTTTAGGCCTTTGCTTTTGGCGTATTTGGTGATTTCAAAGATGTCTGGGCGTGTGAGTGGTTCGCCGCCTTTGATGCCGAACCAGCGGACGCCGAACTTTGCCACTTCATCCACAAGGTGGAAGGCTTCTTGAGTTGTGAGTTCCCTGGGGGCTTTGGAGCCGTTGGCGTCGACGTTGCAGTATTTGCAGCGGGCGTTACATGCGCCTGTTGCCCTCCAAGAAGTCATAAGTAAAGGACCTTTATTCGTCAAGCCAAAATCCACCCTCTCGCCCATTCAATATTTATGTTAAGGTTTCCTTTCAACCTAAAAAAGATTGTGCGGTAGCTCACTTGTTTTCATTTTTCGCCAAAACAGCATTTTCCTGCTTTTTTTATGCCACGAGGCGCAAGCAGGGGGTTTCCGTAAGGTTTATAGTGAAATCAACTGTCAATAAGTGACTGGTGGCAAGGCGTCAATCTCTTAATTAGAGATGTGCAAATGTTTGGTATTAGGGGGTACTATCAATTCTCAAAAAAATCTTAGTTATAGCTATTCTCACAGTACTTGTTGCTTCGTCATTTTTCGCGTCAATTTCAACTTTGCAGATCAATGCGAAAGCTCAGGCAAGCAACAGCACAAATTCAAATTTGAATCAGTATGACTGGCCACAATTCCAAGGAAACGAAGCATTTACCCGTTACTCAGCGGGACCAGCCCCCAGCACTTCCAGCGTACTTTGGAAAGCCAATATACCCGGCATACAACCGGACCTAACAGCCTTCGACGGACTAATCTTCGTCGGAACCAACACCTCCCTTGTCGCCGTAAACCAAGCTGGGCAAATTGCGTGGAGCACCATAATTCCGCTCAATAAGACGTGGCCAATAGCCTACGAAATCGATCCTTCCCACTTGGTGGTGGAAGGCAGCTGTCTTGACCCATCCACAGGCAAAATCCTTTGGACCAGCACCTCGTTCTGCGCTGACACAGGAATCTTCACCTCCAACGTCTACAGCCCCGAAACAAAAATGTTCTACGTAAAAGACAACTCCTACATCATCGCCTGGAACTTCGCTGACCCATCAAAACCACCCACCGTGGCATGGACAGCCTACATTCCAGGTGGAGGCCAAGCAGGCATCGGAACAACAGTCGGCGACGGCTTAGTTTTCGCAGGCTCCTTTGAAAACCAGCAGTTGGCGCTTAATGCCTCGACGGGTGCAATCGTTTGGGACACGCTTACGAAGGGACCGATGATTTTTGACGGCGCCTACTCTGACGGCTTCTTCTTCAGAGGTGGAACAGACGACAACACCATGTACTGCTTCAACGCTGCCGACGGCAAAATCATGTGGACATACACGCCACCATCCGACCCCAACGGATACTTCACAACGGGACCATCCATCGCCTACGGAACCGTTTACGAAATGAACAAAGACGGGTACCTGTACGCTTTGAACGAAAAAACCGGCGCCCTACAATGGAAATACAGAAGCCCAGACACCGACTTCATGTGGCCAGGAATGCCCACCGTTGCAGACGGAAAAATCTACCTTACCACAGGCCAACATGCCGCATACAATGGTCCCGCACAAATTTCCCAATTCGCGTGCTTAAACGCCTATAACGGCAACGTCATCTGGACGCTTCCAATTGAAGCGCTGGCTCCAAGGGAATCCGCCATAGTTGCGTACGGAAACTTGTACATCATCCCAGGCCAAGTGACCTCCGCCGTTGACACAACATCAGGAACAGAGTACTCAACAAACGACGAACTGTGGGCGATAGGATCCGGCGGCACTCCGGTGTCGACGCCTTCCAGTTCTCCGACCCCCACCCCAGCTGCCACGGCGACGCCGACGCCCCAGCTGATCCCGATTGAATCCTCAGTTGTTAGCAATTGGACGATGTTTAGGGCTGACGCATCGCATTCTTCCACCGCCTCTGTGGGTCCTTCGAACCTTACGGTGGCATGGAAGTTTACAACCGACGGGTCAGTTATTTCTTCGCCGTCCCTTGTCAACGGAGTGGTTTATGCGGGTTCACAGGACAAGAACGTTTATGCCCTTGATGCGTTGAGCGGAAGGCTCATCTGGAAGTTTGCTACCGGAGGCTCGATTGAAGATTCTCCTGCTGTTGTAAACGGTTTGGTTTACGTTGAAAGTGACGACGGCTACGTTTACTGCTTAAGCGCTGACCACGGCGCACTCAACTGGCACACCTACGTCGGCAGCAACCTGCATTACACATACGCCAACTTGATGCTGACCTCCTCACCCGTGGTTTCGGCTGGCATGGTTTACATCGGCTCCTTAGACGGCAACCTATACGCGTTGAACGCGGACACGGGCGCGGTGGTTTGGAAGACTCCTGCGGGCGGACCAATCGAGGGCTCACCAGCCTTCTCGGATGGCGCCGTCTACTTCACTGCACAGCAGCCGTCAACCGGAATGCTCTTCAAACTGGACGCAGCTTCGGGGCAGGTTATGTGGAACTTCACGATTCCTTATTTGCACTCGTTCCTCGGAGGCACAGAGATGCTTGGTTCTCCCTCAGTTGCAGCAGGCATGGTGTTTGCAGCCTCTGACTTCGGAGCTTACTACGCCGTGAACGCTCAGACGGGCAAGCTTGTATGGAGCTTCATCAACACCAGAGCCACCGAATTCATCGTTTCCTCCCCGATTTACGTGGACGGCAACCTCTACATCCTCGACATCTTCAACATAGTTTGCCTCAACGCAACCAACGGACACGTGGTTTGGAGCGCCTACACAGGCGACGAACTTTACGTTTCGCCTTCCTACGCTGACGGGAAAATCTATTTGGCAACCAGCGAACGCCACATCCTCATCTTGGATACAACCAAAAACGGCGAAAGAATCACCACTGGCTACACGCCCTCCAGCAGCTGGTCCTCGCCAACCATAGCTGACGGCATGCTGTACATCGGATGCAACGACTGGAACATTTACTGCTTCTCCGAAGGCTTCAGCGCCCAAGCGTCTGCCCCTGCGTCGACAGACAACGTTGCCATGGGACACGACATAGTAATAGTAGTCGCCGTTATCGCCGCCGTCGCCCTCATCGCACTCTTTGGGGCAAGCTATGCAAACAGAAAGAAAACTCAAGAAACATCGGCTGCTGCAACAGCGCCACAGTAAATGCCAAAAGTTGGCTGTTTGCCTCTGCCGCTGATTTTTTAGTCTTGCTGGTCTTTGCTTGGCGTACTGTGTCCGCCTGGGCTTTTCTTGACTGGTCTAACTTTACCCAGTTGCCTAAACGCCCATCTTGTAGCCCTGTACTTCCAGACAAGATGATTCAGCGCCATACGAGCCATGATTTGACTGTGAAAATCTCCTCTCTGCCTCATCCGCAGGTAATACGTAGGCGTGAAGATGCTGTCATAGACTGATTTTTTGGTTTGCTCCAGCTTCTCAAGCGGCAGCAAAGTGTTTTTGAAGACTTGCATTTGCTCATGGTACAGGTTCCAGTTTTCCGAAAACTCCAACCCCAACTCCTTCACGTAATCGTAAAGCAGAGTGCCAGGGTACGGAACGGCTTCGCACATGTAAACGTAGTCAGGCTTGGTTTTGCGGATGAAGTCTGCGGTTTGCTTGAGCATTTCAGGTGTTTCGGTTGGGTAGCCGATGACAAGGGATATTGCGACAAGGATGTCTGATTCTTTAGCCAGCTTTATCGCGCCGGCGTTCTGCTCAACTGTGGTGCCTTTGCGCATGAGGTTGAGCATTTGTTGGCTGCCTGACTCGACGCCGAAATGGATGAGTTGGCAGTTTGTGCTCCTAAGCTTGTCCAGCAGAGGCTTGGAGACTTTGTCTACCCGCGTTCGGCAATCCCACGGCATGTCGAATCCTCTTGCTTTCATTTCGTCGCAGATGGCGATTGCCCGCGGCACGTCGGAGGTGAATGTGTCGTCGTAGAAAGCGAAGGCTCCTGCCCCAAACGTGTCTCTTAGCCATTCAAGTTCGTCGACGACTTTTTTGGGGTTTCGTGCCCTAAAGCCTTTGCCGCACATTTTGGATGCCAAGCAGAAGGCGCAGTTGAATGGGCACCCGCGGCTGGTGATGATAGGCATGTAAAGTTTCCCGTTGATTCGGTAACGGCTTACGTCAAAGTGCTTGTGCGCCGGGTAAGGAAGCGTATCAATATCTTCCAAGAAGGTTCTGTCAGGGGTGCGGAAGATTTGCCCGTTCCGCTTGAATGTGATGCCTGCAACCTCGCCAAGGCCCTTCAGGTTGCCGTCGGATACTAAGCGTGCAAGCTCAAGCATAGTTTGTTCGCCTTCGCCCCGCACCACAATGTCGACGTCTGAGCTGTCTGTGAAGGTGCGTTCGTCCAAAACCGTGACGTGTGGTCCGCCAATCATGGTTACGCAGTTGGGCAGGGCGGCTTTGGCTGCTTTTAGGACTTGCAGGGCGGGGAAGTAAGTGACGGTTGCAGCTGTAGCACCAACGATGTCGGCTTTGAGGCTTCTGAACTTGTCCTCCAAATCTTTCTGGCTGAGTTTGGCAACTTGGCAGTCAACCACGTCGACTTCGTACCCGTCTTGCTCAAGCACCGCGACCAGGTAGCTGATGCCGAGCGGGATGAAGACGGCTTGCGGCACATCTTCTGGATAAGGTGGATTTGCAAGTACTACGTGAGCCTTCACGTTGTTTCCCCGACGATAATCATTCAAATCGGCTACGCCAACTATTATGTGTTTTGCAGATAGACCAAAAGCGAGGCTTTGCCGGTTTAAGTGATGAACTCCATTTTTGTGGCGGGTTTTGGTTGTAAATAATAGACCCCCTCCCTCGGTAGGTGGCTTCCGCTTGGGGCTTGTTTTAGGTTGTTTTTTTGGTTTGGGGTTTGTTTCTTTTGCGAGTTTAGGTTGGAAAAGGCGGGGATCGGGTTTGGTTCTGCTTGGAGTTTTGTAATATTTCAAAAGTTTATCTGTGAATCAAGCCTTCAACCTTAAGCAACAGCGGAGACAACGCCTATGCGGCAACCAACCCAAAACATAAGAGGCAAAGAATCAGACAACCTCCTACTCCAAGCCATAATAATGTACCCAGGGCTATCCGAGTACGAACTTGCCAAGCATCTGGAGTGGAAAAGCGGAAGAACCGACGGCTCAATCCGCAGGCTCCTCAACCAAGGACTCATCACCATCAACCACACAGAAAGAGGCGGCAGAATAGTCAACCTCATCTGCCCAAAACAAACCCTCTACCCAAGAGAAACCAAACCCCCAAACACCATCGAAATCCCAGCCAAACAGCTCCAACCCGAAATTGGGAATTGGGGCAAAGGTGCCTTCATCTATGCATTAGACAGCAACACTATCGGAATCGCAAGCGCTGAAAAACCAGAATGGAAAGAATCCGCCGCCTTCACAGGGGAAATTCTCTTAAGAAGGGAGAAGGGCAAGATGGTTTTTGAGATTCCAGAGAAATTCAGCCGATTCTACAAACTCGGCAAAAAACACACCATTGCTTCCGTAAACGGAAATGCCGTTCTAATAACAATCTCAGGAACCACTATCGAAGAAAAGAAATACCCTGCTTAATTGAAGGAAAGAAAGGAAAAGACGGTGGAGTTTAGCCTAGTTTTTCCCTGCGGTTGAAGAGTTCAAGCTCTTCGTCTTCGCCGTAGCCTTCAGGTTCCCTGCGCCATTCCATGCTGCGGCACCCTTGCGCGTTGCTAGCCGACAGCCCGACGGCGAAATTTAGTAAATGCTTAAATGCAAATTTGCTGTCAAGCGGGATTAAGAACTCCAGAAACGCTGTGGAAAAACCCACTCGTACAGGTCACTTTACCATGAAAGATACGCATAAGGCTCTGCTCATCGGCTTAAGCTCCCGCATATTAGTCATAGCGGTTGTCATCATCACCAGCCTTCTTCTTAACCCAACCAGAAACCTTGCAGCCGACCAATCTAAACTCCCAATAGTGAGCTTATTTGACAGGTGGGATTCAAGGTACTACATAAGCATAGCCAATTACGGTTACCGCAGCGGCTACCCGGACCTCGTTTATTGGTTTGGCAAGAGCGTCGGTTCCTCGTTCGTTACTCCCCTGATTAGACCCGAATGGGCTTTCTTTCCGTTATATCCCGCCACCATGAGAGTAGTGTCATTGCTTTTCATGCCGTTCTCTTCTGTAGCCAACGCAGTAGATTTGGCAGGCTTTGTAGTAAGCAATGTGGCTTTCTTTCTTAGTGTGTATTTCTTCTTTAAGCTAACGAAAAAAATCTTCAATTCAGCCCGATTAGCCTTGATCTCTACAGTGTTCTTCTCGTTTTGGGGTGGAACAGTATTTTACTCCGCCATTTACAGTGAAGCGTTATTCATGGCTTTAGCCTTGGCAGCCTTTTACTTTCTTGAAGAAGATAAACTGCCAATTGCAGCCCTGTTTGGTTTCTTGGCGTCTTTTACAAGAAGTGACGGCTTCTTGGTATTCATACCGTTCCTTATCTATGCGATTCAATCCGTTAAAAACAAGTCCAAAGCCGTCCGACTCTCAGTGTGCTCAGCGATTGTTGCGTCGCCATTCCTGATATTCCAGTTGATAGGTTACGTGTCTGCTGGAGGGTTTTTCCCGATTACCGTTTTAACACGCACCCTTTACTGGAAGAGTTACCCGTTCTTGTGGCAACAATTTGGGAGCATTAACCCCGGCTACAGCTTATTCTACGGAGTCGGCTTGGCACTGATTTTGCTGCCTGCCGCATACTTTGTCAGCCATGCACTTTCAGGGTCAGCTGAGGTCAATTTGAAGCGGGAAGCAGACTTGCTAAAGTACTGGGCTTTCTACGCCGCCATGACGGTTATTTTGCTGTCTGACTCATTAGTCTACAGCACTGTTCGTTATGCCGTGCCAATGCTGCCGATATACTGGGTGTCAGCCCTGATCTACAGGAAAAACCGTTGGGCTGGAGGAGCGATTCTATGGGTTAGCATGGGATTGCTAGTGATTGGCTGCATTCTGTTTGAAGCCAGAGGATACTTCATGTGAAAGCCTGCAGGAACGCTAAAGCTTCGCCTCATCGTTACCATTTAAGTTCTTTTTTGTTGGGCGCTTGGAGTCTTGTTTCTTCTTCAAAGTCACAATGGACGCGGCAACTAGAGCGGTTATCCCGATTGGTGCAAGGATTAGGTAGACGGTTGCGTTCGGCAGTTCAGCGATGGGAGTCGACGTCGGTGTGGCTGTGGTTGTTTTGGTGGGGGTAGCGGTTGCCGTTGGCGAGGCAGATGGAGAAGTTTGGGGTGCCGATGTTGGGGACGTCGAGGCTGCGGGGGCGGTTTGCGAAGAGGTTGGCGCTGGAGTGGGTGAAGGCGTAGGAGTTGGGGTAGGTGTAGGGCTCGGCGATGGAGAAGGCGTGGACGAAGGCTCAGTTAACAGGTCCCAAACTTTCTGTCCGTTGGAAGTGTTGACGACGGTTAAGTCTCCGTCACTTGAGGTTGCATACGCCAACCCATTGGTGACGACGAATGAGGACACTGTGCCGCCAGCTTGATACGACCAAGACAATGTTCCTGACGATGTTAAGGCTTCAAGCTGGTTTCCTACGGCTGCGAACAACACGCCTGAACCAGCCGTGGGCGAAGAGACAGCTGAACTTAGAGTTTCAGACCATTCGATACCGCCGTTGCTTTCGCTTAAAGCGTAAATTTGACTGCCTAAAGACGCGTAGACCTGCCCGTTGCCCGCCGACAAAGAAACGTTGCCTGCTGTCCCGACATTGTTTGACCAGTTTAGGTTGCCGTTGCTTGCGTTAAAAGCATAAATTTGGTTGCCCGCGCCTGCATAGAGCAGGCCGTTGTCGAGTGCAAGCGAAACCCACGGTGTGCCGCTGTATGTGTCGGACCGCCAGTAGATTGTTCCAGGAACCGTGTAGGCTCTGAGGGCTCCATCCCAAAGTGCGAGGTAAACGATGCCGTTGGCGGCTACGGTGGCTGTGGGTAAACTTCCATAGTAACCTGTGTCTGGACCAACGATTTGCCCAGTGTTGGGGTCTAAACCCAAAAAATAGCCTGAGGTTGTGCCCTCGTAGACGGCTCCGCCGAAAACTGACAGGGAGAAGGCGTTCTGATAATAGGCTGAAGTCATGGTCCAGAGAGTTGTTTTTGAAGTGATGCTTAGGGCGGTTAACCCGCTGGTTGAGCCGAGGTAAACTGCGTTGTTGTCCGCCGCCAAGCAGCAAGGGGTAATCGCGGTTGTGATAGACCACAGTTGGGTTCCAGAAGAAGCTTGGGTGGCGCTTATGGTTCCCGACTGGTAAGTGTAGACAACACCGTTAGCAACCGCGAACAGCGGCGGCACAGGGACGACTGTAACGCTTACGCTGAGTTTGGCGTTTCCATCCTGCAAGGTTACGACGTGTGCTCCAGCGTTAGAGACGGGCACAGTGAAGGTCGTGCTGACGCCTCCGTCTTCATCCACCAAGAGCCCAGTGGAAACCGCCGTGTTATCCCACAGCAACGCAGCTGTGCCAGGTTGGAACCAGCAGCCCGCTATGCTCAGCGATTTGCCTACGCTTGTTGAAACAGTGGCGGTTAAATCTGTGTTGTTTCCGTAGGTTTTAGAGGCAAAGTTGTTTCCAACTCGGAGCAGCGCCCTCGCCATTTCAGTGTAAGGTACTGAGCTGTTGTAGGATAAACCGCCGCTGTCCTGCACCCTAAAAACTATGGTGTCCGACCCAGCAGTGTGGTCGCCTGCGATGTTGTTTCTCAGCAGGTCAGGAGTGTTCAAGCTGTAGATGAAGGCGCCTGAACTGGAAATTGCTACGTTGTTGGCTACAGTGACCCATTGGTTGCTTTGTGGGTTGAGGTAGGTGAGGGTTGCTGTCCCGCTGTGGGTTAGCCCTGCAGCCTGCAAGATTACAGCTCCGCCAGGTGGACCCAGATTCGGGGACACGGTGAAGGATGCTGACGAAGGCAAAGTGACATACACGATTGTGGAGCCGTGGTTGACAAGGGGACAGGGCACGTTGGTGGAAGCTTGATAGCCTATTGATGAGTTCACTGCAAAATTGGCGATTATCCCCGGCGCGGAGCCGTCGTCGTCGACTTTAAGCCAGAAGGTTTGGCCGCTTAGGGTTGGCAAGGAATTTTCGAATTCTGTGATGTCAAATACTATGTTGTTGCCGGGAAATGGGAGACGGTCGTTTGGGCTGTATGGGTAGGGGTAGCCGCTGACGAAGTTGCTGAAAGATTTGGTTGCAATCGGCGAGGTGGTTGAGCCGACGCCGACTGTTATGGTGCAGTCGCTTCTTTTGTCGTCCACGATTTTGAAGGATACGGTTAAGGTCGGCTGGTACCCTACCATGCCGTTGTAGAAGAGGCAGGTTTTGATTCTTTGCTCCATGGCCGCGTAGGATATCCAGTAGAACCCGTCAGGGATGTTTTCCCAGTTGTAGACGCCTGCGCCCCAAGAATTTGCTATCTTAAATGCACCGTAATGGGTGGAGCCGTTTTCGGTGTAGCTTATGGTGTCGTCGTACCCGACGATGGTGTTAACGTGATCGGTTGACGATGCTGTTGATGGGCTGTAGTTGTCCAGCGTCAAGAAGTCTTGAGGTGTAAGGCTGCTTGGTGTTAACGCTGAAGCGTTGATGTAGATTGAGGCTAAGTTTTGGTTGGCTAACCAGTTTTTCAGGTTGTTTAACCCAGCGTTTGTGGTTAAGTCGATGTATTGGTAGTTTGTTGTGCTGTTGCCTCGGTAGTAGGCTGCCTGCGTCCAAGCAGCTTCAGAGGGCCAGCCTGTCCAGTTGTTCCCGTCGTAGGGCATCGCAGCCCAAGTGCAGTCGCCGATGTTACAGACCAAGCTGATGGTGCTCTCTATCGAGCCTGAAGGGTCATCGAGGTTGTATACGAAGGCGGGACTCATTATTTCGTTTTGGTAGCTTGCCGTGGGGTAGCCGTAGCTGCCCGAGCTAAAGCCCTGCCACCTTGCGCCGCTGAGATCCCAGCCGTGTTCCTTTGCCTCCTGAAAAGTCTTGGTGTAATAAGCAACTGAGAAGGCGTTGCAACCGTGGTTTTGCACGCCAATCGGCGGAAACCAAGGCGTCTGGGAGTTGTCTACGCTGGCGGGTACCACGCAGGGGGAAGTGATGCTGGCGACGAGGTAAGCGTCGGGCGCTATCGAAGCCCATTCCTGAGCAGTTGGAGGATGGGCGTCTCCGCCTAACCCGTCGGCTGGCGTTGCTGGGCTCGCGTCGGCTTCAAAGACGCCTTCGTCATTTTCCAGTTGGGCAAGTTCAGCAGATGTGACTTTGTGCTCTGTCACCTGCGGAGTTTGCAAGTCAGGCTGGACGATGTTTACATCTCGGTTGGGAGACGCAACTGAACTTTTAATCGACAGGTTAACTAAAATAGCTGTGGACGGGGCAAGAATGATTATTAGTAAACAAACGCAAACGATGCCTTTAGGGTTCAACGTATGTTCCTCAGTGGAGGGCATCGGAACAAGTAGGATTTATGTTTTTGTATAAAACAACCCTGTTAACCTAAAGTTGCCAAAAAACAAAAAATAAAATAGGGAAGAATTGTGGGATGCTATGCTTTTAGCATCTTTTCCCATCGATTGAAGAGTTCGAGGACTTCGTCGCCGTTGTGGCCTTTAAGGAACTCACGCTTTTCTTTATTCTCCACACATTTCTTCTGGAATTCTCTTATGTAGTCGGCTTTTTCTGCTAGGAAGATTATTCCGTCGATTCCTTGGCGAGCTACTCTGGTTGCAACTGTCATGATTTGGTCTGCTGGTGCCACTGTGTCCCATGTTTCGTTTGGTCCGCGGACGTAAAAGTTCACGTAGACAGGCTTCTTTAGGAAGCTCTTGTAGCCTCTTGCGATTGTTTCCCAGTACCATGGGGTTGGGTAGGCTTTGCTGAACATTGGGATGACAAAGTAGTCTGCGTACTGCGCCATGGCTTCGAAGTCGTAGCCAAAACGGACCTTGCCGAGTAACGGGTCAGGCAGGCAGTTTACGAACAGGGGTTTGCCTGAGACGATTTCTTTGACTTCAGCCAAAAATTCAGTCACGACTTTTGCGCGCCAGTCAAGCCAGCTCAATCCGCTCTTCGCCTGCTCTTTGACGCATCTTGGGCAGGTGCAGAAGCCTTGGTCGGCGAAGTGTTGGCTGCTGATGCTTATGCCTGGGGTGACTTTTGCGCTTTCCGCGATGATTTTGAGGTTGTATTCGCGGGCTTCTGGGTTAGTCATGCATACGACGTCCCAGCGGAGGTTGTATCGTTTGTTTGTGCGTAGTGCAGGGCCAAAGGAGCTTACGGAGACCCAGTCTGGCTTTTTTGCAGCCATAAAGTTGTCGCCGAAGCATGCGATGTTAGTGTACATTTCAGGGTTTGGTTTTCCGACGATTCCTGATTCGGATTTTAGTCGGTAAAAGTTGTAGTCGACGCCTTCAACAGGCTCGGGTTGATAGAGAAATACGCCAAATTTCAAGTTCGATACACCATTGTAACTTTTGTTTTACCTACCGAATAAAATTCGCAAGTTATTTAAGTCTTTTCAACAAAGGGCTGCGAATCATTCCCGTGTCAGAGAGAGGAGGTTGGCTAACATCGGGAGGCACGCCTCATTTAAGGTATACGTGACTTTTACCCCATCGATTCTTCCGTTGATGATTCCGTCTTCTCTTAGCCTATTCATCTGCCAAGTTAGCCCCTGCGAAGTAATTGACAACTGCGAGGCCAATTTGCAGTGAGAAATTGCGGTCTCGGCGTTAATTCGCTCAAGAATCTTTCTCGGAGTTTCATGTCTTAGAAGAGAAATAAACTCCATTTCCTTCAGCGAGAATTTTTTCGTTACGAAAAACCGTTTATATTTCCCGTCACGAATAAACGAGATTAAACCAGCTTTTTTGAGGACACCTAAATGAAACTCGGCAGTCCCTATTGCTATGTTTAGTCCCGCGCATATGCCCCTAAACTGGATGCCTGGGTTTGTGTCAATGAAGTCGTACACTTCAGCACGTGTTGAATTGTTGATTAGTGGGAGAGGCGATTCTTTGGCTTTGTCTTCGAGGGCGCCTTGACTGGATACGTAACTGGTCGCGGCGAAAACTGATTCAGAATGACCCTGCCCAGGGAATTTAGAGTTGAAAGGGGCATTCAGTTTGAAACTTGATGAGTTGTGTTTTTCCAGTTGAATCAGAGCTACGCATGAAAAAGCAATAACGAACGCCAATGTTAATGCGAGCGAGGCTTTGCGCAAATTCAAGCTGGGTTCCCTTCAGACGTATTTGCCTACCCGTTTTTATTACTATTTGTAAGGGAATGTACTATTGTGGAATAGTACCGCAAACTAATCTCAACATTGGATCAACTAATGCTTGATAAGAGCCGCCTTGACGATTCTGATTAACGCTTGTTTTAGGAAGGGAGGCAAATCAACTTCCTCGTAACGAGGCAGTTTAGAGCAATCAGCCGCGATACAGTCTGGGTTGCCGAAGCATTTGCTCAGCTCAACCGCATCGCCAAGTTCCGCTGGCAACAGGTTCTTTTTTACGTCGTCATCCATCTTTGCAGCAGCTAACAGGTAAGCGAGGCTAACTGGGTTATTCTTTAGAAATTCAGCCAAACCCGAGGCGTCAACCTTTAAGCCTTCGATTTTGGATACTTCAGCCGCAAGCTTTTCCAGCGGAAGATGCCTCTCCTTGAGCCTGTCCAGCACTGTTCGGCTTGCCCAAAACGGCTCCTGCTTGACGAGGGCTTCCGCAACGGCTTTTCGGGTGCAATACCCAACGGCTTTGCCTAGCTTCGATGCGGGACCAGCGTAGTTGATTGCTTTGCCTTTGCCGTTTGTGACCACTGAGACGCTGTCGGTTATTGACCCTGTTGCGGAGTCGCCAGTGTAGAAGCTGCGGATATCGAAGTCTCGGAGAACTGCGGATTTTGCCTCGGTTGCGGTGATGACGGATGCTACCATGCAGCTATCTGACGGGTCAGCATCGATGAAGACGATGACGTTTATGGTGCCTCCGCCGATTTCCGCCACGTTCATTTCTTCTCCGGAGGATTCTCCGTGTTTGCAGCCCGCCGTTGCTGCGACGCTTACTGAGAAGTCTTCGAGTTTTTTGGTGACGAGGCTGTAGTTTTGGATTTTGGCGGCTGTGACCATGGCAAGGTAATCTTTGGTTAAGCCAAGTTTGGCTGCGGATGAGGTGATTAGTTCCAGCGGGTCAAGGTGCAAGGAGCGGTCATTGTATCCGTCCGGCACCCCTACATTGAGGACAGCTTTAAGCTGGTTATGCCCGCCTTGATAGAATGCTGAACTAACTGTCTTTAAAGGACTATCACAAATTACGGCTAGTACATTTTCTTTGATGACAAGCCTCACATTGTCTGCAAGGTTAAACTGTTCCATGCAAGCCCGCCGCCTTAACCACCTGTTAGGGTTTGCTTATAGTAATGGCTTTTGCTGGGCAAAGATTCACGCAGACACCACATTTGGTGCATTCGACAACATCAACAATCTGCGGCTTCCTATTTTTGCCTTCTTCGAAAACGCCCTGAGGGCAAACGCCGACGCAAATGAGCCCTGCGCAAGGTGTGCATTTAGCGGTATCAATGAGAATAGCCTGTTTCTGGAGTTTGCCCATTTGAATCAAGATTTAAGAAAGCGCCAAGAATATATTGTTTGCGTGCATCAAATAGAGAAGTATGCAGATAGGCTTAGTTACGTACAAGCCCGAGAAAGTCGAGGGCTACGACATTCACGTTTACTACTCAAAATGGGCGGATGGACAATGTTTCCCAGCCGCGAAGGGCATGCAGAACGATGTTACGGTTTTTTGTGACGCTAAAGCGATACGTGAAGACCCAACCTTAGTTGCCATGTCAAACACTGGTCCAGCACTACGCAGAAACAGGCGTTCAAACTTGGCGTTTGATTTTGTTTGCCCTACCCATCCAGCTTACAGGGCTAAAGCGATGAATTACATTGAAAGCCTAAGCAAAGAAAACATTTTGGGCGTCACGTTGAATCTTTACCATTTCCCCAACCAAGAATACTGTGTCTGCCCCCGATGCGTTGAGCTGTGGAGGCAAAGCGGCTTAAATTGGACGCAGTGGAGAGCCCAAACAATTACAAATTTTCTGCAAGAAGCCAAAGAACTGGTGAAGGGAACTTTCGCAGTGGAAATTTACCCAGACCCAGTGCTTGCTAAAGAACGGTACGGCTTGGATTTGGATGCTATTGCGGGGTTGGTTGAGTATTTTCATGTGCCGCTTTCATCGCGGGATTACTTGACTAATTACTGGACTATCATGCTGGCGAGGGATTTTGCTTCGTCTTTGAAGAAGCCTGTTGTAGTTGAGTTAAGTGCTGAAATGCCCACAGACGAAAAACTTGAAGTTTTACTCAAAACGGTGGCTTACATTTCCAAACTCAAGTTGGATGCTGTTTTGCTGCTGGTGCATGATTCTGAGAACGCGAGGCAAGTCTGCAGGTTTGCTGTTCAAAACCGTGAGTTACGGGATTGGTTCGAGAAATATGATTTTAAGGAAATGAGCCGAATCGTCGACGGTTGGGCTAAGCTTTACTGAGTTTGGCGCGGTATTCTTTTAGCCGCTGCATGTCGAGGTCTCGGGTTAAAATCGAGTCTTTCGGCGCGTCGGTAACTTCGCCTAGGATGCCCCATGGAGCGATGATTGCGCTTCTTCCGCCTCTCATGCTTGAACACACGTTTCCCACCTTAAGCAAGAACATGCCGTAGGTACGCGCGATCCCCTCGGTTAACGGGTGACCCTTCACCACGGGATGAGTGCCCATTGCTGCAACTGGAAGAGAAATGATTTCCGCACCCATCGACGCCACCTGCTTGACAAGGGCAGGGTCAAACGAGTCAGCGCAAACGAGCAGCCCAATTTTGCCGATTTCCGTGTCAACTACGACGGGTTGGCTGCCTCGGGCAACGCCGGCGTTGATTTCGGCTTTTATGGGGTTTATTTTTTTGTATTTAGCTAAAAGAGAGCCACTCTTCCACAGGGTGCTTGTGTTGTAGTATTGTCCACTGTCTTCTTGGAGAACTGAGCCGCCGAGGAGGTAGATGTCGCCGATTTGTTTTGATTCTTTTTGCAGGAAAATGAGGGTTTCTTCGCAGGTTTCTTCGGAGATTTTTTGTGCGTCGGTGAAGTCTGTCATGCAGTTGGGGACAGTGAAGTATTCTGGGAGCGCGATTATTGCTGGTTTTTGTTTTGAGGCTTTGTCGACTGCTGCTTTGGCTGCGCTTAGGTTTGCTTGGAAGGTGTTGCGTATTTCCATGTGGAGTATGCTTGCTTTCACGTTGATCCTCTGTGTGTTGGGGCTGAGCTATTGACTGACAATTTTTGACTTTTAAAGGTGATGTTTTGTCGGGCAAAATGATGTTGATGCATGTTAGACCTCGACTGTTCAGTATTTTGTTCACTTTCAACACAGATGTTTAAGTTTTCACGGCTTTTGTATGCAGTCGGTAAGCTTAAATATCCGTGGAATGACAAGCATGGTATAATTGCGAGGGAAAGATATGGCACTAGACCCTTCAGAAGTTAACAAACTCCTACCACAAATCAGAAAGCTTGTAAACAAAGTCGTCAAAAACAACATGGCGGACAGTTTCTTGTTTTCGGCGGGAACCGACACCCAAATAATCGCTTATGAAGCAGTAAAATACAAACCCGACATCCCATGCCTCACCTTAGCCTTTAAACACGGACAACCCAAAGACACCGAATACGTCAAACGAATGGTTGAGCTCTTACACCTAAAACAAGAGACCTACCAGTTCGGCAAAGAAGACGTAATGAAATATTACCCCAAAGTCGTCGAAGCACTCAAAAAATACGATCCAATGGAAATCAGAAACAGCCTACCAGTCTACATCGGCTTAACCCTGCTAAAGCCAAAAGGATACAAAACAGCATTCACCGGCGACGCGCTAGACGAACTCTTCGGCTACCCATGGCAATTCCACCTGTCAGAAGCGGAGTTTGCAAAGAAACAAGAAGAAATGTGGGCGGAAATGGGTTTCTCCTCTGATCCCATGGCTGAATCTCTTGGAATGGAAATCAAGGCACCTTACCGTGACCCAGAATTCATGAAATGGGCAATGAAGCTACCGATCAAATACAAAATCAACATGTATAACGGCGTAAAATATAGCAAGTGGATTCTGCGCAAAGCCTACGAAGACGTGATTCCTATGGATGTCATCTGGAGACCTAAAGCGCCTCTTGAAGCAGGAACAGGAACAGAAACGCTGAGAACCTACTTCAACGACATGATTACCGAAAAGGAATTTGCGGAGAAGAAGGCAGCAATCAAAGCAGCAGACGACGTTGAAATCCAAGACAAAGAACAGCTACTCTACTACGAAGTCTTCCGCAAAAAATTCGGCAAACCCAAAGACGTCTTCCCAGACAACGGCGGCATCCAATGTCCAAAATGCAAGAGCCACATCAAAACCAAAATACAGTTCTGCAAAGTTTGCGGAGCTTACCCCATCTAATTTTCTTTTATTTTTTTGTCCAATCTAAAAAACAAGCGTTCTTTTCCGCGCAAAGAGCCGTCTTAGCGTCAGTTTTTTAATTTTGGATTCATAATAATCAAATATTGCGGTAGACTAGTTTAATTTAGAGTATTCACTGGACATATTCAGGGGCTAAATCGGAATGGTCACTAAAAATCTCGACAAGATTTTCAACCCGCAAAGCGTCGCCGTAATAGGAGCCAGCGACGTTGAAGGCTCAGTAGGGTCCTTATTAGCTAAAAATTTTAGTCAGTTGGGTTACGAGGGCAAATATTATTTTGTGAACATTCGAAAACCCGAGATTTTCGGAGTTAAAACCTTCAAGTCAGTCGACCAAATTTCTGAACCTATCGATTTAGCCATCATCGCGACGCCTGCCAAAACCGTCCAGGAAGTAATGGAACAATGCGGGAAGGCGCAGGTGAAAGGCGTCATCATCGTCTCCGCAGGATTCAAAGAAACGGGCCCTGAAGGAAAAGCCTTAGAGAAAGCGATTGCTGAAACCGCAAAAAAATATGACATCCGAGTTATTGGTCCCAACTGCATCGGCGTAATCCGCCCACGAATAAATCTTAACGCTTCTTTTTTGGATAGGATGCCTAAGCCAGGCAACATCGCGTTCATCTCTCAGAGCGGCGCGTTGGGTTCAGCGATTCTTGATTGGGCAATCCATGAAAACATCGGGTTAAGCAACTTTGCCTCTGTCGGCTCAATGGTTGACGTTGACTTCGGAGATTTAATAGATTATTTTGGTTCTGACCCGAAAACCAAGAGCATAATAATGTATATCGAAGGGATAACGGATGCCCGAAAATTCATGAGCGCCGCCAGACACTTTTCAAGAACCAAACCCATAATCGTGGTGAAAGCAGGCAAATACCCCGAAAGCGCTAGAGCAGCTGCATCCCACACAGGCTCAGTTGCAGGGGAAGACGACATCTACGACGCCGCCTTCAAACGTGCAGGTATAGTTCGCGTCCAAGAAATAAACGACTTGTTTAATGCTGCCCAGGTTTTAGGGACTCAACCGTTGCCGAAAGGGTCAAGACTTGCCATAATAACCAACGCAGGCGGTGCTGGAGTAATGGCTACTGACGCTTTGATTGCGCGAGGCGGGAAACTGGCGAAGCTCAGCGATAAAACCATGGAGGTGCTTGACAGTGTTTTGCCTTCTTTCTGGAGCAAAGGCAACCCCATCGACGTGGTCGGGGATGCCAAAGCGGATTATTACAGGGCTGCGGTTGGAGCATGCCTTGACGACGAAACAGTAGATGGGATACTGATTATTTTTACGCAGCAAGCTGGTTCGGAACCCGTTGAAATAGCACAAGCCATAGTTGACCTCATAAACAGCAGGCCGTACAAGAACAAAACCATCTTGACGTCTTTCATGGGTTTTGACGCGGTGATGCATGCCAACAAAATCTTCAGCGCCAACGACATCCCAACATATTCGACACCTGACCAAGCAACAAAAACCTACATGTACATGTACAATTACCAACGAAACCTCGAGTTGCTCTATGAAACACCTGAAGAGCTACCTCTTGATGCTTCCCCACCTAAACGTCCCGTTATGGCGATAATTAGAAACGCCGCTTTCGAAAACCGAGACATACTCACTGAAGAAGAAGCCAAAAGCATACTCAAATACTACAATTTCCCAATCCTAAAAGACCTAGTTGCCCACAACGCCGACGAAGCCGTTACATCCGCGCAGGAACTCGGGTTCCCGGTGGTGTTGAAGATTCTTTCGCCTCAAATTCCCAGCAAGAGAGCCGCGGGCGGAGTTGTTTTGAACGTGAATTCGCCGGGGGAGGTTCGGGAAGCCTACCAGAGCCTTATTCAAAGGGCATTGGCGTACAAGCCTAACGCGCAGATAATCGGCGTTATGATTCAACACATGATTGAGGAAAAAGGGTACGAACTAATAATCGGAGGCAAATCCGACCCGGTTTTTGGACCCGTAATCTTGTTCGGCATGTCGGGTGCAGGCTTAGACCTCTTCAAGGATTACTCCATCGGGCTGCCTCCGCTGAACATCACGCTTGTCCGCCGCATGATGGAAGAAACCAAGGTTTACAAGCTTCTCAAAGGATACGGCAACACGCCGCCCGTTGAAATCAAAAAAGTCATTGAAACTCTGCTTCTCTTCTCCAAGCTGCTTGTGGATTTTCCGCAGATAAAAGAAATCAGCATCAATCCGCTGCTGGTAAGCGAGAAAGAAGCCTACATCCTTGACGCACACATCGCCATCAACAAAGATTCAGTCTGCAAAAAATTTGACCCGCACGAGCACATGCTGATTAGCCCGTACCCGAAAAAATACGAGACGATCTGGTCTCTTAAAGGCGGGGAAGAAGTGCTGCTTAGACCCATAAAACCTGAAGATGAACCGCTGTGGCTAGACATGTTCCGAGGGTTCTCTGAGGAATCTATACGTTACAGATTCTTTGAGATACTAAGAGACACACCGCATGAAGTAGTTGTGCGCTACTGCAACATAGACTACGACCGTGAAATAGCTATAGTCGCCGAACTTGTGAAAAGTCCACAAAGAAAAATCCTCGGCGTCGCCCGCGTAAGCATAGAATCCGACGGGAAAAACGGGGAAGTCGCCTTCATCGTACGCGACCAATTTCAAGGTTTAGGCCTAGGCACCAAACTGGTGGATTACGTGCTTGACATCGCCAAAGAGAAAGGGTTGGAAGAGGTTTACGCTATAGTGCTTCCTGATAACGCGCGGGCGATGGATCTTATGAGCAAAATGGGTTTCAAATTCGAATACCTCGGCGACGGAACCGCTAGAGGAACATTGAACCTAAAAAACGAAGACCCCGACAGCATTTGCGGCGTTCAACCAAATATTGCTGAGAAAAACCAAACCGCCCAAACCCAAGACGTTTCAGAGCAGGCAACCAAGAAAAAAACCAAAGCAGCCGCCGTCGCTTAGTCAACCAAAAAAGGCTCTGCGTAAGTTGCTTTAAGAAATTTTTTGATACAAAAAAGATACAAAGAAAAGAAATTATTTGGTGAGCTGCTTTCGCAGTTCACTGTATGTTGCTTTGATGTCTTCAATTGAGCCTTCGTCTTCAATGGTTGATGTGTCGCCGAGGGGTGCTCCTGTCAAGACGGCTTTGAGTAGTCGCCGCATGATTTTGCCGCTGCGGGTTTTAGGCATCTTGTTCACGAATACTATTGCGTCTGGGGTTGCGATGGGTCCGATTGTGGTTCTGATTTGTTTTATGAGTTCGGCGCGGAGTTCGTCGGATGGTGTGAATCCGGTTCTTAGAACGACGAATGCAACTGGAACTTCGCCTTTAACTGCGTCTTCTTTGCCCATGACTGCTGCTTCAGAAACTGCTGGGTGCGCGACCAATGCGCTTTCAAGCTCAACGGTGCCGATTCGGTGTCCTGCTACTTTGAGAACTTCATCTGATCTGCCCAGAAGCCAGAAGTACCCGTCTGGGTCGCGGACTGCGTAGTCGCCTGAGAAGTAGATTCCAGGCCATCTTCCGTAGTAAGTTTGCTTGAAGCGGTCAGGGTCTTTCCAGATGGTCTGAAGCATTCCCGGCCAAGGTGACTTGAGTACTAGCACACCTTTCTGGCCTTTTTGCACTGGCTGCCCTTTCTCATCGTAGATGTCTGCGTTGACTCCCGGCATCGGAAGGGTTGCGCTGCCTGGTTTTAGAGGTGTTAGTTCTATGCCTGCGGCTGGAGAAATCATGAATCCGCCTGTTTCAGTTTGCCACCAGGTGTCGATTATCGGGAGTCTTTCTTTGCCTATGACGCGGTAGTACCATTTCCACGCTTCGGGGTTTATCGGTTCGCCGACGGAGCCCAAAATTCGCAGGGTGCTTAGGTCGTGTTTTAGTACGAGTTGTTCGCCGAATTTCATGAACATTCTGACAGCGGTTGGTGTGCCGTAAAGGATGGTTACGCCGTGTCTTTCGATCATGTCCCACCATCGGTCTTGTCCGGGGTAATCTGGTGTACCTTCGAACAGGAACGCAGTGATTCCATGGCTGAGAGGTGCATACACGTTGTATGTGTGCCCGGTGATCCAGCCGATGTCTGCAACGCACCAGTAAATGTCTTCGTCATTTGGGTCAAAAGCCCACTTTAGAGTCCAGTAAGCCCAAACAAGGTATCCGCCTATTCCGTGCTGAACACCCTTTGGTTTACCTGTGGTTCCTGAAGTGTACAGAATGAACAGTGGATCGGTGGATTTCATGCTTTCTGGTTCCACGTAGGCACTTGCGCCTGCGTTTGCCAGTGCGTCATGGTACCATATGTCTCTGCCTTCTTTCATCTGGACAGGTTGACCAGTGCGTTTTACAACGATTACTTTTTCGATGTTGGCCATAAGAGGCATTGCACGGTTGGCGTTGTCTTTGATGCCTACGGGTTTTCCTCTTCGGAACGAGCCGTCTGCCGTGATAAGGACTTTTGCTCCACAGTCATTTATTCTGTCTGCTAAGGCTTCAGCGCTGAATCCTGAAAAGACTACAGTGTGAACTCCGCCTATTCTTGCGGTTGCAAGCAGAGCCATTGGCAACTCGGGGATAACTGGGAGGAAAACTGCGACGCGGTCGCCTTTTTTGACGCCGAGGTCTTTGAGTGCTTTTGCAAACTTGTTTACTTCGCGGTAAAGCTGATAGTAAGTGTAAGTTTTTACTTCACCCATTTCGCCTTCCCAAATGTAAGCAAGCTTGTTTTTGCGGGGACCTTTGATGTGCCTGTCTAAAGCGTTATAGCAAATGTTTAGTTCCCCATCTGGGAACCACTTGAAGAACGGCGGGTTTGAATCATCAAGGGCTTTGCTGAAAGGCTTTAACCAATCGATGGCTTTTGCCTTCTCAGCCCAGTAAGCCTGCGGATTCTTCAGCGCTTTTTCTGATTCTTGTTTTCTTTTTTCTCCATTAGAAAATTTTGCGATACTTGGACTATACTTCTCGTCGAAGGGTAAACTAGATTCTGACATTTCGCTCAACCTAAATTGCTGGGTATGGTAAGCTCCTGAGAATATAAGTTTTTCAGTAGTTTTATTACAAAATAAAAAAAGAACTGTGGGTTTCTAGTGAGTCGGGCAAATTGGCAGGATAGTTTTTTGGTGCGATTCATTCAGGACTTCGGCTATGCCAAGGTAGACTGCGCTTAATCCGCAGATGACGCCTTCGACTCCAGTTATCTTTGTAAATGTAGCGCTTCCAGCATATTGAGATATGGCTAGGATGACGAACAAGATTGTTAGGCTCAAGAACACGAATTGCAGTGCACGGTTAGCTTTCAGTGTGCCGAAGAACATTCCAAATGTGAAGATTCCCCACATTATGAAGTACGCAGCGAGAGAAGCAGCAGATGGTCCTGCGAACCCTGTGAATTTGGGCAGAAGCAAAAGCAAGACGAAACTCCACCAGAATAAGCCGTAGGATGTGAACGCGACGGTGCCGAAAGTGTTGCCTTTTCTGAACTCCATTGCACCAACAATGATTTGCGCGATTCCACCGTAGGCGATGCCCATTGCGAGAATCATTGTGTCTAACGGAAAAGCGCCAGCATTAGCGAGATTGAGTAGAACGGTGGTTAAACCGAAACCGAGTAGTCCAAGCGGGGCAGGGTTTGCTAGTTTAGCTAAATATTCATTGCTCATTTTCAATCCTCAAATTAACGTATTACCCCTTGCATCTGTTGGTTTATTATAAAAGCTTTTTGAAAGAAGCAAGATGATTATTGAAAAAGTACGTAGGCTAAAAAGAAAGGCAGATGCTTTTTGAGAAGAAAATCAGCGAAAAATCGGGATTTTGAGGCGAAGACTAATATCTTTGCGAAGGCGATTAACCTATAAAATTCGCGAAGAGAAAGGGTAAAATGATATATTGTCCTGAATGCGGCGGAGAATGTCATTACGAAATAGGTACCAAACGCTACATCTGCAAAAGCTGCGGGCTACAAATGACACAGCAGGAACTCAACGACCTAAGAGACAAAAACAGACCTGCTGAAGAAACAGAAGAAGAACAGAGACAAAACCGCAGAAAAGAATACCTCAATTGGTACCTAAGCAAGAAAAAATAAGCCAAGTCAGAAAAGACAAAGGCCTTTTCTTAGGTGTGACTATTTTTCTCTTTACATCAACAAGTTTAATAGTTCAGTACGTTAAACGTTATGCCTAAAAATACATATCGTCCCATTAAATTGAGGCTATCGAATGATTTACGTGGGAATAGACGACACGGACACATTGGAGTCAAGAGGAACAGGACGACTTGCAAGAACCATCGCAACAGAACTTGCAAAAAAGCACCAAATTTTCGGCGTCACGCGTCACCAACTTTTCATCCATCCCAGAAATCCCGTTTACATCGCACAATAGCTGCGCAGTGATCCACGCCGAGGCTCCTGCAGATGCGATGGATGAAATATTTGCCGCAACCAAAAAGATGATGCTTGATGATTTTATCGTTGGAAGCGATCCTGGATTAGCGATAGCCCAATCCAGCAAGATAACAGCTTCGGCAGTTGCCTTCGGTCTCGACGCCAAAACCACCGTCGTAACTCAGGAACGGGCTCGCCAAGTCGCCGACAATAGTCAAATACGCTTTGAAGGTTTAGGCGGAACCGAAGGCGGAGTCATCGGCGCCATTGCAGGAGTCGGTTTGGCGTCTCTGCAAAATGATGGAAGATTTCTTTTGAAAGGCAAGAACAGGGAGCTGTCAGGCGTCAGGTCTGTTCCAGAGGTCATCGGAGCGGGCATAGACGAGATTTTAACCCTTCAAGGAGAAATTGTCAAGGAAGGCAACGTGCAGATTCCGAAAAACGCGACACCGAGCTTCATCCAAGGTAAAGCTGTACTTTTCGTGGAGCCCCACGGGGAGTTCCTTGTTGCTCTTAAGAGGCCGTAAATTTGCGGTTTAAGTACAAGCTGGCAGCGGCTTTTGCGGTTTTCGGCTTACTTATTTTGATTAGTTTTCGCTGTCCAATGGGCTTATCTGAGTCAACCAGCAAACACAGTCGGAGGCAGCTACCATCTGGATGAAACGTTTTCCGCCGCGGATTTCCTTTATGGCCCCCAAGTATGGGTTCCCTACGCCTCCAAACTTGCCGTTATGCCCGGAGTCGAGGTCACCACGGACGGGCCCTTTTACATGATGTTTGTCGATTTGAATGCCACATCGGATTTGAACGCAACTTACCCCTGCGTCAAGGTAGACTACTCATTTTCGGGTTTGCATGGAACCGCTGCTTTCCACGTTTATGGGTACATTAAATCAAACGGGGGAATCTCATGGACTAACCGCGCTGACGGAGACGGAGCAAGCGGCTACTGTGTAACCGCTGATACGGGTTCACCGAGTGTCTTGGCGAATGCCACGCAGATGTCTGACTCCAACCACATTTACGTGAGAGTTTCAAACAAAGAAGGTGCAGCCTTCGATGTTTATGGCAACGACACATACTTGATGAAATTTGACAAGTCTGGCGGCGGATTAAACTCGCTTCACATCACGCCGAACCCAAGAAACCCTGATGGCAACGTAACTATCACAAACAGCCAGAACGGAACATTCTATGTTGATTTCACGGGCGGCAGAGTTCAGGATGACTTCGTGCTTTTGGTGGCGGTTAACGGAGCGATAGGAAACGATTTCCAACTAAATTTGAAGTCGAGTGTGCCAAGTTGAGGTGTGCTAATTTGAAAGGGCGAAAATACTTTTTGGTTTACGAACTGACTTTTCTGTCCCTTATGTCTGCGCTAGTCTACGTTCTCATGACTTACTTTAAAACCCCAATGAAATGGCCTGGCACATGGCGCTGTTCTGGGTAATCCCATTCGTCGTAGGCATCGGCGTCACCAAAAAGTTCGGGGCAGGCACCTTCATCGGAGTAATTGCAGGTTTGCTGTTAGGCACGCTGGGAATGGCAGATAAGGGCATTCTGGAAGTCTTTGAGTACATCGCAATGGGTTTCACGATGGACATTTTGGCATTGATATTTAGAGGACACTTAGGCAACGTTTTGGTAGGATGTCTCTTAGGCGCCTTCGGAAGTTTTGACAAAATGCTCGTAAACTACTCCATAACCAGCGCAATAGGTTTGAACGCCAACATTCTCATCGCCGGCATAGGCATCGCAGGCGCAATACACCTCACGTTTGGAGGAGCAGGCGGAATCATTTCCTCAGCAATCGTGAACCGCGTCCAGCATCTTCCCTTCCCAAAACGCCCAAACCAAAAAACAGAACCCAAAGAAACTAAACCTTAGTGTTCAGGTTTTTCTTCTTGATTTGATTCAGCGCCACAGCAACCGCCAGAATCACTGCAACTAAAACCACGGCTGCTACAATCACAAGCCCTTCGGAATTAGGCGCAGCTCCTTTAGGTGAAGCTGAACCCGTGGTTGAAGGAACCCCCGCCGCCGGAGTTGGTTGTCCCGTAAATGAAGCGGAGGCTGTCGGTGAAGCTGCGGGTGTTTGCGAGGCGGTTGATGTCGGTGAAGCTGAAGGTGAAGCCGTGGCTGTGGGCGATGGGGAAGCGGGAAGATTGGGTCCGTAGGGTGTTCCAGTTCCGAGATAGATTATGTCCACTTCGGTTGCTGTTTTTCCGCCAGCGCCGAGGATTGCCAATCCAGGTTGGTTTTGATTTGGGTTTACGGAGAGGGTTCTGAGCGCTTCCGTGTCACCCAAATAGGTGTCGATTGATTCGCCGTTTGCGAGGTAGGCGAGTATGACGCAGATGTTGTTTTGGGGAGGGGCATATTCTGTTTGGTTGGAATCCCATGTTGAGTTTGCGTCGGCTTGATTGTTCATTATTATGTTGTAGTCGAACTCGTTGGAGCCTACTCCTCGGATTATGACTTCGTAGTTTGTGTTTATCCCAATCAAGCTGGCGAAATAGGAGACGGGGACGCCTGTGAAGTTGGCATAGGCGGTTTGGTTGCGGTTTTGCTGGTAAAACCCACCATAGCCCGACACTACCTGCAGGCTGCTGTTTGCCAAATCGCCGATGTCATCGACCAGCAAGGTTTGGGTGGGCGAGTTAGTTGGTGTTGTTAGGCTGTTCGGGGTGTCCCAGCGTTTAACGGTGACTGACCAAGCGGTTGTTGCGTATGCTGGCTGAAGGCAACTGAACATGGCGAAAATAAGACAAGCTGATACGATGACAGTTACCAGAGCTAGAAGGAAAGGGGTTTGTTTGGTAGCCATCGCGGTTTTCCTTGAGTTTGCTTACTTTTCAAGTTCATTAATTTGTTGTCTTTTTCGCATTTCGTTTTATGACGAGAAAGACCACAGCTAGGATTATTACTAAAGCGATTGCTGCTGCAATTATTGCCAGGTAAGTATCATTTGGCGAGGCGTTTGATTTTGGTGTGCCGACTAGTATGGGTGTTCCTGTTAAGGCTGATGCGGGTATGGCACCTGACACGGTGTCGGGTACAGTGAACGTTGTTGTAACGGAAACCCATGCGCTGCCACTCCAATATTCAATTCTGCTGGAGCTGGTGAAGTTCACGTTTGAAATGGCGACTGTAACAGTGACGTCGGAGCCTAAGGTGCTGCTTGAAGAGACTTTAATGTCGTAGAAGGAGGCTCCGTTGACTGACACTGCGCCTGTTCCTGCGGGTTGGTTGCTGCCATAGTCGGTGGATGTGACGTTTACTTTTTGCCCGTTTTGCAGTGAAGAACCACTGACTGTCACCTTGACTCCTGTTGTTGCCGCTTGGTCAACCGTGGCTGAACCATCACTGACAGTTGCCGTTGAAGACTCCTTCGGCGCTGAACCAGGGGTCGTGGTCGGAGTAGGAGTTGGGGTTGGGGTTGGTGTCGGCGAGGCTGTGGGAGTTGGAGATGGAGCGTTAACAGCGACATTAACCAAGGTGGAGTTGGTTCCTGCGTCAGCGCTGTCAGTTATGACACAAATGAAACTCCAAGTTCCCGTGGTCGTGGTAGCTGAGGTTACGAAGTTATAGCTTGATGAAGTGGCGCCGTTTATCAGCGTTGCAATTGAGCCAGGAGACGTCTGCAGCCACTGATAAGTGTAGGGCGAGGTACCCGTTGTTACGGATGCGAGAGTCAAACTTGAGGTTTGACCTTGAGTGACCGATGCGGGAGATGCTGAAGCGGTTGGAGGAATAAGCGCTGAATTCACCGTGATTGCAGGCATATTTGACTGGACAACAACTGGGGTGGAGGCTTGGTTGGTTACCTTGCAGTAAATCTGGGGTGAACCAGAAGAGGCGGCGATGAAAATGTAGGTTGCGCTCGTCTGGCCAGAAACAGCGTTACCACCTAGATACCATTGATAGCTCAGGGTGCCTGTTCCGCCAGATGCTGTTGCAGTGAAGGTCTTCATTTGGTTGACATCCATAACGATCAAGGTAGTGGGAGCAACCGCGATAGTGGGAGCCACGCTAACTGGGATAGGTGAAGCGGTAGAATTCGCTGATGCGCCTGTGCTGTCAGTTACTTGAAGGATGAAGCTCCAGCTGCCAACGGTCGTTGTGCTTGAAGTAACAAAATTGAAGCTTACAGAGTTTGACCCAGCTAGTGCATAGCCGCCGCCTGGAGCCTTCTCAAACCATTGATAAGTGTAGGGTGAAGTACCCGTATTTATCGCGGTGATATTGAGGTAGCTAATTTGACCCTGATCAACCGCGACTGCTGATGGAATCAGGGAAGGGGCAACGAGCACAGCGTCAACGTTGAGTCCTGGCGATGCGGGAGTCTGAGCGGTGGCTGGAGCATAATTGTTGGGTGAGTCACCGCTGAACGAGGCTTGAATTTGGTAGTTACCTACTGGGACAGATGCGTTTGGTACCCAGCCGAAGTTGTAGGCGCCGCCGCTAACAGTGGTGGTTTGTCCGATTTGAACCCAGCCAAACGATGTGTCGTTTCGGAACAAAGTAATCGGCTCGCCTGAAATGCCCGACGCAGAGTTGTTCAGTACTCCGCTTATTTGCACAGTTTGGCTTCCTGCTTCGTCGACTGCACTGGGGGTGTAACCGACTGTTAGGCTTGTTGGAACGATGGTGGCTCCTGAACCCTGATAGATGACTTTGATGGTGGTTATGCCTTTTCCGCCTGCGCCGTTGACCGCAAGAGGCAGATTACCCGTCTGGTTTATGGACAGAAGTCTTGGAAAATCTCCGTTGGATGCGCTAAGCGTACCTCCACTCATAGCAAGAATCAAGTTAACGTCGCTTTGCGGAGCCGCATGCGAAGTCCCCGCCGAATCGTAAGTTGTTTGGTCAGCAACATTATTCATGACGTAACCGTAGCTGAACAAAGCGTTGCCAGAGCCCCCAGTTACGTTGACTTTGTAGTTTGCGTTAATCCCGATTAGGTTGCAAAGATAAGAGACGGGAAGACCCGTGTACTGCGCGTAGGCTGTTGCGTGCTGGTTAGACTGGTAAAAACCGCCGTAGCCAGTGATGAAGCTGGACGATAGAGCCGCCAAGTCAGGGACGCTGATTGTTTGCGACGGGTTTGTTGGGTTGGTTAGGCTGTTTGGGGCGTCGTACCTGTAAATGGTTATGGGGTAGGCGGCTGCGTGGGCAAACTGCATTGTGCTTAATGCTCCGAAAATCGCCATTGTTGAGGTAAATAGGATTAGGAATAGGAAAGAGGCAAGTGCCTTTTTGTTTTTGGATTTAGGGTACATCCGATGAGGTCTCCTTCGGAGTTGGCAAGTTAGTGTTATGCACATAAAAGCATTTCGGGAACTTCCCACCGCTAACCCTCAAAGCAAACGGTATAAAAGAATACAACCCTATTCTAAACGCAACAAAAATGGCGAAGAACCAATGACTGTGGAAATGGAAATAATCTGCGTTGGCAACGAGTTACTGATTGGCAAAGTAGTTAACACAAATGCATATTGGCTGGGTAAACAGGCAACAAATCTTGGCGTAAACGTTAAGCGCATAACAGTTGTGCAGGACATTGTTGAGGAAATGGCCGATGTGTTTTGCGAAGCCTTAGAAAGGAAACCACAGTTTATTATTTCCACGGGCGGATTAGGCCCAACTTTTGACGACAAAACTCTGCAAGGCGTAGCGAAGGCTTTTGCACCGAAAATTGGAAGTCAATGAAGAGAGCGTTAGCGATGGTAAAAGCAAGACACGTAGAATACGCCAAAAAAAGAAACCTGCCGCTAGCGACATGACTCCTGCCCGAGTTAAAATGGCGACTTTGCCAGAAAAAACTGAGCCCATCAACAACCCTGTTGGCACCGCGCCCGGCGTCCGAGTGGACCTGAAGGGAACGGTTTTGTTTGTGCTGCCAGGCGTGCCGTCGGAAATGGAAGCAATTTTTACGCAGACCATTGCGCCGCTGCTTAAGATGGCTGTGGGCGACCGAGTTTTTTGCGAAAGAAGCCTGTTTCTGGAAGACATCATGGAGTCGCAGTTGGCGCCGCTAATTGACAAGGTTATGGCTGCCAACAGCGGGGTTTACATCAAGTCGCATCCTATGGGCGGCGAGAGTAAATCCCACATCGAAATCCACCTGACAATAGCAGCAAAAGCGGAGGAAAAACCGAAAGAAATGCTGGCTAAAGCGATGCGTGAACTTGCCAATTTGGTTGAAGAAAACGGCGGAAAAGCCACCGTGGAAAACTAATTATTCAATAGAATGAAAATGGGGTTTCTGGTTTACGCTTTTTTGGCGTTTTCCAGTTCTTTTTGAGAACGTCGACTTTATCGGTTTTTTCCCATGCGAAGTCTGCTTCTTCTCTTCCGAAGTGCCCGAAACACGCAGTTTTCTTGTAGATGGGTCGAAGCAGGTTCAGTTGGTCGATGATGGCTTTAGGTCTCATGTCAAAGTGCTTGTTTATGAGTTCGAGAATTTTTGAGTCAGGCAGTTTCCCAGTTTCATAAGTGTTGACCAGCACGGAGATTGGTTGTGCAACGCCGATGGCATACGAAATTTGTATTTCGCATTGATCAGCTAATCCTGCGGCAACAATATTTTTCGCTATGTACCTTGCCATGTAGCAGCCTGAACGGTCGACTTTTGATGGGTCTTTGCCGCTGAAGCATCCGCCTCCGTGGCTTCCAACGCCGCCGTACGTGTCAACGATGATTTTTCTTCCAGTTAACCCTGAATCCGCGAGAGTTCCGCCGATAACGAATCTGCCTGTGCCGTTGATAACGTAGTTGACGTCCTCCGCCAGCATGTTTGGGGGGATAACGTTCTTGATGACCTTTTCAATAATTTCCTTCTTAAGAGCGGCATCTTCAAGCGAACCGTTGTTTTGTGCAGCGATAACCACGGTTTTTACACATTTAGGCTTGCCATTAACGTATTCCACAGTAACCTGAGACTTGCAGTCAGGACGCAGACATGGAATAAGCTTTGTTTTTCTGCATTCAGCCAAACGCTTAACAAGTTTATGCGCCAGCATAATCGGCAGCGGCATAAGCTCTTTTGTCTCGTTGGTTGCGTAGCCGAAAACCATGCCTTGGTCGCCTGCGCCTTGCTCGTGACCTTTCGATTCGTTAACTCCTCGGGAGATGTCGGCAGACTGCGCCGTCAACGAAACCAAGATGCCGCAGGTTTCCCAGTCTAAGCCGTCCTTGGCGTTGTCGAACCCGATTTCTTTGAGGGTTTGGCGGACAATTTTCGGTATGTCAACGTAGGTGCAAGTGGTGATTTGACCTGTAATCATCACGGTTCCCTGCATGACGAGAGTTTCGCAGTCAACTCTTGCTTTGGGGTCATTTGTGAAGATTGCGTCAAGTACGCTGTCAGATATTTGGTCTGCTACTTTGTCTGGGTGCCCTTCGCCAACAGATTCTGAAGTGAACAAGTATTTTCCGTTTATTCTCATAGGAATCGCTTTCCATCCAAGTTGTTAATGGAACATAAGATACTTGCCGTTTTTCTTAAAAATCTTTCTACGAGCAAGCAACTAAACACAAATCTTCGACATGCGTCAAAGCAAAAAACAATTTTAATCCCGAGACGGCACAACAAGAGAGGGATAAGATGAAAAAGACAGTTTTCAGCCTGAAAGCTCCAAAACCTGTGGGTTCATACAGCCAAGCAGTGGAAGCGGGCAAATTGCTATTTGTCTCGGGGCAACTGCCGATTAACCCAAACCAAGGCAAGATAGTCGCCGTGGACATAGCGTCACAGACCACGCAGGTCATGGAGAACATTAAAGCCATTTTGGAAGCGGCACAATACACAATGAAAGATGTTGTTTCAACCACAGTTTACCTTTCTTCCATGACACTGTTTGACCAATTCAACACTGAATACGCGAAGTTCTTCGACAGCGAATTCCCCGCCCGCGCCACAATCGCCTGCGAATTGAAGACAGGAGCGCTTGTCGAAGTATCCGCCAATTGCTTATCGAAGCCAACCTGCCTAAGCCTTTAACAAATTATAAAAACCCAGTCAACGCTATGTTAGAGCAGTGCGAAAAATGGTTGCATCATTAAAAAAATTCATACAGGAAATCGCAGGAAAAAAAGCTCCAGGACCATCAACAACCTTCACCGTCTTTCACATTTTCTACGCGCTGGAGCTAATGTCACAGAAGCCATTGGGCAGAAACACGTTAGCTAAGAAACTTTGCGTTGGCGACGGAGCCGTGCGCACAATAATAAACAGGCTCAGAACCGCCGAGCTGATTGAAACCAGCAAAGGCGGATGTAACCTAACAGAAAAAGGAAAAGAGACTTGGCGTCACTTTGAACAAGTCTTCCCCAAACGCGTCGAAATCCCCAAAACAGAATTAAGCCAATCTGAATTTAACTTCGCTTTTTTAGTTAAAAACAGCGGAAACAAGGTGAAATCGGGAATCGACCAGAGAGACGCCGCCATCATTGCGGGCGCCAGAAAAGCCTTAGTTCTTGTTTTCAAAAAAGGCCACTTGCAGATTCAATCGGTCAGCGACTGCATAGAAAAAGACTACCCTAAAGCTGCAACGCAGATTCTTGAGCAACTTGCACCCCAAGACAACGACGTCATAATCATCGCTGGCGCTGACTCATCTTTGCGAGCTAAAAGGGGAGCATTCGCCGCGGGCTGGACGCTGCTTCCCGCGTAAGTTTAAGTGGTGTATTTTTCGCCTTGGTTTAGTATGCGTTCAAGTGTGGTGTTGATGTTAGTCATGCCTTCGTTTGTTTTTGACGAAAGAGGCATCAACAGAAACGTTAAGCCAAGCCTGTTAATAGCCTGCATCATGTTGCGGCTGAAGAGACGTTTTGTCCCCTGCAGTTTCTCTTCAATCGCGTCCTCAAGCGCCCGCGGGTTAGCTGACCAAGAAGCAATCGACTGCACATCTTTTTTAGGAAGCAAATCAGTCTTCGAAAGAACATGCAGCTGCGGATGGAAGAATCGGTTGTAAACTGCGGCGGAAAGAAACATGTTTGAAACGTAGTTCATCGGATTTATGGAGAATACGGCGTCGAAGAGGTAAATTAATGCTTTAGGCTCCTTGGTTAACTCGTCCACGATGTAGGGTCCGCTGGCTCTGAAAGCGAACAACTCCATTTGACCAGGAGTATCCACCAAAACGATGTCAGCGTGGGCTTCCGCTATGTCGCGGTTCAGGTTCTCGATTTCGTCAGCGATTAAATCAGCCGCCATAATCAAGGCGCCGTTGGGTCCTAACCCATATTTTTCCATCAAGTCGCCTACATCAACGTAGTTGCGGACGTCAACGTCGGGCGAGTATGGAAGCTTCAACGCGCCTGGGTCCAAGTTGACGACGGCGACGTCTTGTTTTGACATCTTCAGCCATTCGCTGAAGGCTGCTGTGAACAGGGATTTGCCTGAGCCTGCGGTTCCGATAATAAATGCGAGGGGCACTTTTCATTTCTCCAGCTACGATTGAAGCCGCTCTAAAAGTAATAACCTTTCCGTATGGCGGGACGCGTTGTTTGAGTCTGGTGCGCTTCAGTTTTTTTCTTTGTGGTTTGATCTGGTTTTTTGGTTTGGGGCTTGAGATGTTTTCAGGTTGAGTCAGTTTTAGTTGCTAATAGTTTGTAGTAGTCGTTTCTAGTCAATAGAAGTCAACGCCAATTATGTCATCGACGCGGGCGACGTCAAAATAAAATGTGCGAGCTAGTTAGTTAGGGCGTTGCGGATGATTTTTTGGTAGACGTAAACAAAATAGATGGCTGCGAAGACGGCCAATGTAGTTTCAAGGGAAAGGATTGAGATGTTGGTTTCTACTGCGCGGAAGTAGCCTTGCAGGAGGATGTTTGAGAAGACGAGGATTTGGAGAAAGATTGCTCCGCCTAAACAGCTTAAGCCTATGCTGTGGAATAGTATGTTGATTCTGTGGGTTATTTTTGGGTTTATGGTCATTGTGTATCCAAAACAAGTAAATGACTGTTAAGACTTAATATTTATGAAAATACGAACAGGATTTTAAGTAAACAAAACGCCGCAGACTAACCGAATTGCCCAGTAATATAGTTATGAGTCAACTCACTCTTCGGGTTTTCAAACAACGACTTCGTATCATCATACTCCACCAACTCACCCACATACATAAAAGCAGTAAAATCAGACACCCTAGCCGCCTGCTGCAAATTATGAGTCACAATAATAACAGTATACTTCTGCTTAAGCTCCACAGCAAGCGATTCAATGCGCGCAGTCGCAGCAGGATCCAAAGCGCTACACGGCTCATCCATCAAAATAAGCTCAGGCTCCGCCGCCAACGCACGCGCAATGCAAAGCCGCTGTTGCTGCCCTCCTGAAAGGCAAAAGGCACTTTCGTTTAGTCGATCTTTGACCTCGTTCCATAAAGCGGCGCCTCTGAGGCTTTTCTCCACAAGTTCATCGAGTTTTTCGCCTTTTGCCATGCTGTGAATTCGGGGGCCAAAAGCCACGTTCTCGAAGATGGATTTGGGGAACGGGTTGGGTTTTTGGAAAACCATGCCTATTCTTCTTCTTAAATCGTAAACGTTGTTGCCGTCAGCGTAGACGTTTTGTCCGTCAACCCTTATCTCTCCTGTTGTGCGGCAACCGTTGATGAGATCGTTCATGCGGTTGATTGAACGCAGAAGCGTCGATTTGCCGCAGCCTGAAGGCCCCATGATCGCCGTGACAGCGTTTTCTTTAATGTTTAAATCGATGTCTTTGAGGACGTGATTATTTTTAAACCAAAGATTGAATTTTCTAGTCTCGACTTTCCCCAAGTTTTTTCCTTTCCTTACCCGATTTAGCGTTTATTCTGTTTGCTTAATGGGAAATGCTACTCTCCCCGGGGAGTCACTGGGAAGCGTGCGGGTTATATTGGTTTCCACAATAGCCATCATAGATTATAATTTAATATATAATCTCTTTAGCGAAGAGATTTATTATGTAATTCAATTAGGGCAAAACGTACTTGTTGGTTAAGTGAGAGAAGGGCTAAGTTTGTGGCAGGCAAAAGTGGACGATGAAACACGGAAAATTCAGTTTACAGGTGGTTCCACATATATTATTTCGCTGCCGAAAAACTGGATAGCTCAAAATCAACTGAAAAAGGGAAGTTTCATTAAACTTCATGAAGAAGAAAGCGGATTGTTAACGATTGTTCCTCCAAGCTCAAGAGTTCAGAAAAGGCTAGATGAAGCCACGATTCTGGTTTCCGCTAATGATGATACTGAAATGATCAATAGAAAGATCGTGTCGGCATATTTGTCGGGTTACAACTCTATTCATATTAAATCAGATAAACAATCCTTATCGTCCAATCAGAGGCATGACGTGAAGGCTTTTGTGCGGCGGATGCTTGTTGGAACCGAAATCGTGACTGACACTTCTGTTCAGTTGATGCTGCAGGTTCTTTTAAGCTACCCTGAATTGACCATTCAAAGTGCTCTTCGAAGAATGAGCATAATTACAACGTCGATGCATAAAGACGCGATATCATGCCTCGGCTCAAACGACAACTTATCGCTCAAGGACGTAATAACGACAGATAATGAAGTAGACAGGTTCAATCTTTACGTAATAAGGCAGTTAAAGACGGCGATACAAAACCCCCGTGTAAGCAAAGAAATTGGTCTTGCAAGCGGCAAAGACTGCTTGGGTTACCGTCTCGTGACCAAGTCCGTTGAACGAACCGCAGACCACGCTGTTAAGATAGCTGAAAACGTGTTGACGCTCAAACACAAATTGGACAGCGATGTTTCAGGAAAAATAGAGAAAATGAGCGCTGTAGCGATTAAAATGTTTGATACTGCAATGGAGTCACTTTTCAGGCAAGATTACAACCGAGCTGAAACAATCATAGAAAGCATTAAGGAAGTTGGGATTTTAGAGCGGGAAGCGGTTGCATCATCCCAAATCGACACTGAAGACATCGCAAGTCTGCGACTGATTATTGAAAGCATCAGAAGAACAGCTGAATATTCCTGCGACATCGCCGAAATCGTGCTGAACTTAACAGTAGATTCAATACTCGTGTGATAAAGATGCAGCAAGGAGTAAAAGACTATATTTCCCCAGTTACCGACGCAATAAACAAGCTCAGAAAGTACACGTCAGACCGCCCACTCATCACCGATTTAATCAGCAAATTAGTCATAACATTCGGAGTAGTTTTAATCATCGGTGGGCTTTTCCTAATTTTGACGGTCAAAGGCGCATCAAGTCAGGCAGTCCAAACGGTAGTTTCTTCCGTCAACTGGGTACCTGGAATCCCATTTTACATCGGGCAACTAGCCAATTTGAGCACGTCAACAATCGGATTAGTTTCATGGCTTATCGGGCTGGACCTTCTGCTTGTAGGATTGGGACTTTGGGTTAGACATAGGCTTGCTCGCTTTACTGCGTTGGCGATGTTTGCGTTGGCCGCTTGCTTCCAGTTTGTTCAGTTTCTGTATTTGGGAGCAGTTGGTGCACCCGCATCGTTTGCAGGGTTGTTTGTAGATGGAATTTTGGTTTATTTTCTTTTTGCAAGATTTGATTCTCAAGCAGGGTTGCCAAAGTAATTAGTTGAAAAAGCACCTACAAGATAGAACTAATCTTCCGAAAATCAATTTATTCAGCCCGATTTATGGGCGGGTTGTTCAGAACGTATTTGGGTTAATTTGGAATTATTTACGTGGTTACTAAAAATAGTTGTTCGGCGAATCTAACTTCCAACATATGAGTTAGGATTTGAGATGCCAATCTCAGGGATTTTTTGTGGTGGCTGTTGAAGGCTGACTCGCCGAACCTTATCTGTTTTCTAGGGGACATTGCATCTTTGCGGGTTCAAAATGTCATAGGCTTTTAATGTTCTTAAAAGTTTCACATATAATCTAAAGACAAATCATAGTATGTTTTAGCGTTCATTTTTTCTTAGTGATCTAAATAGTTGAATTAAACAACGCACGCCTGAGATAGAAAGCTATGGGCAACTTATCTGGATTGATGTTTGACTGCGTCAGGTTATGGCTGGCTTTTTAGCTTTTCTCGTATGCTATGTAAGCAAGTACGAATAACACCAAGTCATGGAAGTTTATTTGCCCGTCATGGTTAAAATCGCAGATGGGGCCAACAATCCCGTTTTCACCAAAATTGTTGTAAGCATAAACAAAGTACATGAGGTCAAGGCTGTCGACTTTGCCGTCGTGATTCAAATCCGCTGTTAAAACCACATTTTTTACTGTCAAATGTGCCGTGCCTGATGCCCCGTCGGAGGCGCCTTTCACTGCCCAGCGGTCACTGAAGCGGGAGAACCAGTTGCAACAAAGTGGTATGTCGTTGCGGCGTTGACTGTGACTTGATGTGCTTGAGAGAAAAAAGCCCCGTCCACGTAAATGGTTGAAGTCATTATAAGAAAAATTAAAAGAGCTGCCAAAACGACATTCCGCATATTAAGCCTCTTTCGTTTGCCTTTCGTCCTCTCCTGAAGTCTTCCCGCCGCAAAACTATTTACCCATTATCCAAATAGACTCAATAGAGTCAGAGGTTTTGAAATTTAGAAAATAGTTCCTTTGAGAAAAAAGGAAAAATATAGTGTCTATGTGGTTGAAATCACACGATTTTTCCTTGGATTTAGGATAGGATGTTGAACTTTGCTGTACTTTCGGGGGCTAATGGAACGTTTGTTGAATTAGAGAGCAGACACAGGTATGCGGTTGCTTGCCCGGTGAATGCCCATGAGGGTATAGTGATGGCTGCGTCCACGACGGTGATATTTTCTGTTTGCCCAGATGCCGTTATGATGGAGGAGCCGATGGGCGCGCCTGCATGGTCAAACAGCGTAATGCTTAGCTTTGTCCATTGGGCAGAAATCTCCTGATTGTTTATTGTGAGTTGAATTGGTAGGGATTCGTTTCTGTGGGTACTGGCTGGGATTGTTACGTTTCCTATGCCGGTCAAGTAGGCGAAAGTAAATGTTACATTGTCACTCATTGTTGCTCCCGACACGGTGACTGAAGCAGTTATTGACCATTTTCCAAAGCTTGTATGAGGAGAACCATAATCGGGTGCGGGAAGCCGAAAGCTGGGTTGAATCGTCGCGACGCCGCTTTCGTTTGTGACGCCTTGCCTATAGTAAGAGGTTCCGTTTGCGTCAAGTATGGTGAACATGACATTTTCGTTAGGCATTGAAGCGCCACCATAAGTAACTAGGGCGTAAGTCGGGACCATTTGAAGGGGTCCGTATGCCCCGCCGCTTGCACTCTTGCCGACGCCGCCTTTACTGGTGAATACGTCGATGTTAACTAAAGAATTGGATGGAGCCGACGAAGTGAACGTTGCGTTCAATGTTGTGGTTCCGACGACATTATGACTATTGCCTTGGCTATCTGGATAGGTGAGGTATGCGACGCCGACGTCGCTGGGCTGAAGCCCAATAGTGCAGGTGCCCGCTGAGACTACTTGAAAGGTAAAGTTGACGCTTACGCCGCCAGTTGTTGCACAAGCCGCAGGGTTACTTATGTCGAAGGCAATTTGACCGATGATTTCCATCCCGCTTGTGCTGTTAAGGGGCAAATCGCCCATACTTGATTGGCTGGGCAACCAAGAATTATCGCTTTTAGCTGTGCATGATAGAACCGCAGGGTTCCAAGTTAAACCGTAACTGACGCAATTTACGCCTGGAGTTACACTGCCGATATTATCGACGCGGACGTCAACATTGAAAGTTGCTCCAACGGCTGAGGAAATAGAATTTGTGCTCGTAGTACCTGAAAGGACGACGCTTAAAACTGGATTATTCACGGCGTCGATAAAGCGGGTAGTCATAGAAAAAACAGAAAAAACTACTATGACAATTAAGATTAAGCACATCAGTGATTTGCGTTTCATTCAGTTCATCTCCCGAGACTTCATTTTTTTTTTCGCCTAGGATATTATTTGGAAATTTGCTGTTCGTTCAGGGCAGAAAGGAACTCCGCCAGACAAAGGATTAGTGGTTAAAACGTTGGCGTAAACTGTTGCTTGCCCGACAAAAGCTGTTGAGGGAATGGTGAATGTTGTTGAAATTGACCCTGTGTTAGCCAAGTTGTTTACGGTAGTCAGGTAGGAGTAAATCGGTACGTCGTTTTGATCGTAAACCGTTATGGTGATGGTTGCTGAGGACGTGTAGTTTTCGGTGTTTTGAATAGCTAAATTGATGGTCACGGAGGATTGCCGGTGGACGCTTGCAGGCAACGTTATGTCGTTAACGGTGACAAGGTAATTGTATTCAAAAGTAACTGAGTCAGTCATTACTACTTGATTGACATCTACAGAAGCCAAAACAGTCCATGTCCCAAAATTTGATGTCCCAATGTTCGGCGTTCTGTAGTCCGAATAGGCATAACCCGATGAATTAGTGAGTGTTGCCTGTACAGAGATAATTGTCCCGTTAGGATTAATCACGGTGAATACAACGTTTTCGTTGGGTTGAGGAGTCTCCGTTGAAGGAAACATAGGCGAATAATCGAACCAGTTCTTGAGGCCCAAAGGGTCCGCTGGACGTATTTGGTCCAGTCCCGCCTTTATTGGTGAAAACGTCAAGTTTTGTCATTTGTTGAGGCAGTTCAACATTTATCCAAATGCTTGTTGCTGAGGTGTTCACGTATTGAGGGCTAGGGGACGTGTTAACATCTTTTGCTGTTACTATCAGGTTTACTCGAAGAGACGTTGTAGTGTTCACGACGATCGATACAATGGAGCCACTGGCCGCGTTGAATCGGGAACCATCAGGATATTGAACCAGCCAAGCATAATTCGTTATTGGACATATTTGGTTGTCCGATCCGGGCGTTGAGGAACTGCCGTCCAGAACTATTTGACTACCCGTTTGGAACACTGTTCCGTTTTGAGTTGAGACGACAGCGGTCGGACTGTAAACTGACCCAGGTGTTGGCGTGGGACTGGGAGGGATAGAAGTTATGGGCGTAGGTGAAGTTGATAATCCGTACTGCGCGTCAAATGTGATTGTTCCCGTTACGTCGTGGTTTTTATTATCGACTGTCGATGGAGCAGAAAGGTATGGGACGCCGACGTCGCTTGGCGCAAGAGTAAGAGCGGTTGTACCAGCAGAGAGCACCTTGAACGTTAGGGTAGTAGACACTGACCCCGTTGAGCTGTCAGCAGTCTCTTGAGAATCCGAGCCGAAGCAAATCTGGCCAACAGTCTGATAGCCATTTGTATTGTCGACAGGTAAAGTACCCATCTTTGATTGGTCAGGAAGCCAAGAATTATGAACTAAATTTGTTTCCGTCAGAACTGCAGGATCCCAATGTACCAGATAGCTTATCTCACTCACACCATTGTTGGCGCCTCCAACATTAACGCTTGCGTAGTTGTCTAAACGAACGTCAACAGAAAAAGTGGTGCCGACTGCTTGAGACGAAATAATTGTGGTGCCCGATGCGCCGCTCGCGCCCGTGGGCACGATGCTTAGAACTGGAGCAGTTTGGGCATCAATGAAACGCGTAGTTAAGGCAAAAACTGAAGCAACCACGATACAAACCAGCGCCAAACCAACTAAGTTTTTGCGCTTCAACTATACCCCCCATTGAAGACAGGTGAACGTGTTACTGCAAACTGAGCGGTAAAGCTCACAACACGTCTTTCGCGAAACAATCGAAGCGCTCCCTTTTGAGGGGAGTAACGGGTCGTTAACTATTTTACTTTAGCCAAATAGATTATGGAATCAATATAGATTCTTTTTAGAATATATAAAACGGAAGTTTCGTGCTCTCTTGAAGGAAAACGGGATCATTGGAATATTTATTTTCGTGATTTTTGAAAATTTGAAGTCTTAGGTGAAAAGGGCAAGTTCCAAATCGGAGTTTGGAAAAAACTAAATAAATTGGCAAAAAGCTATTTCGTATTAAACTTAGCTTTTTTACCTGCCAGCACCGCTGAGATAGTTGCAACCGCCAAAACGCCAATCAGGATTGACATAACTGGGAATTCTGGGACTTTTTGCGAGATTGGGGTTGCCGATGGATCACTTGAAGATGGAGCGTCGTGAGTTGTCGAAGCCGTAGGCGATGAGGCAGCTGCTGGGCTGGAAGTTGGACTGGAACTTGGGCTTGGCGTGGGGCTTGCTGTGGGGATAGAAGTAACTCCTACGCTTATTGTAGCATCGGTGGCTGTGCAGTTAATCTGCTGATAGTTAGGGCTAGAGATTGATCCAAGGTTTGTTGAACTTAATAGGGTTGTTTGGCTGAAAGTAATCTGCGATGTGCCTAGGGACAGAACCTTGAAGGATAGTGTTGCGAGGACTCCGCTTCCGCTTGCGGTGGTGTACTCCATCAGTGTGTCTGCAGTGTCTGGTATGTCGCCTTGGCTGAAGGCAAGGGCGGAGCTTGAGGTCCATAAGAACATGGTTTGACCTGCAGCTTTCAGGAATGGTCCTTCAGTAATCCCGGTTATGTTCAAGACCGCAGGATTAAACATTATGTCAGGTAAGTCCCAAGCCCAGAGACCTTGTACGTTGTTTATCAAAATATTGACTTGGATGGTGTCTCCAACTTTGGCTGATGGAAACTGTTGGGTGCTTGAGTCAACGGTTATTGTCGTTGTCGTGGCTGCATGTGAAGGCTCAACCACAATACAGATAGTTAAAGCGAATGCGACGATGAAAAATACTGACACGAATTTCTTCATACAATTTCTCTCCCTTTTCCGTGTTTTATCTTCAAACTAACGTTATTTAGCCTATCCAAAATAAAATATTGAGAACAGCAGACTCTATATAGAAAAATCAAGCGAAAAAGAATTTTGTTAAAAGAAGTTGAAGTTGTCCCTTCTGGCGTTTTCCGCTAAGTTCTTTTTCGTAGCCAAACCGTTGAGCCGCCGAATACTGCAATTGTAGTTATTACCACGATTGCCAAAACAGCTGTCGGTAAGCTTGTTTGAGGATTGTAGTTTGATGGAGGCGTTGCAGTGGGAGTTGATGTTGAGGTTGGGTCGGGGCTGGAGGTTTGTGTTTGCGTTGTAGTGCTAGGTGTGGGAGTTGGGGTTTGGTTTGGGTTTTTCGCGACGATGAGTTGGATGCACGCGGTGCCGTTGAGGTCGGTTGCGTCAAAAACTGTTAATGTCACATTGAAGGTTCCCGGCACCAAGTAAGTGTGGGTTAAAGTTGCGTTTGTACCTGATGAACAATCTCCAGTGTCCCACAGGTATCTTGCTATCGTTCCGTTGTTGGCTTCGTTGCTTTTTGTGCCGTTGAAAGTAATTGGTTGCCCGACGGTGGCAGATTGCCCTTGGCTGAAGCCGTCTATGGCGATTACTGCGACTGGTTTGCTGTTGCTTTGCACTTTTATCGTTACCGTGGAGGTGCTGTTGCCGTTTGAGTCCATGAGGGCTAGGGTGACGACGTATACGCCTGGAGTGCTAAACGTGTAGGTTGGAGCTACGCCTGTGAGAGTTTTTTTGACGCCGCCATCCATGAATGACCAAGAATACGCCGGAGAGGACCCTGACGAGACCGACCCTGAGCCATCGAACGTAACTGTTGTTCCCTGCTGTACTGTTTGGTCCGTGCCGGCGTTAGCTGCGGGGGCGCCGCCTGATACAAAGGTGATTGTCGCAGTTGAAGAAGTGGATGTTGGCGTTATCACTGGATGCGCTGTTCCCGTGGTTGATCCAGCTGGAAGGGGACCTTCAAGGGTGATGTTGTCAAGCAGAACGGATGTCGTTGCACTTTGCCCTATTACTTGGAAGTGGAGTATCGCCAAGATCCCGTTTCCGCTTGCTCCAGTTGAAGTCATTAGTGTATCGTCAATATCTGAGACTGTTCCATTTCCTGGAGGGATAGCAATAAACATCGTGGTGCCCGCCTGCGTCATGAAAGCTCCTTCTTGCGGGGTGTTAAGAAGAGTTAGGACCGTGGGGTCCCAAGCGATTGCGGCGTCCCATTGCCAAAGGTTTTGGACGTTAGAAATTGAGACATCTAAAGTGAAAGTTTGGCTGAGTTGTGTGATGGGAACTGTTGAGGGGGTAAGAGAAAGTGTTGGTTGCGTTTGAGCTTTGGCGTTGGGAATCAATGAGATAATGGAGAAGGACAGGATGAGGATGATTGTCAGTTGGCAGATGATTTTTTTGGTCATGAATCTACGAGCTCCAGTACTGTATGTAGTAATGGACAAAGAGGTTCACGTCGTTGAAGTTTATTCGACCATTATGGTCATAGTCTATCGCCGCAGAGTACGTGTGAGACGAGGAATAGTAAGCTATGTACATCGAGACAAAGGTTGAAACATCGTTAAAGTTAACGTGTCCATCACCGTTTAGGTCATCAAGCAGCGCCACTGAAAAAGGCGTGACTTGAGATCCAGCGACCCCAAGGTAATTTGTAGAAGAATAAGCGGTGTAGCTGCCTGGAACAGAACTTTTAGGCAGCCTGAATGTCATGTTGAAGTTCTCGCAGGGAGGACCATTCAAACTGAAAGTCGTAGGAGGAGTTCCTTGGAATGGCGTGCTGCCAGTTATGGTGAACTGGAAGGCTTTTTCCTCTCCAAGCGGGACACCGCCTTGGCTGGGCCACGTATTGAAAACGTCCACGTAAGCGTAAGCTGTTCCGTAATGAGCCCATGATGGAATCTGGAAATCTAAAATCGCCTCTGAGGAGGAAGTTGCTGCGACGTTACTCATTGGTTGAGACGCTTCGGCGATTGGTACTCCGGCGCTGTCGTATACGTTGAAGGTGACTAAGATCGATTGGATTGTGTTCAAGTTGTTGGTGACGCTGAAGTAGAGCATTGGGATAACAGGATTCAGCGCACCGGGCATTCCTATGCTGTTGATTTGTTGTTCTTGACCGTTGCTTAGGTATGCTTGACTGACCGTTGCGGGTATGCTGTATGGAACTGTAATGCCGGTTGAAAGGGTTCTTATTACTGTCGTGGCGCCTGTTGGATCTTGAATTTGGACTCCGACGAGTCCGTCACTTGGGTAAGTTACGGATTGAATGTTGTTGTACGATAGGGTCTCATTTAAGGTCAACAACGAATAAACGTTGTATGGGAATTGGGTGGCATTGTTTTGGTCAGGATTGACTTTAAGAGTTACTATTGAAGATGCTTTAACCTGCACCATCATGCTTGCCAAAACGATGACTACGAGAAAAAATGCCACTGCGAGTTTTTTCATATAACACGTCTCTCCCTTCTTTGCTAAGTTAACTCCTAACTGAATTTATTTAGCCCTATCCAAAATAAAATATTGAGAACAGCATGCTCTATATAGACGAAATCCGGAGAATCTCCAAAGAATCTGTCAGTATGAGGAAACCAGTCGCGTTTTTCTTAACAGAAATTGAGTTACAGAATTGAATTGAACAAAATTTAGAGAAAACAAAAAAGAAAAGATAGATGGTTTTTTCAAACCATTCTTAACTGAAGGGTATCGCTATTGTGAAGGTTGCTGGTACTTCTGGGCAGTATGCGATTGCGTTGTTTGCTGGGTTAGCTTTGTTTTGTGCGTTGAGTGGGTCTGCGTTGAATACGTCAACTTTGACTGTTGCGCCGCCGACGAATGCATATGATGGAATCGCGAATGAGGCACTTTTGCTTGCTGTGCTTGATGTGACGGTGAATGTTCCTGCTGTTGCTGCTGATCCTGTGCCTGTGTATGTTGCTGCTGCCATTGTGCCTTGGATCAGGCCTGTTGCGATTGGTACGTTTCCTGCGTCATACACTGTGTAGGTTATGTAGTAGGCTTGTAGCTGGTTGGAGATTCCTGAAAGACCAACGGTTAATGAGTTGTCGGTTGTTGTGGTGGTTGTGCTTCTGGGTAGGATGCTTGAGGCAACTGTTACGCCGGTGATGCTGATTATGTCGCCGAAGTCGAATGGCATTGTGTCGCTTACGATTGTTTGCTGAACTTCAACTGATGCATATACGTTCCAGGTTCCGAATTCGCTTTGGGGTCCGCTTGTGTAGCTGCCGTCAAACCATGGGAGTCGGTAACTTGTTGTTGCAATTCCGTTTTCGCCGGTTAATGCGGTTACGGTTGCGATTACGTTGCCATGGTTGTCTGAAATCTGGAAGGCTACTTCTTTGTTAGCTACTGACGCACCGTTGAATGTTACGAATGCGGCAAGGTTCATCTGTTCTTGTGGACCGAAAGCGTCGCATGCTGCGTTGGCGCCTGCTCCGTTTGGAAGCTCTATGGGGTTTGTTGTTGTTCCGGTTGTTGGGTTTACGACGTAGAGGTCTACTTGTGCTCCGTTGCTGTTGGGGTTTGTGTATGGTGGTGCGACTGTGAATGATAATGTGACTGGGGTGCTAACTGGGTTGTAGAGTTGGTCACCTGCGTTTGCTGCGGTTGAGACTACGAGTTGCAAGGTGAAAGTGGTCAGCGAGGAAACTGTTGGTGCGTTGAAGCTTATTGCTTCGGCAGATGGGTTCGTTAGGGTTAAGAGGCTGCTTCCTTGGGTGACAGTCCATTGATAGGTTGAGATTGCGAATGTAGGTGTGCTGGGGTTTGGAACAACGTCGTTTCCGGGCAATGACTGTGAGGCGCTAAGGTCAATGGGTGCATTCGGGTTGAAGCTGTTGGGGATTGTATAGCCGTTTGTGTAGACGGTTATTGGGCTTGTGTCTGGATTTGCGATTTTTGCAACTGGGCTTGTTGGTGCTGGGGGTGGACTTGTGATGTATTGTGCGTTGCTGAGGACTGGTGCTGGTGTGATTGCGCTGGGGGTGTTTCCTGTGATTGTTTGAAGGGTTGGGATTCCTGCAACCAGATTTATGTTGCTGTTTGCGTAGTTTATCACTTGGAAGGTTAAAGTTGCTAAGACGCCTGCGGGTGCGTTTGTTGTTACGTCGTCGAGGTAAACGTCGCTGATTCCCTGTGGGGTGTTGCCTGCATTGTTGTCTACGTAGCCTGGTACGAACATTGTGGAGGTTCCGCCAATCATGAAAGATCCTTCCGATATTTGTGTCAATTGTAGTGCGGCTGCGTTCCATGTAACGCCTAAGTTCCATGACCAAATGTTTACTGCAAGCGGGTTGTTGATGTATACGTCAACGGTGAAGCTTTGCCCGATTGGGTTTCCTGAGAGCTGGATTATGTTGGTGCTTGTTCCTGATTGGTACAGGCTGATGGCTGTTACTGGGTTGTATAGCGCGTTGTATGTGAGTGTTCCGATGACATCGTGGTTTGCGTTGTCGACTGTTTCTGGTGCCCTAAGGTACGCAACGCCAACATCACTTGGCTGAAGCGTAAGGCCAGTTGAGCCAGTTGAAAGCACTTGGAAGGTTAGAGTAGCTGATACTGATCCAGTTGAGCTGTCAGCGGCTTCTTGTGAGTCTGAGCCGAAGCATAGTTGACCGATTGTCTGGTAGCCGTTCGTGTTATCCACAGCGACGTCACCCATGTTTGATTGGTCAGGAAGCCAAGAGATGTCAGATTTGGTTGTTTCTTTCAGGACAGTGGGATCCCAATGGACCGTGTAGCTTACGTAGCTGACTCCGTCGTTTGCACCGCCTATGTTAGTGCCAAAGTAATTGTCCACTCGCACGTCAACGGAAAAGGTTTGACCTGTAGTTAGAGCAGCAAAGTTGGTTGTGCCTTGACTACCTGTGGTCTGTCCATGCGGAACAATACTCAGGTAGGGTATTGGGTTGGTAGCTTTGACGATAGGCATCGCTACAAGTAGCGTTGGCACGACCATAAAAAGGGCCAGTGCCAGGGCCACTATTTGTTTTGGTTTAAGCTTTTTGATGTTCATGTTTTAGTTCTCCTTTCATCGCGGTTTCGTGATTTTATTTGATGTAGGTTCCGTAGTATGCTATGTAGGTTGAAACGAATGATGAGACATCGTTCATGTTGATGTGCCCGTTTGCGTCCATGTCGGCGTATGGGTTGTAGATGTGCTGTGAGTTGTATGCAATGTAAGCTGTCACGAAGTAGCTGATGTCGTTCATGTTGACTTTGCCGTCGGGGATTGTCTGAGTCTGAGTTGCCTTGGGTGTGTATGAGTTTAGGTTAGAGTCGATTACGTTATTCGCTGGACCTGCCATGTCGTCACGGTCGAGTGAGATGTAGTTTTGGTCTGCAACAAAGTTGCTGGTTCCAGTGCCGGGTGTTACTGCAACCATGCCGGTGGTGGTAGTTTTATCTGCCATCATGTATGAAATCCAAACGCCTGCGGATAACAGTGGACCAGTTGACGGGATTGCGCCAGGTGCAAGTTCCCATAGCCATCTCCATGCCTCGTATTTACCGGTGGCAGAACCTTGGTTTCCCGTGTATGCCCAGATGACGTTAGCGTCGGTTGGTGTGACAGGTGAACCCCAAGAGGCAAGAACTGAGCTTCCGACGAAACCCTGTGTGCCAGAAGTGCCATAGTATTTGATGAGGGGCGATGTTTGTCCTTGTGCTACTGTAGCCATGTTGAATGCGATGTTGAGGCCGATCATGTTTGCGCCGTGATTGCCGTAGGTTTGGAGGTAGCCCAGTGATATGAAGCCGATGTAGTCGCCGCCTATTGCGTTGCCTGCCTTAACTGTGTTGTAGATATCTGAGTTTTCTTTACAGTAAGTGAATGGAGCCATTTCTTGTGAGCCCTGAACCGTTGTTACTGTGCTTGTTAAGTCGGCTGATCCTGCTGGAGGTGCTTTGTACGCAAATTGGTAGCCGTTTGGTACTGCGAAGTAGTTGTTGAAGCAGTCAAAGGTTCCAGAGGTAGGATCTCTGACAGCGCGGTTAATGTTCTGTGTCAAGACACTTGTTGGAACTGTGCTTGGAATGGGATTTGGTGCGTAGTAAGCAGTGAGGAAATCTCCCCATGTGACGTATTTTGCTGTTGTACCTGTGCTGCCTTGTGTTCCTTGGTTAACTTGTGTTCCGTTAGTTACACCGTCCGCCCATGTGATTTGTGGGCTGTTTACGGGTGAAGAAGCTCCGTTAGAAGTGCCAGAAGTTGTGTCTACGAATAGTTGTGCCACTTGGTTTGTGGTGAGGCTAGTTGGGAACCAAGTCATCGTTGGATCGACCACGATTGCGACACTGTCAACGCCGACTGCATAAAGCTGTAAGTTGTCCATGCCTTTGGTTTGCCATTCGCCGCTGCTTGGTGGTTTTGACATTTCGGCAAGGTCAGCGCTGCCCGTTGCATATGATAATGCTGGGATTGCAGTTCCGCTGCCGTCCTGAGCGAGGCTGACTGCGTTGAGGTCAAGAGCACTTGCGGTGCCCCAACCTACGTTGTTTGAAACCAAAGTGTTCCAGTAGTTTACGAAACCCCCTTGGTTAATTTCTTCTGTTGCAATCGGACCGACTGTGCTTGAACCATAGATCGTCAATGTACCTGGAGTAACCAGTGAATTTTGTGCCCATGAAAGCTGACTGTATTGTGTTACTGCGGCTGCGTTTACTAATGCTGCGCCTGTTGAAAATGCCAGAATTGCTAAAACTAACATAGATACTAATGATTTTTGTGTTCTATTCAATTTGTATTTCTCTCCTTTCTAGTGAACGATTTCGCGTTCTGAGCATAAGTTCGGGCTTAGCAGATATCTAGCTTGCCGACGTAGTTTACAGTGAACAATTTAGCCTATAGTCTTAGGAGAGGGGTAACTTGTTACAAGCGTATTTCTACGTAGACTATCAATTCTAAATAGAAAAGCGTTATCTTGCCAGCTTCCAGCTTTTTTCACGGTTGCGAAGAAGGAAAAGCGGGGGTTATTGATGAGCAAACTACTGAAAGAAAGGCTGGTCAAGTCAACCCTGTTCCTTTGCGCAGCTTTTTCGATAGTTCTGGTTTTGTCCATAATTGGCTACTTAACGTTCATGGGGGGCCCGGCTGTAACTGGTTTCTTTTTCCATGGAATTTCAATATTTGATGGAACAGTTGTTGGTCCCGGCAACCAGATTCTCATAGCTATGGGATCAACCGTTTATCTCGCTTTGGGTGCAACCGTATTAGCGTTGATTATTGGGCTTCCATGTGCAATTTACATGGCGGAATTTGCCGATATGAGAGTTAGAAACTTTACAAAAACATCTCTGGAAGTGCTAGACGGTTTTCCCTCAATAGTTATTGGATTAATAGGCTGGCAACTTTTAGTCACCCCTTCCTCTTATAGTTACACGTTCACTCATTTTTTGCATGTTCAAAGCGGGTTGCAATTTCAGGGCTGCATTTTATTCGGGTGGATAATTCTGATGGTAATGTCTTTTCCTATAATTGCAACAATTTCAGAGGACGCGTTAAGAGCAGTGCCAAATGAGTTGCGAGAAGCATCTTTGGGATTAGGGGCCACTAGATGGCAGACCACCAAGGAAGTCTTAATACCCAGCGCAATGCCCAAAATCGTCACTTCAGTTCTATTAGCGCTCGCGGCTGCTATGGGCGAAATGGTCGCGCTCAACTGGGTACTGAATGGCGCGATAAATCAAACGCTTATGCAATCCCCCTCACTTTTGATTTTGAATCCTCTGATTCAAACCAAAACGCTCTCCATAATCATGGAAAATGGCTACCAAAGTTCATTGGATCAAACCGCTAGCCCTGGACCGAGCATTTACGCCGTAGGATTCATTCTCTTTGTGATCATCGGCGCGTTACTGATTGCAGCAAGAATGATAATGGCTAATCGGGGCAAAAGCAGGATGGAGTGACCAAAAATGAATTTTAGGTCAACGTTAGCAAAAGTTTCCAATTTCTTTGGAAACAAGAAAAAGGAAAACTTGCTGACAGGAACCCTGCTTTTCATTTCCGCCATTATCTCTTTGACGCCAGGCATGATCCACCTTATCAACGGCATGGAAGGTTTGACTTTTTCCCTGTTAACTGCTGATGATTATGTTTCCGTCATAATGTTTTCGTTGCTAATGATGCTGGTAAGCCTTGTCCTGTTTTGCTCAGCGTATTTGCTTTGGGAAGGACATTCGTTAGGCTGGAAACTGTCGATTGCGACGTTTGCAATAGCAGCGTTACTAATTGTCGTAAACGCGCTGCCTATTTACTTCACAATTCCAATCGCGCTTTTAACCGGCATATCGGCAACGCTTGAAACGCTCCACGGAAGAAGACGTAAAAATCAAACAATGGATTCGCCGGTTGTAATGGAGAACGTAGTGAAGCTCGGCTTGCGCCTTTCCGCAATTATTTGCGCCAGCGTTGTAGTTGTCATGGTTGCATTCGTAGTTGTGATGGCTTCACCTTTCTTATCTTTGCAATTTTTCACTTCGATGAATCTTAACATTTCAAATGTAAGCAGAATATGCTGGGGACTGCAACCGATTGGTTCAACGGGGGGCGTATTAAGTTATGCAATCGGTTCTCTGCTTGTAGTGATCTTTTGCGAGTTCGTAGCTGTCCCAATAGGAATCGGCGCAGCAATTTACCTTGCAGAATATTCCTCGCAAAATAGGCTAGTGAGCATAATTCGCTTGTTCATTGAAACTCTTGCAGGTTCACCTTCCGTCGTCATTGCTATAATTGGGTTCGCCATATTCACGGTAACCTTGCAGTGGGACCAATGCCTCTGGGCCGCGGCAATATCACTGTCATTTATGGCGCTTCCATGGAACATTCGTGTTGCGGAAGAATCCATGAAGTCCGTGCCGAGGTCGTACAGGGAAGCGTCGTTTGCGCTTGGAGCCACTCAGTGGCAGACAGCAAGGATAGTAACCCTGTATGCTGCGTTGCCAGGCATTATAACTGGTATTTTGTTAGGAATCGGAGTTGCCCTCGGAGAAACCTTAATCTTAATATCGACTTATTCGGGAGCGAACACGTATGCTTTGCCTGCCCATTGGTGGTATATTTTTAATTTTCGTCAACAACTCCCATCATTAACCGTTTTCATTAAGAGTTCACCTGGAAGCAGCAACATAATGGGCAACATGGCGAACGTTGCAGGAAGTAACGGTTCGAATGTCGTGTTTTATTCGTGGAGCCTTGCATTTGCCGCAGCTACAGTCCTTATAACGATGTATCTTGCGCTATGCATCGGGGCATTGTTGCTTAGAAACTACCTGAACAAGAGAATGAAAGGAAGCTAGAAACAGAAAAAAGGGAAAACGATTGACACATCTAAAAGCAAAAAAAATATACAAGCATCTGGCGTATGTTCTGCCAATTCTAATCTTATCCCTTGCCCTTATTCAAACCATCCAAACAACACACGCACAAACAACAACTAACCCATGGGCGATAAAACTGCAAATATTAAACAATCAAAACACAACAGCCACTGCGTTCCAACCGTTTGATCCAATCAGAGTACGCGCAACCGTGACATACAACAATGCTTCGCAACCCGATGTACTTGTCTCCTTCAACATTGTTGGTCCCTCCGCTGACCCGACAAAGATCACAAGAATAGAAACCACCACAACAAACGGCCAAGCTGAATTTTCCTTCCGACTGCCAATAGAAGGACAAAACGAAGATGCCCTAATCGGAACATGGAACGTCACCGCAACGGTTAACAACGCACAGCCAAAAAGCTCAAGCTTTACTACACAATGGAACATAGAAGCCGCTTCAATAAGTCTGCTAGATTCGCATGGTCAGAATCAAACGGTCTTTTCTCCAGGCAGCACCGTTACAGTTCAAGCGACAATGAGCAACAAGGGACCAGCCCAAACAGCAAACGTCACGATTAACATGCAAGACTCGACAAGCCAAAGTATTAACCAAACAGAAATTCTCAACAGCCAGATTGCAAGCTCAAATCAAACCCAAGTCGAAGCTGCCCTCCAAATACCTGACAATGCAGCTTTAGGTTGGGGAACAATCAATGTAGCAATATACTCAGGAACCTACAACGGCACAAACATTCCCGCAGCCGAAAACCAAAATGTCTATTTCACCGTAGCCAGCAACAGCACAGCCTCGCCTACTCCTACCCCTTCGCCGACACCAACAGCCACACCCACTCCGACACCCAACCCCTTTGTTGAAAACTCCATAAGCTTGTTCTCGTGGCTCTTAGTAGCAACAGGCTTTTTCACTTTCACATTACTTGTGGGTTTCCTTAGACGAAAACCAACACCGAAAATCGGAACACAAATGCCAGAAATGCCAGCTACCCAAACCTACCCGACAATAACCGTGCCGCTTGAAAAATCCAGCTTAGAGCAGCCAAGCACCCAACAACTCACCCCAACAGCCAAAACGGCACCGGAAAAAACAATCCAAGCCGCAGCCACAACCCAAATACTGGGCATTTACGAAAACTGGGAAAGCCAAACAACTCAACCGACAGGGGCAGTTGCTGAATACCTAAGCAAAATCTCAGATGTTGGAAAGAGAGTTCAGGATTTAGAGGCGTCTCTTAAAGTTGAAAGGGAGCAGCTTGGTAAAGAGATAATGAGCCTTAACAAGGTGCTTGAAGAACAAGAAAGGGCAGTTAAGAACTACTGTGACTTAATAAGGCAATCAATCGCGAAAATAAACCCCGACCTATACGATAAAAAAGAAACCTCAACTCAGCCGAAAGACACAAGCGAATAACCAAAGTCAGCGAAAAACAAGCGGCATTTCTTTTAGCCTTAACTTTTTTCCAGCCCGAAAAAAGCGCAACCTACTGCACCTCCAAAAATTGCTTGGTGGCTTGTCTATTTGACTCTCCTCTAGAGGCACCTATTTGGATCATTCAAGGAGCCGAGGGGGTAGGTTGCGGGAGAAAGAGAGCTTTGTGTTAAAAGAAATTAAGCGTCTTCTATATAGTTACTACAATCTACCAAGACATTTCTTAAGTTTGCCAAAGCCCACATCACAGGTGGGGAAAAAGGAACATGCAAAAAATCAACAGCTCAAACACTTTCATCTGCCCAGATTGCAAAGAAACCTTCGAATTTGACCACGTTGACGAATACGAATTAGTGCCCTGCCCAATCTGCGGAATCGAGTACATGACCATCCGAAAAAACCACGTCTTGCAGCTTGAGCCTTTTGAATTTGACCAGCAAGACCCAGAGAACCAGAACAAACCGGCTGCTCTGGGAAGTTAGAGTTGAGGTGAAAACTTTGAAAGTAAAATGTGTGGGTTGCGAAAAAAAATTCAACGTTTACCCCGAGAACTTCTCAAACTTTGAAGTTATTTTCTGCCCAGTTTGCGGACTAGACCATCAAGTCATCAAAAAAACAAACCATGTCACCGTCAAAACAATGCAATGCGCCTAAGCACGACACGTTCATGAGCCCGTTAGTGTAAAGACGACGGATTTTCAGGGAGCAAGCATGTTTATAACCGCCATATTCTTCATTTGGAGTTATGCAGGAAATAGAAGCCAAAATTCTAGAAATTAACCGAAAAAAAATTGAGCAAACGCTAATCGCCTTGGGTGCGAAAAAGGTTTTCGACGGCGACATCCAAACGTTGTTCTTCGACTTCAAAGACGACAGAATAACCAAAGCCAAAGATGTGCTGCGCTTAAGGAAAGAAGCCGATAAGGCGGAATTAACCTACAAGAAGGTTCATGTAGACAAAGAAGCTAAAACTGCCGATGAATACTCCGTTGAAATCTCAGATTTGGACACAGCCACAAAAATCTTGGAAAACCTCGGTTTAGCCTTAACTGAAAGCAATGAGAAGCACAGAATCAGCTATACGCTTGACCATGCACGTTTTGATATTGACCATTACTTTGGCAAGTACGGATACATTCCTGAATTCATGGAGATAGAAGCCGAAAACACTGGTTTAATTCACAAGTATGCCGCGCTCTTAGGGTTTAAAAAAGAAGACTGCCTACCATGGTCCACTGCAGATTTAATCCAGCATTATTCAACAGTTAAAGACAAAACTTGAAAGCGGGAAATTAGGTTTTAGGGCGTAGTTTTGGCAGGTTTACGAGCGGACTTGACTTTTGCAGCTTTTTTAGCGATCGGCTTAGTGTCTTGGGAACTTTTGTTTGCGACATTCCAAGCTGGGTATTGGCCGTGTTCTTTCTTGAAGCTCTCTAGCAATTCTTCCTGCGCTGCCTTCGGATCCTCAGTCAGCATCCAACTTACCGCGACTTTTTCGATGTAGCCATCATCAAGCAACTTTGAACTGATTTTCCTGGTTATTTTTCCGCCGAAACCAGCAAGGTAGCCGCCGAAGACTCTTTTGGTTGGCTTCTTTGACTTGCCAATGTACAATATGTCTGAAGTTGGCTTTCCTGATAGTGTGCTGTCAGCTAGAACTAGAACGCTGCTTTTGTTGAAGGGAAGGCTGGAAAAGGGCAGTCCTTTCAAAGGAACGAAATCTGCGAAGCCTTTTTGTTTAAGAGTTAAAGAATTCATGTGTTTTAGTTATTCGAAGCGGAATTTAACCCTTCCTATATAAACTATAGAGTCTATTTACAGAGACCTTAAGACAGCTATCGCCTTAGACTTACGAAGATATTTCGGGGAATAAAGGCATGAACAAAAAAACTCCACTTTTCGAATATGAGACATTTAGGATTCGCCGAGCAAAGTGCGCAGAAACTACCGATCTTCCAAGGAAGCAAGACCGCTGAACAACAAAACCTCCACACGCAGGAAAAACATGCAATTTAGATTACTTGATTAGGTAGAATCGCACTAGTTTTATTGTATGACTGACCAAACGGTAACCGTCGAAAACGTGTCAGAGAAAGGACTTTTGCCTAATCCGAACGCTGACTCCGAAGCAAAAACTGTCCCAAGCCAGAAAAAGCAGTTGGATAACCCAAGCTACTTCTTAAATCGGGAACTCAGCTGGATAAGATTTAACGTGCGCGTCCTTGAAGAAGCACTGGACCTCAGGCATCCCCTCCTTGAAAGGGTTAAATTTATCGCCATCTGCGGCAGTAACCTCGACGAGTTTTTCATGACGCGGATTCCCCGACTTATGAAAAAAGTCAACTCAGGATCAACCGAAAAATCGATGGACGGCATGTCTGCGTTGGAACAGATTGAGGCTACCCGAAAAGAGATAGTTCCCTTGATTGGGAAGCATGCGGCTTGCTGGAGAAACGAGCTTCTTCCTGCCCTAGCGAAGGAAAGAATTTTCATCTGGAAATTCAACGACTTAGGCTTAAAAGATAAAGAAAACCTGCGTGCATTCCTCAAGCAATCTATTCTTCCTTTCGTCAAAACCAAAGAGGGCTTCGACAACACATCAATCGAGAATCTTCACATAACCCTTTACGTGCAAGGCTTCGCTAAGCAAGACGCCTTCTCCCTGGTTGATGTCCCCACCGAAGAGTTCGGAAGGCTCATAAGAATCCCAAAAAGCGTCTACAGCCAAGAAGTAGAGTACAACTTCGTTTTTGTCGAAGACCTGATGGCGAACAATTTAGACATAATTTTTCCAAACGAAAAAAACCTCACGGCGTACCAGTTTAGGCTTACACGGAACGGAGAAATAGCCATTTTAATGGAGGAATCAGCAGATTTCCTCTACTCCGTAAAGAAGAGTCTTTCGACCAGAAAAGTTGGGTTCCCAAGCAGGCTAGAATTTGAAAGAAAAGTGCCTGCAGCCATTAAAGAAGCGATAGCCACAGCTTTGGGGTTGCCAGATTACTTAGCCTACGAGTTTGATGGGCCGCTCGGGCTGGTTGATCTCTGGCAGCTGTTGAAAATAAATAACCCAGACCTCAAAGACAAAACTTTTCTCCCCTGCGTCTCGCCTCTTCTGGCCCCTGAAAAAAACATCCTTGCAAGCATAACCAAACAAGACTTCGTCCTGTACCACCCCTACGACAGCTTCGACGTCATCGTTAATCTTCTGCGGGAGGCTGCGCGGGACAGAAATGTCTTAGAAATCTGCATTACAATGTACCGCATGGACCACAACTCGCCAGTTGTAGACGCGTTGATTGAGGCGGCTGAAAAAGGCAAAAAAGTCACCGCGATAGTAGAGTTGAAAGCCAAATTCGACGAAGAAAACAACATCCGCCTCGTTTCTAAGCTGAGGCAAGGCGGAATAAACGCCGTTTACAATTTTCCCAAGTTCAAGGTTCACGCAAAACTCTGCCTAATCGTCAAAAAAGAAGACGGCGAAACCGTAAGGATCTCACACATCGGCTCAGGCAACTACAATTCCGTAACCGCGAAAATCTACGGCGACATCGGCTACCTAACGGCGAACCCAGAAGTTGGCTTGGAACTTAACGAGCTCTTCAACATCATCATAAATGGGCTCCAAGAAAAAGAGTTCAGAAACCTACTTGTGGCACCTAAAACGCTTAAAAAGGAAGTTTTGAGGCGCATCGAAAAAGAAATTAGTTTTCATCAGAAAACGGGGAAAGGATACTTAGCTCTTAAACTGAACAATCTTGAGGAAACAGAAATCATCCAGGCGTTGTATAAGGCGTCGATGGCGGGGATCAAGGTTGACCTCAACGTGCGGGGTTTATGCTGCCTGCGACCGGGAATTCAGGGAGTAAGCGACAACATTTCGGTAATATCCATCGTGGGACGCTTCCTTGAGCACGCCCGAATCTACTATTTCCGCGGAGAGATAGAAGATGAAGTTTTAATCGGCAGCTCAGATATGATGTTTAGAAACCTCAACGAACGAATCGAAGTCCTCTTATGCGTGCCCGACCCGTACCTACGCCGCGCCCTCTTCGAAAACATGCTTAAAATCCATCTCTGCGACAACGTTAAAGCGAGAAGGCTGCTTCCAGATGGAACCTACGAAAGAGTAAAACCCAAAGACGGAGAGCAAATCATCGACTCTCAAGCTTGGCTAATCAAGAACCGAGGCATCTGGAATGAACGCCCCACCTAAAAGCAGCAAACGTGACGCCGACACAAGCTACTGCCAATTCGGCTGCAAAGCAATCGTCGATTTGCTCGGCGGGTTCGAAGAAAGTGTTGACGGCGTCATAGAGAACCAAGACATAGAATGCGTCCACAAAACACGCGTCACCTCACGCAAAATCAGAGCCGCACTGCCGTTGTTCGAACCCTGTTTTCCACGCAAGAAATACAAAAAATGGACAAAAAAAATAAAAAAAGTCACTCGCCTGCTTGGAGAGGCAAGAGACCTTGACGTCCAAATAGCATTCGTGAAAAAATACTTAAAAAACATCGGCTCGGAAGAAAAAAAATACGTTAACATCCTGCTCCGCGACCGCGTAAGCAACAGAGATGCGGTTCAGCCTTTGGTCACCAGCGGGATAGACAAGCTTAAGGCGTCAGATGTTTTGGAAACCATGGGCGGCTTCTGCGGAAAAGTCCTCGCGGAAAAGCCAAACCTGACTTTTAACCCCGATCAAGTGCTTAAAAAAGCCCTTTGGCAAATATGCTTCAGACTTGACGATTTTCTTTCGCTGGAAAAATATGTCCATGTAGAGAACGCAAACCAGAAGCATCATGAAATGAGGATTCATGCAAAGAAGCTTCGCTACACCATGGAGTTCTTCGCGCCACTATACAAAGACAAGCTGAAAAACGAAATCGAAACAGTAAAAACCTACCAAGACATACTGGGCGAAAAACATGACCTGGAAGTCTGGATCGACAGTTTACCCAAATTCATCGAGGCAACCAAAGCGAAAGCCGACAAAAAATTCGACGCCGCAAAGTTTGAGCAAGCAATACAGAGTTTTCTGGCTTACATAGTAGCCCAGAGAAAAGATCATTATGGAAGCTTTGTTCAGCTTTGGGAAGAAAACCAAAAACAAAACTTTTTTGAACAACTCAAGGCAACGACCAAAGAGGGATCAACAGTGAATGAGGAAAAAACAAGCCAGATTCTGGCGAACCCAGATGCTAAAATCGCGGTGCTCTCAGACGTCCATGCTAATCTCCAAGCTTTAGAAGCGGTTATTCAAGACGCTGAAGAACGAGGCGTCGATCTTTTCCTCAACGCAGGAGACTCCATAGGATACGGCGCCTACCCGAACGATGTTGTTGAGCTGCTATGCGAAAAAAACGTTCTAAGCGTTCTGGGAAACTATGATGCCGAAGTCATCGAAAGCGAACCCAAAGCCAAAAGCGAAAAAAGGGCTGCTTTCAACTTCACCAAAAAAGAGCTAGCCAAATCATGCCAAAGCTACCTTAGCTCCTTGCCGCGAGAACTCAGGCTCCAAATCGGAGGCGTGAAACTGCTCGTAACACATGGAAGCCCCGAATCGATTGATGAACACATTACCGAGGACACTCCAATTGAACGGCTAAAAAAACTCGCCGAAGCCGCGAAAGCCGACGTGATAATCGTGGGGCACTCTCATGTGCAACTCTGTCGGAAAGTAGATGGAGCCTCCTTCGTCAACCCTGGAAGCGTAGGAAGACCCGGCGACGCAAACCATCAAGCAGCCTACGCAATTTTGAAGTTTAATCCCTTCAAGGTCGAGATGATTCGTGTAGATTATGATGTTGAAGCCGCCGCCGACGCTCTTAGGAGAAAAGGTTTACCTGAAAGCTTTTCCCAGATGCTGCTTCAAGGCGTTTCTATCGACGAAATACTTGAGGAAGACGCCGCCAGAGAAAAGGCTGCACTTGAAAACTGCAAAGCAAAAGTCGACGCGTCCAAAGAATTTGCCAAAGGATACGGGCAAGACTTAGCCCACTGCAGGCAGGTCACCAAGCTTGCTTTAGACTTCTTCGATGGATTAGCCAAGCTGCATAATTTGGGTGAACGTGAAAGATGCTGGCTTGAATGTGCTTCCATAATGCATGATGCAGGCTTGCTGGAGGGCAGACAGGGGCACCATAAAGTAACAGCCAGACTTATCCTCAACAACACGCAGTTGCCTTTTTCGTCTCGGGAGCGACGGATTGTGGCAAGCGTGGCGCGTTATCATCGCAAGGGTTTGCCTAAACAAAAACACTTCAACCTGCGGGGTTTAGACCGCGAAACCGTAAAAGTCATAAAGGTTCTATCCAGTCTTTTACGCGCGGCAGACGGCTTAGATTACACTCACCAATCAAACGTGAGATCAGTAAACCTTAAAATGGGCACAAAAAAGATAACTGTCGAATGCTTATCCGAAACAAAATTAACGCTGGAAGAGCGGGCTTTTAATAAGAAGAAAGATTTGTTTGAAGGGGTCTTCTCAAAGAAATTGGTGCTGATATGGAAGAGTCGGTGAAAACTGCTGAGAAAATAGTCGGTTTCGTAGACATCGGCACAAACGCCGCTCGCCTGTTAGTTGTAAGAATAAACCCAAATTTCTCCTACACCATTATCAGCCAAGAGAAAGAAGTTGTCCGTTTAGGCGAAGACGAATTCAAAGACAACCTGCTTAAACCAGCCGCGATGGAACGCGCCATCTTTGTCTGCGGAAAATTCGTTGAATTAGCCAAAACCTACGGCGCCACTGAAATAATAGCCGTGGGAACTTCGGCGATTCGGGAAGCGCAAAACCAATCTGAATTTCTCCAAAAACTCCTCGAAGAAACTGGGCTCAACGTGAAAGTGATTTCAGGCGAGGAGGAAGCCCGCTTAATCTGCCTCGGCGTGTCAAGCGGGGTAGACATCGGCGAGGAAAAAGCCGTCTTCATAGATTTGGGAGGCGGCAGCACAGAAATCTGCATCGGAAACCAATACCAATGCTTTTACGCGAACAGCCTCAGGCTAGGAGCGATTAGGCTGACTGCTCGGTTCATAGGCGAAGGATGGGCTGGGCCAGTGGCAAACAGCACTTACAAACAGATAAAACAATACGCATGCAGCAAGGTCCGAGTAGCCAAGGCAAAAGTCCAAGAGAACGGAGTCAGGCTGGCATGGGGATCATCAGGCACAATCATTAACTTGGCGGAAATCACAAACAAAGTAATCAAGAAGAACGCCAACGGCAACGGGTTAACGTTATCAAGGAAAAACCTGAAAAAGTTGGCGCCCCTCCTCTGCTTCCTGCCGCTTGAAGAAAGAAGAAGACTGCCAGCCATCAACCCTGACCGAGCCGACATCATAATTGCGGGGGCAGCCATAATGGAGGCGGTTATGGAGGAGTTAGGCTTGGAAGAGATCAACGTTAGCCACCGTGAGCTGCGGGATGGGTTGCTCGTCGATTACTTGTCGAAGTATGAGGGTTTCCGTGAACTCCAAAAGACCCCGATGCGCAACCGAAGCGCCTTGCATTTGGGAAGATCCTGCAACTTCGATGAAAAACACTCCGAAGCCGTAGCCGCGTTGTCTACTCAGCTTTTCGACAGCGCCAAAGCAATTGGGCTTCACAGCATGGGAGAGAACGAAAAAGAACTTTTAAGGTACGCTGCTTTGCTGCATGACGTCGGCGACTTCCTCTCATTCAACGACCATCAACTTCACTCCCAATACATCATCTGCAACGCTGAACTCCTCGGTTTTGACCGCAAAGAAACCCAGATAATGGGCAACATCGCAAGATTCCACAGGAAAAAATTGCCTTCAAAAAAAGCCATGAAAGCGTCGGGGCTGGACGAAAAAACCAAGCAGAGCATCGCCATTCTATCGACGTTTCTAAGATTCGCAGAGAAGCTTGATCGAAGCCACACTGGGTTAGTTAAGAAGGCTGAATTTGTTAAAGTTAACAAAGACCAAGTTTTGCTAACGTTCTACTCTGACTCGGACTGCAGCTTCGAAGAGTGGAGCGTTATCCAGAACAAGCAGGCGTTCTACGAAGCCTTCAAAAAACAGTTGGACGTCCACTGCGTCGTCACGCCCACCCCAAACCCGTAGAGCTGCGTCGTTTACTCTTTTTTAAGCTCAGCCTTTGCCTTCTCCAGCGCCGCAAGTTGGTCCTTGCTTAAGACGGGGTATTTTAAGTCAAGTTTCTTGATTTGGGAAACTATAATTTCGGAGATTGATGCATGTGTGACCCATTTCTTGTCGGCGGGAATGATGTACCATGGCGCCCACTCGGTGCTCGTTGCATTAAGCATTTCTTCGTATGCCTCCAAGTAATCAGCCCATTTTGAGCGTTCGGAAAGATCGTTCACTGAGAACTTCCAGTTCTTGTCGGGGTCTTCAAGCCGCTTGAGTAGCCGCTGTTTCTGATGTTCCTTTGAAAGATTCAGATAAAACTTCAACACAACCGTTCCGTTCCGAACCAAGTGGCGCTCGAACATGTTTATGTCCTCGTACCGCTGATTCCAAACCTGCTTTCCCATCAGCGTCTGCGGCAGCTTCTCCCTCTGCAGAACTTCTGGTCGAACCTTAACGATTAGCACGTCTTCGTAGTATGAACGGTTAAAAATGCCTATGATGCCCTTTTCTGGAAGAGCCTTCGAGTTCCGCCAGAGAAAATCATGCATCAACTCATCTTCGCACGGGGCTTTGAAACCTGTAACTTGGCATCCCTGAGGGTTAACCCCCGACATGACGTGTCGTATAGTGCCGTCTTTTCCCGCCGCATCCATGCCTTGGAGAACGATAAGCATCGAGTAAGTGCTGTTTGCCCAAAACAGATCCTGCATCTTTACCAGTTTCTGTCGGTTAAATTCAAGCATTTCCTGTGCCTGCAGTTTAACCGCTTTTTTGTCCTCTTTTTCCTCCAGTTTCTTAGCCCATTTCGGAATCCAACCTGAATCGTAATCTTTCAAGCTGACTTTTTTGCCAGGCGTCACTTTGAAGTCTTCTGAATCCGTTGACATATCAAAACAGCCTCAATCAAAGAAAGATTAACCCCCTAATACACCTAACTGCAAAAGCAATTATTTGCAGGCAAAACTATCAGCGGCTTGCCGCCTGCTCCGCAGGTTTCTGCGGGCTGTTTTCGACGGGTTGTTTTTTCCCGCATTCGGGGCAGAATTTGACGCTGACAGGAATCTTTGTGTTGCATCGAGGGCAGATTTTCAGCAGAACTGGTTGATGCAGGGATGTGCCGCAGAAGTTGCAGTAGTTAGAGTTCGCCGTTACCTGTGACCCGCAGTTTGGGCACTTCACGTATGGCTGAGGCGGGTTAGATGAAGGAACGGGAAGCATCAGAAAACCTGAAGGAATATCGACACCTACAGTTATTCAGATAAACGTGGCTCTTTTGTCTTTTGCTAAAACCGCCTTTTAGGCGAGCGGCTTAGGTTAAGCAGGTGGACCAATGTTTGTCGACTACCACATTATAGAGTCAACCGTCGATACAGAAAGACGATACAATTCGTCGATACACTTTAAAAAATAAGCAGCTGTGCCACGTGCAGGTTGGTTTGGTGCGGTCACCGGGATTTGAACCCAGGTTGTCAGGTTGGGAACCTGATGTCCTACCGAGCTGCAGCAGTCATCCAGCGCCAGGCGGGGGCAACGGTGATAGTTTTTCCGTCAATTTTGAGAACGTCTTCTTGGTCAGATGTCAAAATTAACCCCTGTGATAAACCAAGCGTTGTAAGCGCCTCCATCAAACCCTCGATTTCTCTTCCTTTATTGTCTTCATTCAAGTCATAGCACACTTGGATGGCTTCAGTGACCTTATTCTTGCATTTTATTACGAAATCGCATTCCTTCTTTCCTTTAAAGTAGAATATTTCTTTTCCACTCCTGCGCAAATCCAAGAAAACCGAATTTTCCAGCATTCTTCCTTTATTTGAAGAGAAAGAAACTGAATTGACATCAGTCAATCCGTTATCGATCATGTAAACTTTTTTAGGATTCACAGATTGCCTCTTTAGAGAATAACTGAACTGGGGAACAGTAAACAAAAGGTAGCTATCTTCTAAGTATGAAACAAACGAAATGGCGCTATTGGTTGAACCAAGGCTAAAGGCTTTGGCAAGACCATTATAGGAAAACTCGACGCCTACATTTGAAACCAAAAAAAGCGCCATCTCTTTTATCGACTTGGAGCTTCTAAGTTTGTGTCGAACGACGATGTCTCGCATGATTATGTCGTTGAGCAACTCCTGAAGAATTTCCCCTCTGCCGAATTCTAAATATTCTGGAAATCCGCCTTTTTGCAAGTATTCATTGAAAGTCTCAGAACCCGCTTTTTTGGATTTGAAAGCGAGAAATTCACAGTAGGAGAATGGGAATAGCTCTTGTCTAAGATGCCTGCCTGTAAGTCTTGTTCCGAGCTCTTTGCTCATCAGTGAAGCGTTTGAACCAGTGATTAGGAAATGCTTGCCTTTATCCAGCATCGTTCTTACAAAAAGCTCCCATTTTTCGACGTTTTGAATTTCATCGAAAAAGTAAAAATCGCTTTCGCCCCACTCTTCTCTGAACACTTCAGTCAATTTTTGGAAATCATTAAGCTCAAAAGTGGTTGCTTTCGGATCTTCAAAATTAAAATAATACTTACCATTTGCTTTTTTCATTGTTTGTCGGAGTAACGTGCTTTTTCCGCATCGCCTTATTCCTGACAAGATTATGGCGAAGGGTACATTGAGGTCTATATCGCTGGCTAACGCTCGGGGAATACCGTAGGTTAAGGATTCAAGGTCTCTTTGTTGCGTTTTGACTATGCTTCTTAGAGTCTCTTTGAGAATCATTAAGTCATCAAAGGAAAAGTGTGCATTACAAAAATATAAGTTTATGCATTAGTAATGCACAAGTTTGGTTTGGTGCGGTCACCGGGATTTGAACCCGGGTTGTCAGGTTGGGAACCTGATGTCCTAACCAAGCTAGACTACGACCGCCCTTTTTTTCCAAATTGGAGCTATTCCCAATCTTTTCTAGGTCAACATTAGAAACTTGACCAATGTGACCACTGTTGGTTAAGCTGGTATTCTCTTCTTTAGGCATTTCATTAAGTTTTCTCTGAATGCAGGCAAGAGACTGCTGGTGATACTCAAACTGGGGCTTCCCATTAAGCTGCCCTGAGTAATGCCTTGCCCCGGCATATTTGATTATTCCAGCTTTATTGTAGAAGACTTGGATGGAAGCCAACTTGGAACAGATTTCGCATTCAAACCTTATACACTTAATCTTCAACTTTTCATACTCCAAAGATTTGGTCCCCTGAAGTGGTCAACTTTGGATATAAAGTTCTACCAACAATTAATTTTGGAACGTTGCTAGCCCCAAGGCGATTTCCTAAAGGACCTACTTACAAATTGCCTAGAGGACTGCAAATAATCATCCACTATCTTTTGGGCTTCTTTAGGCACTTCTTCATCTGGGTTCTTACTGTACAGACTATACTCTATTGCCATAGCGTCATGATTATAGTTTGTTATCTCAAATACAACGTTTAGACCCTTTGCTTCAAGGTCTTTTCTGATGTTCGTTTGATATTGTCTGAGTATGTCTGGAAATGCCATTTTGAACGACCTCTAACTTAAACTGCATTTGTATTCTGTTGGTTTAAAGATTTTATTGTCCAACTCTAGCTTTTCAAATGCTCAATAAACCAGTCAGGCTTAACTAAACATTAAGAATTAATTTTGGAGCGTTATCCAAAAATGGATTAAGGGAGAGCATCCCTTTCTAACAATGCATATGCACTAACATAACTTGGTGTTTCAGTTGGGGATATTACATCTATCTTAAAAGATTTGATTTCCCAATCATTGAGAGCTAAGTCATTTATCTCTTTCTCAAATTGCGATTTTACATACCTTCAAAGACATGCTCATCCGCTGAACGATATACTATTTTATATTCTTTTATCAAAGATTCCCAAACAACCTTGCGCTTATCTAAATTTAACATTTTCCAATTGTCTATGCTCTAAATACGCTTTATCTTCTGCATTGAAGCAAATATGCGATAAATATTCTTGCTGTCCTGAACAGTTTTAACTTAAACATCCTATAAACAGAGAGGAATGGACAGAAATATATTGTGTGTTTACAGCTGGTTGGGTCGCACCGTTACTTTAATGTCATTTCTTCTTGATTTCCTATTCCAGAAAACACTGCCTCTTCCTTTAACCCTCTCTTTCCCTCTTTTTCCATAATACAAGTGCACTTTGGTCAACTTAAAACTTGGCTCATTAGGTTAAAAACCTGATGTCCTAACCAAGCTAGAGTACGACCGCGTGGAGTGATGCAGTAATTGAAATTGGTGGCTAAAATATAGAGAATGACTCTCTTCTACATGTCACGAGGACGCCACAGCCGCCCATCCCGAAAGCCGCAGCCGCGAAAACCTCGAATCTTTCCGTTACGGCTCCAAAACCCACCGCACCTGAAACCCGATTCGCCCATAACCGACAATGCCGTCAACATGGAAAAGTCGCATCCGCCCATCCAGCAACATAGAACACGACCCGACACGACCAAACCTGCAAGCAATTCAAGCCCCAAACCAAAAAAGCAACGCGGAAAGCAACCAGAAAAAAGTCTCAACTTATTCCTGGGGGAAAGTCGCAACGAAAAAACAGAGAAAAACCAAAACGCTTACTTCATAAACCATTCAACCCCTAAAAAGCCTCGTGTTAATCAGCCAAAAAACCAAACCTACATAACCGCGGCTTCAAAGCAAGCATAATCGTTATTTCTAAGGTATAATAAAGAATACCGAGGAGAACGAGAGCTTGCCTAAAAACTTCACTTACACCGACGCAGGCGTAAACCGAGCACAACGCGTCGAATCAAAAAAAGCCCTAAAAAACCTGCAGGAAACCTACAAGCACAGCCGCTTCGGCAACGTGATGCGTCTGCCCTACGGCAACATTTTTCCAGTCGGAGAAAACACCTTCCTAGACCTCGTCATCGAAGGTGTAGGCACCAAAGTTCTTCTCGCGCAACTAGCAGGCAAATATGACACCATAGGCGTCGACGCGGTGGCGATGGCTGTCAACGACGTTATCCGTTCAGGAGCCCGACCCCTCGCAATAGCCGACAACATTCACGCGCAAGCCAGTGAACCCTTCCTTGTAAATGAGTGGCTGAAAGGAATTATTCAGGGTGCGGCTGAAGCGGAGTGCCCAGTTACAGGCGGCGAAACAGGCGACGTAGCAGAAATAATAAAGGGCTTAGTTGACAACGCAGGCTTCGACATGGTTGTTGCCTCGGTCGGCACTGTGGAGCGGCAAGAAATCATAACTGGCGAAAACATCAAGCCAGAAGACCCGATAATCGGTTTAGCAAGCAGCGGACTGCATAGCAACGGCTTAACGATGGTGAGGAAAATCCTGTTTAAGCAGTGGGGAGGAAAATACGAGCCGAACGATGTTCCAGAAGGCTTGGATCGGGAAGTTGTGCTTGAAACGTTGGTGCCGACGAAAATCTATGTTAAGCCGCTTCTTAAAGTAGCCAGCAAAGTCAAAGTGAAGGCGGCAGTACACATCACAGGCGACGGCTACATGAAATTCACCAACCTCGCCAATTACTCACCTGGAATAGGCTTCGAATTCACCAACTTCAAACCGCAACCCATATTCGGATTAATCCAAAGAACCGCGTCTGAGCTTGGTTACCGCGTTTCGGACGAGGAAATGTTCAAAACGTTCAACATGGGTTGGGGTTTTGGTATAATTGTTGACAAATCGGAAGTCGACAAAGCCATGAGCATGCTGGAGCAAGACGGCGGAAAGCCTGAATTGATAGGTAAAGTAACTGGCAGGCACACGGTTGAGGTAACTTACAAAAACAAAAGGCTGGTTTTGACGTAAAGTCTTGCGGTTTTTTTGTCGAAAGCGTTTAAATCCTCTAGCGATATTTACGGTTTTATGAAATATCGAGCCAAAATCGAAGTTAGCCTAAAGCCAGGCCACAGCAACCCTGAAGGAGAAACAACAGCACATCTTCTAAAAGAACTCGGCTACAAAGTAGAAGCCGTAGACGTAAGCAAAGTCTACACCGTCACATTTGACGTAGCAACGGCTGCAGAGGCAAAGGCGAAAACGGAAGAAATGAGCAAACGCCTCCTCGCAAACCCAACCAAAGACAACTACACTGTAACCTTTGAGGACCAGCGATGAACTCCGACATCTACCGCCCACGAAAAACGGACTATGCCCTCTACGAAGCAGCCCTAGCCGAAGCCAACGACCAGCAACTCGTTGAAGCCAGCGACGAATTAGCGTTAGGGTTGAGCCTTGAAGAAATGAAGAGCAGCCAAGCCTACTTCAAAGCCGAAGGCAGAAACCCAACAGACGTGGAGTTGCAAACCATCAGTCAAACATGGTCCGAGCACTGTTACCATAAAACTTTCAAGGGAAAAATCGTTTTGGACGGCAAAGAAATCGACAGCCTCTTCAAAACCTACATTGCAAAAGCCACCAAACAAATCAAGGCGCCCTGGTGCTTCAGCGTCTTCGAAGACAACGCAGGCATAGTCCGCTTCGACCTCGGCTACGGCATCGCAGCAAAAGTTGAAACTCACAATCACCCATCCGCTGTAGAACCTTTCGGCGGAGCAGCCACGGGAGTCGGCGGAGTCATCCGAGACATCCTCGGCGTGTGGGCTGACCCAATTGCCTGCACCGACGTTTTAGGATTCGGACCACTCGACTACGATTACAACAAGCTTCCCGCAGGCATAAAACACCCAAAATACGTTTACATGGGCGTAACCGCAGGCATCAGCGCCTACGGAAACAACATGGGAATCCCCACAGTCAACGGCGCAATATACTTCGACGAAAGCTACACAGGCAACGTCACCGTGTACTGCGGATGCATAGGGCTCCTGCCGCTTGCAAAATTCACAAAAAACGCCAAGCCAGAACACATCTTGGTTTTAGCAGGTGGAAAAACGGGACGCGACGGAATCCACGGCGTAACCTTCGCTTCCGCAGAACTAACCGAGAAATCAGAGGAAATTTCCCGTCCAGCCGTGCAAATCGCCGACCCGATTGAAGAAGAAAAAGTGAAAAGAGCGATAATTGATATCCGCGACCTGCAGCTTGCGTCGGCGACAACCGACCTTGGCGGAGGCGGATTATCGTCAGCCGTTGGCGAGACAGCCGAAAGATTCGACTGCGGGGTAACCATCGACCTGGGCAAGGTGCCGCTGAAACATCGCGGTTTGGCGCCTTGGGAAATTTACATTTCAGAATCACAAGAAAGAATGCTCATAACGGTTCCGCCTGAAAACTTGGAGCGTGTTATGGAGGTTTTCGCAAAAGAAGACGTGGAGGCAACGGCGATCGGTACACTCACAACTGAGCGTCGGCTCCAGCTTAATTTCAACGGCGAGAAAGTTGCTGACATGGACATGGCTTTCCTGTTTAACCCATGCAAAAGCATGAAAACAGCCACCATCGAAAAGCAAAACTTCACGGAACCTCAGTTTTCTGCGCCCGAAAACCTCACCGACACCCTGCTTGAGCTGCTTGCGGCGCCCAACATCGCCAGCAAAGAAAGCGTCATACGCACCTACGACCACGAAGTCAAAGGCAACACAACACTCAAACCCCTTCAGGGAGTCTACGCTGGACCAAACGACGCAGCCGTCCTCAAGCCTCTTAACGATTCGTGGAAAGGCTTAGCGATTTCCTGCGGCATGAACCCGAATTACGGCAAGATTGACCCGTATTGGATGGCGGCTTCAGCCATTGATGAGGCAGTGCGAAACAACGTTGCGGTGGGGGGCAGAAGAATCGCGCTTCTTGACAACTTCACTTGGGGCAACCCTGAGAAGCCGGAGCGTTTAGGCTCTCTGGTTCGGGCTTGTGAAGCATGCTATGACTTTGCTGTGGCGTTTAAAACGCCGTTTATCTCGGGAAAAGACAGCCTCTACAACGAGTCCCCGATGGGTCCAGTCACGCCTACGCTGCTGATTACGGCGGTAGGCATCGTCCCCAACCTCCAGTACGTCACTTCGATGGATCTGAAAGCGCTAGGCAACCTACTCTACATCATAGGCGAAACACAAAACGAACTCGGCGGCTCAGAATACTACAAACTCAAAGGCTACTTGGGCGCAAGCGTCCCCAAAGTCAAAGGCGCCAAAGCCAAACGCACCTTCAGAACCGTAACCAAAGCCATAGACTCGGGTTTAGTTAGGTCATGCCATGACCTCTCAGAAGGCGGCTTGGCGGTAGCGGCGGCAGAGATGGCGTTTGCAGGCGGATACGGTTTACAACTGGATTTAGACAAAGTGCCTGGCAGAGGTTTAGAACGCGACGATTTTGTGTTGTTTTCTGAGTCGAACAGCCGTTTTCTGCTAGAAGTGTCAGAGCAAGACAAGGAAGACTTTGAGTCGATGATGAAAGACAAATCCTGCATCCAAATCGGCACAGTAACCAAAGACGAGCGACTGGTCATAAACGGATTGAAAACGAAAACCGTTGTTGACGCTTCCCTTGCCGAGCTACGGCGCAGCTGGAAGAAAACGTTTGGCGGAGGTTCCTAAGATGAAGCAGGAAGAAATCAAAGTCTGCGTTATGCGGGTCGGCGGAACCAACTGTGACGCGGAAACCCAGCGGGCTTTCCAAGAACTCGGCATTCAAGCCGACATCCTACACGTTAACGAACTGGCGAAACTGCACAGCCTGCTTGATTATCAGGTGTTGGTTTTTCCAGGCGGCTTCTCGTTTGGCGACTACGTGCGTTCAGGAGTAATCTTCGCACGTCATCTAAGCGCCAAGCTGGGCAAAGAAATGGAAACCTTCATCGACGAAGGCAGACCGATGCTGGGCATATGCAACGGCTTCCAAATAATGGTCGAGTACGGGTTACTTCCAGGGTTCAAAGGCGTAAGCGCCTACCCCGAAGCCACCTTGACAACCAATGAACCTGCAGGCTTCAAATGCCAATGGATTTACCTCAAGCATGAAAACCGCGGAAAATGCGCCTTCACAAACAAAGTCGCCTCTGGCCAAGTGTTGCGGATGCCGATTGCCCACGGCGAAGGCAGACTGCTTTTCCCCAAAGAAAAAGAAGAAACCTTACTTGCGGAACTAGTCGACAACGACATGGTTGTTTTCCGTTACTGCGACAAAGACGGCAAAGTCGCCGACGGCAAATACCCAGCTAACCCCAACGGCGCCTTCTACGACATCGCAGGCGTATGCAACAAGGAAGGAAACATCTTCGGGCTCATGCCTCACCCAGAAAGAGCCATGTATTGGTGGCAGCAACCCGACTGGACACGCCAACAACAGATGCTTCAATACGGCGACGGAAAACTAATCTTCCAAAGCATAATCGACAGCTTAACCAAAAAATTCCTGTAAATCTTTAGTATAAGGCAAAGCTGAGCGGGCACCCATCGCGGTGACGCATCTTGAAGCGACAAAATTGGCAAATCGCCCGCATTCGAAGAGGCTCTTGTTTTTGATTAATCCGTAGAGGAATCCCGCGCAGAAAGCGTCCCCCGCTCCAGTGGTATCGACGACTTTGACTTTGAATGGCTCGATTCTTAGCCGTTCTACTCCATCAGTGACGTAGCAGCCTTTATCTCCAAGCTTAACTGCGACGACTTTGACGCCTGCATCAAGAATCAAGTCGGCGCCTTTGCGGACGTCATCTTCCCCTGTTAGGAGTTCAAGTTCGCCGGCGTTAGGCATGAAGAGGTAGGAACTTCGAATTATCGGCTCAACAGCTGCGAACCCCTTCTGGGCGTACACTGAGCCCGGGTCAAAGCTAACTTTAACGTTGTTGGGAAGGGCTCCTAAGAGCTTTTTTTGTGCACGAAAAGATTTTTCGCCGACAAACGATGAGAAATGCAGAAATTCTGTCCCAAAAGCGTAGCCGTAGTTTATTTCCCGAGGCTCGATTGCGTCGTTGACTCCCGAGTTGATGTAGAGGGCTCTTGCGCCTTTCTTGTCAACGAACCCCATAACCGACCCGCTCTTGCCATGTTTCGCTTGGACGACGCCTCCTGTGTCGACGCCTTCATTTTTGAAACAGTCAATTTGCAGTTTGCCTTCCCGGTCATCCGCCACTTTGCCTATAAAGCCAGTTCTGCAGCCGAGTCTTGCCAGCCCAACAATAGTATTTGCTGCTGAGCCACCGCAAGCCTCAGTGTAATCTTGAACGAAACTTTCCTCCTCCGCTCGTGCCAACCGCTCGACTTTGAAGAGCATGTCAACGTTGAGCGCTCCGAAACCTACAACATCAAACTTTGTCATGAAAACAACTCCTTCAAAATTATTTTATACTCACCCAGTTTGCCCCCGTAGTTGCCTGCAGAAACCTTCACCACGCCATCAACGCCAAGCACGGCTTCGATTCCTACCTTGGTCGCCTGCTTAACAGCTTCTAAAGACGCCCCGTCGAAAACTACTTCAGCTATGTAGCCTACGCCGTCGGGAACACAGGATTCCTTGCCTAACCTCTCCTTAAGCGACGGGCAGTAAAGGTGGTTCGTGGTGGGTCCAATCTTGGGAAAATGAGTTTCAGGCTTGGAACCTGCTGAGCATACATCGAAAGGCGTCACTACGCCGGGCACCTTGTGGATGGCTGCTAAGGCTTTCTCGCCTGCCGATTTTAGGGCTTGTTTGGTTTTGCACAGGACCCAAAAGTTGCCGCCCATAACTCCGCGGCCGTATCCTAAGTAGCGTTCTATGACGAAGTCGGGAACCATCAAAGGAACCACGATGACTTCTCTGCCAAAGCGTTTCTCAACCCACTCGTAGCCGTCGCCGCAGTGCCCAACAGTCTCCATCATATCCAGTTTGCCCTCGGCGTTTGGCAGGGCGTCGTAGACGGCGGTGAATGGTTTTACCAAGATGTCTTGGCGAATACGGTAGGAAAGTTCAGTCTCGAACTTTTTGAGGGATTGCTCAAAGGTTTTTTTAGGGTTGATTTCTCCCCAGAACTGCAAAATTGCGCCTAAACGTTGGTCGGGGGTTTCGTTTCGGGTGAGATATCTTTCGACACCGCCTTCCGTTCTGCCGATTACAACAGAGGGGGTTGCAGTCGAATCTTCAGCAGCCTTACGCAGGGTTTCCTCATCGTCGGCGGTAACTATTAGGCGGCAAAAAAGTCCTGTGAAAGCTTCCGCATATGTATCTTCTATTTCCGCTTTGGTCATTTTACCCGAGTTTCCCAACGGCTATTCCACGCACTTTCTTTCTAAAATCGCTGCTTTCTCTTATGAGCATTTCCATATTTTGAGCCGTCACTATTTTAGCTTTAGGTAAGACATCAGGATACAAACTTGAAAGCAGCCCAAACAACGAAGAATCAACCCCGCTTTCCTTGATTGCCTCATGATTCCAGTTCTGAACCGCGTTGAAGGCTTTTTCTTTTCCAAACCTGCAAAATAAATCCGCGATGACAGCTGTTACAAGATTGCTTTCGGACAGAACCGCGACTTCAGCGTCCTTAACCGCGTAGCCGTTGCCGTTGAACGAAACTGTTAAGCCGCCGTTGGCTCGTACAAGCTTGAAGGCTTCCACGTCGGTGATGCTGTCGCCCACGTACATGACGTCTGCCAGTTCTTTGCCAAGGCGTTTTGTTGCGTCTCGGATTACCTCGGCTTTTTGTTCCCCGCCGACGGTAACGACGTCTTTGATGAATTTGCCGACGAACATCTTTGGGATTTCATTCCAAAAGACTTCGTTTAAACGTACAATAGTTGCTTGGTCGCTTGGCGAAAAATCTTCTGTGGCTTTTGCTGTCGGCGGGATGTCAATGGTTTTCATTTTGGCGATTTCCTGCGCTACTTCTCTTAATCGTCCTCTTTCCCGCGGGGAGATACCGTATTTGTCGAGGCTAACGTGAGTGCAGTACGTGTTTTTGTAGGGGAATTCCGTGGCTTTGCATAGGGCTTTGATGTAGTGTTCGTAGCTAGTGCTAACAATGAAGGCGTCGGCTACTGCCTGCACATGGCAGAGCGTGGTTTGGCTGTTAGCGATTAACAAAATATTGTCGGCTGAGAACTCGTCCATCATCTTGTCCGACACGCTGTATGCTTTGAAGAAAGGCAAAATAAGCTTCAGGGTACTTCCAGCCGAGTAGCCGGGTTTGTGTAAAACGTCAGCTAACACGTCGTCGTATTTGCTTACGTTCGTGAAAAGCCTATCGCCGTTTGGAATAAAGTTTGAGGCTAACTCGAAGGCGTTGTCGTTTTTGCTGATTGGTCCCTCGCAGTCGGAAATGAAGATGCGTTTCACGCCTTGCGCCTCAAATTCTCCATGTGACGAATGGCTTTTGCAATATGCTGCTTTGAGGCAACGTCGGTTCTGTTCCATAGTCCGCCGCCGCTGATTGCTTTGGCTCCTTCAAGGCTGATGTTGCGTGCTTCTTCAATTGTTTCGCCGATGCCTAAGACGCCGACGGCGCGGGATTTGAGAGCGTAGTTTTTGCCATCTCTTATCTCCATAGAGCCGGGGTAAACGCGGATGTGGCTGCCGTATTTTTTAGTTAATGCTTCAGCTTTTAAGAGGTCAACAGGAGTGTCCGCCTCAGCCTTGTCGGCTTTTTTCGGGAAGACCTCAGAGTAGCCCCCGTAGTCAAGCGGAACTTTATAGGTTAAAACGGATGCTGCCTTCTCCATTTTGATGCTTGTCAATTTTCCTTCAATCATTTTGAAGCAGACATCGACAAAATCGTCCTGAATCAGCGCAAGCAGGTTAATTATTTCTGGGTCGCCTGGGCGACTATTAATCTCAAGAACTTTGATTCCTTGGCCAGTATGCATGAAGGCGAGATAAAGCGGGACACCTCTGAGCGCGGAGTCATCTTTGATTTTGGCTTTCCACCCTTTGAAAATCCTGTTGCCCAACGCAAGCTCAGCTTCCCGATCAGCATCTGTCAAGAAGGGCAGTTTGCCGTCGGCGTCTTTGTAGGAGCCCATGCCGCCTGTGTTTGGTCCGCGGTCGTCGTCGAAGGCGCGTTTGTAGTCCCGTGTGTCGGGAAGCGCAATGAAGTGTTTGCCGTCGCAGAAAGCCATGAAGCTGGATTCTTCCCCGTCGATTTTCTCCTCAATTATAACGTTGCCGTACTTGAAGTTGGACATGAAATGCTCAAAAAGCTCTTCGCGGTTGGCGAAGTGGTCGCCCCAGACGCCCACACCTTTTCCCAGGGCAGGCTTGTCGGGTTTGACAACTGCCTGATTGTCAAGTTCGTCTAGCCAGCGGTAAACCGCGCCTTTGACGTCGGCGGTTCCCTTGTAGTCTGCGGGGCTGAAAACTTTGAACCGTGGATTAGCTTCTGGCGCTATTTCGGCGAAGAGTTGGCGCTGCTCTACTTTGCTCTCTTCTATGGCGTACTTCTGCTTTGGACAGACGACGGGTATGCCTGTGGCTTTTTCGATTTGGTCGCGGACACCGTCTATTATGGGTTTTTCTGACCCGACCAGAGCAAAATCGATTTTGTCTTTGTTTGCTTGGGCGAACTTGCATATTTCCGCTACGTCAAGGCTCGGGATGACGACGTGTTTTGCTGCTTTTTCCGCGTTAAAGGGGTTGCGTTGCTTGTCAGCGATGTAGAGTTCCACTTGGTAACGTTTGCTTTGCAGCAAAGCATCAACCATAGCGACTTCTCTTGCGCCGTACGAAACTACGAGTACGCCTATTTTATCCATAAAGGTTACACCGTGTTACTGCAACACCACAAGGCAACGCCAAAGACATAGGTTACTCTTTAGGCTCTACTTCTTCGGTTTCGTAGATTCTTGATTTTTCCTCGTAGCCTTCAAGGAACCTCTTTTTCATAGCGTCAGCCATTTTTTGAGCACAGGGCGTAGGGTACTTACCAGTGATACATGCCATGCAGAGTTCATTTTCTGTTTGCTCCGTCGCTTTAACTAATGCTTCAATCGACTGGTAGCATACTTGGTCTGCGCCGATGATTTTGGCGATTTGCTCCACGCTGTGTTTGGAGCCGATGAGTTGCCCGTAAGTTGACATGTCGATGCCGTAGAAGCATGGGCCGATGATTCTGGGGAAGGTGACGAAGACGTAGACTTTTTTGGCTCCTGCCTTTCGCAGTTTGTCTATGATGACTTTTGTTGTGTCTCCGCGTACTATGCTGTCCTCGGTTATTATGACGCGTTTGCCGTCTACTTTGGAGCCTAAAATGTTGATTTTCTTGTCGATAGTTGAGAAGCGCTCCGTGTTAAGAAGTATAAAGGCTCGTTCAGTAACGTAGCGGTGCCGCCTCGATGCCCGTTCCCAACGCAGACCTGACTCTTCATGGACGCCCATAGCGGGGTCGTCGCCTGTTTCAGGCACAGACATTATGATGTCGCTGTCCCGAACCACATCAGGAAACTCTCTAACGATGTTTCTTCCAAAGTCCTCTCGGATTTCATAAACATATTTGCCGTCGAACCTTGAGTCGGGCCTAGCAAAATAAGCGTATTCAAAACAGCAGAAGGCGGCGCGTGGGTTTTGGATGATTTGTGTGCGTTTGAATCCGTCTTTTGAAGCGGTAACCAATTCGCCGGGTTTTAATTCAAAATCCCGTATGAAGCCGTTCATGTCTAACCCGACGGTTTCAGAGCAGAACGCGACTGTTGCGCTTTGTGGGTCATGTCCAGCGCAGAGGGGTTTTATTCCGTGCGGGTCTTTGAATGCAAAGAATTCGCCGTCGCCTGTCAATCCCGTTACGGAGAATGCACCGTCGAGGCTTTCCATGACAGCTCGAACCGCAGACGCTAAGTCTTTGCCCTGCTTTAGTCCGAGGAGCAGTTTGTGGCAGACAACGTCTGAGTCGCAGTTAAAGTAGAAATCTGAAAAGTTTTCCATCATTTCTTTCTTAAGCGGCAAAGTGTTAACGATGTTGCCGTTAAATGACAAGGCAAGTTTTATTCCGCCTGAAGAAGCGAATACCGGCTGCGTGCCCTCGATGATTGAGGTGTCATCGCATTTCCCCGAGGTAGTGTACCGAACGTTGCCTATGCCTACTGACCCAGGCAGACGGTCGAACCATTCATGTATAGCCTCGTTTTTGAGCCTCGGAACCAAATCCAAGCTTTTGCAAACATGAAACTTGGTGTCGTAGGTTAGAAACCCGTGGCTTTGGTGACCGCGATGGTTCTGGGCGCGGAGCCCCCAATACACATATGGAAAGACCGTTTGGTTTTCAAAGTTTTTTGCTCCGAAGATACCGCAGCCTATCGTTACTCCCTTCTCGCCTTAATTGGGGATGTAGTGAAAAAAGGGGTTTATCAGCTTTATGTACATATTTAACTCAAAAACAGGGCTATTTTGACATTTTTAGCATTCAACCCAACGAGCAGAACAGAACCATATTTGTGGTTGTTTTTGTCACAAATACTATGACCCCCTCCCCCCGTCGGTCGGCTTTTGGGAAACATTTTTTACCTTTGTTTTTTGATGTAAAAATGGGGTACCCTTTCGTCCTCGGAGGTTTTGCTTGGGGTTTGTTTTGAGTTGATTTCTTGATTTAGAGCTTAAAACGCGTTGACGTATAGAAGGTTAGTTGGGCGCAAAGGGCAATTTCACCCAAAGAAACATGTTAGGCGCATCTAGCAGAGCCAAATAGACAAGCAAACAACCATTTAAGCGGTGTTTACATTTTTAAGAGGAGAATAGCGTTTTCTGTTTTACTTCTGCATGTACTCCAGCAGGCCGAAGTAGTTGCCTTCAGGGTCCAGCGCCAGCGCCCACCAACCGATCCCAGTGATCTTCATCTTCGGCACAACGATTTTGCCGCCAAGCGCCACCACTTTCTTGCTGTAATCATCCACCGACTCCACAGAGATATAGTTGATTGGCTTCGCC